>CAVUYK010000012.1:0-348568 GCA_963745655.1 Terriglobales bacterium | reverse complement strand
CTTTCCTGGTGGCTGCCGACAAACTGACTTACCTGCTGAAGGTGTTCTCCATCCTGCTTCCCGTCGGATTATTGGTGCAGTTTGCAGTTATCAAGGCCGGGTTGGGCCTGGCCGGTGCGGCCTGGACCACCATGGTTCTGCTGGCGGTGTCCTCTACCATCCAGTTCTGCATCGCCAGGAAGAGCTGTGGCCATAGCGTCAATGAAATTGCAGTATACCTAGGCACCTTGCATTTGCCTTTCTTGGCCGCGTTTCTGCTGAAAATTCTACTGGATAAAGCGATCTTCGACGACCTGTCGGCGACGCCGCTCCAGATGGCCGGCAAAGCTTTGCTCTTCCTGCTCCTCTACTTGCCTGTGATGCTCTTATGCGAGAAACGGTATTCGATGCTGCAGACAGTTCGCGAGACCATGTGACCACGATGGACCACGACACTTATCGAGTTGACGTGTCCGACGCCGCCTGCGAAAGGCTAGACCTGGCTGGCGGAAAGGCCGTCAACCTGGCCCGTTTGGGACGGATGGGCATGCCGGTACCGCCGGGGTTCTGTATCACAACCCATGGCTATCGCGCTTTCGTGAAGGCCAATTCCATCGATGGTGTGATCGAAAGGTCACTTTCGGAATTGGATGCCGCGGCCGCGGCCGGGCATATACGCGCAGCTTTTGCTGCCGGCACCATTCCTCCGGACCTTGCCGCGGAGATCGCGGAAGGCTACCAGGCACTCGGGGGCAAGGTGGCAGCGCGATCTTCGGCAACTTGCGAAGACCAGCAGCACAATTCGTCCGCCGGAAACCAGACTACGGTCTTGAACGTGGAAGGCTTGCCGGCTCTTTACGATGCCGTGCGGGAATGCTGGGCTTCTCTCTGGGGGCAGCGCGCCGTTTCTTACCGCAGGCAGCTACAGATTCCGGAGAGCTCCGCTCAATTGGCCGTCTTTGTGCAAAGAATGGTGGATGCCCGCCTGTCGGGCGTGCTATTCACCGTCGAGCCGATCACCGGAAACCGGCAATTACTCGTGCTCGAAGCATGCCAAGGCCTGGGAGAAGCTCTGGTTTCCGGTACGGCCACGCCGGATCACTACGTTGTGGACCGCGCCACACGGGAGCTTCATGAGGAGCGCCTGGCCAGTGCGAACAGCATCCGCCTGGATCAGGGGGCTCTTCAAACACTGGTCCACATGGCCTTGGCGATTGAAGCTCATTTCGGTGTGCCACAGGACATCGAGTGGTCCATCGATCAGGAAGGCCAAATCCACATTCTTCAGGCGCGCCCCATTACAGCGTTAGTGGACAACCCAGCTTCGGCACGGCCGGAAGTGCCGTGGGAGAGTCCCATGCCCGGTGCCCATTGGGTCCGCGCTGGGGGCGGCATGGCCGAGTACTTGCCCGGGCCTGTTTCACCGTTGTATGCCACTGCTCAACTGCCGGCCATTATGAAGCTCCTGGACGCTCAAAGCCCGGAGATGGGTGTGGGGAGCCTGGATCCGCCCTACACATTGATCAACAGCTTCTTTTACGCCCGCAAGGGTTGCCGCATGGGACCCGGCGTCATGCTGCTGCCGTTGCGTTATTTCAGGCAATTCCGCCGGCGGGCGCGATGGTGGCGGGAACGTGCCCTGCCCACACAGCTTGCCCAACTCAGTTTGCTGTCTGATTTTGACCTTCGCCAAGCTTCCACCGAACAACTCTTGCCTCATCTGGAAGCGATCCTGGCGTTCAACGCGGCGGCCTGGGACACCGCGGTGCGTACTTCTCTGGTGTGGATAGTCGGCGAACCGTTGTTTCGTCGCCTCTTCGAACGGTTCATCCAACCGCTCACCGGCGGAGATCCCATCGTATTGCTGCGCGGATTCGGCAGTCAGACCGTAGCTGGCGAACGCGCGCAGCAGATCTTGCTGCAAAATGCCGTGGAATCGCGCGAGATCGTCGAGTGTCTAACACGGTATTCCGCGGCCGCAGCTCTTGAACAAATGATGCGGCTGCCTTCCTGCTCCCGCTGGCTGGAGGACCTGACGCGCTTCAGCCAGGCTTACGGCCACGCCTCGGTCCAGCATGACTTCCTGCATCCTAGCCCCGCCGACGACCTGACCATATCCGTACAGGCGATCCAGACTAGACTGGCTGTGGGCGGCTCGGATATCACGGAACGCCAGCAGGTGGTGGTGCAAGAACGAGAGCGGGCCACCAGCCACGCGATGCAAGTCCTGGCACGCCACCCGCTCCGGCGGGCGATCTTCCGGCGGGCGTTGGCCTGGGCGCAAGAAGGGGCGTCGATCCGAGAGGACGTGTTCTTCCACGCGCTGCGGGGATGGCCGCTGGCGCGCAGGGCCTGCCTGGAGCTAGGGCGCCGGATGACGCTGGCAGGCGTGCTTGCCGCGCCAGAGGAAGTCTTCTTCCTCAGGTGGGATGAGTTGCAGGCCATCGCCGGCCAGTGGCATGCCCCCGCCAGCCACTGGCGACAGCTTGTAGCCGAACGGCGGCAAGAATACGAGGACAGAACTCATCTCTCGCCGCCGGCTCGCGTTCCGGCACAAGGCCCGCCGTTAACGCTGGTGGCAAGACTGAAAATGAAGGTAAAGCGTTTGTTAGTGGGCGCCCCTCGGGAGACCGGCGGGGACCATCTCCACGGCTCTCCCGCCAGCCCCGGCGCGGTCACCGGTCCGGCCCGGATCATCCATTCAACCGCGGAGTTCGACCGCTTGCGCGCCGGCGACATACTGGTGGCCCAAGCCACTACACCGGAGTGGATTCCAGCATTTGCGCTGGCGGCCGGCGTGGTGACGGACTCGGGAGGTCCTCTCAGCCACAGCAGCATCGTGGCCCGCGAGTTTGGGATTCCCGCGGTCATGGGGGTCGAGGTGGCCACACGCACTATCACGGACGGGCAATTGATCTCCGTGAACGGCAGCCTGGGGTTGGTGACTCTACTTTAGTCAAGAGATCCAGACTCCCTCACAAACACGCTCACTCAAAACTTGGCATTGGAACAGTAATGGCGGTTACCGTTATGGCGAGCCTTGACGGAGCTTCACTACGGCTTAATTCTTATGAACTCGATTCGTGACAACATCTTTGATACAGCCGCTGCGAAGGGCCGTAACGGCAATTGCCGGGTCCTGGTGGTGGGCGCGCACCCCGACGACGAACTGTTAGGCTTGGGCGGCACCCTTCGCCGGCATGTTTTGCGAGGCGATGAGGTGCACGTACTCTGCTTCTGCGAGAACATGTCGGTGCGCTATGGCTCCCCCGAGCAAGCGGGCTTCGATACTGCCGACTATGCCCGGAAAGCCGCCCAGGTGCTGGGACTCACGAGCATGCAAATCGTTGGATTTCCCGACCAGCGCCTGGACGCCGTACCGATCCTCGACGTGATCCGTCACATTGAAACGGCCGTGCGCGAATTGAACCCGCGCTATGTCTACACGCACTGGTCGGGTGACATCAATCAGGATCACCGGGTGGTGCATGAAGCCAGCCTGATCGCATGCCGGTGCAAATCCAAGTCGATTGATCTTCTGCTGGCGTATGAGACGGCCAGCGAGACTGAATACGGAGTGCCGTACAACTTCTCGCCGAATCTCTTCGTCGACATCAGCGAGACGCTTCCCAGCAAGCTGGAGGCGCTGGCCTGCTACCACTCGGAAGTAGAACCGTACCCCGCTCCCCGTTCCCTGCAGGCGCTGGAAGAACGCGCCCGAACCTGGGGACACGCAGCCGGGATGAGGGCCGCCGAGCCCTTCAAAATTCTTCGCGCGTACTGGAGAGAATGAGATGAGCCCCATGTCGTCTTCTGTCACCGCTCCGGCCTTGGAAGCCTATCCCGTAGGAGCATGCTTCAGCGATGAAGATATCGCTTTCATCCAATCCCAGATACCCGCCATTCTACGCGGGCAGTTGAGCACCGCCCGCTGGACCGAGCGGTTCGAGCAGAGTGTGGCGGCCGCTGCCGGCACGCGGTATGCCGTGGCGTTTCCCTCGTGCACGGCGGCCCTGGAATCCGCGCTGGTGGCTCTCGGGATTCGCCCCGGAGACGAGGTCCTGATTCCCGCGCAGACCTTCGTGGCCACGGCGATGGCTGTCCATCTGGTTGGCGCAAGGCCAGTGGTGTGCGACATTCTTCCCGCCACCCATTGTCTGGCTCCGGAGGAGATTGCGCGCAGGGCGAGTCCCCGCACCAAGGGCGTGATCCTGGTGCACCTGGCCGGCCTCATCACTCCCGATCTCCCGCAGATTCAGGATCAGTGCGACAAGCTGGGCTTATGGCTGCTGGAAGACTGCGCGCACGCTCATGGAGCGAGCGCGCAAGGCCGCGTCGCGGGTTCCATCGGCCGCGCAGGCTGTTTCAGCTACTATCCAACCAAGGTCTTGACCAGTGGTGAAGGAGGGGCTCTGACCACCGACGACCCGCGCATTGCGGAGGTCGCACGGTCACTTCAAAACCGCGGACGCGATATGAGTGCGCCTACGGAACTGTACATCCGCGCCGGGCATAACTACCGCTTCCCCGAGATCTCCGCCTTACTGGGTTGCGTGCAGCATACGCATCTGGCGGAGTTCCTCCGGCTTCGCGATGGGATCGCCCGCTACTATCGAGCGCGCCTGCGGGAGGCCGCACCGTCGTTGGAAGTGCAAGTTCACCCCACCGGCGTGGTCCATTCGTATTGGAAATTTCTGGTGAACCTGCCTCGTCACATGTCGCGCGAGAGGATCCAGAGCTTCATGGCACTGCGTGGCGCCGCGATCCACTGGTCCTATTGGCCGCCTGTCCATCTGATGCCGGTGATGCGCGAACTGTTCGGCTATTCGCCGGGCGAATGCCCGGTGGCCGAAGATGTGTTGTCAAGAAACATCAGCCTCCCCATCGATCCGCGGCTGGATCAACGGCAGATGGAACATGTCATAGACACCCTGCTCGAAGCGGTTCGTGAAGAAGACCAATGAGAACCGTCACCATACATCAGCCGTCGTATCTGGTTTGGCCACCGTTCCTCGAGAAGATGCAACGAGCCGACCTCTTTCTCTATCTCGACGATGTGGAGTACTCGAAAAACTCCGAGATGAACCGCAACCGCATACTTTCAGCGACCGGCCCGCTATGGCTCACCATCCCGAAATCGAATGCCGCGTTGGGAACGAGAATCCATGAAGCCCGCCTGCCGGACCTCCATTGGAAGTTCAAGCACTGGAAGACCATCTGCACCTGTTACGGGCGCGCACCCTATTTCACGCCGCGGGTGAGAGAAGCGCTGGGGGAGCTTTATCACAGGGCTTGGGACAGATTGTTGGATGTCAATTTGGCGTTCACCGAGCTCCTGCGGGAGTGGATCGGCATCCACACACCCACAATGCTCACTTCGACCCTGGGTGTTCACACGCGATCTTCCGAGCGAGTTCTCGATTTATGCCGCGCCGTGGGCGCCGATCGGTACCTTTCCGGGCCGGCAGGTCCGGATTACCTGGATCTCGACAGTTTCGAGAGAGCCGGCATCGAGGTGCTGGTGCAGAACTACCAGCACTTAGCGTATCCCCAACAGTTCCAGCATCCTGAATTCGTTCCGCATTTGAGCGCCTTAGACATGTATCTTAATCTAGGCAACCAATGCCTGCCGGGAATCCTGGCGCGCGGTGAATGGGTGTCAGCCAGATCATCGCGGCGCATGGAGGTAAGTAACGCATGAGCCCTATCGTATTGTCGTTTCTGCGACGAATTGCGCCGCGCACACCGCGGCGTCACCGTATCCTGACGGGCCCGTCCCGGGGGTATCGAATCGTGGCCTCCTGGCAACTCTATCCGTCTGCCATAGCCGGTTGGACCGAACGCGGGCTCCTGGCGTGGTTCGAATCCGGTGTGGCGCCCGGGGAAACCTGGCTGGATATCGGCGCCAATTTCGGCTATACCGCCATCGCACTCAGCCGCCTGGTCGGGCCGCGCGGCCGGGTCTTTGCCTTCGAGCCGAAACTAAGCACAGCCGGATGCCTGTCCCTGACGGCCTCCGCCAACAAATTCAATCACTTGACGGTAGTGCCGGTGGGGCTGGGAGCGCCGGAAACCGTAGCCTTGAGGCGCATGGCAACCGTGCGCGGAATGGTGGACGGCATCATCGAAATTGGAGATGAGAATGAAACCATTTTCCTGGCGCGTCTCGACTGGTTGTGGCCGAACCTATGCGGCGGCAAGGAAGAGATTCATGGAGTCAAGATTGATGTCCAGGGCATGGAACTGGAAGTGCTGCGCGGCATGCGCCAGTTGCTCGCTACTTACCGGCCCAAACTGCTCATCGAGATTCATGAGAATGTGGATCGCGACGAACTGATGGATCTGCTGGAGAGTTGCGGATACGCGCGCCGCGGTCAAGCCGTGGAACCCGAGGGCGCCGGTTCCGGCTACCTCGACAACTTCAGCTACGTATTTACCGCCAGAAACGGTCTCCGCTCAAGCCAGGTATCCATCGCGGGCCGACAGTCCGCATGAATACATCGGCCGGGATTTGCCGAGACGAACATATGCACATTCGCGCCAGGAAGGTCTCCGCACCGCTTCCGCGCGGTGTCGTGATGCTCTCGATCGACACCGAAGGGATGTGGGGACACCTCGACTATTTGAAGGAGCCCCAATTTCACCGGCGTTACCCGGATGCGGCGAGCGTTCCCGATCGCTTGCTGGAGTGCCTTTGTTCGGCGGAACTGAGCGCCACATGGGCAGTGGTGGGCGGCTTGGCGCGTTCTGGAAGTTTCGGTCCGCGTGATCCCAAAATGGGCGGCCTGCCGGCGGCTTGGCTGGAGAGGGTTCCGGCTGGAGTTGAGCATAACGCTTCGGTGTGGTACAGGCGATCGCTCATCGAACGGATCGGACGAGCCCAGCCTGCCCAGGATGTCGGACTCCACGGCGGCCTCACTCATATGATCTGGACGGATCGGCGCGCCCCGGTCGAAGTTCTGCGCCGTGAACTCGATGGCGGTATCCGAGCCTTGGGAGAAATCGGCATCAAACCGACTTCCTTCGTGTTCCCGCGCAACCAGGAGGCGCATCTCGCGTTGCTGGCCGCCAAGGGGATTCGCTGTTTCCGGGGCCGTGCTCCAGGTTGGCCGGCGAAATTTGGGTCGAACCTGGCCGGCGCGGCCCTGCGGGCCTTGGCGGAAGTCGGAGAGTTTACTCCGCCGCCGGTCCGCCCCTACGAGGTCCTGCCGGGTTTGTGGAAGATCCCGGCGTCGCTCTTCCTCTATCCGATGGCCGAGGCGCGGGCAAGACTGGTTCCACTCAAGACCCGGATAATCCGTGTCCGGCGTGGGATCCGGGCGGCGGTACGGGAATGCGGCATCTTTCACCTGTGGTTTCACCCGGAAAACCTGGCAGAGTCCTACGGGGCGTTTGAAGTGTTCGAAACCATCGTCGAGGAGATTGCCGGGTGGCGCGATGCCGGTGAAGTGGATGTGTTCAACATGGCCCAGATGACTGACTACATGGAGACTTTCGTGTAGTGTCCACGAGATAGATGGGCAGCCAAGTTTTCCGCTTTCTGGTCCTTACACTGGTGTATCGGGGCTGAATCTTCTCTAAGCCTTGCCGGCAACGCGCGAGTTACTCCGTGATGCAATCCATGGTGGCGGTCCACACAAACGGTCTCGGATCTGTGTCACCGGCCGTCAATTACGCGTCGATGGAAGCCATGTCCCCAGGGGAGGTCAATTGTGACGCCAGCAGCCGTTAAGATTCTGGACGTCATCAATACCGCGGCGTCCGCCAAGGAGATTCTGTTGTACCGTGTCGAGGAGGCGAACCGGTGCGATCACTTCGAGAATTGGATCGTTTGTGGGCCGGGGCCGCACGTGGAGATGCTGCGGGCGCACGGAATACCTGTCGAAGTGATTGACAGCCCGCGGGGAATCTCGCTCCGTCACGTTTCGCCGGTTTCGACCATGCGGGCATTCCTGAAGCTGGTGCGGTTCATCCGGCGAGAGGGGTTCTCCATCGTGCACACA
This sequence comes from Terriglobales bacterium, assembly GCA_963745655.1. Lineage (GTDB taxonomy): Bacteria > Acidobacteriota > Terriglobia > Bryobacterales > Bryobacteraceae > JAJFUV01. The sequence goes on along the minus strand of CAVUYK010000012.1, from coordinate 340,586 downwards.
CACGGGACCGTGCAGGGTGTTATCGGACGGATGGCCGCCTGGCTGGCACGGGTGCCTGTGATCGTACATGTCGAGCACGGCCAGATTTTCCACGAGCACCAGCCTCCCCTGGAGCGGCGGCTGTACGAAGCGACTGATCGGTTCATGGCACGGTTCACCGGCCACCTTCTGTTCGAAAACCCATATGAACAGCGGTACGCGATCCAGCACAGGTTGACGGGCAAGGCCCAGATCCATTTCGTCGGTAGCGGAATCAATCTCCATGATTTTGACGGGAGGCGGTCCCACGCGGACGACCGTTTCAGTAACGGCAAGTGCATCATCGCGAACGTCGCGCGCATGGATCCCATCAAGAACCAGATCATGCTCTTACGCGCGGTCGATCTCCTGCGCCGCACGCACGGCGCTTTCGAGCTTTGGATTCTCGGCGATGGAATCTGCCGGCCGGAACTCGAACAGTTCGTCTCCCAGCGGGCACTTCAGGGGGTGGTCAGATTCTTCGGATATCGCGACGATGTTCCACACTTGCTGTCGCAAGCCGATATGGGTGTCCTGACCTCGATCAAGGAAGGCATCCCGCGAGGCGTCATGGAACCCATGGCCATGCGTCTGCCCGTCGTGGCAACCGATGTGAAGGGTAATCGCGATGTCATCCTGGATGGAAAGACGGGATTTCTGGTTCCGCTGGATGACCACGCGGCGCTAGCTCAAAAGCTCGCGTTGCTCATGGAAAACAAGGATCTGCGGCTGCGGATGGGTGAAGCCAGCCGCCGCCGTATTGAAGAGCATTTCGACGAGCGAGACATGATCCAGCGGATCATGAAGGTCTACCTGGACTTGTACCCGGTTCCCGAGAAGGAACCGGCTACTTCCTTGGAGGCATGATGTGGAAAGCATCCGCCGTTAGTATCGCGGCGTTGGTCATGGCGAGCTGCGGGTTTTCCGGCTCCCACGCCAACCTGTCCGGTGTCGCTACCGCGGCCAACGTCGAGACCGGCACGCACTGGGCTCGTCCCGCCGAATTCCCCACCCTCCGGCGCCTGGGCTACAACTTCGTGATGGCGGCCGTCGATCCGCGGAATCGGACCGAATGGGTCAAGGTTTTCGACGCCGCCGAAGCCTCCGGCCTCAAATTGATCGTAGGCGCTCATCCACCGCCCTACAGCCTGCAGAAAGGGTCGTGGACCATTAGCGACCAGGGCCAGTCGTTCTTGAGATATGCGGCATCCCGGGCCGCACTGGTCAAGGCGATTTTCGTTTATAACGAGCCTTACTGGATCGATCCTTTCACGAACAAGAGTAACCATTGCGGTGCGCTGTCGTCGGGGCAGTTGCGGGATTTGCGCGTCACCATTCGCAAGGTCTGGGCGCAAGCTTTGGTCTATCATGACCTCGGGCATCCCAGCCGCTGGGCTCCTGGAGGAAGGCACCGGCGCACGACCCCTTGCATCGGCGACAAGTATGCCGATGCCACGGGTGTTGCCGACTTCGTGGGCATCTGGACCTTTCCGTTCGAGACCAGTGGTTATCACAAGAAGGAGGCTTTGGAGGATATGCGCCAGGAAACCGAGTACGTGATCACCCGGATGAAGGCGCAGCCGATCATTGCCAACCAGGCGTTCCGGTGCCGCCGTTGCGGGGAGGCGACGCGTTGGCCCACCGTGGAGGAGATGAAGGACTGGAACTGCGCAACGCGCGCCCTGGGCCCTCATGCCGTCAGCTGGTACCCTTGGCGGCAGGATTCCTACGACGATTTCCTGGCCAATCACCAAGAAGCATGGGAATCCACGACATCGCGAGCTTGCCAATAATGCGGCCTTCTCTCCACCTCGCCCGTCCACTCACCGGGCGGGTGTTTCTGGGGCTGATTGTTGTCTGGTTGACGTGTGCCGGTTCCGCTGAAGGGCAAGTTCAAGTCTCCTCTGTCGTAAACGCCGCCAGTTACGCTTCAGGCAATCCCCTCGCGCCCGGAACTGCCGTCAGCATCTTCGGAAGCGGACTCGCCACCGGTACGGCGGTGGCCACAAGTTTTCCCTTGCCCAAGGTTCTCGGCCAGACTGTTGTCACCGTCAACGGCCTTGCAGCGCCGCTCTATTTTGTTTCTCCGCAACAGATCAATGTGCAGTTGCCATATGGACTGAGCGGCAGCAGCGCGTCCGTAGTGGTGAAAGTGGGCGGTGCGGCGAGCCAAGCGATAGCCGTCACGCTGGCAACCGTCACGCCGGGCATTTTTAGCCTGCTCGCAAACGGAAGTGGGCCGGCAGCCCTGCTCCATCTGGACGGGGGAATAGTATCCCGCGATGCTCCGCTGCAAGCCGGGGAGACCGTCAGTCTCTACCTCACGGGCCTGGGTGAAGTAGCACCCTCTGTGGAAAGCGGCGCCGCCGCCCCGGGGCCGCCCGGTTTGGCATTGGTGCGCTCCCCAGTAAGTGTGCTCTTCGATGGCGTCGAAGGCAGGGTGGGATTTACCGGCCTGGCTCCCTACTTTGCGGGACTCTATCAAATCAATGTCACGGCTCCGTCCGTTCTGCTGAATCCGTATCCCAGCATCCGGGTCGAAGCGGAAGGCACTGTCTCGAACGCGGTTTCCGCAGGTGGTCCGGGATTGCTCGATGTGACGCCGTCTTCTTCTCCCGCGGCAGCCGACGCGGCTGTCGTGGTCCGAGGCAAGAACCTCACTGCTAACACATGGCTCGAGGTGGGCGGTGAGCGCCTCGCCGGCCGTTTCACCGCCGGTGACCTGGATGAGTTCCGGACCACTATCCCAGCCCGGTTGCTGTCCACTCCGGGTCGCGTCGCAATTACGGTTCTGAACACCAGCGGCAACCTCTCGAACCGGAGCAATTCCATCGATTACACGGTCACGCCGGTGGAGCCTCCCGTCACGTCCCCGTACGTGTACGTGATCGACAGCCTGCGGCGCGTGGAAATTGCGGATGTCCTTCCATCAACCGCGGTCAGATCTGCGTCGGTCGCGGCGGCCCGGAACGAGTACGAGAGCTTCCAGATCATCGTCCACGGTGGCCAGACAGGCTGGCAGCTCGTTACAGCGGCACTGAAAGGGGCGCTGACCGGCCCGCAGGGCGCCTCCATCCCCATCGGAAATGTCACTTTCTACCGCGCCGGATACCTGACGGTGGACAACCCTTCCCATGCCGGCGAGGGTGGCGCAAAAGCAGGCACGTACCCCGACCCACTGATCCCGTTCATCAACCCGTTCACTGGCCAGCCTCTGACCGGTGGCCAGTACGGTTCGGCGCCGTTCGACGTAGCGGCAGCGCACAATCAGACCATCTACGTTGAGGTGTTCGTGCCACCAGGCACTCCGGCAGGGGTCTATACCGGTTCCATCAGCGTCACGCGCTACGGCAATATCAAGCTGGCGGACGTCCCTGTATCCGTCACTGTCTGGAACTTTGACCTCCCCAAGGCCCCCTCCCTGCGCTCCGCCTTTCAGGCTCACGATTCCGACTATGCAATCGGACCCGCAGCCTACTACGGCTACACCACCGGCGGCGCGGAACACTTGAGTGTAGCCACTGCGATGAACGAACAGCTCATCGCCCACCGCCTCATGCCGGAGAGCCCGCATTACATCGGGTTTTCTGTTGGCTCTGACGGAAGCATCTCCGACCCCGGCAGCGTGGTCGAGACCTACCTCCTCCGGCCGGAGTGTAGCGACTATGCGCTACCTTTCGATGCTTCCTATCCATTTGCCCATCCGCTGGATCGGGACCGGGCTAAGGCGATTGCCTACCTGAGAAACGCTTATGCGTGGTTTGCGAACCGGAACCTGCTCGGAAAAGTCTGGCTCCGGCAATTCGATGAGCCAATGACTGCCGCGGAGTTTCAGAGCACGCGCAATTTCGCCGACCTCATCCATGAGGCCAATCCGAATTACAAGGTCGCCATCAGCGGTGACTTCAGCCAGAGCGGGTTCCCGACCTATCTATATGGCCACCTCGACATCTACATCATGGGTATATGGAATTACGACCCAACGGCGGCCGCGCAGCGCCAAGCCAACCAAGATGACATCTGGTCCTACACGGCGCTAGTTCAGAACTCCCAGAATCCGAGTCCATTCTGGGAAATCGACTTCCCGCTTCTAAACCATCGCGTGGTTCCCTGGATTCAATACCGATATGGCCTTACCGGCTTGCAGCACTGGACGACAGCGAATTGGAGCGAACTGCACGCACGCGGGCAGAGCCCGTGGACTAATCCGTGCAGCATGCTCTCCGACGGCTTGTGCTTCAACGGAGAGGGAATGCTGTTCTACCCTGGCAAAGAGGTTAACTACGTTGTTCCAGCCGGCACTTATGGCAAGGTGTCCACGGCGCCAGTCTACGGTCCCATTGCCAGCCTGCGTTTGAAGGCGCTTCGCGATGGCATGGAGGATTACGAATTGCTGGTGCTGGCGGCACGCAAGAATCCCAACGCTGCCATGGAAGCAGCCCTGCAAGTGGCCTGTGCGGGTAATCGCAATCTTGGCGATGCCGTCACGAATTGCTTCCACGCCTGGAACAAGGACCCGGACAGCCTCCCCAAGGCCCGCGCGGCGCTCGCTCTGATTATAACGGCGGGGCAGTAGCCCGCTACCCGGCCCATCAACGGGGTCCGCGCATGGAAGAGCGCGGCGGGGTCGTAACGGAAGCGGCGGCGGGGGCCGGAAGTGCCGCTGGAGAGGAGTTGAAAGCCCATCCCGGGCCTCGAAACCGCGGGCAGTGAACCTCTCGGGCTCCAGGGTCAGGGCCAGGTTATCGACCAGGGGCAGGCGGCTCAGATCCCGCACCGTTCCAGGTCGCCCGGCTCTGCGCGCGCCGGCGGATGCCACTGTTCCGGAGGCAGCCAGCGGTCGTCGTGGACGATTGCGCCACGGACGCCTCCGCGACCCGTCCCATAGGCCCCCCCAGCCTTCACCGCTTCTCCTCGTGGTATTCCGTGTCGGTGTTCACGGCCCAGAGATCGCTCTTGTCCGTCCTTCCGGCGATGATGTGGTCCACGGCCATCATGGCGGTGAGCATGGAGTGATCCTGATTGTTGTAGCGATGCATGCCGTTGCGGCCCACCAGGAACAGGTTCTCGTAACGATCCACGTATTCGCGAATCTCCCCGAACCGGTCGTAGGTGCCGAAGTACGCCGGGTAGGTCTTTTCCATGCGCAACACGGTCGCATCCAGAACGGCCGACGCGTCGACGATTCCGATCTTGCTCAACTCGCCGGTAGCCAGCGCGATCACGCCGGCGTCGGGAAGGCGCCAGAGTTCGTCGGTCGAGTTGCAGAAATACTCGAGCCCCAGCCACACGCGCGAAGGGTCCGCGACCATGAAGGGACTCCAGTTGTTGAAGATCTGCAAACGGCCCAGCAGCACATCCGGTTCCTGGATGTAGATCCAGTTGTCGGCGACCAGTTTCTTGCCTTGCGGCGTTTGGTCGTGGATCTTCAACCCGGTCACCAGAAGCCCGACGGTGAGGAAGTCGCGGTAAACCAGTCCGTCGGAGACTTCCAGCACGCCGGGCGGCGGGGGCGTGTCGAACATGCGCATCAACTCGCGGATGGGCGCCGTCGAAAAGACATAATCGGCTGAGAACGTTTCGGTGGCGCCGGTCTCGCTGCAAACCACCTGGACCCCCTGAACCCGGCAGCCGCCGGTGAGTATTCGCGTCGCCTGGCAACCGGTCCGAATGGTGCCGCCCATCTCCCGGACGCGATTGGCCACCTCCTCCCACATTTGTCCGGGGCCGTACTTGGGATAGAGGAAGCGCTCGATCAGCGACGTTTCGGTGCCCTTCTGCGCCAGGCCGCCGCCGTCCCCGCCCTTCCCGCCGAAGGCCTTCTTCAACGCGTGCAGCAGGGTCGCCCACACCGATAGCCCTTTGATGCGCTGCGCTCCCCACTCGGCGCTGATATGGTCGCAAGGAACGCCCCAAACCTTCTCGGTGTAAGACTTGAAGAACGTGTTGTAGAGTTCGCGGCCGAAGCGATTGACGAAAAAGTCCTCCAGCGTGCGCTCCTGCCGGAGCGGGAACAGGGCGCTCCGCATGTAGCTCATGCCGATGCGTAGCGTCCGCCAGGCGCCCAGTTTAAGCAGCGTATCCTTGCTCAGCGCGATCGGATAGTCGAAAAAACGCCGCAGGTAGTAGATGCGCGACTTGCGAGACCGGAGCAACATCACGAGGTCGGGATCTGGCGGCGCGGCGGGGGCCGGCTCCACCGTTCGCTGGGCGCGGCGATACGAGATGGCCACCCGGCTGCCCTCGGAGGGGTCCAGCGGAAGTAACCGCAGCCACCAATCCATGACGCGATTCGACTTGGAAAAGAAGCGGTGGCCGCCGATGTCGATGCGGTTGCCCTTGTATTCGACCGTGCGGGAGATGCCGCCCATGTACTCGCTCTGCTCAATTACGATGGGCCGGATTTCGGTTCGCAATAGCAGTTCGTAGGCTGCGGTCAGGCCGGCTGGACCCGCGCCGATGATCACGGCTGTCTTCTGCATCATAGGGTACGCTTCATCTTACAAAGGTTTCCCCCGGCGAGTTGCCGCGAGCCACGCGCTACACGACGCGACCCGGAATCCGATATCATCGATCAAGCCTTGTTGAAGGGTCCTGGAGGTGTGTGCTTGCAAGCTCCCGCGCGAAATGTGGCCGTGGATGCCTATCGCGGCTTTGTGATGCTGCTGATGATGGCGGAGGTGCTGCGTTTGTCGGGTGTGGCGCGGGCCTTGCCCGGCAACTGGTTCTGGGCAATTCTCGGATATCATCAATCGCACGTAGCCTGGGCGGGATGCTCGCTGCACGACCTGATCCAGCCGTCGTTTTCGTTTCTGGTCGGCGTGGCTCTGCCGTACTCGATCGCCAGCCGCCTGGCCAAGGGCGCGACCTTTGGGAAACTGTTCGGCCATACGTTGTGGCGCGCGTTTCTACTCATCGCGCTGGGCATCTTCCTGCGGTCGATGGGGAGTGCGCAGACCAACTTCACCTTCGAGGACACGTTGACGCAGATCGGACTTGGTTATCCGTTTTTGTTCCTGTTGGGATTTCGCGCCCCACGCTGGCAATGGACGGCGCTGGCGGCGATCCTGGTGGGCTACTGGGCGGCGTGGGCGCTGTATCCGGTCGCGGGACCCGGCTACGATTTTCAGGCGGTGGGTGTACCCTCCGATTGGCAGCATCACTACACCGGATTCGCCGCGCACTGGAACAAGAACGCCAATCTTGGCCTGGCTTTCGATCAATGGTTCATGAATCTGTTCCCGCGCCAGACGCCGTTTATCGCCAACCGCGGCGGTTACTTGACTCTCAGCTTCATTCCCACGCTCGGCACCATGATCCTGGGACTCATCGCCGGCCGGTGGCTACGCGCGGAAGCGCCGAAGATTCCCATAAAGCGCCTGTTTGTCGCCGGCGTGGCTTTGGTGGCGGGCGGGTTGATTCTGCACTTTGCCGGCGTTTGCCCGGTGGTGAAGCGCATCTGGACGCCTAGCTGGACGCTGGCGAGCGGTGGAGCGTGCTTCCTGTTGTTGGCGGCGTTCAGTTGGGTGATCGACCTGAAAGGGTACCGCAAGTGGGCCTATCCGCTGGTGGTCATCGGCATGAACTCGATCGCGGCGTATCTGATCGCGCACCTGTTTGAAAAGTTCATCGTGGATTCGTTCCGCATTCATTTGGGACCAGGTGCGTTCGGCGTGTTGGGTGCCGCCTATGCGCCGTTCCTACAGGGCGCGGCGGTCCTGCTGACCTATTGGCTGATCCTGTTCTGGATGTACCGCCGGAAGTTGTTCCTCAAGATCTGAGAGCCCAACCGGAAACCGGGACAGTCAGCAGTTTTACGATTTTTCGAAGGGAACAGAGTGAATCGCATCAGCCTGAAGTGTGTGGTTCTTAGAGCGCGCAAGAGCAACTTGGCGAGATGGGAAGACTGCGCAGTTCGGGCTGGTCGGGTTTCGGGTTTTCCCCATGACCACCGTAAAGACAGTGCCAGGACAGCGGCGGCTCGTGCGTGTGGGTAAGCCGGGATGGAACAGTCGAACACCCAGGGCAACCCGGAAGTGTCCCGGATTCCGGATTCGAAGACGAGAACGGATGCGCTGCTCCAAAAACGGTAAATTGCTGACTGTCCCGGTTTCCGCTACACTGGCGGTTAAAGCACCGCCATGTCCTTAACTAACGCCGGACGCACGATCATTAGCGCGACTCTCGCGGGCTGCCTGCTCCTGGCGGGCGCCGCCTGCAACCGTTCCCAGAAGAAAGTGATCGCCGTCATTCCCATGGGGCGCGCGCACATGTACTGGCAGAGCGTGCATGCGGGCGCCGTGGCCGCGGCGCGCGAGGCGGGCGTCGACATCATCTGGAACGGTCCGGCCGCCGAGACCGACTACACCGACCAGATCCGCATCGTCGACAGCATGATCAGCCGCCAGGTGGATGCCATCGCGCTGGCGCCCATCGATTCGAAGGCCATGGTGGGCGTAGTGGAACGCGCCGTGAAGCAGGGCATCCCCGTGATCCTTTTCGACTCGGGTCTCGAGACCGACAAGTTTCTGACTCGCGTGGCCACCGACAACTACGGCGCGGGGCGCCTGGGCGCCGAGCGCATGGCGAAGATCCTCCATGGCAAGGGCAAGGTGGCCATCGTGGCGGCGCAACCCGGCGCGGCGTCGGCCACCGCCCGCGAGAAGGGTTTCGAGGACGTCATGCGCGAGAAGTATCCGGGCATTCAGATCGTGGATAAGCGCTTCGGCATGGCCGATTTCGCGAAATCGCTCGCCGTGGCCGAAAACATGTTGACGGCCTTCCCGGATCTGGATGGGATGTTCGCTTCGAACGAAACCAGCTCCGTGGGTGCCGCGCAGGCGCTGAAAGGCCGCGCCGGTTCCAAGGTGAAGCTGGTGGCTTTCGATTGGAGCCCCACGCTTCTGGCAGACCTCGAATCCGGGTTGATCGATTCGTTGATCGTGCAGGATCCGTTCAAGATGGGCCACCAAGCCGTGATGTCGGCGATGAAGAAGTTCAGAGGCGAACCGGTTCCGAAAATCAACGATCTGGCTCCGCGGCTGGTCACGCGCGAAAACCTGAAGGATCCCGACGTGCAGGCGCAGATCAACCCGGATTTGAAGAAGTATCTGGAGTAGCCATGTTTCGCCGGCGCTTCCTGGGAACGTGTGCGTTGGGGCTCGCCGCGGCAGGTTGCCGCCGTGCGAAGCGGCTGACCATCGCCGTGATTCCCAAGGGCCGGGCGCTGCTCTACTGGCAGAGCGTGCACGCGGGCGCGGCCCGCGCGGCCCGGGAGGCCGGCGTCGAGATCGTCTGGAACGCCACCGAGCGTGAGACCGACTACGCAGGCCAGGTCCAGATTGTCGAGGCCATGATCAACCGCCGCGTGGACGCCATTGTGCTCGCGCCTCTCGATAAGGTGGTGCTGGCCGGTCCCGTCGAGCGCGCCGCGCACGCGGGCATTCCCGTGGTGGTCATGGACTCTCCGGTGGACACCGAGTCGTATATCTCGCGCGTGGCCACGGACAACTACGGCGCGGGACGTCTGGCGGCCGAACGCGTGGGCGCCATTCTCAACGGGCGCGGCAAGGTCGCCATGGTGATGTGCCAGCCGGGCGGCGCTTCCACCATGGCGCGCGAGCAGGGATTCGCCGATGCGATTCAAGAGAAGTTTCCCGGTATCGAAATCGTCGATCGGCGCTACGGCATGGCGGATTTCGCCAAATCGCTCACCGTCGCCGAGAACATGCTGAGCGCGCACCCCGGACTCAACGCCATTTTCGCGTCGAACGAAACCAGTTCGGTGGGCGCGGCGCGGGCGCTCCGGGGGCGTTCGAGCAAAGTGAAACTGGTGGGGTTCGATTGCAGTCCGACGCTGATCGAGGGGCTGAAGTCGGGGCTGATCGATTCGCTGCTGGTCCAGGACCCCTTCAAGATGGGTTACGAAGCGGTGATGTTGGCGGTGAAGAAGCTGCGCGGAGAATCGGTGGTCAAGATCAACGAACTGGCGGCGCGGCAGATCACACTCGAGAATCTCACCGACCCTGAAGTGCAAGCGCAGATCAATCCGGACCTGAAATTCTGATTCTCAGCGAACCTCGGCGCGCTCGCCGTGCCAGGGGAACGCGTAGCTGGGCTGGTGGGCGAAGCGCCGCATGCCGATTTCGAGCTTTTGTCCCGGTTCCGGGCGGCAGCCGCACCGCGAAGAACTTGCGATTCACCTCCACGGTGGCTGGCTCAATTACCGGCGCGGGCCGCGCGGAGTGGAACGGCTGCAGCGGATCGGGGTCCACGCGCTTCTGGTAACGCACGGTGGTGAACTGGTGCTCGCCGAAGGCGCCCGCCTGCACAATCACTTCCCGCGTCTCGAACGGGCTCAGGTTCACCAGTTCGAGGGTTACGCCGTCCGGTTTCACCGCGGTAACCAGCGCCGCCACGTCGCGGGGCAGTCCGGGACGCTTCCGTGCGGGATCGAAGTGCCGCACCGAGGCATGCAGCAGGCCGCCGTTGTAAATCATTTGCGGCGCGCCCAGCGTCAACTGCACCAACGCTTCGGTGGTCACCGGGTTCACCATCTGCCAGTGGTGCTCGTGCACCTTGCGCAAGTCGATATCCGCCGGGTCGATCTTGGTGGTGCCTCGCGGATCGTACTCCAGCAGAAGAACGTTCTTGCGGATCTGTTCGAGACGGCGCGACATCTGGCCATAACTCGAGCGCAGAATCTTCTCCGGATAATCGGGATTGTCTCCGGCGATGAAGCGCAGCCAGGGACCTTCGTGACTGCGGTCCTCCTTGTTGTGGATGTCGGCCACGCGACGCCAGTCCGAGAGTCCTTCGACGTCGCAGTTCCAGCAATCCTCGCGCGGCGAGGGCAGCGTGGCGTAGCCGTCGTTGGGATAGTGCGAGCCGGCGGCTTCGTGCCAGTCGCGCTTGGTCGCCAACCGGACCTTCTCGATGCGGTCCCAATCGCGCGCCTCCTGCGAGAGAAACCACAGCGACGCGAGCGCCTGCCGGTCGATGGGCTGCCAGGCGAACCAGCCCTTGTCGTTATGTTTGTACGGCACCACGAAGGTGCCGTTGAGGTCCTTGCCCAGCCCCACGATGCGATCGAGTGTGGTGCGCGCCAGATCGAGGTAGGAAAGGTCGCCGCCGGAAACCAGCGTGGCGCTCGCCGCGCCCACTTGAAGTCCCATCCAGATGTCGTAGTATCCGTGCGGCCACCGCCAGCCGTAATAGCCGCCCCACCATTTGCCGCCGAAATACTCGCCCACTTTACCCGATAGTCCGACGTTATCCGGCACGATGCCGCCGTTGGCGCGCGCGCGATCCAGCCAGGCGCCGGCGTATTCCTTCACCCAATCGGCGTACTTCCGCTCGCCGGTCAGCAGGTACGCGTTCGCCACCAGCGCCGTCGCGGCCAGGTTCATGGGAACGTCGCCGCGATACATGCTCGCCGCCATCGCCTGCCCCATGCGCCGCGCGTTTTCGGGGGACTTCAAGTCGTCGAACTTCTCGACGCCCGGGACGTTCTCAAGCGGAAGCCCGTACATGGCCATGCCCTTGGACCAGCCGTAAAGATCCGCGTTGGTGGTCTGGCCGAATAGCGGACCACGGCTGCCGGTGTGCGGCGAGCGGATGATCTTCAGCTTCGCGTCGTAGTTGGGGGCCGCCGGGTCTTCTCCGGTGTAGAAAGCGGCGAACCGCCGCGCGCGCGCCACGGTTTCGTGGTCGGTCGGATCCACCATGCCGAGATAATAGAAATAAGTCCAGCATTCGGCGATGTGGAACCAGTCGGCGTGCTTGGGGAATTCGCGTTCGTAGAGCGGGAAGTCGTAGGTGAGTTGCCGGACGGTGGCATTCCACTCCCGGAAGGCGAGATCTTTCAAGCGTTCGTCGCCGCCCAGGAGGTAGAGCAGCGGCAAATTGTAGAACGTCTCGGGCAGATCGTCGGGCGAGGCCGTTCCGCTGGTTTTCCAGATAAGCGTTCCGCCGCTGCGCACGTAACGCTGGGTGAAGCGCACCGCCGCCTCGCTCATTTGCTCGATGAGCCTGCGTTCGAGAGCCGCCCAACCCGGCGGCGGAGTGGGCACGTTGGATTCGATGGTGACCATGGCCGGCGGCTCGCCGGCCAGGAGCCACGTTGCGCACAGGATGGCCGAGAGAACGGCCCTTCGCCAGGTTTGCATGGCGCTATTCAATCTCCGCTATCAGAACGTCGCTGGTTGTGTTGGAAAGGGTGACGTCGGTGTTTTCGCCGCCGACAACATAGATTTTGCCGCCGAGCACCGCGGCGCGAATGTCGTTATGCCCGCGCGGCATGGGCGTCTTGGACCACGCATAGGTTCGCGCAACTGTGTCATAGACCAGCACGCCGGTGCTGTACTGGCCCAGCACAAGTTTGCGTTTGGGGTCGATCAGTACGGACATCTCGCGATGCCCGCCGCCCAGTTCTTCGACCACGCCGCCCATCAGCGCGATGTAGCGGTCGCGCAGGACCGCGCACGCGCCACCGTACATCAGCTTCGGCAAGGCGGGCAGCGTCTCCCACCGGTCGGAGGCGACGTCGTAGATCCAGGCGGCGTTCTTGATCTCAATGCGGCGCTGGCCCTGTTCGTACCACAAGTCGTAGCCGCCGAAGTAATAGACCTTTCCGCCGGCGCTCGCCACCATGGCGGCCACCGAGGGACCTCCCGGAAACGGCGCCGCCGGCCGCCATCCCAAATCCAGCCGCTTAAGATCCAATACTTCGACGCGGCTCACCATGCGGGGCGCGAATGCGCCGCCCACCTGGCGGTCCCAATCTCCGCCGCCGACGGCCACCACTTTCGAACCCACGGCGGCGACGCCCGCCGTGGCGCGCGGTTCGGCGAGCGACGGCAGCACGTCCCAAAACCAATCCTCGGCGCCCCGTCGGCGCAATCTGAAAACGTCCGCCGTGGCGTGCCCGCGCCAGCGTCCGCCCACGACGACCAGCGAGTCTTCGGCGCCCGTGCCGTGCGTGTAAGCGCGCCCCTTGGGCATGGGCGGCAGCGGCCGCCAATCCTTATTTTCGGGTTGCAGGAACCAGGCTGTCTCGCTCTCGCGCCAGGGCTGCGTCATGCCGCCCGCGTACACCACGGCGCCACCCACCGCGGCCATGGCCCCGCCCTTGACGTAGGCGGGATATTCAGGGCCGAAACGCCACTTAAAGCGCGGCGGAGGCGGCGGGGCCTGCCCGTTCACGGCAAGCCCCGCCACTAAACCGGCAAAGGTTCTGCGGTGCATGGTCCGCCTGGGCGGCTCTAGTGTAGCGCGGCGCAATTGGCGCCCATTAATCGCTCCCTCACGGTCGCGGCTCTGTCCCTTCGACTCAAGGACATGCGGCCGAGCCATGACCGTCAGGGAGTGGTCACTCCTTGCGCCGCAGTGCACTACGAGCCCACCACCTCGTCCCAGGTGACGATGCGCTTCTCGTAAATGGCCTTGGTGGCCATGATCACCATGGCCGTCGTCTCGAATGCGGAGTCGATATTGTTGATGGGCTCTTTGTGGTCGCGCGCGTAGCCGGCGAACGCCTTCAGCGCGCTATAGGTGGAATCCTCGCCCGCGTCCGGCACATCGAGTTTGACCAGGCCCCGTTTTTCGCGCGGCTGCCAGGTGGCGGCCACCAGATCCACGGCGCCTTCGGCCCCGAACACGCGCTCCTGGTCGCCCGAGAATCCCGGAGGGTCAAAATAGTGATGGCTGAAGTTCACCCGCTCGCCGCCCGGGTACTCGAGGATCAGGCTGTAGTTGTCCATGACGGTGCGGCCCGGCGGGATGTTCACGAAAAGGTTGGTGCCGCCGGAAGCCAGCGCGCGCAGCGGATTCGTGCCGATGGCCCACTTGAATAAGTCCAGAATGTGGATGCCCTGATCGACGACGATGTCGCCGTCCTTGTTCTTGTCGAAGTACCACGGGATGCCGCGCGGCAAATCGCCACCGTGCCGGATGCCATGGCACATCAGAACCTTTCCGATGCCGCCCGAGTGAATGAACTTTTCGGCGGCGAGCCGATTCACGTCATGACGCAACTGAAAGCCCACCTGCATGATGCCCTTGGCCTTCTTGGCCGTGCTCCGGATCATCTGGCAGTCGGCGATGTTGAGCGCCAGCGGCTTTTCGGCGTAGAGGTTCTTGCCCATTTCGAGCACGGCGATGTCGACGTCGCGGTGGGTCCAATCGGGCGTGGCCACTATGACGGCGTCGATGTCCTTGCGCTCTTCGAGCATCTTGCGGTAATCGGTGTAGACGGCCGCGGAGCCGCCCGCCTTCTCCACCACTGCGGCGGCGGCGGCGGCGCGCTCCGGCAGGATGTCGCACACCGCCACCACCTTGGTGCCGGCGACCTTCAGCAGTTGCTTCAGATGGTAAGAGCCGCGGTTGCCGACGCCGATAATGGCGAACCGCATGGTGTCGTTGGGCGATTGCGCGCCCAGGATAGCCGGCGCGGCGATGGCCGCCGACATGCTCAAGAAGGAACGACGGGTTGCATCATTTTCCATATTCTTCTCCCTATGCGGCAAGCGCGCCGAGTTGCCGGACGAGGGACGCCGTGATCTTTGCCGCGGCCTCCTTCTCGAGGCAACTCGACTTGGCTCGCCATGTTTCATAACCGCCCTCTTCGAGTCGCTCGCAACGTGGGGATGTATCCCCGGTAGTCGTTGGCGAGTTCCACGACGAGGGTCGGCTTAAAAAGACTCTTGGCTTTCAATTCCAATCCCAGTTCGACGAACGCCTCGCCCGGGAACGTCCCGATGCCCAGCGCTCCGATGCGCATGGCCTGTACCGGTGCCACAACGCGCTTCGGGAAACTTTCGGCCATGATCATGGTTTCGCGTGCGTAGATCTCCGGCATGCGCTTGAGTTCGCCGGGCGGCGCGGCGGCCAGGATCTGGCGCGCCTTCTCCACATCTTCGACCGACGGCAGCCGCAATCCGAATTCGATCTCTTCGAGCGAGGCACCCAACGCCACCGTGTCCGTGAATTTCATACCGCGCCAGGTGCGGAAACTCTCGGCGGCGAGCATCTCGGCCGCGCGGCGCATCTTCACGTACGGGGCCAGGGGCGTGCGCGAGCCCTTCCGGACATCGATGTTGTTGATGTTGCCGGAGCAGGCATTGGTAAGCATAGCGACGAACGGCGGAAACGTTTCGTTGGAAGACGCGCCGGCCAGGCGCGCCATGGCGCGCGCCCAATAGCCGAAGTAATCCGCGCTGATGTGGCCGCCGCCCACATCGCCCATGTAGTGCAGCGCGTAGTTGCCCCACACCGCGAGGGGGCGGCCGTCGAGGGCCTCGATGGCCATGACGCCGACGTCGGGATCGATGGGGCCGGCCGGGTCGAGCACGTTCGGATTCCCGATGCCCGGATTCATCTTCACCTTATCCGTCGTGTGGCCGAAGGGATCCGGAGGAATGGTGCCGGGCCGCATGTAATAACGGCGATTGAACACCAACCGGTCCTCGCGTCCCACACCGATGCCGATGCGCGCGGACTCCAGATGGTTCATGGCCAGGCGCACGGCGTCGGCGATCCGCGGCACCAGAAAATCGAGATACTTTGGATCCGCCTGGCTTTGGAACAGGTGCGCCGCCGGCGGTGCGCTATGCGTGTGGACCGCGGAGACGAGAACGTTCGAAGGCGCCAGGCCGCATCGCTCGTGAACCATTTTCTTGGCGCGGTCCACCACCTCGCGAGGCAGCACGCACAAGTCGCAGGTGGCCATGGCGAGTTGCGTCGTGCCGTTGTCCAATACCAGTGCGCGGACGTGCAACTCGTCGTGCACTTCGGTGGCCTTGTAGTCGGTCATATTCCCGGCCAGCGAAGAGCCGAGATTCGGTGTGATGTTAGTGGTGGCCGCTCCAGCGCGTAGTCTGCCGGCGCCCGGCGATGGTTGCGCCATGGCGACGGGTGCCGCGGCTGTCATCAGGAACTCACGACGCCGCAACCAGGGTTTGCGCACCATGAGATTGAAGATAACAGTTCTGGTACGAGCGTGCTGGCGAAAGAGAAGGGCCTACCGCGCCGATTCGACGGCCAGACGGCGCTCGCGCTGGAACCGCAGCAAGCTGCGCACTTCGTAATTCAGCACCGAGAAGCCGGCCCAGAAATAGCCCGCCGAGAAGATCGCCAGAAACGGGACCGCGAAGAAGTTGTAGGTGTCGATGGCGTACGCCCCGATCAGGACGTAGAGGACGCCCACGGCTACCTCGACGAATGGCAGCCAGCCGCCGCGCCAACGGTATTGGGCCGGTCCGCGCGCCGCGCCCTTGCCCCGGAGGGAGTACTTCGGCGTGGGCACCCAGTGGCCCTTGTCGCCGATCAACGCTTCAATAACCGTCTTCGAATTGATCAGCGTCAGCGCCACGCCCGCCGCCGTCAGCACCGGCATGAGAAAGATGGAGCGCTTCCAACTGGTGGGGTGCACTTCGCGGTAGGCCACGATGTAGAAGATCCACAGCGACCAGAAATTCGCGATGATCAGAGGCACGTCGATCACCAGCATCTGGAACCAGCCCGCGTAGAAACGCACGATCATCATGGGAACCAGCAGCGTCGACATAACGATGATCAGCGGGTAGCTGATATTCGGCGTCAGATGGAGGAAGGCCTCCAGTTTGACGCGCCAGGGAGCCTTGGAGCGCAGGATGGCGGGAAGCAACTTGATGGCCGCCTGGACCAGCCCCTTGGCCCACCGCGACTGCTGCGTCTGGAACCCGTGCATCTCGACGGGCAATTCCGACAGGCACTCGATGCTGGGAACGTAGACGAAGCGCCAGCCTTTGAGTTGCGCGCGGTAGCTCAAGTCGGCGTCTTCCACCAGCGTGTCGTGCTGCCAGCCGCCCGCGTCATCGATCATGGAGCGCCGCAGCACGCCCGCGGTGCCGTTGAAGTTGAAGAACAGGCCGGCGCCACAACGCGCCGCCTGCTCCAGAATGAAGTGGCCGTCGAGCATGGTGGCCTGCACTTCGGTGAGCAGATTCTGGTTGCGGTTCTGGTAAGTCCAGCGTGTCTGCACCACGCCCACATTGGGATCGGTGAAGTAGTGGATGGTGCGCTTGAGAAAGTCCGGCTCGGGGATGAAGTCGGCGTCGAAGATGGCGATGAACTCGCCCGTCACCGTTTCCAGGCCCGCCTGCAACGCACCGGCTTTGAAGCCGTGGCGGTTCGAGCGATGGCGATATTCGATGGGGAATCCCTGCGAGCGGTATTGCGCCACCAACGCCTCGGCGGCCGCGTGCGTCTCGTCGGTCGAATCGTCCAGCACCTGCACCTGCAGCAGCTCGCGCGGATAGTCGAGCCTCGAAATCGCGTCGATCAACTGCCCGACGACGAACCGCTCGTTATAGAGCGGAAGCTGCACGGTCACGCGCGGCAGTTGTTCGAACTGCTTGGGCGCCGCCGTGAGCAGTTTCTTGCGGTGCTTGAAGAACATCCGCACCACTTCAAAGCGGTGCAGGCCGTACATGGAAAGCACGAGAAGGGTGGCGAAGTAAGGGATCAGGATGGCATAGTCGAACCAGGCGAGCGTATGAATTCCGGCGAAGGTGTCGTCGAAAATACCGCGCACCACTTGGTCAGTCAATGAAGATGCTAATAGGAAGGCCACTGGTTCGAATCACTCCCCACGTGAGAAACCATTGCTTGGGACAGAACCCTTTCATTATACTGCGAAACCAGTCCAAGCAAGCTCAAGAACTTCACCAGTAGAGGCGATCCGCGCCCTCTGGAATAGTTTCAGACCATTTATTGTCAATAGGTTGGGAGGAATCTTGGGCTGGGCCGGACAGCCTGTTTCCCGGACACGGGGTTGGCGGACGTATGATAAAGACATGGGGCGCCCCACGGTCGTAAGAGAAATCAGGCGAATCATGTTTGCCGCGTTGGTGGTGGTTTTCGGTACTGCCGCTGCGCAGGCCCAAGTTTCCGCGGCCGAGCAGGCCCGCATTCTCCATTTGCAGAAATCCCTGATCGCACCGTGCTGCTGGAGTGAAGCGGTTGCCACGCATCGCAGCGAAGTGTCGCTCAGCATGCGTGCCGAGATCGCCCGCATGGTGACGGAAGGAAAGACGGACCAGCAGATCCTGGATTACTACAAACAACAGTACGGCGAGCGCATCCTGGTGGAACCGGAAGGTTCGAAGTGGTGGTGGATGCACTTGATCCCCGTCGTGGCGATCGCGCTGGGCGTGCTGGGCGTGCTGTTGTTTATCCGGCGCCTGCGGCGGCCGGTTCCCGCCTGAGGGCCGCGCGCTTCAGACGATCACGGAACCACCGTCGGAGAGCAGTTTGCGCACGGCGCCCGCTCCCACTTCCTCGATGGGCTTGTTCCGACTCAACGCCAGGTAGGCGGCCACGCCTGCCGCTTCACCCGTCTGGTTCATGTTCACCATGACGCGCGCGGCGCTGAAAGCGATCTTGTCGGCGTCGAGCATGCGTCCGGCCAAAATAAGATTCGGGTATCGCCCCGGAAGCAGCGAGCGTAGCGGGATCTGATAGAACGTCGGATTGGTCCCGCTCTCTTCACGCCAGCGGCTCTTCTGGTTTGGCATGCCAGGCCGCGCATAGACCTGCCGACCGTTCAAATACATGAGCGTGATGCCGGGCTTGTCCTGATGATGGATATCCACGCGATAGCTGCCGTTGGCGATGGCGTCGTCGAAGCGGCGGCCGCGCAGCACGTCGTCGCCCGTGAGTTGATACTTGCAGTGGAAATGCCGCGTGTCGCGAATGCCGATGGAGGAAGGGAAATCCTGCAGCACCACCTTGCTTTCGGCGCGGTATTTGCCGACCAGGTCCAGGATGGCGCGCACCTGGCGACGGCCCTCGATCTCGGCTTTAGTGAGATCGCGCGCGTCGGCGCAGTTCACACCGTTCACGCGCGTTCCGGCTAGCATGTAGACGTTGCTCGCCGGCATGAGTGAACCCCACACGAAGCTTTCCGGGATTTGAAATTCGCGGCCGTGTTCGTGAATCAGCGACCCCAGTTCGATGCCGCGAGGCCCTGGCCAGTTGGCCAGGAAAGCGGCCGTGGTGGGCGGCAGAAGCGCATCGTAAGAGTATTGAGCGAGGCCTAGCCGCGCGCAGAGATCGCCGTCGCCGGTGGCGTCGATAAAGAACTTGGCCCGTATGACGCCGCGCCCGGACTTCCCGTCGACGACCACGCCCGTCAGGCGCCCGTCTTCCACCAGCGGCGACGAGAAGAGCGTATGCAGCCACGGATGCACGCCGGCGGCCAACACCAATTCATCCAGCGCGATTTTCAATCCACCGGGACGAAACACGTGACCCTGGCTGGGACTGTTTTCAATGGCTTCCGCCGCGCCCGACTTGCGCATCTTGTCGACAGTTTCCTTCGTGAGCCCGCCGATAATCGGCCGCTTGAACTCCGTGTCGAAGAAACTGTGCCAGGTGCAGACGATGGGCGCCACGCCGCCGAAATGCCCTTGCTTTTCGACCAGCACGACGCGCGCGCCGAGCCGCGCGGCCCGCACCGCCGCGAACACGCCCGTGCAGCTTCCACCCAAGACACAGATGTCGGCTTCCTCGATCACGGGAACGCTTTCGGATACGCGCACGCTCCGCGGCGCCGGTGCCGCTACAGCGAGCGCCGGCACCAGTGCCGCCGGGCTGCGCATCAGAAAGGACCGCCTGCTAGTGTCCTGTCTCTAAAGTTCGTTGCACAAAATCGGGCTAGCGATGCCAGGATGTCATCAGCCGTCTTTGTCCAGACAAAGGGTTTGGGCGATTGGTTGGAGACGGCCAGATAGTTCTTGATGGCCGTTTCCAACTCGCGCACGCTACGATGAGCGCTACGGCGAATCTGCTTTTCGGTGAGAGTAGCGAACCATCGTTCCACCATGATTGATCCAAGAGGCGCTGGTGGGCGTGAAGTGCACATGAAACCGAGGGCCGCTTGAGCAGCCAGTTCCGGATGGTTGCCGTTTTGTGGGTGCCGTAGTTGTCCAGGATCAGGTGGACCTCCAGGGATGTCTGGCACGTGCTGCATCGATGGTGTCGAGAAACTTGCGAAATTCGACGCTGCGATGCCGTCGATGACACTCGCCGAGTCACTGCTTCCGGTCTTGACGTCCAACGCGGCGAAAAGAGAGGTCGTGCCGTGCCGTTTGTAGTCGTGGCTTCGACGCTCGGCTTGTCCGGGACGCATCGGAAGCATCGGTTGTGTGCGGTCGAGCGCTTGAATCTGAGACTTCTCGTCCACGCACAAAACCATCGCCCGGTCCGGTGGATTCAGATAGAGCCCCACAATGTCGCGGACTTTGTCGATGAATAGCGGGTCCTTGGAAAGCTTGAAGGTTTCGCTGCGATGTGGCTCGAGCCATCGTGAACCTCCACTGGTTTCTTACATAGACTACCGCCTCTGCTAACCTGGAAGGAAATTCGAGGAGGCAAGCGTGTTTCTTGGTCACTTTGCCGTGGCATTGGCGTCGAAGCGCGCGGCGCCCCGCACGTCGCTGGGATGGCTGGTTGCCTGCGCGCAGTTACCCGACATTGTGTTCCCCACGTTCCTTTTGCTGGGTTGGGAGAACATGCGCATCGTGGGAGGCGACAATCCGTTCCTGCGCGCCCGGTTCGACTCGTATCCGTTCAGCCACAGCCTGGCGGCCAACGCGCTGTGCGGCGCCGCGGTCGGTCTGCTCTACTGGTGGCGCACGCGCTACGCGCGAGGTGCATGGGTGCTGTCGCTGTGCGTGGTGAGTCACTGGGTGCTTGATATGCTGTCGCATCTTCCGGACATGCCGCTCTTTCCAGGCGGCCCGCGGCTGGGACTGGGCCTGTGGTCCTCGGTAACGGGCACCATGCTGGTCGAGGCCTTCATGTTCGGCGCGGGTATCTGGTTGTATACGAAAGCCACCCGGCCGGTGGATCGGGTGGGCCGTTGGGCGTTCGTCACCTTCGTGGCGCTTCTCGCAACGCTTTACGTAGGGAGTATCCTGGGGCCTCCACCGCAAAACGTGGAGCACTTCGTGTGGGCCGCGCCGGCGGTCCTGCTGTTCCCGCTCTGGGGTTGGTGGCTCGACCGCCATCGCACTCCTCGCGTCGCCACGCTTTCCTCTTGAGACACCTTCGAGCGATTGCCTTTTATCTGTGCGACGTCGCAGCTACGTCCGGCGGGCGCGGCGGGCAGGTCCTGCTGGTCACAAACTTGAACGATTCCGGACCGGGCAGTCTGCGCGCGGCGTGTAAGACCAAAGATTGCGCTGGTGGCGCGTGTGCCTGCACGGCAACGAACTGAACGCGCGCACGCACGACGCGGTGCCGCGCTTTCTGCGTGTGCGTCCGGGCATCTCGTCCCGACAGAGGAAGCCAATGTGAGCTTCTACGCGGCGGGCAAAGTGGCCGAGGAGCATCTGACCGCCGCCGGCCGATGGCGACATGAACGGCCTGCCGGACAGGTGGGGGAAAGCCCACGGGCGATTCCCACGCCCTTAAGCCGTGAGCTTGCGGTAGCGGTCGCTGGCGAAGTCCCAGTTGATGACGTTGTAAAACGCGGCGACGTAGTCCGCGCGGCGGTTCTGGTACTTCAAATAGTAGGCGTGCTCCCAGACGTCAATGCCGGCAATGGGCGTCTGTCCCTGCATCCAGGGATCGTCCTGGTTCGGAGTGCCCTGGACCATCAACTCGTTTCCAGCACCCAGGGTAAGCCACGCCCAGCCACTGCCGAACACGCCCAGTGCGGCCTTGGTGAACTGCTCCCGGAACTTGTCGAGGCCGCCGAACTTCTGGTCCATCGCCTTGGCTAGTTCACCCTTGGGACCGCTGCCCGCGTTCTTCGAAAGTAATAGCCAGAAGAAGGAATGGTTGGCGTGGCCGCCGCCATTGTTGCGCACCGCGGTGCGAATCGATTCGGGCAGAGTCTGCCAGCCGCGCACCAAATCTTCCACGCTCTTACCAGCCAGCTCCGGATGACCCGCCACGGCGTTGTTCAGGTTGTTGACGTAAGCGGCGTGGTGTTTGGAGTGGTGGATCTGCATGGTCTGCGAGTCGATGTAGGGTTCCAGCGCATCCACGGCGTAAGGCAGCGCGGGCAGCGAAAACGGCCCCTTGGCCGGTGCGGCGGGTTGCGCCTCGAGTCGCAACGGACCCAGTAGGGCGGGGGCGGCACTCACCACGGCGAGCGCTTGGCGGCGTGTCATCACAAGAATCCTCCTCAGCTTGATCTCTTCTTATGTAGATGATCGAGCGAGGGTGCTGGATGCCGGGATCTGAAGCCGTTTGGTGAGTTCCATCGCGACCGCTTCGACGCCCGGTTCGGTGAGCGTGTTCCCGAACCCGGTTGCGACGTCGACGATTTCAAAGCCGCCTGCGATGAGTGGACGCCAGGCGCCGGCGGCCAGCGGATAGATGCCGGCGCGCGGCGTGGTGGAACGGAAAAGGAGTCACGGCTCCGCCGTAAAGCGATGGGACATAAGTGCGCTGCGCTTCGCGATTGGCCAGACGCGCGTCCTGGCCGTCCTTGGAGAGCCCCACGCGGCACGCCGTCGCGGAGGCCCTTTCTTTCCAGGCGGCACAAAACAGCGCGAGGCGTCCGCGCAGGTGTGTCCAACCGCCGCCGCCGAGGATGGCGCGGGTATGTGTGAGTGTCCTTAGTGCGCCGTGGCGCAACGACTCGACCGCGCGCGCCTGCAGGGAGAGACCGCTCTTCCATCCGCTCGGATAAGCGTCCAGCAGCGCAAGTAGCTCCACACGCTCACCGCTCTGTTCGAGTTGGCACGCCATTTCATATGCCACCAGGCCACCGTGGCACAGGCCGATCAGGAAATACGGGCCCAGCGGCTGCGCGCCGCGCAGGGCGGCCAGGTTGCGCGCGGCCTGCGCCTGGATGGTTCGGGCGGCGGCCACTTCCTGTGGCTCGAATGGGGCGAACGCCATCACCGGCAGATCGGAAGGCAGATAGCGGGCCAGCGTGCCGAACCCGACCAGTTCCTCGTTATGGCCGGCGGCGCAGAACAGCGGCGCGCGCGTGCCCTCCGGCCGGATCGCAACCAGATGTCGGATGGCCCGGCGATTGCGGCCGCGCGGCTTCAATTTCCCGGGCCAGCGTGGCAATGGTGGGCGTTTCGAGAAAGCGCACAAAGGCCAGTTCCACCGCGAATTCCTTGCATACGCACGCCAGGAGCTGCGCCGCCGCGAGCGAGTCGCCGCCGATGGTGAAGAAATGATCGTCCACGCCGACGCGATCGGCGCCCAGCATTTCGCACCAGATCGCCGCGAGACGCACTTCGAGCGGCGTGCGCGGGGCGACGAATTCGGCCGCGGCCGGCTGCTTACGTTCATCGATCGCCTCGATACCCAAGCGCGCCGCCAGGCCGATGCGCTGCAGTTTTCCGGTGGGGCCTTTGGGTACCGCGTCCACGAAGCGGACCACACGCGGAACTTTGAACACGCTCAAACGCGCGGCGACGAATTCGCGCAGTTCCCGTTCGTCCAGGCTGGCGCCGGGCTGGCGCACGACCGCCGCGCCCACCTCTTCCCCCAACCGCGAGTGGGGCACGGCGAAGGCCACGGCCTGCGCGACGGCCGGGTGTTCCAGCATGGCTTCGTCGATTTCGCGCGGAGAAATCTTCTCGCCGCCGCGATTGATAATCTCCTTGAGGCGGCCGGTGAGAAACAGGTAGCCTTCCGCATCCAGGTAGCCCTGGTCGCCGGTGCGGAACCAGCCGTTGGTGAACGCCGTTCGGTTGGCTTCCGGCACGCCCAGATAGCCGCTGGTGACGCTGGGGCCGCGAATGACGATCTCCCCGGTGGCGCCCGCGTCGAGCAGCGCCCCGGCGGCATCCATGATGGCCACTTCCGGACCCGACGCCACCCCCACCGAACCGGGTTTGCGCGCGCGCGGCGGCAGCGGGTTGCTGGCCATTTGATGCGCGGCTTCCGTCATGCCGTAGCTTTCGAGCGCCGGGGCCTGAAATACGGTTTCGAGCGTGTGGAGCAAGGAGGGCGCCAGCGACGCCGAGCACGACCGAATGAATCGCAGCGGGCGCCGCGCGACGATCTCGCGATGCGCCTCGGCGCGCGCGAGGATCTCCTGGTGCATGGTGGGTACGGCCGTGTACCAGGTGGGCGCGAACTCGTCGAGCCAGCCGAAGAACCGGGCCGAAGAAAATCCCGGTGTGCACACGACGCCCGCGCCCGCGGCCAGCGACGAGAGTACCGCGCCCACCAAACCGTGAATGTGAAACAGCGGCATCACGTTCAGGCAGCGGTCTTGGGGCGTCAGGGCAAACGAGCGCGCGATGCTGTGAGCGGAAAGGCACAGGTTGCGCTGCGAGAGCGGCACCATCTTGGGGCGTGAGGTGGTACCGGAGGTGTGCAGGATAAGAGCCGTATCGTCCGGGCTCGAGTCCTCAGCCACGCCGCGCGCTTCCGGCGCATCCAGCGTGAACGCGCCCGCCGCGCTCCCGGCTTCCACGCGCAACTCGGCCACACGGATGCCGAGCGCTTGGGCCACCGCGCGCACCGGCGATTCCGCACCCTCGCGCACGATGACCAACTTGGGCGCAAGGTCCTTCAAGTAAAATTCAAACTCGCTCGCGACGTAGGCCGGGTTCAACGGCGCGCAAACGGCCGCGCCCGCCACGGCCACGAACGACGCAGCCATCTCCGGGCCGTTCGCGAGCACGATGGCGACGCGGTCCTGGCGCGCCACGCCCAGGGCGCGCAGGCTGCCGCGGGTGGATTCGACCAGCTCATGAAGCGCGCCATAGGAAAGCGCGGTTCGCTGGGGCGCGAACAGGGCGGACACTTCCGAAGCACCCGCCGCTTGTCGCGCCAGCAAATCCGAGATAGTTTCCGAATTCGCCGCGGCGCCCGTGTACATCTACGGTTTGCCCGCCTTTACGAGCGGCGTGACCACGACGCTGCGTACCTCGATCTGCCGATGGTCGCCTTGGATGAAGATGGGGCCGGGCGCCCCTTCGTCCGTATCGCAGACGATGGCCGTGGGGCCCTCGATGACTTGCTTGTCGATCACTTTCGTGCCGTTCAGCACCACGGTCACATCGCGGCCAATCAACGTGACATCCAGCGTCTCCCACTCTCCCGCCGGCTTGCTCGCGTTCACCGAAGGTGGAATGCGGCTATAGAGCGCTCCTTCCATGTGCGTCCCGACGGGCTTGCCGTAGCTGTCGGTGATCTGCACTTCGTAGCGCCCCCGCAAGCCGAGCCCGCTGTTGCTGCCCGCGGGGATGCGGTATTCCATGTGAACTTTGAAATTCCAGAACTTGCGCTCCGAAATGATGTTCGGCGCGCCGGCCATGTTGGTAAGCAGGCCGTTCTTCACCGTCCAGGCCAATTCGCGGTCTTTCTCCACCGGCATCCAGCCTTTCAGGTTCTTCCCGTTGAACAGCTTGACGGGTTTGCCTTCGCGCCAGGTGCCGTCGTCTTTGTCGGCGATTTCCGCCGCACGTGTGCCGGTCCATTTGAGCGGCGGTGTGGCCTGCCCTTCCACTTCGAACGTCCCATCGAGCTGGCCGCCGGCGAGCCTGGCGCGATAGACGCCCTTCTGCCGGGCCTTTTCCTGTCCCGGCACGCGAACATATCCGCGCATAAAGCTGAAGCTCAACTCGCCGTCGCGGATGGCCAGGTCGCGGAGTACGTCGCAATCGCCGCCCGGCGCGCCGACGAATTTGCCCTGGATCTCGTTCGTGCCGGCGCCGGAGACTTCCAGCCACCAGGCACGCGTGCGGTTGTCGTGCACCTTGATGTTCCAACGGCCGTTGAAAGACGCATCGCCGGCGAAAGCGCCGGCTGCGAACAACAGGAAGGGGAGTAAGGTACGCATGGCTTGATTCCGAAATTATACTAGGTTGAGCACATGATCGCGCAAAACCGGGACTGGCGACGTTGCCCCGAGCGAAGCGAGCGGGAATGGCCGCCTGTCCCGTTTTGCCACTCCACATAGGTTGAGCACATGATCGCGGTTCACATCGAAGACGGGCGCGTCGAGATCCGGCGCAAACCGAGCCCCAAGCGGCCGCCGGACCACGCCTTGATTCGCCTGCTGCTGGGCGGCATCTGCAATACGGATCTGGAACTCCAGCGCGGCTACTACGGTTTTCGCGGTACGCCGGGACACGAGTTCGTGGGTGAAGTGGTGGAGGCGGACGACCCACGCTGGGTGGGCCGGCGCGTGGTGGGCGAGATTAACCTCGCCTGCGGCGCCTGCGAGTGGTGCCGGCGCGGGTTGGGACGCCATTGCCCGCATCGCACGGTGCTCGGCATCGTGAAACATCGCGGGCGTGTTCGCCGAGTATTTCACGCTGCCTGTGGGCAATCTGAGAGTCGTGCCCAAGGCCGTATCGAACGATGTGGCGGTGTTCACCGAGCCGGTGGCCGCGGCCTGTGAGATTCTCGACCAGGTGAAGATTCCGCGGGGCGGGGAAGTGGCCCTGCTGGGCTACGGCAAACTCGGGCGGCTCATCGAGCAGGTGTTGGCCGCGCACGGCTGCCAGGTGCGCGTGTTCGAGCGGGACGCGTCCAAGCGCGGGCGCTTCCGCTGGGTGGTGGAGGCGACGGGTACGGCCGAAGGGTTTTCCGAGGCCATCGCCATGACCGAACCCCGTGGCACGCTGATTCTGAAATCCACCGTGCACGGCGCGGTGCCGGTGGATGCGGCCGCCGTCGGTGGTAAACGAAATCACCATAGTGGGGTCGCGCTGCGGGCGATTCGCGCCGGCCCTCACACTCCTGAGGCAGGCGAAGATTCACACAGCGGAGATGATCTCGGCGCGGTTCCCGCTGTCGGAAGCTCCGGCGGCATTTGCCAAGGCCTCCGAGCGTGGCACCTTGAAGGTGCTGCTCGAGGCTTAACATTCTCTTCCAGGATTTCGCTCACGTATTCTCCGGACCGTGAGGCCCGTTTGGCGCTAGAACTGGATGTGTGCGGATGGCCTTGAGCCGACCGCGATTCCGATGAGCATGCCGGGGCACTTCTACGCCATGACGACACGGCCAAGGGACCTTCGCCGGCGGCTCCTCTGAGACCTATCACTACGCTGCAGGCGCGGAAGCCAAGGCGCCCCTATTGACGATACCGGACTACAGACGTGCATCCAGCGCACGTTTGCTCTGGCCGGAGGCTTCTGAAACAGGCAAACACCGACAAACCTTCTCGCCACCGGATCGCAGCTACCCCGATCCTCGGCACCCCATGGCGCGGAGAACACGTGAGCAAAATTCTGATACGGAGCACCGAGGTGTTACCTTAACAGAGGAGGTTTTCCCATGTCCGATCCAACTCCACTCATACCTTACGAATGGCCCGGAACTTATTATTTCGGTGAAGAAGAATACGCGGCGGTGAAGGAGGTGCTGGATTCCCGCAGTCTCTTCCGGTTCTACGGACCCGAAATGCAGAATTACGCCAAGCGGCTGGAACAGGCTTTCGCCGCGCGATTGGGGCGCAAGTACGCCCTGGCGGTGGGCAGCGGCACGGCGGCGCTGGGCATCGCCATGGGCGCCATCGGCGTGGGCCCGGGCGACGAAGTCCTGCTGCCGGGCTATCTGTGGGTGTCCTGCCTGGCTGCCATCGTGCGCGCCGGCGCCATTCCCCGCCTGGTCGACATCGACGACACCTTCTGCATGGATCCCGAGGATCTGAAGCGTAAAATCGGCCCGCACTCGCGCGCCGTGCTGCTGGTACACATGAGCGGCGCGCCCGGCGCGGTGGACAAGATCGCCGCCATCTGCCGCGAAAACCAGCTCCGCCTGGTGGAGGATTGCGCGCAAGCCAACGGCTCCAGCCTGCACGGTAAACCCGCGGGCAGCTTCGGCGACATGGCCATCTTCAGCTTCCAGCTCAACAAGAACATGACCGCTGGGGAAGGCGGCATGGTGGTGTGCGACGAATTGAAGCTGAACCGCCGCGCCTGGGCCTTCCACGACCTGGGCTATCCACGCACTGATGAAGGCCGCCTGGATACGTCGGATCCCCAATTCCATCTCTGGGGCCAAGGTGCGCGTTGTCCGGAACTGATCGCCGCCGTCCTCTATGCGCAGCACCAGAAACTGGCACGCATCACCGGCGACATGCGCCGCGCCAAGTGGTCGCTGCGCGCCCAACTGGAGGGCATTCCCGGCCTCAAGTTCCGCCGCATCCTGGATCCGGCCGGCGACAGCGGCCCGTTCCTGATCATGACCTGGAAGGACCGCGAAACCTGCTTGCGCATGGTGGAGGCGACGCGCGCCGCCGGCGTGACCACCGGCCCGTTGGGCGTGAACAACATCCCCATGACCAACTGGGGCATGCACCTGTATTACAACAACCCCAGCCTGGTGGGGAAGACCTCGAACTCGGCCGCAGGCCGCCCGTGGAACGATCCGCTAAACACATTCGCCGCCGATTACAGTTACGCGAAAGGTACGCTGCCGGTCCTGGACGACCTGGTCTCGCGCTCCAGCATGCTTTCGATTCCGCCGGTGCTCCGCGAGGACACCATCGGGAAGATCGCCGCCGCTTTCCACGCCGCGGCGGGCGCTGTAGTCCGGCTGCGGTCAACGATTCTCGTATCGCGGCCGGAAGGACCCCGTCAGTTGGTGCTACGCCTTCGGCGAAGCAGAGCGATTCCCACCAGCGCGAGGCCGGAGAGCGCCAGAGAAGAGGGCTCTGGAACCGTCTGCTCCAGAAAACCCCGTATCTCGCCGCTGGGGAATTCTGTGGTGTGGATGTTGAAGTAAGCTTCTCCGGCGAGCAAGCCGGCCTCCAGCGCTGCCTCCGCGCCCGCCGGGGTACCTCCGTTCGCGGTAACGAATGTGGAGTTGAATGTTGCGGCGAGTGTGGTATCGAACACGTGGGAATAGCTGCCGGAAGTTACGCCTAACGGGAATCCCGTGAAGCTGGGGGGTCTGGGTCGCTACTCCGACATTGCCGGGATCAGCAACGCAACAGTGAATGTGGGCCGCGGTGGTCGGGGTCGTTAGGTCGGCAAACGTAACGTCAATACCCAAAGTGTGCGCCGAAATGTCGAGTACTACCGTCGCGAAGCCGGTCCCCGGCGAAGCATTGACCGGGTTTTGGTTGGCGCCGTTCAAATCGGCTGTATACGTGATGGGCCCTGCAAAAACGCTGGTGCCCATGCACAGGGCAGCAGACAGAACCAAGGCTTGAATCTTCATTTCCCCTCCTTCAGTGAGTTCCCAGTTTGGTTTGCTCGCACAAAAACCGCTACCGGGATTTTAGCACATCGCAGGAGATCGCTTGGGCCGGTTCTGGCACGCTCGGGACCTAACCCGCGTCAACGATTCTCGTACAGCTTGATGTTGTGGGTGCCGGCGCCGATACAGGCGATGTCGGGCCGGGAGTCGCCCACGAAATCGTCGATCTTGCAGTCGGCCGCGGCCATGGCGTCGTCGAGAATCTCGCGTTTCCAGCGGCGTCCGCCCTTATCCACCGCCGAGTACACGTAGAGCTTGTGCCCCTTGCCTCGGAACCCTGCGACGATCTCGTCCCGGCCGTCGCCATTCAGGTCGCCCACGGCCAGCGCATGGCCGTTCAAGAGCGTGTCGTCAAGCACCTGCCGCCGCCACGTTTTTCCGCGGCGTTGGTAGACCACCACCTGATTGCCGTGCCAAGGTTCGATGGCCACCAGCATCCGGCGCTTTCCCAAATGGCCGACCACAATTTCACTCGATCCGCACTTGGGGCAGGGCGCGGGATCGCCCCGGGTGAGTTCTTCGGCGCTCCAGGCGCCTGGGGCCGGGCGCAGCACGCGGATGCCGCGGAAGCTGGCCGTGAGCAGCACTTGCCGCCCAGTGCCGTCCCAATCGAACGGATAGATGCTGTGCAGGACGCCGCGCGCGTCCTGGCTGATCAGCTCGCGCTTCCAGACGCCCGGCCGGTAGAGGTAGATCGGAACGTTGTCCTCGAAGTTGGGGGCGACCGCCTTCATCCCCACCATGGGCGCCGCCACCAGCACTTTCTTCCCCGTGCCGTCGATATCGGCCCAGCGTACGCGGTGCGCCGTGGGCACACGGTCGATTTCCCGCGCTGCCCACATCTCTCGCGGATCGCCGCGATGCTCCAGGAGCGCGAGAATGCCCAGGCTCTTCGACGGACGCGTTTCGAAGTGATGGGCCAGAATGATTTCCGGCACGCCGTCGCCGTCGATGTCGTAGCAGGCCAGGTTGATCATGCGCGACAATCCGGTCGCGATCACGTGGCGTTGCCAGGTCGGGTTTTCGTACCAGGCCAGTTCGGAGGCCGCTTCATCCACCGCAATCAGATCCTTGCGTCCATCGTGGTTCACGTCGACGGCCGTGAGCTGGTAGCCGTACTTCAAATCGTCGGCCACCACGTGCGCGGTGAAACGCGCAGGGGCCGCGGCGAACACCGCGTAAGAGAGAAGTGGAAAGAGCGCCAAGATTCGTTGCATGGTTTTCATGTCCTTACTGCCACGGCGCGCAATTGGTTCGCGCCAGGTTTCCGCGCGCCATGGGCCAGGGGGCGC
Organism: Terriglobales bacterium; assembly: GCA_963745655.1. GTDB lineage: Bacteria > Acidobacteriota > Terriglobia > Bryobacterales > Bryobacteraceae > JAJFUV01. Next base: position 310,098 of record CAVUYK010000012.1, on the reverse strand, counting down.
GGTGGGCCGCGCCGCGCACGCCGCTGCGCAGCGCCCACATGCCGCCCTCTTCCGGTGCGCTGAACAGGATGTCTAGTTCGCCGGTGCCTTCCAGATCGCCGATGGCCGGTGGAAAGTGGTACCAGAAGCGCCCCAAAAACATCCACTTCAGCGCGCCGCCCGCCCCCAGCACGTAGACGTAGGAATCCTGCTGGGAAAGCACCACGTCGAGCCGGCCGTCCTGGTCCAGGTCGGCGAATCCCAGGTAGGCGCCGCCGCCGTAGCTGATGCCCACCTTGCGTTCGTAGCTCGAGAAGCGCCACAAGCGCTCGCCGCGCGCGCTCAGCGCCACGGTTTCGCCGGATCGCATGGCGACAATCACCTGCCGCTCACCGCTGCCCTCCAGATCCGCCAGGCCCGTTTCGGCGACGGCCATGTAGTGCTCGATGGGGTCCGGCACTTCGCGCGGTCCGTAGACGTGATCCTGGCGCCACAACAGGCGTCCGCGCTGGTCCAAGGCATAGACGCACCCCTGTTCGTCGCCGAACACCAGGCGCGGCGGGCCGCCGTGCACGAACTCGCCCACGGCCGGCACGGTGAGTTGCCGTCCGGGCGCGCGGAAGCGCCAGAGCAGGTCGCCCGTGGCGCCGCGCAACGCTACGATTTCGTCGGCGGCGTTCACCACCACTTCGTCTTGGCCGTCGCCGTCCAGGTCCGCCAGCACCGCCCAGGTGCGTGCCGGCACGCTCAACCGCCGCTGCCAGATCAGGCGGCCGCCGGGCGCGATCACGCTGACCCCACCCTCCCAGGCTGCTGCGATGGCCGGCTGGGCGCCCTTGAGCAACCGCCCCACGGACGGTCCGCCGAGCACCTCTCCGCCCACCTCCGTGCGCCACAACCGTGTGCCGTCCGCTGCGAATGCATACACGAAAGCGCTGGGCGCCCCGAACAGCATGACGGGCCTGGGGTCCGGCGCGAAGCGCGCCACTGCGGGCGACGAAGAGTTCTTCACCGGCCGGTACGGCGGGTCCATGGGAAACTGTTTGAGCGTCGCGCCGCGCGAGCTGAGCAGTTCGCCGGGTTGATACAGCACGGTGAGCACTTCCAGTTTGCCGTCGCCGTTGACGTCGTCGAGCGCCGGCCCGGTCTCGCGCCCGGCCGCGCGCCACAGCACGCGGTCCTCGCCCACCAGCGTCCAGTACCCGGCTTTGCCGAGCGGCGCCGTGACGCGGCGGTGCGCCAGGTCGAGCCGCGAAGCCGCGCGCGCCCATTGGCGGCCGTCCCAGTAGGCCAGCGACAGGGTGGATTCGATCAGCCGCCAGGCGGCCTCGGGCGCGTAGCGGACTGAGACGAGGCCATGGTCGAGGCCGGCCTGGACGCGCCAGTACTGGCCCGCGCTGACGAGCGTTCCGGCGGGCGCCGACAGCCCCTCCGGCAGCCAGCGCGTGAGTTCCACCGAAGCCGAGGCGCCCGCCGGCACCTCGGAGAACTCCAGGTTTGCGTTGGATAACTCGATCCGGCCGCCGCGCTCGGAACCGCGTTCTCGAGTCACCAGCCGCAGCGTGCGCCAGACGCTCATGGCGCGGTTCTCACGCGCGCTGGCGTCCATCGCCTCCACGGCGAAGCGAACCTCCCCGATAAACGCCACGCCAGGCGGTTCGATGTGGAACGTGTAGAGGTCGCCCAGGACGCTGGGATGCTCGTCGCGAAAGCCCACTTCGTTCGCATAGGTGTAGTGCAGCGTGGCTTTGCCGATACGGGATGAATCCCGGATGCGGACCTGCACCTCGGTCCGGTCCAGATTCGAGGCGCTGGCCGGAAACTGCCACGAATCGAGGATGGGCGGAACCATATCGGCGTTCGCCCGTCCATTCACTGAGTGGACCACCTGTCCAGCGGCGGCCAAGCAAAGCGCCAGACAGGCCGCGGTTGCCAGGATGGGTTGCTTCAGGGCCACCAGATCATTGTGCCATTGATGGCGTGAAGAAGGCTCGGCGGACGCCTGCATGGTAGAATCGGAGAACACATGGCGGAACAAGAAAAGAAGCGGAAAGAGCCCCTGCCTCCGCTCAACGTTTGGGTGCCGGCCGTCGCCATTGCCTGGCTCATTCCTGGTGGTGGGCACATGTACCTGCGTAAGCGCGGACGCGGTTTCCTGCTGCTATTCGCGGTGGTCTCGATGTTTGTACTGGGTTTGGCCACGCGCGGCGCGTTCTTTCAACCGCAAACGGGCGATCTGCTCACCACCATCATTTACTGCGGAGGGTTCCTCGGCAACATGCTCGCCGGCATTCCGTATTTCTTTTCCGTGTGGATGGGCTACTCGCAGGGCGACGTGCCCGGCCTGGTCCACGATTACGGCACCAAGTTCCTGGTTGGCGCGGGCCTGCTGAACCTGCTCGCCATGGTGGACGCCTTCGAAATCGCGGTGGGGAGGAAGGACTGATGCCCAAGATGACCATCTCGCACCTGGAAGCCGCGGCGTTGTTCGCCTTCTTTACCTCCATCGTGCTCGGCGTGGTCACCAAGCGCACGGACCGCGACCGCCTGCATTACGGCCTCTACTGCTTCGGCTATTTTCTAGTGGCGCTGTTCGGCCTGGGCTGGTTGATGTACTTCGGCCACCGCTAGATTCTCCTTCGCGAGATACGCCTTCCCAAACTTAAGGTTTCTTCAAGGGTTGCTTCAGCGGTTCGCAGCCGCGGCAGACCACTTCCGATATCTTCCGCTCGTCGCCCAGGCGGTCAGGGTCCGCCAAGCTTGGCCGGCGCACGCTGACCGTCTCGACCACCGCACCGCTCGAATCGGTCTTGCGCTCCAAAATCTGGCGTTCGCGCAATTGCGGGCGAAGTTCGCCGGCCGAACTGACCTGGCTGGACAACACCACGTTGTAGACATCGGTCTCGCGGTGTTCGGAGCCGTCCGCGGCGGTCCGCGCGGTACTCACCGTGCGGCGCGAGAATCGCATCTTTTCGCCGGGTGCGCCCTCGAAGGTCGTAACGGTTTCCGCCACCGCATCCGGTGTCTTGATCCGGTCCTCCACTTCCTGCGCGGCCTCATAAAAGCTCCCGCTGGCATCGCGCCGGTAAGTGACGCTTTCGCTGTGCGTGGCGTTCTTCTTTTCGCTGATGATGCTCGTGCTCTTCTCGACCAGGTCGAGTGTGTCGTTGAGCGAAGGCCGCTCGACGGAAGTCGTAACCGTGGTCACGTCTCCTGTTTTGTGCGACTGCGCCACCTTCTTTTCGGCCAGTTGATAGGAGCCGTTCAGGTCGCCGCGGTACAGGCTCGTGGTGGTTGTCACGGAGCCGTCGTCGGCCGTGCGCTCTTCGATGCGGGTCTTCTCGGGCGGCCCCGGTTGGCCGTCGGCGTCGTAGCCGCGCACGATCCGCTCCACCACCCGGACGCCGCCGCCCGCGCTTACAACGCGCTCCTGTACGCTCTCGCGCGGGACCTCGCCCCCGTTGATCGACCGCACCCGTTCCACATCTTGCGATCCGGAGCCGGTTCTGGATAACGTCGAACGGGTGGCCTCCGTCCGGTTGCCCATGCCGTCGTAGATGTAAGTGGTGGTTTCGCGGGCACGATCCTGGCCCGAAAGCCATCCGGCCATCAGCAGAGACGCTACCGCCCCAAGGAGTTTCATACTCTCAGGCTAAGGCAACCGTCGCGCTCCCGCAATCCGCCAAAGGCCCCAATTTCGCGCCAAATAACCAACTACCCCGCTTTAGAAGAAGACAGGCAGGGCGGTTTCAGGAAACAGGGTACGGAAACCTGGAAACGTTCCGCCGGTCTTTCTTGCGATGCGCTATGGAATCCTTGCAGCCAAACTCCTGGCGCGGGAGGCTGCGTCGTCTTCGGGCTTCAGATTGGCGAAGCCGGCCAGGTAGCGGCCCTTGCGGAAGACGCAGAGTTTACCGAGGTAGCGGTCCGTGGCTTGGAAGGCTTCGTCGGCGATCTGCACCGGTTGGGTTTCGCCGATAGCGCGCCTTGAGCCGCTCGAACACGCTGGCCGCCGAGGCGGGCGTGGCTTCCGGAATCAGAAACGCCTTGCCGCTGGCGTAGGGCGCGACGAAGCCGCGCTTGAGCATTCGCAGACCCAAAACGCTTTCCGGCACCAGGCGGATGGCGTCGGCGTCCAGCCCTTCCGGCGGAAACCAACCGAGCGCATCGGGGAGCGCGGTACGTCCCGCGATGCGCTTCTCCATGGCCACCACGAAGCGCCGCAACACCAGGCTGTGGTCTCCGGCGGGACTGGCGGCCAGCTCAACAAAAAACTTGTCTTTGGCGAAGATCGCACGTTGGGGCAACACTTGGCCGGCCATGCCGATCTTCTCGGTCTTCTGGCGCGGATCGCGGTTGGATACGAAGATGCCGAAGGCCGCCTCGGGACTGGCCATCTCCGAAATGTCGAACACGATGGTGGCGTCGCCCAAGGTGCAGGTGACACCGTTCATGCGCACGAACTGGTAAATGAGATACCCTTCCGAATTACCGTTCATGTAATCGTAAAGGTTCTCGGCCGTGAAGGTGCGGGCCGGCCCCTTTTGGGACCAGCCCGCGACCAGCGAACAATCGGGCGTCTGGGCCAGCAGCGCGGAGGCCGCGGCCATCAGAACCACCAGCCTGGTCATGCCAACAGTTCCTGCGCGCGCATGAGCCGCTCACTGACGCGCACGCCGTTGGGGCATTCGATGGTGCAGCCCGAACAGTCGCGGCAACGTACGCTGGCCAGTTCGACGGGCAATTCAAGGAAACGCTCGCGCGCCAGCGGGTACTGCCCGTAACCGTCGGCATACATCAGGTACCGCAGCATGTCGGCCACCGGCAGTCCTTGCGGGCATAGGCCTTCGCAAGCGCCGCACTGGCGGCAATAGAGCGGCCGGATGTAGTCGAGCTGTTGGGCCAGAACCTTCTCGTCCACGGCGGTGAACTTCTCCGACATGGCCTTGAAGTTCTCGTCGAGCTGCTCCATGTCGGTCATGCTGGGGATGGTGGTGTCGATATTCGGATTCTTGAGCACCCAGCGCAGCGCGGCCGGCAGGGCGCCGTCGCGTTTCAGAATTGAGTAGGCCTTGTCGTCGGGCTTCATGCGGCGAAACCCGCCCGCCATTACCTTCATGCCCACCACTCCCAGCCCGGCTTTGTGCGCCGCCTCGATGGCGCCGCCCACTTTCGCGTCGGTGGCGAAGTTGTAGCCCACCAGAACCACGTCGATCTTGCCGCACTTGATGGCGGCGTTGATCACTTCGTCCTGGCCGTTGTGCGTGCTCACGCCAGCAAAGCGGATCTTCCCGGCTTTCTTGGCGATCTCCTGAGCTTCCAGCCATTCGTCGGTGATGTGTTCGGCCTTGCTCTTAGCGTGCAGGTACCAGATGTCTAGAAAGTCGGTGCCTATAGTTTGCAAGCTTGTATCGAGGTTCTTCAGCGCCTCCGCCTTGGTCATCGAGGGTGACTTGCTCGAAACCACCAGATCCTTGCGGCGGCTCTTGAGCGCGGCGCCCACCATGCGCTCGTTGTTGCCTCCCTGATAGCCGCGAGCCGTGTCGAAGTGAATGATGCCGATGTCGGCGGCGCGCTCGATGACGCTGGGGTCTGAGGTGATCATGCAACCGAAGCTCACCGTGGTGACCTTCAATCCGGTGCGCCCCAAGGTCTTGTACCGCGGTTTTCCAATCGGCACGGGGGCCGAGGCGGGGGCCGCCAGCGCGGCGTTGGCTTCCGCCAGGTTCGAGGTTTTGGCCAATCCGGCGGCCGGCAGTGCGACGCTGGCAGCCAGGAAACTACGACGCGAAGAGTCCGATTTCATAGTGTCTCCAATACGCTTGGCTATACTTATGGACAAGACTTTATCTTACAGGAAATTTGGATTCGCCTATGCCGACGAACATCTCCCGACGCTACTTTCTGGACACCGCGATTGCTGCCGGACTGGCCGCGCGCGCCGCCGCCCAAGAAAAACGAAGTTTTAGAGCCGGTAGTCCCCAATAACCAGCAGGCCACCGTGGCCATTGCCCACGGCGCCGAGCGCCGCCGCCTGGTTTGCGAGTCGCTGGTGGCGATCGACGAACAGATTCGTCCGGTGCTGAAGCGCAGGAAGTATGTGGTCATCAAGCCTAACCTGGTTTCGACCGTGAACCAGCTGGCCGCCACGCACGCCGACGCGCTGCACGGAATCCTGGATTATCTGGAGCCGCGGTTCAAAGGACCGGTGATCATCGCCGAGGCGTCGGCGGGCGACACCATGAACGGTTTCGAGAACTTCAAGTACCAGCAGGTGGTGAACGAGCACCGCAGCCGCAAGGTCAGTCTGCTGGATTTGAACCGCGACGGGCGCTACCAAACCATTCCGCTGATCGACTACGACTGGCATGTGACGCCGGTGCGTCTGGCGGCGCAACTGCTGGACCCGGACGCCTTCGTGATTTGCGCGGCCGTCATGAAGACGCACAACGTGACCATCGCCACGCTGTCGGTGAAGAACATGACGCTGGGCGCGCCGCTGCGCAGCGTGATCAAGCAAGGGCCGGCCTGGAACGACAAGCGCAAGTACCACAACGGCGTGCGCGGCACGCACTACAACATGTTCCTGACCGCGCAGAAGATGAAGCCGTTCTGGGGCGCCACCGTCATCGACGGTTTCGAAGGCATGGAAGGCAACGGTCCGGCCAGCGGCACTCCGGTGGCTTCGCGCATTGCCATCGCCTCCACCGACTACATCGCCGCCGACCGCGTGGCCGTCGATTGCATGGGCATCAACGCGGATTGGCTGGGCTACCTGCAATACTGCTCGCAGTGCGGCATCGGCCAGTACGATCTTTCGAAGATCTCGATCCGCGGTGCGAACATCGCCGACGTGAAGAAGGCCTACCGCCTGCACCAGGACATCGAGCGCGAGTTGCTGTGGATGGGGCCCATGCAGGAATTGCCTGCCCAAGCTGGGGATGGGGCCGCGCCAGCCGGACCTTCCGGTGGAAGCCTGATCGGATTGGTTTTCGAGCGGGCCGGTCGAGTAAGCTCGAATGCATGAGCAGACTTCCGGCCCGCTTTCTATGCGCTCTCATTTCCCTCTGCGCCTGCGCGGCGGAGTGCGCCACGCTGGACAACCAGGTCATCCGTCTCGAGTTGGGCACCACATCGAAGGGCGTGCCCGCCATCACAAAAGCCGCCTGGACCGCCAGCGGCGCCACGCTGTTCACCGAAGATGGTTCGAACGACGGATTCAGCGCTTGGGTTCCCACGGATCTCGCGGCCGGCGCGAAGCCCGGCCGCGCGAAATGGATAGTGACCCAGGACGCCGTCTTCCATCGTGCGACGTCCAGCCTTCGCTTGGCGGGCGGCATTCGTGTTACCTGGGTTGTCGAACTGGCGCGCGCGAGCCAACTGCTGCGCCTGCGCGTGGAAATGAAGAACGAATCCGCCGCGCCGCGCGCCATCGAGTGGTTCCCGGCCTGGACCGCGAATTGGCGAATCCCCGCCGGGTCGCGTTGGCTGCGCTCGTGGGATTCCCTCTCATTCCGGCAAGTGGAGCGGCCGTGGCCGGTGGACACAAGCATGGCGCTGGCGAGCCGTCTGCACAGTAGCGAAGCGAAAGGATCGAATCCGTACTGGGTGGTGGGTGGCGGCGCCAACCGTTTCTATTTCGGATTGGAGTGGAGCGGCGGTTGGGAAGCCTCGCTCTCAGGCGGCGCGGACCGCCTGCAGTTCCGCGTGTGGCTGCCGCCATCGGAAACGCAGTTGGTGCTGCAGGGCGGCGAGAGCATCGCCGGGCCTGCCGTAATTCTCGTTCCGGTGGCCGAAACCGATGAAGCGCTGGCGCGGAAGAGTTACATGGCCGCGCGCGCCGCCCTGGCGCGGAAGCTCTACGGTGGTCCCGCGCCCTCGTACCCGCTCAGTTACAACCATTGGTACGCCATGGGGTTCGCCATCAACGGCGCGCTGCTCGGCAAACAAATCGATGCCATCGCGCCCTACGGTTTTGATGCGTTCATCGTGGACGCCGGTTGGTATGAAAACGTAGGCCGCTGGGAGCCCGACCGGGCGAAGTTCGCTCCCGGCGAATTCGAGAAGCTCATGCGGGGGATCAAGTCGCGCGGCATCGCCCCCGGCATCTGGAGCTGTCCGCAGTTCGTGCATCTCCAGCCCGGCGAGACGCGCCCCGAGGTGGACCAGCCGGGCTTCCACGAGAAGTTCATCCAGGGGGATCTGATAGACCTCGCCGGGAGCGGTTGGACCCGGCGCCTGCTGGATCACGTGGCCGCACTGCGGACCAGATACTCAGCCGATTGGTGGAAGTACGATCAGCTTCTCTTTACACCGCGAACGCGCGCCGGCGTCATGAAAAACGTGGTGGCGTTCCAGAAGGCGCTTATTGCGGTGCGCAAAGCCAATCCAGATCTGATGATCGAGAACTGCCAGAGCGGCGGGCGCATGATCAACGAGCTCACGGTGCTCCTGGATCAGCAGCAATGGCTGCGCGACGGCGGCAAATCCGGACTCCAGCACGCGCGATCGAACATCGAAGAGGCTCTGGGCGCCGTCGAGTTCGTGTTTCCGTGGGCCGCCCTGCGCTGGACCAATAATCCCAACCTCATCGATCCGGCCGACCGCGAGCTGCTGCGTCTCTACTGCCGCAGCGCCATGGCCGGAACCTGGGGCATTTCGGCCGACCTGACCAAAATTCCGGACTCCCAGCGCTCCGCAATCCTCGGTGAGATCAAGAACTACCGGCGGTTGAACAAGCTGCGTAAGGATTCGCTGCTCTACGACGTGGTGGCCCCGCGGCCTAAAGCCGATCTCGCGCGCATCACGTTCTACGATGCGCGCTCAAGCCACGCTGCGGTGCTGGTGTACCGCTGGGATCGCCAGGGCGAGTTCGACGCGCGCGTGCCGCTCACCCTGGCGCCGGGCTCGCGCTACCGCGTGGAAGACGTGGACGCGGCCGGCGCCACTTCGCGCGCGGGCGCGGAACTCTCGCGCGACGGTGTCACGATCCACTTCACGAGCGAACGGATGTCGGCGCTGATTTTCGTGGAAGCGGAGTAACCTGGGGAGATCCTCACAACAAGCGTTGCGGGCGTGGCTTTTCGATGCGCTTCCCCAGCCGCGTTTCGCGTTGCCGTAGTGTGACGGATTCTTCCAGCGCCAGGGCGGCGCGGGTCATTTCGAGAGCCATTTCGTAGTTTCGCTCCCGATGTTCGTAATACTTGGCCAATTCTTCCAGCGCCGCCACACGAAACGGATTCCGCGCCGCCGCCAGGTCGGTGAATAGCGGCAACGCGACGCCCGGCCTGCCGAGGCGTTTTTCCAGCAGCGCGGTGTCCCACATGGTGCGGAACAAAAGCTCGTCCGGGATGTTCAGATCGATGGCACGCCGGAAAAGCTGGATGGCTTCCTCGTAACGCCCGGTGGCGCGCAGCCAACGCGCTATCCCCACCAGGTCCGCGCCGTGCCGGAGGCTGGCTTCGGCGGGCGCGCGAAAAGCCCGCGGAACAATGCCGGTGAGGCAGGCGAGAGTCAAAATGTCGAGCGCATTGTGATGGAAAATGGGCGCCACGCGAAAGGCTTCCCGCGTGCGCAGGTATTCGAAATATACGTACGGGATCATCTCGCCCGGCAAGTCGCCCAGGCGCTCCACGCCGAGTATCTGGTTTTCCAATTCCACCAGCCGGCAGCTTTCAAAGCGCAACTTCCAGAGCCGGCGCGCGCCGTGCAGCAAATCCAGGTGCCGCATGCGCGCGAAAGGCGGCCGCGACCGCGCCATGCGGAAGCGCGTTTCGAGCAGCGGTTGGTCGTAAGTCTTGCCGTTGTAAGTAATCAGGACGTCGAACTTGGCCAGATGCTCGGTAAGCGCGTGCAGAAGGCTGGCCTCTTCGCCGTAGTCGCGCATGAAGAACTGCTTCAGGCGAAATCCTTCCGCCGCGATGTGTCCCACGCCCACCAGGAACGCGTACGTGCCCGTGCCCCCGGCCAGGCCGGTGGTTTCGGTGTCCAGAAAGGCCCAGCGCTCCGGAGGAGAGTCTGGGATGGCGCCTTCGGAAATCGCCTCGAGCAGATCGGCGGGCAACTCGGCTAGCGACGAGATATCCATGCTTCCGTGCCGGCGATGCCGTTCCCACAGGCGCTCGCTCTCGAAATGCGTCCCGGCGGGGGTGCTCACCTCCTGTCCAGTCAGGTATTCTTCGACCGCGTAGCGCTCCGGGCGGTCGTCGACCGGTGGTGGCGCCGCGGCGGGAGCGGCAGTGGCCGCCGAGGCGTACCGGCGATCGATACGAGCGATGCGGCGGCGCAGGATGGCGAGTTGTTGCTGGATATCGCTGGAGGACACTTCGCTTTTTCTTTGCCTACTATAGAATAACGCGACCAAGCGTTTCAAGCGTGCTGGAGAGGGCCCGCTCCATCCAGGAACTGGTGTGTTTGAAACGTTTCTCAATTTGATTGTTCCCACTGCGAGGATAATTGATGTAATATTTGTCTGGGAGTTGCCGATTAGTGAAAGAGATGGAACAGCCCTTCGAGGACAACGAAGTCGTACTGGCCCAGTTCAACCGGCTGATCCAGGAAATCCTTCGCGGGACGATGAACCGGAATTGTTTCCGGCCTTGGGAAATTCATCTCCTATTGGACATAGAAAACTGCAGCCTGCGCAATGGCGCCAAGCGCGAGACGATTCGGCGCTACCAGAAAGCGGTGCGGCGCGCGATGGAGAAGGGCGCCGCGAGACCCATGCTTCTCTCCGAATACCTGGACAGCGGAAAGGCGCGCAAGCCCGAGACCGCGGCCCATTCCGACCTTCGCCCGTCGCCTGTCACGACAGCTTGAGCCGCCGGTTTCTGCGATATCCTGAAAGCGTAATCTCAAACCCAAGCAGTTCGAGGAGGAGTTCATGTCCAGTGCTGGCGCACCCGGGTCCGGAGCCGCCGACAAGCCCGTGAGGATGGTGTTCTGCGTGAAGTTTCAAAAGGAGTTGCCCGGTCTGGACGAGGCTCCGTTCGACAGTCATCCTCTGGGCCAGCGCATCTTCGAGAATGTCTCCAAGGAGGCCTGGCGCATGTGGGTCGAGCACATGAAGATGATCGTGAACGAGTACCGCCTGAACCTCGGCACGCGCGAGTCGCAGGAGTTCCTTCTCAAGCAGATGGAAGCGTATTTCTTCGGCGAAGGCGCGGCGCTTCCCGCCGACTACGTGCCGCCCGGCGCGCACCACTAAGGATCTGTTGCCGCTTGCTTACGCACGCGGCTCGGCGAAGGCTTCCGAGCCGTGACCGTGAGGGAGCGGCACTCAGAGGTGCGTTTGCACGAAGGCCAGCGCCTCGCGCCGCATGGCGGGCGTTTCAATGTGCGCGACGTTGTAGCGCAGGAGATTCCAGTTCTCAGCGTGTCCCATGGCTGCGTAGACCTGCTTCAGTTCGGCGTCGATGCGGTCCAGCCCCGCCGGCGGGGTGAGCTTGTCGCGATTGCCGGCCAGGCTAAGATGCGGGCGCGGCGCGATGAGCGCGTTGATCTGCGCGGTGGTGAAGTGCCGCAGCAGGGATGGAACAAAGTAGTAAACGCCGTGTCCGGCCAGCAGCCCCGCGTCGCGGATGGCCTGGTAATCGGTCAAGCAGCAGATGTCCACGCAAGTCTTGATGCGCGGCTCCAGCGCCGCCACCCACCAGGACATGGTGCTGCCCATGGACATGCCCAGCGTTCCAATGCGCCCAGGATCGACCTCGGGGCGAGTACTGAGGTAATCGAATCCACGCAACGTATCGAACACCATCATGCCCCACATCACGCGGCCCTGCCAGAGCATGTCCTTGAAAATGTCCAACTCCGTGCGCGTCGCGCGCTCGCCGAAAGCCCACATGTCCAGGCAAAGCGCCGAGTAGCCCAGATTGGTGAGCGCCTCGGCGTAAGATGGCATGCCGCTCGCCGGCTTCGCGAGCAGCAGTTCGTCCTTGCCGAGTTTGTACTTGCCACCGTGGTAGTGGTTGTAGAGAATGGCGGGCGCGGGCGCGCGTAACCCGGCGGGCTGGATGAAGTAGGCGGGAACCGGTTCGATGCCGTTCAGATGGAGCACCAGCTTTTCGAGCGTGAACTTGCCGCGATCTTCTATGGAAATGGTTTCGGCCCGGATGGCCCCCTCGCGCGGCGGAAGCTCACCCAACAAACCGTACAATTCGTTACGCCGCCGTTGTTGACGCTCAGAAGTCACAAGAGTCTATTTTGCCCAAACCGCGATGTCGTCGAGCTTACCCTCGAAACTCGATTCGGGTGTGTCCCGGCCGCCGAACCAAAGACGCCGCGCCGGTGGCGCCGCTCCCGCCTCGCCGCGCAGGAGCGGCTCGTCGTTGAGAAACACGGTGGCGGTGTTCTTGATCCTGACCAGTTTCAGGTGATACCAGGTGCGGAGCGCGAGGGGTGCCTTGCCACGAAGGGTGTGGCTGCCATTTTCGAAGACCAGACGGCCTTCGCCGTCGATGGCCAGACAGTCGCCCGCGCCGCGCGAGAATAAGTAGCCGGTGGTGGGGCGCACTCCGGCGGGCATTCCATTCCAGAACCAGAACTGCACCGTGTAGCGTTCGCCGGCCAGCGCCAGATCGGCCCGCATGCGTCCGCCGGCGAAGTGCGCGGCGCGGCTCTCCGGCGCGTGGCCTTCCAGATAGAGCGCCACGCCGCCATCGCGCAAAGCCGTGTTGGCTCGCGGCGACGCATCGCGCACGCGGGTTCCTTCGATATCGTCCAGGGGCCAGAAGGCCAGCGGCTTGGATTGAAGCACGGCCCTGGCGCTTGCGGAGACAGCCTCGTGCGCCGGCCTGCGCCGCTTGCCACTGAGCCGCTCCAGCAGCAACAGCAACTGTTCGGCGATGATGGGTTCGGCCTTCACCTCCAGGGCGGCCGACCGCGCGGGCCAGGTGGTGTAGCCGCCCAGCGCGTGTTGTTCGGGGGGCGGAATGTAGCCTTCGGCGCCATTGGCAAGCTCGATGTTGAAGGTGTGCCGCAGAGGGCTTTGCGTCTTGATTTTGAGTCCGGTGATGGCAAATACCTCGGCCGGAAAGGCGGCGATGCCGAGGTCGCCGATGCGTACCGCTTGCAGCTTCAATTTGCGCGACGGTTCTTCATGCAGCATGATCTGCTCGCGCGCGTAAACCTGCTGCATGGTGCGTGGGGCGGCCCCGTCGAGCGCCGCCAGGGTGGTGCGCGCCCAGTTCAAGCGCGCTTGGTCGGGCACGCGGCGCGAGAGTTGAATCTCCGTCTCGGCCATTGCCAGCGGCGCCGGGCTTTGATAGCGCATGCCGCGCAGCGCCTCTCGCGCTATGGCCGCCAGCTCCGCGGCGTACTTGGGAGGAGTTGTAGGACTGCGCGGGCGGCTGTAGTTCATCCAATGCTGATCGCCGGCGGTGCCCTGCGACATGATCGCCACACCCACTTCCGGCTTCAACAACTCCGAGAAATCACCAAAGTAATCCGCCGCCACGACATCGCTTCGTTCACCCACGTAGTGCATCGAGTAGTTGGCCAGAAGGGCGATGGGGCGGCCGTCGCTGGCACGGAAGGAGACGAGCGAAAGTTGCGGGTCCCGGGGGCCCGGCGGGTCCGATGAAATCCGGGTTCTGATATCCGGGATGCATGGTCGCCCGCACGGTGAGTTGCCCGAAGGGGTCCTTGCGAATTTTGTCCGGACGCAGGATCCATCGCCGGCAATAGGTGTGTTCGGGCGCTTGGGCAGAGGTCCACCCCACTTGCGCCGGCACCAGATTTCGCACCGCACCCGCGATGGCCTCCGCGATCCACGCTTCGAGCATGGCGGCATACTCCGGAACGGCGTCCGTGCCGAGAGCGCCCATGGCGGCCGGAGCCGAATGGGTGTGCGTGGCCGAGATCAGCATGTGGTTCGGCGGGATACCGGTGGAGCGGGAGGCGGCCGAGTTTGGCGCGGTCCAGAAGTTCGCGCGGCATCATGAGCGTGTCCACCACCGCGATGGCGATCCGCGTCGCACCATCGTCCAGCGCAATGGCCCGTACGCACAGCTTGCCCCGGGCGGCCTTCGGATACGGCGGGGCTGAAATTGCCGCTCGCCCGGATGGGAAAGGTCTTCGGCGTGATATCCACTTCGTGCGCGCCGGCGCGGAAGGTGTGCGGGGCGGCCGGCTGCGCCGCGCAGGGCGATGCACGCCGCGAGAACTACGACCACGGCTCTCATGGCCTACGGCTCAACGGGCGGCGATGACTTTGTTCAGGTGCGCCAGACTGCGCTCGGCCTGCTCCGGCGTTCCGCATTCCACCGAAAGCACGCCATGGAAACCGTGCTTCGAAATAATGCTCACCACGCGCGCCCAATCCACCACGCCGTCGCCGCAAGCGCAGCCCACCGGGGTGCCGGAGACTTTGCCGCGCTCAGCTTCGGAATGTTCCACGGAGATGTCCTTGGCGTGCACATGCACCAGCCGCGCTCCGATGCGTTCGAGCGCTTCGTAGATATCCTCGCCCGCCAGGTACGCGTTGCCCGTGTCGTAGTTCACCCGCAGTAGCGGGTGATCGACCAGGGTGGCGATCTTCATCAACCCATCGGTGGTTTTCGAAATGGCCTGGTGCGGTTCGATGCCGATGGAGATGTTGTAGCGTTCGGCCACGCGCAGCACGCTCTTGAGCGTGTAGCGCATGACGGTCCAGATCTCGTCGTCGGCAATCCAATCCGGGCGGTAGCTCTCGTCGGTGTTGACCACCGGCGCCTTCAGCACGTGCGCGAACTGGATGGCGCGCTGCAGGTACATGACGCTCACCTCCGGCCGCATCAGAGGGCAGTGCGCGCTGACGGCCGAAGCTTCCACGCCGTTACGGTCCAGGATGTCCTTGATGAAGTGCGGGTCCTCTTCCATGGAGACGGAATGATAGTAGCCCGCCTCGCTCATCAGTTCGCGGCCGGTGTGCAGCATCGGCTCGACGAACTTGTAACCGATTTTCGCGGCCCACTCCACGCCGGCCGGAAACGGCTTTTCGGATTTGCGTACGAATTCGAGATTCAATCCGGGTACGATGCTCATAAGCTCCACTCCTTTTTCCACTCCACTCTGCGGTTCTCCAGGTAGGCGATATTGCGCGATGTGGCAGGCCATGGCGCTATAGTGGCCGGCCTCTTCGTCGCAGATGGCTTGCTTGCGTGTGCGCACGCAGTCCAGCCAATTATCCATGTGCAAATCCGGTGTCGGGCCGGAGGTGATTTCCTCCTTGCCTTTCCCCGAAGCGGGCATGAAGCGGTAGCCCCAACGGAAAATGTTGAGGCGGCCTTCGGTGCCCATGAAGACGATGTCCTGGCCTTCCTTGGCAATCAGGTCCGTTACGTTGGCTTCGAAAGTCACCAGCAGATCGTTCGGATAGTGCAGCACGGCGTTGATATTGTCGGCCGTGTCGCGGTCCAGCTTGGGCAGCGCTATGGTGCCCATGCATACGGCGGCCAGGGGCTGCTGCACCTTCATGTACCAATGCACCACGTCCACCATGTGCACGAACAGGCCGCCCATCTGCGCGTTGGTGGAGTAGTCCCAATAGACGTAGTGATTGAAATAGCGCTTGGGATTCCACGGTATCTTCTTCAGGTGGCCCTGGCACACCTCCCATTCCATGCCGGCCGGCTTCTGTTCCATACCCGGCGGCGGCGCCATGTTGCGGTAGGCGCCATTTCCATTCCACAGCGTACGCACCATGGTGACGCGTCCCAGGCGCCCGGTGTCGACGAAGCGCTCCTTGGCTTCGGCGAAATGCGGATGCGAGCGCTGCTGCGTGCCGGTTTGCAGAATACGTTTGTGCTCGCGCACCGCGCGCACCATGCGGTGCCCCTCCATGGGGTGGAGCGTCATGGGTTTTTCGACGTAGAGGTCCTTGCCCGCCTGGCAGGCGGCCACGGCGATGGGGCAGTGCATGTGATCCCAAGTGGCGATGATGACGGCGTCGATATCCTTGCGGTCGAGCAATTGCCGGTAGTCGACGTACTTGGCGAGCGGCACGCCGGCGACTTTCTCGGCGCGGTCGCGCTGCACATCGTAGGCGTCCGAGACGGCCACCCACTGGATGCCGCCGGCCCGGTTGGCTTGACCCATCAGGTAGCGGCCGCGTCCTCCGCTGCCGATGATTCCCAAACGGATGCGGTCGTTGGCGCCTTGGACGCGCGCGGCGCTGGCCGCGGTAAGAGCGCCGACGAAACCGCGGCGCGAAACGTTTTCTGGCATATGGTTTCTTCTCTTCCGGCCGCCGCCTGGCAGGCGAGCGTGCCTGGGGTATTTTACCTTGTGGCGCGGTTCACCGCGGACGTCCACGTTTCGGCCACCTGGATAAATGGCTTGACAGAGCACCTACTCGTTTGCAACGCCGAGACGCGTGGCCAGCGCTGTGATCTTCTCCCAAATGTCGATCGCGAGCGGAATACCTTCGCCGAGACGCGCCTGCTCGGAGCGCCATTCCGGATCGCCCGCCACCAGGACTTCGTCGAACCCCTTGGCGGGCGCGACGGTTTTGGTGTGCGCTACGAGCCGGCGCACACGCGCGGCAAATTCCTCCCGCGGCATGAACCGGCCGACTTCGATGGCCAAAAACATTTGACTGGTGCAGGCGTGGCGATCCGTGATGTAGAGCCCGCCGACTTCGGTGCTCATGGCGCCGCCGCCCAGCACCGCGCAGAGGATCTCGACCATCATGGCCAGCCCGCTGCCCTTGTACCCGCCGAGCGGCATCAGCAGGCCTTGGATGGCGGTCTGGGCGTCGGTGGTCGGCACGCCGTCGGAGTCCATGGCCCAACCCGGCGGAATGGTGTCGCCGCCCTTGGCCACCAGGTTGTAGATCTTGTTGGCGGCGACGGTGGTGGTGGCCATGTCGAGGAGCCAGGAGTCGGGCGGCTCGACAGGCAGCGAGACGCACAGCGGATTGGTGCCGAAGCGGCCCTCTTTACCCTGCCAAGGCGGGACGCGCGGCGAGGAGTTGCACATGACCATGCCGATCATGCCCTCTTTGCTGAGCATTTGCGCCCAGTAGGCCGCCGCGCCGAAGTGGTTCGAATTGCGCGCCACCACCATGCCGAGGCCATGCGCGCGGGCCAGGCGCGCGGCGTGCGCGCAGCAAATGCCGCTAACCACGTGACCCATGGCGTGGCCGCCGTCGTACACCATGGTGGCGCCGCTCTCGCTCACCACGCGGCCTTCGGCTCGACCGTCGATGCCGCCCGATTCAATCTGCTTCACGTAGGAAGGCAGCAGTTGCACGCCGTGCGAATCCACGCCGCGCAGGTTGGCGGCCACCATCGCATCGGCGGCCAGCGCCGCGCCGCGCTCGCTGGCGCCGGCGGCCACCAGGATGCGCCGTGCGATTTCGCGCAGCCGGGATTCGGGGCAGCGAATCTCGCCGTCTATTGCGCGCACCAGCCACCGTCCATCAGGATGTCGGTGCCGGTGATGAATCCGGCCGCTTCCGAACACAGGTACAAAGCCAGCTGGCCGATCTCCTCCACCTTGCCCCAGCGTCCGAGCGGAAGCTTCGAGATGAACTCGCGGTTCAGTTCGGGGTTCTGAATGAGCGGTAGATTCATTTCGGTCGCGTAAGGGCCGGGACTGATACCCACGACTGTGATTCCATCCGGCGCGAGTTCCAGTGCGAGTGCGCGTGTGAAGCCTAGCAGGCCGGTCTTGCTCGTGGCGTACGCGGTGCGGCCGGGCAGCGCGACGTGACTCATGATGGAGGTCAGGTTCAAGATGCGGCCGTAGCCTTGCCCCTTCATGTGCGGCACGAACGAGCGGCACATGAGGAAGACGCCGGTGAGATTCGTGTCGATCACGCGTTGCCACTCTTCCAGCGTGAACTCGACGACCGATTTACGGATGTTGATGCCGGCGTTGTTCACCAGGATGTGCATTTTGCCGAAACGCGCGATGACGGCGCGCTCAAGTTCCAGCACCTGCCCTTCGTCGGAAACATCGGCCAGGTAGGTTTCCGCCGTGCCGCCCGCGCCGCGCACCGCTGCGGCCGTTTCGGCCAGTTTGTCTCTTGTCGCGCGCCACCAGCGCCAGTTGGGCGCCCGCGCCGCCCAGCGCCAGGGCGATGCTCTTGCCCAGTCCGCGGCTCGCGCCCGTGATCAACGCGACACGGCCCTCGAGTATTGGTCTCGCTCATGCTTTCTTGCCTTTGTCCTTCTGGCCGCCTGCGTGGGACGCATCCAGAATCTGGTCGGCGACATCCTGCGGGTGGTCGATCCCGAGGATAGTGAGGGAACTGGTTTCGCCGGCCGTCTCAATCGACAGATTGCCCACGTGGAGCATGCGCTGCGAGAGCGTCTGCTCCACGCGCACGTCCTGGACTTTGGCGACGACGATATTGCGCGTGGTCTTCGAAAAGACTCCCGACTCGTAGCGCAGCTTGTCGCCCAGGATGGTCATGGTCGTAAAGCGCCGCCTGATCTGCAGGAAGGTGGCGTAAACAAAAATCAGGGCGGGGAACACCAGCCACCACCAGTCGTGGCTGGTGGAACTGTTCTGAATGTAAATCAGAATGGCCAGCGCCAGTAGGAACGCCAACCAGTGCAGGAACCGGACCATCTTCAACGTGGGACGAATCACCATATCGGGCATAATCCGCTATTGTAGTTCACCGCTGCCACCTCGGGATGATACAATTCGAATCCTTTGACACAATTCCACGAACGACGGGGGCGGCTTGGCGCCATGCTGGCCCTGCATACGCTCGACGCTCTGGTGGTCACCAGCGCGCCCAGCGTGCGCTATCTTTCCGGATTCAGTGGAAGCAACGGCGCGATGCTGGTGGAAGACGGCGCCGCGACGCTGTTCACCGATCCGCGTTACCAGATCCAGGCGGCTGAGGAAGTCGACTGCAAAGTGGTGGTGGCGCGCGGCGCGCTGCTCGAACGGCTCATGGGAGTGGCGCGGCGCAAGCGTCTGCGGCGGTTGGGCTTCGAGCGGAACCGGATTTCGTATCAGGAGTTTTCCACGCTGCGCGATCATCTCGCTCCGCATGCCAGCCTCGAGCCGGTCGCCGGAATGATCGAACAACTGCGCGGTGTGAAAGATCCGGGCGAGATCGCGGCTATCCGGAGCTCCATGCGGATCGCCGTCAAGGCCTTCGAACAGGCCGTGCGGCAAGTCCGCATCGGCATGACGGAGTCGGATCTGGCCGCCGAGTTGGACCACCGGATGAGAGTGGGCGGCGCGGAGGCCCCGGCCTTCGAGACCATCGTGGCGGCCGGTAAGCGCAGCGCGCTGCCTCACGCGCGGCCCGGCGCGGCGCGCATCCAGGCGGGCCAGCTTGTACTCATCGACATGGGCGCTTCGGCGCGCGGCTACGCGAGCGACATGACCCGCATGCTCTATGTGGGAGAGCCGCCCCGCAGAGTCCGGAATCTCTACGCGGCCGTGCTGGAGGCGCAACTGGCCGCCACCGGGGCCGTTCGAACCGGCGTCTCTGCCGCGCAAGTGGACCGCGTGGCGCGCCGGGTGCTTCGCGGACATGCCCTTGACAAGCTGTTCGTTCACTCGACCGGACACGGTCTGGGCCTGGAAATCCACGAGAGTCCCCGGCTCGGCAGGCACAGCCGCGACCGGTTGGAGACGGGCATGGTGGTGACCATCGAGCCCGGCGTTTACCTGGAGGGGTACGGTGGGATCCGAATCGAAGATACGGTTGTGGTAACCCCGCAGGGAGCCGAAGTGCTCACGTTGCTGAGCAAGGACCTGCGGATCCTGTAGGGGGCCATCGCGCTCCGCCCAAGCGCATCGGCCGGGCTGCTAGACTAGTGAGAGCCAATGACATTGGATGAGATTCGTGAACTGATCAAAATTGTGCGCGAGACCGGTGTGGCGGAGCTCGAATTACAAAGAGGCGACGATCGCGTGAAGATTCGGCTCAACGCTGAACCGGCCCGGCCCGAGTTCGGCATGCCCTATCCGTCTTTCGCGGCTTCCTACCCGATGCCGGGGCAGGCCGCGCCGGCCCCTGCCGCGCCCGATGCGTCCGCTGCCCCGGCGCCGGACGACATTCTGAGCGACCCGACGCTGGTTTACGTGAAGGCGCCCATTGTGGGCACCTTCTACGAGTCTCCTTCGCCCAGCGCGCCCCCCTTCGTCCACGAGGGCGACCGGGTAAAGCCCGGCCAGGTGCTATGCATTATCGAGTCCATGAAACTCATGAACGAGATCGAGGCCGAGGTCGCCGGCGTCATCGTTAAGCGGTTCATCGAGAACTCCCATCCGGTGGAGTACGGCGAGACACTCTACGCGGTGATGCCTTCCTGAGGCGGTTCTTTCTTCGGTACGTATGTTTGAAAAGATTCTGATCGCCAATCGCGGGGAGATCGCCCTGCGCGTGATCTGCGCGTGTAAAGAGCTGGGCATACGCACGGTGGCCGTGTATTCGGAGGCCGACCGCAACAGCCTGCACGTGCGCTTCGCCGACGAAGCCATCTGCATCGGACCGGCCAAGAGCGCACGCAGCTACCTGGATATACCCAGTGTCATCAGCGCGGCGGAGATCACCGACGTCAACGCCATCCACCCCGGCTACGGGTTCCTGAGCGAGAATGCCGATTTCGCCGAAGTGTGCGAGATGTCCGGCATTCGTTTCATCGGGCCCCGGCCATCGGTGATCCGCCTGATGGGTTCCAAGCAACGCGCGCGCACCGTGATGGCGGCGGCGGGCATTCCGGTGGTGCCGGGCTCGGAGGGCATCCTCAAGAATGCCGACGAGGCCGTCGTGGTCGCCGAGGAGATCGGCTATCCCGTCATGTTGAAGGCGGTGGCGGGCGGCGGCGGGCGCGGCATGCGCATCGTGCGCTCGTCGGCGGAATTGCCTGCGCTGTTTCAGCAGGCGCAGCAGGAAGCCGCGGCAAGTTTCTCCTGTCCCGACATGTACATGGAGAAGTTCATCGCCGCGCCGCGCCACATCGAATTTCAGGTACTGGCCGATGTCCATGGGAACGTCGAGGTTCTGGGAGAGCG
Source organism: Terriglobales bacterium (assembly GCA_963745655.1). GTDB lineage: Bacteria > Acidobacteriota > Terriglobia > Bryobacterales > Bryobacteraceae > JAJFUV01. The sequence goes on along the minus strand of CAVUYK010000012.1, from coordinate 289,149 downwards.
CGAATGCTCCATTCAGCGCCGGCATCAAAAGCTCATCGAGGAAGCTCCTTCGCCCTGCGTGACGAGCGAGTTGCGGACTAAGATGTGCGCCTTGCTGCGCGACGCCATGCACACGGTGGGTTACACCAACGCCGGCACCGTCGAGTTTCTGATGGACGAAGACGGCAGCCTGTACTTCATCGAAGTGAACGCCCGCGTGCAGGTGGAACATCCGGTGACCGAATTCATCTCCGGCGTCGACATGGTGAAGAGCCAGATTCTGCTCGCCGCCGGCGAGCGGTTGGATACCTGCGTGCCTTCCCCGCTGGTTTTGCGTGGCCACGCCATCGAGTGCCGCGTGAACGCGGAGAATCCGGTCACCTACACGCCGTCTCCGGGACGCATTACGGCATTCAACGTACCGGGTTGCATCGGCGTCCGGGTGGACACCGCCGTTCACGCCGACTGCGTCATTCCGCCGTATTACGATTCCTTGGTGGCCAAGTTGATCGCTTACGGGCGCGACCGCTCGGAAGCCATCGCGCGCATGAATCGCGCCTTGGAAATGTTCATTATCGAGGGCGTGCAAACCTCCATACCGCTTCACCAACGCATCCTGGCCGATCCGGATTTTCTCGCGGGCAACTTCACGACGGATTTTCTGAGCCGGTTTGCGCCCAACGCGGTGCGTACCGCCTGACTGGCCCGTTGAGCTTGTGATTCGAGACCACCGATCGCGCATGAGTGTGCGGCGGAAATACCGCCCAGTATCGGCACTGCGCGCAAAATGGGGACTGGCTCGAATTTCGCGGTTTTTGCGAAACTTCGTGCCTGTACCCGATTTTGCCCACCGGGAATCTTACTCGTCAGAATCTGTGCCGCACTCGACTAGCGGCAGAAGAACCCCGAAGCCGCCGGTGCCCTCGCACCGGCGAGAAGTTCTCTTGCTGGCGGCCATCTTCGCCGCACTGCTCGCCCTGCAACTGCAACTGCCGAATTGGTGCTATATGGGTGACGAGGCCCGCTACCTGCATTACTCGGCCAGCTTCCACCGCGACGGGACCTTCTCCATGCCGCGCGCCGAATGGGCCGCCCTGCTCGAACGCATCGGCTGTCCGTTTGTCGACGCCGGCGGCATTCGGCAGACCGTGGGCTACGCGGTTTTGCTGTCGCCCATCACGGGCCGCTTCGATTTGAAAGGCGCGCGCTGGCTGAATTTTGTGGTGAGTCTATTTGGCTTTACCGGTGTGTACTTGCTGTTGCGCCGGCGTCACGGCGTGGCCTTGAGCGCCCTTACCATGGCTGCCGCCGCATTCACGCTGCCCGCGTTGGCTTATCACAAGTCAATCTTTCCGGAAATACCGATGATGACGCTGCTGGTCTGGGCGTGGTATCTCATCGAGACCGGCGCCGCCGCCCTCTGGCGAAGAGCGCTCATCGTGTTTCTGCTCGCGCTCATGCCGCTCATGCACATCCGCGCGACGCCGGTGGCGTTGACTCTGTTGGGAATCATGTTGGTGGATTTGTGGCGCGGCGAGGCACCCGCGAGATGGCGCCGATTGGCGGAGACGCTGGTCCTGGCCGCCGTGGGCGCGGCCGCGTGCGTGCTCTTGCAACGGCACCTGTACGGCTCGGCGACCGGCAGCGCCTGGGCCGCGCATCCACTCGCTTTCCGGCAGATTGTGCCGCTCATCGCGCTGCATCTTCTCGATCTCCGGCACGGCTTGCTGGTTTACACGCCCATGTGGCTGTTCGCCGTTGTGGGCCTGGTGCTGGGATGCTGGCAGCGGCGAAGAGAAACTGTGGTGGGCGCCGCGCTGCTGGGAGTGTCGACGCTTTCGCTCATCTGGAGCATCGCGGCCGAATCCATGCCGGCGCGCTATTGGGTGGCGACGCTGCCCATGCTGTCGGTGGGCCTGGCGGCGTTCTTCGCCCAACGCAAGCACTGGATGGCGTGGAGCGCCTTCGTCCCACTGGCGCTGATCTCGGCGGTGAATTCGGTGTGGTTTCTGAAGCACTCGGGCGTGTATTTGGAAAACCGCACCATGTCGCTGAGCTACCACACCCTGTTCCAGCACTTTCCATATTTCCACCTGGGCGCGTTTCTGCCGTGGGATGGGATCGACTACGGCGCGCCGCACATGGAACAGAGTCTGCCGCGCGCTTTCTGGTTGAGTGGGGCGGCCCTTGCCGTGGTGGCTCTCACGGTGTACAGTTGCCGTGCCGGTAAGCGGCGGGGTGCGCTTGCGGCGTCGATTGGTGCGCTCCTGGTGGTTCTTGGCGTGGTCGGCGCGAGCGGCCTCAGCCCCATCCCGGCGGACGCCTATCGCGTGCTCCGCTCAACGGATCCGGTCCTATCCTACGATGCCGCTTCGGGCCGTGTGACAAAAGCTAAGGGCTCAAGCGCCGAGGGCCCGGCTTCCATGACGATCCTGTTTCCCGCTCCCCAGCGCCCCGCATTGGTGGTCCTGGCACGCACCTGGGATTTGTGGTACGCGCCCCGCTACCCGGTCGAATTTCGTCTCGAAGCCAGCGACGACGGCTCTCACTTCGCGCCTTTGGCCGATGTGACCGCGCGCGGCGCGCTGCCGATTCCACTCGCGCGGCGCGTGGCCGCTCTCCGCATCACCGAAAATCCCCAGGAGCGCCGAGCCGCGCTGGCTCCAACCCGAAGAGCCGCGCGTCTACCGGCACGACCCGCACTTTGTGTTACTGGCCCTGCTCGGCGCTCTGTCGATCGGGGTCGGCCTTCGCTCTTGGCCCGAATCCGCACCGCTTGACGTGATTCTCTCGTGTGTTACGCTTGAAACTTGGTTTCATGGATGAACCCACCGTCTCCAGCGCCCCATAAACGCAGGCCGCGCACCACTAAGTCCCGCTACAGCGTGCCGAACCTTGAGCGGGCGCTCCAGATCCTGGAGTTGCTGCCGGACTACCCGGATGGTCTCTCTCAAAGTGAGCTGGCCGCGCGCCTGGGCTGCGCCAAGACCAGCGTTTTCCGGATCACTTCGACTTTGCTCGAGTGGGGGTACCTGGAGCGCCAGGAAGACCAGCGAAGCCTGGCCCTCAGCCGCAAACTTCTGGCGATGGGGACCCGGGCGCTGCACGAAAAAGACCTCGTCGGAACCGCTATCGACGTTATGCGGGAATTGCGCGACCGCTTGAAGGAGACGGTGCTGATCGGCACGCTGGCCAGCGGCGAGTTCATCGTTCTCGAACAGGTCCTGGGATCGCATCCGTTCAAGTTTTCGGTGGATGCGGGCGCCCGGCTGCCCCTGCATACGGCTGCCCCAGCCAAGGCCCTGATGGCGTATCTTCCCGAGCAGGAGCGCGAGTCGCTGATCGCACAAATCGACTTCGTGAGATTCAACGCTGCCACTATCACTACTGCCGCGCGGTTCCGAAAGGAACTGAGCGGTGTTCGAGAGCGCGGTTACGCAATCGATCGGGGCGAGCAGTTGTCGGGCATCCACTGTGTTGCCGCTGCGGTGTTTGGACGGCATGGCTACCCTGTTGCCGCCGTTTGGACCACCGGCCCAGCCGACCGTATACGGAAGTCCGACCTCGGCGCGGTTGGCGAGTTGCTGGCTGCGCGCGTGAAGGTTGTCTCCGCCCGGCTAGGGCATGGACTTCTGAGCGTTGTACCGTCGTCCGCCGCCTGATGGAGCCACTCATGAGAACACACCGCAATCACCGCCCCACCACTTGGATCGGCGTTGCGGCGCTGCTGTTCTGTGCTTTGTCCCAGGCCGCGGAGGTGAGCGGACGTATGACCGGGCGCGTGCTGGCGGCCGGCACGAATCGCGTCGTCATTCTGAATCCGGACGGTGCGGTGGTCTGGGAACAGCCGGCGGCTCTGGTGCACGATGTTTGGATGCTGCCGAACGGCAACGTGCTGTTTGCCGATGGGCAGACAGTCACCGAGGTGACGCCCGGCCACCGAGTGGTCTTCCGGTTTCGATCCGAGGAGCAGCGTGGCGGCGGCACGTACTCCTGCCAGCGTCTCGATAACGGAAACACTCTAATCGGCGAGAATTCCACGGGCCGAGTTTTGGAAGTCGATCCGGCGGGAAGAGTTGTTTTTCAGCTTCAAACAGCGCCGGCCACGGTGGGCGCGCACCACAACATGCGAATGGCTCGCAAACTGGATACGGGTAACTATCTGGTCTGCCACTCGGGCGCCAACCTGGTGAAGGAATATGCTCCCGGCGGCCAAGTAGTGGGAGAACTGAAAACGCCCAACCTGCCGTTCGCAGCCGTCCGAACCACGCGCGGCACCACGCTGGTCTCTACGCTGGACCATCTTTACGAATACAACGCCTCGGGCCAGGTGGTGTGGCAGTTCGCCAACACCGATTTGCCGGGAGTCACCATCAGCAACATGACGGGCCTGCATCTTCTGCCCGACGGGAGCGTGGCGGTAGGCTGCTATCGTGCCTATAGCGGGCGGGCCGGTACCGCCCTGTTTGAAATCTCGCGGGATCGAAGACTAGTCTGGAGGTACGCCAATCCGGGCGGCGACACCTCCATGATGGCCATCCAACGTCTCGACGAGCGCGGCAAGCCGTTGCCCGGAAGGTGTCTGCGTTAAGAACACAGGTTTTCTTGAGGAGAGCAAATGCGATGAGATCCAACGATGACCGATGTCCCAGAAGAGGGTTCCTGACCGGCATGCTGGCGACGGGCGCGTGTGCCGCCGCAGTGGCGCCTCTGGGGACCGCGGCGGAGAAGGGCGAAAAAAGTATGAGTGCGATCAAGAATGAAGAGTTCTACCAAGACGGGAAGTTCCTGGCCGACAAAGCCAAGGAAACCTACTTCAGCATGATGCGGAGATTCGGTTACCCCATCCCACCGCGACTGCGCAGCGAGATGTGGGCAGTGGATTTCAGCCTGGGCGATTTCTCGCGCGTCGGCATGGCCGGCATCTTCTGGTACAACGACAAAGCCACCAACGTTTTCGGCCATGAGATCTTCCTGCTGCCCGGCCAGATGATTGTCGAGCATGGCCACGAGACGACCATGGACGCACAGGCCAAGCGGGAAGCCTGGCATGTCCGGCACGGCTGGATCTGCACGTTCGGGGAGGGTGCCGCCCAGGATGGGCCCTGTCCGGTGGAGTTGCCGCGCAGCCAGACCAAGTTCATCACCGCGCACTATTGGAAGCAGGTGAAGGAAGGCGAAGTGGACGCTCTCGGGCGCGCCACGGCCAGGCATTTCATGATCGCCGGTCCGAGTGGCGCCATCGTCACCGAATACGGCACGTATCACGATGGAGCTGGTCTGCGGTTCACCAATCCCGGAGTGAAATTTTAGGAGGCCACCATGACATTCCACCACGTGGGTATCCCGGCGACGCGGCAGCGGCCCGGAGAAATATATCTGGAAGCGGTCCGGCTGCATATCACGGATGCGGCCGCCAACCCCTACCACATCGAATGGCTGCGCTTTGATGCGGACAGCCCCATGCCACGGGAAGTGCAGTCCGGTCCCCATGTGGCCTTCATGGTCGATGACTTGCATGCCGCGATGGCGGGCAAGACCGTGTTGGTCGAGCCGTTTGAAGCGGTGCCGGGACTGTGTGTGGGCTTCATCAACGACGACGGCGCCGTAGTCGAACTGATGCAGAAGATCGCCTGAAGGGATGTTCCCATGGCCATGAAGAAATTCATCAACGATCCCGCCAATCTCACCGCCGAGCTGCTGGAGGGAATGGCGCTGGCGTTTGGCGACAAGATCCGGCTCGACTCGGGCAAGCTGGTGGTTCGCGCCCAGCCGAAGTCTCCGGATAAGGTAGCAATCGTGACCCTGGGCGGCGCCGGGCACGAACCGGCGCTCAGCGGTTTTGTGGGCGAGGGAATGCTGGATATCAGCGTGGTGGGCGACATTTTCGCCGCGCCCGCCGCACCGAAAGTGTTTCAGGGCTTAAAAGCACTCAATCGCGAAGCCGGAGTCCTGCTGGTTGTACTGAATCACGCGGGCGACGTCATGAGCTCCAACATCGCGCTGGAGATGGCGCGCAAGCAGGGGTTGAACGTCCGCTCCATCCTGACGCATGAAGACATCGCTCCGGGCGCCGGCGTGCCCGCGAGCGAACGCCGGGGCCTGGTGGGTTGCGTGCCGCTCTATAAGATCGCGGGCGCGGCCGCCGAGGCAGGCATGAACATGGACCAGGTCTACGCCATCGCGGATCGCTTCAATGGCAACATGGCCACGCTGGCCGTGGCCATGCGCACGGCGACGCATCCATCCACCGGACAGTCGATCTTCGAGTTGGCCGACGACGAGATGGAGATCGGGATGGGCCAGCACGGCGAGGCCGGCACCGGCTCCTCGAAACTGATGACGGCCGATGAAACGGCACGGGTCATGCTCGACCGCCTCATCGCGGCCGTGGGCGCCCAGGCCGGCGACAAGCTGCTGGTCATCCTGAATGGCGCGGGCGCCACCACGCTCATGGAGCTGTTCATCATTTACCGGGCGGTTCACCGGATTCTCACCGAGCGCGGTATCGAACCGGTTTCGCCGCTCATCGGCGAGTACCTCACGGTGCAGGAGATGGCCGGGTTCCAGATGTGCGCCGCCAAGATGGACGACGAACTGATCCGGTTGTGGAAAGCTCCCTGCGACACGCCGTATTTGAAGGTTTGTTGAGGAGACGCCGGCCGTGGCAACCGAACTGGACTACCAAGATTTCGCGCGCATGCTTCGGGAAGGGGCCTCCTTGCTAAAGGCGAACCGCGACCTCCTGTCGCAGTTGGACTCGGCCACGGGCGACGGAGATCACGGGGCCACTATGTGCCGGGTTGCCGACGCCATCCTTGAATCGACCCAGCCCGGCGTCGCGCCGACCGTGCAGGCGTTGCTCGACTCGGTGGGTTGGAGTGTTCTATCGGTTGATGGAGGGTCGGCGAGTCCGCTGGTTGGTTCATTCCTCCTGGGAATGGCGGAAGGCTGTCCCAGCGCCGCGCGGCTGAACGGCGAGGAACTGGCGGCCGCGTTCGAGTCGGGGCTGGCCAAATTCCGCGCGCAAACGCCGGCGCAAGTAGGGGACAAAACCATGCTGGACGCCTTGGCGCCGGCAGTGGAAGCGTTGCGCGCGGCGGCGGGTCAGGGTCTCGGCGTGGAGGAGATCCTGGCGAGGGCCGCGGAAGCGGCCAGACACGGCGCGGAGAGCACCAAGCCCCTGCAAGCGAAATTCGGCCGGGCCAGAAACCTGGGGCCGCGGTCGGTGGGTTTCGCCGATCCCGGGGCGACCTCGATCTCCCTGCTGTTCACCGGTTTTCAAGCCGCTTTCCCGGCGAGCACGTGATTCTGACTACTTTTTCATTGGAGATCCTACATGGCTGACACGACTGGAAACCTGGATGCCAAAGACTACGGCATCGGCATTCCGCAGAAGAGCGAGAACTTTTTCCTGAAAGGCTCGAACAACCTCGAGTGGGGCATGAAAGACCGGTTGGCGCGCATTTTCAATCCCCGCAGCGGCCATACCGTCATGCTGGCTTTCGATCACGGCTACATCATGGGCCCGACCTCGGGGTTGGAGCGGATGGACTTGACCATCGTGCCGCTGATCGAATACGCCGACTGCCTGATGTGCACGCGGGGCGCGCTCCGCCAGGTGGTTCCACCCACTCGCAACAAGCCCATTTCGCTGCGCGCTTCGGCGGGCTCCACGGTTCTCACGGATCTCAACGACGAAGTCATCCTCGACATCGAGGAGTGCATCCGTCTGAATGCTTCGATGCTGGCGGTGATGGTGGCGATTGGCAGCAAGTTTGAAGCGACCACCATACGCAACCTCACCTCCATCGTCGACCAGGGTACCCGCTATGGCATTCCGGTTCTCGGCGTCACCGCCGTGGGCAAGGAACTCACGCGGGATGCGCGCTACCTGAGCCTGGCCACGCGCGTTTGCGCCGAAAACGGTGCGCATGTGGTGAAAACCTATTACTGCACGCCCGACTTCGAGAAGGTCGCCGCGGCTTGTCCCGTGCCCATCGTAATCGCCGGTGGGAAGAAGTTGCCGGAGTTGGAAGCGCTCGAGATGGCTTACGAAGCCATCGATCAGGGCGCCGCCGGTGTCGACATGGGACGCAATGTGTTTCAAGCCGCGAGTCCCGTGGCGATGATTCAGGCGGTCCGCGCCGTGGTGCACGACGGTGCGAAGCCGGAGCAAGCCTTCGAGTTGTACAACGACCTGCGGAGCGCGAAGGAATAATTACAATCGAGAAGGGGACCCTCACATGCGTCTGAACATCTTCGTCAAATACCGCCGTGTGGGCACGCTGCTCGCGGCGGCATTTGTGTCGCTCGCCACAGCGGTAGTCTTCCTGGCCGAGGAGAGTCCTTCACCCTACCGCAAGGCCGCCGACTGGCGGACCACATTGTATGCGGCGCGGGAAGGGATGCACGATCCCGCCGACCCGTTGGACGGGGTGGTCAGCGGTGTGTGGCGCTCCAGCGGCTTCTATCCGGAAGCCTCGCTGGAAACCGTGCTGCCCCCGGAAACCAACGATCCCAGCGTGCGGTGGGTCGAGCATCCCGAATGGCACGACATGGCGCGACGGGAAGTCAAGGCCTCCGGACGCTCCGTGGTCTATGATCGCTGTTCTCTCAACGCCCAATCCGCGCGGACGGTTACCCTCCATGTGGCACCCCAAGGAACGGCGGCCGTCTGGCTCAACGGCAAGGAACTGGTACGCGGAGACAAACTCACCCGGAACCAAATCAGCCTGCCGTTGCGGAAGGGAGAGAACGATCTTCTCATCAAACTCTGGAGCCCCGGGCCGCATCCCATGAACCCGGATCCCCGCTATACCATCAGCCTGGTCCGGCCATTCGATGTGGAGCGGCGCCGCGGGGCCGCCATGGACCGCCTTTGGACGCGCCTCCGCGCCGATTTTAACGATTCCACTTCTCTCCGCGAAATGCGCCGCGAACAGCGTGACGGCATCTGGTCGGAAGGGTGGCCCCAGGGCGACGTCTCCGTGCTCGCCGTGCGTTACGCCTTGGCCGTCACCGGTCCCGCATCCAAGCAAATCCGGGCACTTGCCGCCACCGCCCGCAATCCCGCCGAACTGGAAGCGGTACGCGCGGTCTACAACCGTGCTCGCAACCTCGACGAGATCCGGGAGGTAATCAACGAGGTTCATCCGGAAGCGGTGCGCCTTGCCGTGGACGATCTTATCCGAACCTTCGGCGCCCGTTACACCAAAGGTGCGGAATACCGCCGTTCGCTCGACGCTCTCGAAAAGACCTTCCTGGAGGCCCGCGCGGCCCAGTCCGACGATGCGACCATCGAGCGTCTCGGCGAGCAGGTTCGGCAGTATGGAGCCCTCAGCCGCAAGGCCCTGCTGGCCAATCCCATGCTCGATTTCGATAAAATCCTGGTCATCCGCCGCAACTTCGGCGGAGCTGCCAGGGCCATCCTCGGCGGGAGCATCGGTCTGCCGGGCGGTAATTACCACACCAACGAAGCCATTCCGAAGACCGGCTGGGACAATCAGATAGCGATCCTCAGCAATCTGCGCGGAGATGCGAAGCTCAGTACTTTTCACCAGCCCGGCGGCACCAAGATCGTAAGCGACGTCGAGATCGACTTCGATGCTTCCCGCGTTATGTTCTCTTCCATCGGGTCCAGCGACCGGTGGCGCCTGTTCGAAATGAAAGCCGATGGCAGCGGTCTGCGACAGGTCACTCCGGACATTCCCGATGTGGACCACTTCGATTCCTGTTACCTGCCCGACGGCCGCATCGCCTTCGCCTCGTCGACCACCTACCAGGGGATGCCGTGCATCAACGGCGGCGCGCCGATGGCGCAGCTTTTCACCAGCGACAGCTCCGGCCGGAACATACGTCAGATCACCTTCGAACAGGACAGCGACTGGACCCCGGCGGTTCACAATAACGGACGCCTCATGTACCTGCGCTGGGAGTATACCGACACCCCGCACTACTTCTCGCGCCTTCTGTTCCACGCCAATCCCGATGGCACCGGTCAGATGGAGTACTTCCACTCCAACTCCTATTTCCCCAATGGTTATTTCTACGCGCGGTCCATTCCCGGCCACCCATCCGAGGTGGTCGGTATTATCAGTGGTCATCATGGGATCCCCCGGTCCGGGCGCATGATCCTCTACGATCCCGCGCGTGGGCGCCAGGAAGCCGATGGCGCCATGCAGGAAATCCCGGGACGCGGGCGGAAGGTGGAACCCGTGATAAAGGATACTCTCGTCGAGGGCGTCTGGCCGCAAATTGTCCACCCATATCCACTGGCCGATTACTCCGATGCGCGCAGTCCCATGGGAGGCGGCAAGTACTTTCTCGTCGCCATGAAACGCGATTCCCAATCGCTGTGGGGGATCTACCTGGTCGACGTTTTTGACAACCTCACGCTGATCAAGGAAGTGGAAGGAGCCGCCCTGCTCGAGCCCGTCCCCTTCCGCGCGGTACCGCGGCCACCCGTTATTCCGGACCGTACCCTCGCTGGAGAGAAGGAAGCCACGGTGTACCTTTCCGATGTTTACAGCGGGCCTGGTCTCAGCGGCATCCCGCGCGGCAAGGTGAAGAACCTCCGTCTGTTCTCCTACCACTTCAACTACCTCAACACGGGAGGCCACAACTCGGTCGGCATCCAAAGCGGTTGGGACATCAAGCGGATTCTGGGCACCGTTCCGGTGGAAGAGGACGGTTCGGCGGCCTTCAAGATTCCGGCCAACACCCCGGTCACCGTCCAGCCTTTGGATGAGAAGGGCCGCGCACTGCAATTGATGCGTAGCTGGTTTACCGGCATGCCGGGCGAAGTGGTCTCCTGCGTTGGCTGTCATGACCGCCAGAACAGCGCGCCCCTGGCGCGCGCGAATCTCGCCTCGCGGCGGACTCCTTCGACCATCAAGCCGTGGTATGGCCCACCGCGGCCGTTCGCGTTCCGCACGGAAGTTCAACCCGTGCTGGACCGCTATTGCGTCTCCTGCCACGACAGTCGCGCCACACCGAACCTCAGTAGCAACCCGGAGAGTACCTTCTTCACCAACGACGGCGCCTACATTGCCCTCCAGTCGTACATCCACCGCTACGGGCCCGAGAGCGACTATCATCTGCCGCGGGCGATGGAGTATCACGTCTCGACCAGCGCACTCTTCCAGATCCTCGACCGCGGACATCACGGCGTGAAACTCGACGCCGAATCCTACGACCGCCTGGTTACGTGGGCGGACCTGAACGCTCCCTGGCGCGGAAGTTGGGGACTGGATGGCGTACCGGGCCAGGTGCCGCGCTACCACGGCGCGGATCAAGTCGCCCGCCGCATCGAACTGGCCAAACTCTATGCCGGCGTTGATACGGATCCCGAGCGCGAATTCGCGCAAGTTCTCGCCGCCGCCAGGCAACGTGGCCAGACCGCTGCTCTTGGTTCCAGAGCGGAGGATCCGCCGAAAGGGGATGTTCCCACGGTTCCCGGCTGGCCCTTTGACGCCGCCGAGGCCCGGCGCCTGCAGCAATCCTTGGGGGGCGCCCCCGAACGATCGTTCGATCTGGGCAATGGCGTGAGGCTCGACCTCGTACTGATCCCGGCGGGTTCCTTTGTCATGGGCGATCCGCAGGGTCCTCCCGACTCGCGGGCGGTGTCGGCGGTCCGGATCGCCAAGCCGTTTTACATGGGCCGCTTCGAGATCACCAATCGTCAATATCAGGTTTTCGACCCCCAACACGATAGCCGCTACATCAATCGATCGAGCAAGGATCACTACACCCCCGGATATCCCGCCAACGGACCCGATCAACCCGTGATTCGAGTCACCTGGGAACAGGCGCGGGCCTTTTGCCGGTGGCTCAGCGAGAAGACCGGCGAGCGGTTCACCCTACCGGCGGAAGCCCAGTGGGAGTGGGCCAGCCGCGCCGGCAGTGCTTCACCTTTCTGGTTTGGCGATGGCAACTCCGATTTCGGCAAGTGGGCCAACCTGGCCGACAGCAGCATGAAGGGCTTCCAGACCCACTATCAGAGCCGGGGCAAAGATTTCATCTTCACGCACTTGCCCTACGTCCGGCAGGTTGACGACGGCCAGATGATCTCCGCCCAGGTCGGCCAGTACAAACCCAATCCATGGGGGCTGTTCGATATGCACGGCAACGTCGCGGAGTGGACGCTCTCCACCTTCCAGCCGTATCCCAGCGACAATCGTGATGGCGTGGACAGCCACGGGCTCAAAGTGGTTCGCGGAGGCTCCTGGCGGGACCTCCCGGAGCGCGCCGCCTCCGCTTTCCGGCTCGCGTATGAGCCCTACCAGCCGGTCTGGGACGTGGGCTTCCGCGTGGTGATGGAAGCCGGCGCGCAAACGGCCCGCCGTTGACACACGGGAGACCTGGGATGAACCTCACGAAACCACGAGCGGCCGTTCTCATCGCAGTCATGGCATCCACCGCGGGTGTCATTGCGATGGCGCAGAAATCCGCTCCGCAAAGGCCGCTCTCCCCCTCCGCGTTGGCCGTCGCTCCGGGCGCCAAGAGCCTGTTCGTGGCTTGCGCCACGGGGAGACAGGTGATCGAGTTGGATCTCGCATCCCGTAAGATCGTGCGCAAGGTGGCGGTACCGGGCGAGCCTTCCGGACTGGCGCTCTCCGGGGACGGCGCGCGACTCTATGTCACCTGTGCCGCCCCTCGATCCGTGGTGGCCGTGGTGGATGTGGCCGGAGGGCGCGTGCTCGAAACCATAGCTGCCGGCCACAGCACGACCAGCCCGGTGCTGAGCCCGAATGGCGAGCTGCTCTTCGTGTGCAACCGCTTCAATAACGATGTCGGAGTCATCGACCTTAATTCCCGGAAGCTCCTCCGGCGCATTCGCGTGGCGCGAGAACCCGTCTCCGTAACGGCAATTCGCGACGGCAAACTGTTGCTGGTCGCCAACCATCTGCACAATGGGCGCGCCGACGTGGACGACGTCGCAGCCTCGGTGAGCGTGGTGGACCCCTACTATCCCGGCAAAGTAGTCAAGACCTTGCGTTTGCCGAACGGCAGCGGTGAACTGCAAAAAATCCAGGTTTCGCCCGACGGCAAGTATGCGATTGTCACGCACGTCCTGGCGCGCCACCAAGTGCCCACGTCGCAGGTTGACCGGGGCTGGATGCACACGAACGCGATCTCCATTATCGACATCGCGAATCTGTCCGTCGTGAACACCGTTCTGCTGGATGGGCCCTTCAGCGGCGCGGCCAATCCGTGGGGCATCGCGTGGAGTCCCGACGGCCGGCAGCTTGCCGTTACGCATGCCGGCGCCCACGAGGTGAGCATCATAGAATTCCCGGCGCTGCTGAAGAAGCTGGCCGCCGCCTCAGACGCGAAGGCGGAAGTGCCGGATGACCTCGCTTTCCTGAGCGGTTTGCGGCAGACGGTCCGCTTGCGTGAAATCGACCGCGGGCCCCGGGCGGTTGCCGTCGCCGGCGGTACCATCTATACCGCCAACTACTTCTCGGATTCGCTTTCCGCGATCGACATGGCGGCGCCCGGGCGGCTTCCCGAGTCCATTCCGCTAGGGCCCCGGCAGACAGCCGGCCTGGTTCGCCAAGGCGAGTTCTATTTCCACGATGCCGGCATCTGTTTCCAGCGCTGGCAGAGTTGCGCCAGTTGCCACCCGGGTGGCGCTCGCACCGACGCTTTGAATTGGGATCTGCTCAACGACGGCATCGGAAATCCGAAAAACAGCAAAAGCCTGCTTCTGGCGCATCAGACTCCCCCTTCGATGAGCCTCGGAATCCGGGACACGGCCGAGGCCGCCGTTCGTTCCGGCATCCGGTACATCCTGTTTACCCAACAACCGCCCGAGGTCGCCATGGCGCTGGATGCTTACTTGAAGTCGCTGCAGCCCGTCCCCAGCCCGCACCTGGTGGACGGCAAGCTTTCCGAGGCCGCCTTGCGCGGGCGCAAACTCTTCAACGACCCTGTCGTGGGTTGCAGTTCCTGCCACCCCAGCGGGGTCTTCACGGATCGTAAGTCGTACGACGTCGCGACGGCGGGGCGTTTCGACGACGGCGTTGAGGAGTTCGATACGCCTACCCTGATCGAGGTGTGGCGGACCGCGCCGTACCTGCATGATGGCTCAGCGGCCAGTATGCACGACGTGCTTACAACCAGGAACGCCAAGAACAAACACGGCAAAACTTCCCATCTCACCCCGAAGCAAATCGAGGATCTGGCGGAGTACATTCTCTCGCTTTAGCGCCACGGCGCCGCAGTCCTTTGAACTTGAATTGGAGCAAACTATGATCGACACCGAGACGCTCAAGAACATCGCCGCGCTGCCCATCCAGAAGCGCGCCATCACGAATCTGGAGACGTTGAACGAAGCCTACCATTATGACCGTCCCAGTTCGTTTTCGCGCGGGATGCGCATTGACCTGAATGGCCTGGTTATCCTGCTCATCTCCGGCACCGCCAGCATCGACGAGCGTGGGGAAACCGTCCACGCCGGCGACTTGCGCGCCCAGACGCGCCGCACTTTCGATAACATCACCAAGCTACTTGAGTCCGAAGGAGCCACCTGGAAGGACATCGTTCGTACCACGTGCTACCTCCGGGACATGGAACGCGACTATGTTGCGTTCAACGAAGAGCGCACGGCCTTCTACCGCGAGCAGGAACTCGATCCGTTGCCGGCCTCCACGGGAATTCAGGCCATTCTCTGCCGCCCGGAACTCCTGGTCGAGATCGAAGCCATCGCCATGTTCCGTACCAGGAGTTGATGGAAGGAGGTAGTGAGTGCAGCGAAAATCGATCCTGAGCAGATTGACCGTCCTGTTTCTATTCGTCTGCCTGTTTCTGCGGGCAGGCGAGTTTCCCGGCAAAACGGATATCTGGAACGGGTACCAGCGGCACACGTTCACTTACGATGGCCGCGAGTGTTACGTCGTGGAGCCCCAGAAGGCGGTGGCCGGTAACCCGTGGGTCTGGCGCGCGCGCTTCTTCGGCCACCGCCCTGAAGTGGATCTCGCGCTGCTCGATAAGGGTTTCCACATCGCCTATATGGACGTCGCCGAAATGCTGGGCAACACCCAGGCGGTCGCGCATTGGAACAAGTTCTACGAACTGCTGACGTCACAGTACGGCTTTGCGAAGAAGCCCGCGCTGGAGGGCATGAGCCGGGGCGGTCTCTACGTTTACTCCTGGGCGGCGGCAAATCCGGATAAGGTGGCGTGCATTTACGCGGACGCCCCGGTCTGCGACATCAAGAGCTGGCCCGCGGCGCTGCGAAAGGGAGCGCCCGATCCGGGCGGGTGGCAAATGCTGGTCACGGCCTTCGGGTTTAAGAATCTGGAAGAACTGAAAAACTACCAGGGCAATCCCATCGACATTCTGAAGCCCCTCGCCCAAGCCAAGATCCCGCTTCTTCACGTGTCCGGCGATGCGGACCACGTAGTGCCGCTGGAGGAGAATACGCGCATCGTCGAGCAGAGATATAAGGCGCTGGGCGGCGACATCACGGTAATCATCAAACCGGGCATCGGCCACAAACACGGTCTCGACGATCCCACTCCCATCATCCAGTTCATTCTGAAGAACACCACGCACTAGCCCGCAAAATGGGGACTGGGACGAATTTCGCTGCTTTTGCGAAATTTCGTGCCTGTACCCGATTTTGCCCACCGGGAATCTTACTCGTCAGGATTTGCGCCGCGCCTAACCGATGTACTGAACTTCCTCTTCGAGTTCCAGTCCGAAACGCTGGCCGACGCGCTCCTTCAATTCGGCAATGAGCGCGGTGAGATCGGCGGCCGTACCCGCGCCATTGTTATAGATGAGATTGGCGTGATAGTCGGCCACGCGGATGTCGCCGCGCGAACGGCCCTTAGCGCCGGCTTGTTCCAGGAAAAAGGCGGCGGCCACTTTGCCTTCGCGCACCTTCGAGTCCGGAACCTGGGCCGCGACGCGTGAGGGCAGGTCGGCGAGCAGCAGGTTCTTGAAGATGCTGCCGGCGCACTTCATGGTGGGCGGAAACTTCTGGTTGCGCGTGCGCACGATGTCGGCGGCGATTTGCGAGATCGCGGCCGCATCGGCGGGTGTGAGGTCGAATTCGACCGAAAGGACGAAGCCATCGCCGCGCCGTTTGAAGACACTCTCGCGATACGTGAACTGGCAGCCGGCGTTGTCGATGCTACGTAGCTCCTGGCCGTCCAGGAAGCGCACCGCGCGGACGCGCTCGCCAATCGCGTGGCCGTAGGCACCCGCGTTTCCGTACACCGCTCCGCCCAGCCAACCTGGTATGCCGGCCAGGGTTTCCAGACCCGCCAGACCGCGCGAGAGAGTGAAGTTCACCACCGCGTCGAGCGTCGCCCCAGCCTGGGCGTGCACCGTCGCGCCGTCGGCCTCCATCTCTTCCGACGTGTAGCGCAACACCGTGCCGCGGAAGCCCGCGTCTGAAACGATGAGATTCGTTCCGCCGCCGATGACCACGAACGGTGCGCTGGCGGCTCGCAGCGCGCGCACCGCATCCACAAAGGCGCGCTCGCAGGAGGTCTCGGCGAGCACGTCCGCCGGTCCGCCAATGCCGAATCGGGTGTAGTCGGCCAGCGGCACCTGGCGGCGCACGAGCAAGCCCGCAATTTCATCCAACATCCGTACAATTATAGGAGAGGACGCACCATGAAGAGCGAGTTCGCCGGATTTCCCGAAGAGGGATTCAAGTTCCTGAAGAGTCTGAAGCGCAACAACCGCCGCGAGTGGTTCCAGGCTCGCAAGGAGATTTACCAGGAGCAGGTGCGCGGGCCCATGGTGCGGCTTGTCGACGCATTGAACCGCCAATTGGCGTCGTTCGCGCCCGAGTACATCAACCCTCCGGAGAAAGCCATCTACCGCGTCTACCGCGACACGCGCTTCAGCCACGACAAGACTCCCTACAAGACGCACATCGCCGCCATCTTCCCGCGGCGCGGCATGGATAAACACGTAGGCGGCGGCCTCTACATCAGCGTGTCGCCGTGGGAACTGGAGGTCGCCGGTGGCGTGTACATGCCGGGACCAGAGCAGCTCAATCTCATCCGCCACTATCTGGCCGGGCATGAGGAAGAATTCCGCCGGATCGTGAGCGGCCGCACGTTGCGAAGGCTGATGGGAGAGGTGGTCGGCGAACAACTCGCACGTGTGCCCAAGGGATTCGAGCGGGATCACCCGGCGGCGGACCTGGTCCGCTACAAACAGATCTACGTCGACGCCTCGCTCGATCCCTCGCTGGCGCTCACGGCGAAGCTGCTGCCGGAGTTGGTGGCGCGGATCAAGGCCATGTTGCCGCTGGTCGAATTCCTCAATCGGCCGTTGGTCGAGGCACAACGCGGGCCGCGCAGTGCGGAGTATTTCCTCTAGACCCAATACTGTTCACTCACCGCGAAGTCTGCCACTGGCACGGACTTGTAGGGCGGTCCCCCTGGACCGCGCCGGACCCCTTGGTCCGGCCGCTGCCGGCGACCTGGGAGGGCCGACGAGGGCGTCGACCCGCGGACCTGGGGCCCGCTCCACGAAGACTATGTGAACAGTATTGCCTCTAGGCCCTGGGTTTCGCGGCGGCCGTGAAGATGTTGCGCGCTCCACAATCGGCGCAGCGGTAGGACGCAAACAGAAGATGCCGCGAGATTCCGCGCTGCCGCAACTCCACGGCTGGATGCGCCTGTCCGCATCGCACGCAGACATTCTCCAGTGGGGTGGTATCCACGGGCTCTTCGACGCGGCCGAAGTAGAACGCCCAGCCGTAGACGCTGAGGCGGGTGCCGAGCCGATGGTCCACCCACCGCATCGCGGCGCCCATGGGCGCAACCAGGGGCTCTGGAAAGCCCGCAAAGCGCATCTGACGCAATCGGACGGCTTCGCGCGTGTTGCGGCGATTGAGGAAATTCATGGACGTGTGCAGCGTGCGCGTCGCCACGTGCGGCAGACCGAGGTACCAGGAGAGCATGCGCTGGAGCTTCGGCGCCGAATCGAACAGGTTCACATGACCGCCCAGGTTGCGGTAGACCTTCCGATAGAGGCGATCGGCGAGGGTGGTGGCGTCCGGCACGGAGACGAAGACCGCGCCGTCCTGGCGAACCACACGTCCGATCTCCTGCAGCGCGGGCTTCAACTCGCGTATGTGCTCCAGGCTGTGGTTCAGGATGACGGCGTCGAAGGTGCGCGCGGCGAAGGGAAGGCGCGCGGCGTCGGCCACCACGAACACGGACGGCGGGCGCTGGGGCGCGCCGATGTCCAGGCGGACGGTGCGCACCGGATAGGCGCCGTCGGCGAAGCTGCCTTCCCGCGAGCCGAGGTCCAGCACGCGGGCGCCTTCCGGCAGACGCTCCAGAATTTCGTACACCTCTTGCTTGTAGATCAGAATTGGGTTGAAACGCAAGGCAGGCGCGGCAGGCGCGGAGCGGCGGTATTAACTTGGGTGCGTGGGCTTGCGGCTCCAACTTGCTTGGAGATCCTCGGTTTGGGAAAGGAGGGCCGCGAGAGCCCACGCATTATCTTGTCTTGAACAACGAGGGACGGCAAAGGAAAGTTCCAGAAATCGTCGCACGTCACCCACACTACTGGAGCTGTTCGTGTATAGGAACGCCGGCCTGGTATTCCCAATTGGTCGAGCCGTCCTTGAATCGCATCCAGGTCTTGAAGTTCCAGGGGTCGGATTCCGTTATGAGGAAGACACGGCCCCCCCGGGTGCGGCTGTTCGACGCGTTGTCCGGAGGCGTTTTCGGGTAGGCGCCGCGGTGCCCGACGACGCCATCGAAGCCGAGCGCGACGCCTCGCCAGAGGCCCACGTAGTTATTCATGTGATCGTGGCCGCAGAAGATGCCCTTTACGTCGCCCCGGTCCAGCACCGCCGCGAACAAGCCGCCATTGATCCTGGAAGGCGCCTCCGGTTCGTGACGTTCTCCGATGATCTTCTTGCTCTCGATCATGTCGTGGAACTCCGGCAGGGGGATGTGAAACAGCATCAAGCCCGGGATCTTTCCGCCGTACTTGCTCTCCAATTGCTTCGACGTCTCGTAATACCAGTGCACTTGATCGGTGTGGATCCAGTCGTAACGATCCTCGCGGTCCCTGGTCTGGTCGCCGGAATCGATTAGCCAAAGATTGAAGACCGGCTGGGAGGTGGCGGCGTTCCAGATCAGGATGTTCTTGTTCCCCGCGCCGTGGATGCCTCGAACCCAGCCCGCGTTGACGTTGTGGGGATAGCTCTCGTAGAGCTTCATCACCTGCTCTTTGCCGAAGTGTGTTTTGGGAAAATGCTCCTGATCGTGGTTGCCGAACGTGATGGCCCAGGGGACCTGCATCTTCTCCATGGCAGCGGCGACATTGGCGATGGCTTTCTCCACGTCCGCAACAGTAGAACTGCTTTTGCCCGTATGGCAGTCTCCGACGGCGACCACAAGTCCCGGCTTCTCGATGGCGATGAGTTTTTCGGTGAGCTCGATGCCGTAGGTGTCCGGTTCGGCCGTGTAGTGCTGGTCCGAGATCATGAGGATCTTGAACGTGCCGTCAGTCTGGCACTTCAATTCGGGCGCGGCGGCCTGCGCCGACGCAGACATAAGTGCGAGTAGCAATAAGATGGGCCACATTTTGAGCCTCAAGAACAACGGGGACATGGACGCCGTGCCCTGTCCCCGTTCTTGGATGTCCGGTTAGTTGAGATACTTGGGGTTCACGAACTTAGCGGCGTCGGGATTGCCCGGTCCGAAGTGCTTCAGCATGACCAGGTTTTCTTTGTCGCTCTTGTTGGTGATCTTCACGCCGGCCTGGCGCGGCGGCGGCGCTGACGAACAGTTCGTCCTTGGTCATCTGGCCGAAGCGGATCATGTCCGGCGTTTCCACTTCGTACTTGCCCATGGCGCCGTAGCCCTGCGTCAGGATCAGGCCGTAGGCGACCGGGTCCTTGATGGTGACGGTGCGGCCGGGGAGCACGGTGAGTTCCTTGGCCGAATAGTAGGGCGTCGAGCGGACGATCCATTGCTCGGAGTAGCCTGCGGCGTTCATCTCGGCTTCGGCCTTGACCGGCGTCGGATGGAACAGGCGGTGCTTGGCGAATTGGGGATCGACGTTGGATTCCCAGTCGAGCATGCCGATGATGTAGTCCAGGTCGTGATGCTGCTCGGGCGGCACGTCCTTGACCAGCAGATCCCACGGCACCACACGGCCTTCGACCAGCGACTGGAACATGCCGAACACGTCGGAGTTCACCTGCGGCTCGTAGGTCACCAGCGATCCGGGCGCGTGCAGAATGCCGGCGTCGATCTGCCAGCCGGTGCCGGGCTGCAGCTTGTAGGCCTTGCTGAGATAGAGCATTCCGTTGTCGCCCTCGTTCCAGCGCTCCAGGCACTTGCGCACGTCGTCTTTGGTGGTGCCCGGTTCGAGCCCCATGAACGTGTAGGGGAAGTTGTTCTCCTTGATGTTGTACTGGCGCGGGAAGTAGTAGGCTTCGGGCTTGCCCTTGTGGCCCACCTTTTTGGCGTGCTCCTCCATCTGGTGCATGTGGTGGGGGATGGGGCCCAGGTTGTCGAAGAACTTGCACAGCAGGTTCCAGTCGCCGTACTTCTTCATGACGTCGGCGCCCAGGAACGCGTCGCCCATCGTCTCGATGGCTTCCTTGAGCAGGACCTTCTGGCCGTCGATGGCGATGTAGCTCAAGCCTTCGTCGTCGGGGGTGCCGGGGCCGTTGTCGGCTTTTGTGGTGGAAGAGAACCAGCGTTCGTCGATACCGCCGCGATGAGCGCCCAGCGCGTAAAGATCGCGCGGGTCCAATTTCAGGCGCCCGCCGGGCATCAGAAACGAACGCGGCACCCAGCAAGGCGCCAGGCGCACAATGCCGTCGCCCGCGGCGAGGGCTTCTTTGACCAAAGAGGTGTTGGACATGAATTCACTTTACCTGTGGACGGCGGATCTTTCAAGGCGCCAGATAAATCAGACCTGGTTGGATCATTTCGGCCACGCTCAAACCGGCGAATCCGGTGGCCGCGATCGAGAATCCGGCCCAGGATTGCAGCGAGTGCCCGCCCCAGGCGAGATCGGGATCGTCTACCATCACGCCGATGCGGCGCGCGTAGTCGCTGGTGGAGAGAAAACGCCGCGCGACGGCCAGGAAATTCTCCACCTCCGGGTTCTTGTCGACCGTGCGATAGTACAGCAACACCAGCGGCAGTCCCGCGGACTTCGAATTGTCCCAGGCGTCTTCCAGCGGCCACCACGCGCGGCCCCCAATGGTAGCGAGCATGCCGCTGGGCCCTTTGACTTGCCAGCCATAGACGCGCCGGGCCTTCTCCTGCAGCTTGGCGTCCTTGGAGTGCGCCAGGACGAACAGAATGCCCTCGTGGAAGTAGTAGGATTCGGCGTATTGGTAAGGCTCCATAAGCGCGGGGACTACCGGCTTTCCCGGCGAATGCGGATAGCCGATGGGCAGGCCGTTTTGGTTCCAGTTGTCCAATAGGAAATGCGCGGCGCGTTCGGCCACTTGCAGGTGTTTTGGCTCGCCCGTCGAAGCATAGAGTGCGGCGAAGGCGGCGGCTTCGGTGCCGGTGGCGACACTGTAAATATTGGTCTGCACGGCGCCGTTCTCGATGCCGTTGGTGAAGCCGCCCGAGGGCTTCTGGAACTGCATGGCGAATTCCTCGCAGTAGCGGCGGAGCGCGTTGCGGTACGCCGTCTTACGCGGTTCGCCGGCGTAACGCGCGCCCACTCCCAGCGCCGTGGCGATGGAACCGACGTCGGCCATGTTCATCCAGCGCCGCGTGTAGATATCGTGAATTTCTTCCTTGGTGAGTTGGCTGGTGGGTTTGCCGCGGAACACCTGCTGGAAGGCGCCGTTGGGCAACTGCTCCTCGACCAGCCGGTCGAGAATGGCTGTCGCGGCATCCAAATACCGCTGGTCGCCGAAGATGCGATAGCCGGCCACCAGCGTTCGCAGCGGATAGGCCGTGGTGTACCAGTAATGATTGACGTGGGTCCCGTAGGGCTCCTGATCGCCCAGGAATCCGTTGGGCAGGCGCTTGGTGAGCAGCCATTCGCAGTAGGCTCGAAGCGCGCTCTTGGGATCGTTCACGCCGCGCTTCATCACCTCCGCGCGCGTCGGCAGAATGTCGGGTGGCGCGTCGGCGAACAGCCGCTGCAGCTTCGCGCCCTTGGGACCGTCGATTTCCAGACCGTTAATGACAAAGCTCTCTTTGGGCGCCGCCTCCAGCCGCAGACGCAAGGAGCCATCGCGGACCGTGGCGGGCAAGGTGAGGCGCTTCACTACGCCCGGTGTGATGCGCACATCCTTGGCGGCCGCCTCGCCTTGCACGAAGACGGTGAACGGACCGTGCGCGCGGTTCCGGTCGGAGAGAATGAGCGTGAGCTTGTAAGCGCCGTTGTCCAGACCGACGCGGAATTCGCCTTTCTCGCCGGCGATGGCGCCACTGAGCAGCGCGTCCTTTTCGCCGTCGATCTCGATCTTCCCTGACGCGGCTCACCCACAGATAGCGCGGGCTACGGTAGACGCGTGAAACGATCTGGTAGCCGGCGGCGTGCCGATTATAGTCGTTGGCGAACTGAAAGCGGATGATGGTTTCGGCGGCCGCGGGAAGCAGGCTGCCGCAAATCAGGGCTGTCGCGAGTAGGGCTTTCATGGCGGAAGAGATCCATCCTATCACCGTGAATCGTCGCAGAGAGCCACGGCGCGGATGGGCGAGCCGTCGCATCCGGCCAAAGGCAGCGGAAATCCGATGAAGGTGAACCGCGGCGGGAGCCGGTCCAGGTTCGCGAGCGACTCGACGATGACGATCTCCGCGCCTGCGCCGAGCAGAATGCGGTGGACGTCGAGATCGTCCGCACTCGGCGACGGCGTGTCCAGGCCCAGCAGCGCGATTCGGCGCGAGGCGATCCACCGCGCGGCGTCGACGGTGAGCGACGGATGATCGGTGAAGAACCCGGCCTGCCCCCAGCGGCGGTCCCATCCCGTGCGGCAGAGCACTCTGGCTCCGCGTGTGAAGGCCTGGCCGTGGGCCTCCAGCATCTCGACGCCGATTTCGGCTCGCGGCCCGAGCGCACCGCCCTCGGCGAAATCCACCAGCACCGCCTCGCCGCAAAACCGGTCCAGCGGTATCCGGTCCACCGTCGTGCCGTCGTCGAAAAAATGATAGGGCGCGTCCAGATGCGTGCCCTGGTGCGTCGAGGCGCGGATCTCAGCGACGTTGTAGCCGGCTGACGGGAGCGTGTGATACGGGCGGATGCGCAATTCGGGATCGGATGGATAGCCGGGCTGACCGTCCAGCAGCAAGTGCGTGAGATCGACGAGCCGGGTCATGGAAAAAAGCGTGTAACTGGGTCCTGTCTCTAGTCTAGAATAGAGCCTATGACGATTACGCGAGGCATGCTGGTGGGGGCTGGGGTGGCGCTGCTCGCCGCGGCTTTTCTGCGGGAAGCGGGTACGCGGCGCTCCGTTTCGGCCGCCCAGGCGAACGACCCGAATATCGTGTGGCGCATCGGCACGGCCGACAACTCGAACGACGAATTCTCCCCGGGCTCCGCGCCTGGCTTCGTTTTCGAAGTCGGCAAGAACGCGGACTCGGATTGGAAGCAGAAGCAGGACGCCGCGGACCAGAACCCATCGGTCTATAAGATCCGGTTCTCGTTGGATCAGGTGCCGCCGGCGCCGGTCTTCGCCCTGGACTGCTTCTTCCTGGGCGCGGCTCCGGGCAGCATGATCGTCGAAGTGAACGGCAAGCGTGGCAGCTACCGCCTGCGGCCTGTGGCGGCGGAGAATCTCGACGAACGCCAGGCCAACACCATCACCTTCACACGCGGTTCGGTGCGCGCGGCGATCCCGGCGTCCGCCTTCCGCCAGGGCGTGAACGAAATGGCGCTCTCGTTCCTGGGCGACACGGGCATCGTCAACTACGACGCGCTCTGGCTGGAGCGCGGCACGACCGCGGCGCCCGATCTGGCCGCCAGCGTCGAGCCCACCATTTTCTTTAAGCAGTCTGGCGAGCAACTCAAGGAAGTGACCGAGGTGGCGCTGCGGCACATGCGGCCGCTCGCCGCGGGCAAGCTCACTCTGAAGGTGGGCGCCTCGGCGGTGGCCGCCAAGGTGGATGCGGGCGGATTCGATTTCGGGGAGCGCGTTGTGCGCGTGGAAGTGCCGGCCGTCAACGCTCCGGCGCCCTACGAGTTGGCCTTGAGCGGGCAGGCAGAGGCGCGTACGTTCCAGGGCGAATTCCGTCCCGAGAAGCGCTGGAGGATCTTCGCCGGCCTCAAGATTCACAATGACATCGGCTATACGGATCTGCAGCCGCACGTGCAGGAGCTCGACAACCGCAACACAGACCGCGCGCTCGAGTTGATCCGCAAGTATCCGTTCTTCAAGTTCAATCTCGAAACCAGTTGGCTGGTCGACAACTACATGCATTCGCGCGACGACGCGCATCGCCAGGAACTGATGCGGGCCGCCGTGGCCAATCGCATGGGCATTAATGCGCTGTATCTGAACCTGATGAGCGGCATGTGCACGGGCGAGGAAATGTACCGTTCGCTCTACTACACCAAAAGCCTGGCCAAGCGGCACGGCGTGCCCATGAAGTTCGCCTGCCTCACCGACACACCGGCGCACACCTGGTTCATGCCCTCGGTGCTCGCCGAAAACGGCGTGGTGGGGTTCGCCCTGGGCAGCAACCAGACGCGCGGTGCGCTATTGCAGAAGAGCAATTTGAACGAAGATTCGCCCTTCTGGTGGGAGGGCGTCGACGGACGGCGCGTGGTGGCCTGGTTCGCCCGTTCTTATTTGCAGATGTGGCGGTTGGTGGGCGACAAACCTTCGATCGACCGGCTGGAGCGCACCGTACCACAGTTCCTGGCGCGCTACCGCCGCGCCAACTACCCGGTGGACGGCGTGCTGCTCTATGGCCTCTACACCGACAACGCAGGGATTCGCGACGGCGAAGTGGATATTGTCAAGAAGTGGAACGACACCTACGCGTTCCCCAAAATCACGCCCTCGACCGACGCCGACTACTACGCATACATCACCCGCAACTTTGCGAAGAAACTGCCGGTCTATCGCGGCGACGGCGGCGCGTATTGGGAGGATGGCTCGGCGTCGACGGCTTACGAGACCACCATGAATCGCGCTTCGCAGATCCTGCTGCCGCAGGCCGAAGCGGCCGCCGCGCTGGCCACCGCTTTCCACCCCGCCGAGTTGTATCCGATGGACGAATTCCACGAGGCCTGGAAGAATCTGTTGTTTTACGACGAGCACACCTGGGGCGCGCACAACAGCGTGTCGCAGCCGGATAGGAAGTTCGTGACCTCGCAGTGGGAAGTGAAGCGCAGCTTCGCCTGGCGCGCCCAGTGGGCCGCCACGGATCTCGCGACGCGTTCGCTGAACCGGCTGGTCCAGAACATTTCGCTCGACGGTCCCACCCTGTTCGTCTTCAACCTGGAGCCGCGCGCGCGCACCGGCGTGGTGGAATTTGAATTGGAGCCCGCGCGCCGGCTGATGGACCCGTCGACGGGCGCGGCGGTTCCGGTGGAAGTGGTCCGCGAGCAGCAGGGCTACCGCGTGCAGCGGTTCCTCGCTCGCGACGTGCCGGGCTTCGGCTACCGTGCCTACCGCGTGGAAGCGGTGCCGGGAACTCCCGCGCCAGCGCCCAGGCCGCACCAGTACACCTGGCAGATCGAGTCGCGCTACTATCGCGTGACCTTCGACCGAACCACGGGCGCCATAGCGAGCATTTTCGATAAGGAGTTGGGCCGGGAACTGGCCGACTCCGGCGCGCCCTACCAGTTGAACCAATTGCTCTATGTGAGCGGCGGCGCGGATTCGCGGTTGATGACCGACGAAGTGCGCTTGAAACCGCCACGCTTCGATATCACCAGTTCCAGCGGCGCCAGCCTGATCGAAAACACGGGTCAGCGCATCATCATCCGCGCGCAGGCGCGCAGCGTGCCCGAGATCGAAACCGAGGTGACGGTGTACGACGATCTGAAGCGCGTCGACATTGTGAACCGTCTGCGCAAGGAAGCTGTACGGGAGAAAGAGGCCGTTTACTTCGCATACCCCTTCGCCGTGAAGCCGCCGGAACTCGCTCTGCAGGTCCAGAACACCTGGGTGCGTCCGAACGTGGACCAGTTGCCCGGCGCCTGCCGCGATTGGTTCACGACGCAGAACGTGGTGGTGGCGCGCGACGCCAACGCCGCCATTGCCTGGGCCACGCCCGATGCGCCTCTGGTTACGCTGACCGACATCAACCGCGGCCTTTGGATGAAGCACTTGAATATCTCCAACGGCCACATTTACAGCTATCCGATGCACAACTACTGGTTCACCAACTACAAGGCGGACCAGAGCGGCAACCACACTTTCCGTTACGCCATTACGAGCGCTGCGCGGCTGAGTGCGGCGGAGCTGGCGCGCTTTGACGCCGACACGCGGCGGCCGCTGGTGGGCTACGCGCTGTATGACACGGGCAACGTGCGCTATACGCCGGTGAAGCGCCGTATGCCGTCGGGGAGCGGCGAATTCTTCAAGATCGATTCGACGCACGCCACGGTGTCGTCATTTAAGCAAGCCGAAGACGGCCGCGGATTCATTCTGCGCTTGCAGGAGACCGGAGGTGAGAAGGGTGTGGCGAAGTTCGCTTCGCCTGTCTTCCCGCTTGCCAGCGTCGAACTGGCCAACGGGGTCGAAGACGCGCAAGCGCCGCTCGCGGTAAAGGGCGGCGTGGTCGAGATCCCCCTCAAGCCCTGGACCTACACCACGGTGCGGGTGGCGTTCGCCCCGGCGGCGGCAAAACGGTGACGGGCTCCGACGATCCGTTCAGGCGTATAGCCGAGTTCTTCGAGCGTGATCGCTTCGCGCGCGAGAACGGCATGAGCGTGGTGGAGGTGCGCCTGGGGTTCGCGCGCGCGGAGATGGCGGTCGAGCCGCGCCACATGAACAGTGTGGGTATTCTGCAAGGCGGCGCCGTATTCACGCTCGCCGATCTGGCCTTCGCCGCCGCGTCGAATTCGCACGGTGTGGTGGCGGTGGGCTCGCAGGCCGACATCACCTACTTCAAAGCGGTCCGCGCGGGCAAGTTGACGGCCGTCGCCGAGGAAATCTCCCGCACCCACAAGCTCTCGACCTGCCTCATCCGTGTTACGGACGAAGAGAATAACCTGGTGGCGCTGTTCAAGGGTCTGGCATTCATCAAAGGGACGCCGCTGTTCGCGGCTTGATCCGCAACTGCCTACGGGAGAATGACTTAGGCTGCGGTAGAATTCTCAGGCCTCCCCAGAAACAAGCATGCATGCCAGGGTTGACGCCCAACCATGTTCTCCTCTCGGGCCAAGAAGGCCGGAGCTTTTGGCTGCGGGATCCTTCGGGAAAGAGTCAAACCAGTCCTCTCGGTACTGGATGAAATATTCAGGATAAAAAGAAGCTATACTACGGGCTCTAAAACGTTCTACTGGTGGTATACTCAGGCAGGCCGAGAGGGCAAAAGAGAAAATTCGGCCGATACGCGAGCTACCTGGGAGGTAACGGTGACGAGGTCATCTTTGGGATCGCGTTCTATTCGTCCGGCAACCTTCACTGTAGCCGGTACAACCACCTCCAACAACCTCCCTGCGTCCGCCAGCCCGGTTCAGAGAAAACCCGGCGGCGGGCGCGCCGCGTTCGCAGCCAAGTTTAACCCTCCGGAGCTGATCGACTGCACCTACATCGAGGGAAGCGGGCCATGACGAAACTTACAACCTGGCCGTCGATGAGGCAGGCGTGGACGCCGAAGTGCATTACGCCGGTCCGCAGAACGATTAACCGTGGCTTCACCAACTGAACGCGAAGCCGCCGTAACCGCTGGCCGGGCGGGGCAAGGCTGAGATTCTGCTGATCGCTGACCGCAAACCGGCGAATGCGGTGGAGGTGAGCGTGAAATGAAACGTTGGATTTTGCTTTGGGCGTTGTGTATCCCCGCACTGGCCAGCGTGGATCTTGTCTCCGGCAGCCTGCCCTTGATATTCGAGCCCAATCATGGCCAGGCCGATCGGCGAGTCAGATTTGTTTCTCGGGGCAGAGGCTATGCCCTCTTTCTGGCCTCGAACCAGGTCGCTTTGTCGCTTCCGAGCGGGCATGGCAAACCCGCGCATCTGGTGCGGATGAAGCTGATTGGCGCCGACCCTGCCGTACAAGTCGAAGGCCTCAATTCACTTCCGGGCAGCAGCAACTACTTTCTTGGTAATGACCCCCGGAAGTGGCGCACCCGGATTCCCCACTATGCCCGAGTGCGGTATCGGAATGTCTATCCAGGGATTCACCTCACCTTTTATGGAAACCAGCGACGGCTGGAATATGACTTCGTGGTTTCCCCCGGTTGCGACCCCAGCATGATCCGCCTAGGGTTCTCAGGTTTCGACGGCCTGCGCATCGATAAGGCTGGGGACGTCGTGCTTCGCACGGTCTCGGGCGAGATCCGGCAGCAAAGGCCGACGGTTTACCAGGAAATCGACGGGGTGAAGAAACAGATCGAAGGCCGCTACGTACTCAGAGGAAAAGAGCAGGTGGGCTTTCAGGTCGCGGAGTACGAGGCCAGCCTCCCGCTGGTGATCGATCCGGTGCTGAGCTACTCCACCTACCTGGGGGGTAGCGGCGAGGAAGGTTTCGATAGCAGGATTGCGGTCGACTCCGCAGGCAACGCCTACGTGGTAGGGACCACAGATTCCAGCGCCTTCCCTACCACTCCGGGTGCCTCCCAGGGTTCCCCCGGCGGACGCGATGTTTTTGTCGCAAAGATTAACTCTGCGGGCACGGCACTCCTGTACTCCACTGTTCTCGGAGGCAGTTACAACGACAGCGGATTCGACATCGCCATCGATAGCGCTGGCAATGCCTATGTAACAGGGAACACTTCTTCTTCGAACTTTCCAACCACGGCGGGTGCCTTCCGAACGGCCTCCACCGGTGGTGCTTTTGTCGCAAAGCTGAATGCCGCCGGCGCTGCCCTCGTCTACTCGACTTATCTGGACAGCGTTGGCGCCGAAGCGTACGGCGTCGCCGCAGACCCGGCCGGCAATGCTTATATCACCGGCACGACATTCTCAACCGAGTTCCCCACCACGCCGGGCACATTTCAGCCAACCAAGAGACCCGCGAACGACGTCTTCATTACGAAGTTGAACCCGGCCGGGAATGCACTCGTGTACTCGACGTTTCTGGGAGGCTCCGCCAATGAGGAGGCGAGCAGTATAGCGATTGACGGGTCCGGGAACGCTTACGTTGCCGGCGGCAGCGAGTCGGTCGATTTTCCCACCACACCCGGCGCATTCCAGAGGACAAAAGCGGCCGACGAAAGCCGAGACGCGTTCGTCGCCAAGCTGAACTCGGAAGGCAGCGCCCTTGTTTACTCAACCTACCTCGGCGGCAACGGCGGAGAGGGAGCGATCGACATCGCCATTGACGGCGCAGGTAGCGCCTATGTGACGGGGCTAACCTTTTCCATCGACTTCCCCACCACGCCAGGGGCTTTCCAAAGAGCGCTCGCCGGCAACAGCGATGGGTTTGCAGCCAAGCTGAACGCGCAGGGGAGCGTCCTGGTCTATTCCACGCTGCTGGGCGGCGTCAATAACGACGCGGGCCTCTCGATCGCGGTGGATTCCACGGGCAATGTCTACCTCACGGGAGCATCCTCCGCGAATTTTCCTGTCACCGCCGACGCCTTTCAGGGTACGCTGCGCGGCGTCACCGACGCGTTTGTCGCAAAACTGAATCTGGGGGGCGCTCTCGTCTATTCGAGCTTCCTGGGCGGGGACGACAATGACAGCGGCACGGGGATTGCTGTAGACCCGGCTGGAAGCGCCTATATCGTTGGAGTAACCGGCTCCGGAAACTTCCCTACAACCCCGGGAGTCCGGCAGACCTTTCCCGCCGGCGGACGCAGCGGCGATGCCTTCATCGCCAAGGTTGTGGATGGCGCTTCCCGGCCCCCGCTCACCAGCGTATCGGCTGCGAGCTTCCTGAGATACTTTCCGCTTGCGCCCGAGTCGATCGCTAGCGCCTTCGGCCAGGCTCTCGCCGCGACCATCCAGACCGCGACGACTCTCCCGCTACCTGCTGTCTTAGGCGGCGTCAGTGTCAGGGTGAAGGACAGCGCGGGCGTCGAACGGCTTGCGCGCCGCTGTTCTTCGTTTCTCCCACTCAGATCAACTACCTCATTCCGGAGGACAGCCGGACCGGACCGGCGACGGTGACCGTAATCCGAACTCCCGATCAGGTCATAGCCGATGAAACCATTCAGATCGATGCGGTCGGGCCGGGTCTGTTCTCAGCCAATGCCGACGGCAGAGGAGCGGCAGCGGCCGTGGCAGTGAGGATCGCGGCGGATGGTTCCCAGACGGTTTCCCAGTTAGTGTTTCGGTGCGGCGATACGCCGGGCAGTTGCGCTCACCGAGCCTATCGATCTCGGTGCGGCCGGTGATCAGGTGATTCTGCTGCTGTTCGGAACGGGGATTCGGGGGCGAACCTCTCTCGACACAGTGAAGGTGAAGATCGGCTGGGTGGACGCGGAGGTGCAATACGCCGGCCCGCAGAGCGAGTATCCGGGGCTGGACCAGGTGAACGTGAAGCTGCCGCGGACGCTGGCCGGGCGCGGCAAATTGGAGATTTTGCTGACCGCCGACGGCAAGGCGGCGAATACGGTGGAGGTGAACTTGAAATGAAACGTTGGATTCTGCTTTTGGCGTTGTGTGTCCCCGCGGTTGCCCGCGTGGATGTTGTTTTCGGCAAACTGCCGCTGGTCTTCGAAGCGAACCGCGGCCAGGTGGCAGGCGAATACAGATTCGTAGCGAGCAGGCCGGATTATACGCTTCTGCTGAGTCCCTCCGGAGCGGTGATCCGCTACGCTCGCGGCAAGATGCGCATTCGTCTCGACGGCGCCAGTCGACGCGCGGAGATGGGTGGCCTGGAGCCGTTTTCCGGTAGGGTCAACTACATCCTCGGCAACCAGCCTTCACGTTGGTTCACCGGCGTCCAGGCTTACTCCGGGGTCCGGTACAAGAGCGTGTACCCCGGCGTGGATCTGGTTTTCCATGGCAGACGAGGTGAACTCGAATTCGACTTCCTCGTCGCGCCCGGTGCGGATCCCTCCGTAATCCGCCTGCGTTTCGACGGCGCTCCGCGCATGAGAATCGATGCGACCGGTGACCTGATTCTGGACGAAAAGCTCCTGCGCTTGCGTAAACCGGTGGTCTATCAGGAAAGTGCCGAGGGGCGCCGGTTGGTGGCCGGCACGTACTGCCTGCTCGGGAGCGGGAAGGTGGGCTTCCGGGTTTCCGGTTACGACACGGCCGAACCGCTCGTGATCGACCCCGTCCTGTCGTTCTCCACCTATCTCGGCGGTTCCTCATCGGAGAACGTCACGGCGAGCGGCGACATGAAGAGCGCCGGCATCGCGACCGATCCTGACGGCAACGTGTACGTCACTGGGAGCACCTCGTCCGCGGACTTCCCGGCGAGCAATAAGGTCGGCTCCGTCGAGACCGGGTCGGCGGATCTCTTCGTCTCCAAGTTCAACCCGGCCGGCGAGATGATCTACACGACACGCATCGGAGGTAGCGGACTGGAGCGCGGGTTCGGCATTGCGGTGGATTCCTCCGGCAATGCGTACGTGACCGGACGCACTCAGTCTACCGACTTTCCCGTTGTGAACCCGGCGCAGGCCGGCTTCGGCGGTAAGGAGGACGCTTATGTGCTCAAGCTGAATCCGGCGGGTACTCAGTTGCTGTACTCCACATACCTCGGGGGGAACGATACGGACTTCGCGTGCGGGATTGCCATTGACGCGGCAGGGAACGCTTATGTCACGGGCGACGCGGTGTCATACAACTTTCCCGTCACGCAGAACGCGTTCCAGCGGCAGTACGCCGGCGGGGGCTCAGATGCGTTCGTGGTGAAACTCGCGCCGTCAGGCTCCCTGGTCTACGCCACCTACCTGGGTGGACAGGACTGGGATCATGGTGAGTCCGTAGCTGTCGATGGCAGCGGCAACGCTTACGTGACGGGTTACACGGCCTCGACGGATTTTCCCACCGCCCGCCCAATTCAGTCCGCGCTCAAAGGACCCGCTGGATGTCTTCGTCGCCAAGCTGAATGAAGCCGGCGCCGCCCTGATCTACTCCACATACCTCGGTGGCACCGGCGCCGATGGGGGCGCCTTTGTGGCCGTGGATGCATCAGGCAACGCATACGTGGCCGGCGCCACCCAATCGACGGATTTCCCGGTCACGCAAGGTGTCGTGCAGGCGACTTTCAAGGGTGAGCAAGACGCTTTTCTCACCAAGCTCAATCCGGAAGGATCGGCTACGGTGTTCTCCACCTACCTCGGCGGCTCGAAGGCCGACAGCGCCACTGGTGTGGCCGTGGACGCGAGCGGGAACAGCTACGTAGTAGGCTCAACGAGATCGCCCGAGTTCCCCATCCTCAACGCCTTCCAGTCCACGCACGCCGGCAACGACGAGGTTTTCATCACGAAGGTGAACGTGACGGGTTCTGCGCTGGTGCATTCAAGTTTCCTGGGGGGAACCGGCTGGGATCTTGGATACGCGATTGCTCTGGATAAGTCTGGAAATATCTACGTAACTGGCCGTACGGACTCGACGGACTTCCCGACGTTGAAGGCGTTCCAGTCCGCGAACAAAGGCAATCGGGACGCCTTCATCGCCCGGATTGCGGAATCCGCACCGCCAGGCGCATTTGTCACGGTCTCCTCGGCAAGCTATGAGTGGGGCGGCGCGCCCGATTCGTTCGCTAGTGGTTTCGGCGAGAACCTCGCGGCGGGCGTCGAGGTGGCAACGTCGATCCCCCTACCCACAGTGCTCGGCGGCGTTTCGGTGAAAGTGAAGGACGTATCCAGGACCGAACTTCTCGCGCCTCTTGTGTTCGTCTCACCAACTCAGATCAACTACCTAATCCCCGTAGCCAGCAAGCCCGGCCTTGCGACGGTCACCGTCCTGAACCAGGACAAGACCGTTGCGGCGGGGACCGCCGGTATCGCCAGAATATGGCCAGCTTTGTTTACAAAGAACGGCGATGGCAGGGGAGTGGCTGCAGCCATGGCAGTCAGGGTGGCGGCGGACGGAGGGCAGACGGTCTTCCCGGTTTTCGTGTGCGGCAGCGCGCCGGGCAGTTGCGTCACCACTCCCATAGACCTCGGCGCGGCAAACGAGCAGGTGATTCTCTTGTTGTATGGCACCGGGATCCGCGGCCGCACCGCGCTAGACCAGGTGAAGGTGCAGATCGGCGGCTTCCAGGGGGAAGTGCAATACGCCGGTGCGCAGAGTGAGTACCCCGGACTCGATCAGATCAACGTGAAGATGCCGCCCATGCCGAATGTCCGGGGCCGGCAAGCCCTCTGGCTGAGCGTCGAGGGGCAAGTGGCAAACATGGTGGAGGTGGAGATCAGGTAATGCGCTTCAGAGTGGTTGCCACACGGCTGATGCGAAGAAGGAACCCTGGTTGCGCTGCCTGGGGGCCTGGCATTCGTCCGTAGGGCCGGATATATCCGACCCTACAACACAGCATCGTCCGGTGCGGCGGCCGACAGAGGATCACCGGAATCCCGGGGCGGTGATAGCGCGCTCGGTTACGTTGGGCGCGTACTTACGCGCGGCGTCGCGGATCTTGGCGGCGTTGCCGAGCAGCAGGAAGGTCAGCCCGTCGGTGCGGTAGTATTTCTTCGCCGCGGCGCTCGCGGCTTCCAGCGAGACCGAGTCGATGCGCGAGAACATGTCGTCTACTTCGGAGCGGCCCAGTCCGTAGAGTTCCATTTCTCCGAGCATGCCGGCGAGTTGTTCGGCGGTCTCCAGATGGTCGGTCGGGTAGCCGCCCTTGATGTAGGCCTTGGCGCTCGAGAGCTGTTCGGCGGTGATGCCGTTCTCGCCCAACCGCTTCAGCACCTCGAGCGCGAGATCGATGGCCTTGGCCGTGGTTTCAGTGGGCGTGAAGGTGGCAATGCTGATGGCGCCGGGCAGGCGATGCGTGTCCAGGCGGCAGACGGCTCCGTAGGTCAGGCCGGAGTTCACTCGCAAAGCGTCGTTGAGCATGGATGTGAAACGGCCGCCGAACAGCGTATTGACGATCCAGAGCGTGACGCGGTCCGGATGCGTGCGATAGATACCGGGCTGGCCGATCCAGAAGTACGTCTGCGTGGCGTCGGGCTTGTCGACCAAAAGCAGGCGCGAGGCGTTGCCGCGCGCGGGCGCAGGGGGCGCGGTCCACGCGTAGGCGCTTCCGGCGCGCGCCGCCGAGAAGGCGTTGGACAGCTTGGCGGCCATGGCGGGCGTTTCGAAATCGCCCACGGCGATGACCGTCATGTTCTTGGCCGTGTACATGCGGCGATGATGATCGACGATGGACTCGCGCGTGATGCGCGCGAGCGAAGATTCGTCAGCCGGGCGGCCGTAGGGATGCGCGGCGCCGTAAAAGAACGCGCGGAAATAGACGCTGGCGGCGGCCTGCGGATTATCCTTCAGCGCTTTGGCTGCGTCAATGCGTTGAGCGAGGACCTTCTTTACTTCGGACTCGGGGAAGGCGGGTCCCAGCACGGCGTCGGCCATGAGATCGAGCGCACGGTTCGCGTCGCGCGAGAGAAACTCGGTCGCCACCACGGTGGCTTGATCGTTGCTCCCTGTCTGGAACGTGGTGCCGATGAAGTCGATATCCTCGCTGAACTTGTCGGCGCTGCGGGTGGCGGTGCCTCGACGCAGCAGTTCGGCGGTCACCGACGAGAGGCCGGCTTGGCCAACCGGATCGGATTCCGCGCCGCCGCGCACCATCACCTCGACGCTGGTGAGCGGCACGTCGTGCTTGGGCATCAGCACCAGCACCAGACCGTTGGGCAAGGTTTGCCGCACGTAGGGAGGTAACTTTACTTGGGCCGCCAGCGGCACGGCCAGTGCGGTCAGCGTCAACCACCAAAGCGCGCGTTTCATTTCGCCACCTCCGGGCCCTTTCCGGGAACCAGCGTAGCCACGGTGCGATTGCGCTCGCCGAAGTACTTCGCGGCCACGGCCTTGATATCCGAGAGGGTCACCTTTCTCCAACTCCGCCTGGGCGGTGAACAGCTTACGATAGTCGCCGAAATATACCTCGTAGCGTCCCAGCAGATTGGCCTTACCCGAGATGGTCTTGAGTTCGCGATAGAAATCCGCCGCGAGTTGATTCTTGGCCTTCTGCAATTCCACGGCGGTGGCGCCCTCGCGGGCGAGCTGAGCGAGTTCCTCGTAGAGAGCCTTCTCGGCGCGTGCCGGCTCCACGCCGCTGCGCGGCTGCATGATGAACATGAACTGACCGGGATCCAGCGAGAGTTCGCTGCCCGCGTCGATGGAGAGCGCCAGTTGATCGCGGTCGACCAGGCGCCGGTAGAGCCGGGAACTGCGGCCTTCGCTCAGAATCTGGTTGAGAGCTTCGAGCGCGTAGTGTTCCGGACTGTGGCTGGCCGGCGTGTGATAGCAGACCATCACCAGCGGCAGTTGCGCGGCCTTTTGCAGCGTGACGCGTCGTTCGCCCCGCTGCTCGGGTTCCACCGTGCGTACCGGGGGAGGCGGCTCCTGGCGCGGGATCGGCTCGATGTATTTCTCGGCCAGCGCGACGATCTGTTCCAGCGTCACGTCACCCACCACCACCATGGTGCAGTTGTTCGGCGCGTAGCCCATGCGGAAGTGTTTCTTGAGATCGTCCATGGTCCAGGCCTGTATATCCGAGGCCCAGCCGATCACGGGCCAGTGATAGGGATGCGCGGTGAACGCCGAGGCCATCAGTTGCTCATGGAGCGCGCCGAAGTTGCTGTTATCGACCGACAACCGGCGCTCGCTCGATACCACGCCGCGCTCGCTCGCGATCATCTTGGGATCGAAGCTCAGGTCGCGGATGCGGTCCGCCTCCATGTCGAACATCAATTGGAGCGCCGTGCGCGGCAGAAAGTCGGTATAGACGGTGACGTCGCGCGTGGTGTAGGCGTTGTTGTTGCCGCCGTTCTTCTCCATCTGTATGTCGAACTGCTTGGGACCGTATTTTTTCGCGCCGTTGAACATCATGTGCTCGAAGAAGTGCGAGATGCCGGTGGTGCCGGCGCTCTCATTGCGCGAACCGATGCGGAAGAAGAAGTACAACGACACGTTGGGGATGTCGTGGTCTTCCTGGACCAGGATCTTCATGCCGTTGGCCAGGGTGTGAGTCTTGACCTCGATGGGTTGTGCTGCAAGAAGCGGCACCCACAGGAGCGCCGCGGCGATTCCAGCGAGCTTCATGAGATTTACGGTAGCAGAATTCGCGTCAATTGCCGAGCAGCGCCGCGATACGCGCGATTTCGTCCGCGGTTAATTGCAATTGGCCGCGCGGCGTTCCCGCGGGCCTGTGCGGCGTTACGGGCGCCGGCGAGCACGTGCGTTACGCCGGGTTGTGTCATGGTCCAGGCCAGAACGAGCTGCGCGATGTTCGCCTGGTGAGCCTGCGCCAGGGGCCATGCGCGCGAGCATCTAGATAACGCTGCGCGCGGCTTCGCGAGTGAAGCGCGGATGCGAAGCGCGCATGTCGCTTGCGCGGAATCCAGCATGCTGTACCTTTCCTGATCCGGTCGAGCAGTCCCAGCGAGAGCGGCGAGTACGCGTCAGAAACCGGCAACGGCGTTGCGCGGCAGATGCGGTAGGCGGGTTTCGTCGCTCGCGCGGTCCAGCATGCCGTAGCTTTCCTGATTCCGTGTCGATGGAGGCGGCGCCGAGGCGGCGATACGGGTCGATATAGGCGATGGAGGCGTCGCTCACGCCGATGGCGCGAATCTTGCCTACCCGCTTTAGATCGAGCAGCGTGCCCATGGTATCGGCGATGGGCATGGTCTGGTCTGGCCACCTGTTCGGAAAGGCCCAGACCATAAGCCGGCGCGGTGTCGATGAGGTTCACGCCCGCGTCGATGGAGCGCTTCGATCGCGTGGATGGAGTTGGCTTCCTGGGCCCCTCCCCAGAGCCGGCCGCCGATGGCCCAGGGGCCCAAGCCGATGGCGGAGGCTTCCATCCCCGGGGAGTATCGTATCGGAAAAGGCGTCGATCCGAGCGACGGCCCCATTATGGTGTTTCTGCGGGTCAGCGCCGCCATGGCCTCCCGCTAATTCGACCATAAGTTCTTGTAACCGTTACGGCTTGACATACGTCCCAGAGAGGCGCAGGATCAGACAAGGAGGCGTCTCATGTCACTGTTTGGGCGGACGGCATGGCTTGTGGCGTTGGCTGCGTTGCTCTCGACGGGAGCCTTATTCGGGCAGAGCGTGGTTTCGGCACAGGCGGGCTTGATCAACTACATCGAAGGCCAGGTCACTCTGGATGGCAAAGACGTGGTTCGGAAGGCCGGGCTCTACACTCAGGTCAAGGAAAACGGTGTATTGAAGACGGGCGAAGGCCGGGTGGAACTGCTGTTGAATCCAGGAGCGTTCCTCCGCATGAGCGAGAACAGTTCGTTGCGGATGATCACGACCCGGCTCATCGACACCCGCTTGGAGGTGTTGGGCGGCACCGTGCTGGTGGAATGCGCGGAACTGTCCAAGGACAACGGCGTGACCCTGGTCTACAAGGACTCGACGGTGACTCTTCGCAAGAAGGGTCTGTACCGTTTGGATGCTGAGCCTCCGCAGTTTTCGGTGCTTGACGGAGATGCGTTGGTGGCGAATTCGGGGCAGCAAATCACGTTGAAGAACGGCAAGCGCACCAGCCTGGCGGGCGTCTACGTGGCCGAAAAATTCGACACCAAGACCGGGGATGCGCTCTATCGTTGGAGCCGTCGGCGATCCGAGTATCTGGCGATGGCGAACATCTCGATGGCCAGGTCGCTCGTCGGGACCGGGCTTAACGGGTCGGGTTCGAGTTGGTATTGGAATCCCTGGATGAATCTGTACACGTTCGTTCCTTACAACGGCTACTACTTCAGCCCATTCGGTTCCCGATATTACAGTCCGCGTACCGTGTACGTGGTCTATAATCCGCAGCAACAGTCGGGCGGCGGCGGACGCGACTGGCGCTCGGGGTGGACGTCGAGCCAACTGGGCTACTCCACCATGCACCAGACTTCGGCAGGGACTTCCGGCGTGATGGCATCCAGGCCATCGGTGTCGACTTCGTCGCCGGTGTCGTCTGCTCCTCCAGCCAGTTCCGTGTCGCGCGATAGCGGGCACGCGGGCGGCGCGCGCCGCTAACCGGTCACAGGCTGCGTTCGAAAAACGCGGCCACCGCTTCCAATAGGTGCTTGTATGCGGGGCCCGTGACGCCGTGGGTCCTCTGCGGGTAGAGCATCATCTCAAAAGGCTTTCCCGCCCTTTCAAGCTGGTCCGCCATGCGCAGGGTGTGCTGAAACAGGACATTGTCGTCCTCGAAATTGTGTACCAGCAATAACGCGCCCTTGAGCTTGGCCGCGGAATGGACTACGGAGCTGAGCCGGTAGCCTTCCTTGTTTTCCTCGGGCAATCCAAGATAGCGCTCCGTGTAAATGGTGTCGTACATGCGCCAGTCGGTGACGGGCGCGCCCGCGACGCCTGCCTTGAAGATCTCCGGCGCGTTCAGCAGGGCGTTCAGGGTCATGAATCCACCGTAGCTCCAACCGTAAATGCCGACACGCGCCGGGTCGACGAACCCCATCGAGACCAGATGCCGTACCCCGGTCTTCTGATCCTCCAACTCACGCTCGCCCAAACGGCGGTAGAGCGCGGCCTCCCACGCGTGGCCGCGGCCGGCCGATCCGCGATTGTCCAATTGCCAGATCACAAAGCCCCGGTGCGCCAGTGCCTGGTCGAAGTTCGCACCCGCCCACGCGTTACGGACGCTTTGTGCATGCGGCCCGCCATAGACCATGACCACGGCCGGGTACTTCTTGGCGGGAGTGAAGCCGGCCGGTTTGATGAGTCGGGCGTAGAGCGTTGCGCCATCGCTCGCGGTCAGATGAACGATTTCGGTGGGCAAGATCTCATACTCCTTAAGTGGCTGGTCGTCGGCTTCCACGAAGACGCTCCACTCCGAGCCGTCTCCGCGATGAATCGAGCGGCGTACGGGCTCGCGCAGGCTCGACGATGCATCCAGGTAGTGCTCGCACCCCTCGCTCATCGAAATAACGTGCGTCTTGTTCGGCGTGGTAAGGCGGCGCGCGGCGCCGCCGCCGAGCGGCACCACATAGAGATGATCTTCCAGTGGCGTCGCGGCGCGCGCTGTGAAATAGACTTCGCCCTTCGCTTCGCTCACGCCGGCTACCTCGCCCACTTCCCACTCCCCGCGGGTCAGTTGGCGCACCAGCGTTCCATCCAGCGAGTACAAATACAGGTGCCGGAATCCATCGCGCTCGCTGGACCAGAGAAACTGATGGCGCCGCGGTGAGGAACCTCAGATCGTCGCTTACGTTCACCCAGTCCGGGCTGGTCTCGTGCAACAGCCGGCGCGTAAGGCCCGTCGCGGTGTCGGCGGCGAACAGATCCAAACGGTTCTGCACGCGGTTCAACCGGACGGCCGCCACGGACTTCGAGTCCGGCAACCACGCGACGCGCCCGAGCAGCATATCGCGCGTCTCACCCAGGTCCATCCATCGGGTTGGGCCGCCGGTCGCGTGCGACCACGCCCAGTCGCACGTCGGCGTTGGGAGTGCCGGCGCGCGGATAGCGCTGCGGCTCAGCCACGGGCTCAATATGCAGCAGGTTCGCGTGCGGGTAGATAGCCTCCCGGCTCACGTCGAATTGCAGGTAGGCGAGGCGCGACGAATCGGGCGACCACCAGTGCGCGGTCCCCAGTTCCAGCTCTTCCGGATACACCCAATCGAGCTCGGCGTTCCACACGGTTTCACTGCTGCCGCTGGAGAGCTGCGCGATCTTGCCGGTCGCCAGTTCCAGCACGAACAACTCGTGAGAGCGGCGGAACGAGACGCGCTTGCCATCGGGGGAAAGCTGCGGATCGCTCTCGGCTTCGGCTGTCGCGGTGAGTTGCGTGTAACCGCCCAGCGCGAGCCGGAACAAAAACAAATCGCCGCCCGCCGAGACCAGCAGTGCGTTGCCCGACGGAAACCATTGAAGCGGCTTCTCGCGCACGTTGCGGTTCCGCCAGCCGAAGGCCCGTGCCGGAGGCGTCTTCACCGCCGACGACTCGAGCGCGGCCATCGTAAACAACTCGCGGCGCGCTCGAGTGGGAATGTCGTAGAGCCACACCTTGCCGCCCTGCGTGTAGACGAAGCGTTGGCCGCCGGGAGCCCAGATGGGCGCGCCGGGCGCGTCTTTGCGTTCGTGCGTGGCGGCGGCCACCTCCACGGTGACGGGTTTCCGCCCGGCCGCCGCGGCGCTCGCGGCCAGCGCGATCACAAGCCAAACGAAACGAGACATGGAACTGTGATTGTAACGAATGGCCCCGGGCCGGGAAACGGTGATTGAGGGTGCTGTCCCGGATTTGGTACGGTGGTGCGGAATGAGGCGCGTGGCACTGTTCTTGCTCTTACTGCTCCCCTCGGCGTACTTCGCCTGGCGGCAAGCGGACATGCCGCAGTTCGGCCGCTGGATTCACGACGATAGCATCTACTTCGTCTCGGCGAAATCCATTGCCGACGGCCACGGCTATCGCATCCTCAGTTTTCCGGGCGCGCCGTTTCAAACCAAGTATCCGCCGCTCCACCCGATGGTGCTCGCGCTCATCTGGAAACTGAATCCCGAGTTTCCCGCGAACCTGAGGCTGGGGACGCTGGTGAGTTGGCTGGCGGTTCCCGTGCTGCTCTTCTTGTGCTTGCGATTGTTCCGCGCCTATGGATTCTCCGAAAAGCATGCCTGGGCGATGACGGCGCTGTTCGCCGTGAATCCGTATCTGGCCATTTTCGGTTCGAGCATGCTTTCCGAGTTGCCGTTCACGTGCCTGCTGATTCTGTGCCTGCTGGTGTGCCACCGCGCGGCGGAAGAGGGCGCACCATTATGGTGGGCGGCGCTGGCGGGCGTCGTCGGCGGATTGTCGTTTCTCACGCGCACCACGGGGATGATGTTGCTGGCTTCCGGCGTGGCCTGTTTTCTGTGGCGCAGGCAGCGCAAACAGGCGCTCTGGTTCGCGGCGGCCATGCTGCCGTTCGTCTTCGGTTGGACGCTGTGGACGCGCCTGCACATGGTGCGCGGCGCGGATCCCGTCACGCTCTACTACACCACTTACCTCGACTACCACTTGTACCTGGTGAAACTGGCCGACCTGCCCATGATGGTGTGGAAGAACCTGGACCAGTGGCTGCTCGGTGTGGGCGCGCTGCTGATTCCGGAAGCCAGCGACGCGCACCTGGTCAAGATCGTCACGCAGACGATGGGCGTCGCCATGCTGGCCGGCGTGGTGCGCCTGGCGCGGCGCGGACGCGCGCTCGACTATGCCGTGTTCGCCGTGCCGTTCAGCGCCATGCTGGTGCTCTGGCACTATCCGCCGACCGAGCGGCTAATCGTTCCCATCTATCCGCTCCTGCTGGCCGGTTTTTGGAGCGAGATGCAGCACGTCGCCGCCATGCTGGGCGGCGCGCTGCGCCATCGCCAGAAATCGCAGCGCGTGGCGGCAGCCATCATGGGACTTTTGCTCGCCGGCGTGCTGGCGGGCGGGGCCTGGACGCAGTACGAGGTGGGTTGGCGCATCCTGCCGCGCGAAATGGACCAGCGGCGCAAGGAGCGTTCCGCCGACGAAGCCGCCTTCCGATGGATGGCCGCGCATCTTCCGGCAGGCGCGCAACTCGTCACTTACAACGATCCGGTGCTGTTCCTCTACACCGGCCACCGGGCGCTGAGCCTCACGGTGTCTTCCATGTATTGGTATCGGGACGATCACGCTTCCGTCCACCAGGCTTACGCGAAGCTCGCCGATTTCGCCCGCGCGCACCGCCTGGATTACGCGTATTACACGGACTTCGATTTCCGTCGCGATATGAGCGACGCGGATCGCGCTCAGGTGATCGAGGGCATCCAGCGCAATCCGGATCTGGAAGTTGTACAGCGATTCCCTTCGGCGACGCTCTACCGTGTGCGGCCGAGCCGGTAGATGGAAATGCCGCGGTGGGAGCGTCAGGCCCATGGCCCCGCCCTCGGAGGTTCCACAGGTTCGTTTTTGGTAGAATCGTGCGGAATGAGGCGCTTGGCGCTGTTCCTGCTATTCCTGCTGTTACTGCTTCCGTCGGCGTACTTCGCTTGGTACCGTCGCGACATGCCGCATTTCGGCCGATGGATTCACGACGATAGTGTCTACTTCGTCTCGGCCAAGTCACTCGCCGACGGACACGGCTACCGCATCCTCAGTCTTCCGGACGTGCCGTTTCAAACCAAGTACCCGCCGCTTTATCCGTTGGT
The DNA here is from genome assembly GCA_963745655.1 of Terriglobales bacterium. GTDB lineage: Bacteria > Acidobacteriota > Terriglobia > Bryobacterales > Bryobacteraceae > JAJFUV01. The sequence continues at coordinate 246,849 of CAVUYK010000012.1, read as the reverse complement.
GCTCGCCGGTGTTTGGAAGCTGAATCCCAACTTTCCGGCGAATCTGAGGCTCGCGACGCTGGTGAGCTGGCTCACGGTTCCCGTGCTGCTCTTTCTGTGTCTACGATTGTTTCGCGCCTATGGATTCTCCGAAAAGCATGCCTGGGCGATGACAGCGCTGTTGGCCGTGAATCCGTATCTGGCCATTCTTTCCTCGACCATGCTTTCGGAGTTACCGTTTCTGTGCCTGCTGATTCTGTGCCTGCTGGTGTGCCACCGCGCGGCCGAAGAGGGCGCATCATGGAAGTGGGCGGCGCTGGCGGGCGTCGTCGGCGGATTGTCGTTCCTCACGCGCACCACGGGGATGCTATTGCTGGCTTCCGCGGTGGGCTGTTTTCTGTGGCGCAGGCAGCGCAAGCAGGCGCTCTGGTTCGCGGCGTCCATGCTGCCGTTCGTCCTCGGTTGGTCGCTGTGGACGCGCCTGCACATGGTACGCGGCGCGGATCCCGTTACGCTTTATTTCACTACGTACTCCGGTTACTACTCGTACTTGGTAAGGCTCTCCGACCTGCCCATGATGTTGTGGAAGAACCTGGATCAGTGGCTGCTCGCCGCGGGTGCGCTGATTATTCCCGAAGCGAGCAACGCGTGGCTGGTAAAGATAGTCACGCAGACGCTCGGCATCACCATGCTGGTCGGAGTGGTGCGCCTGGTTCGCGGCGGGCGCGCGTTCGACTACGCCGTGTTCGCCGTGCCGTTCAGCCCCATGCTCATCGCCTGGCACGGTCCGCCCACCGAGCGGCTGATCAGCCCGATCTATCCGCTCCTGCTGGCCGGCTTTTGGTGCGAAATGCGGCACATCGTCGCCATGATCGGCGCCGCGCTGCGCCATCGCGAAAGATCCCAGCGCGCGGCTGCGGCCATCATGGGAACGATTCTCGCCGTCGTACTGGCCGGCGGTGCTTGGACGCAGTACGAGGTTGGCTGGCGCATTCTGCCGCGCGAAGTGGAAGAGCGCCGCGAGGAACGGTCGGCCGACGAAGCTGCGTTCCGCTGGATGGCCGCGCATCTTCCAGCCGGCGCGCAACTCGTCACTTACAACGATCCAGTCCTGTTCCTCTACACCGGGCACCGCGCGTGCAGCCTCATCCGTGCCCTCTATGCATTGGTATCGCGACGATTCCTCCGGAGCGTACGAGGCTTTACGCTAAGCTCGCGGATTTCGCCCGCGCGCATGGCTTGGACTACGCCTATTTCACCCTTGCGGATTTTCGCCGCCGCCTGGACGACGCTGACCGCCGGCAGGTGATCGGGTGGTTGGAGCGCAACCCGGAGCTGGAAGTTGTACAGCGATTCCCTTCGGCGACGCTCTACCGTGTCTTGCCCAGCCGGTAGACGGACACGCCGCGCGATTGGTAGACGCGTTCAAACGCGCCGTTCTCCAGCATCAGCCCGCGCAGGGCGGCCTGTTCGTCAGGTGGAAGGTCGGAGTGGAAATCGGCCGGCGTGATCAACAGGTAGCCGAGTCCCAGCGCACGCATGGTATCGTCCAGATGCCGGAACGGCTCCTTGTAAGCGTCGCTCGAACCCACATAGAACGATCGCGGCGAGAGTGTCACGCGCATGGCGTGACGGCCGGTCGCGAGATAAAACGGCACGTCGTGATAGGCCAGGAATGCCGCCTCGGGCGGCGTGTGTTCCCGCACCCACCGATACGCGCCCTGGCGCGCGGCGTCCAGCGCGCGGTGCTGTGCGAGGATTCCCGGCAGATCGTGACGTAGCGCCATGTAGGTGGTCTGGGCGGTCCACAGCGCCAGGGCGGCGAGCCCGCATGCCACTAGCACAGCTATCGCGCGGTTCGCGGCGCCCGCGGCGAAAGACGCGCGCAATAGCCCGGCCAGGTGGCGCAATTCGGTGTAGAGTCCGGCGACCAGCAGCGGTGCCACGGGAATCAGAAACCGCTCGGCCGGCGGGAAATGCCACACCAGCAAAAGCGCCACGTAGCCGGCCGCAAACCAGTGGTACGGTGACATGCCGGTTCGTCGGGCCAGGCGCACCGTGCCGGCGATGGAAGCCAACGCCAACAAACGCGCCAACTGCGTGCCCCAATAGGTATCACCCAAGTTGAAGATAAACAGACCACCGATTCCCGATAGCAGCGCGCCCGCGTTCTTCCACACCATCACCGGCACGTCGCCGATCCCGAACAGCCGCAGATGGTAGCCGGCGTAGTTGGTGTAGTAGAGCCAGGCCTCGACGCCGCTGGCGCCGGTATGTGCCGCCGCCCACATATGCCAGGCTGCCGCACAGGGTAGGGAAGCGGCCAGGAACAAGACCGCGCGCTGGCGCTCGCCGCGCATCGCGAGCCACACGGGAACCAGCACCAGCAGCGGCAACGCCGCGGTCTTGGTGAGATACGCCGCGCCGGCCAATAGACCCGCGCCGAACGCCCAACCGCATCCCGGACGCATCACCGCCATCGCCGCCAACGCCACCAGTGCCGCAAACAGCAGATCCGGCATCAACGTCACCGAGTAGAAGTCCAGCGTGGGACTCAACGCGAGGAACGCGGCCAGCAAGGCGCGCTCGGCCGAGTTGAATCCGAAGCGTCCGAACAGAAGCCATGCGGCGAAGACCATCAGCGGCAGCGCGGCCCACGCTACACCCGGCGCTGCGCGTAGATCCAGCGACAGCAGCCATGAGTAGAGCGGAGGGTATTTGGTCTGCGCTGGCTCGCCGGGTAGATTCACGATGCGGTATCCATGGCCCTCGGCCAAAGATTTCGCGCCGGCGTAGTACAAACCGTCGTCGTGAAACTCCCCAAGTTGCGCCATGTTGCGCCCGCTCCAGGCCAAGAACAGCGAAGGCAGTAGAGCCAACACCAGAAAGTTGCGGGGGCATGCCACCCAATTCGGGATTCTTTCCCACCGGAGTATTCCGGTCAGCTTGGGGATTCGAACGCTTGTCCCTGAGAGAGGCACACAGAGAGGTTAGCAAACTTCGCGCACTCGACACGCTGAAGCCTGCCGAACCGTGCCGCGCCGGTTTGCGTACACCTTGTCGCGGATGCGTTGGCGCGCCAGTTCCAGACCGGATTCGTGATCGCGATCGGCATGGTGGCCTTCGTGACGGCAGCCTCGGCGGACGCCGTTCCTGCCGGTGACTACACCGTGAAAATCGGCTCCGCGTCCCACCGGATCGAAATGATTTTCTGGAACTGCTCAGCCCGCCCCGGCGGCGGCCGTGGAGATCGCCAGCTTCGTTGGCCGATAATCCATCCATAAGCAAGTGTTATGGGTGGAGCGTCTTGCATTTCTTCTCCTTTTACGCTAATCTGGCTTTGTGGAGCTTGTGGGTACAAACAGCACCCCGTCGCGGTTGTCACGGTCGTTCGACCGAATGACCCGGACAACTGCGCTCTCCACGGCAATCGTTCCCAGCGTTAGCATTATTATCCTTATTGGGGTCATCGTACCGGGCCCCGCCTAAAGGCCTTGTTCGGAGAGAATCCAACAGGCCATCGGCGGGGCGAGCAACCCGGCGGTGGCCTTTTTCATTTTGGCCCCGCCGGACGGTGGTTTCGAGGCTGCAATTCCCCCAGTTGGATGGAAATTGAAAGGTTAAGACTATGGCGACATTGATGAGTGGGGCCAAGATGCTGTTGGAATGCCTGGCGCGGGAAGGCGTGGACTGCATCTTCGGCTATCCGGGCGGCGTGACACTGCCGCTCTATGACGCGATGTATGACGATCCGATCCGGCACGTGCTGGTGCGGCACGAAGAGAACGCCTGCTTCGCGGCCGAAGGCTACGCGAGGTCGACTGGGCGCACGGGCGTCTGCTGCGCGACGTCGGGACCGGGAGCGACGAACCTGGTGACGGGGCTGGTGAACGCGCTGATGGATTCGATTCCCATTGTGGCCCTCACCGGGCAGGTGCACTCGAAGCTGATTGGCAGCGATGCGTTCCAGGAAGCCGACACGTTCGGGCTGACGCGTTCCGGCACGAAACACAACTACCTGGTCAAGAGCATTCACGATCTGCCACAGGTGATCCACGAGGCGTTCTATATCGCCGGCTCGGGACGCCCCGGGCCGGTTCTGGTGGACATTCCCAAGGACGTCTTCCAGGCGCAGGGGCACTATTCACCGGTGACCACGATTCACTTGCCGGGCTACAAACTGAACCTGGACGGACACACCGGGCAAATCCGGCGCGCGGCGCAGATGATCGCAGAATCGCGCCAGCCACTGTTCTACATCGGCGGCGGAGCCATCGCGGCGAACGCGAGCGCAGACACTGACCGAACTGGTGGAGAAGGTGGATGCGCCGGCGGTGTGCACCCTCATGGGGCTGGGCGCGATTCCGACGGCGCATCCGAACTTCGTGAGCATGCCGGGCATGCACGGCAGCTACGCGGCGAACCAGGCCATGACGGAATGCGATCTGCTGATCGCGCTGGGCGTGCGTTTTGACGACCGCGTGACCGGGAGGCTGGCAGCCTTCGCGCCGCACGCCAAGGTGATCCACGTGGATGTGGATCCGTCCGAGATCGGGAAGAATCGCGCCGTGGATCTACCCATCGTGGGCGATCTGCAGCGCGTGGCGGTGAAACTGCTGAAGCTCGTGGAGGAGCCCGAGAACGCGCCGGGCGCCGAGGTGTTGGAGGCGCGTCGCGCCTGGTGGACGCGCGTGCGCGGTTGGAACGAAGAGCATCCGCTGGTGCCCGCCATGGGCGACACGGTGATCAAGCCGCAACAGGTGATCTACGAAATCGACCGCATCTCCGGGGGCGACGCCATTATCACCAGCGACGTGGGCCAACACCAGATGTGGCTGGCGCAGTTTATGCGCTTCAACGCTCCGCGCCTGTGGCTGAATTCGGGCGGCTTGGGCTCGATGGGTTTCGGAGTGCCTTCGGCCATCGGCGCGCAAGTGGCCAATCCGGATAAACTGGTATTCGCGGTGGTGGGCGACGGCGGTTTCCAGATGTCGATTCCGGAACTGGCCACCGCGGCCAGCAACGGTTTGCCGGTGAAGATCGTGGTGATCAACAACGGCTGCCTGGGCATGGTCCGCCAGTGGCAGACGCTGTTCTATAACAACCGGCTCTGTGCGGTAAAGCTGGATGGTTTCCCGGACGCGGAGAAATTGGCCGCGGCGTACGGCTTCAAGGGCCGCACCATCGACAAGCCCAGCGAGCTTGCCGCGGCCTTGCGCGAAGCGGTCGACGAGCCGGGCCCTTATCTGTTGAATGTTCTGGTGGACCCGGACGAGAACGTCTACCCGATGGTGCCGGCCGGCGCGGCCATCAACGAAATGGTGTTGGGGCCGCCGCAGCCGGTGGCCGTTCCCGCATAGACCAGGAGGCGCCAGAATCATGTTGCAGACTATCTCTTTGCTGGTGGAAAATAAGCCGGGCGCTCTCATGCGAATCACGGGACTGCTGAGCGCCCGCGGCTATAACATCGAAAGCCTGACGGTGGCCCGGACGCTCGATCCGACGCTGTCGCGCATGACCATCGTGGTGGACGTGGACTCCACCTTGCGGGCGCTGCTGATCAAGCAGATGAACAAACTGATCAACGTGCTGCAGGCCGCGGATCTGACCGAGGGACGCGCGGTTTCGCGCGAAATGGTGTTGCTGCGAGTGCGCGCGAACATGGAAGCGCGTTCGGCGATTCTCAAGGAAGCCGAAATCTTCTCCGCGCGTGTGGTGGATTCTTCGGTGGAGGGTTTTGCCCTGGAAGCCACGGGAGATCCCGAGAAACTGGATGAGTTCATCGATGTGATGCGAAGCTATGGCGAGATTGAAGTGACCCGCTCCGGGATGGTGGCGGTCTCGCTGGAGTCTAAGAAATTGCGTCTCGCCCCGCCCATCCCGGCCGGGGTCGAGGCAAGTAGATTAGAACCGAGGAACGGAGCTATCAATGGCTAGACGCTTTTACGAAAAAGACGGTGATCTTTCCCAACTGAAGAATCGGACGGTAGCCATTATCGGCTACGGCAGCCAGGGGCACGCGCATTCGTTGAATCTGCGCGACTCCGGATTGAACGTGATCGTCAGCGACCTGAAGGGCAGCCCGAACTGGGTCAAAGCCGAGGCCGCCGGTTTCAAAGTGTACGAGGCGGGCGAGGCGGCCAAGCTCGGCGACACCATCATGTTCCTGGTGGCCGACCACGTGCAGTCCGTCATTTACAACCGCGACATCGCCCCTCAGATGAAGGCGGGCAAGACGCTGATGTTCGCGCACGGCTTCAACATCAACTACAAGGAAATCGCCCCGCCGGCCAGCGTGGACGTTTCCATGATCGCGCCCAAGGCGCCGGGACATCGCGTGCGCGAATTGTTCACCGAGGGTGTGGGCGTGCCGGCGCTGGTGGCGGTGGAGCAGAACCCCTCCGGCAAGGCGCTGGAACAGGCTTTGGCCTATGCCCTGGCGCTGGGCTGCCTGAAGGCGGGTGTCATCGAAACCACCTTCAAGGAAGAAGTCGAGACCGATCTGTTCGGGGAGCAGGCCGTCTTGTGCGGCGGCGCGGCGGAGTTGGTTCGCGCGGGCTTCGAGACGCTGGTGGCGGCCGGCTACGACCCCGAGATCGCCTACTTCGAGTGCTTGCACGAGCTGAAGCTCATCGTCGACCTGATTCAGGAAGGCGGCTTGAGCTATATGCGGTTCTCGGTCTCCGACACGGCCGAGTACGGCGACTACACGCGCGGGCCGCGGGTCATCGACGCGCACGTGCGCGAGAGCATGAAGAAGATCCTGGCGGAAGTGCAGAACGGCCAATTCGCCAAGGAGTGGATCGACGAGAACAAGGCCGGCAGGAAGAAGTTCCTGGCCATGCGCGAAGCCGGCAAGGACTCGTTGATCGAGCGCGTGGGCCGCGAACTGCGCTCCATGATGCCGTTCCTCAAGAAGAAGAAAGAAGCCGGCGTACCCGAGGACGTTTAAGACGTGGTCCGGGACGCCGGCCCCCCAGCGGGAGCCATGAAGATCTACACCTTTGACACGACACTGCGAGACGGCACGCAAGGCGAGGCCGTCTCGCTCACTGTGGACGACAAGCTGGTTATCGCGCAGAAGCTCGATGAACTGGGGATCGACTACATCGAGGGCGGTTGGCCCGGCTCCAATCCCAAGGACAAGGAGTTCTTCAAGCGCGCCCGGGACCTGCGCTTGAAGCATGCCAGGCTGACCGCCTTCGGCTCCACGCGATTCGCCAAGAATCCCGTGGAGCGTGATCCCAACGTGCTGGCCTTAGTGGAGGCCGGCACCAGCGTGATATCGATTTTCGGGAAGTGCTGGGACCTGCATACGCGCCGCGCTCTGGGCATCAGCGAAGAAGAAAACCTGAAGCTGATCTCGGAGACGGTGGCGTATTTGAAGGCCCACGGCAAGGAAGTGGTTTTCGACGCCGAACACTTTTTCGACGGCTACAACTCGAATCCGGATTTCGCCATGCGCGCACTCGACGCGGCTAAGAATGCCGGCGCCGACGTGCTGTGCCTGTGCGACACCAACGGCGGGACGCTGCCGTCGAAGCTGGGCGCCATTGTCGCCGAAGTCGTCACGCGTTTCGGCGGCACCATCGGCATTCACGCGCATAACGATTCGGAAATGGGCGTGGCCAACAGCGTGGCGGCCGTCGAGAACGGCGCCACGCACGTGCAGGGCTGCCTGAACGGTTACGGGGAACGCTGCGGCAACGCGAACCTGGCTTCGGTGATCGCCAATCTGGAACTCAAGGGTGGCTACGAAGTGCTGGGCGCGGAGCAGTTGGCAAATTTGGCATCGGCTTGCCGCTTCATCGCCGAGCTGGCGAATTTGCCCGTCCCGGGAAATCAACCCTTCATCGGCCGCAGCGCCTTCGCGCACAAAGGAGGCATCCATGTGAGCGCCGTGCTGCGCGACGCGGCGACCTACGAACACATCAAGCCGGAAGCGGTGGGGAATCGCCAGCGCGTGCTGCTGAGCGATCTGTCCGGCCGCGGCAACATTCTCTACAAGCTCAAGCAGCATGGCTTGGAGGAACGTCTGACTGACGATGCGCGGCGCGAATTGCTCGAGCGCATCAAGCACCTCGAATATCAAGGCTACGAATTGGAAGCCGCCGAAGGCACCTTCGAATTGCTGGTGCGCGAGGCCCTGCATCCGGGACTGACCTTCTTCGAGCTGGTGTCGTTCGAAGCCACCACGAAGATGATGGACAACAAGGAATCCAAGACCACCGCCACGGTGACCGTGAAAGCGCAGGACGGCATTCATTCGGCGCTCGCCACCGGCCACGGTCCGGTGAACGCTCTGGACGTCTGCCTGCGCCAGTGCCTGGCGCCCATCTATCCCTCCATCGCCAAGGTGCGCCTCACCGACTACAAAGTGCGGGTGCTGGACACCGAAGAAAGGCACGGCGGCCAAGGTGCGCGTGTTGATCGAATGGAGCGACCACCGCAAGAGTTGGGCCACCGTAGGCGTCTCCGACAACGTTATCGAGGCGAGTTGGCGCGCCATGATCGACGCCATCCGCCTGGAACTGATGCGCCTGGTGGAGCAGGACGAAACCGTCGAGCGCGCCGTGGAAGACTATTGTTGGGGCGTCTAGTTTGTAGCTGAGGCCGGCCCTGGTTGCCACCCCAGGCTGGGTCCCGTTCGCCATGGTTTCGAGCCGCTATCCGGAGGATCTCAAGCCGTATCGCGTCGTGGCGCTTGTGGGTAGGGGATCTGATTCCACTCGACATCCGTATTGCGCTGGACGCGGCGAAAGCCACGAAGGCGACGTTGACCTCTCGGGAAGGGCGCAGCGTGTTGCCAGTACGGATTGCGGGCGTTCGCTCTCATGTACGCGTGGCTGGGGTGGAGAGCTACGCCGTGCTCGTGATTGAATAGCTGGGGTGTGCTCATGATTCTGAAGGCTCACAAGCTGCGCGACCACAAGTTGGAAGGTTGGCACGAGCAGATCGCCGGACGCTGGCACTACCGCGACCTTGTGGCGGACGAGAACTGGCGGAACGGCTGGATCAGTTTCGACGCGCTATATTACAACGCGGACGACGGTCTGCTCTACTGCGGGCTGAATTCGATCGACGGCGATTTGTTGTACTCTTTCGACCCCACCGCCGAAAGTTTCCAGAGCTTGCACACCCGGAAGTGGACGGATCGATTCGACGTCAAGATTCACCGCAATCTGCTCTACTCACCTCAGGACAAGTGCCTGTATTTTGCCACTTCGCTGCTGCACGACGTCGACAGCCAACCGGAATCGCCCGGCGGCAAGATTGTGCGCTACGACACGCAAAGCGGCGAATACGAAGTATTGGGTATTCCAATTCCGAAGCTCTACATTCAGTCCATGGCCGCCGACTTCGGACGCGGTCTGCTGTACGGGTTCACGTATCCGGCCGAGGCACTGTTTGTTTTCGATCTGGCCACGCGGCAGAGCGAAATTCTGGCCTACACGGGCAACTCGCTGTTTCTTTCCCAGCCGCACAATCCGGTAGTCGACGCGGATGGCTGGTTGTGGGGTACCTACTCCGAAACGCGCGCCTGGGACGAAACACTGAGCGCGTGGCCGATCCGGTTGTTCAAGTATCATCCGGAGGGCCGGCGTTTCGTGTGGTTCGATACGGGCCTGAGCCGCAAAAGCGACCTGCGGCAATTGCTGCCCGATCCGCCGAAACCGGAGGGCGTCGAGGCCGCACTCGAGCAGACGCGGCACACCACGGATTACGGTTTCGCCGACAGCATGGCGTTCGACGGAACTCATTACATCTATGTGGGGACGGTGGCGGGCGTTCTTTGCCGCATCGACACGCGCACGGACCAGGTGGAGAAGATCGCGCACGTCATGTCCACCGGCAGATTCCCGGCGCTCACGTTCGCTCCGGATGGGACTCTGTGCGGGGCCGGCGGCATGAATGGCCACACGCAAATCATGCGCTGGCGCCCCGGGAACGATCGCATTGAAAGCTACCCGGATCTCCGCGATCCGGTGCTCGACGAAGCTCCCGAGCGAATACACGAAATCGCCGTCGATGAAGACGGAACGTTGTATCTGGCGGAAAACGACAACCACCACCGCTCCAGTTATTTGTGGACGGCTCGACTGGACACGTAAGCCCGGAGGTTCCCGGCGCGCTTTACGCGGCGGCCTGGTTTGCGCGAAACTCAATTTGAGATGCGGTATTTCTTCCGGCGGCGCATACCCGAGTTTCGCCGCGTGCTTCTGGTCGAAAGTGGTTCGCGAGCCGTGCTCGACTCCCTGTTGCCCATGCTGTTCCAGCGCTACGGCGAGCGGATGCGGGTCGACCTGGTGACTTGCTACGCCGGCGTTCCGGAGGGTTTTCGCGAGGGAACGGGCCAGGTCTATCGGGTGAACGACTGCGCCGGCCGCGAGCGGCGCCGGCAGCTCTATCGCGAGTTGGCGGCCAACCGTTACGACGTGATGGGCATGGTCTGTTCGGACGAACCCATCATGACGAAGTGGAAGTGGGCGCTGGCGGCGCTTCTCCGCGCGAAAGTGTTCGTGGTGAACGAAAACGTCGATTACTTCTGGCTGGACTATGGGCACGCGGGCGCCATCCGCCACTTCGTTCTCTACCGCGCGGGACTCTCCGGCTCGGGCGCCGCCACGACCATCGCGCGGTTATTGTTCTTCCCGCTGACGCTCGCCTACCTCGCCCTGTGGGCGGCGGTGGCGCATCTTCGCAGAAAGGTACGTGCATGAAGGCAATTCTGGTAAACCAATGCGGTGGTCCGGAAAAGATGGAGCTGGTGGAAACGCCCAAGCCGTCTCCGGGTCCCGGACAAGTGCTGGTGAAGTTGGCCGCCATCGGCGTGAACTTCATCGACATCTACTTCCGCACCGGCCTTTATAAGGCGCCCGCGCCGGTCAGCCTGGGCATGGAAGGCGCCGGGGTGGTGGAAGCCGTGGGTGCGGGCGTCGAGGGCGTGAAAGCGGGTGACCGCGTAGCCTACTGCATGGTGCGTGGCTCTTACGCGGAGTACGCCGTGGTGCCGGCGGATATGATCGTGCCCATTCCGGCGGCGCTCGATTTTGAAGCTGCCGCCGCAGTCATGCTGCAAGGCATGACGGCGCACTATTTGACCGCTTCGACGTACGCGCTCAAGCCGGGTGACACGTGTCTGGTGCATGCGGCGGCGGGCGGTACCGGACGCCTGATTGTGCAGATGGCCAAGATGCGCGGCGCGCGCGTGATCGGCACCGCATCCACGCGGGACAAGGCGGCCCTGGCCACCCAAGCCGGCGCCGATGAAATGATCCTCTACACCGAGTGCGAGTTCGACCAGGAAGTGAAGCGGCTCACCGCTGGACGCGGCGTCGATGTGGTCTACGATTCGGTGGGCGCCGCGACCTTCGCGCGAAGTTTGGATTCCCTGCGTCCGCGCGGCATGATGGTGACCTTCGGCAACGCCAGCGGCGCGGTTCCGGCCGTGGAACCGCTCCTGCTGAATCAGAAGGGATCGCTTTACCTCACGCGGCCCACGCTGGGGCACTATGTGGCGAACGCGCGAGGAGTTACTCGCCCGCGCGAACGATGTGCTCGGTTGGGTGGCGTCGGGTAAGTTGAAACTGCGCATCGACCGCACCTACCCGCTCTGCGAATGCCGCGCAGGCGCACATCGACCTGGCCGGCCGCGCGACCTCGGGCAAATTGCTGCTGCTCCCGGGGTGAGCGCCACCCGCTCAGAACTGAAAATACACGAACGGGATCTGCATGTCCGAAACGGCCATCAGCTCCAGGAAGACCAGCAGCGCCGCCATGGTGGAAGCGTAGGCCCACAGGGGCGCGGTGGGGAGTTTCTCGAACCAGCCGTGCTTCTCTTCGTAACGGGCGATGGCGAAGGTCGCGGCCGCCACCACCCAATGCCATGTGTGGCCGACCAGCGCGCCCGGCGCTCCGGTAAACATCTGTCGTAGGATGTAGGCGCTGTCGGCGAGCGACTGGGCGCGGAAGACGGCGTAGCCCGTCAGGATTAGCGACATGGTCAGCAGCAGGCGCAGCGGGTAGAGCCGGGAGGCGGCCCGCGCGGAAAGCGTGAACCGCTTCGATAACGCGCGCTCGATGGAGAGCAGCACGCCCTGGTGGCTGCCCCACAACACGAAGTTCCAGTTGGCGCCGTGCCACAGCCCGCACAACATCATGGTCAGCATCAGGTTCCGGTAGGTCTTGAAGGTGCCCTCGCGGCTGCCGCCCAATGGGATGTAAAGATAATCGCGCAGCCACCGCGATAGCGTGAGATGCCAGCGGCGCCAGTATTCAGTGACGCTCGCGGCCAGGTACGGCCGGCGGAAGTTTTCCGGGAAGTGGAATCCGAACAGTTGCGCCATGCCGATGGCCATGTCGGAGTAACCGGAGAAATCGAAGTACACCTGAAGGCCGAAGGCCAGTGTGCCGCTCCAGGCCGCCAGCATCCCCGGTTGCGCGGCCACGTTCTTGAAGTAAGCGTCTGAAACCAAGGCGAACTGGTCGGCCAGGGCCATCTTCTTGGTGAGCCCCAACGCCATCAACAGGACTCCGCGAAGCACTTCTTCACTGGTGGGCCGGCGCCAATGGTACAGGTCGGCAAAGAACTCGTGAGCGCGCACGATGGGTCCCGCGACAAGCTGCGGAAAGAACGAGATGAAAAGCGCGTAGTCGATGGGGTTGGTGATGGCCTTCTGCTGGTTCCGGTAAACGTCCACCACGTAGGACATGCTCTGGAAGGTGTGGAAGCTGATGCCCAACGGCAGCACGATGTCGAGCCAGAACGAGTGCACCGGACGGCCCAGCGCGAACGCCAGGTTGCCGGCCAGGAAATTGTAGTACTTGAAGAAGCCGAGGAAGCCCAGGTTGGCCGAGAGGCTGGCGATGAGCAGCAGTTTTCTCTTGCGGCCCGGCGCCGTGCGCGAGATCCACAATCCGGCGGTGTAATCGATGGCCGTGAGCGTGAGCAGAAGCAGCACGAACTTCACGTTCCAGCACATGTAGAAGTAGTAGCTGGCGAAGAGCAGAATCAGTCGCCGCAGGGGGCGCGGGGCCGTATAGAACAGGACCAGGACCACCGCCAGGAACAGGAAGAATTGCGAAGTATTAAAGAGCATGCGGCGGGGCTCGGGGTTGGACTTGTTCGACGGCCGGTTGAGCCGGTCCCAGCAGGCGAAGCGTCTCGTCCGCAATAAGGATGGTGAACCGCAACGATCCCGGTCCGTTCAAGTGCACGCCGTCCACGTACAACTCGGGCCGCTCGAGTTCATCGAAGACCTTCTCGTTCATCAGCAGAATGTCGCCTCGGCGCGCCATTTCGCGAATGCTGCTGCCCGGCTCGTCCACCGCCAGGTCGGGCCGGACCACGGGCCCGCGCGGAGCGCGCAGAACAATCAGTTTTGTGCGGGAGCCGCGATAGTAGTCGATCATCTTGCCGAACCAGCGCCGCCGGTAGGCCGCGCGTTGGCCCGTGTGCGGCTCCGGATTGCGAAGCAGGTTCTCGGAGATGACTTCGCGTTCGACCTCTGTCAGGCCCTCCGGATAGTGCATGGTGCGCGTCGCGTAGTCCACGCGAAGGCCCTTCAGGCTGCGGTCGCTGTAAACGTAGTTGTAGACCGCCCGGGCGGATTCCTCGCGCGTCCACTGGATGGCCTTCGCCCGCTCGGGGAGGTCCACCAGCAGCGCCTGAAAATCGCGCTGAAAGGTCCAGCCTCGCAGCAGGATGCCGCGAAAGGCCTCCCAACGCATCTCCCAGGTAGGGAACGAGAAACTGAAGTCGGCGATGTCGCTCAAGCGCAGCAGCGGAGCCAGGTAGTGGAGATCCGCGGCGCGGTTGGCCATATCCTCCGAGTCGTCGTCATCGTAATCGTCAATAGGTATAAGAATAGCTGAATATCTGTTCCGGCCGGGATCCACCTCGCGCAGCATGTAGTACCAGCAGCGCGGGCTGCTGCCGGGCACCATGATGTTGGCGAAGGAATATCCGCTGCCGGCGGTATGTTCGTGAGCGGCCTTGGGCCGGAACGACATGCGGGAATCGCCCACCGCCAGCACCTGGTTGGGAGTGCTTATCTCGCGGTGCCGCTCGTTGTAAAGCGCGCCTTGCACTCTTCCGGCCGAGGAATCCGGCTGGGCCAGCGATGCGTAGAACCCGCTGTGAAAGACCCCCGCCTCGACCAGAGCAAAAAGCAGCGCGGCAGCCGCCACTCGTGCGGTGACAGACGATTTTCGAAAGGGCGGGGAGGCCGGCGCGTTCACGCCCGCTTCCGCCTCGGCGCGGGAAGACATGAACCGCCTATTGTATCGCGGCTCTATGGCAGCTACCGCACGGCGATGTAAGAGGTCTTGGAGCTCTTGCCGCCGATCGAAACCGTGACGGGCTGATTGCCCGCCGTGAGACCGTTGGGGATGGTCGCGTTGATCTGATAGAGCCCGGCGAATCCCGGCGCCAGTCCGCTGAAGCTGACGTCGGCTTTCTTGCCGCCGATGGTCACCTCCGGCCGAGTTTTGGTCTCCGCGAGCGGGCTATACGGCGCGGGCTCGCCGCTGGCCGGTTGATTGGTCACCGGCCCCAGGCCGTTGGCGTAAAGCATCACGATCTGCCCGCCGCTCTGGGCATTCGAAGTCGACACCAGCTTGTAGTTGGTGTCCAGTGCCGCCACGGCGCCCGAGCCCACCTCGAAGAAAGCCGGCGAGAAGTCGGAGAGCGGGACTGCTACCACGTTGCCGTTGGAGTCATTGAGAATCACTTTGACCCGCGCTTCCGACTGGCCCTGCAGTTCCCAGGGCACTTGCACGTTCACCTGGGTTGGGCTGATGTAAGTGACGCGCCCAGGTACACTGATGCCCGCCGAGGGTACGTCAAAGCTCACCATGACGTAATCGAGGACCATGGGCAGGGTGGACGTGGTCGAGTAGTTGGAGGTATCGCTGAGCGCCGTGCCGAAGACGCTGATATAGGAGCCGGGCGCGATGGGCGCGCTCGTATCGAAGCTCGCGCCGTTCAGCACGCCGCCGCTCGATATGGTGGGCTGCGCGACGGCCGAGCCTGAGAACGTCATGCGCATTCCTCCGGCCACGGCTACGATGGAGCAACTACCCGCCACCGAAGGCAGGATGGGCACGGCGTAGGCGATTCCGTAGGCGTCGGTGGTGGAACTGGCGTCCTGCAAGGTGATGCCGCCGAGCAGCGAGAAGGTCACCGGAGCGCCGGAGACGGGAAGGCCATAAGCGTCGACCAGCCGGAAGGATATAATGCCGCCGACGATGGGGCCGCCGGCAGTACCATCGAAGGAGCCATTGGTCAGCGGGATCATGTTGGCGGCGACGCCGCTACCCACCAGGAACAGGTACGGCACCTTCAGCGAAAGGCCGGAGCCCGAGAGCGTGACGTTTCCCGAAAAGGATCCGGCGGCCGGGAGCGTTCCGGCCAACGTCACGGTGAGAGTGGCCGTGGCGCCGGGCGCCAGGTTGAGCGTCTGCGGATCGAGCGTCAACTGAGCCGTCGAACTGGCCTTCTCGGCCACTGTCGCGGCCGTGAGCGTGACCGCGGCGGATCCTGAGTTGGTCACCTCGATGGTCTTCACCACCGGCAGCGCGGCCGAAGCGAGCGCGCCGAACGAAATCGAGGACGGGTTGCAGGTGACCACCGCGGCCGCCGCCGCGCCCGCGTCCAACTTGCCGGCGCCGAGCGAACGGATGTCGAGGGTGTCGCCGTCCTCATCCATGCTTACATCGTGCGTAGTTGTGTTCACCAGCGCCGAACGGATCTGGGCCGGAGTGAAGGATGGGTGCAACTGCTTCAGGATGGCCGCGGCGCCCGAAACCAGGGGCGTCGAAAAACTGGTCCCATCGGCGACCATGTAGCCTTCCGCACCGTACATATCCGACAAGGGATCGTAGCTTTGCGTGGCCATGTACATGTTCGCACCAGTCGCCACCAGATCCGGCTTAATGGCGGAAGTGCCGGTGGCGGGGCCGAGCGAAGAGAAATACGACAGCAGGTTGTAGCTCGACGCATCCTGCTCGATTCCGGCCGGGTTCAGCGTCAGCAGATGGTTCGGATTCGCGGCGATGAACTCCTTGAGAGCCAGTCCGTCGGCGAGCGAAATCATGGCTGCCGGTAACCAAAGACTGGCTAGACCGCTCGGACCGAAGATGGCCGAATCGTCCGCCATATAGAAGATGGCGCCCATCGCGCCCGCGTTCCAGGCGTTGGATAACTTATCCGAGAAGATGCAGGTGCCCCGCTCGGATGAGGGCAAACGTGCCGTCCAGCGAATGCGCGGGCATCGCGGCGCAGGCCAAGCCGTCGTTACCGGTGCTGGTCACATCGCGCAACGGCAGGGAAACCGCGCCCCGGGGCAGGTAGGCGTCTCCGGTGTCCGCGGCGATGGCCTTGAGTGAAGACGGCGCGTCCGCTCCTGGAACCGTGACGATGGGAATGAACTGGTGCGAATTGGTGGTGGCGCCGACGGCGATTACCGATGGCGCGCTGGCCGGCGAGCCGATGGTGCCGAACGCCGGGTAGTTTGCCCCCGTGTCGGCTTCATTGCCCGCTGCGGCTACGATGATCATCCCCTTGGCGACGGCGTCCTCGAAGGCTTGCGCCAACAAGTCGCAGGGTACGCCTGCGTCGTTGCCGCACGCGGCGCCGGTATCCAGCGGGCCGCTGAAGGCGGGGCCTTCGGTCGAAAATGAGACGATGTCCATGCCGTCATTGAAGGCGTCGTCCAGGGCCTGGATGATGGCTTCGTCGGTGGTCCAATCGTTAACGTAAGGCGAGCCGTAGATTTTGTAATTGCCTAGATAGGCCTTCGGCGCCATGCCCGACGCCGTCACCGTGCCGCCGATCGTCACGCCCGCGGCGACCGAGGCCACAGCCGTCCCGTGCCCGACGTGGTCGCGTGGAGAATAGTCGTCCGGACGCGAGTCGGCCGCCGGATCGTCTCCGGTACCCGCGGCGATCTGCCGGACGTAGCTGCGTGCGACGATCACCTTATTGCTGGTATAGTCGCAGTCGGTTCCACTGCAGATCGGATACCCGGCCGGCGTGGGCAGCGAGCTGTCCTGAAACGCCGCGTGCTTCTGATCGATGCCCGTGTCCAGGATCCCTATCTTAATGCCCTGTCCGGCGTTGCCTTGGCCACCGCTGCGATCCCACGCGCCTTGCGCGTTGACAAGCTGCGTGGCGCGGTTGAGTTTCCGCTTGTAGATGCGCACCGGCACCACGCCCTTGACTCCCGCGAGGCTCTTCAACTCCGCCGCTCGGGCTTTCGGCACGGAGACGAACACCACGTTCGCCAGCGTCGCCGCGCGGCCGGTCACGGAAATGTTCCGGCTCCGGAGTTCGCTCATGAGCGACTGCTGCCGCGCCTCGATCTGTTGCGCATAGGCGGTGGTGGCAGCCGAGCGCGGCGCGGCGCGGCCGGTGAGCCGGGCGGACACGGGCGGGTCCTCGAGTATGAGTGCGTAACGGTTGGCGGCAAATTGCCCCCACACCGCCGGCGCTCCCGTCAGAGAGAGAGCCAGCGCGATAAGAAGAAGACGTATTGTCACGAAAGTTGAGACGTGGCGCGCGTGGCGCGCGTTACGATGGCCAAGTGTAACCCTGAACAGATGTACACCTGGCGGACTACACCCCATTCTACCGCTACTGTAAGGCCGCCCTGGCTGGAGAAGTTGCCGGCTTTGAGGATCAGCGCAAAGTTGCCGGCGCCGACAGGGAGGACAAGATCCTGTAGTCGTCTATACCGGCCGCTACCATCAACCTCGTCAGCAAAGGTCCCGTCAACGGCCCCCCGCCCGGTGTGGCGCGGCTACACCCTCGAAAAGTAGGCGCGTTTCGCCGGTCTCCGTGGCCACCTGCACGGGCTCGATCTGGATCACTGCGGCATTCCATCCGCCCTTGTTCGTGGATTGGCTGGCGGCGGGCGTGCTCGGGTAGTCGCTCGACGCCGCCAGTTCGGGGCCCACACGATGCTAGTATTACTGTGTTATAAACGGCTCAGGCTCAGGCACTTGACGCGGGTGGCGATCTCCTGAGATTGGAGATGGGTGCTGCGTCCGCCACTGGGCAATCTCCAGATTTCATCCGGCCGGCCGGTGCTTGCGGAGGCAGTTCAGCGCCGACCGATTATGCCGTTGTATGACGGCACGCCAAGGCTCTGGTGTCCTCCTGCGCTGGGCTATACCCGGCTGGGCGAGTGGTCTGTCATCAGTACGGGGGGCGAAAGCAAGAGCGGACCGCAGCTGGATGGCGGGCAGGGAATCTGGCGCTGTCTATGGTTGAAGGAACTCTCCAACGTGGAGTCGTTGGACGTCCCCTGACAAAGCGATCCCCACGCTCGCCAGTATTGCGTGGAGGACATGGAGATGGACGCCGGGGACTATCCTGGCGGCGATCCGCAGAACGGGCAGTGAGGAAGTTGCTGAAGCAGGTGGCGCGCGATCACGATGTGGAGCGTGGCGATCGAGTGGGGATTATGCCGTTCGGGGCGGACGCGGCGACCCGCGTGGGCGGAAGTCCGTCGGCGGCTCCGGGGCTGATAGTCCAGCATGGCCGGCGCGGACGGAGGGGGAAAAACGGTTCCGCTCGCTGATCAGGAACCCATAAGCGGCGATGCACAAGCTGGCGTGATGGTGAAAACCGCGCCAACTCCGTCCTTCATAATGGCCTAATCCAAGTTCCTGCTTGAGTTCCTCATAGTCGCGTTCAATAATCCAGCGGTGTTTGGCAATCTTCACCAGAGACTTCCGTGAAGTCCTGACCGGCAACGTGGACAGCCAATATTTCGTGGGTTCCGATTCATCCTTGGGCCATTCGATCAAGAGCCATTCTTCCGGGTGCGGGACCGTCCGCTTTTCATCGCGGTGGGCAGGACGTACTCGGACAGCGGCGAAACGAGAACGCAAAGTTCCTTGACTGCCTGGGCGCCAAGCGATGTCCTTCCAAACCGAAGAGGGCAAACGGAGGGCCAACTGCTTCACCGCCATAGGCTGATGGTCGGCGTTGCGTTGTAGTCGCTTCGGTGGTGCTCCACGGCCGGGCTTTCGCGGCGGGGCCGGCAAGGGTTGTTGTCCAGGCTCCCAGACGGTGGTCGAAGACTCGATGCCTACTATGTAGGAAAGTCCGAGTTGGGTGAGGGCGGTGCGAAATGGCGTGCCGTTTCCATAGCCGGCGTCTGCCAGTACCACTCCTACGGCAATCTTCTGCTCCACCGCCTTCCGGATCTGTTGTAGAGCAATCTCCGGCTTGGTTTGAAACTCAATCCCTTCCGGGACCCCAGCCTGCTGGCGGCGCGCGGAATCCTGGCACCACACCTCCGGCAGATACAGCCGCCAAGCGATGGGCAAACTCGCACCCCACGTGCTCACCGACAGACTCACCGCCGCCTGGCAGTTGTCCTGTTTGCCGATTTGACCGCAGTATTGACGAGCGACGCCGACGGAGTGCTTGCCCTGCTTGGGAAACCCCGTGTCGTCCACAATCCAGGCCACCACCGGATCGTGTTTTTGCATGGTCGGCAGCACCGTCCGCCGCACCTGCGCCAGCATCTCTTCGTCGTTCCAGGGCGCGTCGGCGACCAAGTGATGCAGCGACTGATGCGTGCGGCTCACGTCGTGCGGCGCCAGGCGCGCAGCCATCGGTTCAACACTCTTACGCTCTCCTGGCAATAACAGTCCCGTGCAGTAGTTCTTCAGGGGAGTGTGCCGGTCGGCGTGCCCCGCGGCGTTGGCCAGGCCCTCGATATATGCCGCGAAGCGCCTCTGTTGTGGGCCTGGCGAAGAGAGGCGTGATCCCACAAAACAATTCTACACCAGATTGTTGTTTTTAACACAGTAATACTAGTGTGGTGCGGCGGAAATAACGCCCGGTATCGGCATTGCGCGCGAAACGGGGACTGGCTCGAATTTCGCTGCTTTTGCGAAACTTCGTGGTCGCGGTAGGGACGACCATCGCTGACCGTCCCCCGCACAGATCCGTACGAGCGGAATTACCGCATACGGCTCCTACCTTGGATGGGTAACGTCAAAGCGCACGTCCGGGTATGGATGCAGAACGCGGGGCCGAGGAATCCACCGGTCGAAGGCCGGTCGCAGTCGGTCCCATCCCGGCCGTCGCCGCTGGCTGCGACGTCGCAATACCGTTCGCCACAGCGCGCACAGACGGTCCCGGAATCGCCCCAGAACCACGATGTTTCCCGGCACAGCGTGATAGCGGTAATAACCTTCCACGACCCGTTTCAGCCACTGCCCCACGACGCCGACCGGCTCATGCATCTTCCGGCGCAACTCCTGCTTGACTGCCTGGAGCTTCGCCCTCATCCGCTTGGCCACCGTCCTCCGCCATACGACAAAATGACCCTTGGAGTTCGTCCCGCAATAATGGGTGAACCCCAGAAACGTGAACGTCTCCGGTTTCCCCGCTCCCCGTTGTTTCCGGTTGACCTGCGCGAATCGACCAAACTCGATCAATCGCGTTTTCTCCGGATGCATCTCCAGCCCGAACTTCGCCAGCCGTTCCTGAAACTCCCTCAGAAACCGCTCGGCTTCCGCCCGGTGCTGGAATCCCACCACGAGATCGTCGGCGTAACGGACCACGATCATGTCCCCGTTCGCCACTTTCTCGCGCCAGGCCTCTGCCCACAGATCGAAAACGTAATGCAGGTACACGTTCGCCAGCAGCGGCGAAATCACCGCCCCCTGCGGCGTCCCTACCGTCGTCTCCGACCACTCGCCGTCTTCGCTGACCCCCGCCTTTAGCCATTTCCGGATCAGGCGGAGTATCCGCGGGTCGGCGACTCGATGTTCGATAAACTTCATCGTCCATTCGTGGTTCATGTTGTCGAAGAAGCCCCGAATGTCCGCATCGAGTATCCAGTTCACCCGCTTCCGTTGGATGCCCACATTCAGCGCGTCCAGCGCCTGATGCGGACTGCGTCCGGGCCGAAACCCGTACGAAAAGCCTCGAAAGTCCACCTCGTATATCTCATTGAGGATCGTGACCACCGCTTGCTGAACGATCTTGTCCTCCAGCGCCGCGATGCCCAACGGACGCTGCCGCCCGTCGGCTTTCGGGATATACACTCTTCGCGAAGGCTGTGCCCGGTACGCTCCACGGTGAACCCGGCCATGTAGATCGCTGAGCCGATCCTCCAGACCGTCCTCATACTCCTGCCACCTCATGCCGTCTACTCCCGGCGCCGCGTTCCGCTTCAGGGCGTAATAGCTTTCCCGTAGCAGCTCGACCGTCAGATGGTGCAGCAGAGCCGTGAACTGTTCCTGCTTCCTTTCCCGCGCCGCTTGGCGCACGCCGCCTAACCCCTGGGACACTCGTTCCCCGCTCTGTGTCGGGCTCGTGCTGGGTCCTCGGTCGTTCTCCTTGGTCCGCGCCCTTCCCTCCACAACCTCCGCCGAGGCTTGCGCCCCTTTGTTCGGCCGCTTCATCGGTACTACGGCGCAGTCCGACTCCTCCAGGGCGTTCGCGTCCGGCTTGTGGCTATTCGCCTTCCCGGATCGGTCTGATCGCGCAGGCGCCATGGAGGTCTCCCGGTTCTCGTGCATGTTGTTTCTCGACGTGCCTGGGGTCTTCGACTACGCCGGGTCCGGCGTCAGCTCGCGATTCCCGCGCTGCTCGCCAGTGTGGCCTTCCCGCAGACAGGAAAGGGTCGGCACCCGGTTCTTTGTTTTCGGAGCTCAATACCCAGCCCACCGATGCCTCTGTCTACGCTTCGCCTGCCGCCTCGCGACGACCAACGCAAGACTCGAGGTCAGGATGGAGTCGCTTCTCCTTTCCTGTAGGGCTCTTTCATCCCCTACAACATGCCGGTTTATCCCGGCGCACCCTGTCCCCGATTTTGCCCACCTGTCCCCGGTTTTGCCTACCTGTCCCCGGTTCTGCCTATCGGGAGTCTTACTCGTCAGGAATGCGTGGCGGAGCTTCGCCGCCAGAGCGTGACCCACAAACGGGGCTAACGTCGGGTTGACCAGTGGATCGATCTGGGTTTCGAACCCTCACGCCTGACCATGCGAATTAGCGATCCGGGCTTTGTATGGATATGTCAATAGTTCAACGCCCGCTCGGGGAAAATAACGGGTATCCTGTTTAGTTCCGGTTACGCCGGGTTAGGAGATAGCGGCGCATGTCTCAGGCGGAAACTCCAGGCTCCCTGCATGGAGTGCTGCATGGTGAGACGGTGCCGCTGGTCATCACGCTGTTGCTGGCCGCGGCGAGCTTCTTCATCGCCACGCGGCAGATGTCGCACTCTGTGTGGTTCGACGAGTCGCAGACGGTGCTGGTGGCGCGTCAGAGCACACTCTGGGACATAACCAGGGTAGCCATTCAAAAGAGAGCGTATCCCCCGCTCTTCTTCTTTGTCGTGCATGGTTCCTTGCACTTCAGGGACGATGAAATGGGGCTGCGGCTGCCCGCTGGCGGCGTTCGGCGCCCTTGCCGTGGTGGCCGTGTTTCTGCTAGGCCGGGCGCTGTCCGGCAGCCGCACCGGCGCGCTCGCCGCAATTCTATTCGTCTTGACCCCAGGCGTCCTGCGCTACTTCGTGGACGGGAACGCGTACACGCTGCTCATCTTGACGTCCACTCTATCCACACTCTTTCTGCTCAAAGCGACCCACTCCGACAGAGCCTCGGACTGGTTGTGCTACTTCGTTCTTGTGCTGCTCGGACTTGGGACGCACACCATGTTCATCTTTTATTTCGCCGCCCAGATGGTCGCAGGTCTTTATCTGCGGATCTCCGCGCGCCCGGCGGATTCCAAGCCCTGGCGGCTCTTCGCGGCGACCATGTCGGTTTTGTTCATCGTCGAATTCCTTTGGGTGATATTCTTCCTCTTCCACGGTGGGGATCGTCGACCACTGCATCTGGCCCGGTTGCCGGAGATGAGCACCCTGGTCGCCATGGCCGGCATGTTTCCCGGTCCTTTATCGGCGGGACCTTTCGCTCAGCTCGTTCTTTGGACCCTGCTCGCAATGCTGGGGGGAGTGTTACTCTTCACCCGATCGAGACGGACGTTTTGGTTCCTCCTGATCTACGTGGGCATTTGCGTGGCCGGGATTACCCTCTTCTTGAAGATGACCTTGCCGTACGTGGCTTACAAACACGGGTTGGGGATGTTTCCGCTGGCGTGCATCGTGGCAGCCCACTCCTCAAAGTTGGTGAACTTTCGCCGGAGCGGATCACGATCCCCTGGGTTATCCATCGCTGGAGTCTTGGTCTGCGCCGCCGTCGCGGGCTATGGGGTCTCCGGAGCAGTGTTCATGACCGGGAATGACCGCGGCTTCGAGTATCAAGACTGGAGAGGCGCCGCCAGATACTTGAGTAATTCCGCCGGCCCTGACGATGCGATTGTTCTCTCGGGGCGCTACGATCTCGATCCCCTGAGCTACTACTACCACGGACCGGCGACCGTCCTGGAGGCTGGCGATGGCAGCCGGGTCCGCGGCTTGGTTTCCGGGCTCCTGGCGCAACCCAATCCACCGGTCAAATCAGTCTGGATCGTGGTCAGCGTATTCGGAAACGAGAACCCCATGGTTGCCAAGTTTACGCAGTCTCCCCAGACTGGGTTGGAGACACGGACGCAAAGTGTCATTACCGCGCTCCGGGAGCAAGGTCTGTCCGCTGGTGAGGCCGCCCGGTTCCACAGGATCCGCATTGTGGTTGCGAGCCGCGTTCAGACTGGTCATTGAAGGGCGCACCCCATCGCCCACTCCCGTCCGCTACAATCATTTCTTCCCATGCGCCCGATCCTCTTTGCGTTTCTCGCGCTCGCCGGCGCCATCGGCGCCCAGACCATCAGGTTCACCGCGCTCAGCGAGGGTATGCTCGAAGATCGCCTGCGTTTGGCCCACCCCAAGGCCGCCGAACGCTGCATGCGGCTTCGGGGATTATTCGAACAAGCCGGCTGCGTGAACTTACAGGAGCAGAAAGTGAGAGGTTCGAAGGAGCCGAACTTGATTTGCGGGGTGGACGGCAACGGTGCGAGTTCCCGCACCATTCTGGTGGGTGCGCATTTCGATTGCTCCGGCGGCGACGGCGTGGTGGACAACTGGACGGGGGCCATCCTGCTGCCCAGTCTCGCGAAGTTTCTGCGCGAGGAAACGCCGCGGCATACCTTCCAGTTCGTCGGCTTTGCCGCGGAGGAAAAAGGCCTGCTTGGATCCGAAGCCTATCTGAAGCGACTGAGCAGGGACGAGCGGAAGCGGATCGCCGCCGTAGTCACCATGGACTCGCTCGGGTTGACGCCGACCAAGTTCTGGCCCAACAGTTCGAATAAGGATCTGGTTCTGATGGGCGCACGGTTGGCCCATGCGATGAAACTGGACTTCGCCGGAGTGAACGTTGATAGGGTGGGAACCACCGACTCCATGACCTTCCACAGGGCCGGCATCCCCGTGTTGAGCTTGCACTCGGTCACGCAGGAAACATGGAAGTCCATCAACTCGTCGCGCGACGTATGGGCGTCTCTCTCCTGGAAGGACTACTACGACACGCATCGCTTCGTGTCGGCGCTGCTGGTTTACTTCGATCGGACCTTGCCCTGATGGGCGATCCTGTTGCACGGACCCGATAATTCGCTCTAATAGGAATAGGATGTCCGGGAAACCTCGTTCGGCTCCATCATTCGTGTTCTATGACCCCACGGGGAAGCGGTGGCTGCGTTTCCGCCGTTTTTTGCAAACCGCCCTCTTGTTCGGAAGCATTGCGGGGATCCTGCTGGCGCTGGTAGTTTTTCTCAGCCCACAACTGCCGGCGCTGGGGTTGCCGCGCGTGGAGCACCTGGCGGCCTTCGCCGAGGTCCGCGGCATCATCGCCGGCGAACGAACCGCCAAGAACATACCGTATGTCCGCGCACGCAAGGCGTTGAAGGACGTGAAGTACGTGCGGTCCAGCTCTCCGGTGATACATCCCAAGATCGCGGCACGAGTGGGCGAAGACAAACCCGTGGTGTTCGGTTTCTACGTCAATTGGGATCCGGCGGCGGTGGTTTCGCTCCGCTTTCACCTCGCCCACCTGACTCACCTGGTGCCGGAGTGGTTCACGCTGGCCAATTCCAAAGGCGACATGACCGACGACTCGGATCCCACTGTCATTCAAATCGCCCGACAGGGAAAACTCCCCATCGTCGCCCTGCTTACCAATTTCCGGAATGGCTGGCAGGGCGGGGACTTGCACAAACTACTCAACAACGCCGCGGCGCGCGAGAACCTGATCGACAACATCCACGCCAACCTTGCCGAGCACAAGTTCGCCGGCGTGAACATCGACTTCGAGCAAGTGGGCGATAAGGACCGCGAAGCGCTCGTCCGCTTCATGCGCGACTTGCGCGCGAAACTCAAGCCGGAGGGATTTCTGCTGACGCAGAGCGTGCCGGTGGGCGATTCGGCGTATGACCTGAAACGCCTGGCCGAGATCAACGACTTTCTCGTTCCCATGGTGTACGACGAGCACTACCAGAGCGGCGCCCCGGGCCCGGTGGCTTCCGAAGAGTGGTTCGAGGCGCAACTGAAGGTCCTGGCCAAGGTGGTCCCGCCGGCGAAGACCGTGATCGGAATCGCTAACTACGGATACGACTGGATCATCGGCGCGCGCGGTTCGGCGGAAGTGAGTTTTGACGACGTGATGTCGGCCGCGGTGGCTCAAAAAGCACATATCGAGTGGGACGACGACGCGCTGAACCCGGTCCTGCGTTACGACGCCGCGGGTCGTCGCCACGAGGTATGGTTTCTCGACGCCGTGACCGGGTTGAATCAAGTCATCGACGTGTCTGACGCGGGCTTCCGAGGCGTGGCCGTGTGGCGGTTGGGCGCCGAGGACCCCGGGCTTTGGACGGTTCTCAAGCCCGAAGCCTGGCCGGAGGAGAATTTCGATCCGGCGCAACTTACCACTCTCCAGTCCCAGAAGTCGGTGAAGCATTACGGAGAAGGCGAGGTCATACGGATCGTCGAAACGCCACGCGATGGACGCCGCCAGGTGAGGCGCGCGAGCGACGGCGACTACAGCGCGGACTACCAGCAGCTCCCTTCCTACTATGTGGTGGAGCACACCGGCAAGCGTCAGGACAAGGTTCTGGCGCTCAGCTTCGACGACGGCCCCGACGCGGACTGGACCCCGAAGATCCTCGATGTGCTGAAGAGCAAGGGAGTACATGCCACGTTCTTCGTTGTGGGGATCAACGCCGAAGCCTCCCCCGAGATCGTTCGGCGTATCTACGCGGAAGGGCACGAAATCGGCAATCACAGCTATTCTCACCCGAATATAGCGTTAGCATCGCCGGAACGGACCAGACTCGAATTGAGCGCCACGCTGCGCATCATCGAGAACCTCACCGGCGTGGCTACCATCCTGTTCCGGCCGCCATATAACGCCGACAGCCTTCCGCAAACGCCCGCGGAGATTGTGCCGGTGTTGCGGGCCCAGGAATCCGGCTACTTAACCATCGGCGAGCGCATCGATCCCCGCGACTGGGAGAAGGGCACCACCGTGGACAAGATACTGGAAGACATCGATGCCGAAAAAGGCGAGGGCAATGTGATCCTGCTGCACGATGGCGGCGGGGACCGCTCCGCCACCTTGGCCGCACTGCCGCGGATCATCGACCGGTACCGCGGCCTCGGATACCGCTTTCTGACGGTCGGCGAGTTGATGGGCATGAGCCGCGCGCAACTCATGCCCACGCCCTCCCCGGAAGAGTTGCGCATGGCGCGCATCGAAGGCGGCGCCCTGGACATCAAGAGTATGCTGCTGCGCCTGGTCGGCTTCCTTTTTCTCGGGGCCATCTACCTGACCCTGCTGCGGTCGTTGGTTTACGGTGTGCTTGCCGTCATTCAGAAGCGCAGGTCTCGCCGCAGGGTGTTCGCTCCGGACTATCGGCCCAGCGTCTCCGTGGTCATCGCCGCCTACAACGAGGAGAAAGTCATCACAGGCACCGTGGAATCCGTGCTCGACAACGGCTACGAGGCCTTCGAAGTGATCGTCGTGGACGACGGTTCAAAGGACCACACGCTGGAGATTCTGCGCCAGCGATTTAGCTCCGACGCGCGCGTGACCATTCTTACGCAGCCCAATGAAGGCAAGTCCGCGGCCTTGAACCACGCCATTTCGCATGCGGCGAATGACATCGTGGTGGCTCTCGATGCCGACACCATCTTCCGCCGCGGCACCATTGGAAAACTGGCCCGGCACTTCCAGGATCCGAGCATTGGCGCGGTGAGCGGTAACGCGCGCGTGGGTAACCGGAACCGTTGGATCACACGCTTCCAGGCGATTGAGTATATTTACGGGTTCAATCTCGACCGCCGTGCGCTCGATCTGCTCAACGCCATCACGGTGGTTCCCGGCGCGGTGGGCGCCTGGCGGAAGGACCTCATCTTGCAGTTGGGCGGCTTCAGCCACGCGACACTGGCGGAGGACACCGATCTCACGCTGGCTATCCGGCGGCTCGGCTACACCATCCGCTACGAGGAAGAAGCCGTCGCCTATACCGAAGCGCCTGAGGACACACGCAGCCTGGCACGGCAGCGCTTCCGCTGGGCGTTCGGCACGCTGCAGGCGGCTTGGAAACACCGTGATGCGATGTTTCTGCCCAAGTACGGCTCGCTGGGGTTCGTGGCCCTTCCGAGCATATGGTTGTTCCAGATCTTCTTATCTGCCTTATCGCCGTTCGCCGAAGCCGCCATGCTCATCGCCCTGTTCGGCGGAAACTGGGGCGTGGTTCTGCTCTACTATCTGGGATTCTTCATCCTCGAATTGCTCACGGGCCTGCTGGCCTACAGCCTGGAAGGTGAGCGGCCGGGGGATCTGTGGTTGCTCTTCTTCCAGCGCATCTACTATCGGGAACTGATGTACTACGTTCTAGCCAGATCCATCCTTCACGCCATGCGAGGCCACATCGTGGGCTGGGGCAAGCTGGAGCGCCGCGCCACGGTCACGGACGCGACTTAGCCGGCCTGCTCCAGGATCCGGTAGATTTGTTGTCCGTATTTCTCCATCGCGCTGATACCGATGCCCGGAATCGCCAGCAGTTCGGCCGCGGTCGCGGGACGCTGTTCGGCGATGGCGCGTAGTGCCTTGTCGGTGAAAATGCGGAAGGCCGGGACGCCGCGCTTGCGCGCCTCCTTCAGGCGCCAGGCGCGCAGAGCCTCTTCCACGCGACTGTCTTCGCGCGCCGGCACGCGCTTCCGCTTCGGCGTCTCCGCGGATGCCACTTTCCCCGCGCGGGGTGTGGGCTTTTCCCAGCGGTGGTCTTCTTCTTCCGCTTTCGCGGTGCCGTTGCCGCCACGCCGTCCTTCATGACGAAATCGATTGGCGTGGTCGCGTCCGCCGCCAGGCCGGTCTCTGTGAGTCTCACCGTTCGGTACGGGATCTTTTTGCCGTCCTTTTCGAAGGTGGCGTCGGAAAGGCGCGCCAGGCCGGCTCGCGCCATGGCGCCGAGCACGTCCTCGAACGCGTCGCGGATCATTTCTCCGTGCGGAAACAACTCGGCGTGCAGCTTTCCCGTGGATTTCCTCTCGCCCGTGCGCAGGCCTTCGATGGCGCGCAGGAGCGCGGTCCGCTCGCCTTCGGTGGCCGTGCGGAAGCGCTGGGCCACGCAACGCTCGGGAGCGCAGAAATCGCAGATCCCGCAGTCCGTGCGGCTGTCTGCCAGGTCGCCGAAGTGCCGCACCAGCGTCGACATGCGGCATTGGTTGGTCTCGGCATAGCGGATCATCAGGTCGATCTGCGCGCGCTTCTGTTCGCCCAGGGCGATGTAGGATTCGCGCCACTGGCCGCCGCCGGCACTTACGTTCTCGGCGTAGTCCACGATGGCGCCGCCATGGATCCAAAGCTTCTCGAGCGCTTTGTCGAACAGGTCGGGATCCAACCGCGCCTGCTTCTGCAGCGTGGCCTTATCGATCGGCTCGGACCGCAACCGGGCGAACAACCCGTCCAGCACGGCCACGTCCGGGTAGTCCCGTTCGAAGAAGAAATCGTGCGTGTAACGGTCCGCGTAGGAGTGCATCAGGATCGCGCGGCTTGGCTGGCCGTCGCGCCCGGCTCGCCCGATCTCCTGGTAATACGCCTCCAGGCTGCCGGGCAGGGCCGTATGAACCACGCTGCGGACGTCGGGCTTGTCGATTCCCATTCCGAACGCGATGGTCGCCACCATCACGTCGATTCGTCCGGCCAGAAACTCCGCCTGCACCCGCCTGCGGTGCTCGGCGTCCAGCCCGGCGTGATACGCCGCCGTGGTGAAGTGAGCGGAGAGCGAAGCCGCCAGGCTCCCGGCCTGCTTTCGGGTGGGAGTGTAGACGATGCCGGGCCGGCGAGAGCCGTCCAGCAAAAGTTCCGCAACCAGCGCGGGTCTCTGCGAGGGGGCCACTTCGACCACCTCGACGGCGATATTGTCGCGCCGGAACCCGTGGATGAACCGTTGCGGCCGCTCCAGGCCCAGCTGCTCGCAAATGTCGTCCTGCACCAGCGGCGTGGCCGTCGCCGTGAGCGCTATGGCCGGCGCGGGACGCAGCGCGGGCAGGTGCTGGCCCAGCATCCGATAATCGGGCCTGAAATCGTGACCCCATTGGGAGATGCAATGCGCTTCGTCGATGGCCACCAGCGACGGTTTGCGCTTTGCCAGCATCTCGGGAAAGCCGGCCACCCGCAGCCGTTCCGGCGCAACGAA
Source organism: Terriglobales bacterium (assembly GCA_963745655.1). Lineage (GTDB taxonomy): Bacteria > Acidobacteriota > Terriglobia > Bryobacterales > Bryobacteraceae > JAJFUV01. Next base: position 217,210 of record CAVUYK010000012.1, on the reverse strand, counting down.
CAGAAACTGCAGCTTCCCGTTCAGGTAGTCGAGGCAGGCCTGGCGCGACGCGGCGCGCTCTTGTCCGGAGTGGATGCGGTCCACGGCAAAACCCAGTTGCTTGAGTTTCGCGACCTGATCCTCCATTAAGGCGATCAGCGGGCTGATCACCAGCGTCGTGCCACCGCGCGCGATTCCGGGCAACTGGTAGCAAAGCGATTTGCCCGAGCCCGTGGGCATCACCAGCAACACGTCTCTACCGTCGATGGCCGCCCGGCACACCGCCTCCTGATTCGGCCGGAAGCTTGGGAAGCCGAAGGTGGCGTGCAGAAGATCCGTGAGCGAGCCGCCGGTCGCGATGGGGGGCGGGGCGGCCGGCTCGGGTGCTGCGCTCGGCTGCGCGGCCGGCGGCGCATTGCTCACACTGCCCACCTTGCCCACCACTTCCCGCACATAATCCTCGATGCCATTCAGAAAGGGTTCCAGGCGCGCCTGGCCGCGTTGGATGCGCGCGAGAAACGCCTCCCACTGGCCGGTCATCGCCGGGCTCTTCACTTCCGGGTGCACCACTTCAATCAATCGGATGCCTTTCCCGGTTGCTTCCAGGTTCCTGCCGTTGCGCGCAATGTAATCGCGCTTGAGCAGAACCTCAATGATGGCGGCGCGCGTGGCCGGCGTTCCCAGGCCGGTTTCCTTCATCGCCTCCGAGAGCTCTTTCTCGTCGAGTGTCCGGCCCGCCGTTTCCATGGCCGTGAGCAGCGTGCCTTCGGTGAAACGCTTGGGCGGCCGGGTCTTCTTCTTGATCGCCTGCACGTCCACGACGTCCTGCGGTTGATCCTTCTCGATCTCCGGCGGCAGAATCTGCTCACTGGGCCGCTCTTCGCTGCCCGCCTTCCCCTTGCCGGTTTTCCGGTCGGAGGCGACCTCCAGCACCTTCCAGCCCACCTGCCGAACCGCCGTGCCGGAGGTGTGGTAGCGGTCGCGGATCTCGCCGTTGCGAATGGCCGTGATGACGGTGGTTACGGACCAGATGTGGTCGTCGTGCCAGGCCGCGAGCAGCCGCCGGCAGATCAAATCGTGGATCTTGCGTTCTTCGTTCGACAGCGCGGCGCGCGCCGGGGAGATGGTCGTGGGAATGATGGCGTGATGGTCGGTGACTTTAGAATCGTCGACGAACCGCCGGCCCAAGGGACGTTCCCCGGTGAGCGGCGCAAGCCATTCCCGATAAGGAGCCTCGATGGTCCGGACCACGCGCGAGAGCGTCTCCGCCACGTCCCGCGATAAGTGCCGGCTGTCGGTGCGCGGGTAGCTGATCAACTTGTGCCGCTCGTAAAGAGCCTGGGCCACGTTCAGCGTCTGTTGCGCGCTGAACCCGAAGAGGCGGTTGGCGTGCCGCTGCAACTCCGTCAGGTCGTACAACGGCAGCGGCGCCATGCGCTCGGTTTTCGATTCGACCGATTCGATGGCGGCTTGTCCCGCGCGGGCCCGCTCGATAATCTTCGCGGCCTCGTCCGAACCGGCGGCCAGCCGCATGGACTGGCGCAGGGTTTCCTGGTCGGCTCCGCCCTGGTTCGGCGCGCGAAACCAGGTGCCCTGGTATACACTCCCATCCGGGGCGGGCGCGGGATGAAAGGTGGCTGCCACTTCCAGATAGTCTTCCGCGACGAACCCGCGGATCGCCAGTTCGCGCTCCACCAACATGGCTAACGTGGGCGTCTGCACGCGCCCCACCGACAGATCCTCGCCGTAGGCCAGCGAGTAGGCGCGCGAGAGGTTCATGCCTACCAGCCAGTCCGCGCGGCTGCGCCCGCGCGCCGCGTCCGCCAGCGCGTCGTAGTCGCTGCCGTCGCGCAGCGCATCAAAGCCTTTCCGGATCGCGTCGGGGGTCAGTGAAGAGATCCACAGGCGGCGGAAAGGCTTTTCGCAAGCAGCGGCCTCGTAGATGTAACGGAAAATCAGCTCGCCTTCCCGGCCCGCGTCCGTGGCGCACACCACGCGCGAGACGCGCGGCGAATGCAGGATCTTCCGCACCACCTCGAATTGTTCATGAGTTTTTTCGTAGACTACCAGCGGCCACTTCCGGGGCAACATGGGAAGGCGGTCGCGCCGCCAGACGCGCCAGGCCGGGTCGATTTCGTGCGGTTGCGCCAGCGCGGCCAGGTGACCGATGGCCCATGTGACCACGTAGCCGTTACCGTGCAGGTAGCCTTCCCCTTTGTGCGTCGCGCCCAGCACCTGAGCGATGTCGCGCGCGACCGAAGGTTTTTCGGCCAACACCGCCACGGTTGTGGATTCCGGCTGCGCCATCCTGAAAATACCAGTTTAGAAGCGAAACGGAAGCATGCTGAAGATGCGTTCCGCGCCGGTGTAGCTGGCGATCGACATCCAGCGGGCCAGCGGCGTGGCCGTCATCACCACGATCAGAACTAGAAAGCCGGCGCGCGCGAGTTCGTTGTAGACCACCGCGGGAAGGGGCAGGGCGAGCAGCAGCTTCGAACCGTCCAGCGGCGGGACCGGCAACAGATTGAACAGCGCGAGGTACAGACTGAATGCGACGCCGCGGGCCGCGAAGTTGGCCGCCGCGGGGGACGCTCCGGCGACCAGCACGGCGGCCACCGCCAGCACCACGGCGAAGACGATGTTGCTCGCCGGTCCGGCCAGCGCCACCAGGGCCAGCCCGTTACGTCCTCCGCGCAGCTTATACGGATTCGTGTTGACCGGTTTCCCCCAACCGAGAAAACCGCCCGCGATGAGCGAGGTGACGGCCGGAAGAAGCACCGTTCCAATCCAGTCCACATGCGCCAGTGGATTGAGCGTGAGGCGCCCCTCGAGTCGCGGAGTGTCGTCTCCCAAACGAGTGGCGACCCAGGCATGCGCGAACTCATGCGGCACGGTGAGCAGCCAAAGCAGGAGAACATTTACAAGCGCGGCTTCGAAATGGAGCATTTTGTTCAACGGTAACACGCCGCGCGTCGATTACCGCGCGCAGCCCACTTGCGATCCGGCTCGTTCAGGCCCGGAATACTGGTTCGAGCGCGGAGACTTTGTCTTTCAGCCCTGCCGCCTCGGACGCATTCAACTTTGGCAACGGAGTCGAAGCGAGATGGAGCGCCAGGTCGAACACGCGCTCATCGCCGGGTGGGATGGCGGCCGTGACGTCCTGGTTCAGAGTGAAACGTAACGCCAGGCGCGCCGTCTCGCGATCGTCTATCGGCTGGTACCAGCACTTCCGCGATGTGCGGTCGGCCGCTTTCATTCCAGCGGGCCACTTGCCCATCGCCAGAGCCTTCAGCGCCAGGCGCGCCAGTCCTTTGGATTTGGCCTTTTCCAGAATCTGCGGGCCGAAGCCGCCGTTCACCCAGGCGTTCACGTTCACCGGAAAGAGCACGCTGTCGAGTTCGAGCGCGTCCATCAGACGCAACGCGGCAGGTGCGTGGTGCACGGAAAAGCCGATGAATCGCGTCTTGCCTTCCTTGCGGGCCGCGTAGAACGTTTCGGCCGCGCCGCCGGGGGCGAGGATCTGGTCAACGTCGGCCATGGAAGCGATGCCATGAAACTGGTACAGATCGACGTGGTCGGTGTGGAAGCGCGTGAGCGTGCGCTCCAACTCCTGGCGCGCCCCCTGGGCATCGCGCCGCGTGGTCTTCTCGGCCAGGAAGATCTTCGCGCGATACGGCTGCAGCGCTGTGCCGAGTTTCAGCTCGGCTTCGCCGTCGAAGTACGTGGGCGCGCAGTCGAAGTAGTTTACGCCGCGCTCAACGGCTTCGGCCACGCGGCGCGAAGCGTCCTTCTGGGGCATCCCGCAGACCACGATGCCTCCGAGCCCGATGATGGAAAGCTCGATACCGTTCTTGTAAGCGCGGCGCGGCAGAGAAGACACCGCACCCTGCATATTCGTGGCCTTCAGAGCGGCCGGGGTGGCAAGAAACTCGCGACGGCGCATGGACAGTTCCTCCTTACGTCCATTGTAATGCCGAAGCTACATACCCTTCGAATTCTGAACGGAGTTAACCGGCAATGCCGTGTTCGTCGCAGAGTCAGCAGCGCGGTGATCGCGTACTGGTCGAATGACCAACGCAGCGCCTACGTAGCAGGCCGCGCCCACCAGCAGGGTCTCGCGCAGGCCAAAATAGATGGCCAGGAAGATGGCGGCCACCGAGCCCAACACGCTGGATGCGGCATTGAGCGCCCAGGCCCAGCGCACCGAGGGCTTGTGCAGCGCGTCCAAACGGGCGAGGCCCGTGGGAAAAGGCATGCCCATCAGGAATCCAGCCGGGAGAATGGCCAGCGCGGTCACCAGGACTCGGGCGGCCAGCGGCAAACCAACCAGGCCGCTGGTGAGCGGACCGGCCGCAACAGCCAGCACCGCGACCACCAAGGCCGCCGCCAGCAGGACCGCGCGCCAGCGCCCATCGCGGCCGGCAAGTAGCGTGGAACTGTAGTAGCTGCCCAGGCCGCTCGCAATCAACATGGAGAAGATGATCACCGTGAGCGCGTAGGTGGGATGGCCGAGAAAGAGCACGAACTTCTGTATGAGCGCCACCTGAATCAGAATGTACCCCACGCCGATCAAGACGAAGTAGCCCAGAAACTTGCGCACGCCGGCCTCGCAGGGGAGCCGGTTCCCCAACAGGAGCGGCGGCAGCGCCAGCGTCAACATCACGGCCAGCAGGCTGATGCACGTGAGGCCGAACAGCATCGGCACCGCGCGATTGATCTTGTAGTCGGCGTTGAGCCGCGAGGCGCTGGTGGCGAACTGCCAGATGTCGCGCGGCTGCACGGTATAGAAGAAGAACGGGCGGTTGTCGTCCACGGGCGAGACGTCGTAAGGGTAGCTCTTGAAAAAGGACTCCGGATCGCGGCGCAGCAAATACTCGCCGAAAGGGTTGGTTGGATGGTCGCCCGGCAAGTAGACCGCCTGGACCTTGCCGGCGGCCGCAATCTGCCGTACGCGCGCGATGTCGGAAGGCAAGAACGGTTTACGCGCGATCAGAATGGTGTCGGCGTTGCCCCAACGGGCGAGGTCTTCCGGCGCGCCTTCGCGCAGCACGATGACGTGAAGGGCCGCGTCGCGCTCGCCCAATTGTTCCAGAGCCGTGCGCGCCAGCACTACCACGCGCAGCGATTCGCGCGGCGGATCGAATCCCCAGCGCGTGAATGCCAGCACCCCGTCGTCGCTGAGCCGGTCAAGATAATCGCGGAACGCATCGGTCGTATAGAGCGTGCTCTCCGATAGCGCGAAGGCGCCCGCGGCGGTGGAGGCCCAAGTATCCACGAGGGTGGCTTGGATCACCTGGTAGCGGTCGCGCGTGCGCCGCACATAGCTGCGGCCGTCCTCGACGTAAATGTGCACGTCCGGACGCAGGTACAAGCCGCTGCTCAGGTCGGCGAAACGCTCGCGCATAATGGTGTTGGCGATGATGGGATTAATCTCGACGCCGGTGACGTCGTGGCTGCCGGAGGCGAGCGCCCGCGCCACGTCATAGCCGCCTCCGGGACCGATCACCAGTGTCTTAGCTGCCGGGCGCAGCGCGTAGGGTATTCCGGGCCCCTGACTCAGCAACGCGGCGCGGCTTCGGCTATCGAGATTCGCAAAATCGATGTTCGGAATGCTGGTGGCGGCGTCGGCGTCGATGACGATTTCCACCCGGCCGGTGTCTCCCTCCGGCGCCAGGGCCACTCGCGAGGAACTATTCCATTTGACGAAGATCTCGCCCGAGAGCCGGAGGCCCTTGGCGTAGCGTACGTCGATTACCGGCACGCGGGCGTTGTAAATCAGAAGAAAGACCAGCGCCAGCGCGAGACCCACCCCACCGGCGCGGCCGGCCCGTTTCCCCGCCAGATTGAACCAGATGGCCGCGGAAACGGCATACACGGCAGCGGCGGCAATCACCGTGTTCGGCCCTCCGAAACGGTTGAGCAGGGGCACCAGCAACAGGCAGCCGGCTCCGGCTCCGATCAGATCGAAGAAATACACGCGGTCCACTTTTTGGACGGTGTCGGCGATCACCAGCGACAGCACCGCCCCGGCCAGAAAGAAGGGCAGCGCGCTGGTGAAGTACACCAGCGCCAGCGTGAGATTGCCCGGCACGCCGGAACGCGTCAGCAGGAATATCAGGGAGCCCAGAACCGCCACGCTATTGAGAGCCGCCAATGCTCCCAACCGCGCGTAGAGCGATCCGCGCCACCCCGCGACCACGTAACTGAATACTCCCCCGGCTCCCAGTCCGAACAGCGCGATGGAAATCGCCAGAAACGCGAAGTGGTAATAGAATACCACCGAGAAAATGCGCGTCAGGGAGAGTTCGACCAGCAGCGTGGCGAGCGCGGTAAAGAAAACGCCCAGATAGATCTGCGGCCACTGCGCGCGATCGGAGAAGGGTGAGGCGGAGATTCTGGACAAACTACCATGTTACGCCACCGCACGTCGGTTCTCACTTGCCTCCCGCGCGTTTGGGCGCCTGGTCGCCGGCCGGGAGCCGCCCGCGAGCGCGCAGAGCCTCCCGCAGCAGGAACTCGATCTGGCCGTTGAGGCTGCGCAGGTCGTCGTCGGCCCAGCGCCGGACCAGATCGAGTGTCCGCTCGTCGATTCGCAGAAGAAAGCTCTTGCGCTCCGCCATGCGACCGCCGCGCTACTGATAAATGGTGCCGGTGTTCACCACCGGCTGCGCCGCGCGCTCCCCGCACAACACCACCAGCAGATTGCTTACCATGGCGGCTTTGCGCTCTTCGTCCAGTTCGATGACGTGCTTGCGCGAAAGCATGTCGATGGCCATCTCCACCATGCCCACCGCGCCCTCCACGATCTTCTGCCGCGCGGCGATGATGGCCGAAGCCTGCTGGCGTTGCAACATGGCCGCTGCAATCTCCGGCGCGTAGGCCAGATGGCTGATGCGCGCTTCGATCACTTCGACGCCCGCCACCGAGAGCCGCTCGTGAATTTCTTCCTTCAGGTGCGCCGCCACCTTCTGCGTATGGCCGCGTAGGCTCATGATGTCCTCTTCGTGTGAATCGTAAGGGTAGGCCGTGGCCAGGTTGCGCAGCGCCGCTTCGCTTTGCACGTGTACGTAGTTTTCGTAATTATCGACCATGAACATGGCTTCGGCCGTGTCCACCACGCGCCAAACCACCACGGCCGCGATCTCGATGGGGTTGCCGTCGCGGTCGTTCACCTTCAAGTGCGTGGTCTCGAAGTTGCGCACGCGCAGCGAAACGTGGCGCTTCGATAGAAATGGATTGGCCCAGCGCAGGCCCGCAACCTTCGTCGTTCCCGTGTAGGAGCCAAACAGTTGCAGCACTACGCCCTGATTCGGCTGCACCATGAACAAGCCGGCCATCAGGATGATGTCCACCGTCAAGACGGCAAACCAGGCGATCAGCGGGACCAGGCGTTCTTCCGGGGGCAGATCTTTGACTCCGATGAATCCATGGACGACTAAGGCCAATACCGCCAGCAGCAGTAGCAGCACGAAGAGGCCATTGAAGGGGCGGATGATGTTTTCTTTCATGTGGGTTCCTCGATAGCATGATGATATCACTATGAAATCGCACACGTCAAGACACTTCGTTACCCTCCTTGTTTCTGAATGACTGTTCGGAGTCCGACCCGCCTAGTTCGCCGCGACCACCCGGAGCGGCCTGTCAAGACGGAAGGTTAACAACGATTCGGCCGGCACGCGGATCGAGCCGCCCTTGGTGACGATCTGGGTAAGCGCTCCAGCGCCCGCTCCGGCGCCCGCGCCTATGGCGGCTCCCCGGCCGCCTCCGGCGATGGCTCCAATGATCGCGCCGAGCGCCGCACCGCCTCCGGTGTAGGTGGCGGTCCGCCGGTTCGCGCCCACGCCGGACTTACCGCGTTGCTCAAGGTTGGCCGCGTCGAGCCGGTATCGTCGTCCCCCGATGGTGACGGACCTCAAGTCAAGCACCAGGTCCGAAGCTCCTCTGATGCGCCCGCCCCCGGACGCCGACACGATCACCAGCTCCGCCCTGGAGCCGCGCGGGATAGCCACGGCGCCGGAAGCGTCGCGCAGGGTCTTCGACACCTGGGCGTCATAACCGCGCCCCTCGACCGCGGTCCTCCGAATCGATCGGCTCGTTGGTGCGAATGGTGATCCGGCTCCCGGCGGGCAGATCGTAAGTCTGGGCCACGGGTGCGGCCATGGGCTGGCTACGTTCTTCCGCGCTGGGAGCGGCACTCGGCGTGACTGGCGCGGGCGAGACCGGTAGGGACTCTTTTTGGAGCGGAGCCTCGGCCGGCGCCTGGGCTTGGGGCTGCGCCTCGGCCACTTCGCCGTATTCGATGGATTTCACTTGATCCATGGGAATGGTACGCGTGATTTTGTCGTCGCCGGCTATGGTTACTTCGATGGGGGAACTTGAAACCACCGCGCCGGGCACGCGGGTGCCGTCGCGCATCACCACCGTGGCCCGCCGCTCGCCGGCGGGCGCCGTGGCGCTCTTGTTGGTGCAAGAGTAGAGAACCATCAGAGCGAGAATTGCTGCTGGGAGCAGCGTCCTTGTATGCCGCATCGCCTTTACTCCTCTCTTTCAACCAGGATTGCCAGGCCCAGACCTGGATACCCTCAGCATACACCGAAGCTTCGGATGTAAGATCGTCGGTCATGATCATCGCCGCCATCCGCCTTCTCGGCCTGGTTGCCATCCTGCCCATCGCGTTCGCGGCCGACTATCGTTGGGTGAACGTCACCAGTAGCGCGGCCTTCGCGCCTCGCGATGGGGCCGGAGCATTAAGCTTCCGCGCTCGCATGTGGCTGCTGGGTGGGTACAACCCGCGCGACAAGGTCCATTTTCCGCTCATCTGCAACAACGAGGTTTGGAGTTCGGACGACGGAGCGGACTGGACGCTGGTGAAACCGAATACGTATATCGACGCGCACTTCGACAGCGCTCGCGATTGGGAAGGCCGCCACACGGCCGGCTATGCGGTCTACCAGAACAAGATGTGGATTGTGGGCGGCGACGCCAATCAGGGCCACTATCAGAACGACGTCTGGAACTCGCGCGACGGCAAGCACTGGCAAAGAGTGAGCGCAAACGTGCCGTGGGCTCCGCGCGCGCTGCACCACACCGTGGTGTTTCGCGGCCGCATCTGGGTGATTGGCGGGCAAACCATGCCGGCGTTCGCCGCATCCGGCGAGCGGTTCTACCGCGACATCTGGACCACCACGGACGGCATCCGTTGGGAGCGGGTGTTGCCCGCCGAGCCGTATTGGTCCGCGCGTGGAATGATTGGCGGCGCGGCCGTGCACCACGGTCGCATCTGGATTCTGGGCGGCGGCACTTACGACACACCCGCCACTCCGCGGCGCAATTTCTATAACGACGTGTGGAGTTCTGCCGACGGCGTGCATTGGCAGTGCCACACCGAAGCCGCGCCCTGGGCCCCGCGCCAGTATCACGACGTGGCTGTGTGGGACGGGCGGCTGTGGGTGCTGGAAGGCTACCACGCGCCAGGCGGCAATCGAAAGGACGTGTGGCACTCCGCCGACGGAGTGCATTGGGAAGAGGTCCGCAACACGCCCTGGAAGCCGCGCCACGCCGCCAGCGTATTCGTGCATGCCGGCCACCTCTGGATGGTGGCTGGCAACAACATGGAAAGCGACGTCTGGCGTCTCGAAAAGGTGCGGTAGTCCGAGGTGCCGTGCGGCTGAGACATCGTTCGGCATTGGCGCAGCGCGCAGAATGGGGACTGGCTCGAATTTCGCTGCCTTTGCGAAACTTCGTGCCTGTACCCATTCTGCCTACCCCCAGCTTCCTGGTCAGAATTGGCGCCGCACTCTACTAGCTCGTCCGCAGCCTCAGGTGGAAGCTCTTGGGCCGCGTCAGGTACTGGTAGCCCAGGTGGCGAGAGCGTGCAGCCGTGGCCGCTGTCCTTGATGCCCACCCAGGCCAGTTCCGGATCCAGATAGTCGCAGCGGTTCACGTACACGGTGCCCGCGTTCGTGCGGGCGGGGTCATTATGAACAATGTCACAAGAGACCTTACGTGATGGCGGAGAATTGGCATACAAAAGTACATATAGGAAGCGATTGACCGAAATGACATTGGGGAGTAGCATCCTATTGAGCCATGCTCACGTGAGGAGAAAGGGTATGAGGTCGCTATCGGCAAACCTGGCTGCCTGTTTCATGCTGTTCTGTGGTGCCGGGGTAGCGCAGGATACAAGCTGTCTGGCTATCGACTCAGTTAAGGTCGATTCGGACCGCTTCGGCTTCAAGATGAACTTGACGAATCGATGCGGGAAAGAAGTGACCGCGTACGGGGTGGCGGCAATGATGCGCTTTAGCGACGGGCGCACTGCTCAGTCTGATGGCATGAGGCAAGAGTATTTGCCTTCGCTGGTTTTTCCTACGCCGGATCTGGAAAGAGGCCCCATCGGGTTGGGGTATACGAGGGAAACGCCTTTTTGGGGACTTCCTCGGTCGCAGACAGATATAGATAAGGCGGTCCAGATAGCGGAGGTTCAGCCAAGAATCCGGTTTATTATCTTCCTCGACTGTTCCGCGGCGGGCGATGAGACAGGAATCGATCAGCTCTTTGCATCACGGCGGTTCGAACTGCAAGAACTTCGGTATTGGAAGGACGCGCTTTTAACTGCGAAGTCCGCTAAGCAGAGCCCGGTGGAGATCCTTCAGATCGGCTCCAAAGCGGATTTGACGAGCCGCACGCACTTTGATGTGGTGGGCGGGGCTCTGCAACGTATCCTGGGCACCCTCAGAACCGAGGCGGAGTCGAAGGCCATAACGCCCCAGACCGCGGTGGAGCGTTTCGAGAACTACCTGGATGCTCGTATCGCAGCAACTGCGACGCATTCTGTTCGAGTTCGGTAGAAGGGAGGGGGGATTATGAACTCCGACCTCCGCACTCGATGCTGGTCGCTTAGATAGTCTCGGCCATCGCGTTAACTCGTCCTCAGCCTCAGGTGGAAGCTCTTGGGGCGCGTCAGGTACTGGTAGCCCAGGTGCGAGAGCGTGCAGCCGTGGCCGCTGTCCTTGATGCCGACCCAGGCCAGTTCCGGATCCAGATAGTCGCAGCGGTTCACGTACACGGTGCCCGCGTTGGTGCGGGCGGCGAGCGCTTCGCCGCGGGCGATGTCTTCGGTCCAGATGGACGCGGTCAACCCGTAGGGGCTGTCGTTCATCAGGCGCACGGCTTCCTCCTCGCTATCCACCGGCAGGATGCCGATGAGCGGGCCGAAGGTCTCTTCCATCATCACGCTCATGGTGTGATCGACGTTCGTGAGCACGGTGGGCTGGAAGTAGATAGCCGGGGCCGGGAAGGCGCTGGCCGCCCGTGAGCACCTTGGCGCCGCGGCTCACGGCGTCGCTCACCTGTTGTTCCATGTAGGCCACGGCCTTGGCTTGCGCCAGCGGTCCCGATGGTGGTCGCTTCCTGCTCGGGATTGCCTACTTTGTATTTTTCGACTTCGGCCACGTAGGCATCGACGAAGCGCGGATAGATGGAACGCATCACGTAGACGCGCTCGACCGCGCAGCAGCTTTGCCCGCTGTTGTAGAAGGCCCCGTCGACGGTGTTCTCGACGGCGTATTGAAAGTTCGCGTCTTCGCAAACCAAGGCCGGGTCCTTGCCCCCGAGTTCGAGACCCATGTCGATGAGCTGGGTCGAGGCCGCCTGGTACACCTGCCGCCCGCCTTCCACCGATCCGGTGAAGGAGATGAAATCCACGGCGCGTTGATCGATGAGCTTGCGGATGGTCGCGTGGCCGACGTGGATGGAGGCCACCAGGTCCCGGGGCAGACTGGTTTTGCGGAACGCCTCGACGAACGCGTCGCCGCATAGCGGTGTGAGGCGCGCATGCTTGATGAGAACGGCGTTGCCGGCCGCGAGCGCCGGAATGATGACGTTCACGGCGATCAACAGCGGATAGTTCCACGCCGGGATGTTGAGCACAATGCCGAGCGGCTCGCGGTGTATGTAGCGGCGGAAGCCTTCCTTGGCCGGCAGCAGGTCGTCCTGGAGGGCCGCGGGCGCGAGGCGCAGCATGGTTTCGGCGCGGTCGAGCATGGTGTCCACTTCGCGCGAAGCTTGCATGAGCGGCTTGCCCATCTGGCGCGTGATGTCGAGCGCCACCTGGTCCTTGATCGAGCGGAAGGCGCCCACGAATTCACGGCAGACCTTTACGCGCTCCTCGACCGGCACATTGCGCCAGGCCTGTTGCGCCGCGCGCATGCGCGCGAGGATGGCGTCGATATCCTTTTCGCTGGTCGGCTCGACGGTGAGAAATACGCTCTCGTCGGCCGGGTTGATCACAATCCACGGGGAAGTTTCGCTCATAATGTCTTTCCTATTGCAGCCCCTTCATTCGCAGTTCGCTCGCGTCGATGGCGGGCAAGCCGTTCTCGGGCTTGTCGAGATAGAAGTACACACAACTGGACCAATCATCCTGGCGTTCGAACAGGCCGTTGGTCTTCGGGGGCCGCTCCACCAGGCCGGCACCGGCGGCGTAAACCGGTGCGGCGGCGCGGTCGAAGGCCTGCGAGGCCGGCGCGTAACCGATTTGTTGAATGGTGACGCGCGCCTCCTTGTGAAAGTAGACCGGGTCGGGCACGTGCAGGCGATAGAAGCCGTAACGCATCTTCTTCTCGTCGGCCAGGTGGCAGCCCTGATAGAGGTTCGAATACTGGCCCTGCCCGTAAGCGGTGCCGATGTAGTCTTCGGTGCCGGTGCCGCTCAGGGTCGGATGCGTGGTGTCGCCGTCCAGATAGACTTTCACTTCGCCCTCGCCCCACCAGCTCTTGAGGTAACGCTCCTGGTCGGCGATCACCCCGATGTTCGCGCCCAGGTAGCGGCCCACGCCGCTTACCTTGGGCAGGATCTCGAAATCCTGCTGCATGCGCGTGGGATTCTCGCGGCGGAAGTGGGCGTGGAAGTAAAGCATGTCGGATGGGTGCTTGTCGCCCAGCGTGTAATCCACGTCGTAGTAGAGCGAGCCGAGATCCTTGCCGCTCTCGTTGGTGAGGACGATCTTCATGCTTCTGCGGAACGGCATGGGGATGTAGCAGTTGAAACTGCGGCCCTCGGGACTGGCGAAGAGCGCGGATTGAAAGGGGACCATCTGGCCGAGCGGGTGCATGAAGAAATCGCCGAACGGCGCGCGCACGGCGGGCGTGGAGGCGCCGTCCCAGTACATTTCCAGCTTGAGCCCGCGGATCATGGCGGGACTGCGATCGCTGATGGTGGCCCAGATGCGGCGCACGGTGCCGCTGGAACCATGCGCTTCGGCCAGCGTCAGGCTCTCGCCCGCCTTGATGGGGATGGCGGCGCGGCCTTTGCGGCCCGCATTCAATTTCGCCGCCGCGCCTTTGGCGCCGGTGGGATTTTCGGGACTCGCCCAACGGGTTTCGACGCCATCGGGCGCGATGTAGAGCGGCTGCGCGAACGCGCAGGCCGACCATAGAATCACAGGCAAATACCGGTAGATGGACATGGGGTGCCTTACCAGCTCGCTTCGTACATCTTCAGCAAATCGTCCGCCGTGCATGAGCGGATGTTGGTCTGGTGGCAAGGATCGTCGAAGGCCTTCCTGGCGAGCATGGGGAGGCTTTCGCGCGTCACCTTGTGGTTGCGCAGGCCGCGCTCGAGACCGAGCCGGTCGATGAGGGCTTCGACTTCGACCACCGCCCTGGCGGCGGCTTCGGCTGGGCTCAACTTCGCGGTTTCGACGCCGAACAGTCCAGCCAGGCGCGCATAGTGGCTCTCCGCGGGTGCGATGTTGAAGCGCATGACCGCCGGCAGAACCAGCGCATTCGCCAACCCGTGGTTCAAGCCGAACTCGGTGGAGAGCGGATGCGCCAGCGAGTGCGCCGCGCCCAGGTCCTTCTGAAACGCGATGGCGCCCATGGTGGCGGCCACCTGCATGTTGCCGCGAGCCTCGATGTCCTGGCCGTTGCGCATGGCGCGCTCGAGATAGCGAATCACCAGTTCCAGGCCGTGTATGGCGATGGCGTCGCAGATGGGATGGAACACCGGGCAGGTGTAGGATTCCAGGCAGTGCGTGAACGCGTCCATGCCGGTGGCGGCGGTGAGCGCGCGTGGCAAGCCCACGGTCAGCTCGGGATCGAGAATGGCGCGCTGCGGCAGAAGCTGCGGGTGAAAGATAAAGATCTTCCTGCCCAACTTGCGCACGGTGACCACGGCGGAGCGGCCCACTTCGCTGCCGGTGCCCGAGGTGGTGGGGATGGCAATGATGGGGTCCAGGGGCCCGGTGATGCGCTGCACGCCGCCGTTGAAAGCATCGAGCTCGGTGATGTCGCCGTCGTGGCGGGCCATGGCGACCACGGCTTTGGAAACGTCCAGCGCGCTGCCGCCGCCCAGGCCAATGGCGCCGTCGCAACCGGCCGCGCGGTACTGCGCCGCGGATTGGATCACGTCGTCTTCGATGGGATTGCCGTGCACTTCGGCGAATACTTCGTGCGGAATACCGGCTTCGGTCAGCACCGCGATCACCGTCGCGAGCACCGGCGTCGAGCGCAGCCCGGGATCGGTGACGATCATGGGCTTGCGGATTCCGGTTTCCGCCAGACAGCCGGGCAGTTGGCGCACCGCGCCGCAGCCGAACACGATTCGGGTGGGAAAGTTGAAAGTGGTGATGTTCTCGAACATGACGAATTAGCCTCCGGCTGCGTGCGGCAGCACGAGCTTCTGGATCCAGTTACGGAACTCGACCTGGCGCAGATCGTCGTCGAGCACGTCGTCGTCGATGTCGAGCTGCCAGCGCAGGTCCTTGCGCTGCGGTTCGGTGTACAGTTTTTCGAACTTGTCCACCTGTGTGAGGACGGCTTCATGGTTTTCGAAGAAGCCCTCGCGCAGCAGCTTCGCTTCGCGCGCGACGAACAGGCGGGCCACTTCATGGAGGTTGTATTCGGGATGATACTGCGTGGCCCAAAATGTGCCCTTGCCATGCTCGACCGCAATGGCCTGCACCTGGGTGAAATCGTTCGATGCCAGCAGCGTGGCTCCGGCGGGGAGCTTGGTCACATGGTCCAGGTGGCTGATGAAGCCCGTATAGACGAATGGTTTGCCGGCCAGGAACGCATGGCTCTGGCCCGCTTCGGTGAGGTGGATTTTACGCGCGATGCCCATTTCACGGCCGCGCGGATTGGGCTCGACGGTTCCGCCGGCCGCGGCGGCGGCCATCTGCAGGCCCCAGCAAGTGCCGAAAGCGGGCGTGCCTACTTCGTAGCTCTTCTTGGCGTATTCGATCTGGCGCTTGACGCGGTCTTCGTCGTGGTAGATGGTCAGGTTGCAGCCGGTCCAAAGGACGCCCGCGTAGTGCTCCGGACCAACGCCCTCTGGCGGCGTGGCGTCGTCGCTGGGAAACCAGACGGCGCACTCGGCTTCCGGCAGTTGGCGCTTGAGCATCTCCGCGTAGAGCTGCCAGGCATGCTTCATGCCGGCCACGTCGAACTCGTCGCGGCTCGCTTTCGGATATCCGTCGATAATCAGGAATTTCAGGGTGGTTGGCATGGTCTTTCTAGTGGGCGTCCAGCGATTCGATGATGGCGGCAAGCTCGCCGTAGTGGCGGCAAATGGCGTCGGCGGCGGTGGAGGCGCTGCCGCGGTCGATAGCCGCGGTCAGGAGAACCGCGCGCGCGCCCACGCCTTTCGGCCCGGCGATGTCGTTGTGCTCGCGATCGCCGATGTGCACGATTTCGTCGAGGCGGCAGCCGGCCAGCTCGGCGGCCTTCTGGAAGGCGATAGGGTCCGGCTTGGAACAGCCGGCCTCGTCGGAGAAGACGAAGGCGGAGAAGGCGTCGAGCAATCCGTAACCGGAGAGTAACTCGCGCAGCGCGCGGCCCGGGGAAAAGATGGCGTCGGAGATTACCACGAGCTTGTATTTCGCCTCCAGCGCCCGCACCGCCTCGGCTACGCCCGGAACCAGGTCCGGCCGCACCGCGAGTTCCATGTCTTCGTGCAGGCGGACCAGTTCGGCGAACTCCGCGGCGGGCAGCTCGCGCTGCAAGCCTTTCAGCAGAACGCCCAGGCGCACCGCGACCGTCCAGGTGACGTGCTGGTTGTGCCAGACCTCGCGGAAGGCGGCGTCGGCGGTGTCGTAGGCGCAATCGACCAGCGCGCGCTCGATGGGCGCGTGGCGGGACAGATAATTATGCACCAGTTCACGGCGGGCGACCGGCTTGGGCGAGCAGGCCCTGCGCGCGGCGCTTGGGCTCGTCGGAATCGTCGATGAAAACGGTGTCCCACAGATCGAAAGATATAACTCGGACTCGCGGCATTGCACCTCACTGGAGAATTCGAAGAACAACGAGACGGAGGAGTATTATAACAAATCGATTCTGAACGGCTGCGCGGTGTGCGGTGTACGCAACTTCCGGGGAACGGCAGGCAGGAGACGGACCCGGGGGTCCGCCGCGGACCAAGGGGGTCCGCCCCACTTTGGGGGGAAGGTTCGGGTATGAAAGGGGAACTGGGTTCGTTTGGTAATTTTGCATTATGGAGCAAAAGAAAGGTGCGCAAGGCGCGCTGATACATAAGGTGGAGTCGAGCCTCATAGCGATGTAAGAGGGCCAATGGGGGGGAGGCGGCGAGGATGGAGAAGGCGGCGGCGATGCGGGCGACCTCATCGCCGGGCGGGGCGGCTTGCAGCCCCTGGTCAATCAGGCTGGTCTCGATGGCCCAGGCGCGGCGAAGGCGCCAGAAAGCGGCCGCCATTTCTTCGATCATGCCGAGCTCGACGTCATCGGCGGGGCCGAATTTGCGGATGTGCTGGGCAATCACAAAATCGAAGTTAGGGGAGGCCTCATTGGAGAGGACCACTTGTTTGGCGAGGAGGCCGTGGCGGAGGGCGTTGAGGGAGGAGCGTTGTTTGCCGGCGATGGTTTTGGGTCCCCGTGAACGGGCGCCATTGGCCCGCGAAGAGCGTATGCGACTGAGCGAAGACAATTTGATACCCGATCACATTATAAACCCTCGATCCTAGCGGATAGGAGTCAAGTGCAAGGGAATCAATCACATAAGTGCTGTGAACGGAGGGGAGACAGGAGATGGGAGACAGGCGGGCGGAGACAGAAGACAGGAGACAGGAGACAGGATGGCGGACCTGGAGGACCGCGCCACTTTGCGCGCCACTTTGCGGAGGCCAATATTGAGCGAGTTTGTGCGGTGTGGAAGTCCGCTGGACAGCTCATCGCGGCAAGGGCAGCCACGGACTTCTCTACTACGGTTCGAAGATGACAACCGTGCGCACGTTCGTATATCCAGCGAGGTTTGAGGGTGGGGACAAGCCGGGAGTCCTGGTGATTACGTTCCGGGATATCCCGGAGGCAATCACGCAGGGAAACGGTGAGAAGGATGCGCTCTGGCAGGCGGCGGATTGCCTGGAGGAGGCGATCGCTGGAAGGATTGCCGACGGGCGGGAGATCCCGAAGGGGTCGAGGGAGGCGCGGGGCGAACGGCTGATTCCCTGTCTGTAGCGAATTCCGGATCGGCCCACCCCGGGGCGTTAATTAACCAAGAGAATTCACCGACGCGGATGTATATGCCTGGCGGACGAGCATGCGTCCGAGGTCGGACTGCGCATGCAGTTGCGAGTTCAGCATCGCGAACGGGTTCTTCGGTGCGAAAACCATCGAGCCGACGCACCGGTTTTGCGTACGTTCATCGAATAGATGATCTGGCAACTCGAAATGGCGGCTATGCTGCTTTGCGCCACGCGTAACGATGGTGGAGGCCGCCCAATCGCGGCATTGAAATGACGATTGAGTTCGCAGCGGGCTTCGGCGCTACTGGCCGCCCGTTCGGCGTGTCCTTCTCCAGGGAGTCGTGAATGCGGTCCTCGTGATGGTAGTTCACGTAATCGCGGATCAGCCGGCGAAGATGTTGCTCGTTCAGCGCGATGACATGATCCAGGATCTCGCGCCGAACACTGCCCACCCATCTTTCCGCGATCCCATTTTGCCAGGGCGCCTGGACGCTTGTTCGCTTCGGCTTCAGCCCCGTCGCCTGCAAGAAACTGATGACCTCGGCGTCGAATTTCGAGTCGTGATCAAAGATCGCGTATCGATACGGAGCAGCCTCGGGAAACGTCTCCCGCATTTGCTGGACGACCCACTCCGCAGTTGGATGACGGGTGGTATTGAAGTGCAGGATCTTCCGACGTCCGTGTTCGATGACGAAGAAGCAGTAGAGCAGCTTGAAGGTCACCGTTGGTACGGTGAAGAAGTCGAAGGCAACGATCACCTCGCGGTGATTCTGGAGAAAGGCAAGCCACCGCTTCCCCGGATCGCCACGGCGCCGAATTCGTCGCAGGTATCGAGCCACACTCCGTTCGGAGACGACGAAGCCGAGCTTCTGAAGTTCGCCGTGGATCTTCGGTGCGCCCCAGCCTGCATTCTCTTCTGCCATCAGGCGGATGAGCCCTCGAATCTCCTCGGTGATCTTCGGTCGGCCGCCGCGCGGTCGGGATCGCCAACGCCAGTAGAGGCGGAAACCGGCCCGGTGCCAGCCGACGACGGTCTCGGGCTTCACGATGACGAGGACGTCGCTCCAGCGGGACCAGACGCGGCGGAGGGTCGTCCAGAACAGCCGGTCGAAGGCGCTCACCTTGGGCCGCGGCCGTTTCCGCTTGAGAACAGCCACCTGCTGCCGGAGCGCGAGAACTTCGAGGGCCGTGTCGCTGCGACTTCGGAAGAAGACTCGGACGGCGGCCAGCATTGAGAGGATGAATTCGAGCACGAACTCACCGTTGTAACATGACGTAACGTGACCTTGGCCGCCCAACAGCTCGGGCCCACAAGTTGCTGATTTCAAAACATCACGGGGTTTCGGCTATACACAAGAGGGCCGTGTCCGCCGGTGTCTCCTACCAGGACGACCATCCGACCACTAGCCTAGCCATCAATCATTCACTACTTCTTGACTGATCTCATGTAATCATGCGAAACTGAAACCAGGATAACAGGTGCCGAATGAGTCCCACGAAAGAGAAAGTGATGAGCGTGCGGTTGGAGGGTGACTTCCACCAGCGGCTGAAGATCCGGCTTGCCTCGGAAGGATCCAATTTCCAGAGCAAGGTGGAAGCGCTGCTGGCCGAATACCTGGACGGCCCTAAGGCGGATCGGGAGGAGATCTCCCGCCAAGTGGCTCTGGCCCGGGAAGTGATGCAACGTTATGCTCCCGCCATGCGCGAGTTGGCGCGTTGACGGAGCCGGTTTGGATCCAACTCGCTGCGGTCCTCCAGTTCCACGACCGATCCATCGCCGAATTCGGTGGTGTGCCGGGAGTCCGCGACCCGGGAGCCATCGAATCCGCCCTGGACAGGCCTAGGAACCTGCTCACCTACGGAGATCCAGATCTGTTTGATCTGGCGGCCGCCTACACCTCCGGCCTGAGCCAGAACCATGGATTTGTAGACGGCAACAAGCGCACTGCGTTTGTGGCCGGGGCAGTGTTTCTCGGCGTGAACGGCTACCGGGTCGAGGCGGAGCAGGCCGAGGTCATTGCCGCCATGCTTTCCCTGGCCGAGCACATGATCGACGAGGCCGGATACGCGCGATGGCTGCGGGATCACGCCGTATCGCAGGTAAACCCGTAAGGTCCAAAACCTCAGCCGCAGTCTACGTTATTCTCCCGCAAGGCGTTGCGGATCACTGTGCTTGTCGCAAATCTCATCCGTAGGAGAACGCGGCTGAACGCCGGGGTGAGACGATGCCGGACCTTCTCCACCGCCGACGCGGAGTGATGGGATTTCAGGGCACGCTGGTCGGCGAGCCACCGACTGGACATGCCGATTCACTGGTTCGCGCGATAAGAAACGGCCGCGCGGCACACAGGTACTTGGGAGAAACAGAGCGCGATCCTGATCTTGTTACGCCGCGCGCCGTTCGTACCGGTGGTGAAGACCGCCAACTTGCGGTATGGCAACGATCCGGCCAAGTTGCGGCGCCTGGACGGGGCGTGGCTCCGGCGCATCCTTGGCCAGCGACAGGTGTGTTCTCGACTCGTGATAGTAGCCCACGAACGACTTCACATGGCGATACAGCGAGGCTTCGTTGAAGACGATCACGTGATCCAGACACTCGCGGCGCACCGTGCCAATCACGCGTTCGATGTAAGCTCGTTGCCAAGGCGAGCGCGGGGCAGAAAGCACTTCCTTGATCCCCATGGCTTTCACATCCTTCCGAAACTCACCGCCGAAGATCCGATCGCGGTCGCGTAGCAGGTATCGAGGGATCTGGTCAAAGGGGAAGGCCTCCCGCAGTTGCTGGGCAGTCCATTCCGCCGTGGGATGGGCGGTGACGTTGAAATGCACGATCCGCCTTCGGTCATGAGCCAGCACGAGGAATACGTACAGGATCTGAAAGCGGATTGTCGGTACAGTGAAGAAGTCGATCGACACCATGGTCTTGACGTGATTATCGAGGAAGGTCCGCCAGGTTTGTGACGGTGGCTTGCGGTGGCGGACCATGTACTTGCCTACGCTGGTCTCGCCGATGTCGATGCCGAGTTTCAGGAGTTCGCCGTGAATGCGCGGGGCGCCCCAAAGCGGATTCTCGCGGCTCATCCTGCGGATCAGTTCTCGGATTTCCTTCGAGACCGGCGGGCGACCGGGTTGGCCGAGCCGGATCTTCCATGTCCAGAACAACCGGAAGCCCTTGCGGTGCCAGGCAATGACGGTTTCCGGTTTGACGATGACCAGGGCAGATCGCCAATCGTTCCAAACTTCGCATAGCCATGCCCAGAAGAGTCGATCAGCGGCCGTCAGTTTCGGCCGCTTCACCGAGCGATGCAGGACGCCGAGTTGGTGACGCAGCGCGAGGTTCTCGAACTGGAGTGCGGCTCGGGATTTGAAGATCGCCGAGGTGGCGGCAGCCAACACTTGAAGTGCGCTGAGCGCCGAACGAAGGGATTGAAGGAGGACACGCAAACTCCATGTTCTCATGCAGTTCGAGATTTGCGATAGGCACAGTGGGTTTCGCCTTTTGCATTCTTTGGCTTGTCGCTGTCGTGCCGGGATTTGTGAAACTCGGGCTTTAGGGCTGAGGCTGGCCGTTGTTTGGCCTGGCCTTGTCTGCGTGGGGTACTTACTGTGCCGTGGAGGGGCGCGGGAACTAACTGAGAGGAGTTGAGGAACGGGCAAAAGAGGGGAAGACGCATCTACAGGTACTTCGGGTGACCTGAGTTCCTGACCGTGTGATTTTGTCTCTCAGCGCCGCGGGCCGGATATATCCGGCCCCTCCGCCGCGGGGAAGAAATCACGCGGCGCGTGGTGGCGACGAACGCGGCGACCACCAACCGCGATTGACGGCTGAAGCGGCGCCGCCGCGCTACAGCGTGGCCTTGCCGTGGCGCGCGCGCAGCCACAACAGGAACGTAACGAACGCGCCGGCGGCGGCCATGCCCACCAGCATCAGAAAAATGGGCAGGAGCTGATGGTTGAAGGCCTTGTACATCCAACCGATAATCTCCTCCTGAAAAATCGGACCAATGGATCCCATTCCGTTGATGATGCCGGCGGCGGCCAGCGCGCCGCGCTTGGAACCCACGTCGATGGCGCCGACGCCCGACAGGAGCGCATCCGGTCCGAACAGCATCAAACCGGCCAGGCCCAGGGAGAGGGTGAAGAAGAACACGCTGGTGGCGCCCAGCGTCGCCATCAGCACGAAGGAGAAGGTCATCATGGTCAACATGGCGAAGGAGAGGAACGCGCGGCGGCCACCGAAGTACTTGTCCGAAGCCCAGCCGCTGGCGATCACGCCCGCGAATCCACACAACTCGAACACGGTGGAAAGATACCCGGCCTGGTCGCCCGCCAGTCCGAAGTTCTGGCGCAGAAAGAACGGCGCCCAACTCCACAGCGCGTAGCGCAGGAACTTGATGGCGAAGTAGATCCCGCCCATGATGAGGACATTGATCACCACGTCGCGCGACCAGCCCAGACCTTCGGTCTCCTGGCGCGCCGCGGGAGTGGTTCCGGATGCCTTGATATCCTCGTCGCCGTCTTCGTCGAGCGGCGCGAGGCCCACCGCTTCCGGGCGGTTGGGGTGCAGGAAGATGACGATCGCCCAAATGGCCAGCAGCACCAGGGCGCAGCCGAAGAACGACCATCGCCATCCCGCGCGCCCCAGCATGTAAGCCGCGAACCACGTGGAAACCAGCGAGCCTACCTGATAGCAGGTGGCCCACACGCCCAGCACGCTGCCGCGCTGCTGGCGGCGGAACCAGTACGCCAGGCTCCCGATGCATCCCGGCCAGCCGGTGCCCTGCGCCAAACCGTTCACGGCGAGAAACAACATGACGGTCCAGAAACTGTTCGTGATGCCGAAAACGAAGTTACTCGCGATGGAGATGGCCATGCCTCCCACTAACAGGAGTTTGGGCCCCAGTCTGCGGCCGAAGTACGCGCTCGAAAACTGGCCCACCGCGTAGGCGGCCAGGTAGGCCGTGCCCAGGTGCGCCAGTTGGAGCGTCGAGAGGCCCAGCGCGACGGCCATGTCCGCCTTCACCACATAGAACGGTTTGCGGCAAAAATAGTAACCCGCGTAGGAGAGCCAGGTGGCGATGAAGATGCGGATCTGCCAGGGGCGATAGGCGCGGTCGAGTATTTTGCCGGCGATATCGCCGGTGGGCGTCATCGGCTGCGAAGGCATGTGAGGAATTGTCGCACTATCGCGCCGGCTCCCGTCCGGCGAGTCCCGCCCGCGCCAGACTGATGTAGGGCAGGGCAACCGTGGCGACGTAGAGCGGATTGCTGCGCTGGCCGGTTTCCGGATTCATCCACTCCCAGGCCTGGCTCATGCCATCGGGCCGCATGTTCTCTCGCAGAAAAGCGACGAAATCCCGCGCCATCGCGCGCGCCGCCGCGGGGTCGGTTCGATGCATGGCGGCGATGTACCAACCGGCCGGCGTGCCCCAGTAGCCGCCGTTTTGATACGTCCCGGCCTGCGGCGATGCACATCTGCCAAAGCCCGTGGTTGGTGGTGTCGGTGGTGAGGATGTGACGGACTAACCCGGCGCGCACGGCGGTCTTCGCGCGGTAGGCGCCAGCGAGCGCGCGCGAGGCTTGCTTCGCCGTCGATTCATCCACCGCGCCGCTCCACACGGCGAAGGCGGTGCCCCAGACGTCCGGCTGATTGCCGACCAGCGTGGCCGACCGAAGCCATCCATCGCCGCGCCGGAAAGTCTTCGAGATGGCTTTCCGCAGCCCGCGCGCCTCGGCCGCGTAGCGGCGCGATTTGGCTGTGTCGCCCACGGCGGAGAATAACTCCGCAAGCTGGCTCGCCGCGTTGTATTTCAATACGGAGGGGAACAGCAGCTTGCCGCTCTTGAAGACGGTGTCGCAGAATCCCCAGTCTTTGGCGTTTTCGGTTTCCACGTCGCCGGCCATTACCAGACCACTTACGGCGTCTGAGGGCGCCACTTGGTAAACGCGCTCGCAAAGGTCGGCCAGCATCATCTCGCCCGAGGCCGTCGCCAGGCGCGAGCGGAACAACGCTGTGTCGCGCGCGAGTTTCCAGTGCTCGTACACGGCGGTGATGAAGTAGAAGTGGTCGTCGAGCGGAGGATACTTCCCAAAAGGTTTGCCGCCTTGCTTCGTGCCGCTATCGTAAGTGCCGGGGTAATAGGTGGGCCGGCCGTCGAAATTGATGTGGTCGGGTACGGCGAAGGCTGGGACCAAGGCGCCCGGGCGCAGGTTCCAATCTTCGCGGCGCACGGCGGAAGCCATCAAACGAATCCAGCCTTCGATCTCCGGGGCCGGTACAAAGTCCGCCCCCAGCATCATTACGGCGTCGCGGACCCAAAACGCCGGATATCCCATGTTGCCGCCAGGTACGTGTACGGCGAACGGCGTCGAGTTGCGCCACTTGCCCGAGGCCGCGCCAGGGCCCAGGCGCGCCGCGGCCACCATCTTGCGCGCTTGTTCGCGCAGGAAGGCGGCGTCACCGGGAGAGAGAACCGGCTCGGCGGCGAGTGCCGCGAGCGCCGCGCTGAGGAAAATCGCCAGGGTTCGCATGATCAGGTTTCGTACCAAAAGAACGGGAGGCCGCGAGTCTCAATTCACTCGCAGGAAGTGTCCGTCCCGCCAGGTCAAGACCACATCATAGCGCTTCATCTCTGCGGCGCTGGGAGGCCGCGGCATGGTCTTGACACGGTCCACTTCAAGGGTGTGGTCGCCGTAACTCAAGCGCATGGACATCAAAAGGTCATACAAGTCGGGCGGAAAAGGATCGTCGAGAAACAGCATCCGGTTGCTGGCCGGAAGCTGGGGAACCAGGGCGTGGACCTGGTCCACGGTGGAGCGCAGCAGGCTTTCGCGTGGCGGAGGATACGTGTGAGCGCCATGAACCACGAACAGGCATACGGCCAGAAACGTGAACGTGAGCACGCCTCCCCCGCCCCGCGAACCGCTGCGCGCCGGGAAGAATCCGGCCAGGCTGTCGCGGAGGGCCAGAATCAGTGTTGCCACGAACAGACTCCAACCGAGAAACGGGATGTACAACACGAAGATAGTCCCTCGCGGCGTGATGAAGCTGACCGGCAGAACACTGTAGAGGACGAACACCGCGCTGAACAACAGCGCCTTGCGCCGGCTGATCAGGGCGGCGGCCACCATCCCACCCAGCAAAAGCGCGGCCCGCGTGGGAGTAAACCAACCGTCACTGCGATAGAACATCAGGTCGAGATAGCGCCGGTAGTTGTCCATGTAGACGCCCAGGCCGGCATGCACATGGTAGTCGCCGACCTGCGAGAACGGGCTGGCCGGCGAGAGTTTGCCGATGATGTAGGGCACGGTGGCGAGAGCCAGCAGCCAAGCCACGCCGGCGTCGTGCGCGAGCCAGGACGCGATGGCGCGCCGGTCCAGAGGGGGGCGGTGGTAGACCAGTTCATAGAGCAGCAGCGTGAGGGGCAACGTGACGGCCATCTCCTTGGCGTTGAGCGCGCAGATGTAGAGCGCCGTGATGGCCAGGATCTGGCGCCAACGCAAGTAGCGCCCTTCGCTTCGCCAACCCGCGTACAACCCCAGCGCCGCCACGTAAAACGTGTAGCAGAGCAAGTCGTAGATGGTGCCTGTGCTGTAGTAGAGGTCCGCGAAATGCGCGTGGTAGCAGCTCAGCAGCACGGTGAGCAGCGCCGCTTCCCGGCTATCTGTAAGGCGCCGGACCAGGACGTAGGCGAGTCCCAGGTTTGCGAACATGATCGCGAACGATAGCGCGCGGAACGGCCACGGATGGAAGCCGGATAGAGCGAACAGGCTCCGGTAAAAAAGCGCGCCCAGCGGACGGTAGGCGGGTGAGTAGTAGCGGAGATTGTCGAGAAGTACCTCTTTCCACGGTTTGCTCCAGGCGCCGTAGAGGTTCATCATATCGTCGCCGGTGAAGTAGGCTCCCAACCCGGCGCCGGCCAAGTATAACGGGATGCCCACAATGGCCGCGACAGCGCCGAGGGTGAGGGCGAAACGCGTTCGGCTGTCGGGCATTGTCATGGGAGGTCGAGCGAAATGCTGGAGACGATCACACCGAGCTGCCGTTTGTCGCTGGGAGAAGCTTCGACGCATTTGTCGAGGGCAAACCGGAAAGTGTTGGCTTGCGGGTGGAGGGTCGCGGCATCCAATCGGGCCACTAATTTCTGTGGTCCGGCCTGCCGGAAAACCTCTCCCGCGACGACACGGCCGTCCAGTTTCACCGTGAGAGTGAGGGGCCTCAGTTTCTGGATCAACGGCTCGGGAAGATAGAAGCGAAGCGTCATGCTGGCGGTGCGTGCGCCCCGGCGCGTGGGCATCCCCAAGGTCACGGCGAACTCCTTCGCGGACCACCGCCAGCCTTCTTCCTCGATCCGGTAAAATCCTTCGAGCTGCGGGGCGCACTTCGGATCGCCGGTGGTCACCTTGGAAGCCGGAGCCGCACCGGTGCAACCATCGTCCCGGATTTCAATGATCTCCGCGAAGCGCTTGCCATTGCGTTGTGCGATGGTCGAACGGCGCACTTCGACCTTTTGCTGATCCAAGGCGGCCAGAAAGCTTCTGGTGGCGGCGGGGAAGGAGCGCAGCGTGGGGCCTGACAGCAGATACGTACCGCTGAGGACGGCCGGTTGCGCCGGGAAGTCCTCGTAAATCTCCCGGGAATGGATCCTGCCACGGGACAGGACGAAGAGATTGTACTGTAATCCCCAATCGAGGATCTTAATCTCCTTTCCATCGTAAAACTGTTCAAGGTGTTCCGTAAGCGGGATAACGGCGTCCGACCACAAGCCGACGCCTCCGGTTTCGGCCAGACCCGCGACGGCGCGCTGATTCCAGGAGATGGCCAGGCAGAGGTAGATGCCCGAAAGAACTAGTACCAGGCCCTTCGCCACGCGGCCGTGGGAAAGAATAGCGGAGCCGGCCAGAGCGACGGTCAGTGCCGCCAGCGGCAGCACCACCACGAGATGGTGCTCAGACACTTCCAGGCGGCTGGAGAGCATGACAGCCGTGAGAAACAGAAACGATAGAGCGGCTATGCGCTCCCACACGCGTCTGGCGGCGTCGCGCCGGGCGCGTGGCCAAAGGCAGACGCAGCATGCCGCCAGAACCATGGCCAGCCACAGCCAGGCTTGCCAGGATGGCATATCCGGGGCGGCCCACATGGCCCGATGTTCACGGTCCGACATCAGCGTTTCGCTGAGCAGGACAATTCTGGCGTGGGCGCGGTTCAGAAAGCCGCTCTGGGCTCCGTACATGCCCAGAGCCTCCCACGTGCCGCCCCTGGAGAGCGCCTGATAGACCAGGAAGGGCGCCGAGCCAACCACCGCGCCAACCCCCATGCGCGCGATGTGCGACAGAGGTGGAAAGAGGCGGCGGCCGAGCACCAGGAACGCGGCGAGCGCCACGGATGCGAGCAGCCAAAGAAAATTGGCCCTGGTCCAGACGGCGAAGCCGGCGGCGAAACCGAGCAGGAAGGCGCCGGCAAGGCTGGCCCGCCGCAGGTAACCGGACAGCATCAGACAAAGGAAGCCGAAAGCCGCCATCCAGGCGCCCACGGCGGAATTATCGAAGACGGTTTGATGGATGTAAGCAGGGTTGACCGCCAAAAGGAAAGCCACTGCGGCGGCAATCCGCGGGCCGATCCGCTCGCGAGCGAGAACATACAGACCCCAAATGCCCAACGCGCCAAGCAGCATGGACGTGAGGCGGATGACCGACATGCGCGGGCCCACGGCGGCAAACAGCGGCAGGCACAGGTACTCCTTGACGGCCCCTGTGTAACGCAGGCTCATCAAGGGAAAGCAACGGCCGCGAAGGCAAGCCCACGTGTGGAGATCGTGCGGCAGGGTGAATGCGCCGCGATTGTTGAGCATGTGCACGGCTCCACTCACATGCAGCGCTTCGTCATATTGCAGGCCGGGCTTCTGCGCGATCAGGAGCAGCGCCCAGAAGCAGTACACTCCCAGGGCGCACAGGCCCATGCGCAGGTCCGCTGATCGCCGGTAGCCCGCGGGCTCGGTGAGCCTGTCGGATGTGCTCATCGGCGGAGCGAGTAGACGAACGCCTCGCCGTGCTTCAGTTCGCGGTACTCTACCCCCGGAGCCACCACGCGCAACGCCGCGGCGAATTGGCGCGGCTCGATGGCGTTGTCGGCGAACATGTCGTAGTGCGACGGGATGGCCAGCTTCGGCTGGATCTTCGCGGCCAGTTCCGCCGCCTCCCAGGCCGAGAGATTGTTGAAGCCGCCGTTGATGACGGCGATCATGACATCCGGCGAAAACTTGGACGGCCGCGGCGAGCAGCGGCGAGGCGTCCGAGTCGCCCGTGATGTACACCTTGGGCCCTTCGCCGAATTCGAGCACGAAGCCCATGTGATTGAGGTCGCTCGAATCGGTGGGCAGCGCCCAGGTGCCGCGCAGCGTGACGTCGCCGTGGCGGATCTCGCAATCGGGCCAGGCCGGATGGATGCGCTCCGCGGCAATGCCCAACTGGAGAAATACTTCACAGCTCGGATGCGGCCCAATGAACCGCGCGCTCTGCCTGCAACCGAGCCGGCGGATGGTTTCCGGGTCGGTGTGGTCCTGGTGGTTGTGCGTGCAGGCGAACACGTCGACCTGGAGATCTTCCGGCTCGATCAATACCGGCACCTGGCGCCGCAGATCGACGTCGGTGGTGATGGACGTGCAACTGTCGGTGAGATAAAGATCGACGCCCACCACCGCGCCGCCGGGCGACTTGAAAATATAGCCGCTCTGTCCCAGCCACCAGATGGAAACGGCGCGCGCAGGAACCATCGCCTGCCGGATCTCGCTCATCAATGACATAACGCTCTCCTTACATGATGGCCGTGGGCGGAGCCGGTTCGTCCGGGCTGCCCGCGTTGGCCAGCGGCACCTTCACCATCACGAAACCGAGAAGCGCCAGCACCGCCAGGCCGGCCAGGAAGGAAGGATCCTTGGATAGCTCCGGCAGCGGCCACTCGAAGAAGCGGAAGGTGGCCACCACCAGGCCCATCAAGGCTTCGCCGGCGATCAAGCCCGAGGCCGTCAGCACGCCCGCGTTTTCGACGCGCGCCTTCTGCGCGTCGTTGAAGCTGCGCGCGGTCGCGCATCGTGTCGGTGATCCAGCGGATGACGCCGCCCAGGAAAATGGCGAAGGTGGTTTCCAGCGGAAGATACATGCCCACCGAAAACAGCATGGGGCTCTTCACCTGCACCAGGATGAGCGTGAAGCCCATCAAGATGCCCACCACCACCAGCGGCCAGGGCATGTCGCCGCCCACGATGCCTTGCGCCAGCGACGCCATCAGTCCGGCCTGCGGAGCGGAAAGCTGGCGATCGCCGAAACCCATGCCGCCGGCCTTGATGTTGCCTTCGTGCAGAACCAGCAGCGGGAAGTACAGCAGCGCGCTGGCGAAGAGCACGCCCAGGAAGTCGCCGATCTGCATGCTGCGCGGCGTGCCGCCGAGAATGTGTCCGACCTTCAAATCCTGAAGCATCTCACCGGCCACGGCCGAAGAAACGCACACCACCGCGGCCACACCCAGCACCGCGGCCACGCCGTTTGCGCCGGCGACGCCGATGGTCACCATGAGCAGCGCGGAGATGATCAGCGTCGAAAGCGTGAGGCCCGAGATGGGGTTGTTCGACGAACCGATCATTCCCACCAGGTTGCCCGAGACGGCGGCGAAGAAGAACCCGAGGACGATCATGACCACGGCGGCGGCCACTCCGCCGGAAATCGTCCCGGCAAAGTACGTATAGAGCGCCACCATGCAGAGGAGCGTCGCGGCCAAGCCCAGGAACACGGTCTTGGCGCTCAGATCGCGGTCCATGCGGCGCGTGGTTTCCACCTGTCCGCCGGCTTTCTTGAGATCGCTGACGGCGCGCTTCATGCCGATGGCCAGGCTCTTGCGCATGCGGAACAGCGTGTAGCCCGCGCCCACCAGCATGCCGCCTACCGCAATGGGACGCACGATGAAGCGCCACACGGCCACGGTCATCTCGTCCCAGGATTCGACCGGAGCGTCAGGCGGCAGGAACTGCTTCAACTGCGGGCCTAGGAAGTAGATGAGGAGCGGAACCAGAAGTCCCCAGGCCAGCACGCCGCCGGAGAAGTTCAGCGCCGCCAGGCGCGGGCCGATGATGTAGCCCACGCCGAGGTACGCCGGGCTGATGCTCGGCGCCGAAATCGACGTGACACCGCCCACGGCCAGCGCATTGGGTTGAGCGCCGGTGCCGAGCTTCACGACGCTCTTGCCCATCTGGCCGATGCTGAGGAAGAACTCCTTGGACGCGGCGAAGAGCTTGACGACGCCGAGAAAGTAAACTCCCGCGCCGAAGGCCATGTTCAGGAACAGAATCTTCGCGGCGCCGCTGCCGCGCTGTCCCGCTTTGTGGATCTCGCTCGCCGCCAGCGATTCCGGGAAGGGAAGCTCGCGATCCTCCACCATCACGCGGCGCAGCAGCGTCACGAACAGGATGCCGAGCACGCCACCCACCAGCATCAGCGCGGAGGATTTCCAATAGGCATGCTGGAAATCGAACGACGGCCAGGATTTGGCGATCACAAACGCCGGAATGGTGAAAATGGCGCCGGCGGCGACCGATTCGCCGATGGAGCCCACCGTGCGGGCGATGTTCTCTTCGAGAATCGAGCCTTTGCGCAATCGCAGGACGGCCATGGCGATCACCGCCGCCGGATAGGTGGCGGCGATGGTCATGCCGGCGCGCAAGCCCAGGTAGGCATTGGCGGCGCCGAGTACCACGGTCATGATGAGGCCCAACAAAACCGCGCGGAACGTGAACTCGCGCATGGGCATGTCTTCGGGCACGTAGGGGCGGAACTCTTTATCGCTCATCGGGTAGATCTCTCTTCAACGCCGGGGTGTTCGACGGACCATCATAGCAGCCGCGCGCGCACTTTCTCGCTCAGCAGCTTGCCGTCCACGGCTTTGCCTGCCAGGGCCGCTTGCGCCGCCTTCATCACCACGCCCATCTGCTTGAGCGATGTGACGGCGGTCTCGGCCAGGGCCTGGGCGATGGCGGCTTCCATTTCCTGTTCGGTGGGCGCCGCGGGCAGGTAGCTTTCAGCGATTTTCAGCTCCGCTTCTTCCTTCTCGGCGAGATCCGGGCGTCCCCCCTTGCGGAACTGTTCGGCGGCTTCCACGTGCTGCTTGATGAGGGTCTTGAGTAGCTGGATTTCGGTCGCGGAATCGAGCGGTTTCATCTGGTCGATTTCGTGCTTTCGCAGCGCGGCCTTGATCATCCGCAGAGCGCTCAGCCGGGCCTCATCCCTGCTTTTCATGGCCGCGACCATCTCGGTTTGAATACGTTCGAGCAATGGCATGACGCTAGCCATTCTAATGTATTAGAATCGAACATGCACATCCGTAAGCAGCGCCTTCTGACGCCCGGACCCACGCCACTGTACCCGCCGGCATTGCAGGCCATGATGGGTTCCGACATCCATCACAGGACAGAAGAGTTCCGCACCCTTTATCGCACGGTTCTCGCCGACCTGAAATTGGTTCTGGGCACCTCGTACGACGTGTTGCCGCTGGTTGCCTCCGGTAGCGGGGCCATGGAAGCCGCCGTCTCGAATCTGTTTTCGCGCGGCGACAAAGTGGTGGTATGTTCGGCCGGGAAGTTCGGCGAGCGCTGGGTGGAAATGACCACCGCGTTCGGTCTGGACGTGACCGTGCTGAAGGCCGAATACGGCGATGCCGTGAAGCCCGGGCAACTGGAATCAGCGCTCGCGGCCGACGCTTCGATCAAAGGCGTTTTCGTGCAGGCCTCGGAGACTTCCACCGGCGCCGCGCACGACGTCGAAAAGATGGGTAAGGCCGTGGCCAGGACCGGCGCCATCCTGGTGGTGGATGCCATCACGGGCCTGGGCACCATGCCGCTGGACATCGAAGGCTGGGGCCTGGACGTAGTGGTCGGCGGTTCGCAGAAAGCCTTCATGATCCCGCCGGGGTATGCGTTTCTCAGCGTTAGCCCCAAGGCGTGGAAGCTGGCCGAAACGGCTACCCTGCCGCACTACTACTTCGACCTCACGAAGGAGAAGAAGAACGCCGACAAGGGCGAGTCCAGCTACACGCCGAACACCTCGCTGCTACTGGCTTGGGGCGCCGCGCTCGCCTACATCAAGACCATCGGCATGGACCATCTGATCGACAACGCGCAGTTGCTGGCGCGCGCCACGCGCGCCGCGGCCGCCGCGTTGGGCCTGGAACTGTTTTCTCCGCTCGCTCCGGCCTCCTCCGTCACGGCCATCAAACCACCGGCCGGCATGGACTCGGGCGTGATCGTGAAGGACTTCAAGACCAAATTCGGCGCCATCATCGCCAACGGCCAGGGCTCCATGAAGGGCAAGATTTTCCGCATCGCGCACCTGGGCTACTTCGATTTCGCGGATCTGTTCGCGGTCATCAGCGAGCTCGAAATTATCCTGGCTTCGCCACGGCGTGCCGGTGGTGTTCGGTTCCGGCGTGGCCGCGGTTCAGAGAGTTTACATGGAAGCTGCCGCAAAGGCGGCGAAGTAGCGAGGTGCGCATGAAAATACTGGTTGCCGAAC
Source organism: Terriglobales bacterium (assembly GCA_963745655.1). Taxonomy (GTDB): domain Bacteria; phylum Acidobacteriota; class Terriglobia; order Bryobacterales; family Bryobacteraceae; genus JAJFUV01. The sequence goes on along the minus strand of CAVUYK010000012.1, from coordinate 185,196 downwards.
CTGTCGCCAAGGCTGGCGTGGAACTGCTGCAAGCGCAGCCGGGTTGGGACGTGGTGGTTTCCAACCCGAAGGATTATCAGGCGCACCTCTCCGATGCCGAGGCACTGCTGGTCCGAAGCGCCGTGAAGGTGACGCGCGACGTGCTGGAGCAGGCGCCCAAATTGCGCGTGATCGGCCGCGCCGGCGTCGGTGTGGACAACGTGGACCTGGCCGCCGCCACCGCCGCGGGTGTGTTGGTGATGAACACGCCGGGCGGCAACGCCGTCTCGGTGGCCGAGCACACGCTTGCGATGATGCTCGCCATGGCGCGCGGAGTGCCGCAGGCCAGCGCTTCCACCAAGAGCGGCAAGTGGGAAAAGAAGAAGTTCATGGGCAACGAGCTGCGCGGCAAAACGCTCGGCATCGTGGGCCTGGGCTCCATCGGGCAGGAAGTGGTGAAGCGGGCGCGCGCCTTCGAAATGCGCGTGATTGCCAGCGACCCTTACGTGAACCCGCAGACCGCCACCGACCTCGGCGTCGTACTGGTGGATTTGAACGAGCTCTACTCGGCCAGCGATTACATCACGCTGCACGTGGCAGCCACGCCGGAAACCATCCGCATGTTTTCCTCCGAAGCCTTCGCCAGGATGAAGCGGGGTGTCCACATCGTCAATTGCGCCCGCGGCGAATTGATCGTCGACGACGATTTGAAGGAGGCCATTGAAAGCGGCCAGGTGGCCGGCGCCGCGCTCGACGTGTTCAAGCCCGAGCCGCCGGCGGCCGGCTATCCGCTCTTCTCGCTCGATCAGGTGATCGCCACGCCGCACATCGCCGGTTCCACTGAGGAAGCGCAGGAGATCGTCGGCGTGCGCATCGTCGAACAGGTCGTCGAGTATCTGCGAGAGCGGCATCGCCATCAACGCGGTCAACATGCCGGCGCTCTCGCCCGAACAGTATCGCGCCATTGGACCGTATGTGGAACTGGCGGAACGCTTGGGTAGCTTCGCGGCGCAGATTGCCGCCGGAAACCCCAAGGCCGTGCGGCTGGTCTATGTCGGCAAGATCAGCCGAAAACAACACGCACCTGATTCGCAACGCCGGAATCGCGGGCCTGCTCAACCGCTGGCTCTCCCGCAAGGCCAACGTGGTGAACGCCATGCAGATCGCCGCGCAGCGCGGCCTCGACCTGGTCGAGCAGCACGAAAAGCGCTCCGGCCACATGGACTCGATCCGGCTGACGCTCGAAACCGACCAGGGCGTTTTCACGGTGGAAGGCGCGGTGGTGCTGGACAAGCCGCGGCTGATTCAAGTGGGCGGCATCTACTGCGAAGTGCCGCTGGCGGGCAACCTCGTTTATACGCGCAACGCCGATGTTCCCGGTGTCATCGGTCACGTCGGCACCGTGCTGGGCCGGAACCATATCAACATCGCCAACTTTTCGCTGGGCCGGCGCGATCAGCCCACCGCCCCCGGCGAGCCACTGGACGCCCTGGCTGTCGTGCAGGTTGACGGTGTGGTTCCGGAAACCGTACTGGCGCAACTCAAAGAGAATCCGGCCGTGAAAGTGGCGCGCGCAGTCGCGCTGGACTGAGACTGGTGCGATGGGCGCATTACCCGGAAACAAGATTTGAGGTTGTCCGTGCAACCACGCGACGGGTGTGATAAGATAAAAAGGCTCTCATGGAAGGCATCCTGCGCGATGTCCCCCCAAACAATCCAACTCACGGAGTGACTAGCACTTTCGAATGAGCTTCACCGTTTTTCTTGGAAACTTGCCAACCTGGGTTACCGCCGACGATATTCACTTGTGGCTGAACTCAGAAACCCTTGTCGCCGACTCCATCAAGGTCATCCGCAATCCGGAGACCCAGGAGTCGAAAGGATTTGCCTTCATCGAAACCCCCAACGAGGATGAGATGCGGGCCATCATTCGCCGCTTCGACCGCGCTCCGCTGGAAGACCGTTTGCTGCGAGCCAACCCGGCTCAGCCGCCTAAGGGCCGAAGCGTTGGGCCGCAGGTGGGCGCGGCGCAACCGGCCGACCGCGCGCGTCGCGGCGGAAAGAAGATCCGGCGAGGCCGAACAGGCCCTCCCACACCCACAAGCGCCTTCGCTGAAGAACTGGCCAAGGTTCTGTAACTAAAACTACTTGACGGATTGCGCGCGCAATCTCCCGCCAGTGGTATACTCAATGCGCGGGAGCAAGGCGGCGTGTTTATGCCGCAATGATAGGAACTTATTCTTAGTGCGGAGCGAACGTGAGCGATCTACTATTTGTCAGGGTATTATTCGTTCTATTTTTTGCCGCCGCGGCGTATTTCCTTCAGCCCATCGGCCTGTTAAATCCCTGGTTGAACAGCGCGGTGGGCTTGTTGGTCGGCGTCGGCATCGTCTATTTCGAAATCCGCTTGAAGGAAGTCAGCCTCAAGCGCCTCATCGGCGCTGCCGCCGGATCCACGCTGGGGATCTTGGGCGCTTTTCTCATCTCGCTGGTGATCTCGCGCGCCGCCCTTAGCAACCACCCGTCCGTTCCCTTCATTCAGATCGGACTTCTATCCTGGATGACCTATGTGGGGCTGGTGGTGGGCGCCAGCAAAGGCGACATGTTGAATCTGTCGGCTTTGGGTGGATTGTTCGGCGGGGAGAAGAGTGCGAAACATCAGTTCAAGATCCTCGATACCAGCGTCATTATCGATGGCCGCATCGCGGACATCGCCGAAACCGGATTTCTGGACGGGACCCTGGTGATACCGCAATTCGTATTGCGGGAATTGCAGATGGTGGCCGATTCGGCGGATTCCATGAAACGCAATCGCGGACGGCGCGGCCTGGACATCCTCCAACGCATCCAGAAGATGGTGCAGCTCAACATTCAGATTCTCGAGGACGATTTTCCGAACGTCCGGGAAGTCGACATGAAGCTGATTGAGTTGGCCAAGGTTTACAACTGTAAGATCGTCACCAACGATTTCAACCTGAACAAGGTGGCCCAGCTTCACGGTGTCGAGGTGTTGAACATCAATGAACTGGCCAACGCCCTTAAGCCCATCGTGCTGCCGGGCGAGGCCATGCGCGTCTTCATTCTCAAGGAAGGCAAAGAGTTCAATCAGGGCGTCGCTTATCTGGACGACGGCACCATGGTGGTGGTCGACAATGCCAAGAAGATGATTTCGAAGACCATCGATATCACCGTGACCAGCGTCTTGCAAACGACCGCCGGCAAAATGATCTTCGGTCGCTTCGACGAGCGTGTCCACGGCGTTCACGAGAAAGTGCACACGGAGAAGCACGAACGAAGCTCATCGCGGGATCCGCATCAGCCCGGCCAACCGGGCAGCGCGGCCGCCACTACTGCCACTACTTCATAGACCAATAGCCATGAAAGTCGCCGTGATCTTGCCCGCGGCGGGTCTGGGGACCCGCATGGGACGCACACAGCCGGAATCGGCCGGCACCAGCCGGAAGCAGTTCATGCTTCTGGATGGGGCGCCCATTTTGCTGCACACCATCCGCAAGTTCTTCTCCTGCCCGCCGGTGAGCGAGATCGTGGTCGCCCTGCGCGCCGAGGACATGCCCTGGGTGCGGGAGTTTTTGGATAAGGAACCCGCGGCCAAACCCGTACGGTTGGTGGAGGGCGGGGATTCGCGCCAGCAGTCGGTCGAGAACGCCTTGCGCTCGCTGAGCCCGGACACCGACCTGGTCGCCGTGCATGACGCCGTGCGCCCGTTCATCGACCGCCTGACCATCGAGAAAGTGATCGCCGAGGCGGCGGAGGCCGGGGCGGCCATCGTGGGAATTGTCCCCCTGGATACGGTCAAGCAGGTGCACCTCCACAAAGTGCGCGCCACGCTGGCCCGCGAGCGGCTGGTGATGGCGCAGACCCCGCAGGTGTTCCGTTACGCTCTCCTAAAGCAAGCTTTCGAGAAGGCCCGCGAAGACGGCTTCACCGGCACCGACGAGTCCAGCCTGGTCGAGCGTCTCGAACAGATCGAGGTCAACGTGGTGCCCGGCAGCGATCGTAACATTAAGATCACCAAGCCGTCCGACATGGAACTGGCGCGGTTGTTCCTGGCCGGAGAGCAGGCCGCCCGGGCATCGTCGTGAGCGAGTGGCGCACGGGCATTGGCTGGGACGTGCACCGCACCGAGGTGGGACGGCCTCTGATTCTCGGTGGCGTTACGGTGCCGTCCGAATTCGGTCTCGCCGGCCACTCTGACGCCGACGTTCTCTCGCACGCCATCACGGATGCCCTTCTGGGTGCCGCCGCCCTGGGCGACATTGGCGAGCACTTTCCCGATACCGACCCCCGCTGGAACGGCGCCGATAGCCTGGTATTCCTGCGCCACGCGCGGACGCTGATCCACCAGGCGGGCTTCGAAATCGTCAACCTTGATTCGACCGTGATTCTCGAACGGCCCAAGCTCAAGGATTTTCGAGGCTCCATTCGCGAGAAGCTCGCCTCGACGCTGGGGCTCGCGCTGGATCGCGTGTCGGTGAAATTCAAGACCGCCGAAAAACTTGGGCCCGTGGGCGAAGGCCGCTCCGCCGAAGCGCAAGCGGTGGCGACTATTCGCCGGACTTAATCCGCTACTTCACGCCGCTGTTTTCGCGCGCGCGAAGAAACTCGTCGCCGGCCAGCCAGGTGGGCATCTTCTCCTGATTGGCGACCGTCGAGCCGATCAGAAAACCGAATCGGGCGATGTTCTCCAGCCCCGAGAAATCCCAGTCTTCGTGGAACTCGTCAGACGGCTGGTGATAGCTGTGCTCGTTGTATTCGTCGAACAGCTTCTGGCCGTACCCCGCGGCCTTACCCGCAAACTCCTCGCCTTGCTCGATGGAGAAAGCCGGAATGCCGGCCTTCGCCATCGAGAAGTGGTCCGAACGGTAGAAGCTGCCTTGCTCGGGGCGCGGGTCGGGCTTGATTTCGTAGTTGAGCCGGCGCGCGGCTTCCTCCACCACGCCCCACAGCGTAGTCCGCCCGGCACCGCTCACGGAGACATCCTTGGTGATGCCGGCCGGGAAGTAGCCGTCGAAATTAAGCGCCACCGCCGTCTTGCCGGGCGGGAAGAATGGATGCTCGGCATAGAATTCGGAACCTCGCAGGCCGCCCTCTTCCGCCGTCACGGCGACAAACAGCGCCGCGCGCCGGGGCTTTTGTTCGAGCGCGCTCCAGGCGTGCGCTATCTCGAGCAGAATGGCGCACCCGGTCGCGTTGTCCACCGCGCCGTTGTAAATACTATCGCCGTTCACCGCCGGACCCACACCCAGGTGATCCCAATGCGCGGTGAAGAGCACGGCCTGGTCCTGGTAGGCCGGGTCGCTGCCGGGAATCATAGCCGCCACGTTGCGCGTATCGATCTGGCGGATCTTCGACGGCACGCGGCCGCGCAGGCGCAGGTCCAGCGGTATGGGGCGGAAGCCGCGCGAGTTCGACGCCTTCAACAACTCTTCGACCGTGTGCCCGCTCGGGGCGAGCAGCTTCGCGGCCGCCTCCGCCGTCACCCAACCCGCGAAAGCCAGCGCCGGCGCGCCGGGTGCCAACGCCACGTAGGGCTGCTCGCGCGCCCAGGAGTTGCGCACCACGTTCCAGCCGTAGCCGGCCGTGGGCGTGGTGTGGATGATAATGACGGCGGCGGCCCCGCGCCGCGTCGCCTCTTCGTACTTATAGGTCCAGCGGCCGTAGTAGGTGAGCGCGCGTCCACCGAAGAACTTTGCGTCGGTCGAATCCGGTTCGTTGGTGAACAACACCACGGCCTTGCCGCGCACGTCCACGCCCTTGTAGTCGTCCCACTGAAACTCGGGCGCTACGATACCGTGTCCCACGAAGACGGCCTCGGCGTCGAATTGCGTGAGCGCCTGCTGGCGCTCGCTGCCGCCCACGAATTCGTCCAGCCAACCGAACGTGAGCGTCCGGCCCTTGGACACCGCGCTCAAGGTCACGGCGCCGGTGGGTTCGATGCCCACCAGCGGCACGCGCTGGAAGTAGGTGCCGTTGTCGCCGGCCGGCAGCGCGCCGGCCAAGGCGAATTGCGTGGCGAGATATTCGGTGGCCACTCTCTCGCCGCGCGTCCCCACGCCGCGTCCTTCCATCACGTCGCTCGACAAGTACTTCGTGTGCGCGCGGATGCGCGTGAGCGAAATGCCATGAATCTGCGCGGAGAGGACCCCCGCCACCAGGAACCAGAGAAAACGTGCCATCCTCTTGAGTTTACACGCCACCCGCGCGCTGATCTCGCGCGTTTGGTGGTACGGAGGCGGATATATCCGCCCCGTGCAATACTCCGCGCGCGTGCTGCTAGACTCTTTGAGGAGAGGACTTGAGAGATGCGAATCGGAAAAGCCGTCATCACCGCCGCGGGCCCCAGGCAGCGGACTTTGCCGCTGCAGAGTCTCGTCGATCGGGACGGTAAGGAGAAATCCGTTCTTGGCATTCTGGTCGAGGAAGTGCTGCGCGCGGGCGTCGAAGAAGTGGGGGTGATCATCGCGCCGGGCGACGAGAAAGCCTACGCGCAAGTGGTCGGCGATCACGCCGGGCGCCTGCGTTTCATCCCGCAGGCTGAGCCTCTGGGCTACGCGCACGCCGTCTACTGCGCGCGCGAGTTCATCGGCGACGATGCGTTTCTTCATCTGGTGGGCGACCACATCCCGGTGAGCACCGTCGAGAAGGGCTGCGCGCAGCAGTTGGTGGAAGTGGCCGAAGCCCAGGACTCCAGCGTGTCCGCCGTGCAGCCCACGCGCGAGACCTTGCTGGCGCGCTACGGCACCGTGGGCGGACAGCGCGTGGCGGGCCGCGAAGGGCTTTACCGCGTCGAGACCGTCGTCGAGAAGCCCACGCCCACCGAAGCCGAGCAGCACCTGGTGGTGAGCGGCCTGCGCGCCGGCCACTACCTGTGCTTCTTCGGTATGCACGTGCTGTCGCCGGCCATCTTCCGCATTCTCGAAAAACTCTCCGGCGCGCTCGCCTGGCGCGAGGTGGGTTTAACCGGGGCGTTGGCGCTACTGGCGGCGCGGGAGCAATACCTGGCCCTCGAAATCGCTGGGCGGCGCTACGATGTCGGCGCTCGCTACGGCTTGCTCACGGCGCAACTGGCGCTCGCGCTGAGCGGCGCGGATCGAGACGCCGTGCTGACGGAACTGCTGGAACTGTTGGCCGTTCGCGCCAGGGGCAACGTGGGCAGGTAGCGCGATATGAGCGAACTCATCCGCATCATCACATCGACCGACCCGGACGTGCGTAACCGCTCGCTCGATGCCTTTTCGCGGGCCGCGTCCCTGCAGGAGCTTCTCGCCGAATGCGATGCCCTGGACCGCTTCCGGCGCACCTCGGACAATTTTTACGAACGCGTCCGGGCGCTGTTCTTTCTCTACGCCATCTACCGCTTCCATTTGCCCGCGAAGACCGGCGCGGCACCCGGCGGCAGGATTCCCTTCGCGGGCCACGAAGCTCTGCTGCGGCGCCGTTTCGAGGAAGCCGTGGAGACGTTTCTCGAAGCGCAGCGCGCGCAGGGGGCGAGCGTGGCGCTGTTCAGCGCGCTGGCGGGCGCCTATCATCGGCTGGGCTTCCAAACCCTGGCCGGGCAAGTGCGCCGCAGCGTGCGTTCGGTGGCGGGTAATCAGTGGATGTTCCGCGTCGGCCATCCGGCCGACCATCCGCTCCGCATCCGCAAGGAATTGCTGGCCCGGCCAACCCCGGACGCACTCTTCCCCGTGCTGCGTGAAACCACGCCCGTGCGCATGGACCTGACGCACTGCGGCTGGAGCGACATTTTCTTTTTGGGAATGGATTTCCCCGAAGGCGCCCGCGTGCTGAACGTGTCCATCGATCTCGCCGTGCATGGGGCGGCCGGCGGGCCGAAGCCTCCGGTGGAGGCCTGGCTGCGAGTGATCGATCAACCCATTCTGCGCCTGGCCAGCGTCGATTTGGGCGCCAGCGCGGAGATTTCGACCATCGCCGAAGTTTTCGATTTCGCGCGCGACTATCTGGGACTGTTAAAGGCCGCCGTGGTGGCCAGCGGCATCGTGCCCAGCGGCATGGAGGGCGCCGCGCAGCCGCTTGCGGAATTGCTGGAACGGCTCGTGGGCCTTCCCGGCCACGGAATCGAAATCGTCAGCCGCGTGAACGACATCCCCAAAGGTTCGCGGCTGGCCGTATCCACGAATTTGTTGGGGTGCCTGATCTCGGCCATGATGCGCGCCACCAGCCAGACGCGCGAACTTACGGGCGCGCTGGACGAATCCGGCCGCCGGCTGGTGGCCGCGCGCGCCATTCTCGGCGAGTGGCTGGGCGGCTCGGGCGGCGGCTGGCAGGATTCGGGGGGGCTGTGGCCATCGCTGAAGCTCATCCACGGCGTGAAGGCCGCTCCGGGCGACGCTGAGTTCGGTGTGAGTCAAGGATGTCTGCTGCCTCGCCACCACGTATTCGGTCCCGATGAAGTCTCGCCTCAAGCGCGGCGCGCGCTCGAACAAAGCCTGGTGCTGGTCCACGGCGGCATGGCGCAGGACGTGGGGCCCATTCTCGAAATGGTCACCGAAAAGTATCTGCTGCGTTCGGAGGCCGAATGGCAGGGCCGCCAACAGGCCATGCATGTTCTCGACGAAGTGGTGGCGTGCCTCAAGGCCGGCGATGTGCGCGGGATTGGCGCGGCCACCCAATACAATTTCGATGGACCTATTCAAACCATCATTCCCTGGGTCAACAATCTATACACCCAGACGCTGATCGACCGCGTGCGAGCGGAATTCGGCGCCGATTTCTGGGGATTTTGGATGCTGGGCGGCATGTCGGGCGGTGGCATGGGCTTCATCTTTCATCCCTCCCAGAGAGCCCGCGCCGTGGAACGTCTGCAGGCCATCATGAGCGAAACCAAACGCTCCCTCGAAAACGCCGTGCCGTTCGCCATGGAGCCGGTGGTCTACGATTTTGCCGTGAACGAACGTGGCTCGTGGGCCGAACTGCGCGTGGCGGACGACGCCCTGATGCCGCCCGGCTATTACACGCAAACGCTCCCCGGTCTGCTGCGAACCGAACCTCGTCTGCTGAGCCCGTTCCGCCGCGCCGAAATGGTGCGCTTCGGCGAGGCCTGCCGCCGCGAGCCGGAATTGGGCGGCATGATCGAAACCCTTTTCAACCGCCTGATTCCGCGGCCGCCGCTCCAGAGCGGCGCGCGCGCGGACACTCTCGATGGGCTGCTCGAGAAGTACGGTTTCGATCCGATCGAGCACGAGCAGATCCGCGCGGACATGCGCAGCGGGCGCATCGGCCTGGCGCGCAACCGGTTGGCCGCCAGCAGCCAGATCGACGACGTCGCGCCCGGCGACGTGGTGGATGCGACGCGTTCGCTGGACGGGAAGTATCGCGCGCTCGGCGCGCGCGCGCTGGAGGAAGGCGCCGTGGCCGTGGTCTCGCTCGCCGGCGGCGCGGGGAGCCGCTGGACCAAAGGTGCGGGCGTGGTCAAGGCGCTCAATCCGTTCGCGAATCTCGGCGGACGCCATCGCAGCTTCCTCGAAGTGCATCTGGCCAAGAGCCGGCGCGCGTCACGCCTTTTCGCTCGCGCCGTCCCGCATGTCATCACCACCAGCTATCTGACTCATCAGGCCATTGAAGGCTATCTCGCCGCCAACGCGAACTACGGCTACCAGGCGCCGCTGCTCTTGTCGCCGGGCCTGGGCATCGGCCTGCGCTTGATCCCCATGGTGCGCGACCTGCGCTTCGCCTGGGAGGAAACCTCGCAGCAGTTGCTCGACGAACGCGCGCAGAAGGTTCGGGACAGCCTGCACGCGAGCCTCATCGGCTGGGCCGAGCGCGCGGGGGAGGGAAGCGACTACACCGGCAACCTGCCCATGCAGTGCCTGCATCCGGTGGGGCACTGGTACGAAGTGCCCAACTTGTTGCGCAACGGCGTGCTCCGTGAACTGCTGCGTCTGTCGCCGGGCCTGCGCCACCTGATGGTGCACAACGTCGACACGCTGGGCGTGGATCTGGATCCCGGCATTCTCGGTCTGCACATCCATTCGGGCGCCGCGTTGACCACCGAAGTGATCCACCGCGTATCGGAGGATCGTGGCGGAGGCCTGGCGCGCGTGAACGGCCGCGTGCGCCTGGTGGAAGGGCTGGCGCTGCCGGAAGAATCCATCGAATTCGGCTTGTCTTTCTATAACTCCAGCACCACCTGGGTGGATATAGATAAGTTACTGGCCGTCTTCTCGCTCACGCGCGCCGATCTGGACGACCACGCGAAAGTCGCCGCCGCCGTTCGTGAACTGGCCGCCCGCATGCCCACCTACATCACGCTCAAGGACGTCAAGAAACGCTGGGGCAAGGGACAGGAGGACGTTTTCCCGGTGGCGCAATTTGAAAAGCTGTGGGGCGATATGACGGCGCTCGCCGGAGTGGATTCCCGCTTCGTCGTCGTGCCGCGCGTGCGCGGCCAGCAGTTGAAAGAGCCGGCCCAACTCGACGGATGGCTGCGCGACGGCTCGGCCGCCTACGTCGAATCGCTTTGCGAGTGGCCGGCCTAAGGCTTCGACCACTCGCGTCGCAACTGGGCGGCGAACTGGTCCGGGTCCGCCGCTTCCAGGAGCACTGCGGCGCCGTCTCCTTTGGGCGGAATCAGCACCAGTCGCGTCGAGTCCGCGCGGTACATGCGCACCTTCGCGCCGCTGGCCACGCGGAACCAGCCGGAGTGGTAGTGCGCGTTGGAGAAACCGTTGGTGCGCGCGGTGGTACGCCACTCGGGGTCATGCCTCACGTCCACGACACGGATGCGGCCGGCATCCACTTCGCTCGCGCGCAGCGTGACGGGATAGAAGCGGTCGTGTATGGCCAGCGAATCAGGGCCGAGCGTGTACTTGGGCGGACCCGGCGAGTACAGGAGCGCGGCGGCCACAATCGCCAGCGTGACCGCGCCCACTCCCATGCCCACCCACAGGCCGGCCCGTGAAGCCGCTACCACCGGAGCGCCCCACGTGGTTTGCTCCGGCAACGGCGCTTCGGCTCGGACGGCCGCCAGAAAACCTTCCGCATCGTTCGGGCTGAACAGCGCGGTTTTCGATCCCGTAATCACCACCACGCTCCGTTTGCGCGCCGTGACATACCAGGTGCATTTGCCCAGCCGCGAGGTCCAAAACAGGCCGTAGTAGCCGAACAGGCCGCCGCTCCCCCACAGTCGAAAGCAGCCGCGCACATCATCCGCCGTAGCCATGCGCGCTTCTCTCGCATCCTCAAGCGATACATGAGCAGTCGTAAGTAAGCGTTTGACTATAATGGATCTATTTGTAACCGTGTAGCCGCTGGGAGAGTACCCGTAAGCGAGCATGATAACGACGAGAGAGATGCACGCCACCAGAACGCTCTGGGTCACTAAGCCGATACCCAACAGCAGAACGCAAATCGCGGTGGAGATGATTTTCGTGGTGCGGTCGTAAGAAGCCGGGAAGTAGGAGCCGGACATGGGCGTATCCTATCAAGCCGGGCGCGGCGGCACAAGTATACCTGCTGGGGCAACCCGGGGACAGGCACGAAGTTTCGCAAAAGCGGCGAAATTCGAGCCAGTCCCCGTTTTGCGCGCAATGCACCGGCACTAGGGTAAATCAGTTGGTCACCTTACTGGAAAACTCGGATTCCTTGCTGAGCCCGTCCGTAGTGTACTAGACTTGCAGCCATTCTCTGGCTGTCGAGGTTGAGGACTGTCATGAGGAAGAACCTGCTGCCTCTCGTTGGCATCGCTTTCGCGGTTGCGATTCTGGCCACGGCGGTATTTTACGGACTATTTCTCTCGAAATTCCAGAGCGGCCCCGCCGCCGACGCGGGAGCGCCGGTGGTGGTGGCGGCACGCGATCTCGCTCGCGGTACGGCACTGAAACCCACCGACGTGAAGGTCGTGAACTGGGGCGGCGCCCCGCTGAAGGGCGTCCTGAGCAGTCCCGAGCAGGTCGCGGGGCTGAGCCTGATGGGCGCCGTGCAGGAAAACGAGCCGCTCACCGAAGCGCGCGTGGCCTCCCTGAAAAGCGGCGGGGGCGTGGGCATCGCCGCCGGAATGCGCGCTGTCTCGGTGCATGTAGTGGATTCCAGCGGCGTGGTGGCCATGCTGCGTCCGGGTCACCAGGTGGACGTGCAGGTGGTGGCCGCTCCCAACAGCCAGCATCCGGAAGAAGTCCGCATACAAACCATGCTGCAACGCATGGAGGTGCTCTCCGTCAGCACGCAACTGGAGAATTCCACCGGAAGGTTCCCGGGACAAGTGGTTACCTTACTCGCCACACCTGCGGAAGCCGACCTGTTGGGATTGGCCGACTCCCTGGCCCGCCTCCGCGTAACGCTGCGCAATCCCATGGACGAGCAACGCCAGAAACTGTCTTCCGTGGCGCTCCCGGCGCTGTTCCGCCCTGGCTCGAAGGCGTCCGCGCCGCCGCTCCTGCGCGCCGCCGCGAAACCTTTCAAACCGGAGGCAGTGCTGGCTAAGACATCCGCCCCGGCGCCCGCCGGAGGGGCGCGAACGCTGACTACGCTCACCCGCGGCGCGAGCACATGTCCGCCGGCGCCACCGTCATGCCGCTGATCGCTATCTTGGTCTTCTTCGCCGGCGTCTTCGGCGCGGTGGCCACCGCACTGGTGGTGATCTGTTCGTCCCCAGCGGGCCGAGGTCTCGCCGGCATTCCCGATCGCTCGGATGGCGCCGGCGGAATCCTCTTCGAACAGGAATCGCCGCTGCTACTTAAGAAGGACGACGAACTGAGCACTATCTCGATTTGGGCTAACCTCCTGGCGCGCTTCGATTTTGTCGATCAGATGCGGACGCGCATCGCGCAGGCGGGCCTGAACTGGTCGGTGGGGCGCGTTACCGCGCTGATGCTGCTGAGCGGCGCGGTCACGTTCGCGTTGTTCCGCAACCTGGTGAGCGCGCCGGACTGGGCCTTGTTCCTGCTTGTTAGCGGCGCGGTGTTCCTGCCCTATGGCTACATTCTGCGCCGGCGCGACCGGCGACTGCTCAAAATCGAAGAGCAATTTCCAGACGCGCTGGATTCGTTCGCGCGCGCGCTCAGGGCGGGCCATCCGTTCTCGGCCGGACTTCAGCTATTGGCGCGGGAGGCCAGCGAGCCGTTGGCGGCGGAACTGCGTAAGACGGCCGCCGAAGTGAGTCTGGGCGGCTCCTGGGACGTCGCGCTGGACAATCTGGTGCGTCGCCTGCCACTGCCCGAAATGAGCCTGTTCGCCGCCGCCATTCACATGCATGGGCGGACCGGCGGCAAGTTGGGCGAAGTGCTGGGCAATCTGGCGGAAACCATGCGCGAAAGCGTCTCGCTTCGCGGCGAAGTGCGCTCGCTGGCCGCGCAGGGACGTCTGAGCGGTGCCGTGCTCACGGTTCTACCCATCGTCATCGCCATCGTCCTCACCTTCGTCAATCCGTCCTACCTGGGTACGCTTTTCGCGCACCCCATGGGGCGGCACCTGGTGGCCGGCGCCATCGCCTGCATGATACTGGCGCACTTCATTATTCGCAAGATCGTGGATATCAAGCTATGACGGTAGAACTGATCTTGCTCGCGGCGTTCTTCTTCTTCGTGGTCCTGGCAGTTCTGTCCGCGGGCTACTTCTTGGTGCTGCGTCCGCGAACCAGTGCTTTGGCGTCAGGATCGATTCTTGTGGGCGCGGAACCGGCTGAGCCCGAGCCACTCTCGCTCCGCGATTCGTTCGTGCACACTATGCGGCGCGTGGGCCAGGCCTTCCCCGCCGCCCGAACTTCCAGCCGCTCGGTGCGGCGCCAATTGGAAGCCGCGGGCTTCCGCTGGGACGCCGCGCCGCAGGTGCTGTTCGGCGTCAAGTATGCCGGAGCGCTGTTTTTAGCCGGGCTTGGTGGCGCCACCGCCTCGCAATCCGGCCAGGGGATATTTGGCGTCTTGCTGGCAGCCCTGGGCCTGGGAGTATTCGGATTCCTGGTTCCCAATCGTGTCATCGAGTTTCTGATCCGGCGCCGCTCCGAGCGGCTCCGCCGGGCGTTGCCGGCCGCGCTCGATCTAATGGTGCTAAGTCTGGAAGCGGGCCAATCCGTGGATCAGGCGATGCTCGAAACCAGCCGGTCCATACGCAGTATGCATCCGGACTTGAGCGCCGAGTTGTATCGCGTGCACCTGGAAGCGCGCGCCAATAAGAGCCGGTTGGACGCCTACCGTAATCTGGCCGAGCGCAACCGCCAACCGGAACTCACCCAACTGGTCAACGTGATGATCGACAGCGACCGCTTCGGCACCAGCATCGCACCGGCCCTGCGCACGCACGCGCGCTATCTGCGCACACGCTTCCGCCAGCGCGCGCAAGAGGCCGCCCACAAGGTGAGCGTCAAGCTGATCTTTCCGGTGTTCTTCCTGATCCTGCCGTCGGTACTGCTGGTGACGCTGGCCCCGGCGCTTCTGCAGATGAAGATGCAACTGGAATCCATCATCCGCTGAGGCACGCTTATCCCTCCACCAGCATCGCGCCCCAGTGAAAGCCCGCGCCGAAGGCAGCCAGCACCACGCTGGAACCCGCGCGAAATCCACTCTCGCACCACCACTCGGAGGCGGCGATCAACAGGGACGCCGAAGAAGTATTTCCGTAGTGGAGGATATTCGTGTAGAACTTATCTTCCGTGACTCCCAGGGCCTGCGCCACGCGGACCATCAGGTGGCGATTGGCCTGGTGCAGGAGGAACACGTCCACGTCCGCCGCCTGACGAGCGCCCTTTTTGAGTACCTGCGAAATCGCGCGCGGCACCTTGCGAGAGGCCTGCAGAATAACTGTGCGTCCATCCATCGCGAGCGTCTGGGAGAATTCCAGTCGCAGGCTTTCGGCGAAGGCGCCGTCGCTCGCCAAGACGCTGGCGACAATCCGTCCCGGACCGTCGCCGGGGCTCACCAGGCAGGCGCCCGCGCCGTCGCCAAACAGCACGGCGACGTTCTTATTCACCGGCTCGCCGAGCACCACCGCGGACATCTTCTCCGCGCCCACCACCAGCACGTTGCCCCAACCCGGCGCGAGATCCGACGCCATGGCCAGCGCGAACAGCGAGCCCGCGCTGGCCATGGGCACGTCCCACGCGGGCACGCTGTCGAGACCCAGTTTGTGCGCCACCTGGCAGGCGGGTCCCGGGAAGCGCCGCTCGCTCGAACCACTCGCCACCATCACGGCGCCGAGTTCGGACGCCGCGAGGCCTGCGCGTTTCAGGCATTCTTCGGCCGCCCGCGCGCCCATGTCCGCGACGGTTTCCCCGGCCCCGGCGAAGCGCCGCTCCTGGATGCCCGAGACGCCGGCGATCCAATCGGCTTCGCAGCCGGCCAGTGCCGCCATTTCGGCGTTGGTCACCACGCGCTCGGGCAGGTAGGCTCCAAATGCTCTTAGGTAGGCCATGACGCTAGTGTAGTGCGGTCGAGACGCCGTCCGGTATCGGCACAGTGCGCAAAATGGGGACTGGCTCGAATTTCGCGTTGTCTGCGAAACTTCGTGCCTGTCCCCGATTTTGCACGCTAGCGCTTCGCCGCCAGATACGCGTCGATACGCGTGATTGAATCGAACTTGCGCGGGTTCAGGTCGGAATCCGGAATGGTTACTCCGAATTCGCGCTCGATCGCCGACACCATGTCGGGCAGCGCGAAAGAATCCAGCACGCCCGAATCGAACAAGGAGTCGTCGGCGCCGGGCACCTCGCCCTTCTTGGCGTACCGCATCACAATTTCACGGATTTTCGCTTCGCGGCTCATTCGCCTTATCCTCCAAGATCAACTTCTCACGCACGCTGGTGAACACCCCGTACGAGGACATCAGATCCTCGAACAGCGCCGCTCCTATTCTGTGATACCCCGCGGCCGTGAGGTGCACGTGGTCGTATTGCGCCAACCCGGCCAGCATCCAGTCGCGCATCACTCCCTCGCCGCCCATCTTCGCACGCAGATCCCAGAAGGCGCAGCCGGAGGCCAGCGCCGCCGCCCGCTGCGCTTGGATGATGCCGCCGATGCGCGGATAAGGCTGCCACTTTCCGCGTGAGCGGTACATGCGGTCCGGCGGCCCCACCACCAGGATGGACGCCGTGGGCGCGGCCTTGCGCAGGCGCTGCAGCAGCTTCTCATACATCTCGCGATAAGTGTCCGTGGAGTAGTCGCGGTTGCCGGCTTCGTTGGTCCCGTAAGCCAGCACGATCAGCGCCGGATCGCGCCGCGCCACCTGGCCGGCCAGCAGATTCTCGTCCCAGCCCATCACGATCGAAGCCTGCGCGCCGTTGATGCCCAGCGTCTCGTAAGTGACGCCGCGTTCGTTTTCGGTGACCCAACCGAACAGCCGCACCGGGGCGCGGTCGAGCGTGCGGATCTCGAAGCGATGCAACCCGGGCGCGGCATCGTAGTGCAGGTAGCCGGCGCCGTCCTCGCCTCTGCTCGAAACCACGTCCACGCTCTCACCGTTGTCGCGGATCTCCATGCGTCCGCCGCCGGGCTGCTGCAGGTAGAAGATCTCCATGGAGCGGCATGGGGTCTCGAGCCAGATGGATTCGTTCGGACGGCTGGTCCAGATGCTCACGCCGCCCATGCCATTGCGGCCGTCGGTTGTGTGCGCCGCCAGACCCTCGCTCTGCCACCCTCGGGTCGCGCCGCCATGCACGTCCAGCCTGCGGTAGCCCAGCCAGGGCCGCCCGGCATAGGTGAACCCCGCGCCGCCGTCGCCAAAGCGCGTTTGGAAACTGCTGCGCAGCGTGCCGGTCCATTCGTCGGCGGCGGTGTGCGAATCGCCGTAGTGCAGAATCCGCAGCGGAGCGTTCGCTTCGCCGATTTGATGACGGTACAACTGTTCGAAGAACGGCACCAGCGCCGCGGGATTCTCGATGGCCATCGACGACGAGGGTTCCGTCATCCCCTCCACGCGCCCGCGCGCCGCCTCGCGCGCCTGGGGGCTCACCCGCACGGTGGCGCGCGGGACTTTCCGCCGCGGGGTCTTCCTCTTCTTCGTTTTCTTCTTCGCCGCCGCGACCGCCGCTCGCGCGGGAGAGGGGCTGGCCACGCTCAGCGCCAGCGTCAGGGCCAGCATCGCCATGCATCCGTAACGCATGGCTTACCGCACCGCCCTCGCGCTTGGCCGCTCCCGCAAATGGCGCAACTTGTAGACGTAATATCCGTTCATCAGAGCCTTGTAGAAAAGATGGCCCACGATTCTCGCGCCGGCCGGCATGGGATGGATCAGGTCCGCGCCCACCAGGCGCGGCTCGGCCTGATACCAGCGTCCCATGGTTCCCGCGCCGCCCATGGCCTGAAACGTATTGAAGAACGCGCAGCCGGTGGCGACGGCCACCGCATGTTGGCCGGCCACCAAACGCGTCATCAGTGCGGGCGATCCGATCTCGCCGTCCGCGCCACGTTCTCCCCGGTCCATGGGGCTCATGATCAGAATCGAGGCATGCGGGACGGCCGCACGCAAACGCTCGACCACCCGGCGAAGTTCTTTCGGCATGGTCGTGTCCACGAACGCCGGATACGCGGTTTCGTTAGTCCCATAATTAATCACCACCAGGGCCGGAGCGGCGTGCTGGAGTTCTTGCGCCCAATGCTTGCCATCCATCAGGCGCGCCAGCACCGACACATAAGCACCGTTCAATCCCAGGCTATCGTAGATCACGCCCGGACCAGGCTTGGTGAACTCGACGCCGAACACGCGCACCGCACCGGAGGTGGCGCGCACGCGTAATCGCCGCGCACCCATGGGGAGAGCCAGGCTCTGGTGAGCGGCATGCACCTCGTCGTCCGCCGTGGATACTTCTCCGACACTCACGCCGTCGGCCTCCACCTCGAGCGTCCCGCCGCCCGGCGCGGCGAGATAGTCAAGTTCGACCTGCGTGTGCGTCGCGTCGCGCAACACGTATTCGGTCTCGCTGCCCGCGCCGCCCAGGCAACTCGCGCCTCCCAGTCCAAACAAACCGTCGTGAATCGACGACTGATTCACCGCATCGATCTGCCACCCGGTTGACTGCATGCTCACGCCGCGATGCGCGTACCAGGCCCACGGCTTGCCCATCAGGCAGTAGCCGTGCCCGGCGTCGCCGAAGTGCTTCTGTAACAGGATGCGCATGTCCGAAGTGATCATATCCGCCGTGGTGGGCGAATCGCCGTAGTGCAGGATGCGCGCCACCGCGCCTGGATGGCGGTTCTCGACAGCCTCCAATCTCGCGTAGAAACGGTCCAATTCCCGAGTTGGATCGTCGATCGCGGAAACGCCCAGGCTGGCTTGATCCAGTTCCGGACGCAAGCGCTTTTGTTCGTCGCCGATGGGCGAGGCGGAACCGTGGCGCGGCAGAAAATCGAGCACCGCGGGAATGGTGCGCCAATCCAGCACGCGATAATCCTTCAGCAGCGGCACGAAATCGAGTGCCAGAAACAGCGCCGCCAGAGTGGCGATGGTGAGCGTCATCTTACGAGGCAGCGGTCCCATGCGTCAAAACCTCGTGTAGATGAACGGGGTGGCGCCGGTGGCCGCCACATAGTGTAAGGACAGCGCCAGCAGGACCAGCGCCGCCGCTTGCGCGTAGAAGGGCGCGGCCGCGTAAATCTCCCGCGCGCGCTCGTACCAGGGGAGAGGTACATAGTGCGCCACCAGTGCCACCGCGAACACAACGGCGAACGGCTCGGAAATGTTCGCCGTCGAAAACGTCAACGAGGCGATGCGCGCCATGACCGCCCAGGCCGCGTTCCAGTCCGGAGCGCGGAAGAAGATCCAGGCGAAGGTGACGAACTGCGCCGTCAGGAACGCCTGGCCGGCGCGCGCGGCCCAGTGCGTCGATGGCTTCGGATGCCCGCGCCAGGTCTGATACGCCCGCGTGAGCGCGAGCCCCACCCCATGCACGAGGCCCCAGGCGACGAAGTTCCAACTCGCCCCGTGCCACAAGCCGCCCAGCAGCATGGTCACCACCAGGTTCGTGTACGTGAAAATCTTCCACTTCGAGCGCAGACCGGGCAGCGAGAAGTAGAGGTAGTCGCGCAGCCAGTTGGAGAACGTGATGTGCCAGCGCCGCCAGAAGTCCGGAATGCTGGTGGCCGCGTACGGGCAATTGAAGTTGGCGGGAAGCTTCACGCCCAGGAGCAGCGCCGAGCCGATGGCGATGTCGGTGTAGCCCGAAAAATCGTAGTAGATCTGCAGCGCGTAGCCGTAGACGCCCGCCAGAACCTCGAAACCGGTGTATAGGTTCGGAAAATCGAATACGCGGTTCACCAGGTTCTCGGCCAGGTAGTCGGCGATCAGCAGTTTCTTGATCAACCCCAGGCCGATCAGAAACAGCGCGCGGCCGCCGTCGGCGGCGTCGAGGGTTCGCGGCTGCTTTTCAAGCTGTGGAAGAAGTGCCGCCACGCGCGTGATGGGCCCGGCGAGAGTGGTCGGAAAGAATGAAACCGACGCCAGGTACGCCAGATAGCTGTGCGACGCCTTCGCGTCGCGGCGGTACACGTCGATGGTGTAGGTGAGCGCCTGGAAAGTGTAGAAGGAAATGCCCAGCGGGAACACCCAGTGCCAGGCCGGCGCCGCTCCGCCGGTCGCTCCCGCGAAGTTCGCCAGGAGAAACGGCATGTACTTGAACGACGCGAGAATCCCCAGATTCATGGCCACGCTCAGCGTGACCAGCAACCGGCGCACACGGGGCCGGTTGGCGCCCTCCAGCGCGAGCGCGATCGAGAAGTCGCACGTCGAGGCGGCGGGGATCAGAAACAGATAGAACAAATCCCACTTGGCGTAGAAAAAATAGTTGGCGAAGAGAACCACGGCGAGCGAGACCGCGCGAGAGCGCGACGCACCCCAATATAGGAAGAAGATGGCGGCGAGAAATACGAAATAGGCGGAACTGGAAAGCAGCATGGACGCGTGGAACCGTTCAGCCCTTGCGCGCCGGATACGTCTTGCTCACTCCGTTACGGCGATTGGTCACGCGGAAGGAACCGTCGCTGCGCGCCGAAACGTGGATTGCGTACCCCGCGCACTTCTCCTCCGGATTAGCGATCAGGCGTTCGCTGCCGTTGGCCCCGCCAGCCGGAATCGAGTAGTGCAGTTGCCAGAGATCCTCGAGGCCTGGCAGCGCGTGCAGCCGCTGAAACGTTTCCTTGTCGCCGCCTTTGCGCGCGCCGTTGTTCATCACCGCCACGCGCGGCCGCAACGCGGCCAGCAGAGCCGGTGAATTCGAAATACTCGCACCATGGTGCGAAACCAGGAACAGATCCGTGGTGCCGATCTTGTTGTTCGGGCACACCATACCGAGTTCGGTGTTCCAGGTCATGTCGGCCAAATCCACAAAACGAAACTTGCCGAACTTCAAAAGGAATCCGACGCTGCGGGCGTTCTCGCTGGTGTCGTCCTCCATCGGTTTGGTGGCGGCGCAAGCCGCGTTCGGCTCCCCGGCTCCTATTAGAGGTTTCGCCACGCTCACCCCGCGCGCGGCGACCACCATCACTTCCACGCCCTTGAGCGGAATGCGGTCGCCGGGCTTCACTACCATGTGCTTGCCCTTGTGCAGTTGGCTCTTGTAGAGCGCTTCGCACTCGGCGCCCTGCTTGGTGTTTTCGGTGTTCGGGCCGTGATCCATGAACGTGCCCACCGGGATGTGCGCGAGCAACTCCGGGGTGCCGGCCGCGTGGTCGCGGTGGTAATGCGTCATCAGAAAGTAATCGATGCGCGAGATGCCGGCCTCCTTGGCCGCCGCCGCAATGCGCTTGGCGTCTCGCGCGTCGTTGCCGGGCCAACCCGCGTCCACCAGCATGGATTCGCCCGCCGGCGTGACGATCAAGGTGGCCTGTCCGCCTTCGACATCCAAAAAGTAAATCTGAAGTTCGCTCCGCGCCGGCGCGCACAGCGCCACCAGACACGCCAGAAATAACATCGCCGCGATTCGCATCGTTCGCATCCTACCATCTTGCGCCAGATTTTGGAACTCTTGCGCGCCGGCGAAGCAATCTAAAACGAAACCAGAGAAGAAGGCGTCTAATGAAAGGTGGGAATGGAAGCTCGCGAAGTCAGTGACCGTGTCCTGTTGGAGCAGGCCGGCGCGGGCTGCCAGGAGTCGTTTACGGCAATTTACCACCGTCACCAGGCGCGCCTGTATCGATTTGCTTATGCTATGACCGGATCGGCGGCATTGGCCGAAGAGGCCACCCAGGAAGTCTTCCTGGCGCTGGCGCGCCGCGCGCACCGCTTCGACGCCGGGCGCGGTGAAGTGTCCAGCTATCTCTTGGGAATGGCGCGCCGGCAAGTCTATCGATTGCTGCGGCACGAGCGCTCCAGCGTGGCGGCTGCCCGGGCGGAACCGTCGGAAAACGCGGTCGCGCTGGACGGGTTGATTCAGCGCGAGAACACCCAGTGCGTGCGGGCCGCCGTGCTGGCATTGCCGGGAAAGTACCGCGAGGTAATCACCTTGTGTGAATTCGAAGGGTTGGACTACGAAGCGGCCGCCGCCGCGCTGGCTTGTCCCGTGGGTACGGTGCGCTCGCGCCTGCATCGGGCCAAGCGCATGCTCGCCGAAAAGCTGGATGGCGCCGAGAGGCGCGGCTCCATCTTCGCGCGGCTGTTGGGGAGGTGGGCATGAACCGCTCGCCGCAAGATCGCGAGCGCGACGTCGCTCAAGCGCTCGCCGCGTTACGCGAGGAAATGAAATCGCTGGCTGCTCCGCCACGCGTCGAAGCGGCGGTGATCGAGGCGTTCCGCGCGCGAAAGCCAGGGCGCCGCGCCGCGCCTTGGGCGTGGAGTCTGGCCGCCACGGTGGCGGCCGGCATCGCTTTGGCCGTGTTCGTCCTAAGGCCCGAGCGTCCCGCTTTGGCGCCACCCGTCGTGGCTCTGCGTCATGCGCCACCAGCGCCCGTGGTTCGCATCGCTAAACGTTCCGCGCCGCGGCGGGCCGTGGTGCGGGCAAGTCCGCGTCCGCGGCGACCCGAAGTGGCCACCGCCTTCTTCCCGGTGCGTTACGGGGTGCCGCTCGACGAAAGAGAATTCGCGGAAGTGGTGCGGGTCACTGTGCCGCGCGCCGTCATGTTGCGCTACGGGTTGCCCACCTGGGGCGACCTGGCCGCGCCCGTTCAGGCCGATATCATCGTGGGCCGCGACCGCATGGCCCAGGCCATTCGCTTCGTACGATGAGAAAGTAAACGAGAAAAGGAGCTGAAGATGGAGTTAATCGGTAAGTCCTTATGCGCCGCCGCGTTTTTCGCGAGCGTCGCCTTGGCCCAAGTCCCACCAGCGCGCGATGTCCTGATCCTGGCCGGCCCCGGTGGCACCACCAGCGGCGCCGGCGTGGCGGCGGGCATGGCCCAGCCCGGCCCCCAACATACCATAGTGGGGTTCGGGTCCAGCGTCTTCGGCGGGAAGACCGTCACCGGTTCGCCCTACTCGGCCGAAGGCGCCACCGAGTACACTCGAACTCTCGCCGACGGCACGCGCATCACGCGCACCAGCGGCTCCCTGGTTTATCGCGATGGGCAAGGACGCACGCGCCAGGAGCATTCCGTTGAAATTCTGGGACCGCTTCCGCTCTCCAGCGAGCCCTCCAAAATGATCACCATCACCGACCCGGTGGCCAAGGCGGTCTATATCCTCAATACGGCCAACAAGACCGCCACTCAAATGCCGTTGCCCGGCGAAGATGGCAAGCCCGTTTTCTGGATGCAACGCAGCGATCAGACCACCAAGGACGGCAAACGCGAAGTCTTCGAGAAGCAGATCCACATCGAAGCTCGCGCCGGCGCTATCGGCGCCCAAACCGCGGGCGGTGAGTTCAAGAGCGAATCCCTCGGCAAGCAGACCTTCGAGGGAGTCGTGGCCGAAGGCACCCGATCCACTCGTGTCATTCCGGCGGGCCAGATCGGAAACGACCGTCCCATCACCATCGTGACCGAAACCTGGTATTCGCCCGACCTCCAGATCGTGGTTTCCAGCCGCGCCACCGATCCGATGAACGGCGACACCTCTTACCGTCTGACCAACATCAATCGGACCGAGCCGCCCGCGAATCTCTTTCAGGTGCCGCCCGACTACAGCTTGGAGCCAGGGCCGGAAAACATGATGTATCGCAAGATTCTCGCCACGCCGAAACCCAAGCCGTAGTCTCCCTCTGCGTAGGCGGCCGCCCAGGTGGCCGCCTACTTCACGGCCACCGTAAGCCCAGCCTGGCTGGAAAAGTTGCCGGCTTTGATGATCAGCTCCTGATTGCCGGGGCTCACCCCGGCGGGGATCTCCAGGTTCACCTGGAACACACCCGCCACGCTGTCCGGCGCCGATCCCGCGAACCAGATGTTGGGGGACGGTTTGCCACCGACCGTCGCCGACCAACCTGTCAGCAGAGGCTTCGGATAAGGCCCCGCGACCGGTGTGACGCTGCCGCTGATGGGAGTATCGGTCTTGCCTTCGCCGGTGGCGTAGACCATGATGACTGAGCCCACGGCCGCCCCGGTTGGACGCGCCGTTCACCGTGTAGTCCTGGTTGAGGATCGCCCCTGGTCCCGTGCCGATTGGGTTGCAGGCTGAAGATGCCCGGCACGGCCTCGACCACCGGCACCGTCGACGGCCGCGCCTTTCACCTTCTGATACTCGACCACCACCTGCGTGGTGGTCTTGCCGGCAACTTCATAGGGCACCACGCAACTGACTCTGCCCGTTGACGGCATAGACCATGGGCGCGGCCACACCGTCGAAGCAGCACGCGCGTTTCGCCGAGCTCGGTGGTCACCATGCCGTTGGCCAGTTGCAGTCCGGCCAGCGCCGCGGGACCGAAATCCTTGCCGAAGATGACGATGATCTCACCGGGCGAAACCTTGCCGGCCACGTAGTTGGCGGCGTTGCCGATGCCGGCGAGCGTGATCTGCGGACCGACAGCAAGCTGGATCTTGGTCACGAAAGCGTCGCACGAACCTCCCTGGAATGTCGCCTGGTACGGCGACTGGGTGGGGAAGTTGGTCGAAGTGGTGTTCCCCGTGACGTAGGCCGAGCCCGCCGCGTCCACCGCGATCCCGTGGCCCCCATCATCGCCGCTTCCACCCAGGTAGGTGGAGTAGACCAGCGCGTTGCCCGCCGGCGTCAGCTTCGTCACGAAAGCGTCTCGATTTCCCCCTTGGTATGTCGCCTGGTACGGCGACTGGGTGGGGAAGTTGGTCGAACCGGTGTACCCCGTGACGTAGGCCGAGCCCGCCCCGTCCACCGCGATCCCGTAGCCCTCATCATTGCCGCTTCCACCCAGGTAGGTGGAGTAGACCAGCGCGTTGCCCGCCGGCGTCAGTTTCGTCACGAAAGCGTCGTGAACTCCCCCCTGGTATGTCGCCTGGTACGGCGACTGGGTGGGGAAGTTGGTCGAACGGGTCATCCCCGTGACGTAGGCCGAGCCTGCCGCGTCCACCGCGATCCCGTAGCCATAATCGTAGCCGCTTCCACCCAGGTAGGTGGAGTAGACCAGCGCGTTGCCCGCCGGCGTCAGTTTCGTCACGAAAGCGTCGATAGTCTCCCTGGTTTGTCGCCTGGTACGGCGACTGGGTGGGGAAGTTGGTCGAGTCGGTCCACCCCGTGACGTAGGCCGAGCCTGCCGCGTCCACCGCGATCCCGTTGCCCACATCATCGCCGCTTCCACCCAGGTAGGTGGAGTAGACCAGCGCGTTGCCCGCCGGCGTCAGCTTCGTCACGAAAGCGTCTGCGTTCCCTCCCTGGTATGTCGCCTGGTACGCGCGACTGGGTGGGGAAGTTGGTCGAACGGTGGTTCCCGTGACGTAGGCCGAGCCCGCCCCGTCCACCGCGATCCCGTAGCCTCACTCATCGCCGCTTCCACCCAGGTAGGTGGAGTAGACCAGCGCGTTGCCCGCCGGCGTCAGTTTCGTCACGAAAGCGTCGTGATGTCCCCCTTGGTATGTCGCCTGGTACGGCGACTGGGTGGGGAAGTTGGTCGAAGCGGTGCTCCCCGTGACGTAGGCCGAGCCCGCCGCGTCCACCGCGATCCCGTAGCCCTAATCATCGCCGCTTCCACCCAGGTAGGTGGAGTAGACCAGCGCGTTGCCCGCCGGCGTCAGCTTCGTCACGAAAGCGTCGTAATTTCCCTGGATTGTCGCCTGGTACGGCGACTGGGTGGGGAAGTTGGTCGAAGTGGTGTACCCCGTGACGTAGGCCGAGCCCGCGGCGTCCACCGCGATCCCGTCGCCCCTATCATCGCCGCTTCCACCCAGGTAGGTGGAGTAGACCAGCACCACCGGGTCGATGCGCAACTCCCGCTTCCGGTCGTACCTGCGCCAGTTCGAAGCTCACCCGGTTGCGCGCCACCATGGCGTACCGCGCCCCCACCTCCACCCGCTTCCCGCCGATCTCCTGATACACCCGCGGCTTCTGCTGCCGCACCTCGCCCAGCGCCGTCCGCAGCACCAGGTCTCCGCCCGCGTCCACCCGCAGCGACTCCACTCCCTCGTAGGCCACCTGGATCTGCTTCGGATCCGCCCCCGGCGCCACCACAAAGTCGTACTCCAGCCGCCGCTGGTTCCCGTACCACACCAGGTCGATCCCCGGGTACACGCCCTCGTACTGGATGCGCGCGTAGTGCGGCACGTCCGTGCGCCACTTGGCAGGGTCGTTGCCCAGAAAGTAGTTGCTGACGCCGGGCAGCTTCTCCAACCCGATCGCCCGCCGCGGCTGGCCCGCCCCCGCCAGTTTCATCCGCACCACCGCCTGCTCCCGGCTCCGGCTCAGCACCATGACCGTTTCGGTATCGGTGAAGAAGGTCGTCATCCCACCGCCCCGCGCCAGAAAGCGCACCCGCGCATCCGTTTGCCCCACGTTGGGCTCGAAGGCCAGCGGCAGCTTCCCGTAGTCGCGGCTCACGTTGGCGCGAGCCGGTTGGTTCAGCGGACGCTCCGCCGGGCGTCGCGTCTGCCGCGAGGGAATCCCGGCGGGTGATTGTATGGCGAGAACCGCAAATACGGTTGCGGCCAGGAATCGTTTCATGCGCACCTCCTGCTCCTACTTCACGGCCAGCGTGATGCCGCTCTGGCTCGCATTGTTGCCCACCTTGATAACCACTTCGGCGTTGCCCGCCGGGATGTCCGTGGGCACCCTGGCGTTGATCTGTATCACACCGGCGACCATGTACGGCGCCGCTCCGGCATACTCCGGGGTGACCTCCTTGCCGCCGATGGTCACCGTTCACCGTGAGCAGCGGCTTAGGAAATGTAGTGGTGGCTGGCATGCCGTTGACCCCGCCCGGCGTGGTCTGGCCTTCGCCGGTCCCGTAGAAGACGGCGATCTTGCCGCGCTCCAGCGGATTGGCGGCGGTGTTCACCGAGTTATCCTCGTTGAGAAACGCGCCCGGTCCGGTGCCGCTTGAGTTGATGCTGAACAAGCCCGGCACGGCCTCGACCACCGGCACCGCCACGGCCGCGCCTTTCACCTTCTGATACTCGACCACCATTTGCGTGGTGGTCTTCCCGGCAACTTCATAGGGCACCACGCAACTGATCTGCCCGTTGACGGCATAGACCATGGGTGCGGCCACACCGTCGAACAGCACGCGCGTTTCGCCGAGCTCGGTGGTCACCATGCCGTTGGCGAGTTGCAGTCCGGCGATCGCGGCGGGACCGAAATCCTTGCCGAAGATGACGATGAGCTCACCGGGGGAAACCTTGCCCGCCACGTAATTGGCGGCGTTACCCACACCGGCGGCGGTGAATGATGGTCCCGTGGCATCCAGTTTGATCTTCGTCACGAACGCATCCCACGCACCTCCCTTGAATGCCGCCTGGTACGGCGACTGGACGGGGAAGTTGGACGAGGCGGTGAGCCCCGTGACGTAGGCCGAGCCCGCAGTGTCCACCACGATCCCTTTGCCCCACTCATCACCGCTTCCACCCAGGTAGGTGGAGTAGACCAGCGCGTCGCCCTCCGCAGTCAGTTTCGTCACGAAAGCGTCCCGGTTCTTTCCGCTACTCGCCTGGTACGCCGACTGGGTGGGAAAGTTGGTCGAATCGGTACCCCCCGTGACGTAGGCCGAACCCGCCCCGTCCACCGCAATCCCGTAGCCGTCGCTATAGTCGTTTCCACCCAGGTACGTGGAGTAGGCCAGGCCGGAGCCCGCTGGTGTCAGTTTTGTTACGAATGCGTCTCGAACGGCCTTCAGGCTCGACTGATAGGGAGACTGGGTAGGGAAGTTGGTCGAACGGGTTGTCCCCGTGACGTAGGCCGAGCCCGCGGCGTCCACCGCGATCCCGTAGCCCCAAGTCAAAGTCGCTTCCACCCAGGTAGGTGGAGTAGACCAGCGCGTTGCCCGCCGGCGTCAGTTTCGTCACGAAAGCGTCCTGCATTTCCCTGGAATGCCGCCTGGTAGGCCGACTGGGTGGGGAAGTTGGTCGACTCGGTGCTCCCTGTGACGTAGGCCGACCCCGCCCCGTCCACCGCGATCCCGTTACCTACATCCCCGCCGCTTCCACCCAGGTACGTTGAGTAGGCCAGCGCGGTGCCCGCCGGCACGAATTTCGTCACGAAAACGTCTCCAGTACTCGACCCGGTTCCCTGGTTTCCCTTGTATGCCGCCTGGTACGGCGACTTTGTGGGGAAGTCGGTCGAAGCGGTGTACCCTGTGACATACGCCGAGCCGGCAGCGTCCACCGCGATCCCATAGGCTGCCTCATAGTCGGTTCCACCCAGGTAAGTGGAGTAGACCAGCGCGTTGCCGGCAGGCGCCAGCTTCGTCACGAAAGCGTCGACTTGCGTCCCACGGTAAGTCGGTTGGTACGCCGACTGAGTAGGGAAGTTGGTGCCACGGGTCTGCCCTACGACGTAGGCCGAGCCAGCCGCGTCCACCGCGATCCCGTATCCCCAATCATCGCTGCTTCCACCCACGTAGGTGGAATAGACCACCGTGTTGCCCCCAGGCGCCAGTTTCGTCACGAAAACGTCGTAGTAGTATTTGTCCGGATCCATCTGGTACGCCGATTGGGTGGGAAAGTCGGTCGAAGAGGTATACCCTGTGACGTAGGCCGAGCCCGCCTTGTCCACCGCGATTCCCGTCCCTTGATCATTCCCAAGCATTGGATACTGAGTGGAACTGCTTCCACCCAGGTATGTGGAGTAGACCAGCACCACCGGGTCAATACGCAGTTCCCGCTTCCGGTCGTACCTGGCCAGTACGAAGCTCACCCGGTTGCGCGCCGCCATGGAGTAGCGCGCCCCCACCTCCACCTGCTTCCCGCCGATCTCCTGATACACCCGCGGCCTCTGCTGCCGCACCTCGCCCAGCGCCGTGCGCAGCACCAGGTCCCCGCCCTTATCCACTCGGAGTGACTCCACGCCCTCGTAAGCCACCTGGATCTGGTTCGGATCCGCGCCCGGCGCCACCACGAAGTCGTACTCCAGCCGTCGTTGGTTGCCGTACCACACCAGGTCGATTCCCGGGTACACGCCGTCGTACTGGATGCGGGCGTAGTGCGGCACGTCCGTGCGCCACTTGGCAGGGTCGTTGCCCAGAAAGTAGTTGCTGACGCCGGGCAGTTTCTCCAACCCCACCGCCCGCCGCGGCTGGCCCGCCCCGGCCAGTTTCATCCGCACCACGGCCTGCTCCCGGTTCCGGCTCAGCACCATGACCGTTTCGGTATCGGTGAAGAAGGTGGTCATCCCACCGCCCCGCGACAGAAAACGCACCCGCGCATCCGTTTGACCCACGTTGGGCTCGAAGGCCAGCGGCAGCTTCCCGTAATCGCGGCTCACGTTGGCGCTAGCCGGTTGGTTCAGCGGACGCTCCGCCGGGCGCCGCGTCTGACGCGAGGGAATCCCGGCGGGTGATTGAACGGCGAGAACCGCAAATACGGTTGCGGCGAGGAATCGTTTCATGTGCACCTCCTGCTACTTCACGGCCAGCGTGATGCCGCTCTGGCTCGTATTGTTGCCGGACCTTCATAACCACTTCGGCGTTGCCCGCGGCGATGTCCGTGGGCACCCTGGCGTTGATCTGTATCACACCGGCGACCATGTACGGCGCCGCTCCGTAGTACAGTACTTCCGCGCTCTTGCCGCCGATGGTCACCGTCACCGGGAGCACCGGCTTGGGGAATATGGTGGTGGCCGGCAGGCCGCTGACGCCGCCCGGTGTGGTTTGCCCTTCGCCGGTCCCGTAGAAGATGGCGATCTTGCCGCGCTCCAGCGGATTGGCGGCGGTGTTCACCGAGTTATTCTCGTTGAGGAACGCGCCCGGTCCGGTACCGCTCGAGTTGATGCTGAACAAGCCCGGCACGGCCTCGACCACCGGCACGGCGACGGCCGCGCCTTTCACCTTCTGGTACTCGACCACCACTTGCGTGGTAGTCTTGCCGGCAACTTCATAGGGCACCACGCAACTGATCTGCCCGCTGCGGCATAGACCATGGGCGCGGCCACACCGTCGAACAGCACGCGCGTTTCGCCGGTCTCGGTGGTCACCATGCCGTTCGCCAGTTGCAGTCCGGCCAGCGCGGCGGGGCCGAAATCCTTGCCGAAGATGACGATGAGCTCACCGGGTGAAACCTTGCCCGCCACGTAGTTGGCGGCGTTGCCGATGCCGGCGAGCGTGATCTGCGGAGCCGACAGCAAGCTGGATCTTGGTCACGAAAGCGTCGCAGAACCTCCCTGGAATGTCGCCTGGTAGGGCGACTGGGTGGGGAAGTTGGTCGAAGTGGTGTTCCCCGTGACGTAGGCCGAGCCCGCGGCGTCCACCGCGATCCCGTCAGCCCTCATCATCGCCGCTTCCACCCAGGTAGGTGGAGTAGACCAGCGCGTTGCCCGCCGGCGTCAGTTTCGTCACGAAAGCGTCTTGATTTCCCCCTTGGTAGGTCGCCTGGTACGGCGACTGGGTGGGGAAGTTGGTCGAAACGGTGCACCCCGTGACGTAGGCCGAGCCCGCCCCGTCCACCGCGATCCCGTAGGCCCCAATCATTGCCGCTTCCACCCAGGTAGGTGGAGTAGCCCAGCGCGTTGCCCGCCGGCGTCAGTTTCGTCACGAAAGCGTCGGAATCTCCCCCCTGGTATGTCGCCTGGTACGGCGACTGGGTGGGGAAGTTGGTCGAAAGGGTCATCCCCGTGACGTAGGCCGAGCCTGCCTCGTCCACCGCGATCCCGTAGCCCATCATCGGAGCCGCTTCCACCCAGGTAGGTGGAGTAGACCAGCGCGTTGCCCGCCGGCGTCAGTTTCGTCACGAAAACGTCGATGTCTCCCCGGTTTGCCGCCTGGTACGGCGACTGGGTGGGGAAGTTGGTCGAGTCGGTCCACCCCGTGACGTAGGCCGAGCCTGCCGCGTCCACCGCGATCCCGTTGCCCACATCATCGCCGCTTCCACCCAGGTAAGTGGAGTAGACCAACGCGTTGCCCGCCGGCGTCAGCTTCGTCACGAATCCGTCTGCGTTCACCTCCCTGGTATTGTCGCCTGGTACGCCGACTGGGTGGGGAAGTTGGTCGACCAGGTGGTTCCCGTGACGTAGGCCGAGCCCGCCCCGTCCACCGCGATCCCGTAGCCTCCCTCAAAGCTGCTTCCACCCAGGTAGGTGGAGTAGACCAGCGCGTTGCCCGCCGGTGCCAGCTTCGTCACGAAAGCGTCTGTATTGCCCCCCTGGAATGTCGCCTGGTACGGCGACTGGGTGGGGAAGTTGGTCGAATTGGTGTTCCCCGTGACGTAAGCTGAGCCCGCCCCGTCCACCGCGATCCCGCGGCCCGAATTCTCGCCGCTTCCACCCAGGTAGGTGGAGTAGACCAGCGCGTTGCCCGCCGGTGTCAGTTTCGTCACGAAAACGTCCGAATTTCCCTGGATTGTCGCTTGGTACGGCGACTGGGTGGGGAAGTTGGTCGAAGTCGGTGTACCCCGTGACGTAGGCCGAGCCCGCGGCGTCCACCGCAATCCCGCCGCCGCTATCAGAGCCGCTTCCACCCAGGTAGGTGGAGTAGAGCAAGCACCACCGGGTCGATGCGCAATTCCCGCTTCCGGTCGTAGCGCGCCAGTTCGAAGCTCACCCGGTTGCGCGCCACCATGGCGTACCGCGCCCCTACCTCCACCCGCTTCCCGCCGATGTCCTGATACACTCGCGGCTTCTGTTGCCGCACCTCGCCCAGTGCCGTCCGCAGCACCAGGTCTCCGCCAGCGTCCACCCGCAGGGACTCCACGCCTTCGTAGGCCACCTGGATCTGGTTCGGATCCGCGCCCGGCGCCACGACAAAGTCGTACTCCAGCCGACGTTGATTTCCGTACCACACCAGGTCGATGCCCGGATACACGCCGTCGTACTGGATGCGCGCGTAGTGCGGCACGTCCGTGCGCCACTTGGCGGGATCGTTGCCCAGAAAATAGTTGCTGATGCCGGGCAACTTCTCCAACCCAATCGCCCGCCGCGGTTGGCCCGCCCCGGCCAGTTTCATCCGCACCACGGCCTGTTCCCGGCTCCGGCTCAACACCATGACCGTTTCGGTATCGGTGAAGAAGGTGGTCATCCCACCGCCCCGCGACAGAAAACGCACCCGCGCATCCGTTTGACCCACGTTGGGCTCGAAGGCCAGCGGCAGCTTCCCATAAGTCGCGGCTCACGTTGGCGCGAATCGGCTGATTCAGCGGACGCTCCGCCGGGCGTCGCGTCTGCCGCGACGGAATCCCGGCGGGTGATTGCATGGCGAAAACCGCAAATATGGTTGCGGCCAGGAATCGGTTCATGTGCACCTCCTGCTCCTACTTCACGGCCAGCGTGATGCCGCTCTGGCTCGCATTGTTGCCGACCTTGATCACCACCTCGGCGTTACCCGCCGGGATGTCCGTGGGTACCCTGGCGTTGATCTGGATCACACCGGCGACCATGTACGGCGCCGCTCCGGCATACTCCGGGGTGACCTCCTTGCCGCCGATTGTCACCTTCACCGTGAGCAGCGGCTTAGGAAATGTAGTGGTGGCTGGCATGCCGTTGACCCCGCCCGGCGTGGTCTGTCCTTCGCCGGTCCCGTAGAAGACGGCGATCTTGCCGCGCTCCAGCGGATTGGCGGCGGTGTTCACCGAGTTATCCTCGTTGAGAAACGCGCCCGGTCCGGTGCCGCTTGAGTTGATGCTGAACAAGCCTGGCACGGCCTCGACCACCGGCACCGCCACGGCCGCGCCTTTCACCTTCTGATACTCGACCACCATTTGCGTGGTGGTCTTCCCGGCAACTTCATAGGGCACCACGCAACTGATTTGCCCGTTGACGGCATAGACCATGGGTGCGGCCACACCGTCGAACAGCACGCGTGTTTCACCGAGCTCGGTGGTCACCAGGCCATTGGCGAATTGCAGTCCGGCCAGCGCGGCGGGACCGAAATCCTTGCCGAAGATGACGATGAGCTCACCGGGGGAAACCTTGCCCGCCACGTAATTGGCGGCGTTACCCACACCGGCGAGGGTGAACGTCGGGCTGGTTTCCAGTCTGAGCTTGGTCACGAAAGCGTCCAGCGTGCCTCCCTGTGATGTCGCCTTGTACGGTGACTGGGTGGGGAGGTTGGTCGAAGCGGTCTCCCCCGTGATGTAGGCCGAACCCGCCGCGTCCACCGCAATTCCAGCGCCTGTATCAACGGCGCTTCCACCCACGTAGGTGGAGTAGACCAGCGCGCTGCCCGCCGGCGTCAACTTCGCCACGAACGCGTCTTGGCCTCCCCCGTATGCCGCCTGGTACGGCGACTGAGTGGGGAAGTTGGTCGAAGAGGTGTTCCCAGTGACGTAGGCCGAGCCCGCCCCGTCCACCACGATCCCGAGGCCCCTGTCATCGCTGCCTCCGCCCAAGTAGGTGGAATAGAGCAGCGCGTTGCCCGCAGGCGCGAGCTTCGTCACGAAGGCGTCGTTAGCTCCCTGGTTCTTCGCCTGGTACGGCGACAGGGTAGGGAAGATGATCGAAGAGGTATACCCGGTGACGAAGGCCGAGCCTGCGGCGTCCACCGCGATCCCATTGCCGGAATCATCGCCGCTTCCACCCAGGTAGGTGGAGTAGCCCAGCGCATTCCCCGCCGGTGCCAGCTTCGTTACGAAGACGTCGCTAAGTCCCTGATTTGTCGCCTGGTACGGCGAGAGGGTGGGGAAGTTGGTCGAATTCGTGATCCCCGTGATGTAGGCCGAGCCCGCGGCGTCCAGCGCGATCCCGTTGCCGAAATCAGTCCCGCCTCCACCCAGGTAGGTGGAGTAGACCAGAGCGTTGCCCGCCGGCGCCAGTTTCGTCACGAAAGCGTCTTGACCTCCCGGCGCTGATGCCTGGTACGGCGACCGCGTGGGGAAGTCCGTCGAAACGGTCCACCCCGTGACATAGGCCGAGCCCGCGGCGTCCACCGCAATCCCGGTCCCCGACTCGCTGTCGCTGCCGCCCAGGTAGGTGGAATAGGCGAGGGCGTTGCCCGCCGGCGCCAACTTCGTTACGAAGAGGTCGCTGAGTCCCCGGTTTGTCGACTGGTACGGCGATAGGGTGGGGAAGTTGGTCGAATTGGTGTGCCCCAACACGTAGGCCGAACCCGCCGCGTCCACCGCAATCCTGGAGCCTATGTCATCGCCGCTTCCCCCCAGATAGGTGGAGTAGACCAGCGCGTTGCCCGCCGGCGTCAGCTTCGTCACGAAAGCGTCGCTACTTCCCTGCCGTGTTGCCTGGTAGGACGACTGGGCGGGGAAGTTGGTCGAACCGGTCCATCCCGCGACGTAGGCCGAGCCCGCAGCGTCCACAGCGATCCCGTAGCCCCAATCGTTGCCGCTTCCCCCCAGGTAGGTGGAGTAGGCTAACACCACCGGGTCGATGCGCAACTCCCGCTTCCGGTCGTAGCGCGCCAGTTCGAAGCTCACCCGGTTGCGCGCCACCATGGCGTAGCGCGCCGTCCACCTCCACCCGCCGCCCGCCGATGTCCTGATACACTCGCGGCTTCTGCTGCCGCACCTCGCCCAGCGCCGTCCGCAGTACCAACTCTCCACCCGCCTCTACCCGCAGCGACTCCACGCCCTCGTAGGCCACCTGGATCTGGTTCGGATCAGCACCCGGCGCCACCACAAAGTCGTACTCCAGTCGACGCTGGTTTCCGTACCACACCAGGTCGATTCCCGGGTACACGCCGTCGTACTGAATGCGCGCGTAGTGCGGCACGTCCGTGCGCCACTTGGCGGGATCGTTGCCCAGAAAATAGTTGCTGATGCCGGGCAACTTCTCCAACCCGATCGCCCGCCGCGGTTGGTCCGCCCCGGCCAGTTTCATCCGCACCACGGCCTGTTCCCGGTTCCGGCTCAGCACCATGACCGTTTCGGTATCGGTGAAGAAGGTGGTCATCCCACCGCCCCGCGCCAGAAAACGCACCCGCGCATCCGTTTGCCCCACGTTGGGCTCGAAGGCCAGCGGCAGCTTCCCAAAGTCGCGGCTCACGTTGGCGCGAATCGGCTGATTCAGCGGACGCTCCGCCGGGCGTCGCGTCTGCCGCGACGGAATCCCGGCGGGTGATTGCATTGCCAAAAGCGCAAATATGGTTGCCGCCAGGAATCGGCTCACACGCACCTCCTGCTCCTACTTCACGGCCAGCGTGATGCCGCTCTGGCTCGCATTGTTGCCGACCTTGATCACCACCTCGGCGTTACCCGCCGGGATGTCCGTGGGTACCCTGGCGTTGATCTGGATCACACCGGCGACCATGTAGGGCGCCGCTCCGGCATACTCCGGGGTGACCTCCTTGCCGCCGATTGTCACCTTCACCGTGAGCAGCGGCTTAGGAAATGTAGTGGTGGCTGGCATGCCGTTGACCCCGCCCGGCGTGGTCTGTCCTTCGCCGGTCCCGTAGAAGACGGCGATCTTGCCGCGCTCCAGCGGATTGGCGGCGGTGTTCACCGAGTTATCCTCGTTGAGAAACGCGCCCGGTCCGGTGCCGCTTGAGTTGATGCTGAACAAGCCTGGCACGGCCTCGACCACCGGCACCGCCACGGCCGCGCCTTTCACCTTCTGATACTCGACCACCATTTGCGTGGTGGTCTTCCCGGCAACTTCATAGGGCACCACGCAACTGATTTGCCCGTTGACGGCATAGACCATGGGTGCGGCCACACCGTCGAACAGCACGCGTGTTTCACCGAGTCTCGGTGGTCACCATGCCATTGGCGAATTGCAGTCCGGCCAGCGCGGCCGGACCGAAATCCTTGCCGAAGATGACGATGAGCTCACCGGGGGAAACCTTGCCCGCCACGTAATTGGCGGCGTTACCCACACCGGCGGCGGTGAATGATGGTCCCGTCGCCACCTGCTCGAATTCGATCTTGGTTACCACGGCGTCCCATCCGCCCTTGTTGGTGGTTTGGTAGGCGCCGGTGGTGGTCGGGTAGTTGCTGGACTTCGAAGCGCCGGCGATGTAGACGCTGCCGGAGGAATCCAGCTTGACGCCGAACAGGCTCTGCTCGTCGTTGTTACCACCGAGGAAGGTCGAGAAGGTCACCTTGCCGGTCGCATCGAACTTGGTGAGGAACGCGTCGTAGCCCCCGCCGATGGTCTTCTGCGTCGCATCCGAAGTAGTCGGAAAATTGCTCGATCTGGTTTCGCCGCGAATGAAGGCCTGGCCCTTGGGGTCGACCACCACAGCGAGGGCGCGGTCGAAATTGTTACCGCCGAGATAGGTCGAATACAGCAGCGCGGCCGCGCCCGCCTTGCGGATATCCAGCTTCACGTAGAAGGCATCCAGACCGCCGCCTTTCGACGTCGATTGATAGCAACCCGATGTGACGGGGAAGTCGCTGGAGGAGGTGGCGCCGGTGATGTGCAGAACTCCGTCGGCATCTATCGCCAGGCCGGAACCGTAAGCGCTACCGCCGAATTCGGAGGAGTAGATGGTCGGAATGGTGATGCCGAGCCCCGCCAACGGCCCGCTCGATGCACCCGTCAATACTCCGTACTCATAGCCGGTGCCGCCCAGGTAGGTGGAATACAGAAACTGCTTGCCATCGGAGCTGACCTTGGTGATGAACGCGTCGCAGTCGCCCTTGCGGGAGGTTTGATACGCGTTCGCCGTGGTGGGGAAGTTTGAGGAACAGGTGCCGCCGCGCACATAGGCGTTGCCGTCGGAATCCGGGACCACGGCCAGGGCCGTTTCGTTGGCGCTGCCGCCCAGGTACGTCGAATACACCAGGGAAGCCGCGCCGGAGGCCGCGCTGGGATCGAACTTCGCCACGAAGGCTTCTTCGTCGCCGCCGCCCAGGTTCGGTTGCGCGGCATTCTTGGTCGGGAACGCCTTGGACGTGGTCTGTCCCGCCAGGTAGATGATGCCCTTCGAGTCCAGCGCCACGCCAGACCCCTCGAAAGTAATCTCAAACAAATCCGAGCCGCCGCCCACGAATGTGGAATACAAAATACCGTTGCCCGCCGCGTTTAACTTGGTGACGAACATGGCGCTCTGGATGAGGCTGCCTTTGAGCGCGGTCTGGTAGGCGTTGGCCGATAGCGGAAAATCGGTCGAACTGGTGGCGCCGCAGACGACCACGTTGCCCGCGCCGTCGATGGCGATGGCGTTGCCGCCGTCGGCGCCGTTGCCGCCCAGGAAGGTTGAATAGACCAGCGTCTTACCGTCGGCGGCGATTTTGGTGACGAACGCGTCGCCGAAAGCCATGGCGATGCCCAGCGGGTTGGGGCCGAAGCTGTTGTCCAGCGCTCCCTGGGTTGGGAAACCGCTGGATCCGGTGATGCCCACGACGTAGGCGTTGCCCTTGTCGTCGACGGCGATGTCGAAGGCGCCCTCATCGCCCGAGCTGCCCAGGTAGGTCGAGTAGCTGATCTTGGGATCCACTACCAGGGGCTGGTGCGCATCGTAGCGTGCCAGGCGGAAACTCACCTTGCGGCCCTCGATCGCGTAGCGGCCGGCGATCTCGCGCCGGGCCGCGCCGTCGCCCTGATAGACCAGCGGCTTGTGCTGGCGCAGTTCGCCGCCGTCGCAGGTGAGCACCAGGTCGCCGTTCGCATCCAGCCGCATGGCCTTCACGCCGTCGAACTCCATGCGGATGCGGCGGGGGTCGGCGCCGGGGGCCACCACGAAGTCGTATTCGAGCTGGCGCTGGTTACCGTAGTACACCAGGTCGATGCCTGGATAGACGCCCTGGTAGCGCACGCGCGCGAAACGCTCGATGCCAGTGCGCCACTTGGATCGGTCGCTGCCAATGAGGTAATTGCTCACGCCCGGCAGCAGACCCTGGCCCACGGCGGATACGGCCGCCGCGCCCACCAATTTCATGCGCAGCGTGGAGGCCGGAGCCGTCATGGCGTGCCGGCCTCCCTGGCGCAGGTTGAGCACGGCTTCCCGCGATGTGAGCAGCATGGTGTAGCCGCCGCCGCGCGAGAGATACTGCACCTCGGATCCGCTCTGCCCTTGGTTAGCTTCGAAGGCCAGCGGCGTAGCTAGATACGTTTTTGTCACGCTCGTTGAGCCATTCGTGGCGCCCCATGCGGCGAGCGCGCATACCAGGCCCGCCTGCATAAATCCCAGTGATTGTCGCAGCTTCATTACAGTCCTCCGTGGCTTTGTTTTTGCCGACTACCACTTGTATACGATCCACTCCGCAATGTCAAGGATGAATTAGTCTGAAATAGGGTTCTCCGGGGCGCGGGGTATGATGGAGAAGAGTGCGCCCGCTCCGCTTCGCCTGTCAACAAGGCTGCATCGATTGCTGCAACACCAGCGGCTACGTATACTTGTCGGCCCAGGACCTGGCGCGCGCGGCGTATTTCCTGGGCGTAAGTGCGGCGGAGTTCGAACGCCGCTACGTGTATCGCACCCGGCACCTGCTCCGGTTGCGCAAACCTCCGCTGGGCCAGTGTCCCTTCCTCGGGGACCGTGGATGCCTGATCCACCCGGTGAAGCCCACGCAGTGCCGCCTGTACCCGTTCTGGCCCGAGATCGTAGAGAGCGCCGACGCCTGGCGTGCCGAGGCGGCACGCTGTCCGGGCATCGGAAAGGGACATCTAGTCCAAATTGGAACGGCGCTCGAACAAGCCCACCAGATGCGCGCGGCCTATCCCTCGATGTACTGAAGGCGCGCCTTTCGCTTGACGTTCCTCACAATGCTCGCCGCAAAGTCCATCCGCCGGGACGCGGACTCGGGACAAAATCGTGCAGAGCGCGGCGTCCGCAAATTGTAAGATGTATGTGCATTCGTGAAACCGCGAAGAGAAATGTCGGAGGCGTATGCAATGAGGTATGGCATGAGGTCGATTCAAACATTTGTCCGGCGGTGCGCAAACCAGGCCGGGTGGATTCACAAGGCCGCGCGACTCCACCGGCTGCCGGAGCACGCTCCGGAGAGCGTGCGGCGCCGCTTTCTGACTGCGGGAGTCAAAGCGCTCGGCTGGAGCTCGGTCTTCGGGATCGCGGCTAGCCAGGCGGAGCCCGTCCGAAAGCCCGCACCCTCTGCCGCCCACCGGTGGGAAGAAATGTCGGCGTCGGATCTTCAGGCGGCATTGGAACGGAAGTCGCTGGTGTACGTGCCCATCGGCACGCTGGAATTCCACGGAGTTCACCTTCCTCTCGCCACCGACGCCATCCACGCCCATGAGTTCTGTCTCGCCGCGGCTGCCCGGACCGGAGGCGTGGTTTTGCCGGTGAGCCACTGGAGTCCCCACGGCCACCAGAAGTGGCCCGGAAGCATGCTGGTGCGCGAGGAAACCTTTCGAGCGCTGATGACGGACGTGTTCACCCGCCTCGCCGAACAGGAAATCCGGTGGGTGGTCGCCTGTACGGGCCACTATCCAGAGAAGCAGGAACCGGCCATCCGGACGATCGCCAGCGGAGTCATGGAGAAATTCCCCAAGACCCGGATCGTGGTGCTGGGACCCTGGTGCCATCCCCAGGATCCTTCCGCCGACCACGGCGGCAAGAAAGAAACCGCCCTGATGCTGGCTCTGCGCCCCCAGTGGGTCCACATGAAGCGGCTGGAGGGTCCGGATACGTTTCGCGGGGTCGGCAAGAATGCCGCAGAGGGGACCGCGCGCTTCGGCCGGGACTACTTCGAAGCCGAAGTGAATAGCTTCGTCCAGTCGATCGACAAGACCATGCAGGAGTCTCCCTCGTAAGATCAAACCACCCAGGTGTCCTCCGGCGACCTGCTTCACGGTGAGGAAGCAAAGGGGAAAGGACGACATCGAGCGTGCTTTTGGCCGGGGCGGGGAGATGGGAACGCCCGCTCCCCCGGCGCTCCAGGCGGTTACCAGCCTGGGCCGGGAATGGTCCATATTAAGGTGCTCAGGTTTCAACCAGACGGCGCCAGCCGGTTGAAACTGGTTGAGCCGTGTTGACGGTGGAGACTTTCCACAGCCAAAGAATCAGCTACAATCCTCGCAAGAACCGCTGTGGCCGAATGCCAAAATGCCTCTAGGCTGCCGGAGTGCCTGCCGTAATGTTCTTAGAGCCGCGGGTGAATCAGGCCCTCTGTGCCAAGATCAGTGGCGAGGCCGAGTGTGTTGGACATGAATGATCGATTGGGGGTGCAAGTCCCCTACAGGGCCGGTTGAAGGCAACTGTGAGCCAAAGGCAACTGCGCGGAGACCTGCCAGACCAACCGACCCCAAGGACTATGAAGTTATCCTCTCCGATTTTCACGCCCTGTGCGTTGTCAGCCACACCACCCAACCAGTCCGACTGGACAAGGGGGAAATTGGGTTCGGAATGGGGGAAGCGTCTCCGCTGTTGCTCCGCGAGAATCTGCTCGCCATCGGCAGTTGGCTGGTGAGCAGCGTGGAGCGCGCCTGGTGGGTCACCCAGCTTCTTCGTCAGGGTGACGCCAAGGTGTTCAAGAAGTACTCCCAGATGAAGCTGCCGATGAAGCGTGAGGCCCTGCTGAAGCTGAATCGGCAGGCCAACGAGCAGGACAAGCGTTTTGATACAGGTAGGCCAAACTGGCCAGTTCTGATACAGTTCTGATACAGTCGGGCCGAAGGACGCAGTGAAGAAGATGGCCGAAGGGGCGGAAGTAGTTTAAAATCAAAATGTCGGGGCGTAGCGCAGCCTGGTAGCGCACCTGCCTTGGGCGCAGGGGGTCGTCAGTTCAAATCTGACCGCCCCGACCAATCGAAAAGACAAGAAATCACCCAATCCATCAAATAGGGCATCCATCGGGCGTTTTCGATTCGGATTGCTTTTTCTGGCACCGTCCCCACCTGATGTGAAAACGGCTTCAGCGGGCATTGGCGAACTTTACTACCAACCGGAGTCTCCTCGAAAAGTGGAATGCTCGACGCATCGAGAGCCTCACCGGTCACGCACCACGAACAATTCCGAGCGTGGTGTACTCTGTGGCCCGCGAGCACGAAATCCAGAAAGCCGCGTATCGCAAGTTGGCAGCGAAACGGCGGTAGCCGATCTCTGCCGCGGTCCGCTGCTCCAAGAAGAGATCTGAACCGCAGGCGCGTAAGCGTAAATTGGGATTTCGAGTGCGCCCTGCTCTTGCGGCGGAGGGGCATCGAGCCCTCCGATGGACTCCGAAATTCACTACGGACGGAATACGGCCAGGCCCGTCCGGCAGTGGCTTGCGGTCAGCGCGCCGTCATTGCGTGGGTGTATGTTGTTTAGGAGCCACAATATGCTTCGAATCTTCTTTGCTTTCCTTCTTGCCCTGCCCGTGTTGGCGCAGGAGCGTGTTGGCACGGTCCAGGTACGCGTTGCCACCGACCACGACGACTGGCGCTACAAACCCGGCCAACCGGTTCGTTTCCACATCGTTGCCGTGCAGGATGGGCACGCGCTTGCCGACGGCAAGGTGAGTGTCCGGATTGGTCCGGAAGGAATCGCCCCGAAGGTGGACCAGATGGTGGAACTCAACGCCAAAGGCGTCACGGTGGACGGCGGCACGATGAGAGAACCAGGCTTCCTGCGCTGCATCGCGACAGTCGCGCGCAAGGGCAAAACCTATCGCGGGCTGGCCACGGCGGCGTTTGAACCGGAGGCGATCCAACCGACCCAGACCGATCCGCCGGACTTCGACCAGTTCTGGACAGCGGGGAAGGCCGAACTGGCCAAGCTGCCGATTGACGCCAGAGTGACTCCGCTGCCCGATTACGGCAACGCGACTGTAGCGTGCTCTCACGTGAACCTGCGGAACATCGGCATGGGTGCGCAGCCTTCGCGACTCTACGGCATCCTGTGCGAGCCGAAAGCGCCCGGCAGGTACCCCGCCCTACTGGAAGTTCCGGGTGCGGGCGTGCGCCCGTATCGCGGCCTGGCGCAGATGGCTTCCCGCGGCATCATCACGCTGCAAATAGGCATCCACGGAATTCCAGTGACCATGGAAAAGGAGGTTTACGATTCGCTTGGCGCCGGCGCTCTGTCCAACTATCCCACGTTCGGTCTGGACAGCCGGGACCGCTATTACTACCGGCGCGTGTACCTGGGCTGCGTACGGGCCAACGACTTCCTGACAAGCCTGCCGAACTGGGACGGTGAACGTCTGGCGGTCGCGGGAGGCAGCCAGGGCGGCGCGCTATCGATCGTGACCGCCGGCCTCGATCCCCGCGTGAAGGGGCTGGCGGCGTACTACCCGGCGCTTTCCGACGTCACCGGTTATCTGCATAACCGCGCCGGCGGCTGGCCGCACATGTTCCGCGCCACCGAAGGACCGGCCATGCACCGTACCCCAGACAAAATCGAAACCACCCGTTACTACGACGTGGTGAATTTCGCCCGCCGCGTGAAGGTGACCGGGCTCTATGCCTGGGGCTTCAACGATGTAACCTGCCCGCCGACTTCCATGTATTCGGCTTACAACGTCATCCCCGGACCGAAGAAGCTGATGCTGGCGCTCGAAACCGGCCACAACACCGTACCCGAAGAAGTGGACGCGGTGGATGCGTGGCTGGTGGAATTCCTGGGGCGGAAGTAGGCGGCTGAAGCGCCACGGCGTTCTCGGGTACAGCCTCGAGGCGGAACGCGACGCCACGGCACCTGTAGTCATTTGTGTAGCTGTCGAGAGCCTCCGGGCGCGACACGGCGCAACATGATTCCACAGGGATGCCACATCTGCTCGAATCGCAAGCAGTTGAAACAAGACATTTCGGAACGAAGCCGGAATCCGCCTTGGGCGCAGGGGGTCGCGGCGTTCAAATCGCCCCGCCCCGACCAATCGTAAACAACTGATCTACTTGCAATAGGCGTTCCCTGCCACTCCCGCTCACCTGTTGAAAACTGTAGATTCTTCGTGGCCCCGTAAGTCTTCTACAGCTCCAATTTCATCTACAGTCGGTTTCCATAGGTTGAGCTACGGGTACGCCGGCGCGGGCGCTCCCCCGTGCCCGGGCACGCTTGGGGCGCAATCCAAGATCTTGGGCCAGCAAGCCGAACAGAAGCAACACGCTTCGGTACAAACTTCCGTACATCGTGGCAGAAGGCCATGCAGCTTGCCAGTAAATTCCTGAAAATAATGGTGGGCGCGACAGGACTCGAACCCGCCGCTCGCGCCCTACTTGATTGCGACCGTCACCGGGGCGCTGGGTGCGCCGGCGCCGGCCACGGTCACCACCACCGGCACGCTGGGGCCCGTGACGACGCCCGCGGGCACCTGCGCGTTCACCTGGTAGAGTCCCGCATATCCCGGAGCCAGTCCGGAGAACGCGACCGGCGCGTCGAGCCCGCCCACCGTTACCGTGACCTTGTTGTCGGCATAGTACAGCGGTGGATAGAATGCAGCCGCGCCGGCCGCGATGCCCGGCGTCACCGTGCCCAGCCCCGTGCAGTAGATCAGCAGATAGTCGCCCACGCTGGCCGGATTCGCCGCCGTGTTCAGCGCGGCAATACCGCCCGCCTTCTGCCCCAGGATGG
This sequence comes from Terriglobales bacterium, assembly GCA_963745655.1. Taxonomy (GTDB): domain Bacteria; phylum Acidobacteriota; class Terriglobia; order Bryobacterales; family Bryobacteraceae; genus JAJFUV01. The sequence continues at coordinate 142,448 of CAVUYK010000012.1, read as the reverse complement.
CGCCCGGTCCCGTGCCGCCCTGATTCTGCGTGAACACTCCCGGCTGCGCGGCGCCCACCAACACCGTTTGCGGTTGCGAAGACGCCGCCCCGTTCAGCACGATCAACTGCTGCATCGAATTAGGCGCGATATCGTAGGGAACGATCGCGTCGATCTGGCCGCTGCTGGTGAAATACAGCGGCACCGGTTTGCCGCCCAGCAGAACTTGCGTCCCGCCCAGCAGCGCCGGGAACGGATACGAGGAAGCCACGCCGGTTGCGCCGAAGTAGGCTCCGTAGATTGCGATGAACGTCCCCGGCGCGATGGTGGCCGCTCCGCTGGCAGCGTTCACGATGCCGCCCGCGTAGGCGATGGGAGTCGCCGTATTGGCCGCCACCGCTCCGCTGAGTTTCAGCATCCCCGCCACCATGTCCGACTTCGCCGCCTGCACGGTGATAACCGCCTGCGTCGCCGCCCTCTGCGGCGCCCAGGTCCCGTCCCATAGCCCGCCGCCAATCGGAGTCAGCGCCACCGGTGGATCGCCGTTCGAGAATGTGGCCACCACGTGCCGGTGTTCATCGCCTGCGCGCAGGAATCGAGGATCTCCACTTGCAGAGAAACCGGCAGCCCGACCGTAGCCTGGAATCCGATCGGCAGGGAGGTGAACACGCCATTCGCCTGCCGAGGGCACGCAGGCGGCGGCCAGCCTCGGTGACGAGTGGGCAATAACCTGTCCGGTAATGCCGAGCGCACCCCATCACGTCCGCGATGTCAAGCTGGACGTTGACCCCAGCCGTGTAGTTATCCTCAACGTAGTGGAAGTAGATGCCGCCGAATTGATCGAACCACAACCGGCACGGATCGCTCGTGCGCGAAACAAGCCTGCGGCACCGACGCCGTCACCCTCGCCGTTCCGCCTCCTCGGCCCCATCTGGCCCGAGGCCGGCGAGAACGTCAGCCAGTCCATCGAAGCGCCCGTATTACGGTTCCCGGTTCTCCCCGTCGCCGTGAAATTCACCGTGTGCGTGGACAGGTTGGTCAGCGTCACCGTTTGCGACTGGACCGGGATGCCGGGCGCGCCGATAGCGGTACGTCGACGTCATGACACAATCCGGCCGGCAAAATGTCCGGTAGCGGGCCCGCCAGGTCTTGCAGCACCACCGACACGCTTTGCGGAGAGTTGGCCGCATCCGAAAGCGTCAGGTCGACCCGGCCATAATAGGTTCCGGCGATCGCCGGCGCCGCGTTCACCGTTACCGTGACCGTGCTGGCCTGCGGGTTGCCGGGCGCCGGCGTGATGGCCGCGTTCAACCAGTTGGCGCCGCCGCCGGTGACCGAAGTGGCCGCCTTGAGCTGGGCCAAACTCCCCGTACCAGTGTTCTGCACCAGGAACGTCTGCGCGTGCGACGCCGATCCGCCGACGCCGGCCTGGAACGTGAGGCCCGTCTGCGAGACAAGCAGGTTGGATCCCATTCCCCCCACGACGAGCTGCGCTTTGATCTCAACCGGCACCGATCCGTAAGTCACCGTGACGTGCCCCTCGTAGATGCCCGGCTTCAAGGCGGCGCCGCCCGCCGCCGGATTCGCGGTCACGGCCATGGTGGATGTGCCTGCTCCCGCCACCGAGCCGCTGCCGGGCGAAGCCGTCAGCCAATTGCCGCCGGACACCGTGGCCACGGCAACCTGAAACGACTGTGCGTCCAAGCCCCCGTTGTTCACGACCAGGCTCTGCGTGACCGGCGCGGTCGAGCCATTCGGAATACTGAACGTCAGCACCGAAGGCAACACGCTCAGCCCGTTCGGCGCCTTCGGGGCGGTCAGGGTCCCCGAGGCCGTCAACGTAAGTGGCAAGACGGTGGCGGTAGCCCCGGCTGTGTTGGCGGTGATCATCCCTATGATGGTTCCACTCGCGTCCTCGAAGATGCCGGTGCCGCCCGTGATCGTGCCGTTTATTGACATTGGGTCGTCGACATAGTTTCCAACCTGGTACGCGACCGACGCGGTAATCGTCGTACCGTTCGCCAGCGTAAAGACCATCGTGCTAGTGCTGAATCCGGTATCGGCCCCCCATTCCTCCCGGCACGTTCCGAACGGCTGCATGGTGCCGTTGAACGGCATCATGCGCAGTTTCGTTACGTTCCCTTCCTGCACCCTCACGTATCCGCCGGTCATGTTGACGCTGAACGACACCGTCCCGGCCACGGCGGGCAGCGCACCGGCCAAAGCCGCTCCCAGCACAACCAGGGAAGCCGCGGATGGTAGCCAAGCTGGATGAGTTTGCCGCATGCGTAACCTCACTCCCGTAAGAAAATAGTACAAGTCGCAGTCAAGAACGTGTCAACCGGGATTTCCATTTTAGATGCCGGATAAGCGTCAGTATACGCTCAGCCGCCGTCCTTTGATCCCCGAATTGCAGTTTTTTTGGATCTCTTTCTCGATCCGTCGTACTATGCTCCCCAACAGCCGCCTGGTCAGATGGCTCTCAGCCAGCATCAGCCAGTAATACCGGGCGTGCTTAATCAGCCTGCCACCGGTCTTCACCAGCCGTTGCCTCCCTTCAAAATCCCGCTGTAGATGAATTTGTAGCTGCTGCGATCTGTAGTCGATGCCGTATGGCAAATCGCGCCGGCGCCCGCGCGAGTGTTTTCAGTGGGTCACTGGGAGGTCACCTGCACAAAAGGCAGGTGCGTGGCCCGCGGTACGGGCCGTGATTCCGGACCCGGTTTGAGAGTATGGGAGTGATGAAGGCTGCGAACAATTGCATCTATTGCGGCAAGCCTGCGGGTGCCGGCGATCTGGCTCTGGGGAACCTGGGGCGCACGGGTGGTTCGCCAACCAGGATTCTAATTGCCACTCGAAGGACCGATGGAAGGCGGCTGGAGTATACTGACCCAGAAGCCGGGAGTCGATAGGAATCCCAGCCAGGATGGCGAGAATGGTCTTATGAACGGAGACAAGCCCGAGCGTTTTCCGATTAGAGTTTGGCTCATTTCCTTTCTGGGCTGGACCTTCGATTTCTACGATCTGATTCTGATCAGCTTTCTGCTGATCCCGATAGGGAACGACCTGGGAATGAGCACGCAGGAGGAGGCGCTGATCCTGGGGGTGGCGCTGGGCGCATCTGGAATCGGTGGAATCCTCTTCGGCTACCTGTCGGACCGCTATGGGCGCAAGCAGGTGATGACGTGGACCATCGGGCTGTACTCGCTGGGCACGGCGTTGTGCGCGCTTTCCTGGGGACCGTGGAGCCTGCTGGTGTTCCGTCTGCTGACGGGTCTGGGCGTGGGCGGCGAATGGGCGGTGGGGCACGCCCTGGTTCAAGAGGCTTCCCCGGGGCACATGCGCGGTCGCGCGGCTGCGTTTCTGCAGGCGGGAGAGCCATTGGGGGTGGCGCTGGCTGCCGTCATGGGGCTTCTGGTCACACCGCTGATCGGGTGGCGGTGGGTGTTTGCGGTTTCGTCGGCGAGCGCGGTGCTGGCATTTGTGGCGCGGCAGGCATCTTCCGGAATCCACCCTATGGAAGCAGCAGAAACAGGAGCAGCTTTCCCCGGCTGCGGCGCTGCGGTGGATCACGCGCCACGGATTCTTCCCACCGTTATGGAAGGGCTGGGTTCTGGGAGTATTCAAACTGGGCACTTACTGGACCTGCTATGTGTGGCTGCCCAGGTTCTTGCAGGACCAGTTTCACCAACCGGTCGCAAGATCGGCGGTGTGGATTCTTACCGCGCAATCAGGGCAATTGCTCGGGATGCTGTTGTTCGGTTTTGCCGCCGACCGCTACGGCAGGCGGCAAGCTTATACGGCGTACTCCCTGCTGACCGCCAGCGCCATCTACGCTCTGGCGTTTCACTGGGAGTGGCTGTTGCCCCGGACGGGCCTGTTTTGGACGGTGATGTTCACGATGGGCGTGGGATCGGGATGTACGGCGGGCTTCGGCGCCCTGCTGGCGGAGTTGTTCCCGACCGAGGTGCGCAACTTCGCGATGGGGACAGCTTATAACTGCGCCCGCGGGGTGCAATTCTTCGCGCCGATGTTAGTGGGCTTCTTTGTGACCCGATACGGGGTGCGCGGAGGCCTGGGCGTGCCGCTGGTGCTGGCGCTGGCCACGGCTGCCTGGGTCTGGGTCCTACCGGAGACGCGCCGCCGGAACCTGGCACGCATCGCCTCCGAGGGGTCGAGTTAGGACCCATCAAGCGCCCCAAACCATGGAATCCAGAAAGTCCCGCACGGCGCGGAGATAGCGCTCGGGCGCCTCCACGTGGGCCAGGTGCGAGCAGCCGTCCAGCAGAACCCATTCCGCGCCGGCGATGCCGCTGCTTAACGCTCCAGGTTGCCTATCCCGCGCCACGCCGGCTTCGGGACCTCCGGACCAGCCTCGACGGGAACGGCCACGCTCGTCAGATCGTTGCCCATCAGCTTCACATCGCGGGTGGCCGGACCTGTGGCGAGGACCAGCCGTCCGACCTTGGACAGCGTCCGGCTGCCCTTGATTACGGCACCGCGCACATCGTTCAGGCGTATGATGGGGGCGGTCTGCTCCGCGGTCGCGGCCTTGAATCCGTCGAGTTCCAAGTCGGTGACATCATCGAAGGCCAGCGCAGGGCGCAGGTCCGCATCCTGCCAACGGCACTGAAAATTCCGCAACGTCAGTCCCGCGGCATGGCGCGCCCAGAAGGCCCAGGCGGGACGCTCGCCCCAGATGTAGGGCCAGGCGTAGTCTGTGGGCTTCTCCGGCAAGTCCAGCGCGACAGGTTTCCTCACTCCACCCCGCATCGTGATACTTACATTCTCAAATGTCATGCTCCCGACCAGGTGATCCGGCAGGCCGCTGATAGTAGCCGTACCGTAGGATCCCACCGCCACTACGTTGGCAATGGAGACATTTTCGATGGTCCCGTAACTATAAGGCTTGGGGCCCGTCTTGCGGGTTCCCAGGCGAATGAAGAAGGGAAACTGCACGTCGTGCATCGAGACGTTGGAAATCGTCAACCCTTTCACGGCGCCGCCGTCGACAATATCAATGGCGATACCGGCCTCATCGGGACGCTGGGGTTTGCGGCGCGTGAACATGGTCATGTTACTCACGGCAATGTTACGGAAAGCGCCGCCGCTTTCCGTGCCCAGTTTGAAATGATTGGCCGAGGTAGTAGTGACGCAGTTGGTGACGGTGATGTTCTCAGTGATGCGCGATTCCCCGAGGGCGAAACTGGACTTGGGGACGATGGAGTCGTCGCTTGAATCAATAAAACAGTTCGAGATGCGCACGTTCCGCGAGCAGTCCGGATCGATGCCGTCGGCATAGGCGTTCCGCACGGTAATGCCATCGATCACCACCCACTCGCAGCCGATGAAGCTGACCGCGTAGTTCGGCGCATTCATAATAGTGATGTCGCGGACGGTCAGGTGGCGGCAGTTCTTCACGGCAATAGGTTTCGGCCCGCGCCGCCGGGTACGGTTTCCGTCAATGATTCCCGGACCGGCGATGGTGATGTGTTCGGCATCCTCGGCGGCCAGGAGCGCATGGTGAAAATAGGACGTCTCAGCGTCGGAATGCGTGTTGTAGGGGAGCTTTTCGTACGGGTCGAAATCCTCCTTGTCCGGACTCATTTTGAGAACGGCGCCGGCGCCGACTTCCAGCCGGATATGGCTCCGGAGGTGCAGGGTTCCGCTCAAGTAAGTGCCCGCAGGCAGCGCCACCGTTCCTCCACCAGCTTGGGCTGCGGCGTCGATAGCAGACTGAATCGCGGCTGTGTCCTTGGCCACTCCGTCGCCCTTGGCGCCGTATTGCTTCACGTCGAAAACAGATGCCGCGGCCAGCGGCAAGAAGAGTAGAACCGCGGTGGCCAGTAGTTTACCGTGCATGCCATCCTCCTGTGTGGATATCCTATCCTAGCCGGGGACAGACCAGATTGGGCCTGAGAAATTGAACGGCACGATGCGCTCCGAGAACGTGTCCCGACGCCCAACGCAGCACATGCCGTAATTCCGGGCAGGATTTCGTGTCGCGGATCAGTGTGCGGCGGCCGCCCCAACGCGCTTGTGGCGCAGAAGATTGCCCGTCTCGTTAACGGCGGACTGCGAGACGCCCGGCGTCAAATCGATCGCCCGGGAGGCATAAGCGAGATCGTTGCCGATCAACTGGATGTCCGCGGTGCGAGCTCCGCTCAATTGCAGAAAGCGCTCCGTGCCGCGGGGCGTGCGGCAACCCTGAAGAAGGGCGTTGATTACGTTGTTGAACGACAGCACCGGCCCTTTGCCCGCCACGGTGTCCGTCCGGAAGCCGTCCAGTACGAGGTCTTTCACGTCGTCGAAAATGATGGCCGGCCGAGTATCTTCTTCCTGCCAGCGCATCTGCACGTTCGTCAGCTTCAGCCCTTCCGCATGGTTGACCAGAAGTCCGTAGGCGGGCTGGGGCCGGAACGACGATCCTGGAAAGCGTGCGAGTTGGGCGGCCGTTTCGGTGGGCCGCTTCACGCTGATGATGACGTTGTCCAGGGACACGTTCTGGACCGGGCGGCCGGGAAGTCCAGTGATGTGGGCGGCCACGCTGGCGCCGGTGGCGATGAAGTTGCTGATGGAGATGTTCTTTACGGTTCCGGGCTCGGGCGACGGGCCGCGGCCGCGGTTGCCCAGCCGGATGGAGAACGGTTTGTAAACGTCCTGCGCGACGATGTTCGAAACCACCACGCCGTCGATGTTCGAGCCATCGTTGGATTCCAGCGCCACCGCGGCAAGGTTCCGCCTGTCCGCCCCCGGCCGCCGGTAGCAGGCCGTATTCGTGAAGGCAATGTTCTTGAAGTCGCCGCCGCTTTCGCTGCCGAACTTCAGATAGCAACTGTTGGTGGTGAGGACGCAGTTGGTCACGGTGAGGTTCTCGGTTGAGCGGCGGTAGCCCAACGCATGGCTCGCTTTGGCGACGATCGCATCGTCCCAGCCGTCGAAATAGACGTTCGCGATGCGTACGAACCGGCAACTGTCGGGGTCGATGCCGTCGGAGTAACACCCGATCATCGTGACGCCGTCAATATGCACGTAATCGGTTCCCAGCAGGCTGATGGAGTAATTCGGGGCGCGACGGATGGTGATGCCGCCGATGGTCACGTGCCTGCAAAGCTTCAGCGCAATCGGCTTGGGCCCTCCGCGCACGGGCCGGTTCCCGTCGATCGTGCCTTGGCCGAGGATCGCGATATTCTCGACGTTCTCGCCGGCCAGCAGGGCGTAGTGGAAGTAGGTCGTCTCGCGGTCGTCCGGCGTCGGGTAGGGGAGAGTCTCGTATGGGTCGAAGTCGGCGTTATCCGGGCTGGCCAGAATGATCGCTCCATTGTCAAGGTAAAGCGTGACTCGACTCTTGAGGTGAATGGTCCCACTCAGATATCGGCCGGGTGGCACCATGACCGTGCCTCCGCCTTGCTTCTCGGCGGCATCCATGGCCCTCTGGATGGCGAGGGTGTCCTTCGTGACCCCATCGCCCTTGGCGCCGAAGTCCTTCACACTAACAGTGTTCGCCGCAGGATAGATGGGGCAGATGGCAGCAAACAGAAACGCGCAGAGGCGCGGGAGGCGTTGCATTCGTGAGTCTCCCATAGAAACCATGCGTACAGAGCAAAAGTCTAATCGCTTGAAGGTTGGAAAGCAATCGGGAGTTGGGAGTAATCCAGAACCGGTGCACGGCACCCGATAGTAAGGGGGGTGTCCGCGACGAGGTAGGCCGCGTCACCTCGTACGCTCGCTCGTTCGGCGAGTAGGGAACGCTGCGAGGCGCGCGTTTCCAAACTAAACCGCGACGGCATTTCTGTTGCCCATGGGCAATGTTGCGCCAATGGGTAACGCGACTCGGGCCCATGCTGGTGTATGCTGTTCTGGGAGCCAGGCAAGTGAAACACATCCGTGTGATTCTCCCCCTGTTGTTGTGGGCAATGGAATTGGGCAGCGCCGTCGCGGCGGACCCGCCAGGCGCGCCGTACCCGCAAAGCAAGCTTGTGACGAAGCTGACCTGGGACCCGGCCGTGATCCGCATCGGTGAAGGCAACGGTGGCAGGGACGGGGTTGGCGACAATTGGCCCACCACCTGGGCAGACGATGGCTCCCTGTACGTCTCCTATGGCGACGGGCCGGGGTTCAAGAAACGCGGCGATCAGTTTTTCACGCTGGGGTTCGCGAAGATCACGGGGGACCCGCCCGCCGTCAGAGCCGATGATATTCCGAGCGATGCCGATATACCCGTCGGCTGGGGCAACCGGGGTATCAAGTCGAGCGGCCAAATCATGGTGGACCGCGTGATTTACATGTTCGTCCGCAATTACCAGGTCAACGGGGACTATCGGCATTCGCGGCTCGCCTGGTCGAAGAACTACCAGAAGAACTGGAGTTGGGCGGACTGGCATTTTGCGGATACTTTCGGCTGCCCCGAGTTCGTGCAGTTCGGGCCGAATTACGCCGGGGCACGGGACAACTACGTATACATCGTGTCGCAGGCGAACAATGACGCTTATGAGTTCTCCCCGGACATCGTGATGGCGCGGGTTCCGAAGAACCAGATTGCCGACCGTGCAGCGTACCGGTTCTATGCCGGTCTGGATGGGAAGAGCACGCCGGCCTGGAGCCCTGACATACGGGCACGGCAACCGATCTTCACGGATCCGAAAGGTACACAGCGGATTTCGCTCGGATACAACCAGGCGCTGAAGCGCTACATTCTCACGTCGTCGCACCGGGTCGGGCCGGGTGCCCACAATGCTTCCCTCGGCGTCTTCGAGGCACCCGAGCCGTGGGGACCGTGGCGCACGGTCTACTATGACGACCACTGGTCGGGGAACGACCGCACCTACCATCACAGATTCCCGACAAAGTGGATGAGCCCGGATGGCCACACGATGTGGCTCCTGTACTCGGGACTCGGCGGTAACAACTATGCCTTCATTCTGAAGAAGGCCACACTCGAGCTTGCACCCGGAGCGGCGCGTTAGCGTCGCATCGCGACCGGCGTAGCGGATTTCCCGCCAGCGCGTTACGCTCCGCGCTCGGCGGTCTTCTTTTGCGCCATCTGCGCGAAGAAGGCTTCAGAACGCTTCTTCATCTCCTGCGGCGAGACATCCTCCTTGTGGGTGGCCAATCCCCATTGATGACCGAAGGGATCGGCGAGTTTGCCGTAGCGATCGCCCCAGAACATGTCTGATGCAGGCATAATCGACGTGGCTCCCGCGGAGATGGCCTGCTGGTAGGCGGAATCGACGTCCGGAACGTAGAGAAACAATTGACAGGTGGTTCCGCTGAGCGATTGCGGCGAACGGCAGTCCGCTCCCGGAAATTCGTCCGACAGCATGACTCGGGAATCGCCAATCTTTAGCTCGGCGTGCATAACGCCTCTTCCGCCGGGGCCCGGCATGCGGGCTATTTCCTGAGCGCCGAAGGCGCGTTTGTAAAACTCAATCGCCTGAGCGGCGTCCTTCACCACCAGATATGGCGTGATCGAGTGATGTCCCTCTGGTATAGGCTTAACCATGTTGCAAATCCCTCCTGAGTGTTTGTGGATTTCGAACGGACTGATGTCTTCCCAGTACGCTTAGATTACCCCCTTCAACAGCATCTGCGCAACGGTCCCGTAAAGCGGCTGCGGAGCCCTGCGGCCCCTGCGGGGACATCCGCCGTAGGATACTAGTCGAAGCGCATGTCTCATATAACCCGCGAATCCTACGCCGTCATCGGGGGCGGCATCATCGGCTTGGCCCTGGCCCACAAGCTGACCCTGGCCTACCCCGGCGCACGCATCGTCGTCTTCGAGAAAGAACCCGAGGTCTGCCGCCATCAGAGCGGCCACAACAGCGGGGTGCTGCACTCCGGCCTGTACTACCGGCCCGGCTCCCTGAAGGCCCAACTGGCCGTGAGCGGCATCCGCCAGATGAAGGAGTTCTGCCAACAGCACGGGGTGCCGCACGAGGAGTGCGGCAAGTTGGTGGTGGCCTGTTCCGAGGACGAGCTGCCACGACTGCGCGATCTGTTGGATCGCGGCACGCAAAACGGCCTGCGCGGTCTGCGCTGGCTCGGCCCCGAAGAGACCCTGGAGATCGAGCCTCACGTGGCCGGCATCGCCTCGGTCCGTGTGCCCGAGGAGGGAATCGTCGACTACGAACAGGTCTGCCGGGCTCTGCAGCGCCTGATCGAAGCCGCCGGCGGATCCGTGTTCACCTCATCGCCGGTGCGCGCCCTGACGCCGGACGGCGCGGGGTGGAGAGTGTGCGCCGGGCAGCGCGAGGAACGCGTCGACTTCTTCTTCAACTGCGCGGGCCTGCACTGCGACCGGGTCCTGGTGATGGCGGGAGAGCGCCGCCAGACCCGCATCATCCCCTTTCGCGGCGAGTATTACTTGCTGAGCGAGGAGGGCCGCCGGCTCGTCCGGAACCTGATCTATCCGGTTCCCGATCCACGCTTCCCATTCCTGGGGGTGCATTTCACACGCATGATCCACGGCGGCGTCGAGGCCGGCCCCAACGCCGTGCTGGCGCTGGCGCGCGAAGGTTACCGCAAGACGGACTTCCGCCTCGCCGACGTGGCCGACGTCTTCACCTTCGGCGGCTTCTGGCGATTCCTCGCCCGCTACCCTTCGATGTGCACCTACGAGTTCTACCGCTCCCTCAGCATGTCCGAATTCTGCCGCTCGCTGCAGCGTCTGGTACCGGCTGTCGAGAAGCGCCACCTCTCTCCCGGCGGCGCGGGCATCCGCGCCCAGGCGGTTACTCCCCAGGGCACGCCGGTGCAAGACTTCGAGTTCGTGCTGCGCTCCAACGCCCTGCACCTGATTAATGCGCCCAGCCCCGGCGCCACCGCCGCACTCTCCATCGCCGACTATCTGATCGCACAAGTTCCGGCATAACCCTGAGAGCCGGGGCTCTGAAGGTGTATTTCCCAGCCCTGTTCAATAGGTGCTATCCGGTGTTCGCCGGATGAGCGGCGTGAAGTGCGGCCGGCGCGCTCCCCTTCTTCCGCGCCGCACCGAGCACCCGGTGGACCAGGCCGCCGGGCGCGAGTGGCCCGTTCATGGGTTGGCCGGCCATGGCCGCGGGCAGCGCCCACAGCATCATGTCCTGATAATAGTCGTGCCCATAAGTGCGCTCGCCGGTGTCCTTGTCACCGCGCATAATGTTGGGCATATCCCAGGTGTAGCGCCACTTACAAGTGATATTCTCCCAGCAGCGCCGCGCCAGGTCCATGCCGAACGTGCGCTGGCCCTCGTACATATAATTCATGGCCAGCATCAGCACTTCCGGCGGGAAGTAGCTGTAAGTGCCGTAGCCGCCCACCTTGGCGGGGCGGCCGTCGGCGTGCGCGTAGTTCACCGCGCCGGTTTTCGAAAGCGCCACGTTGGTCCTCTTGATGGTCTCCAGCGTCTTGTCCACACGGTCCTTGCGGAACACGCCGGGCAAGCCGTGGAAGTCCGCCACCCACTCCCCGTCGAGCTGATATCCGAATACCAGGTCCGATTTCCGGCCCGTCTCGGGTTCCCAGAACGTCAGATAATAACTGCCCGCCCACAGCTTCTGCTTCCAGCGATTTCGACCCTGCCTCGATCCACCCACGGCACTCCGCGGCGAACGCGTGATCTCCGGCCCGCTCCGCCATGCGCGCCGCGATGCGGTACTGCGCCAGGTGCAGCCCGCCCACATGCGGCACCAGTCCGAACCATCCGGGCTCCGGCGCTTCGAACCACTCGGTGCCTTCGTTGCCCGTGGGCATGCTGATGACGCGGTCGCCCAGGTTGTAGTCCGGCCGCAGGTTGAAAGTGTAGATGGCATTCTTCTTTACGGATTCATGAAACTCGCGATTGAATTCCCGTCCGCCCCAACATAGCCCGTAGCGGTCCACCATGGCCGCGTAACACATCCCGTTCAACGTAATCTGGTAGCCGCGCGTGGGTCGCGCGAAATCCACCGGCGGCGTGTCTCCGGTGACACCGCCGAAGATCCACGGCGCGGCGCCCTCGGCGTACTGATAACCCTTGTAGCCGCGGAGCGTGGAGAGCGCCAGTTCCGGAAACAGGTAGACCACCGGAATGTTTCCGTAGAAGCTGCACGGGATGCACTCGATCTGCGGGCAGCCGCGCGGGCACTCGTTCATGCCGAACAGTCCGTCCTCCCGTCGTACCCACTCGGGCAGCGGCGACTCAGCCGCCGCCCACATACCGGTCTCCGTGATCAGGTGAAGATTGTTGATGAGCGAATCCTGGAGCCAACCGGGCAAGGACTTGTCGCCGTAGATTTCCATCTGCCACGCCAGCGTGCGAGCCAGCAGAGCCTCATGTTCCCGCGCCAGCCTCAGCGCCGCCTCTCGGGCGCTGCGGTGCCGGATGGCGTACATGTGCACGAACCAGTTGCCTTCGTTCGACGAGAGCGTGCCGCCGCCGCGCCACATGGGCGAGTGCCAGGCCAGCACGAAGCGCACGGTCCGCTCCTGGCCGGGCGCAAGGCTGAAGTCCACCGCGGCGGACGCGCCACCGTGCCCTTCGCCCGCGCGCGGCAGACTCTCATGGATGCGCGCCCAGGGGCTCTCGCTGAGCTGGCCCCAGTTCCAGCCGCCCGAGTCCAGCGCCCCTCCGAACCGCGCCTTCTCCTTACCGAACACGCCGAGCACGTAGCTGGCCTTCGCCGCGGCAATCGGCGTCCGCGTGCTGCTGGCCGAACTGACTTGCACGCCCTCCACCAGTCCGTGAATTTCCTCGCGCCGGAACTGCCCCGTGGCGGCTTCCTTCCTGGTCGGCCCGGGGAAGTTCAGCGCAAAGGTACCGCTCTGCGTCTCCGGGCCCAAGTTCCGGAGATGCACCTCGAAAACGGCGCCGGGTATCATGGACGCCGTGACGTCGCCCGGCAGGAACGGCGACCACGCGCGCACGCCCACGCTCACCGGCGCAGCGGTGGTGAACTCGATATCGGCCACCGGATAGTGGCCCCAGTAGTGAATTTCGCGCGCCGTCTCGACGCCCTCCAGGCGCGGCGCACCGGCGGGCGCGTCTTCCCCCATTCGCCCGTCGGTGGTGTCGTAGCGCTTCACCTGCGCCGGATCGCACAGCACCCAGGTCTTTCCGCCCACGCTTAATCCAAACGCCGCCGCGTTGATGGGACCGCGGCGTGGCACGTGGCTGTTGAACAGGGTCGAGTAGCCCCACATGCCGCTGGTCTCCAGATCAATGCAGCCCGTGTCGATACCGCCCAGCGGCATTCCGTTGGTGGCCGGAGTGTCGCGGCGGTAGATCACTCCACTGACCGTCCCCGGAAACCCCGCCGCGCGGAAGGAGGTCCACTCACTGGCCGGAAGATCGATGGGGAATAACGTCGAGGCGCCGGCGGCGGAGGTGACGCGCGTCGCGCCCGCCATCGCCGCGGTCTTCAAAAAGTCCCTGCGGTCCATTGGTAGATTATAGTCTGGAAAAAATTGACACACCTATCCTGATTCTCTTACGTAACCCAGGCCTCTCGGACTTCCCGGATGGGTATACGGGAGGTCGCTGGACCGTTGGAAGTGGTTGCGAGCGATCCCGCGATGGTTACGGCAGTTTCTTCAGGATGTCGGCGAACTCCGCCGGCGTGAACGCGCGCATCGTAACGGTTCGCACATAGCCACGGCCTGGCAATCGCGAGTAGCGGCGGCAGTGGCGGCTTCATCACTGGGCCCTTCTGAAACCACCACCATGTCGTACTCCCCCATGGTGATGTACGTGCCGGTGAACTTTCCCCCCATGGCTTCCATTAGCTTCCCGGCCGATTCGAGCCGGTCCGGCAAATCCTTGATCTTCTGAATTCCCTGTTCGGTCCACTTGACCAACGTGACGTAGGTTGGCATGGCAATGCCCTCGCTTCTTCTGGCATCGGATGGTAGAAACCTGGCAGGCCAAACAGGCCGGCCAACTTCGATCGGCGGAGACACACCACGCACACCCGTGTGCTCTGCCGCGGGCTCTGAGGCGGGAATACACTTCAGCAGCGAGCCGAAGCCCGCCCTGCCGGAATCGATGATAACAGCAAACCGTGGCAGGTGGATGCGACAAACAGCCGTCGTCCGTAAAAATATATTCCCAAGCGTTCGCAGCACCCAGCCGGCCATATCCGTCACTGTAAAAAGCCCGGCTGTGATGAAATAGACCTGAGTCAGACCACCGGCAGGAGGCGCCGCATGACACAAATGTCCTTTCAGAAACTCGCGCACTACGGCGCCGGCTTCGCGGCACCCCGTGTCGCGCTCTTGCTGGCCGTGCTGGCCGCGCCCTCGATTGCGCGCAGGCGGCGGAACTCTGGGCCGGAGCCGCCAAGGTGGAAATCACGGATCGCCAAGCGGGGCCCGTCAACGACCCTTCCTATGTCAAGGCACTGGTCGTGAAGGACGGCGCCACCACACTGGTGATCGTCACGGTGGACGCGGTCGCCATCGGAGAACTGGGCCGCATCGGGAACAACTTTCTCTCCAACGTGCGTTCGCAACTTCAGAAAGATCTGAGCATCCCGCCAGCGAATGTTCTGGTCAACGCCAGCCACTGCCACAGCGTGGTGCGAGCGGATGCCGACCTACTGACAGTGCAAGCCGTCAAGCAGGCGTGGAGAGACCTGGAGCCCGTGAACTGCGGCGCCGGCCGGGGCCACGAGGACCGGATCATGGAGAACCGCAGGCTGAGGATGAAGGACGGCGAGCGAGGTGGACATGCGCCGCGCCTACTCAATGCCGCCCGATGAGGATGTGGCGGGCGTTGGTCCCGTGGACCCGGAGATCGGCCTGCTGCGGCTCGACCGGAAGAACGGTAAGCCCCTGGCGGTGGTTTACAACTTTGCGGTTCACCCCATCCAGGGCGTGCCGGGCGGCGGAAACACGGCGGATATTCCCGGCTTCGCCTCCAAGGTGATCGAGGAAAATGTGGGCGGCGGCGCACTCGCTTTTTTCCTGCAGGGCTGCGCCGGGGACATCAATCCGGCCAGGTACAAGGACGTCGAACTTCCCCACGATGCCGAGCCGTTGGGAAACCTGCTCGGGCTCAGCGTCCTGCGGGCACTGAAGACTATCCAGACCCGCGATGGCGGAGCGTTGCAC
The DNA here is from genome assembly GCA_963745655.1 of Terriglobales bacterium. GTDB lineage: Bacteria > Acidobacteriota > Terriglobia > Bryobacterales > Bryobacteraceae > JAJFUV01. The sequence continues at coordinate 127,403 of CAVUYK010000012.1, read as the reverse complement.
GTGATCCATGAGGTGGTCGCCCTGCCCAGGGCAGCCGACTCGGAACAGCGCATAAAAGCCATTCAGGCGGAGCAGGCCCGGCTGCTCGCTTCTCTCCAGGGCACCAATCTCAACCTGAAAACTTTCCTTCCCTTGTTCGTGCAGTACAAAGTGTCCGGCGACTACCCTTCCTATTACAGCCACCGCTATCTGCACGAGAAAATGCTGGGCCGCGAGCACCTGCATCAAGCAGGACGAAGAGAACCGCGCGGACATGGAACGCTACGTCCGGAACATCTACACCATGGAGCAGCTTACGAGACTCCAGACCAATCTGGAGATACTCAGGAAACGCCAGGCGCAGAATGCGGCGGCCGGAAAGAAGACCATTGATGCCGAGGTGGCTGGAGTGCGGATCGGCGACTTCGTCCTGGTCACGTTCCCGGGAGAACTCAGCGTCGAGATCGGCCTCGGAATCAAGAAGCGGGCTCCGGCTCCATTCACCTTCGTCGCCGGCTACACCAACGGGTACATCTACTACACGCCCACGGCGAAGCAGCGAAATAATACCGGGTACGCCCAGGAAGATTGCGACAGCCTGGTGGCTCCGGAGTGGCAGCACCTGTTCGAAGAGAGGGTGGCGGGTATTCTGAACAAGTTGTCCGCGCCGTGACGCCAGGCGTCCGAATCGAAATCCAAGGCGACACCGCTCCGCCCGCCCCAGACCAATGCAGCCCGTGTCGATACCGCCCAGCGGCGTCCCGTTGGTGGCCGGAGTGGCGCGGCGGTAGATCACCCCACTGACCGTCCCCGGAAACCCCGCCGCGCGGAAGGAGGTCCACTCACTGGCCGGAAGATCGATGGGGAATAACGTCGAGGCGCCGGCGGCGGAGGTGACGCGCGTCGCGCCCGCCATCGCCGCGGTCTTCAAAAAGTCCCTGCGGTCCATGCGTCGATTATGAACAAGCCGGAATTTCCTGCGACACTTTTCCGTCCCCTGACTGTGAGGGAAACTCCCCACACCGGCGTCAGGACGACGCGACGGGAATATGAATCGCCGCTTAGCAATGCTTCGTTGCGCGCGCGGCGGCACGCGTTGGAGATCACCCACGACAGAGACCAGCGAATCCACGCACCGCACACGGCGTTCCCGGGGGATCTCAGTCCCTGGTTGAGAGCGCGGTGAACCGGCGACGCCTAAGAAAAGGACTATCCGTTGCTCAAATCCAGATGCTAAGATTGCCACCGGAAGGACTACGATGGACAACGCTAAGCACAATTGGGGAAGCCGGCTCTGGAAGGCGGGAAAGGTGCTCTTCTGGCTGGTGATCGGGTACGTCGTCTTGGCGCAGTTCCTCGCTCCGAGCCGCCTGGAATCGGCACGAGCGGATTTGCTGGATCAGTTCCAGCAGCAGCGAAAGTCGCGCGTCATCGCCATGATCCACCGCCAGGACACCGTAAGCCTGTTCGGCGTGCCGGTCAGCAGCTCGATCAGTATCGATGATTCGGAGGCCGTGCTGCGCGCCATTCGTCTGACACCTCCCGAGCAGCCGATCGATTTTATCCTCCACACTCCAGGAGGTCTGTTGCTGGCCGCGGAGCAGATTGCCAAGGCTCTGGTGGAACATAAAGGGAAGGTGACGGTCTTCGTGCCGCATTACGCCATGAGTGGTGGTACGTTGATGGCGCTGGCGGCAGATGAGATTGTCATGGATTCGAACGCGGTCCTCGGCCCGGTGGATCCGCAAATCGCCGACATGCCGGCCGCCTCCATTGTGAAGATGGTGGAAATCAAGAAGCCGGCCAACGTCAGCGATGAAATGCTGGTGCTGGCGGACATCGCACAGAAGGCTCGCCTGCAAACCGTCACGTTCCTGGCGGAAGTCTTGCTCAAGCACTTGCCGAAGGACAAGGCCGCGGATCTCGCGACGGTCCTGAGCAATGGCAGTTTCACGCACGACTTTCCGATCATGGTGGAAATGGCCCGGCAGCTTGGGCTGCCTGTTTCGACCAACATGCCGACAAGCATCTACGAGCTGATGGACCTCTATCCTCAATCCGGACGCGGCAGGCCGTCGGTGCTTTACGTGCCCCTGCGGCGGCTCAGTGGCGACGGACTAGGCGGTGCGGCGCCACCCGCCCAACAGTCCACAAAGCCATGACCGGCGCCCGCCGCATTCCCGTAGTAGCCGTCACGCTGCTCACGCTCGGCAGCGGGTTGCTCAACGTGTACTCCGTGATCGGCCGCGGCCTTCCGGAACGCATGGAGTTGCTGCGCAAGATATTTCCGCTCGAGTTTGTGCATCTCTCGCGGTCGGCAACACTGCTCACGGGATTCACGTTGGTGGTGGCGTCGCTCAACATTTACAGGCGCAAACGCCTTGCCTTTGCGCTGGTCGCTACAACGGCGTCCTTCTCGGTCGTGTTTCACCTCGCCAAGGGCCTCGACTACGAAGAGGCGCTGTTGTCGCTGGTTCTCCTGGCGGGCCTGTTTATCTCCCGGCACAGCTTCACGGTGAGGAGCCGCCGTCCACACTGGCGAGGCGCGCTACAGCGAGTGGCCATGGCCTTCGCCCTGGCGATGGCTTACGGGATGGCGGGCTTCTGGTTCCTCGATCCGCGTGAATTCGGTTTCAACTTCGACTGGCTTCAATCGATTCGCCATACTCTCGAATTTCTGACACTCCGCGGCGATCCGGCCCTCCAGCCACATACGCGTTATGCCGAATGGTTCCTCGACTCTCTCTATCTGATGACCTCGGCAGCCTTCATTTACTCTCTCTACGCGGTGTTTCGCCCTGTCCTGTACCAGTTCCGAACGCATCCTCACGAGATGGAGCGGGCACACCAAATCCTGAGCCGGCATGGCCGCTCCGCGCAGGACTTCTTCAAGGCGCGCCCCGACAAGTCTTACTTTTTCTCTTCGGGCGAGGAGTGCTTTCTGGCCTATCGGGTCGGCCGCAGTCTTGCCGTCGTGCTGGGCGATCCGGTCGGACCGGAGGCGGCCCTGGAAGGCATCGTTCAAGACTTCACCCGGTTTTGCGAAGACAATGGCTGGGGCGTCGCCTTTTATCAAGTGATGCCCGATTACCTCGACGTTTATCAGAGCCTCGGCTTTAAGAAGCTGAAAGTTGGGGATGACGCCATCGTCGACCTGAGTCAGTTCACCCTGGACGGCAAGGCCGCGAAGACTTTCCGCTCCAAAGTGAATCAGTTGGAGAAGGCCGGCATTCATACCCAATACTACGAACCACCGATTCCGGCCCCGGTGATGACGCAAATCCAGGAGGTGTCTGACGAATGGTTGCAGATTCCCGGCCGGCGCGAGAGGCAATTCGCTCTCGGAATGTTCGACCAGGAGTACCTGAACTCGACGCCCATCTTTACGGCTGAGGACAGCAGCGGCCACATCTTGGCCTTCGTCAACATCGTTCCGTCCTATCGCCGGGGCGAGGCGGCCATCGATCTGATGCGGCGGCGCATCGAAGCACCCAACGGCATCATGGACTACCTGTTCGTAAAGCTGTTTTTGCGTAACCAGGAGCAGGGTTTCGAACAGTTTAATCTGGGCATGGCGCCGATGGCGGGTTTTCAGGAACAGGAAGAGGCCACGCCAGAGGAGCGCGCCATTCACGCTTTCTTTCAGCACCTCAACTTCCTTTTCAGCTTCAAAGGGCTGCTCGCGTATAAAGCAAAGTTCGCCACTGTCTGGGAGCCGCGATACCTGATCTACAAGAACGTCTTGGATCTACCCCGAGTGGCCATGGCGCTCAGCGCGGTGTCGGAAGTGGCCGATGATTAGGATTCTAGGATCGCTGTTAATGTGGCGCGCGGCTGGGCTTTGCATGGCGCACGCGGTGCCGCTACGCCCAGTCACGAACTCGCTCTCCGTCCAACCCACCTCCTGCACTCTCTCTTATGCGCAAGATTGCGCCCTTGCCGCTGGTGATGTTGCAGTCGACCACAGAGGAGTACATGGGAAGGGCGGAAGCGCACCGGCGGTTCAGCGCGGCCGTGGAGCCGAAACTTGAGCACCATGAGCTCCGGTGCCGAAACTTCGAGTGGCGGCGGTAAGGCCTGGATCGGCTACATGGTGGCCGCCGGGTGTCTGGTGTGGGTGTTCCACGATGTGCGTTGGAGCGATCTGTTTGCCCAGGTGAAAACCATGACCTGGTGGCTGCTGGTTCCGGCAATAGCAGCCGATATCGGGAGTTATGTGACCCAGGGCGCCAGATGGAGCCTGCTGTTGCGCCCATTGGGGCACTTGTCTGTCCGCAAGGCGACCCAGGCGATCTACGCGGCTCTGTTCACGAACGAGGTGCTGCCGCTTCGCGTCGGCGAGGTCTTCCGGAGCTACCTTGCCACTCAGGGGACGTCGCTATCGATGACGGATACATTCTCGTCGGTATTGGTCGAGCGGTTCCTGGACGGAGTCTGGATGGTTCTGGCGTTCGGAGTAGTGGTTCTGACAGTACCGCTGCCACGGTACCTTGTGGATGCCGAACAGATCCTGGCGGTAGTGATCTTCGCGTCCGCGGCATTGCTCACTTACCTGGTGATCCGAAAGAAGCGTGAGATTGAAAAAGGTGCGCGATGGCCGGCCGTAGCACCGTCGAAGTGGCGCGGCCGGCTGTCCCGTCTGATCGAAAACGTGGCGGCGGCGCTGCGATCGATGGGTGGCGCGCCATCCTTCCATGGAGCGGCGGCGCTATCCGGCCTCCTGTTGGTTTTGCAGGTCGTGTCGTTCTGGCTGGTGATGGACGCCTATGGGATTCCGCTTTCCATCTGGCACGCAGCCGCCGTCTTTCTTATTGTTCGTCTGGGGACGGCCATCCCGGGCGCCCCCTCCAACGTCGGCACCTACCAGTTCTTTACTGTGCTCGGACTGATGCTCTTCGGCGTGGACAAGACCGTCGCGACGGGCTTCTCCGTAATCGTGTTTCTGATATTGACGATCCCCTTGTGGATCCTCGGCCTGATGGCACTCAGCCGGGCCGGAATGAGTCTGCGCACGGTGCGCGAGGAAGTGGTCAGGCTGACGCAAGGATGGCAGACGGCGCCTGCTGGAGGAACGGGCAGGGACGACGCTTCCGTGTGTGATTGAGCACGATAGACAATACTGTGGGCTTGGCGTTCCAAGATGTCGATTCCGGCACGCAAGCCCCCGGTGATAGCGTGATTGCCGATTAGACACGACATAGTTCCAACCTCGACGCTTGTTCCGCCGTCTGGAAAAAGCTGCGGTATCCTAAATATAGAAGCTGATTTCGGCCGGAGTGGCCGGCCTGAGGAGGATTACGAATGATAGGGAACCGGTTCCCGAGACGGTATTTCTTTTACGGAACGTTACTGGCAGGTGCTATCCCTCGCGGTGGTTTTGGAAGCACATTGTCGTTGAGAGCCTCGGGATACAAGTCGCCCAATGAGAAATTGAACCTCGCCGCGATCGGCGCGGGCGGCCAGCCTGCCTCGGACTTGCGTGCCGCACAGGCGGGTGTGGAGAACGTGGTGGCCCTGGCGGACGTGGACTGGGTGCGTGGAGCGGAGTCGTTCAACCGCTATCCCAAAGCCACACGGTACAAGGATTACCGGCAAATGCTCGACAAGCAGGGCAAGGAGATCGACGCTCTGATCGTGGCTCCGCCGGACCACATGCATGCCACGGCGGCCCTGCATTGCATGCAGGCCGGCAAGCACGTATACCTGGAAAAACCGCTCACCCGGACGGCCTGGGAAGCGCGGCTTCTGACCCGAGCGGCTGAGAAGTACGACGTCGCTACACAAATGGGGAACCAGGGATACTCGCATGACGCGACGCGCGTGGCCTCGGAGATCTTCTGGACGGGCGAGATCGGCGACGTGCGCGAAGTCCATGCATGGAGTGGGCGGCCGGGTTGGCCACAGGGTATGACGGCCATACCACCGCCGACGCCGGTGCCGGATACGCTGGACTGGGATCTCTGGCTGGGTGGAGCCGCCGCGCGACCGTTCACCGTGGGCGATGACGATTACAGAGCGTTTGCCGCCAAGCGCGACGGCAAGACCACCTACTCCAGCCCCTTCGGCTTCTACCTGCCTTTCAACTGGCGGGGATTCTACGATTTTGGCAGCAGTCTGATCGGCGATTGGGGGATTCACATCCTCGGTCCCGCCAACTGGGCGCTGCAACTGCACCCCAAGTACCTGCTTAGCGTCGAATGCATAAAGAAGGACCCGCTGCCGCCCTTCACCTTCCCCGATGAGCTGGCCATCCGCTACGATTTCGGTGCCAGACCGGGCATGCCTCCGGTGAGCGTCTATTGGTACCACCATGCCGGTGGAGACGCCTATATGCCGCCAGGCATGACTGTGGAAGAGGCTTGCAAGATTCCCGGTGAAGGTCCGCAGGTTGGCCCGGTGCGTGGGCAGGGCGGTTTCGTCCCCGGTTCGGGCGGCACACCTGTGGTCAAACCCGTCAGACTCGGTTACAACTCCATTTTTGTTGGCTCGAAGGGGTATCTCGGGACCAGTGGGCGCGGCGAAGGCGTGGGTCTGCTACCGGGCAAGCGCTGGGCCGAGTACAAGCTGCCGCCACCCTATCTCACCCGATCCCCAGGCGCGAGCACCGGCTCCAACCACGATGCGCACTGCCGGGATTTCATACGGGCCTGCAAGGGCGGCGCTCCGGCCTGCTCGAATTTCCACATTGCGGGTCCGTTCACGGAGTGGCTGGTGCTCGGCGCGGCGGCCGTGCATGCGGATGGCAAGCTGCTGTGGGACAACGCCAAGGGCGAGTTCACCAACCACAAAGAGGTCAACAAGTGGGTGAAGCCCACCTTCCGCAAAGGCTGGGAGATCAAACTGTAGCCGGGCGGCACAGCGGAAGAACGGAGGAAGAACAGGCTATGAGCATCCATCCAACCGGCGGCACCGATCGCCGCACCTTTCTGAAACGGATCATGGTGAACGCCGGCGCGGTCGCCGGGGCGGGCCGGGCCGGCGAACTGTTCGCGCGGATCGCCCCCAATTGGAAGGACCATATCGGCCTCGAACTCTACACCGTGAGAAGACTGCTCACGCCGGAAGGCTACGAGCCAACGCTTCAGAAGCTGGCCGCGATGGGCTACAAAGAGGTTGAGCCGGCGGATCCTTACAACCACATGGAGCCGGCCCAATACAAGCAACTCCTGGACAAGTACGGTCTGAAGATGTATAGCACGCACGCGGGTGTCACCGACGGCCCGGACATCGAGAAGCAGCTTGAGGGTCAAGCTCTCATGGGCATCCGGTACACCTCCGTTAGCTCTCCCAGGCCGGCCGCGGCCGGAGGTGCCCCTCGGCCGCCGATGCGGCAGCCTCCCATCACCGTGGAGTCCGTCAAACGTTCCGTGGAGCGGATCAACAGGTTCGGCGCGATCCTGAAGAAATTCGGCATGAAGTACTGCATTCACAATCACGCGCGCGAGTTCGACCTGTTGGACGATGGCAAGACCACCGAATACGACATTCTCCTGCGCTCCACGGACCCATCGTTGGTGGCCATGCAACTCGACATCGGCTGGGCATATATGGGCGGCCAGGACGTCATCGGGATGTTCCGGAAGAACCCCGGGCGGTACGAACTCTGGCATGTGAAGGATGCCAAATACAAGCACGCCGATCCGAAACTCAAACCCACCGAGCGGGCGCGCGCCAGCCAGATTGTGACCATGGGGGAAGGTGACATCGACTACCGCGTGGTGTTCGCAAATGCCAAACTGGCCGGGCTCAAGCACTTCGTGATCGAGCAGGATACCGCGGGCCAGGATGGGCGAGATGCTCTGGTGGACTGCAAGATCGCCTACCAGAACCTACATAAGATTCTTTCGTAGGCAGCGGAACTCAGCCGCGGCGCAAGCTTGCCGTAAAGTAAGAGCGTTCGGAAAACTGACCAGCCCGCTTCGCCCCTCGCCGGCGACGTCAAGAAGATGACGCCGGGCACCGGCTTGGTTGGGAACCTGCGACAACCAGCGCCTGTAGTCCGAGCGCCCGCGGCTGGGCACGGCGGCGAACGCAACCACAGGCTGTAAAGGATTCCGTAGCTGCGCGGTGCTTCCAGGGGCCCAGGGCATTCGTCCCCTTTCTGCGATTCAAGCTTCTTTCGTGAAACCGCGATAACAGTGGGAACCCGTGGTGTATTTGTAATGAAGCGCACGGATGATTCTAGATCGGGCAGACACTAGTTGTTGCGCTGACGAGCGCACATTATGACCACGCCGGAGAACTGATCGAACCATTCTCCGGTTTAGCCGCGCCGCTGCGCCGCGCTGCCGCTGAGACGTCGCAATACGCAACACCTCTGCGCCGAATTGTCAGCCCCACCTGTGGAGCGCGACCCGAAAACTCGTTGCCGCCCCGCTGGCGGGGCGATTCCGAGGCCGCCAACGCACCAATCAGCACTATGGCGAGGCAGTTGCAAGTAAGTAATCGACTATGCCCGGGCAGAATGCAACCGTAGGCGTTTACCAGTCTCCCAGCGAAGCCTGCGCTGCCATCCGCAGACTCCAGAAATCCGGGTTCGACATGAAGCAGCTATCGGTTGCGGCCAGAGAGCATCGTGAAGAGGAGCAAGTGAGCGCCTATTACCTTAGTAGCGGTCACATGCGGTGCTGGGGCGAACAAGGAGCGCTCTGGGGTGCTGTCTGGGCCCTGCTGTGCGGCTGGGCCTTGTTTGCTTTCCCGGACAGTGGGCCGGTCCTGGTGGCCGGCCCGCTGTCCGACTGGATCATTGCCGGTCTGGAAAACGCATCGATTCTCAGCGGCTTCACCGGGATTGGCGCCGGGCTCTACAGCATCGGCATCGACCGGCTCAGCATCTCGAAGTACGAAGCCGCCCTGAAAGCGGGTAAGTGTCTCGTTCTGGCCCACGGGACCGCTGACGAGGTGGCCAAGGCCCGAGCCATGCTTCATGCATGAAACCCTGAACTTGACTTGTGGGGCGCGGCCGAGATCAAGACCGCCTCGTGTGTCTCACGCCAACTCCCAACGGTTTGAGCTCCCCGGATGGCGCTCGAGACCGCGCGGCTACGGCTCAGTGCGCTGCGATTCCGCCGGACGCGCCGGGAGGCTTCTTCATGAGCAGGACGAGCGGCAGCGCAACCAGAAAGATGACACCGAGCAGCCGGAATACGTCCAGGAAGGAGAGCATCGCGGCTTGACGTTCCAACATGCCGAAAATCGCCGCGTAGCTTCGCCGCGTGGCTGTGAAATGATCCACACCCTGCGATTCCAGGTAGGATCGCAAGCCATGAAATGCGGCATACGATTCTGCATTGTACGGCGTGACATGGGCACCCAGGATGTTCGTGTGCACTTGCTCGTAGCGGGTCGCGAGGGTGGTGGACACGGCAATTCCGAAACTGCCGCCCAGATTGCGCAACAGGTTGAAGATACTCGTTGCGTTGCCCATTTTCTCCTTGCGAATCGGCCCCATAGTTACAGTAGTCAGCGGGACAAACAGAAGAGCGAGCGAGATCCCTTGGACAAACTGCAGCCAGAAGAAGTCCCAATAACCGGCGTTCAGGTTGAGCCGGGCGAAGCCGAACATGGTCAGGGCCGAGATGAACATACCCAGCCCGAGAAGTTTTCGAGCGTCCACCTTGGGGATGATGATACCCACGATCGGCATGGTGAGGAAGGAGCCGATGCCCCGGGGAGCGAGTGCAATGCCTGCCTGAAAGGCGGGGTACCCCAGGAGCGTTTGCATCCAGATGGGCAGCAGGACCAGGCTGCCATATAGCACGAAGCCCAGACAAGTCATCAGGAACACGCCGGTGGCATAGGTGCGTTCCTTGAAGGCGCGCAGGTCGACGACGGGATGTCCAATCCGCAACTCGTAGACAATAAGCGCTACCAGCGTCAACAAGGAGAGCACCAGGAGGCCGGCAATCCAATGCGACGCGAACCAGTCCTTCTGCTGCCCCTTGTCGATGACCACCTGCAGGGCGCCGATGCCGACCGCCAGCATCCCAACGCCCCAATAGTCCACTCGCGACGAGGAGCGACGGATATAGGCCGGGTCAAACACGAACAGCTTGGTCATGATGATCGAGGCGATCCCCACCGGGATATTGATATAGAAGACCCATCGCCAACTGGCCGCGTCCGTCAGCCAGCCGCCCAATACCGGGCCGAGGATGGGCGCCACCACGATACCCAGCCCCCAGAAGCCCATGGCTTTGCCGCGATCCTCCGGGGCAAACGCCTCCAGCAGCACGGCCTGGGACAGTGGCTGGAGCGCGCCACCCGCGGCCCCCTGGATGATGCGGAACAAGATCAACAGCGGCAGGCTGGGTGCAAATCCGCAAAGGAAGGACGCCACCGTGAACCCCGTGATGGACAGCATGAGAAGCCGTTTGCGCCCGAAATAGTTCGCCAGCCATCCGGTGATCGGCAGAATGATCGCATTGGCGACCAGGTACGACGTCAGCACCCAGGTGGCTTCATCGACCGTGGCCGAGAGACTTCCCGCGATGTGCGGCAGCGCGACATTCACCACCGTCGTGTCCAGAACCTCCATGAAGGTCGAGAACATGACGGCGATTGCAACGATCCATGGATTGACATCCGGTCGCGCCGCTTGCGGCATGGTGTCAGGCACTCTCCATCGGCCCCCTCGCTCCGCTCATGGACTTTGTGTCGCGCTCGGTGGTTGTCATCTATTCCTGACGGAGCGCGGCGAGGATGGCCGAGGCGGCGGCGTCTTCGCCAAGCTCCGAGCTGATCAGCATGTGATAGAGGTGCGGATCCGTCCAGTTACAGCCGAAGTGCATGCGTATGTGGTCGGCGCGCTGGTGGTCCATGGAACGGATCAGCGATTCTATGTCTGTCCCCTCCGGCACACGCTTGCGGATGCGCGCCACGCGCTCGGCCCACGGGGCATACACGAAGGCATGAAACACGTCCTGCCGCTCTTGCAGAATACATTGACCGGCCCGGCCGACGATCACGCACTTTCCGCCGGCGTACGCTTCCTCGATGAGGGAGCGGGCCAGCGCCGTCATGGTCTCGCAATCGAAGACCTCAGCGCCATGCAGGGCTGGCACTCCTTCGAACGCACCGCGCCACAGCCCCCGCCGGCTCACGCGGTGCATCCAGGAATCGATGCGCTCGTCATACTGGCGCGCCAGCTCAGGATCTACCTGCGCGGCGCGCGCAATGGCCTCCATAAGGGCCCGGTCCAGAAGTTTCCAGCCGAGTCTCTCGGAAATCTTCCTGGCGATGTTCGCCCCTCCGCTGCCGTACTCCCGTGCGACCGTCAGTACCCGGAACATTTGCGCACTCCTATTTCGTGAACACCGTCGGCACAACGGACATGCCCGGCCGCAGCAGGTGGTCGCGATTTTCGCCCTCTTCGAGCACAATTTTGACGGGCAGGCGTTGCACCACCTTCACGTAGTTTCCCGTGGCGTTCTCAGGCGGCAGCAGGCTGAAGCGGGCGCCCGTCGCGGCGGCGATGCTGTCGACGTGCCCTTTGTATTTGCGGCCTCCATACGCGTCCACCGCGATGATCGCACGCTGGCCTGGATGCATGTTTCGGAGCTCGTCTTCCTTGAAATTGGCGGTGATCCAAATGTCGTCGAGCGGAACGATGGCAAACAGTGGCTGGCCCGGCTGTATGACCTGCCCGACCTCGACGTTCCGCTGGCTCACCACGCCATTGACGGGCGCTCGTACGACGGTGTACTGGAGGTTCAGCTTGGATTGCTCGACAGCGGACTCCATCTGCTTGACCTTGGCGGCAGACGATTCAGCATGGGCTCGCCGGGCGGCCACTTGTTCCGGGCCCGTGCGTGCCGCCTCCATTTCCGCTTGCGCACGATCCAGCGCCGCCTTCTGCTGTCCAAGCTGGCTCTCCGCGACCCGCACACCCTCCTCCGCTTCCTTCACCTGAGCCTCGGCCGAATCGACTTGCGCGCGGAGGCTCTCGGCGGCGGCCAGGGAGGCTTCGTATTGCTGCTGCGAGATTTCTTCCTTGGCCACCAGCATTCGCATCCGCTCAAGATCGCGCGCCGCCCGCTGAGAGTTGGCCCTGTTTTCCCGCACCCGGGCCTGCGCGGCGATCAGATGCGCACGCGCGGCGTCCACGGACCGCTCCGCCACGGTCATGGCTGCGCGCGCCACTGCCACTCCGGCCTGCGCCGCGGAAAGTTGGCTTCCTGAAGTCGTCGAGGTAATCGGTATCTGAGTTTGGCTGACGTGTAGAGTCGCGGCCGATTCCGCAAGATCGGCCCGGGTGCGATCCAGGGCAACCCCATAGTCCTTGGTATCGAGTTCGACCAGCACGGTGCCGGCCGCTACGTGCTGGTTGTCCTCCACCAGGACCTTGACCACGGTCCCGCCCACACGCGCGCTCACCGGATAAATGTGCCCGTCGACCTGCGCGTCGTCCGTGGATTCGCGGATTGAGAAGTAACGATAAAGAAAGAAGCCGCCTGTCGCCAGCGCGACAATTAGGCCGAGCAGCAGCCACTTCGCCAAGGGAGAGCGCCGGAAGGAAGCGCCGCCATTGTGGGCGCTGTCCCCGGCCGGGGCCGCTGCCCGGTCTTGCGGCGTGTCCGGGCCGGGAGGCTGCGGGTTCTCCGGTTGCCGGGATGGAATCTGGTCCGCCATTATTTCGAAACCCCCTGGAGAAAGGCTGGTATCAACTGCTCGGCGCCCCCGATGGCTCGGGCCAGCGAAGCCTTGGCGGCATTGTGGGCGTAAAGGCTGGAGATGTAGTTCTCATTCGCGGTTGCCACCGCCTCCTGTGCTTGTACGACCTCGAGGTTGCTGGTGACGCCGGCGGCGAAGCGGTCCTGGGCCTGTGTCAACTGTTGATGCGCCAGGTCCACCGCGCTGCCGGCTACTCCCACCTGGTCGCCCGCCGCGGTCATGTCGAGAAACGCCGTCCGGACTTCGAAGGCGATGCCGCCCCGCAGATCCTCCAGCCGCGCACGCTGCTGCTCCAGCGCGGCGTCAGCCTGGAGCACCTCGCCGCGCACCCGGCCTCCCTGAAACACCGGTATGTTCAGGCTCACGGCCGCTGCGAATGTGCCGTGTGAGTTGGCCAGGCTCGGTCCTATGGTTCCATAGTTGCCATCGAAGGCCAGCGACGGCAGGCGTCCGGCTTCGGCTGCCTGGCGTCTCAGTTCGGCAACGCGCAGGCGCGCCGCGGCACTCTGGTAATCCATGCGGGAACTGTAGGCTCGCGCAATGGCTGCATCCACGGTCAGGGGCGGAGCCGCGGCGAACGGGACAGTATCGGTCAGGCGAAAGGGCTGCCCATCCGCAAGTCCGATGGCACGCGCCAGGCGGAGCTTCTGTTTTTCGAGTTCGTTCCGGGAGAAAATCAGGCGTTGCTGTTGTGAGCGCAGTTCGACCTGCGCTCGCAACACATCGATGGCCGGGACCACGCCGGCCCGCTTGAAATCCTGCGCTTGCTGGTAGACCGCTTCCGCTGTTGCCACCTCGGCATTGGCTGCCTCCACACGGCTTGCGCCGGCCACGGCCTGGAGATAGAGGCCGGTGACCACCAGCACCACCGTGTCGCGCGCATCGCGATTGGAATAGTTCGATGCCTTCACCTCCTGCCGCGCTGCCTGGTTGTCACGGATGGCGCGGAGATCCAGGATGGGCTGCGAGAGGTAGGCCCGTGCGTCGGAAAGTCCAAACGGCCCGATGATCTGCTGAATGCCCGGCAACCCTGGAAAACCGAAGCCCGCCAGGTTGATCTGTTGGGACGATTCCGTCGCACCGGCCGTGAGGTTTGGCAACAACTTACTGAGGACGGTAAGTTGAGCGCCGTGCGCGGCGCGGACGCCTTGACGCTCGAGGACACTCCCTAAGTTGTTCTTGAGACCTCGTGCAATCGCGTCGGAGAGCGTCAGCGGCAGTTCCTCCCCGGTCGCCTTGCCCTGCGGCACAGAGCCGAGGAATGGGGTTGCGCCGCCGCCGGGTGGGCCTTGCGCTGGCATCAACCCGCTCAACGGAACCAACAGCACCAACGTAAACCTCAGGATCCTAGTCTTCATCACACCCTAATTTCCGCTCATGTTGGTGGTTCCCAACTACCTCATCCACCGTATAACTTCATATTCGCACGAGGGATGCCAAATAGAGCTACGTGTCCAATTCTATGGAGTTGGCTAGACAAATCCGGATGGCCCTGTGACGCCCTGACCGCCGCTCCCGCAGCCACCGTGGACCTTGTTGTGACCTGTCCTCGAAGCTCGCCCCATCCGCCAGTCAACTCGGCTCCATTGCCTTTGACAGGTCGGGAATGAGGTCGTCCGGACTCGCCAGGCCAATCGTGAGTCGAAGCATGGCATCACTTAGTTGATAGCGATCCAGAGCTTTGTCCGTGGCGTCAGAGTCTGGCCAGCGGGACCGAAAGTTGGGACACCTTTTCCGCCATGTCCGTAGGCATCCATGAGGGCCCTGCGTGCTGGACCCTTTGGCCAACCTTCGAGCACCCCGGCTTAGAATGCGACATCAGTGTCGCAGAATTAGCCGGCATCACCTTGGACCGAGTTCCGGCTAGCGCGCGAAACAACTCAACTTACGCCTATTTGTGGCTGGGAAACCGGGCTGCCGGGTGTGGAACCCCAACTGCTAATACACAGGCGTTCGCGGGAGATGGAGAATGACACGTCAACAACTGCACCAATTCAAGAAGATGCTGGAGGCTCAACAGGCGGCCGCCGCCGGAGCCTTGAACGAAGACCGCATGTACATCATCGTCCAGAGAAGCGCGGACTTACTGGACGAAATTTCCTACCTGGCGGATCGGGACCTGGCCATCGCCAGCGTCAACCGGTCCTCCGGTCAACTCCGTCACATCCGAATGGCGCTGGCACGCATTGAGGAAGGAGAGTTCGGGACTTGCCTCGACTGCGGGGAAGCGATCGGGCTGAAACGCCTGATGGCGGTGCCTTGGGCGCCTCTGTGCGTGGGATGCCAGGAAGCCGCCGACGGCAACCAGAAGGAGGACGTCCGACTTCCAGGATGAGTTTCCCATGAGGGCGGCATGAGCTACGACGGTCCCTGTCAGAGGTGAAATACACATTGGCGCACAACCGAAATCGGCGCCTGGGGAGCAGCTGAATTCCCGCCGCTGGGGAGTGATTCTGGCCGGGGGTGACGGCCGGCGCCTACTCCCGCTGACGCGAACGATTTGCGGCGACGACCGGCCCAAACAGTTCTGCGACATCGCCGGCTTCGGAACGCTTCTGACTCAGACCCGCCGCAGGGTTTCCCGGATGATCGATGAGCGCCAGACACTGCTGGTGATGACCAGGACGCACCAGCGTTTCTACGCCGATCAAGTGGCCGGAGCGTCTCCCTCCTGTCTGGTGATCCAGCCACGCAACAAGGGGACCGCCCCCGCGATTCTGTACAGTCTGATGCGCGTCCGGGATATGGACCCGGGCGGAGTCGTCGCCCTTTTTCCCTCCGATCACCACATCGCGAACGATGCCGCCTTGGCAGCCCAGGTGGACCTGGCTTTCACCGTGGCGGAATCCCGGCCGGACGTGGTGACCTTGCTGGGCATCGTGCCCGACTCGCCGGAGGTGGGGTACGGGTGGATCGAGCCCGGCGCGCCTCTGGACCATCGGCCGGTCGAACCGATCTTCCGCGTCTGCCGTTTCTGGGAAAAACCGTCCCGGCCGCTGGCTTCCGATTTGATGCACCGCGGTTGTCTTTGGAACAGCTTTATCATGATTGGCCGGGTTGGCGCCTTCTTCAAAATCATCCAGCAGGCCGTTCCGGACCTGCTCGTTTCTTTCGAATCCATGCGGCCGGATTTCCGGGCACCGGGGGCGGATAAAGCGTTGGATGGTTTGTACTCCGGCATTCCGGCCGTGAGTTTTTCCGATAGCGTACTGGCCGTGCGCCCGTCGGATCTCGCCGTATTGCGCACCTCCGGTCTGGAGTGGAGCGATTTGGGCGAGCCCATCCGCGTTACCTCCCTGCTCAGGCGCAAGGGCATCCGGACGGAGTGGGAAGGAACTGGTGGCTCCACTTCTTTGCGGAATCCTGACGGTGGGGCCGGTGGGTCGTGCGCGGCGGCCGGTGAAACCGCGAACCAAGGAGCCGGGGATGGATGGATGCCGATGGCTTCTGGATCATGAAACAGGCCAACGTGGCTGCGCTCCGATAGTGATGGCCATCAGAGCGCAATCGTTAGGGGCTTCGCTGGAATACGTGGAGGAGATGAGATGAAAACTTGGACTTGGGTTCTTGCGCTACTCGTAAGCGCAATCTGCGTGTCGAACGTTGCCGCGCAGCAACAGCCGGATCAGGCCCGGCGGCGTCTGGAGAAAGAGGTCCGGCATGAGTTGGTGATGCTGCCTTTCTACAACGTTTTCGACAATTTCTCGTTTCGAGTGGAGGGTGGCAGGGTGACGTTGATGGGCCAGGTGACCAGGCCCACGCTGAAATCCGATGCGGAAGGGGTCGTGAAACAAATTCAAGGCGTGGATTCAGTCGACAACCAGATCGAAGTCCTGCCACTTTCCTCCATGGACGACCAGCTCCGTTTCGCCCTTTTCCGGGCGATCTACTCGCAGGCGCCGCTCCAAATGCTTGCGATCCGGGCCGTGCCGCCCATCCACATCATCGTCAAGAATGGCAACGTCACCCTCGATGGAGTGGTGGCGACTCAATTGGAGAAGGAAGTCGCGGGCATGGCCGCCAATGGCGTGCCTGGGGTCTTCTCCGTCACAAACAACTTGCGCGTGGAACATTAGGGCTGGGCTAGCCATGAGCAACCATCAATTCGGGTCATGGGCTGCCGCCTTAAAGAGGAGATTCGTCGTGTTTAACAGAAATGTGCAAATTCGCCGTTGGATGGTGGTTCTTTCGGTGCTGGGCGCCATGGTTTTCGGCGCGATGGCGGGCTCTTTGTCAGCATCACGAGGGGGTCAAAGAGTGCCGATCCTCATGGCGGCAAAAGCCGCCCCCGAATCGGCTCAGGTCTCCTTCCCAGCCGGCTTCGTTCCGGTGGTCAAGAGGGCCCTTCCGGCGGTAGTCAATGTTTCATCTTCGAAGGTCGTTCGCTCCCCCCAGGGCGCCTCGTCTCCGTTCTTCTCTGACCCGTTCTTCCGGAATTTCTTCGGAGACGGGTCTACACGGCAGTTCCACACGCCGCGTGAGCAGCGGGAGCACAGCTTAGGGTCGGGCGTGCTGATCAGCCCGGATGGTTACATCCTCACCAACAACCATGTCGTCGACGGAGCCCATGACGTCAAGGTCCTGTTGGGAGACAAGCGGGAGATGAAAGCCAAGATCGTCGGAACGGATGCGAAAACAGACATCGCCATTCTGAAGATTGAAGGACAGAATCTGCCCGTGCTCACTCTGGGTGATTCCTCCACCATGCAGCCGGGTGCCTTTGTGCTGGCCATCGGGAATCCATTCGGCTTGAACCAAACTGTCACCATGGGCATTGTCAGCGCCATCGGCCGGGGCAATCTGGGTATCGAAGACTACGAGGATTTCATCCAGACGGATGCGGCTATCAACCCCGGCAATTCCGGCGGGGCGCTCATTAACGAGCGCGGTGAGTTGATCGGGATCAACACCGCCATCCTTTCCGGCGGCAGTGGCGGCAATCAGGGTGTCGGCTTCGCCATCCCGATCAACATGGCGCGCCAGGTGATGGACCAGATTCTAAAGCATGGCAAAGTGATCCGAGGTTGGCTGGGAGTGGTTATCCAACCGGTGACCCCCGAAATTGCCAAAGCCTTCGGGCTTCCGGAAACGCGCGGCGCATTGATTGGTGACGTAACCGCAGGAGCCCCGGCCGCCAAGGCCGGCCTGGAGAAGGGGGACGTCGTTCTCCAGCTCAACAGCCAGCCGATTGAGAGCAGCCGCGACTTGCAGTTGAAGGTTGCGATGATGGCGCCGGGGACGAAGGTGACCCTGCACATATTCCGCAACGGCGCGAGGCGGGAGGTCCCCGTCACGTTGGGACAGGTGCCGGACAAGTCGGGGAAGGCCGGAACTCAATCCAGTGGAGCCGCGAGTGCTCTGGACGGCGTGTCGGTAGACGAACTGACTCCCGATGTTCTCCAGCAACTGAACCTGCCGGCCACCACCAAGGGTGTCGTAGTCACCGATGTGGGCGACGGCAGCGCGGCGGCCGAAGTGGGCCTGCGCAGCGGAGACGTCATTCAGCAGGTGAACAAGAAGCCGGTAAACACGGTGGCTGAGTTTCAAGCTGCCATACGGCTGGCCGGAAGCCGGCCTGTGCTCCTGCTGGTCAACCGTGGCGGCTCCACCATGTTTATTGTCGTGGAACCCGGCTAGTGGAGAGCGGCGCAATTGGCGCCCGTTTACGATGCTCCGACAGTCGCGGCTCTGTGCCTTCGCCTCCAGGAGAGGCAGCCGGGCCGCGGCCGTCGGGGAGTGGTCATTATTTCCATGGCACTACTTCTGAGCAAGCCAAGATGATACGTTGGGCGGCCGTGAGAACGGGAATGGACGCTGAGTTCGCTCGCAGAGAACAGCTTCGGGAACTCATGGTGTTCCTCTCTTTGATCGTCCCCTCCATCGCGATATCCTTTCTCGCTGTCCGGCAAGGGAGTTTGAGCTTTGCCCTGACGGCCCTGGCCACCATTCTGCGTGACCTGGGGTTAATTAGTCTGATTGCCTTCTTTCTCTGGCGCAACGGCGAATCCTCCGAGCGGATCGGCTGGAGTACCCGAAAAGGGTGGCGCAATGCGTTCCTGGGCGTCGCCCTGTTCGTCCCTGTATTCATGGGAGCCGGCCTTCTCGAGCAATTCCTGACGGCCGCCGGATTTACCGCCCCCGCCACACCCACGCCACGCTGGCTGACGGCCAAAGGCCCCCTGGAGTTTCTGCTTGCGGGCGTGCTCGTGGTGGTGGTGGCCATCGCGGAAGAGATCATCTTCCGGGGATACCTTATTCTGAGGTTCACCGCCCTGACCGCGAAGCCGCCCGACGGCTGTGGTTCTCTCCTCGATACTCTTTGCTTTGGGGCACGGCTATGAGGGGACAGCCGGGGTGTTGACCATTGGGTTCATGGGCTTGATTTTTGCCCTGGTTTATCTGTCGCGGCGAAGCCTGGTGGCTCCTATCGTCATGCATTTCCTGCAGGATTTTGGCGGTATTGTGCTTCTTCCGCTTCTGAGACATCGGTAGTGAGGTCATTTATGCGCACATCCAGCTCTGCCTCCGGGCCGGTTTCGCGGTCCCGCCGCAAGATGCTCCCCTGGGTGAGCCTGACGGTGCTGTTGGGCGCCATGCTCGTCGAGAGCGGCATGAGCCAGACCGCCGGAGGAGGGGCGAATGTCTTGCGCGACACGCTGAAGAACGGACTTCGGGTGGTGATTGTCCGGAACCATCTGGCCCCGGTCGTAACCACGGTGATGAATTATCGGGTCGGCTCGAACGAGGCGCCCGAAGGCTTTCCCGGAACGGCCCACGCCTTAGAGCACATGATGTTCCGCGGCAGCCCGGACCTTTCGGCCGATCAGTTGGCGGACATCTCCGCCAGCATGGGCGGAAGGTTTGATGCGGACACGCAGCAGATGGTGACTCAGTACTTCTTCACCGTGCCCGCGGAGGATCTCGGCGTGGCTCTGCACATCGAGGCCATCCGGATGCGAGGCGTTCTGGACAGCGAGAAACTGTGGAGCCAGGAGCGGGGCGCCATCGAACAGGAAGTAGCCCAGGATCTTTCCAATCCGGAGTACGTCTTCTACACCAAGCTTTTAGCGGCCATGTTTAAAGGAACACCTTATGCGCGCGACGCCTTGGGCACCCGGCCTTCCTTCGACCAGACCACAGGGGCCATGCTCAAGAAGTTCCATGACACCTGGTACGTGCCGAATAACGCGGTTCTGGTGGTGGTTGGCGATGTTCAACCACGACAGGCGTTGGCTGAAATCAAGGAACTGTTCGGTGGGATTCCCGCGCGGAATGTCCCCGCACGGCAGGCCTTCCGCCCTCGACCGGTAGCCGCCGAGACGCTCCATCTCACCACCGACCACCCCTATGGAACGTCCTTGGTTTGTTTCCGGATGCCCGGGTCGGGCAGCCCTGACTTCGCGGCGGTGGAAGTACTAGCCGATGTGCTGGGCAGCCAACGAGGCGACCTCTACGCCCTGGTGCCGGCCGGCAAAGCGCTGTTTGCCGACTTCTCGCTCAACGACCTGCCCCCAGCCAGCCTGGGTTACGCCATGGCGGCCTTTCCGAAAGATGGTGATGGGGCGGCCTTGGTCCAGGAGGTGCGGAGCGTCCTGGCGGGATACCTGAAGAACGGTTTCCCCAGCGACCTGGTGGAGGCCGCCAAGCGGCAAGAGATGACCGCGGCGGCGCTCCGAAAGAACTCCGTGTCCGGCTTAGCCATGGAATGGTCCAAGGCGGTCGCGGTGGAAGGCCGAACTTCTCCCGATGACGGTGTAAAGGCCATCGGACGGGTTACTGCCGCGGACGTGAATCGTGTGGCCCGAAAGTACCTCGACCTGAACCATGCCGTGCTGGCCATTCTGACTCCGCAGCCGTCCGGCCAGCCCGTATCCACAAGCTCTTTCCGCGGCCGCGAATCCTTCACGCCCCAAGAGACCAGGAATGTCACTCTGCCTTCCTGGGCGGAGAAGGCCCTGAAACGGGTTGCGGTTCCAGCCTCCACCCTGCACCCCGTGGTCACAACTCTCCCGAACGGAATCAAGCTTATCGTGCAATCCGAGTCCGTCGGCAACACCGTCAGCGTTTACGGGCACATTAAGAACAATCCCGACCTCGAAACGCCGAAAGGACAGGAAGGCGTGGCGCAGTTGCTGGAGCAGCTCTTCTCCTATGGCACCACGACCCACGATCGCATCTCTTTCCAAAAGGCACTGGACGACATCGGCGCAAGTGAATCCGCCGGCCCGGACTTTTCGCTGGAGGTGCTCACCGGTCACTTCGAGCGTGGAGTGCAGCTTTTGGCGGAGAACGAAATGCATCCAGCCCTGCCCGAGCAAGACTTCCGGACCGTCCAGCGGCAGCTCGCCGCGGCTGTCAGGGGCCGGCTCGAGAGCCCGGACTACATAGCGGGCCGGGCCATCCGTAGGTCGTTGTTTCCCCGGAACGACCCCACGCTGCGCGAGGCCACGCCAGCGACTATATCGGCGCGAACGCTCCAGGACGTGAAAAGTTACTTCCAACGTGTCTACCGGCCCGACTTGGCGACCATCGTGGTGATCGGAGAAATCACCCCTGAGAAGGCGCGTGAGGTGGTTCAAAAATACTTCGGCGAATGGAAGGCGTCGGGACCGAAGCCTCCCACAGTCTTGCCGCCGGTGCCCGCCAACCAGCCTGCCAGCGTCGCGGTGCCGAACGCCAGCCGGGTGCAGAACAAGGTCACGCTGGCCCAAACCCTTGGACTCAACCGGTCCAACCCGGACTACTATGCCCTGGAACTAGGGAACCACGTACTAGGCGGTGGTTTCTACGCCACGCGGCTCTACCGGGACCTGCGCGAGAACGCCGGGCTGGTTTACTTCGTGTCCTCTTCGTTTCAAGTGGGGAAGAGCCGAGCCCTTTACGTGGTCGAGTACGCTTGTGACCCTGCTCACGTTTCCCAAGCCAGGGCCATCGTGGAGCGGGATCTGAAGGAAATGCAAGAAGCGCCGGTGACGCCTGGGGAGTTGCAGCAGGCCCGTGCGATGCTGCTCCGCGAAATCCCTTTGTCCGAGTCGAGCGTGAGCGGCATCGCCGCCGGAATGATTGCAAGAACCGTTGCCGGCTTGCCGTTGGACGAGCCCACGCGAGCCGCGCAACGCTACGTGAAGCTCAGTGCCGGTGAAGTCCAGGCCGCCTATCGAAAGTGGATCCGTCCTGGCGATTTCGTTCAAGTGACGGAAGGACCAAACCCGCACTAAGCGGCTGTTCCGAAATAACTGTGCCAGCGTGCCAAGTCCGCGTGCTGACGCGTCGCGGCTCAGAAAGGCCTTCCGAGCCGTGACCGTCAGGGAGCGGTTGGCATGGTTAGTTCGTGACAGTACCTAAGGCAATCCTTTCCGCTGTCCGGCAAACCAGGCTGAGAATCGAGGTGACGGCCGTTGCCAGGAATTCGCGTGACCTGGGATTGGTTACCTGGCCGGCGGGTGCTCATTTTCCCCGCGAGCGCAATGGGAGTGGACTGGCTATGTCCCGCCGGCATCCTGCATGCGTTCCCGATTATGTTCTCGAGTTCTCGCGCGCTGCCAGGCCAATCACGGCGGCTCAAGACCACCTGGGTCGGAGGGGTCGAGAGCTTTTACTCACGAACACAACCACCCTGGGATTGTCGCGCTAATGCACACATTTCGCCCAAATGACCACCTCGCCCGTCGCATTAAGGCCACCGGCCGGAGGGCCTCGAAGGCTACGGCCTCCTGGCGAGGAGCCTCTGGACGATGTTGCGAAGGCTAGCCGGGTGGATCGGCTTGCTGATGTATTCGTCGAACCCTGCCGCGAGCGCTCTCTCGCGCTCTCCGCGCATCGCGTTGGCGGTGACCGCCGCAACTGGTAAAGAGGAGCAGCGCGGGTCTTGCCGGATTTGTTGAAGGACTGAGAAACCGTCCATCACAGGCATCTGAACGTCTAGCAGGACCACGTCGGGGCGGTTCAGCAGGGTTCTCTCCAGGGCCTCTTTGCCGTCTGCCGCCTCAAGGACCTGGCAGTTCTCCGACTGCAGCACCTCGCGGATCAGCTCCCGGCTGTCCAGATTGTCGTCGGCAACCAGCACCGTGATCATTTTCCCGCCTCCGTTACCAGTACGGAGCGGTCTGAGGGCAGGTCAAAGGTGAACCGGCTCCCTTTTCCAAGTTCGCTCTCCACGCGAATGCTCCCTCCGTGCTGCTCCACCAACCGTTTGGTAATTGCCAGCCCCAGCCCCGTGCCTTCTTTCCCGGCCTTGCGCGTGGGCCCCACTTGATGGAACTCCTCGAAGATGGTCCCCATTTCGTCTTTAGCAATTCCGATGCCAGTGTCACAGACGGAAATGCTCACAACCTGGCCGTTCGCCTCGGCTTCCACCCAAACCTTGCCCTGCTCAGGTGAAAACTTCACCGCGTTGGAGAGCAGGTTCAGAAAGATCTGTTTGAGGCGCAGAGGGTCCGCAAAAACGGACAAGGCCGTGTCAACCCTATTCTCCATGCCAATGGCTTTGGCCGAAGCCAGGGGAAGCGTGGTTGCGAGGGTTTCCTCGACGACGGAGGTCACCGGGAAGACTTCGTGGTGCAGGTCGGCGTGGCCGGCCTCGATCTTGGACAGATCCAGGACTTCATTGATCAGCTCCAGCAGGTGCTGGGAGCCCTTTTGGATATGGGCCAAAAAGCGGCGCTGCTTGTCATTGAGCGCTCCCGCGTTTTCCTCCGCGAGGAGTTCGGAGAAGCCTGTGATGGCATTCAAAGGGGTCCGCAGTTCGTGGCTCATGCCGGAAAGGAAGTTAGTCTTCAGCCGGCTCACCCGGGCCAACTCCACGTTGCGTTCCTCCAGACACCTGTTGGCCTCGGCGAGTTCCGCCGTTCGCTCTTCGATTCTGCGCTCCAGGGCTTGGTTCAGTCTTCTGACCTCTGCTTCAGCCCGCCGGCGTTGTTCTTCCTGTTCGATCGCCTCCAGTGCAAAGGCTAGATCGACGGTCATCTCATCCAGCAGCGTGACAATCTCCTCTTGGAAAAAGTTCAGCTCCGCCGCGTAAACGGTGAGAACTCCGACCACTTGCCCTTGCACCAGCATAGGGAAAGCCGCCGAGGATCGATAGCCGCGTTCCAACGCCGCTTCTCGCCACGGCAACATTCTGGGGTCGCTTTCGACGTCGTTACACACAAAGTGCCGGGCCTGGCGCAGGGCGCTGCCGGTGGGGCCGCGTCCTTCCGGGTTATCGGAAACCGATATCCGCAATTGGTCCAGATAGCCCGCCTCAAAGCCATGATGAGCAGCCGGCCTCACCAGACCGGTGGCAGGGTCCACCAAGCCCACCCACGCCATCCGCATCAGCCCGTGCTCGACGGCGATACGGCAGACCTCTTGCGATAAAACTTCCCGGTCGCGAATCCGAACGATGGCCTGATTGGTTTGGCTCAACGCGGCGTGGATCTGATTCAAGACCTTCAACCGGCCTTCGCTCCGCGCACGCCTGCGGGTCTCCCGGCTTAGGCTGTAAAAGATGGAGGCCAGGATCGCGAACCCAATGACCGAACCCAGCAAGATGACCACCGTGGAGCGCATCGAGTCCCGCTGTGCAAGGGCAGTCCGCTGTGCCAACAGCCGCCGTTGCTGTACCTTCATCTCCGTGATGAGATCCCGGATCTCATCCATCAGCTCGTGACCCCTGCCGGTTCGAAATACCCGCACCGCGGCCGCATAATCTTGGCTCTGGCCCGAGTTGATATACCGTCTCTGCAAGCCGAGCTTCTCTGCGATGACGGGCTTCAGGCGATCCATCCGGCCCTTCTGGCCTGGGTCGTCTAGCAAGACGGACTGCTCCAGCATTGCCAGTGTGCCGGCCACCCGCTCGGCGGCGAGGCCATAGGGCTCCAGATAAAACTCCTGGCGGCCCATGAGGTAGCCGCGCACCGCGCTCTCGGTTTCAGAAAGCTGCATGAGCAGCTCGTCCAGCTTCGTGATCTCCGACTGGCTTTCCGCCACGTGGTCCCAGGCTTGGATCAAGGCATGCGTGCTGCGATAAGACAGGAACGCAATGCCGGCGAAAATGAGCAACGCAAACGTGAAACCGATTAGTGGCCAGTGTCTGGCGGGCATCTGCCTTGCCTCCCTGCCAAAGGCAAACCTATCCGATTGTACTGTAGACCGTGCGGCGGCATGCACGGGTGGCTAGCGGCCAGTGGGTGCCCTGCCCAACAGCCCGATTTTATGTGCATCGAATATTCGATAGGCCGCCAGTTTCACGCGATCGTTGACCAGGAACCACGCCAAGGCGTAAGCCCACACAGCCAGAGCCCACTTCCAGCCGACCGGCGGCATGAAGAATTTATGGTGCACTTCAACCGGGCAAATCCTGGTGACATTCACCTGGATGCTAAACGGCCCGTTTGAAGAAGTGCGCGACTTTGCGGCCGCCTTCCTCCGTGTAGTAGACGGTGACCTTCACGGTCTTTTCAGCACCCTGCGAAATGTCCTTGCCGGCGTACTTGGCTGCGCTGTCGGTCAGACGATAGACCTGTTCCGTCCCGTCGGCGGTCTTCACGGCGAGAGCCTTGGCGCCGCGGTCGACGTGGAGGAGAGCGGCATCCGTGGCCTTCAGCCCATCCTTTCCGATATTGTCGATCTCCTCGGCGGTCTCCTTGCTTCCTTCGGCCGTGTAGTGCACCGCGACCTTGCTACCCTCTTTCAATCCTTGAACTGCATCCTGGGTGCCCGCGGCAGCGTATCGTGCGCCGTGGACAGTGGTTCGCTTCACGAAGTGAACGGTATGTTCGGTTCCATCAGCCAGCTTGACGACAACCGTCCTAGCCGCGGAGTCCACTTTGAGGACTACCCCGACCAGAATGCCGTGGCGCCGCTCGACTGCGGGCGCCGTCCAGCAACAAGCCAGCAGCATCATAAATACAGCGAAACGTTTGAGCATAACTGCCTCCCTAATTGTGGAATTCATACTCCCCGCAGGCGTTCTGCCCGCACGATAAATCTCTTCGGCGCCGGTCCAACGTAATCAAAGGGGAAGCAGGTGACCAGAGTCAGAGTATCTCCTTCCGTCGGATACAGCACCTGGATGTCCTCCGGCCTGACTATTTTCGTGAACACCACCCGGTAGCGATACACGCCCTGAAGTGTGCTCACGGAAATAGTGTCGTTCGGGTGAATGGAGCGCAGGGGCCGGAAAAACGTGTCTCTATGCCCGGCAATTCCAACATTCCCCGGTTCCCCTGGGAATGCGGTCCCGGGTATGTGACCGGCCGCCCGTCGGAGGTCGTTCTCTTCCACCCCTTCGACGACCATCACCGAAACATCAAGGCGTGGGATGTCGAGACGGCCCACAACACCGCCGCTCTCCGGAGCGATGACGGCGCCTGAGGAACGGGGAATCGCCGATGCGCCTACCTCTTTCCGGCGCAGTTCCCTGGCAAAAGTCCGCGCCTCCCTGGCTTCATAAAACCGCGCATCCAGGAACACCGCCAGGTAGTACCCCAAAGCCAGAACGCCGACCACGGTGAATGCATATTGCGCCAGTCGTATCCTGCGCCTGGCTGCATCGGACCGGAGGCGAGATCTCACCGGCGTTTCTCCTGAGAACCAACGGACTGGCCCTGCATCGCTGGCGAGGCTACGTAGCCAGCGCGGGTGCGCACCAGGGCCTTTTCACCGTGCTGCCCCATGGCGGTCATATGGATCGTCCGGTACGTGTTATCGAGCTTCCCGCTGGATGGAACGTAACCGATGGTGTACTGGTTGCGGATGTCCCGGGCGATCCGCTCGCAAATCGCCACCACCTTGCAGGTTTCCTTGGGAAGGAACGCTTCACCCCCCGTGATGCGCGCGATTTTTCTCAGAACTCCCGGGTTGCGGTCCCTATCGTATTCGTCGAACAAGCCGATCGTATAGACGATCGCATCCGAACGTCCGGCGGCTTCCAACACCTGGCCAAGTGTGTGGCGGCTGGAGTTATCTCCTCCATCGCTGATCACAATCAGCACCTGCTTGTTCAGGGTGGCCTTTTTCAAATGCGCGAGACCGGCTTCGATGGCATCGTACAGGGCCGTCTTGCCATTCGCGGGAACGCCGTTAAGCGCCTGTTCGAGTTCGGAGGTGCTGGCCGAAAACAGCTCCGTGTCGGGCAATCCGAAAGACGTCCGCTCGTTAAAATTCACCACGAACATTTGGTCCCGCGGATTGCTGGTTCGCACGAAAGCGAGGGCCGCTCCCGTGACCTCTTTTCTCTTGGGGCCCATGCTCCCGCTGTCATCGACAATCAGCCCAACCGCCACCGGCACGTCCTCATGTTGAAAGACTCGAATCTCCTGCGGCACGCCATCCTCAAATACCCGGAAATTCTCCTTTCGCAGACCCGCAACAAATCCGCCCTTCCTGTCGCGGACCGTAGCATGCAGAACCACCAAATCCACATCCACCGATATGGTAGTGCTTCCCGGCCCAGCCGCCGTCTGGCCATCCGGAAGCTGCCCCGCTATCGGAAAAAGCAGCGGGAGAGAGCATAGCATGCCGGCGATGCGCCCTCCCGCCAGAGCCGCTTTCCACATTGAGCGTCTGCCAGTACCGCTTCCTGTTTCTTCTCTATTTTTCCTGGGCGCAGGCACTACGGCGCAGCCACCCCGCCGTCCCCAGCGACAGCAATCCGATCAGTCCTATCAGAGGCAAAGGGCTGGCGGTCTTGGGCAATTTCTGGGGTAAGTTGGCGGCTGTCTGAGTTGGCGCGGGAGTGATAACTTGGGCGATCTCGACTTCCCCCGTGGGCTTCTGGGCCTTCAGGGGCGCCTGCTTCATCGCCATCACGTGCGGTTCCTGCATGGTCTTTGCCGGCTTGGTGGTGTTCGCGGCCATTTCATTTGGCATGGAAGCCACCGGCTGGTTGTTCGCCTTGGCCAGTGCGACGGCCCGTACCTTCGGATAGACGAAGTCGTTGCCGTAGTTGTTGCCCGGATAGAACCACGCCTTCACAGCCTGCGGCGCTCCGGCGGCTCTCTCCTCGAACGTGAGGATCGGCTTGTCGCTAGGGTTCATCCGGTAATCCGGGACGGCGAGAAATGTGCCGTAGACGTGTGTCTCGTTCTTGTTGAACACCTGAACGATGTTGCGATCCGACGAGGAATCCACCAGCTTGAAAACGTAAGTTCCAGCCGGCAACACTTGCCCGGGGATCTCCACCGGCGCGTCAAACTTGACGACGGTCTTCTCATTCCAAGAGTCAGCCTTGGCTTGCGGCAGCATCGCGCCTAGCACGCCCAGGCATACCAATGTCACTACCTTGATCGTGTTCATTTCAAAGTCTCCTTTTTTGAGAGCGGTGCAGGCTGCCTCCCTGGCCTTACCGTCTCGTGGTTCCAGTCTTGCCCGGCTAGCTTTGCTAGCCAGGCCACCTCATCTTCAACCCGCGGCTCGGGAAGCACATCGTAGCCGCCCACATTGAGCGCTTCCGCCCAAAGAGATTCATCGACCTGGCTGGAAATCGCCGTCAGCCTGGCAGATCTATTCGTGAACTTGAGCCTTTCAGCCAACCCGCGCCAGCCACCTCCGGGCATCCCCACGTCTGCCAACCAACGTTCAATCGGAACGCAGTGGCGGCCGGCAAACTCGAGCGCTTGCGCGCCGTCAGCGGCTTCCAGGACCCCGTAATCGTCATGCCAAACAACCCCAGCAACCAGGCTTTGGATGGCGCCTTCGTCCTCACCGGGCAGGCGGGTCAATCTCCACACTCGATCGGAACTCGAACGGCCGGCCATGGCCATCTCTCTGACACCGCCCTGGATCTCGCTGGGATTAGGTCTTCTCATATGGCGTCACCCGTCCATATGCATTTCCCGGACCACACATCATTCGCTTCGCGCTCTTATAAGAGCTTGAATTCTCGTACGGGCAACCGGAGGGGCAGACCATCTGGAAAATCGCATGAAACGCCCCAGATATGCTGCTCCCGTATGGCTTTTAGCTGCCTTTCTACAGGCCAGAACTCAGGTTTGGATGTCTCTGCCGCCTCTCGTCTTCGCGGTTCCCCCCCAAGAATTCCGTACGAGTTCACTGGTCCGATTCATACCCACGTGTCGCGTTTTGTGAATGCATGGCGCATCTTGCGACAGCAGTATGACAACCTGACAGCCCGGATGTGGATTCGAAGAAGCCGGTTTCCCGGCAACAAGAAATCGCGATGAGGGAATACTTCAAATGGCCCGCCTACTGGGAGAACGGCGGCTATGCGGAGTTTCCCGCCGTTTCGATTCCAGCCGGCCGGGAGTTCCCGGTGCACACCCAGGAAGATCCGCACCTGCGAAGCGCGGAGGCCGTGACCGGCTACGCGGTGTGGGGTGAGGACGGCGAAGTTGGTCGTCTTGAGAACTTCATTCTGGATGAAGCGTCCTGGCATATCGATTACCTGGATGTGAAAATGGGCGACTGGCTTCACAGCCGCTCAATGCTGGTTCCCACACGCTGGGTGATGTCAGTTTCGTGGGCTCACCACCGTGTGAATCTATGTCACGCGTGAGTCAAGCTTGGGTACGCTGGCCGAGAGGCGGTCCGAATGTCCCGCCATCACCTTGGGACACCGTCGTGGAAGTGCCCAAGTCGATTGAGTTCAAGATTCCGGGTTTCGTCAAACCGGGTGACTGGCGCGGATGATTCTCACTGCGGGAGAGCCTCCGAAGCTGATCGATGAGCCAGTGAAGGTGCCATTCACTGGATGCAATCCTCACGTAGCGCGGGCTCGACTGCGTCGCTAACGCGTCAGGATCCATCGCCCCTCCCTCTGACATTACGAAGGGTGCTTGAACATAAGCCTGAAAGCGAGGCCGTAGCACAGGCCCATCCTGGGAATGTCGCTCAAATGCACACGTGTCGCTCAAATGGCCACCTCGCCAGGGACATTGAAGCCACCGGCGGGAGGGCCCCGAAGGCTACGGCCGCCTGGCGAGGAGCCTCTGCACGCTGTTGCGAAGACTAGCCGGGTGTATCGGTTTATTGATATAGTCGTCGAACCCTGCCGCGAGCGCTCTCTCGCGGTCCCCGCGCATCGCGTAGGCGGTGACCGCCGCAACCGGTAAAGAGGAGCAGCGCGGGTCTTGCCGGATTTGTTGAAGGACTGAGAAACCGTCCATCACAGGCATCTGAACGTCTAGCAGGACCACGTCGGGGCGGTTCAGCAGGGTTCTCTCCAGGGCCTCTTTGCCGTCTGCCGCCTCAAGGACCTGGCAGTCCTCCGACTGCAGCACCTCACAAATCAGCTCCCGGCTATCCGGATTGTCATCAGCCACCAGCACCGTGATCATTTTTGCGCCACCGTTCCCAGGACGGAGCGGTCTGAGGGCAGGTCAAAGGTGAACCGGCTCCCTTTTCCAAGTTCGCTCTCCACGCGAATGCTCCCTCCGTGCTGCTCCACCAGCCGTTTGGTAATTGCCAGCCCCAACCTCGTGCCTTCTTTCCCGGCCTTGCCCGTGGGCCCCACTTGATGGAACTCCTCGAAGATGGTCCCCATTTCGTCTTTAGCAATTCCGATGCCACAATGGCTTTGGCAGAAGCCAGGGGAAGCGTGGTTGCGAGCGTTTCCTCGACGTAGGAGGTCACTGGAAAGACTTCGCGGTGCAGCTCGGCGCGGCCCGCCTCTGAAACACTTTCCGCACCTGCCCACAGCACAGGTGGTCACTATAGCTGCCGCGGACTACCTTGCGCTACGGCACCAACTTGGTATTCCCCAATGATCGGTGAGGAGACCAAACTGACCTTGTCCGATTGACTCCCCTGGGCTTGGCTGTGTGGAATCTGGGGAGAATGGCGCTCGGCCCTCGGCATCGACAAGCCAGAGGTGGATCGCCTGGCAGCCCAAAGGCTTCCAACCGTTCTGGAGAACCACAGCAAGACCATGGTGTCGATCGACTTCTTCACCATGCCGGCACCGCTTGACCGGATCCCACGCTACATGCCGCTGGACCGCGATGGCAATCTGGGAGGCGAATTCCGCAAGCCGGTGAAGGCCTGGGTATCGAGGAAGCGCTTGGTGCACCGGGCTCGCCCTGGCGAAAGCCTTAGTGGAACGCGTGAAGTCTTTCGCGGAGGCTATCGCGGTCCCGCTCCACCGTGGGCGCGAGGCCCGCGCCCACACGCCGGCGTACTTCTCGTTGGCGCTACTGGCCGGCCGGCCGCGAGCGCCGCTTCCGCAACACTACGCCCAGCAGCCCCAGTCCCGCACCCGTGAGTAACATGCTCGACGCTTCCGGCACTTCCGTGTCGGAATTCGTGATCGATACAATGCCGAAATCCGAGTTGGTTGCGTCAATGGGTCCGCCAGCCACCGCCACCGGAGTGAATTCAATCTTCTGCACCAGTTGAGAACCGAACGGCATGGAGATCTTCCAAACGCCCGCACTGTCTTGAACGGCCGGATCGAGATTTACTACGGCGCTGCCAGAACCGCTCCAGCTCGCGGTGTTCGAGCTTAGCGCCGTCAGATCGCCCGCCAAAGACGTTGGCGTGACAACGGTCACTCTGGCGACTTCATTCACGACGTCGTCCCAACCCTGATTTGGATAAAGGAACGAGAGGATCAACTCGGTGATGACCGTGGGATTGGCGTATTCGACCGTCAACTTCTCGCCGTTGAGGTCGATTTCGGCGTCCGAATACCCACCGCCGATTCCGAACCCGGTGTAGGATCCGATGGTCTTGGCGTGGAACGCGAAATCCGCGGCTCCACCGACCGCCACTACCGTGGCGAACCCTAAATCGACGGAGCTTGAGCCAACGTTCACGGGTACATTGCTAACGTCAATGACGCCCGCACCCGCATTGCCAGTAGCGGCTAGAACGGCCCCCGCGAGCACCCACACCCGCAGCATGCCCATGGTCCTAACACGCTGTCCTGTTGTTGAAAGTGAATTTAACATACCAAACTGTATTAAATAGTATACGAACTTCGCGGCGACAATACAAGGCTTAATGATCTCGTTGAAGTGGGATGAATGGCCTGTGGGACGCCACGCGCGCCACTAATGTACGGGAGCAACACCTTACCTGCCCGGGATTTCCATTTTGGCTCCCAGACTCTGGGCAGTCCATCACAAGCCGCCAACTTTTGATCCTCCGAAGCAGAGGTCTCTGGCACTTTTTTCTTCCGCAGCCGTCTCTCGGCTCGGCCATGCGTCAATTCCGTCCCTCCGGAAAACTCAAAATCGGGGAACTGCTTCTTTTCACAGATTTCTACAAACACGTCTCCGGCCACCATCCCTGAGCTGCCTGGTTTTTGCTGTGTCATCGCCTCCCTGCTACCCGGTCGCCACCGCCAGCGCATTGATCCGCCGGACCATGCTCCCGAACAACCGCCGCGTGAGATGCCTCTCGGCCAGCATCAGAGAGTAGTACCTGGCGTGCTTGATCAGTCTGCCGCCGGCCTTCACCAGCCGCTGTTGCAAGCTGGTCAGCGACCAGTTCTCGATCTTCCCCGGCAGCACCGGACCCAAAGGGCACCCCCGCCACAGGTTCCCCAAGTTGTAGGTGATCAAGCTCAGCCAGAGGCGCGTTTGTCCTGCGGGGCCGCCGGAGTCGCATTCTAGCTGATTGGCAGCACTTCTTGCCTTGTGGACGGCAGGACTTGCACATAACAACTTGCTGGAGCATCGGGTATCTACCTTAAGTTCCCATGCATTCAGCATTGGTCCCCAATCTGCACTGCACTAGCTGAGAAAGAGGTGTAGAGATGACGACGCTATTGGTTGTTCTGCTGGTGTTGTTTGTCCTCGGTGGCGGCGGGTGGGGTTATTCTCGTTGGCGCGGGTAGTGCCCGCGGGGCATTTCAGCTTTAGCCTTTCATAGGCTCCCACCCTATGCGCACAACCGCGGGTGTAAGACGGCAACGAACGTGCTCGCAGGAGTGCGGAAGGGAGGGCCTGTGAAGAGAGTGACATTTCTCGGTCTGGCATTGGCGGGAGCGAGCTTCGCACAGATCTTCTCTATTGGTGTCAAGGCTGGGGTGCCCCTCACTGACTTCGTGGACGCCGCGAAAGGCGACCATTCCGCCTATTTCACGAACACCAAACGATACACCGTAGGCCCCACGGTTGAGTTTCACCTCCCCGCTCGATTCAGCTTCGAGATCGATGCGCTCTACAAGCGCATCGGCTTTGATGGCCAGTCTGTGTCCGCTGGCAGCTCAACCCTGACTGGAACCCGCGGCAATTCGTGGGAGTTTCCGGCTCTGGTTAAGTTCGAATTATTTCCCGGGCCTGTGCGGCCGTTTGTTGACGCGGGCGCCGCGATCCGCCATATCAGCGGCATCAAGCAGGTGCGACAGATCGTCTCAGCCGGGACTTTTTCCAGCGTGGAGTCGACCAACCCGCCGGAGCTCAACAAGAATACCGACGTCGGACTGGCGTTTGGCGCGGGAATTGCCTTGAAGCTCGGCCGGGTGCGCATCAGCCCAGAACTCCGATATACGCGGTGGGGCGGGGAAAATCTCAGGGACCCCGTGAATGCACTTCTGCATACCCACCGCAATCAAGGGGACTTTCTGATCGGATTCACATTCTAACTGACCCGCGGTGCACTACCGCGAAGACTACCGAGACGCATGAAGGAGAACAAGACCATGGAAACACACTTTGCGAGCTCCGCCGAGAAACTCAACCAAACCGCCAAGGATAAGCTGAGCGACTTGACTCAATCCGCGGCGGAGAAGTTTGAAAGAGGTCGAGCGGGCACCGCGGAGACTTTGGAAAGCGCCGCGGCTGCCGTACGCACCAAAGGCGGGGAGGCCGGCGCGGCTCTCACCGATCTATCCAGCAGGGCCGCGACAAATCTGGACACTTCCGCCCGATATGTGCGGAACGCGAACCTTAGCCAGTTGTGGTCGGATATGGGTGCATTGGCCCGCCAACACCCAGGCGCAATTGCCGTCGGCGCCATCGTGGCAGGGTTTTGCATGGGCCGGATGATAACCCGGCGCTCGTGTTGCACTCAGGTTCACGAAGCCTGAGATCAAGAGTCAGGAGCGCGCCGGAATAGCCCCAGCATGTACCGCTGCCGCCCATCGCAGGCGCAGTGGCGCGCGTTGGCGGATTAATGCTCCTGGTAGCAGGCAGGAAGAAATGACTTCTGCCGGGCCGGCCGCGGCTTAAGATTCAGAAGAAAGGAAGAATGAGAATGCTGATACTCATCATTGTTTTGTTGTTGATTTTTGGC
Source organism: Terriglobales bacterium (assembly GCA_963745655.1). Lineage (GTDB taxonomy): Bacteria > Acidobacteriota > Terriglobia > Bryobacterales > Bryobacteraceae > JAJFUV01. The sequence continues at coordinate 93,572 of CAVUYK010000012.1, read as the reverse complement.
GTCGGTGGAGGATACTACGGTCATAGCCGCTGGGGTCCCAGCGGCGGGGCGGGTATAGGACTAGGGACCATATTGCTGATTCTCCTCATCGCCTACATGCTTGGCTTGTTCCGCTGAAGTTGACGACCAGCGATGAAGTAAGGTTGAGGCTGCCGTCCCGGCCGCTTCGAAGGGACCATGGACGGCGTGGTTGGACCCTATTCGGCGGTCTGCCACTGGCGGGCCGCCGCCTACCATAAGCGGACGCCTGGGGGTACCAATGGAGCGTTAAGCAGCTTGGAGGGCCCGCGGAACGAATGAAGGAATCGCGATGGGGCCCGATCGGCCCTCCCTTCCGCTGATCAGCGCGCTGGGTCTCCCGCCATTGCATATTGTCTTACATGGTCCGCAGCGACCTGCGCGCGTAGAGGGGGGCCCGGTCAGCCAGTTCTTTATACGCAGCGGGGCCGGTTTCGCTCCAGCGCGGAGAGGACGCGGCGCGGCTCTCCCAAGTCGCTCCAGCCCAGACCAAAGCCACAAAGTACCGCCAGGTCGGACGGACGAACCGACAGCACTTCTCGAGAGAAATCGGCGGGTGAAATACCGGAGTAGAGGTCACACAACCGGGCTCTCGACGCCGCGGTACAAAACGCTGGTCCCACGGATTCGAATGCCGCGAGCAGCTTTGGAAGGGTGCGCCGGATCAAGTTAACGAAGGCGCGAACGTGGCCGACCATGATGAAGCTATTCCAAAGGCAACCATTCTCCGCCAAGGTTAAGGCAAGCGCCTGAGCTGGTTTTTCCCAGAAACGACTGACGCGGCGCACCCAACCAGGCAGCGGATTCGACAGAGCAGGACCCGGTTCAATCCAACCGTACCCTACTTCCGGCTCTTCGGGAGCAATGCCCAGCAGGATCACCAGCTCGGAATGGGACTCAGCCATGGCAAACGCCAAGTCGATATGAGCTATCAAGGCCTCCACATTTGCGAAATGATGGTCGGAAGGGAAGAAGGCGACAAGTGCGTCTGGGTCTACTTCATGCACGCGCATCAAACTGTATGTGATGGCGGGTGCGGTTCCCTTGTTGCGCGGCTGGACCAACAGACGCGCGGGAGACACGGTAGCAACCTCATCGGTATAGAACCGCTCATGAGTCCTTGTCAAGGCGAGCAAGGTGTGCTGGGGGTGGACAATTCGGGAAACTCTCGATCGAGTTTGAGACAAGAGCGTTTCGCGGCCCAGGAGGCTGCAGAACTGCTTAGGGCGGTTGTCGCCGGCAATTCTCTGCGTGAGCGGCAGCAAGCGCTTCCCATCTCCTCCTGCGAGAATCACTCCCCAGCGGTGGCCCTGTTGAGCATCGCACTTTAGTGTTATCTGCCGCTCCGTTTGCATTCCGTTCTCCCCTGCATTCAGCTTCACGCGCACCCGTCTACAAGGCGGCCCGCTGGTGACCTCAAGGAACTCGACCTCAACCTGAGTGCCGAAGACGAAGAGAATCTCTCATTTCACACCAGAGGTTTACCGCCCAGCCTAATTCCAGGTGGACGCCTCAGTTCTTTTCCAACAGCACGACAATGCCGATCGCCACCCCAAATAAGCCAAGGAGCACAGTCATCACAACCAGGGCGGTCCTCACCCTCCGCTTCCAGCGGTTTATTTGCGTGGGTGTGCCGGCCGCATCGAGGTTCTCCGCCTCCTTCCGGTTAAAAGAAGCGAGCCTGCCGCGTAGCCGCATGAGAGTCTCCCTAAGCATTTGCCGTGTCCGAATCGCCAAAGACCTAAATTCTGAATCGTGAGCCGGAGGCCAGGCGACGTTGGCCGCTTAGCCTCTCTGTGTGGGGCCTACCGAGTAGGCCTGGCGGCAAGTTATTCCGCCCAATAACCTTGCCGGCCGAAATGCCGGTGCAATTTTAATTCGTGATCACGCGTGATAAGGGTCTTATCCGTAAATTCAGGACCCTGCTTGATGGTTTCACGAGTTAGGTCAATGAAGACTTTTGCCTCTTCCCAACTGATGCGTTCAATCCATCGCGTGGAGATCAGAACCTTCTTTCCCGGCCACCAGTTTTGCGTATCGACAATCAGGTAACGAATGGCCCACGTCTCGTCATCAATGACAAAATCCTCGACGTGGCCGATCTCTCCGTCCCGGGCCTGAATGTCACGGCCAGTCACATCTTCCGTGCTGCGGAGATGAGGATTCTCACCTTCCGTACTTCGAGAGGCTTCCGACCAGCCATCCCGCCCGCGCGTGGGGTAGGCGCCCTGCCCCCATGTGTACGGTCCGCCCCAGTACGCTGGCCAGCCGTAATAGGAGTAATAATCCCACTCATACTGCCGCGAGACCGGCCGGTCGGTGGTGAGGGACGGACTTTTCTCTATCTGCGTTTTGGTCAGGTCCACGGGGATGACCTTGCCACCCTCGTTAGCCGGGTCCAAGGCGTAAGGCGAAATGAGAACCCGCCGGCCGCTCAGCCAGCCTCCTGTATCAGCAACCAGATATCGAACCGTCCAACTCCGGTCATCGAAGTAGAACTCCTTAACCTTGCCGATCTCCCCATCGCGGGCACCCAGTTTGTAGCCGTTCAAGTCTTTGGCTTTCTGTAGCATTCAAATCTCCTTTCTTGCATGAGTACGGATCTGGTTGGGTGAGGATTATTCGTCACCGCTCGATCGCGCCGCAAATGTATTCCTCGCCCTTCGTGTCGTCGCGGCTGATTCCACCCGGGATTCCGGCGACGGGCTCTCTAAGTGCACGCACCATACCAAACACTCTCTTGAAAACAGCGTTCCGAATGTCTACGGGCGGCTCGAGGGCGCGCGTTAAGCCGGTATGTGCCATCTTCCTGGCAACCCCCTTCGCCCGCGCGGGCCGCCGATCGTTCTTTGCACGAGATGGTCCAGAACAGCCCCCCTGTTAGGGGAAGGCTGAGTCCGCTGAGCCAGCCTGGGGTTAGCGGAAATTCATCGGAGCCGAGATGCAAAGACTGCACCTGGAATGCGAACTTTGCCGACCCGTGATCTGCGCAGGCCGGTTCTACACTATTGCGTGCTCGGGCTCAGCCCCGAAACGAGCCGCGGTTACGGCTGCGCGGCAGACTTGGCAGCCGAATCCAAGGTCTCGCGCACTGTTTGCGCGAAACGGGTGGGGTGCCCAAAAAAGTCCCTCTGCCGCAATCCACAGACGGTTGAATGAGCGGAGGAGTAAGCGAAATACCGTCTCCCGCGAGCACGGTGTTCTATCCAGCCGCCCAATCCCCGTTCCTGCCAATTGCAGCAGAGGGGCAGGTTTAAAGAACCACTGCATCAATTCGCCTTCAGCGGTGCACGTGCGTGGCCGTATGCAAACACGTAACACGCCGTCGCGTACTGGCTCCTCAGGCAAGTTTTGATCCGAGCCGGCATGCCCGGAGTTCCGGTATTGGCCGGATCATGCATGTACGCCATAGCGGGGGCGGCCGGCTGGATTGGCTCGCGGAAGGTAGGCCCTCCCCTCGCTCACGGCTGCGATGCTGTCATGGCCCTGGCGATGACGCTCGGCCCCGGCGCTCGCGTGGAGGTGTGCTGTTCGCATGGTAGGCTATCGTTGTTATGCCCGACAAAGGATTTGATCTCTTGGCTGCCGCCCGTCAGGAGATGATCGACGAGGGGTTTGATCCTGATTTCCCCCCGGGGGTCGACCAGCAACTGGCGGCACTCAAGGCCCGCGCGGCGCCGGCCACGGGTGGTGATGTGCGCGATCTGCGAGCCCTGTTGTGGTCCTCCATCGATAACGACACTTCGCGCGATTTGGACCAGATCGAATTCGCCGAGCGCGTGAACGGCGGAATTCGCGTCCTGATCGCCATCGCGGATGTCGATTCCGACGTCTCCATCGGTTCTCCCATTGATCGGCACGCGGCTGCGCAAACCACCACAGTCTACACCGGCATACGAACCTTTTCGATGCTGCCGGAGCAACTGTCGACAGATCTGACCTCGCTCAACGAGGTCGCCGACAGGCTGGCGGTGGTGGTAGAGATGGTCGTCGCCGGCGATGGCTCGATTTCATCCACCAGCATTTATCGCGCCCTGGTGCGCAACCAGGCGCAGTTGACGTACGACGCCGTGGGAGCGTGGCTCGAGGGGCCCTCCGGCGCGCCGCCCAAGGTGGGTGCTTCGGCCGATTTGGAGGCGCAGTTAAAACTGCAGGATGAAGTGGCGCAGATCCTCCTCGACGAGCGGTACCGATTGGGCGCTTTGAACATCGACCGCGTCGAGGCGGAGGCGATCATTATCGACGGCCACGTGCAGGGAATCAATACCCGCAAGAAAAATCGAGCGACCGAGCTGATTGAAAATTTCATGATCGCCGCCAATGGCGTGATGGCGCGCACCCTCAGCAACGCCGGCGCGGCTTCGATCCGGCGCGTGGTGAAGACTCCCGAGCGCTGGCCGCGCATCGTAGAACTTGCGGCGCGCTATGGCGAAACGCTACCGAAAGAAGCTGATTCGCGGGCACTCAATATCTTCCTTCAGAAGAGAAAAGCCGCCGACGAAGTGCATTACTCGGACCTCTCGCTGGCCGTGATCAAGTTGATGGGGTCCGGCGAATATGTCTTCGCGCGGCCGGGCGACGCCGATCAGGGGCACTTCGCGCTGGCTGCTCACGATTACACGCATTCGACCGCGCCGAACCGGCGCTTTGCCGATACGGTGACGCAGCGGCTTATCAAGGCGGTTCTGGCCAGGAGGCCGTCACCCTACTCGGACGAGCAACTGGATTCGATAGCGCACAACTGCACCCGCAAGGAGGATGCGGCGCGCAAAGTGGAACGGGTGATGAACAAACGCATCGCGGCGGTGGCGCTCCAGCATCGGATCGGCGAGACGTTTGCCGCCGTGGTGACGGGCGTCACGCCGAAAGGCGTTTTCGTGCGCGTGCTGGGTCCTCCCGCGGAGGGACTTCTCATTCGTGGCCAGCAGGGTGTCGACGTGGGCGATCAACTCCGGGTGAAACTGGTGAGCACGGACCCGCGGCGCGGGTATATCGATTTTGCCGTATAGTACCACGCGCCGCGTGATTTCTTCCCCGGCCGCGGGGAGCATGCGGCGCGGCGTAGGGGCCGGTGCATGCCCGGCCCGCGGCGCTGAGGGACAAATCACGCGGTCAGGGACCTAGATAAGGAAGTTCACCAACTCGCGGTTCACTTCGTCTGCGTGGGTCCAGGTGATGCAGTGCGGCCCGTCCTTCACTACCAATATGCGGGCTCCCTTGATCAGTTTGGCGGTTCGGAGTCCCGAGGCACTGATAGGTAGAATTCGGTCCGCATCCCCCTGAATGACCAACGTGGGCACGTCCACGCGGGTCAAGTCCTGGCGGAAGTCCTCATGCCAGGTTGGCACGCAAGCCAGACAGGCCGTAGCAGAGGCGCCGGCTGCCACGTTCCAGCTGGCTTGCACGGTCTGTTCGCTGACACGCTTCCCCAGCAGGAGATCCGTGTTGTAGAAATTCTTGAAAAACTCGCTGAAGAACGCGTAACGATCTGCGACGATGGCTTTCTGGATCCCCTCGAAGATACTGCCGTCCACACCCTCCGGGTTGTCCGGCGTCTTCAGCAGGAAGGGCGGGACGCCCGAGATGAATACCACTTTACTCACGCCCTTCGATCCATAATTCCCCAAGTAGCGCGCCACTTCGCCGCCGCCCATGGAGAAACCGGCCAGCGCGAAATCCCGTAGTTCGAGCTGCGTCACGAGTTTGTGCAGGTCCTGGGCGAAGGTGTCGTAGTGGTAGCCGGTGGTCGGCTGGCTGGACTTACCGAATCCTCTGCGATCATAAGTGATGACACGGTGACCCGCCGCCAGAAGCACCGCGATCTGCTTCTCCCAGGAAGCGCTGCTCAGCGGATATCCGTGGATCAGGACAACCGGCTTACCCGAGCCGTGGTCCTCATAGTAGAGATCAATGTTACCGGAGTTTTCCTTCCCGGCAGTAATGTATGGCATTGAGATTCTCCTCTGCGCATTGGTGTGCGCGTTGATTTTGTTCCTGCACCACTTCTTCTGTGTAGCCTCCGAACCGCCGGGTAGAGCGAAAAGAAACCGTGGTTTCCCACTTTGCCGCGTCGCTCTTACTGCGACGAGGTGGCCTTTTGCCCTTTGACCTGCAGTTCGTTCACCACCTGCTGTACGTTAGGAACCGCAGCCGCGACTTCTTCGGCCCGCGCGCGCTTCGCCTGAGAGTTGACCTCACCAGTCAGTGTGACGACGTGATTCTTGACAGCGTATTTTACGCTCTTGTGAAGCTTTTCCTTGATGAGAGCCGCATCCAGGTTGCTCTCGATACCCTTGTCCAGGTCCGAGTTCACTGTTTTCGCCTCACTCTCGGCACCCGGCGGAATCACGGCAATCTGGTTCGCTACAACTTGGGCCCCCGCCATGGACCTGGCGATGGATTCGGCTTGGGACTTGTCACCGTCCGAGGCTACGTGTCCGCCCAGGGTCACGACGCCCTTGTCGCGATCTTCACTTACCGAAACATCTTTGAGGCCGGCCTGATCCAGCGAGGTGCGGATGCTGGCGGAAACGTCGGCTGCCTTCTTGGACGTCGCTGAGCACCCTACCAGGATCCCGGCGACCGCCACTGCCAGCAAAAACAAGCACGGTTTGAGAGTTTTCATATTCCTCCTTTGATACGACATCGGTCAATCTCCCTGCCGAGCATGCGGAGGGCCAAACGTCTCGGGACGGAATATTTCAACGCGGCTACCCGCCCAAGTGCCCAAACCGGGCGGACGCCGCGTTCTGGTGAGGAGGCTGAAGGAACGACCCAGATGGCGGGCTAGGGATCTGGCGCGATGTCAGCGCGCTGGTTTCAATTCCCGGATGCGGAAACCCACACGTCCGGTTGGGTGGGAGGGTGCCGGGGCACCATCCCCGTCACCCTCCCATCCGATCTCCGTGATGGCACATTGGCAGATTACCGCCGGTGTCCGCCGCCTCCGCCCGCATTACCGCCGGAGGAACCCGATCGGCCACCTGAGGAGCCGGAGCTTCCGCCGGAGGAGCGTCCGCCGCCTCCACCCGCATTACCGCCGGAGGAACGCGCCGAGGACGATCGCGGAGCGGAATAGCTCGGGCGCGAAGCCGAGGACGATCGCGGAGCGGAATAGCTCGGGCGCGAAGCCGAGGACGATCGCGGAGCGGAATAGCTCGGGCGCGAAGCCGAGGACGATCGCGGAGCGGAATAGCTCCGGTCGCGAGGCGTCGATTGGCTCTGCCCTAAGGACCGGTTATACGATGGGGCGCTCCGGTTGCCCTGCGCGGCGCCGTTCCCGCGAGAACCTTGCGCGGGAACCCGGTAGCCCTGCGAACGGCCGCCTGCGCCATAATTCGGCGAAGCTTGCCGGACGGATCCTGCGTTGCCGCGATTGCCCGGCCGGATTGCGGAGCCGCCGGAGCGGCCTGAGCTGAATCGGTTCGAGTTGAAGCGGTTCGCAGTTGCCCGGTTAGAATAGGGAACGCCCATGCGGTGGCCTGGATTGTGCTGCCAGGCAGCCTGCCCGCCGTATCCACGGCCGCCAACCCCGCCGCCGAAGCCTCCATAGTAGCCCCCGCGGAACCCGTACCGAGGGAAGAAACCCGTATTGAGATACATGCCTCGGCCGAACCATCCGTAGCCCCAACCCCAGCCTCCCCAGCCGCCCCATCCCGGGAAGTAGCTGCTCATGTAAATGCCTGGGCCGAATCCGAAACCGAAGCCGAAGCCCGACGGGTACCACATATCGTAGTAAGCGCCCCCGATCGGCGGACCCCAGACGTAACTGGGACTGTAGACCGGAACGTAAACCACTTGCGGATCGGCCGGCTGGATCTCGATGGCACTCTGGTTGTCCTGGTTGTCCATGGTCACCACCTGTTGCGGAGTGCTGTTCAGCCTGCCGTTTGCCCGGGCCCGCGCGCGCATGTTTTGCACCGCGCTCATCACATCGGCCTGCTGGGCCAGGAACGCATCCCCCAGGTCGGTGGTCCACTGGACATCGTTGGCCAATAGCCCCAGCGCTTCAGGAAACGCTACCAGGGCCTGGACGCTGGGATCCCAGTTCTGCTGCTTGGCGGCGTCGATCAACTGAGCTGCCGGAAGGTTGCTGTTCTGCCTGAGCCACTGCTGCGCCTCCACGATCTCCAGTGGATACGTGCTGGCGGCCAGCACCTGGCTGAGCAGCGGATCGGGGTACAGCGCAATGGGCCCGACCAGGTTATCCAATTGGTCAGGCGAGAGAAGTGGCGCCGCCTGTTGCGTGTCCGGGTTTTCCATAGGCGGAGCTGCCGGGGTTTGAGCGAAACTTGCGGGGAGGGCGATCAGCAGCGCGCAGATAGCTGCCACCGTCCGAAAAGTTGCCGAACCACTTCCTAGTGATCTCATTTGCTACCGCCTTCCACCCCTCGAGTACCGAGGTGTACCATTCTGTGTGCACGTGGAGGTCCGTAAACAACCATTTGAAAAAAAGCATCTTATGATTCGTCTGGAGCTGTTCCCCTGGCTGCCAACCACCACTGCGGCTGGAATGGGCCAACCGGCTCGCGGCCGGATAGCGAGGGAACCAAGCTGGCTGACTCGCGGCTGCGAAACCAGCATTCCACGGCCGCTTCCCCACTGGGTCACGCCGGGTCCGTGCGCAGGTACCGCAAATCATACCGGCAACTTCTTGCCCAGCGCACCGTCTGTTGTGCGCCTGCGGCTGGTTTTATCCGGCGCACGGACTTCCATTGGAGGTTCCCGGATACGGAGCATCATACACCCAGGCACCTCCCGCGGGCCGGTTTCGGCCTCTCGTGCATTTCCGGGACCGGCAGCGGCCCCGGCCCCGACCCCGAAGGCGCACCCCTGCCACAGATTCCCCGTTGTCCAACTGGCTACCTGGTAGAGAAAGCCTTTGTACCAGACTACCGGCTTATGGTTTGGTCGTCCCAATGGCCGAGTCAACAACTCTGCGATGTCCCGCTCCAGACGGTGGTTTGGCCCGGTACACCGGGCCGGGACCCTCCCGCTTCCACTTCGCTTTTTGATCCCGGCAATCTGGTAGCATATCTCCGATTATGGAGATTATCGGGAGACTCACCCGGCGCTGGTTCGTCGGCCAAGGACTGGCGGCTTCTGTCGCAGGCAGTATCTCGCGAGATGAGTTGGAGAGCGCGTTCCGCGATCCGCCGCGAGCCTCGCAGCCTTGGGCCTACTGGTGGTGGCTGGACGGGGCGGCCAGCCAGGAAGGCATCACTCGCGACCTGGAGGAGATGAGGCGCCAGGGCATCTCCGGCGTGCTGCTGTTCGACGCGGGCGAGGGCGGCCCGGAGGCGCCCAAGGGACCCGTCTTCATGAGCGATGCCTGGCGGGAGAACTTTCGCCACGCGATCCGCGAGGCGGCGCGCCTGGGCATCGACATGGCAGTCAACCTCTGCTCTGGCTGGGACGCCGGAGGGACCTGGGTCACCGCCGACGATGCCATCAAGCAGACGGTGTTCTCCGAGACAACCCTACAAGGCCCCAGGGATGTGGATGAAGCCCTGCCGCAGCCTCCCGTGAAGCACGGGTGGTACCGGGATATCGCTGTGCTGGCCATGCCCGCAGGGGCGGCTTCCACCTGGGACAGCCGTCAGATCGTGGACCTCACGGCGCACACAAGCGATGGACGCCTGCGCTGGAACGCGCCCGCCGGCTCCTGGAACATCCTTCGCCTCGGTTACACGTTGGGCGGTCAGCGTACCAAGAACGCCTCTTCGCGGGCGGCAGAGGGCTGGGAGATCGATCCGCTCAGCCGGGCGGCCTTCGATCGTCACTTCGCGGAAACCGCCGGGAAGCTCATCGCGGACGCCGGAACGCTCGCCGGGAAAACACTCAAATACACTCACATTGATAGTTGGGAGATCGGCCAGCCCGGCTGGACGGCCAACTTCATCGAGGAGTTTCGCCGGCGCCGGGGCTACGATCCGCTGCGCTACTTGCCGGCGCTGGCGAAGAAGACGGTGGACAGCACGGATGTCACGGAGCGCTTTCTCTGGGACTACCGCCGCACGCTGGCCGACCTGGTGGCCGAGAACTACTACGGACGGCTGCGGGATCTATCTCACCAACGCGGCTTGGGAAGCCAGTCCGAATCCGGCGGGCCCTTTTACAAGCAGTTCCTCGATCTGCTGGAGTGTGAGGGCGCCAACGATATCCCCATGGCCGAGTTCTGGGTAGGCCGCTACGATAGCCACGGCAAATTGCTCGCCGACTGGGAAATACGCTCCGTGCGGCAAGCGGCCTCGGCCGCCCACATCTACGGCAAGCCGATCAATCAGGCCGAGGCGTTTACCGACATCATGGACGACTGGATCGAGGATCCTTATGCGCTGAAGAGGGTCGGAGACCGGGCCTTCTGCCTCGGACTGACGCGCAACGTCCTCTGCTTCTATGTCCACCAGCCGCGGCTTGACATCAAGCCCGGCTACCAGTGGAGTCACGTGGGCGCGCACTTCGACCGCAACATCACCTGGTGGGACAAGGGCCACGCCTGGCTTGGCTACCTGGCACGCTGCCAGCACATGCTCCGGCAGGGTCTGTTCGTGGCCGACCTGCTCTACTTCAGTGGCGAGGAGATTCCCAACACGGCCCTCACGGATGAGAAGATACTCCCGGGGCACGATCACGACGTGATCAATGCGCCAGCGCTGCTGGGGCGGGCCAAAGCCAGGGGCGGACGGGTGGTCCTGCCGGACGGCATGAGCTACGGCTACCTGGTGCTTCAGGAAGGCCGCACAGATAAGATGACGCCCGCGGTGTTGCGCAAGCTCAAGGAGTTGGTGGATGGCGGCGTCACGCTGGTGGGGCAGCGTCCTCGCCAGGCGCCTGGCCTCACAGATTACCCCCGTCGCGATGCACTGCTGAAGACCCTCGCCGATGAGTTGTGGGGAACCGCCGCCGCACCCGCGGGCGAGCGTAGAGTAGGCGCTGGCAGGGTGGTGTGGGGGAAGGCGCTCGCAGACGTACTGAGGACGGACGGCCTCCTCCCGGACTTGGAGATTCGCGGCCTCCCACCAGACGGCAAGATCGACTGGATCCACCGGCGGGACGCGGCGAGGGACATCTATTTCCTCTCTAATCAGACCGATCGCCCTACCCAGGTGGAAGCGGTCTTCCGCGTCGCCGGGAAGACTCCCGAACTCTGGGACGCAGTCACCGGTGAAATCCGTCCCCTGGGCGAGTTCCGCGCGGAAACAGGCCGCACGGCCGTGCCCATGCGCCTCGAACCCAAGCAGAGTTTCTTCGTGGTGTTCCGATCAAGTCAGTCATCCTCCGGGAAGAACTTCCCGGAGTTGCAGACCATCGCGGAGATCGCCGGCGCGTGGGAAGTCCGGTTCGATCCGAAGTGGGGCGGCCCCGCCAGAACCAGATTCTCCAGGCTGGTAGACTGGACGCGAGCGGCCGGAAGAAGGCATCCGCTACTACAGCGGCACGGCGATCTACCGCAAGACCTTCAACGCTACCGTCCCGGCTCAGGGGAAGATCTACCTGGACCTGGGCGCCGTGAAGAACGTCGCCGAAGTCCGGCTGAACGGCAGGAACCTGGGCGTAATCTGGACGGCACCGTGGCGTGTGGAAGTCACTGGCGTGCTGCGCGCGCGGCGGAACGAACTGGAGATCGAGGTCGTGAACCTGTGGCCCAACAGGCTCATCGGAGACGGACGGCAGCCCGGCCAGAAGCGCTTCACCGTGACCAACGTGAGGACCTACGACTCCGTGCTGCCCGCCGGCCACAAAGCGGAGTCCTGTCCGAACTGTGCCGGACGCCGGAAGGCGGGACTGGCGCCGGAGTTGCTCCCCTCAGGTCTCCTGGGCCCGGTCACCCTGAAGGGTTGAGGCGAAGCTACGTCAGGATTTCGTTCACCGCGCTGGCCTGTTGGTCATCAAGACCATTCCGTTTGCCAGAACCGTATTCGCTGAGCATCGCGGAGCAACCTGCGACCGGGAGCGGTGTTTCCGGCGGCGAACATGGCACAGCGATGGCGTTTGGATGACCGGCGGGAGCAAACGTACCACCTGAACGATGTACAGCAGAGGCGTTCGGTGGTGTCCATCTACCGCGAAGCGGCGGAGCGCGTCAGCGTGCAGCGGGTTGGGTAGGCCGCGGACCAGCCACGCGGAATGCTCATGATAAAATCGGGCGTGATTCGCCGCGCTCTCCTCCTGGTAACGTTAGCCTCTGCCGCCGCGGCGTGGGGCGCTGGCATCGAGGTTGTACCGCCCCGCCGGCCTGGGCCGCTGGTTCGCAATGCCATATCCATCTTTGTGCGGCAGGCCGGAACGCGGTCCGCGCGGTTGCCCCGCAAGGTCGAGTTGGTGATTCGCGCCGGCACGCCTGTGGAAGGCTTCACGATTGCCGGAAAGCCGTCCGGAACGGTGCGCGTAACCGCTGCCGATGAGCGTGGGTTGCTTTACGGGCTGGGCAAATTGCTGCGGGCTCCCGCCTGGCGGGGCACCTCGGCGCCCGTGAGTCCTGTGCGCGGCATCTACCTCGCTTCGCACTTCGGAAATTTCTATGAAGTTGCTCCCCCGGATGAGTTGCAGCGCTATGTGGAAGAGTTGGCGCTGTGGGGGGTGAACGCCGTCGTCATCAGCTTTCCTCCGTGGCAGTATGCGTCATTCGACGATCCGGCGGCGCGCGCCAACCTCGAGCGAATCCGCCTGACCATGCGGGCGGCCAAGCGTGCTGGAATGCGCGTGGGCCTGCTGGGAACGGCCAACCAGGGGTTCAAGACCGCTCCGCCGGAACTGCTGGCCCAGCCGTATCCCGACGACTGGAAGCGGCGCGGCGCTCTCGGTGTGAACATTTGTCCCAGCCAGCCTGCCGGGCGCGAGTACTTGACCGCGATGTGGCGCCGTTTGCTTGAAGAATTCAAGGATCCCGGCCTCGACTATGTGGGCTGGTGGCCCTACGATGAAGGCGGCTGCGGCTGTAAAGACTGCTGGCCATGGGGTGTGCGCGGTTATCCCACCATGTGCCGCCGTATCTCCGCACTGGCCCGGGAGCGCCACCCTGGGGTGAAGTTTATCCTTTCCACTTGGATGTACGACAGTCCGCCGGCGGGCGAGTGGGAAGGCTTGACCCGATTGCTCGCCACTGACAAGAGCTGGGTCGACTACATCCTGGCCGATGCTCACGAGGCGTTCCCACGCTATCCGTTGGACCGGGGCGTGCCAGGCGGCCTGCCGTTGCTGAATTTTCCGGAGATCAGCATGTGGCGCATGTGGCCGTGGGGCGGCTACGGGGCCAATCCATTGCCCGCGCATTCCCAGCAACTCTGCAATCAGGTTGCCGGGCGGCTTGCGGGTGGATTTCCTTACTCGGAAGGCATCTACGAAGACATCAACAAGGCGATCTACGCGCAGTTCTACTGGGACCCCCGCCGGCAGGCGGAGGATACCGTAAAGGAATACATCGCTTATGAGTACTCGCCCGAGGTAGTCGGCGACGTCGCCGAGGCTATCCGGCTGCTGGAGGAGAATCACCAGCACGAAACCAAGAACCTGGCGCGCAATCTTGGCGCTGCGTCCGCCGCGCAGGCGTTTGAGTTGATGAAGAAGGCCGACGCGAAGCTGACCGGGGAGGCGCGCCACGCCTGGCGCTGGCGCATCCTATACCTTCGGGCGCAGATCGACGCCGAGTTGCACAACAACGGCGGCATGCTCCGGGGACCCGTGCTGAAGCAGGCCTTCGATGAGCTGGTGCGCATCTATCACGCCGAACATGTACACACCAACAAAGTGGCCCCGCCGCCGCTTCAATGACTATTCAAGCCCACATTTCCGCCTTGAACGCCACTTACGATGTTCGCCGGAAGGCCCCCAAGTAAATTCCGGGTCAAGCACGCGCAACATTCTGCGATATTCTTGAGTCATGGCGCAAGATCTCGACCGTGAGGAAGACGAGCGAAATCAGGATGTGGGGTCGACCTCCCACGCTCTCGACATGGTTCCCCTGTTTGATTCGTCGAACGTGGATGCCGAGGTGGAAGCGGATGTGATCCGCGGAGTGCTGGATACGAACGGCATACCGTCGCTGATGACGCGGCCAGGTCCGTACCCTGTGCTCGGCTTCCAAGTGATGGTGCCGCGTGGCAAGGTGATGGAGGCCCAGCAGTTGCTCGAAGAGGCCCGGGCGGCCGGGCCGGAAGCCGCCATCGAAGCCGAACTGGATTCAGAAAAGTCCCAATAAAGCTGAATCAGCGGATACTCCCCTCATCGCACGTAGAAGTACTCGCTCAAGGGCGGCGTCCAATGCGGCCATGCCGCAAGAACTTTGTGCAACGCGCCCATCGCGTCATGGAGAAGATCCGCTACCGCGAAGCTTGCCACTAGCACGGATTTGTAGGGCGGTCCCCCTGGACCGCGCCGGACCCCTTGGTCCGGCCGCTGCCGGCGAGCGCGTGAGGGCCGACGAGGGCGTCGACCCGCGGACCTGGGGTCCGCCCCACGAAGACTAAGTGAACAGTATTGGGGTTAGCTCAGCCCTTTGACCTTCCAGCCGGAGCGGTACTTGCGCCGGACGTATTGAGTGGCTTGCTTCGAGTTCTCGAACTTCAGCCTGGCCGCGTTCCAGGCGAGCGTTGTATGGGGGAAACGCGTCGCAATGGTACCGAGCAGGACGGTCTCGGTCAGCGGACCGGAGTAATCGAACGGCGCCGAGGCTTGCGCAGTCCCCAGCACCGCATCCACGAACTGGTGATAGTGGTTCACCGCCGCGATCACAGGCATGGGGAAATCCTTAAACTGATTCGCCGGGAACAGAGTGGGACGCGCAATGTGCGGCAGCAGCATGGCACCTTTCGTGCCGATGAAGATCGAACCCTGGCCCGGGATGGTATCCGGACCCACCAGTTCTTGAATATGTTTGGGCGGCCGCTCGTCGCCATCGTACCAAACGACTTCAATCGGGTTGTCGGTGGTGAACGGCGTGGCTGGGAAAACATAATGGATTACCGCGTTAATCGCCCAGTTGTGTTGTGAGGGAATCGGGCCTTCCGAGCGCACGGAGATGGGTGCGGTCAGCCGCAAAGCGCTGCAGACCGGATCGAGGATGTGACAACCCATGTCGCCGAAGGTGGCGGTACCGAAATCGATCCGCTTCCTCCAGTTGGTGGGATGATAGTAGCCTTTCAGGTAGGGTCGGCTGCCGCAGACCCCCAACCACAGATCCCAGTTGAGCGTGGCGGGCACGGGATCCGACCGGTCGGGCAACGGATCGGGATCGCCCCATTTCTTTTCACTCCAGGAGTGGACCTCCTTGATCTTGCCGATGACACCCTGTTGCACCAGCGCAACCGCAATCTGGTATTCGGCGCTCGAGTGGATCTGAATGCCCATCTGCGTCGCGAGTTTCTTCTTACGCGCGAACTCCGTCAAGCGCCGCGTTTCGAAGATATCGTGTGTGAGCGGTTTCTGCCCGTAGACCGGCAGGCCGTGCCGCATGGACATCATCGCCATCGAAGCGTGCATATGGTCCGGCGTGCCGACGCAGACCATGTCGATGTTCTTGTGCTCCTTCTTGAGCATGTTCCGCCAATCCTCGTAAACCGTGGCGCCGGCGAACTCTGTCTTGAGCTGCTTCAGCTTGGCGGAATCGACTTCGGCGACGCAGGCCAGCTTGACCTTGGGATGCGTGGCGATCCCGCGCAGCGTGTAGAAGGCCATACCGCCCGCGCCGAAGCTGGCCAGCCGCAGCGTACTGCTGGGCGGAGCGGAGATCAGATTGCGGATAAAGAACGGTGCGGCGCACGCACCCGCGGAAGCGTGTTGCAGAAATGAACGGCGGCTAAAAGATGACATAGAATCCTTATCGTAAACTGGAATTTCCTCTTTGGCCTTCCGGCCGATCTGAGAGTAGCACAATCGGTTTGTCTTGGAACCGTTGAAGCTCACGCTTTTTCCTGAATGCCTGCCCTGCAGTCCCGAGGGGGGTGGCCGTTCTGCACCCGAGGACTCCCTGACCCGGAACGGCAGTTCTTTGGGCTGATTCCACCGGCACTCTTTCGTCCCTCACCTCCTCATTGACCGATTTCCCTAACTGGCCGCTGCTGATCGGCTCGTCTGGTCTGGCTGTCCGAGCTCTGGAGCGGTTGGCGCCCGGTGCTGATCATGGTCAAGCCGGGAACCGTGATCGGCCGGCACCGCAAGGGCTTCACTCCGGATGCGCAGGTTGGTGCTGCATTCCTCCACCGCGAAGCCGGCTTCGACTGCGGACAGCCTTCCGGTTTTCAGTCCTTGCGCAGGCGCAGCGCCGTCACGGAAGGCGATGCACCGACGAGTATTTCGATCGATCCGGCGCGGCGGCTCATCTTCACCGCGCTACCCCCGGGCAATAGATCCACGCGGCGGATGTCCCCGATGGCCGCCGTGTTCAGGGTCAGGCGGACCTGTTCGGGTCCCAGCACCAAGGTGGTGTCGGGCGCCATGCCGGACTCCCCGTAAGCTCGCGATCCGGTGTCGCGGTTCATCGCGTAAAGCAGCAGGTCGTTCCCTTTCCGGTTCATGACGAAGGAGTAATTGCGCGTGGACTGCACTTCCACCACAGGCGCGCCGATCAGTCGCGCGGTGAGTTCTTTGAGCAGACCGCTCGCCGATGTGGGGATTTCGGCGGCGCTGACATAGAGGCAATGCCCCTTGCCGAAGCGATTCTCGACTACGGCGGGTGCATCGCCCGCGCTCTTCCACACAGCCAGCGCCCTGCCGGTGGTTAGTTTCACTCCCACCGCGGCCGCATTGAGCGGCATGGAAGAAGCGATACCGCTCCCCGGCAGCGCCGAGAACTGCTTGTAACCGGGAAGGTCACCGGAGTATTCGACGCCGAAGACCTCCTTCAGGGCGAAGCCGGCGCGCCGGTTCGCCGACTGATCGAACAAGGAGGCGTGGCCCACCGCGAGGAGCCTCCCGCCGGCGGAAACGTAGTTTCGGATCTCGTTCACCGTAGTGTCATCCAGGACGGCGTTTTCGGGCATGACCAGAAGCCGGAACGACTGCCAGTCCACCTTGCGCCGGGGGAATGCGGTACCCGTGAACTCAGTGAAGTAGCCGCCTTTGCGGAGTGCCCCATCCAGCGCTTCGCCCGGCCGCGGGTTGGGTCGCGCGCCGCGCCGGTAGAAATTCTCCCAAAGGCTCGCCAACGAGGGCACGTGACGCAGGTCGGGAGAAGGGGTCCCCCGGACAATGGCCACGTCGGCATAGGGCACGCTCCCCACCAGGAATGGCTTGTGTTGGGCGAGCCAGCCGCCGATGGCCCGAAGCGCCTTCAGGTCGCCAGCGGCATCGAAGATGCCGGAGTGGCCCGGCGTCATGGCGGCATACACATTGGAACCCTGCGTCCAGGCGGTGGCCGCCGAGACGATGGCCTCCTCCTCCGACATGGCAGCGGGCGGAGCCTGGTCGCTCATCGGTACGTACCAGGAAGAATTGATCAGCATGCCGACTTCGAAGGGCCGGTCCATGTTGTGGCCGACGCGAGCGCCGCGGTCGATGTTCTCCACGCGATGGCCTTCCATGGAGAAGAAATCCGCCAGGGCGTCCACCTGTGCGGCGGCCTTCGGCTCGACGAGGTCCGCCATGCCCGCCCCGTTGAAGGTCAGACTGACGTCGGATTGCACGGCGGTGACCGCCTTGCGAATGTCGAGGAAGAATCCGCGCCGCGTGTCGATGCCGAAATCCACCTGCTCGTCCGGTGTGGCCTGCTCCAGGGGTTTGCCATGCTTGGCCTGGAACGCCGCTTGGCTGTACTTGTCGTAGGTAACCTCCGGCTGGCCAAAGATGTCGAGCCAGAGCCCGTCGATGCGGCCGTACAGCTTCATGATCTCGACCAGATGGTCGATCACATACTGCCGGTACGGAGAGTGGAACGACATCCAGTCGGTGGGAAACGCCCGGCCCATGGGTTTGCCTTGCGCGTCGCGGCAAGCCCACTCGAGGAACTTCGGCTCCCGGTTCCAGTCGAACCCCACCGAGTAATACACAACTATCTTCATGTTGTGTTTCCGCAGGGCGGCAATGGTGGGACCGACGAGATCGCGCTCCGTCCGCAAATTGGTGAGTTTGGTGGCGTGCGGGACGTTGCCGTCATGCCACTTGTCATAGAAGATGACGCCGGTCGCGCCGGCCCTTTGGAAGTCGAGCACAGTCTTCTCGGCATCGTAAGCGCTGCCCAAGCCCCTATTCCAGGCGGCCAGGGCGGCCTTCTGCTTTTCCGGGGTCCACTGTCCGGCGGTAATGAAATCGGTTCCCCAGGTGCCGCTGGTGGTATTGGCGATGTAGCCGGTCATCACGAACAACTGGGGCGCTTCATAGAATGCCGCGCGGCCCGCGCCGGTCTGGGAAAGCACCGGCGCCGCAAGGCACACACAGAGTATGGTGACAGCCAAGAGTTGTCTCATTGTTCCTCCTATGATGTCTGGCCTGCTCGATGTAGCCGCCCATCGTCATCCAAGACGCGACCTGCGCCACATTCCTGCCGTTCCGCCGAAATACCACAGATTACACATAGTATGCCTGGGCACACTTCTTCGCCACCTCTCTCGCGACATTTGTCCGCCCTCATATTCCTGCGTGTTTCCCATACGTTCCAATACAACCCGGGCGCGTTGAGGGACCGCCCGCGATTGCTGTATATTTCGGAGTGCCGGAAGACATTATGAAAAGCGAACACGTGGTGGTACTGGCCTGTCTCGTGACGGCTTGTTTTGCGCAGCAACTGCCGCGCGACCTCGGTCCGATGGAGTACTACCGGACGCCGCAGATCGGCGTTATGGCAGGCTTCATCAAGGACCCGGAGCATCAGGGCTACACCATCGAAGAGTGGCGTAAGGACCTGGGGCGGAACTTCGACGCACGCGCGCTGGTGGCGCGAGTGAAACAGGCCGGCGCGGCGCACCTCATCTTCTACGACAAGTGGATCGACGGGCTGGTGTTCCACCAGACGCGGACCACTAGCTATCGGACGGAACGCGATTTCATGGCCCTGGTCGCGCCGGAATGCCATCGCCAGAAGCTGAAGCTGGTGGTCTACTTCAACACTTTTGTGGACGGCAACCCGGAGTTCGCACAATGGACCACGGTGGACCGGCGCGGCGCCGCCATCCGGTACACGCATCCCTGGCCCGCTAACGCCATGAGCATACACTCGCCGTTCCGCGAGAAGGCCCTCGAGCAGATCCGCGAGCTGATTCAGGATTACGACGTCGACGGATTCTGGCTGGACGTGCCGGAGTATCCGGCCTTCACTTTCGACAAGTGGAGCGCCGCGGCGTTCCGCCGGCAATACGGCAAGGCTCTCGAAGAAGCCACCGCACCCGAACACATGCGGTTCGCGACGGATTCGATCGCCGCCTGGCTGAAGACGACTTCCGACTACATACACAAGCTGAAGCCCTCGGCGGTGGTGGCCAGTAACCGCATCGTCGACCCGTTGCACATGGGCCCGCGGCGGGCGCTGGGCATGGCGCCTTCGCTCGACTACTTCACGGCCGAACTCTGGCCCATCGAAACGCAATGGAAGCAGGCCGAGTACTTGGGGTGGTTCACCAAACCGTCCGAGTCGCTCACCATGCTGTCGGATACCTGGTTCACACCGCTCACTGGCGGACCTCCGCCAACTACCAAGAAGAGCGCCCAGTTGCCGCTGGAGCTGGCCAACACACTCTCGGCCGGAGTGAACCTGTACGAATCGCTGGCGCTGGGGCACGACGGGAGCCTGGACGAGCCTACCATGCAACTGCTTGACTCGAGCGGGCGCTGGCTGCGGCGGATGCGGCCGTATCTGGAAGGCGCCACCACGGTGCACGATGTGGGGATCGTGCTGGGCACGGCCCAGGCCGCGGACCTGGAATGGCCGGGCGGTCCTGAAGACTACAGCGAAGTCATCGGCAAGCTGGAAGGGCACCTGCGCCGTCACGGCTATTTGCCTCGCCGTCTGCTCACCTGTGCTGGAGCGCAGAAGTGGGACCGCATCGCTCGCGACGTGCGGCTGCTTATTATTCCGGACCGTGTGAGCCTGAGCCCGGAGGACGCACGGAAGGTACGCGAATTCGCGCAGGGCGGCGGCGCGGTGCTGGCACTGGGCCGGGGTACCGGGTTAGGCCACAGCGGCAGGTTCTCCGACGCGGACGCGCTGTTCGGGGTGCACTGCGACGGACCCATTACGCTGGCCTCCGCGCGCATCACATGGGAAGGCAAGCGCTACAACGTGAAGGCGCCGTTTTGGCACCTGCGGCCGGATGGCGCCCAGGTCACCCATTGGATCGCGTCGCCGCTACGCGGAGAGGTGCCGGCGCTGGTGCGCAGGCAAACCGTGTACGCCTCGGCGCTCACCGAGTCCGCGCTGCTGGAGATGCCGGAGTTGTTCGACGCCATCCTGCGGAGCGTGCTCGCGGAAACTATTTACTCATTCGGTGACAAGAGCGGGCGGTATCACTTCCGGTTGCGCCGTCAGAACGGCAAGTATCTCATCCACGTGCTGGACGACATCAACGCGCCTACCGCGCGCGGCTACGTGGACCGTTACACGCCGCGCTACGTCAAGGTGAGCGTGAACACCACGCTGGTGCCATTCGGCAAGGCGACGGTGGTACCCGGCCAGCAAGAGCTGACTCTCACGCGCGACGGTCATTGGAGCACCTTCGAGATCTTTCCGTCGCCGGAGGTCACTATCCGGTTGGAGTGAGGTTAACCTCTCCGTCCAACTCCTGGACGGGCCAACGGTCATGCTGCCGGTTGGCCGCTCAAGTCTAACCAGCGGTCTTCCTACGGCTGCTGAGTGCTCCAGGGCACGTTTCAGCCAGTCGGATATCAAAACCAACTAAAATAAAAGCATGCCACTGATCCATGCGCTCGCTACCACCGAAGCCGGCGTGAAGCTACAGCCTTTTTCTTACGATCCCGGACCGCTCGGAGACGACCAGGTCGAGATCGATGTTCGGTACTGCGGCATCTGCCACTCCGATCTCTCCATGGCGAAGAACGAGTGGGGTATCACGCGATATCCGTTCGTTCCCGGCCACGAAGCTATCGGCACGGTCTCCGCCATGGGGCCCCGGGCGAAGGCCGTGCAACTCGGCCAGACCGTCGGGTTGGGCTGGAACGCCGGCAGTTGCCTGCACTGCCGTCCCTGCCTGACCGGCAACCACAACATGTGCGAGAGCCTGGAGCAGACCATCGTCAACCGGCACGGCGCCTTCAGCACCAAGGTGCGCTGTCATTGGATGTGGGCCACGCCCATCCCCAGCGGCGTGGATCCGGCCAAGGCCGGACCGCTGTTGTGCGGGGGCATCACCGTCTTCAACCCGCTGCTCCAGTGCGGGGTGCTCCCCACTCAGCGCGTGGGCGTGATCGGCATCGGCGGGCTCGGCCATCTGGCGCTGCAGTTTCTAAACAAGTGGGGATGCGAAGTGACGGCGTTCACCTCGACGGCATCGAAGGCGGACGAGGCTAGGGCGATGGGCGCGCACCGCGTGGTGGATTCGCGTTCGGCCGAGCAACTGGCCTCCGTCGCCGGGTCGTTCGATTTCATTCTTTCGACGGTGAATGCGGTGCTGAACTGGAACGCGTACCTCGCGGCGCTGGCTCCCAAGGGACGGCTGCACATTGTCGGAGTGGTCCCGGAGCCGCTGCCTGTGCCGTCTTTTCCGCTGATCGCGGGACAGCGGTCGGTCGGCGGGTCGCCCTCCGGCGCTCCCGCCACCGTCGCGGCCATGCTCGAATTCTGCGCGCGACACCGCATCGCACCGGTGACCGAGGAGTTCCCCATGAGCCGCGCCAACCAGGCGCTGGCCCACCTGGAAGCCGGCAAAGCGCGTTACCGCGTGGTGCTGCGCAACGACTTGACGTAGCCGGTTGGTCCCAAGCGGGTTTGCACCCGCGGCACCGTGGCGTCATTGAGCGTAGAATGTCTGCGGAGCGAACACCCGCAAACGCTGCTCTTCGCATGGGCCCCGCTGATTTTCCTGTCCACCGGAGACTCCCTCAAGCAGGACCGTTACGGAGACGGATGGAGCAAGGACGACGTCTGCCTGTAAACTAGGGAAGCGCAGACCGGCGGCATGGACTGGCGGGGAGGCAAGAAGGCCACTCGGGGCCACCTTGCCAAGGGAAAGGAACTTCCGCCCTTCGAATCGCTGGGAACTGGTGCTGCGCTTGTCCATTTGACGAGGAGACCAAGGTGAGGAAGACAGGATCGGTAGACCGGCGGCGCTTCATGGGATCGATGAGCGGGGCTGCCGCACTGGCCGCGGCGAGTTCTTCGGGAGCGCCGGCGAAAGCCGCGCAACGGCAGTTCGTTACGGAGCCGCCGCGAAAGACCCCCATCGCCCGGCAAGTTGATGTTCTGGTGGTGGGCGGAGGGCCTACGGGAGTGGGAGCCGCGCTGGCAGCCGCGCAAGAAGGCGCCTCCGTGCTCGTGCTGGAACGATTCGGGATGCTGGGTGGCGTTTGGACCGGCGGACTGCTGAATCCTTACTTCGACCCGAACAAGGGGTGGATGGTCGGCCAGCTCATTGACCGCCTCAAGCAGGCCCGCGCCTGGAAAAACCTCGACAAGTTTGAAGTCTTCGATGTCGAAGTGATGAAGTACACCCTGGAACAGATGATGGCCCAGGCTCGAGTTGAATATTGGTACCACGCGCAGGTGACGGATGCGGTCATGGACGGCAACCGGGTGCGAGGCGCCTTCGTGGAGAGCAAGTCAGGCCGGGAGGCGGTGCTCGGGAAGGTGGTCATCGACTGCTCCGGGGACGGCGATCTGTCGGCGCGGGCCGGCGTCAAATTCCAATATGGCCGGGAAAGGGATGGCCTGGCCCAACCGGCCACGCTGATGTTCGAAATCGATAACATCCAGGGGCTGGGAAACCTGAAGCCGGAGGACGTGAAGGTGCACGAGGTTTTCCAGGCGCTGCAGCAAGCCATAGCGAAACGCGATCTGCGGATCAAGCTCCCCTACGGTCCACAGCGCAGCGGCGCTCCCTTTCTGATTGCGGTGCCGAGACCGGGTGCCGCCGCCATCCAGGCGACCCACGTCTACAAAGTGGATGCGACGGACGTGCGCGCTGTCACCAGGGCCACGGTGGAGGCCCGCCGGCAGATTCATGAGGTTTTCATGCCCGCGCTGCGGGGCATTCCCGGCCTCGAGGACATCCGGCTCACGGTTTCGGCCGCGTACCTGGGCATTCGGGAAGCACGGCATCTGGAGGGCAAGTACCGGCTGGATGTGGATGACATGATCCATGCCCGCCGCTTTCCCGATGCCGTGACCAGCCTCGGTTTCGGGACTGACGTGCACGAAATCGATCCGAACGATGCTTCTCCGAGGGTGCCTGATCTGCCCGAGGGGAAGAGAACTCGCAATTGCGATATTCCTTACCGCTGCCTGCTTCCGAAAGATTTGGAGGGCCTGCTGTTTGCGGGCCGGTGCATATCCGGTTCGCATATTGCGCATTCGGCCTACCGGGTTACGGGCACCTGCATGGCGATGGGACAGGCCGCCGGCTTAGCCGCGGCCATGGCGGCTAAGCGCGGCATCTCCCCGGCACGCATCGACGGCAGCGAAGTTCACGCGGAACTGCGCAGGCGGGGAGCGCTATTCCTGCCGCGGGTGTGAGGGATGCTGTGGCTGGCTGCTTTCCTCCTCGCCGGCGCCGCCCCGGCTGGCGGCTATAGACACAAGCCGGTTGGTGCGTTGTGAACGCATCGGCGCTTAGGTGTCAACGATTCGATATGGAAAACCTTCCATTCTTACCGCTACACCGCGCGAAATGGCTTGCAGAGGCCTTTCGCGCAAGTCCTTAGCGCGGCTCACGCACGTGCCGGGCGATCGGGTTGCGGTCGCTTGCGAATTTCTGTTGGTGCCAGTAGGGGTAGGGAAGCGGCAGGGCGCTGGCCTCATCCAGGCTCCGGACCTCGTCGTCGGAAAGCGTCCAGGTGGCCGCGGCGAGATTGTCGCGCAGTTGCCGCTCGTCGCGCGCGCCGATGATGACCGTGTCCACGCCTGGTTTGCGGGTCACCCAGTTAAGCGCCACCTGCGCGACGGACACGCCGTGCTTGCCGGCCATCGCTTCAAGGGCATCGACAATTTTGTAGAGGCGCTCAGGATCGATGTTGCCGGGCGCCTCGAGCGTGTTCAGACGCGACTCCGCGGGTTTCTCCGCGCCGCGGCGGAATTTGCCGGAGAGCAGCCCGCCCTGCAGCGGACTCCACGCCATGGCGCCCATCTTCTGGTCCAGACCCGCGGGAATGAGCTCCCACTCGGCGTCGCGGGCCAGCAGCGAGTAGTTGATCTGCTGCGAGATGTAGCGCGAAATGCCGAGTGAGGCGGATATGGCCTGCGCCTTCATTAGTTGCCAGCCGGAATAGTTGGAACAGCCCACGTAGCGCACCTTGCCGGAGCGGACCAGGTCATCGAAGGCGCGCAGGGTTTCATCCAGCGGAGTGAGCGAGTCGAAGCTGTGTGCCTGATACAGGTCTATGTAATCCGTGCGGAGGCGGCGAAGGCTGTCTTCGCAGGCCTGCGATGATGCGCCGGCGGGAGACCCCGTTCTTGTTTGTCCCGGGCTCCAGGCGCATAAAAACCTTTGTGGCGAGCACGATCTCTTTGCGGCAGCCGCTCAAGGCCTGGCCGAGAACCTCCTCCGACTTGCCGTACGAATACATGTCCGCCGTGTCGAACAGGTTGACTCCGGCGTCGATGCAGATGTCGACGAAACGGCGCGCCTCCTCCACCTGCACGTTGCCCATGGCGGCAAACCGGCCCTCTCCGCCGAGGGTCATAGTTCCGAAACTCAAGACCGAAACTTCCAGCCCGCTGCCGCCCAGGAAGCGATATTCCATAATGTTCTCTCCTCTCAATCAGGGTATCGCACGGGCGCGGCCTATCTCATCTTTGCTACAACGGCTGGATGAGAGTTCTCTTCATCGGCGGAACCGGAATCATCAGCACGGCCTGCAGCCGGCTGGCGGCGGAGCGCGGCATCGATCTTACCCTGCTCACGCGCGGGCAGCGTGCCACCCGGTTGCCCGCCGGCGTAAAAACACTCGCGGTGGACATCCACGACCGTGCCGCCGCACGGCGCGCCCTCGATGGCGCGTTCTTCGACGCCGTGGTGGACTTCATCGCGTTTATGCCGCCGCACATAGAGCGCGACATCGAACTTTTCAACGGACGTACGCGGCAATTCGTGTTTATCAGCTCCGCGAGCGCGTATCAGAAGCCGGTGAGCCACTATCTGATCACCGAGTCCACTCCTCTCGCCAATCCGTATTGGGAATATGCGCGCAACAAGATCGCATGCGAAGAACGCCTGATGCAGGCTTATCGGGAAGACGGCTTCCCGGTGACGATCGTCCGGCCGTCGCTCACCTATGGCGAAATGCAGATCGCACTGGCGGTAAACAGTTGGACGAAGCCGTACACGGTGGTGGATCGCATGCGCCGCGGCAAAAAGGTGATCGTTCCGGGAGATGGATCGTCGCTTTGGGTCATCACCCACAACACGGACTTTGCCAAGGGCCTGGTAGGCTTGCTGGGGAACCAGCAGGCGATCGGCCACGCCTTCCACATCACCAGCGATGAAGTGATGACGTGGAACCAGTACTATCGCATCGTGGGCGAGGCCGCCGGCGTGGAGCCGAAGCTGATCCATATGACGACGGATTTTATCGGCGCCAACCTGCCCGAGGCCTACGGCGGGCTGGCTGGCGATAAAGCCGTCAGCGTGGTCTTCGATAACAGCAAGATCAAGCGCTTTGTGCCGGATTATTGTGCCACCGTCCCATTCCACCGGGGCGTGCGCGAGACCATCGCATGGTTCGACGCCGATCCCGCGCGGCGGCAGGTGGACGACGACGCCAACAAAACGTGGGACCGCCTCATCGAAGCTTATGAGCGCGGCATGGCCGAAGCTTCGCGCCGGTTCCTCTCCGGTGAGGCCGATGCGGAGTAGGTGAAGTGCGCCAATAGGGCGTCGGGCACGTCTCGAAGAAGATGCTGGAGCACTACTGCCGCATCGGCATGGTCGCCAGGCGGCGTACAGCCGCCGTTTCCCATACCGATGGCCAGATTCGAGAAGTGGCGGGGCAGACTGTTATTCGCTGTGGCCGGTCCCGGGCTGCCCTCAGGGGTTGGTTACTTCGGCAGGAATTTGAAATCGGAAATCGCGATCTCTTCGTTCCCCTGGATCAGAAATCCGAACTTACCCTGAGTGAAATCGCGGCCCGGCTCGACAAAATTATCGAGCACTTTCCACTCCTCACCCACGCGCACCTTCTGTACCAGACGATCTGGCGTCACCTCGATCTGAATGGTGAACGCCTTCTGATTCCCGAGATTGTGCGGCGCCTTGACTCGTTCGAGCCGCTTGCCCTTTTCGATCACCCCAGCCCAGAAGTTCTTCCGATCCATCTCATAGAGCAGATAGTTCTTGGAGTCGAGATACTGGAGGCACCAGCGGATCTGGCCCGCCCGGAAGAGGCCGCCGCCTTTAAGCAGGCCCACCGTGAAAGTGAAGACGCCCTTGGGCGGCAGCTTATAGGGCACGAATCCGCCACCCTTGCGGACCCAACTGTCGCCATCCTTTTTCCAGTTCTGTGCATCCGCAAACTCCGTCATCCCACGTGCCACTACGGGTGGAGGCGCGGCCCGCCGTTCACGAGCCAGTGTGAGATCCACTTCCCGATTTTCTCCGGCGGCCAGGTGGACACGTGTCGTTGATTCGGTGAATCCCGGTGCGCTCGCCGAGAATACGTAGCTTCCCGGGGGCTAACTCGATCTGGTTTCCGCGGGCTTCGTGCGACTCCGTTTCGTTACCGCGGCGATATGTAATGGTTGCCGATGCAGGATTGCGTGTGAATCGGATGGTGCCCTTGGCCGCAGCCAACACTACGTCCGCGCCCGCCAGTACTACCGCCTGGCCCGCATGGAAGGATCGCTGCAGCCGCTTCGGCAGGTACTGTTCGCGCCGCAGCTCGATAGTGTGGTTGCCCGGTTGGATGGCGCTGAAGTCGAACGATCCATCCGGCCCCACCGTGCCGGCGCTTTTCTGATCGACTAGAACTTCGGTGCCGGCCATGGCGGCATGGATTTGCAGCGAGCCCAATTGCGGCTGCGGTTTCAGGTTGAACTGCAGGCGCACTTCCGCACCCTTCTTCACTTCGACAGTTTGCGCGGGCTCGTCCTGAAAGCCGCTCTTGACCACCCGCACCGTGACCTTTCCGAGGGTCTGGATTCGCAACTGGCCTCGCTGGGTGCGCTGGCGGTGCTCCTTGCCGTTCAGAAACACGCGCACGTCGCTCTGGCCGGTCGAGACAATCAGGGTGCCTGCATTGACGTCCGTCTTCAGGAACGCGGTCAGCATGGGCGCAGCGCCGAAGCTTTCGCTCATGTTGCGCTGATTCCCGCCCTCGCCCACAACGATCTCATTCACACCCGGCTGAAAACTTGTGAGGTCCGTCCCGGCCGGACCGGCATCGCTTTGCGCCTGGCCGTTGACCGCGAGCTTCCAGGGGCCCCCGTTGGTGACGACACGCGCGTGTTTCCCGAAGCTAGCCACGAGCACCGCGATCATGTTCCGCGCCTCTACGGGTCCGGCCACAGCCGGCAGCCGCGCATCCGCGATCTCAAACGAGAACGAGGCGAACCCGTTCTGCCCGGTAACTTTCAGGGTGTGTGTGCCCGGTGCCACCTTGTCGAGCGCCAACTGACCTTCTTGCAGATCGACCGGCGGCCGATCGTCCACCACGACCTTGCCGCGGTCCAGATCGGTCAGCAGGCGAACCGATTGTGCCTGCGGCTGAAGCGTCAGGCTCACCGCCGCCGACTGCCGGGCCGTCACGGTGACGATCCCCGCCGCGGGTTCGAAGCCGTCCAGGGACGCGGAGAGCCGGTAAGTGCCCGGCGTCAGCACCAGATTGCAGTTGGACGTGCAGGAGGTATCGCTGCTACCGCCGGCCGCGGACTGTTCCGCAGCTACCTTTACGAACGCGCCCGGAGGAGTGGTCCGGATGTCGACTGGCACGGCCGCCGGGTTGTTCGCGTCGCGCTTGCGAATCTGATGTGCCACCCAAGACGTGAGCGCTAAGGCGACCAGCAGACCAGCTATTGGTCCGATCACCCACGCGAGATTCCACTTGCGCGTAGGGCGTAGAGGCGCGGGAGGCCGCGCGGACGGCTGGGGCGGATTCTCACGTGTCACGACGACTGCGGGCGGCGGCTGTTCCGGCAAAGCGGAGTCGAAGATTGGGAGTGGCGGCGGCAACGGCGTCGCCGTGGGCGTCAAGGGCGGTGCCGGGTGGGGCGCCCGGCGCAGGCGCCACGGTATCCGGGAGAGAAACCGGCAGCGGAGGCGGTTCTGCTGCCGGCATCGCGGGTGGAAGCGGAGCGGGAGGCGCAGGTGGCGAGGCTTCCCGTTGCTTGAGGAGCGTGCCATGCGCCATCAGGCGCTGCTGGATTTCGTTTCCTGAGAACTGTACATCGAAATCGTCAGGGAAAGCCCGCATGATTTCGTGCAGCCGGTAATAGAGCGGCTTCAATGCGGCAAGCTCGGTGGCGGACTTGATCTGCTCGTCGAGTCTCTTGAGTTCCTCGTGAGGATTGACGTCTTCCACGCCCACGCTGCCTATCGTACACCTTTCAAGGGATCTGCTCCCAGGGTGGCCGAGGCTGACGTCAAACCCTGTCTCTGGTTCTTCACCGGCGCGGACTTTGCACCGGTGCGCGAGATTTTCAGCCGTGCCGGGACCACCGCTTTGGCGGCACTTCGCCCAGCGCCTCAAAACTTCGGCATCAAGGCGTTCGGAAGCAAGGGAAACGCGGATTCATCATCTTCAGCAGCCAGGAAGGCTTCGAACAGACGCGTGAATAAGCTCTGACGGCGGACGAACCTCTTGCGCTGCCGGTTCAGGAACGAAAACCGGAATGGCGAGTACCATTCGAGCCGGGCCAGGTACTCCTTGGTGTAGAGCTCGCCGGCCTCGGAGGCGCAGCGAATCAGGAAGGATCGCGAACTGCGCCGGATCAATTCTTTCAGCGTTCCGGATTCGGCAGTGCCGACGTGATTCAGAAGTTCCATGACGCGTTCGCCGAAATGAAAGGCGCGGTTTGTGATGGCGTCGAGCGGCTCATTCCCGGCGACCTGCGAAAAAAGGGTGAGAATGCCGTCCGCGCTGTCCTCGCGAACGTCCTGCAAGTCGTCTCCGAGTTGCAACATCACGCCCCAAAGGTAGATGAACCGCGCCTCGTCCGCGGTGAGCGTGCCGGCGGCCAGGTAGCCATCGGCCAGCACCGATGTTCCGCCCTTGGCGAAGCTGAGCTTCAGCACATCGGCATCGCCGTCCGGCGCGCCCCGGCGGGCCAGCCGCAGGCTGTCGTTCTGGGCCTGGTGGATGGCGAGCAGGCTGGCGAATACTTGTGGATTCGACGAGCGGGGGTACTCGCTTTCGATTCGGTCGACCAGCCGCCAAATATTTCCTTCATGGGCATTGACCGGAGCGGCCCTTTCCCCAGCCAGGCACATGCCGAAACGGCGATTGAAGCTGACCTTCTCATCGCGGGTGATGCCGGGGTCATCCAGGTAGTTGTCGCTGTAGGGATACAGCATGCTGTAGGCGAAGATGGAAGGTGTCACGCGCATGGGCCGGCCCAGCAACACCTGGAGTCCGCAAGCCGTCCACGCGTTGCGGCAAGCCTGGAGGATGTCGTTTGCGCTGACACTTGGATCGAAGCGCCGCGCTTCGCGCGCCAGCGAGGTTCCAATTCCCGAGAAACCGCCCCCCAGGAGCAGTTGTAGGTGCCGGTCCTCCATCTCCAGCGCCGACTTCGCGAGGCGAACGAATGCCGTGGTGATGCGCTCTCGCGTCCCGTCCCGCTCGGACCGGACGCGCGGCAGTTCCGCCACCTCTGCCTCCACGCACTCGAGGAAATGCGTCAGTTCCGCTTCGCGTTCGGCCTGCTCGCGACAGGTGAACCGCCGTGCCAGCTCCGGAAAGGCGGTATCGCTTGAATGCCACTGCGCAACCGCATCCTCCAAAAGCTCCGCCACACTGTGCATACCCGATAATACGGCACCGCCGCGCAGGTGGTTCCACCCGGAGGAATTGCGCCGCAAGCGCGTCTTTGGGCGGCGGCTCAACCGCGTATCCGCCGGTCCAACGGGAGCAGCACAGCCCGTTCCCGCTGGTCCACTTCGAATGGTCATTGGGACAGCGCCGGGACTCAACGCTGGATGACGCCAGCCTGGATATCTCTTTCGTAGGCGCGGGCCACTTCTTTGACACCGCCATCAATGAAATAAACCATCTGGCGGAATACCGCTTCCTCTCCCGGTGCCAGCCGCTCGATGGGCGCCTGCTGGCTGTGCGCGCACCGCAGATAAGGGAGGCCTTGGTTATGGAACAGGCACTGGTAGTCTTCCGAGACGGTGCCGATGGCGCGTTTGCCGTCACGGGAGCGCACGACCAGCAGCGGGTAATCCGCGCGCTGCGCCTGGTTGTGAGCCTTCAAGTGGCCGCGCCAACTATCCAGCCGGCCGGATTCGAGGAAGCCCGGCCGATAGAACATGGGAAGGGGATCGTTGACGCCGAGATCAGCCATGGAACGCCAGTGCCTATGGATTCGAAGAAACAGGCGGGAAAAATCCGTGCAGACGAAATCCGGCGCCTCGGAGAGCGGCAGACAGTTCTGTACGCTCACCTGCTCCAGGGCCGCGTGCGTCCGGTTCTTTACGCGGACTTCCAGAAGCAAAGATTGCGCGCGGGGAATCAGGTCCGCCTCAATGCGCGCCTGGGGATTGCCGTCGAACTCCCAGCGCAATCCGCCCCGGTCCGTCCTTTTGAATTCCTGATGGGCCACCGCCGGATCCCACTGCGCCCACAGGCCGGCCACCGCCTCCGGCAACCAGAGAAGGAAGCGCTGGCCGGGCCACTGCGCGATCCGAATGGCAACCTGAGTGGTGGGGTTCTTCCGGACATTGACCTGGTCGAACACCTCGAAAGAGAAGGTCTTGGGTCGTTGTGCGAACAGTGCAGCGGCGGCGATCAGTAAGCTAACGGCGAGTCGGGTCATCCTATCCCCGCGGCGGAGTGGTTGCCCGCAGGCTTGGCCAGCACGATACACCGCCGCACAACGTAAATCGAAGCTCGCTTCGTCACAGGTCCGCATCGCCTCCGTGATTCAGAGTGGATGGTTCACTCTGCGATATTCTACGCCCAACGGCGAGGCGGTACAGCGGCTCGCTCTGGCGCACCACCAGAAACTACCGAATGGCATGACCGATGCGATAGCCGGAGCCTGCGGGATAGCGAGATGGTCACGGGACGAGGCCGGGATGTCCCATCGGAAGGCCCCGCGCAGTTTTCGATGGGCACCTGGCGGTCCAACTCCGGGCAAGAGGAACGAGTTGGGGTCAGGTTGCCCGGAAGCTCGGAACCTCTGCAGCTTCAGTTCGGCGGGCATGCAAACCAGCGGCCCTGGACGCCGGTGTCAGGCAGGCAGAATGGAGAAGGCCGGACGAAGGTGAGCAGCTCTGCCCATAACCTGCGGTGCCTTCCGGAATCCGCCCCGGGCCTGGCTAGGGACGGGGTAGAGGTATACTGGCGAGATCCGGGGGCAGAATGCAAATTCCGGTTTGAAAGCTATGAACCCCATCCACCGCGACACCCACTCTGTCATTTCCCGGCGGGCAGCTTTGAGTTTGTGCCCAGCCGGCCTCTCCGCCCTGGCGGTCAGCGATCCGCTAGCCGCCGCCTCACCGCAGACCGCCCAGTTTCCGCCTGAGGCGCCGCGTCCCAAGGAAGGGCTGCGGATCGCGTCGTGCCAATTTCCGGTCAGCGGCAACGTGGCGGAGAATGCCCGGCAGATACGCGAATTCATGCTGCGGGCGGTGAAATCGGGCGCCCACCTGCTGCACACGTCGGAGGCCTGTCTCTCCGGCTACGCCGGCTCGGACTTGCCCTCATTCACCGGGTTTGACTGGGAGTTGCTCCGTCTTGAAACCACCTCCCTCCGTGAACTTGCGAAGGAGCTGAACCTGTGGCTCGTGCTAGGCTCGGCCCACTTCCTTGACGCGCAGACCAAGCCCACGAATTGCCTTTACTTAATCGGGCCCGACGGCCGGATCGTGGATCGCTATGACAAGAGCATGTGCACGAAAGGCGACCAGAAGCACTATTCGGCGGGAAACCATCTGGCGGTGCGGGACATTCGCGGCGTCCGCGTGGGACTGGCCATCTGTTACGACATTTGCTGGCCGCAAATCTACATCGCCTACCGTGAGCGGGGCGTGACGTTGATGCTCCACTCGTTCTACAACGCCCGCGGTAAGGGAGAGAATTGCCTCGACGTGCTGAACGTACGCCAGGTCCCCACGCGCTGCGCCGACAATCGGATTTGGGCCGTCGCCAACAATTCCTCCCAGCCCTACTCGCACTGGGCTTCCTTCGTGGCGCGGCCTGATGCGACCATCGCCAAGCAGTTGGCGATCAACCAGCCGGGCATGCTGGTTCACGATTTCCCGGACGGCCTCTCCGAACACGGCTGGTATCACAACGATCGGCCCATGCGTCTGCGCGACGACGAACTCATGACCTGGGGACAGCCCAGCCGGCATCCACGCCAGATTGATACCCTCGCGGAACCGTAGGCAGGCGGACTTGTCCTTCGACAAAACCGCCCGTCGAACGGGCATGGTTTGTGCAGCCCCCAATGGGTCCGCGATCCGTGGTAGTAGCGGCACGCACGTCAGTGTAGAGAAAGGAATTGGCTCCCCAAGACGAACGCTGTTACGGAACGAAAATGGAGAAGTTTGCCAGAGGCGGGTTTCTCCCGTATGTTAACCAGCCAGGGGAATTTCGGATTTGCGTCCGAGAGTGGCTGCCATACGGGCCGCACGGACTGTTTGCGGAGGGCAGGCCGGGAAGTCCGGGCTAAGGACGCTGCTCGGGTCTTCTCACCAAACAGGTAGTAGGACTTGACAGCGATGCGGGTGCAATAGCAGTATGCATCATGCCTACTCGTGTCGCCGCTGGCTGCGGCTTCGATGTTGGCTCTATGCCTTGCCTGCCTTGCGGACGACCGCGTTCCGGATAACTCCGCACTCCGGACCGTGGACGATCTGTGGAGAGGTTACAACCCTCGCTCGCTTGCGTTGGAGCCGGAAACCGTACAGGAGTGGAGCACAGATTCCGCGGTCCTGCGCAAAATCTATTACACCTCGGAATTCGATCTGGGGCACAAGGTCAGAATCATCGCCTATTATGGTTTCCCGAAGACTCGGCGCAAGCTTCCGGCGATCCTGCACATTCACGGCGGGGGACAGACGGCTAGCAAAGGGTACGTCAATTTTTGGGTGCAGCGCGGGTACGCCGCGCTCTCCATCAATTGGGGAGGATATCCGTTGGAGGGGAGTCCCGCCGAAGGAAACACCGACTGGGGCCCTCTGCAGGTGAATGCAGGGGATGGCCTGAAACCCTATCGCACGAGGCCAAGCGCGCGCTCCAACGCCTGGTACCACTGGGCGATGGCCGCAAGACGAGGCCTGACTTTCCTGGAGCAGCAGCCGGAAGTGGACCGGTCGCGCCTCGGCGTTCTCGGGATTTCCATGGGTGGGCGCATCGCATGGTTGGTTGCGGGTTCGGATTCCCGGGTTAAAGCGGCGGTTTCCGTTTACGGCGCGGTGGCCATCACGGAACCAGTCAACGGACTGCCCGGCTCCGAGCAAGTGAGGTTGCCGCCGGAAGAGCGGCTGATTTGGCGCGCGACCCTTGACGCGCAAGCCTATGCGTCGAGAATCCGCTGCCCGTTCTTTTATCTCAGTTCTGCGAACGATTTCTACGGGTTCATGGACCTTGCCTGTCGTGCCATGGACATGCTCCCGCACCGGCACCGCTGGATGTCTTTCACTCCTCATTTCAGCCATCACATCGGAGCCGGGCAGGCCGCTGCGCTGCCGATGTGGATGGACCGCTGGTTGAAGAGGGGGGAAAGTTGGCCGGCAGGTCCAACCATGCACTTGGAACTAAACGCCCCGGATCACGTACCGCGCGCCGTGGTGACGCCGGACCGCGCGGCCGGTGTGCGGAAGGTGTCGATCTACTACTCCACCGAATCCTACCCGCAGTCGCGATTCTGGAGGTCTGCAAGATCTGAGCGGGTGGGCGGAGCGTGGGCAGGCCGGCTGCCTCTCACCGATGTCAGTCAAAGCCTCTATGCTTTCGCCAACGTGTTGTACGATTCCGGGCTTTCGCTGAGCACAAGAGTCGCCACCACGACATCTGAGGCTCTGCGGGATGCCGGCATCAACGCTACGGACGCGCCATCGCCGTTGATCGAAGATTTCGAGGGCGGGCCTGAAGACTGGTTCGCCATTATGGCCAATCCAAATCTGGATTCTGAAGAGAAACCTTTCTTTCGCGTTGTCGACGGGCCGGATGGAGGGAAAGCATTGCAGGCGCACGAGAAGCAGGGTCCGCACTGGAAGTTCAGCACCCGCAAGATCGGCGACCCAAAGTGGAGAGGGCCGCATGGCTGCGCGCTGCAATTTCGCATCCGCGCCTCCCAGCCAAACACGATTCTTGTGATTGTCATTGAGAACGAGGGCCGTCCTCCGAAACAGGCAAAAGTATTCCTGTCGCAGATAGCGATTCGTGGCGGAGACAGTTGGCAGACATTGAAAGCGCCGCTTTCGTCATTTCATGCTCTGGAAGGGGATGGGACGCTGGCATCCTGGGACAGCGTCAACCTGCTTTCGATCCAAGCGCAATACCTGGTCCTGCCCTGGTCTGACGATCCAGCCAAGCGACGGACAGTGGGTGCCCGGTGGCAGGGACCGGGCCCTGCGCTCGCCCGCTTGGAGTGGAAGGCCGACACAGGCCATATGCCCAGGCACAAGGCAGGCGCAAGATAATCCGATCATCCATCGTCCAACACCTCGCCCGGAAGATTCGAACGCACGGGTGTAGGCCGTGTCGGCGCGTGTCAAGCACTTTGAGACACCCGGCATGGGAATTTACTGACTGTTTTCCTTTGCCTTTTGGCCGGCTGGGCAGAGCGTTTCAACTACTCCTTAGCCCAGATTTTCATTTTGAACCGCATTTGCGAGTCTCTTGGATGTTCGTTCACATCAATATCCATAGAAGATTGAACGCCATGAAGGCCTCGCCGGAGAGTGACACCCCATGGGAGAGAAGCTTGCCGCGAGACCAACCGTCGGATGCAGTTTCTGGGGATCCGCGACTGAGATCGATGTCGAATCAGCCGTGGAAGGGGGACTATGGTTGCCGACTACAGCCTGACCGGCGTCAATGCCGCTACCGCCGTTGAGAAGGGGCTCGCCGAAGCGGATTGGTACACCTGCCCGGTCCCGAAAAGCGAGATGCGCAAGCTGCTGGTAAGACGCGATGGGCCTGCTATCCGCGATACGCTGATCTGGTTTGCGCTCCTGGCCGGGTTTGGATACTGGGCGTATTCGTGGTGGGGCAGTATCTGGGCGGTAATTCCTTTTGCGCTCTACGGCGTTATCTACGGCTCGACATCCGATTCCCGCTGGCACGAAACGGGTCACGGTACGGCGTTCAAGACCGACTGGATGAACATTGCGCTGTACGAGATTGCCTCGTTCATGGTGATGCGCGAATCGACGGTCTGGCGGTGGAGCCACAACCGCCATCACAGCGACACGATCATCGTGGGCCGGGACCCGGAGATCGCCGTGCCGCGTCCGCCGAGCATGCCCAAGTTTGTGCTGACGTTCTTCGGCGTGCCGGCCGCCATAAGCTATTTCCAGACCGTGTTCATGCACTGCGTGGGACGGCTCACGGCGGTCGAGAAGACGTTCGTCCCGGCGTCGGAATACGGCAAGGTGGTGTGGCGGGCGCGGCTCTATCTGCTCATTTATGCGGCGGTGGTGGGGCTGGCGGTTTACTACCACAGCATTCTGCCGCTGCTGTTCATCGGGCTGCCCCACTTCTACGGCTCCTGGCTCATGCCGACCTACGGCAACACGCAACATGCCGGGCTGGCGGAGAACGTGCTCGATCACCGCCTGAATTGCCGTACGGTGTACATGAACGCAATCAACCGGTACCTGTACTGGAACATGAACTACCACGTGGAACACCACATGTTTCCCCTGGTGCCGTATCACGCGCTGCCGCGCCTGCACCAACTGGTAAAGGCCGATATGCCCACGCCGTACTCCAGCATCTTGGAGGCCTGGAGGGAGTTGCTGCCGGCGGTACTGCGCCAGCGTAAGGATCCGGGCTTCTATGTGAAACGCCGGTTGCCGGCGCCCGCCGCCCCTCCCGCACAGGCTGCCATCACGACTCGGGCGACGGCGGACAGCCAAGGCTGGATCGAAGTCTGCGACGGGTCGCTGCTTGGAACGGAAGAGGCGGTGCGATTCGATCATGACCGGGGGACGTACGCGCTGTACCGCGACGCGGAGGGGAAGCTGTTCGCCACCGACGGACTCTGCACCCACGGCAATACGCACCTGGGCGACGGCCTGGTGATGGGAGGCTTGATCGAATGTCCCAAGCACAACGGTCGATACCGGTTAGCGGATGGTTCGCCGGCCCGCGCGCCGGTCTGCCGGGGACTGCGCACCTATCCCATTGAGAGCCGCGGCGGCAGACTGTTCTTGAACCTGCTCCGGCCGGGCGGCGCCGGAACGCGCTGCGAGAAGACCGTCCAGTTACGCGTGGTAAGCAACCGAAGCGTGGCGACCTTCATTCGAGAACTGGTGCTCGAGCCCACTCAACGATGCGGAGCGAATCGACTTCACTCCCGGAGACTACCTGCAGTTCGAGATTCCGGCCTACGACAAGATTCGCTTCAGCGACCTGGACATACCCGAACCATATGCCTCCGTGTGGAAGGCCCATCATCTATTTGATTTGGTGGCCCGCAATGCGCAAGCGGGCCGGCGCAACAATTATTCGCTGGCGTGCAATCCACGAACCGAGTCCCTGCTGCGCTTCAATGTACGGATCGCACTGCCGCCGCCGGGCCAGGATTGTCCGCCTGGAGCGGGATCGGCGTACATGTTCAATCTGAAGCCGGGCGAGACGATTCGCACCGTGGGGCCGTTCGGCGATTTCCATATCAAGCCGACGCAGAAGGAGATGGTGTACATCGGCGGCGGATCCGGGATGGCGCCGCTGCGCTCGCACATCGCGCATCTGTTCGAGTCGGCGGACACGGCGCGGCGCGTGAGCTTCTGGTACGGCGCCAGGTCAGCGCAGGAACTCTTTTACCAGGAGTACTTCATGGAGCTTGCCGGCCAGTTCCCGAATTTTCATTTCCACGCCGCGCTTTCCGCGCCACTGCCGGAAGACAATTGGACCGGCGCGCGAGGCCTGATTCACGCGGTTGTGTACGACCAACTTCTGAAGGACCATGTCAACCCTCGCGCGGTCGAATATTACCTGTGCGGGCCGCCGCAGATGATCGTAGCCTGCCGGCGCATGCTCGCGGATGTTGGTGTTCCGGCATCGCAGATTGCCTACGATGAGTTCTGATCGAATCTCCAACCCGGGAAAGGAACCGATGATCCGCAATACCTCGAATGGTGGCAACGGCGCGCCGGCCCTGCGCTGCTACCTGAATCTCACGTCGCTGGAGGATCTGGCCGCTGGGACCTCCGCGCCGGTGACGCGCGAAACCGGCCCGCTGTTTGAGGCAATCGCGGCGGCAGGATACGAAGGCGTGCAACTGGTGGACGTGGCCACGCCGGAGCAACTGGCGGCGTGCGCCCGGCTGAAGCTGGGAAAGGCGAGCCTGGGGCGCGTCAATCAACCGGCCGAAGCCGATCCCCTGGCCGCGCGCTTCAGTGACGAAGGTGTGGAGTGCGCGACGCTCCACGTGGGGTGGGGTATGGAAGACGATGCGGAGGCGGCGCGTCTGATCGATGCGATTCTCTCGGCCTCGGCCAAGCACGACGTCCCGCTGTATGTGGAGACGCACCGCGCCACCATATTCCAGGACATGTGGCGCACGGTTCAGTTCGTCAAATCGTTCCCGGAACTGCGCTTCAACGGCGACTTCTCGCACTGGTACACGGGTCAGGAAATGGTCTACGGCGGTTTCGAGAATAAGCTCGCGTTCATTCGTCCGGTGCTCGAGCGGGTGCGCTTCCTCCACGCTCGCATCGGCAACCCGGGCTGCATACAGGTGGACGTGGGCGACGGCGATGCGGCATCGCGGCCATACGTTGGCCACTTCAAAGCGCTGTGGACGGCCTCATTCCGGGGCTTCCAGGCATCAGCACAGGCGGGTGACTATCTCCTGTTCGTCCCCGAATTGCTGAGCCCGCGGATTTACTACGCGAGGCTGCTCAATGCCTGCGGCGAGACGCTGGTGGAAGAGTGTGACCGTTGGGAACAATCGCTCGTGCTGGTTCGCATTGCCCGGGAGTGCTTCGCCGAAGCCTGCGAGGCGAGCCATAAAGAGTAGAAAACACGTTCTGACGACTGCTGTTGGTCATCAGAACTATTGCGTTCGCGAGAATCGTGTTCATTGAGCATCGCGGAACAGCCTGCCACCGGGGCCGGTGTTTCCGGCGGGGGCGTGGCTGGACCGGCTTGATACCACCACTGGCCAGGAACTTACCCACGCCCGGGCTGAACTTCGAATCGCGATCGAAGATGACGTATCGGTAGGGGCAGGGAAGTGGGAAGGCCTCGCGTAGCTGCCGCACAATCCACTTACTCGCCGGATGCGCGGTGGCGTGGAAGTGCAAGATCTTGCGGCGGCCATGCTCGAGAATGAAGAAACAATACGGAACGCGGAACGTCAACGCCGGCACGGTGAAGAAATGGAAGGCCTGCATTTCCTCGATCCCTGTGGTGGACTCGTTCCGTGTTTGCAATGTCAGCGCAGTGATGGAACCGCCGTCCTACCGTTGAGGACTGTCCTGCCCGCTTTCTATCGGGTATCCAGCCCGGACCCATTCCTGGGAGAGATTTGTCTCGATCATCAACGCCTTGACATGCTGGTAGCCAAGTCCGTGCAGGAAGTCGACTGCGGGCTTCACATTCGGGCAGTGGGACCACGGACAGCAACCGCAATAGACGACGATCTCCCGGTCCTTCGGCAGGCTGGCCACGACGCTCTTCAGCAGATCCCGTCCCTCCTGCTTCGAGCTTGGGCCGGCGTAAACCGAGTGCGGAATATGATGACTCCGGAACAGGGTGCGGAAACCGACGTGAAGGAGCACCGGCTGCACACCGCCCGGGCTAGAAAGGATGGCAGCCAACTCCTTCGGTTGGATCAAATCAGATTTGGTCCAGCCTGCGGTCCCTCCCGCTGAGCAAGAAACAGCCACTGCCGAGAGCATGAATACCGTTCCAAGAGCCAATCCTCGGCGCCAGGAAGCCGCTGCGCGGTTTGGTGTAACCATATTCCAATTTTAGACTAGCCGCGGCCGTCACCCCGAGCCGGTGTCAGCATCTATCTCATTATTGATGAACCACAAGACCTTCAAGGCAACCGACGCGCACAAGCTGGAAGATCCGGAGCGGCTCCGCTGGATGCCTCCGCAGGAAGCAGTTAAGTTGGTGGGTATCGTGCCAGGCGAGACGATCGCCGACATCGGGGCCGGAACAGGTTTCTTCGCGATCCCTTTTGCCCGCGCCGTCTCACCGGCGGGCAAGGTGTGGGCGGTCGACCTGCAGCCGGAAATGATCGAGATCCTCCGGCAGAAGTTGAACCGTGAGTCCGACGGGCTCAATGTCGTGCCGGTTCATGGTTCCGCGGCCTCAACCCTCTTGTTGGACTCGAGCTGCGACGCCGCATTCCTGGGAAACGTCTGGCACGAACTGGATCAGCGCGCTGAAGTCCTACAGGAGTTGGAGCGCATTCTTCGCCCCGGCGGGAGACTCGCCATCCTGGACTGGCGAGTGGACACCTCCTTCCCGCCCGGCCCGCCACTCGACCACCGTGTCGGTGTCCACGAGACGGTCGCCACACTCGAGCGTTGCGGCTGGTGCGACGTGAGATCTTACCAGTTGGGCCTGTACAGCTATGTCGTCATCGCACATTCTCCGCGGATGGCACGTAGTAGAAACCCGGCATGAAACCATCCGGCGGCACGGCCCTGTCGCGAAGGACGCTGAAGCTAAATCAGAGATAATGATGAGACGACGACCGCAGGCAGGCGGTTGGATTCTGCGCCGATGGAGGTGTAACTGATGAGTTGGCTTCGCATGAAGAAGTGGTCCCCGTACGTTGTGGGCGCCCTGATTGGGGCCCTATCCTGGCTGGCTTTCCTCACCGTGGAGCGTCCCATCGGCGCATCCACAGCTATCGTGCGCACCGTGGGAATGCTGGAGAACACGGCCTTCGCCCATCACGTGGCCGCCAACCCCTACTTCGCGAAGTTCAAGCCCGTGGTGGATTGGGAATGGATGCTCGTCGTGGGCATAGCCTTGGGAGCCTGGGTGAGTTCCCGCCTGTCCGGCGATAAGCCCGATAAGGGAGTACCGGGATTGTGGCGGAAGCGGTTTGGAGTTTCCAGAGGCAAGCGCGGCCTGGTTGCTGTCCTTGGGGGAGCCATTCTGATGTTCGGTGCCCGTTTGGCCGGCGGCTGCACCAGCGGCCATGGCATCAGCGGATCGCTCCAACTCGCGGTGTCCGGATGGGTGTTTTTCTTTTCCCTTTTCGTCTCAGGCCTCGCCACGGCTTTCCTCCTGTATGGCAGGGAGGGCGCGCGTGACTGACTCGGTTCCGACCCTCGCTCTCGGCCTCCTCACAGGTTTCCTCTTTGGGTTCTTCCTGCAAAAGGGGCAGGTCACGAAGTTCTCCACCATCGTGGGCCAGTTTCTGCTGCGCGACTTTACGGTTCTGAAGGTGATGCTAACTGCGATTCTTGTTGGCGGCGCCGGAGTCTACGCGCTGAAGGCGGCGGGGCTGGTGTCGTTGCACGTCAAGCCGGCTCTCATGGTAGCGGTTCCGGTGGGAGGCCTGATATTCGGGGTGGGTATGGTGCTTCTAGGATACTGCCCAGGCACTGGAGTTGCCGCGGCGGCGGAAGGGCGCGAGGATGCGCTGTTCGGCGTGCTTGGCATGATGGTGGGCGCCGGCGCCTTCGCCGAGATCTACGGTATTCTCCGCGGATCATTTTTGAAATGGAACGACCTCGGCGTGGTCACTCTGCCCGAGATGACAGGCATTCCGGCCTGGCTGATCTTCCTTGTTCTTACCGCCTGCGCCGTTCCGCTGTTCGTCATGCTCGAACGCCGGCAGAGCCGCTAAGCCTTACGACACGCCCGGCTATGGCTTTTCCGGAGACTACCACGAGGCCTTCGCCTTCCCGGGGCAAGAACCAGTCGAAGCCGGCGACGCTCACGCATGCGGAAGCGGTCGCTGTGTGGTTGCCGCAACTGGCCGGCGGTGCGCGAGCAGTTGGCGTAACGTCCAAGAACTCAAACCGCCGCGAGTTCGGGCTTCGGAAGATGTCATGAGGTGCGGATCTCCTCTTGGAGAGGTGGGGTGTCGTCCAAACCGACTACCATCGAGTGTCACCTGACCGGTATTCCGGTGCATCGGAGCAAGTGCATCAGCGCAAGTGCTCCGGAAACACGGCCGAACCGCCAGGCTGAGCGGGCCACCGGGTTTGACGCTAAGAATTCCCACGAACTTCGTACTCGCGCTCGGACGCACATGTCGCGTTTTGCGACGGTGTGGCGCATCTTGCAATAGTTGGAGAATCAGCCATCCTGGTGACGGGACTGGATTCTCCTGGCCCCTTGCGACATGTGGCCAGAAAAGCGGCCTCGGTCTAAACGATGTGGAGTGGGAGAAAAGGCGGATCGGCGGGGCCACTCTGGCCGGCACGCCGATCCATAAGGGAAGAAGCGGCGAGGAATAAAACTGGTCGCGTTTGCGGAAGCGTCACGTGATCGTATCAAGCGAATCCGTCGGTCTGCTAACGTATCCTCCCGAAGCAGGAAATGTTACGGGTTCGCGCGGAGATTGCCGGACTGCCCGGCGTCCCAGCTGTGTCCCGATTTCGCGTCGAAGCATCGATCGGGCACGGAACAGGCGGACCTTGACACAGGCATCCGTAATTCCCAGCCGGTGACTCGTCTCGGCGGTGCTAAAGCCCGCCAGTTCGCGCATCCGGAACACCGAACTGTACTCGGACGGAATCCTCTCGAGGGCACAGTTCACGATACGTTGGATGTCATTGTCGATCGCCAACTGTTCCGGGCTTGGTGTGGGCGCGGCGTGACAATCCCGCAGTTCACAACGGGCCGAAGCCCTATCCCGTCGATAACTGGTGCGGAGTTGGTTCACGGTGATGGACGTCATCCAATGGACATACGCCGAACGCTCCTCGTACTGATCGAAATGTGTGAGAGCCAGAAGGTGCGCATTCTGTACGGCATCTTCGGCATCGGAAGGGTCGCGGACGAACCTCTGCGCAAGGCGATGCAGTCTCTGGCGGTGACGGCTTGCCAGCACCCCGTATGAATCCCAGTCGCCGGCCCTGACGCGTTGGACAGCCTCTTCGTCGCTCATCGTTGTGCACATATTATCCAAGCCCTGGGATGAGCACGTGGCCTGCCACTCGCATCGGCCAACAACCGCCAAGTCTTCAGAGAGGTCGCTGGGGCGTCGCAAGATCAGGGCCATTGGTCTTATCGGCTTTTTGCGAAAGTGGCGCTTTTCGAGACAAAGCGATCTCATGTATGGGACGCCGCCAAAAAGCCTCAGGTCCTGGTTCTGGGGCGTAAGAGCAGACAGGCCAGCGCCGCGGAAAGCCTGGTGCGGGTGCGCGCGACCGGCTGGATAGGATCGCGACCGGTGATCGCAGCAACCGCAAGAGCGGTTTCCGGGCCACCGGCGATGAACCGGGCTCCGTTCTCATGCATCCGCGCGAGCAGATCCGTGACCACCGTATCCAACAAGGCTACGCCAATCAGATCTACTACAAAGGCCTTGCCGCCGATGGTCGAGGCCGCAGTGCGCCAGCATTGCTCGACTTGGTTTGCGTCGGCGGCCGTGAAACCGCCTCGGATGGCCAGACGAAACTCGGACGCACTATCGTGTATGGTCACGCTGAACGCGCGGGGACCCTTGTAAGGTGAGTGCGAAAACATTTGTGGCCACTTCCCCCGAGAAATCGTCTTGCAATTGTGATTCCTTCAATCGATGCTGCACCGTCTGTAGACTGATCCCGCCATGACAGCGCTGTCCTCCGCAATTAGTTCGTGCGGCTTAATTCGTGTGTCCGGTAACGTTCTGGAACGCGCGATCCTGAGCGTTCATGTCGGCCCCGCTGGTCTTCCTCACCGCTCTGCAACACTGCTTCCTGACGGCATGCATCGCCTTCTTCGACCTGGGCCGGCTGCTTCTCCTGGCGGTACGCCCCCGGGCCGCGTCGGCAGCGAAGGACCTATTGCAGTTTCCTGAAGCGGGAGACCTGGCGCGCCCCGCGGAAACGTTCGTCCTGAGCATGCGCGCGCCGGCCGCTCTGTTGTTGAGTCCGCCGCACCTGTGAAATCCTAAGATTCGGATCGTGCAAGATCCACTTCTCCCAAGTGAGGTGACACAATGGCGTGCGACCCCGGTGTACTGAAACGCGTTCCGCTTTTTGCGCTGCTGGATGAGGAAGAGACCGCGGTCTTGGGAGCGCAGGTCGAACTCAAGAGGTTCGCCTCGCGCCAGCGCATTTACAAGACCGGCGACCCGGCCCAACGTGCCTACGTCATGGTGTCCGGGAGAGTCCGGGTTACCACCGTGGACGAAGATCACCAGGAAGTGGTCGTGGACGAGCCGGCGGCTGGCGAGTTCTTTGGTTTCGCGTCGATGCTTGAGCAGACGCCTCATCAGACCACCGCGATTGCCCTCGAGGAAGCCGTTTGCGTTGAAGTGGACCGCAACGACATCGCGGTCCTGCTCCAGCGCAAACCCCTGGCGGGGATGGACATGCTGACGGTACTCGGCCGCCAGTTTCACGCCTCCCAGCAACTGGTGCGCATTCGCTCCACCCGGAATCCGAACGAGGTGATCGAACGGGAAGCGACTTTCGGAGACCGCGTTTCGGACACTGTGGCCCGCCTTGGCGGATCCTGGACTTTCATCATCGTGTGTCTGGTCATCTTGATGGTCTACACGTATGTGAACCACGCCTTAGGCCGGTCGGCCTGGGACCCCTATCCTTTCATCCTCTTGAACTTGTTCCTCTCCATGCTGGCCGCGCTTCAGGCGCCGATCATTATGATGAGCCAGAACCGCCAGGACGAAAAGGACCGCTTGCGCGGTGAACTCGACTACGAAGTCAATCGCCGGGCGGAGTCCGAGATTCAAGGACTGGCGCGCAAGCTGAACCTGCTGAGCGACAAAATCGACGACGTCGAAGACCTGCTCCGGCAGAAGCCGCAGTAGGCTGCGCGTCAAGATCACCCGCCACTTTTCGCCTGACGCTCAGTTTGGGATCCAACGTGGCATCCTGCCCAAACCTCGTCCGGGGCGCCAGAACGCGCAGGTCGGCATCATTGGCAATCTCCAGCGCGCGGCGGCGGGCGCGTTCGGAGAGGCCGCCTTCGGCCAGCGCCTGAATGCGCCAGGCGATCCTCCGAAACAGGAACTGCTTGTGGCTTCGAACGGGACTCCTCGCCGAACACTTCCAGGTACTTCTGGCGGAGTTGGCTGACCGTCATCCGGCTCAGCTCCTCAATCTGTTTCTGCATCGCGGTCTCCACGGGTTTCTCTCTTCTCAATGCCGTTAACCTCATGTCCATGAAGGCTCGATGTGGGTGGGCTAGCAAGTCGCTGTTCGCGCCGGCGCTGGGCGCGGAGCCGGAGGTAGCCGGCTGCGAAAATGCGGGCGATGGACTGGAAATCCTCGGCTGGAATGCTCAAGACGGTTCACCTCGCTGTGGATTGGCACCACAGCGAAAGTCCGCCTCGCG
Source organism: Terriglobales bacterium (assembly GCA_963745655.1). GTDB lineage: Bacteria > Acidobacteriota > Terriglobia > Bryobacterales > Bryobacteraceae > JAJFUV01. The sequence continues at coordinate 48,638 of CAVUYK010000012.1, read as the reverse complement.
GTCGTTCCGCTGTCGAGTGGCTGCTGGACGCAGTGCGCATCAGCCGCCGCTGTAAACATACGCGGGAAATTCGAAAAGTGTAAACCGAGACGGACGGGCCTGTTAACCGGGCGCGGGCGTTCTCCGGCGTCGGCGAGAAGTCAGGCGGGAGAGAAAAGAAATGGGCTCACCGGGGCTGCCAAACGGTTTCTCCGCATACCGGCGCGGAGAACGTGCCCGTCTCGAAATGGTTTGCTTTGTTGGGGATACTGCGTGAGGAAGTGCTGAAAGCAATGAAGTGCGCTAGAGTTAACCGGCGGGCGCTGAATTTTTCGTGTGGAAATAATTGGCTCCTCAGGTAGGACTCGAACCTACAACCCTTCGGTTAACAGCCGAATGCTCTACCATTGAGCTACTGAGGAGCAGATTAGCAGTGGTCTGATTCACATTACACCAAAGCGTGGACCCTATGTCAACGTGCGTGCGCGGTGCGCGGTTACTGACTGGGGAGGGCGGCCAGGCGGACGCCGGCGGGACTTGCCTGGGGGCCGATGGCGAGGCGGATCTGCGGGTTCGTGTCCAGTTTATAGGGCAGCCAAAGATTCACCTGATAGAGGCCGGCGTAGCCTGGGGTGACGCCCGCGTAAAGGATGCCGCTCGCATCGATGGGCACATCATCTAAAAACACCGTAAACTCCGCTATTCGTTTGATGGGCGCGGCGCGGGTGGGCAACACACCATAGACCGCTTCGGGTTCGGTCGGACCCAGTCCCGTTGCGTACAAGACAATCACCTCGCCGGCGCGGGCGGGTGCGTCCTTGTCGATCAACGAACCGTCCGGCCGGGTGGCGATCACGGTGGTTTCGTCGAGTTGAAAAAGAGCCGGCGCCGCGTCCAGCAACTTGATGCGAATGAGCGGTCCGGCGTGCCCATCGAGCGTGATCTGCAGGTCGTGCTCGCCGGGCTTGAAGATGCAAGGTATCAGGAAATTGATCTGCGTGGGGGAAACGTAATAGAGTTGCGCGGCCACGGAACCGATGAACACCCGGACGCCGGTGGACGGCAGCACGGTTGGCAACGTGCCGTTCTGGATGTCTTCGATCTGCAACGCGCGCGCGGCATAGGCCAACCCCACGCCGTAGACGGTGGCAATGGTGTTGGGCGCAAGATCGCCCACTACATTGGTTGCGGAATTGACGACGCTGGCAGCGGAGTAGGACGGCGCCTCACGCCGCGCGCTGTCTTCGGCCCATGCGACGAACCCGAAGAAAACGGCAGCCAGCAGCCAAACTGCTCGATTCATCGGCTGCGCTGGGAGGCGTGAGCACCGGAAACACACCTCACGGATCCTATCTCCATTGTACTCCCAGTAGCCCTGGTTCAGTACTTGTTTTCCCGGCCTATAAGTGTAAAAATTTACACTATGGGGCGCGCCTCCCCGACAGAATGACTTACGTCGCACTGCACAACCATAGCTACTACTCGCTGCTCGACAGCACCATGAGCGTCGATCAGCTTGTGGACGCCGCGCGCGAACACGCCATGACGGCCGTGGGGCTGGTGGATCGGGACACGCTGGCCGGCGCCGTGCGGTTCTACAAGCAGGCCCGGAGCGCCGGCCTGCATCCGGTGATCGGCAGCGAGGTGACGCTCTCCAGCGGCGGCACGCTGGTGCTGCTGGTGGAAGACGCCGCTGGATACGCGAACCTCTGCCGGCTGATTTCGACGCGCGTGGATCATACCGGCGGCGTGACGCTCGACGATGTGGCGCGCCACAGCGCGGGTTTGCTGTGTCTCACCTCGAGCGCCGGCGAGGCATTTTTGCTGGGCCTGCGCGAGATGTTCGATACGCGCCTGGCGCTGGAAGTGTCTCCGCATAGGAGCGAGGATGCGCGGCACACGCGCGCGATGGTGCGCCTGGCGCGCCGTCACCGCTTCCCGCTGGTGGCTACCGCCGGCGCGCACTACCGGGCGCCGGAGGATCGCCTGCGCTACGACATTCTCTCTTCCATGCGCACGCTCACGCTGCTGGGCCAGCCGCATCCGATGAAACTCGGGGCGGGGAACTACCACCTGCACTCGCCGGCCGAAATGGAGCGGCACTTCGCCGATCTGCCGCAAGCCATCGCCAACACGGCGCGCATCGCGGAGCGTTGCCGGTTCGATTTCGAGCTGGGCGACATTCTATTTCCGGAGTTCAAGACTCCCGATGGCGAAACACCCGAAGCCGCTTTGCGGCGCCTGGCGCGGTGCGGCGTGGAGCGGCGCTACGCGGACAGGCCGGACCGCGGTGAAGTCTACGCGCGGCTGGAGCGGGAGCTGCGCGTAATCGAAGAGGTGGGTTACGCCGGCTACTTTCTGATCTTCGCCGACATCGTCGATTGGGCCAATCGCAACGGGATCGGCACGCTGGCGCGCGGGAGCGCCGCCGGCAGCCTGGTCTGCTACGCGCTCGGCATCGGCAACGTGTGCCCGTTCCGTTTCGGTTTGTCGTTCGAGCGCTTTCTGAACAAGGAGCGCATGCAGTTCGCCAAGCTGGCCGACATCGATCTGGATCTGCCGTGGGATCGCCGCGACGAAGTGGTGCGCTACGTTTTCGAGCGCTACGGCGAAGAGCAGGTCGCCTGCATCGGCGCCTTCAACACCTTCCAGGGGCGATCCAGCGTGGCCGATATCGCCAAGGTTTACGGCATCTCCGAGCGTGAAGCGCGGCGCTTCACCGAGAACCTGCCGTACTTCGCCGGCGACGCCGGCGCGGTGGTGCGTGAAATGCCCGAATGCCGCCACCTGCCTTACAACGAAGAGCCGTATCGCACCATTCTCAAAATGACCGCCGCGCTGGAAGGCGTGCCGCGGCACTTCATGATGCACCCGTGCGGCCTGGTGATCGGCGCCGCGCCCATCGTTTCGCGCATGCCCGTGTTCCGCAGCGCCAAGGGGCTGCTGACGACGCACTACGCCATGGACGATGTGGAGGAGTTGGGGCTGCTCAAAATGGACCTGCTGGGACAGGCGGGGTTGAGCGTGTTGCGCGACGCGCGCGCGGCGATTCGCGCGAACCGCGGCGTCGAAATCGATGCGGCGTCCATCGACCAGCGCGATCCGGCGACCTGGGAAGCCATCTCGAGCGGCCACGCGCGCGGCGTTTTTCATATCGAATCGCCGGCCATGACTTCGCTGCTGGTGATGGCCAACTGCCGCGACATCGATTGCCTCACGGCGGTGGAATCCATCATCCGTCCGGGCGCCGCCAATGAGGGCAAGAAGCGCGCCTTCGCGCGCCGGCATCAGGGTTTCGAGCCGGTGAGCTACGTGCACCCGTCGCTGGAACCGCTGCTGGCCGACACCTATGGCCTGATGGCGTACGAAGAGCACATTCTGCTGGTGGCCAACGGATTCGCGGGGATGCCGTGGGGCCGCGCCGATCTGCTGCGCCGCGCTTTGGTGAAGAACAAGGACCGCCGCAAGATCGCCGAACTGGGCGTGGAATTCCGCGCGCGCGCGTCCGAATGCGGCCGCGCGGTGGAGGAAACCGAAGCCGTCTGGAAGATGCTCGCCGAGTTCGCCGGCTACATGTTCAACAAGGCGCACTCGGCGGCTTACGCCGTGGAAGCGTTCGAAGGCGCCTATCTCAAAACGCGATATCCGATCGAGTTCCTCGCGGCGGTGCTGGGCAATCGCCGCGGTTTCTATGCGCCTATCGTGTACGTGCTCGAAGCCTTGCGCCATGGCGCGCGATTCCTGCCGCCGGACGTGAATCTTTCCGCGGAACGTTTTCTGGTGCGCGGCGATACCATCCGGCTTCCGCTGGATCAGATCAAGGGACTCGATCAGGCGACCGTTGAGCGCATTCGCACGGCGCGCGCCGAAGCGCCGTTTGGCGACGCGGGCGATTTTTACCGCCGCGTGCGCCCGCGGCACGCCGAGTGGATGGCGCTGGTGAAAGCCGGCGCCTTCGATTCGCTGGGTGAGCCGCGCGGGCGCGTTTTCTGGCGTCTGTGCCGGCTGGAAGCCGCCGCCGCGCGCCTCGAGCTGTTCGAAGCCGAGCAAAGCGATGATCTGCCTTCCGGCGCCGATCACAATCCGCAATGGGAACACGAACTGTTCGGTTTTCCGGTGAGCTGCCATCCGCTGGATTATTTCGCGCGCGGCGTGGACTGGACGCGCTATGTGCAGGCGGCGCGTCTAATCGGGTATCTTGGCAAGGAAGTGGAGGTTTGCGGTTTGATCGTAGCCGAACGCGTGCACACCGCCGATCGCGGCACCATGAAGTTTTTGACCTTGGCCGATTACGAGGGCTTCGTCGAGGTGGCGCTGTTCGCGGACACGTACCGCAACTACGGTCATCTCACCACCCAACCGGTGGTCGCCGTGCGGGCCGTGGTGGATGCGTTCGAGAACCGCCGCGGCTACGTGCTGAGGGCGGAGAATGTCCACGCTCCACGGAGGAAATCATGAACCGACGAGACTTTGCCGTGCTGGGCGCCGCCATGGCGCTGCCGGGACTGGCCGAAGAATCTGGCGCGCGCAAGAAACGGAAGATCGTGGTGGTGGGCGCGCACCCGGACGATCCGGAGTGCGGCTGCGGCGGCGTGATGGCGCGCTACGCGGATGCCGGGCACGCGGTAAGCGTGGTGTATTTCACGCGCGGCGAGGCCGGCATCGGCGGCAAATCGCACCAAGAGGCCGCCGCCATCCGCACGGCGGAAGCCCAGCAGGCCGTAAAGATCCTGGGGGCGCGCGCGGTGTTCGCCGGGCAGATCGACGGCGCGACAGAAGTGAATAAGGCCCGCTACGCGGAATTCGATAAGTTGCTCGCCGCCAAAGCTCCCGACGTGTTGTTCGCGCATTGGCCGCTGGATACGCACGCCGACCACTGCGCGGCGGCTTTGGCGGCCTATCATGCGTGGCTGGCCATGCGCCGCAAGCCGGCGCTCTACTTCTTCGAGGTGATGACCAACGCGGGCCGGCAGACGCAGCAGTTCACCCCGTCCATTTTCGTGGACATCACGGCCACGGCCGGGCGCAAGCGCGAGGCTATCTACGCGCACTCGAGTCAGAATCCCGACAGCTATTATCCCGCGCACGAGCAACTGGCGCGCTCGCGCGGCATGGAGATCGGCTGCCGGTACGCCGAAGCGTTCGCTCCGGCCTGGCAGGCCGCGCTGCCCGTATAGCGGGTATCGGCACCGTGTGCAAAACGGGGACAGGCACGAGATTTCGCAAAAGCCGCGAAATTCGTCCCAGTCCCCGTTTTGCCGCATTCGGTCTAGCGGGCCGGCGGGTAGCAGCCCAGCACGCGCAGGAAGTCGGCCAGTTCCCGCAGATGGCCCAAGGCGTTCTGGACGCGCGGTTCGTCCACCTGGCCGAGCAGGTCGAGATAGAACAAATACTCCCAGGGCTTGCCGCGCAAGGGGCGCGATTCGATTTTGGCGAGGTTGATGTCGCGCAGCGAGAAGGCGCTCAGCGCGCGAAACAGCGCGCCCGGGATGTTGCGCGTGGTGAAGACTAGTGAGGTCTTCCAGGGGCTATTCCTGGCGGGCGCGGGAACGGACTTCCCCTTCCAGGCCGCGCGGCGCAGCAGGAAAAAGCGCGTGAAATTGCGGTGGTCGTCTTCGATGGAGCGCCGCAGGATGCGCGCGCCGTAGATTTCCGCCGCCACTCGCGAGGCGATGGCCGCGGATTCGGCCGGTTTCTCTTCGGCCAGCATCTTGACGCTGCCGGCGGTGTCGTAGAAGGGCACGCGCTCGACCTGCGGGTTGTGGGCGAAAAACGACAGGCACTGATTGAGCGCGACCGGATGCGAATAGACGCGCCGGATTTTCTTGAAGCTGGTGCCGGGAAGCGCGATCAGGTTGTGCACAATACGCACGTTGGTTTCGCCCACGATGCGCACGTCGAAGTTAAGCAGGTGGTCGTAGTTCTCGTGGACGGAGCCGGCCAGCGTGTTTTCGATCGGGATGACGGCGGCGTCCACGCGCTTTTCCGCCAGCGCGCGAAACACATCCTCGAAGCGCACGCAAGGCGCGATGTCCGCCTGGGCTCCCATCAGTTGGTAAACGGCCTGCTGGCTGAAGGCGCCGCGTTCGCCCTGAAAAGCCGCAGTTTCGACTCGCGATTTCATACGGCAATCTTAGCAGGAGCGCGCGCTACGGATCCCAGCGCTGGGCGTCGGCGGCCGGCATGCCCAGCAGGTCGAGCACCCGGTCGACGCTTTGGTCCACCATTTCCAGAATCGTCTGGGGCCGGTGATAGAACGCCGGAATGGGAGGTGCGATGATGGCGCCCATCTCGGCCAGCGCGGTCATGGTGCGCAGGTGGCCCAGATGCAACGGGGTTTCGCGGATCAGCAGGATCAGTTTGCGCCGTTCCTTCAAAGTGACGTCGGCGGCGCGCAGCAGGAGATTGCCCGTTACGCCGGTGGCGATGGCGGACATGGTGTGGACCGAGCAGGGGGCGATGACCATGCCGCCGGTCGGATAGGACCCGCTGGCCAGCCGGCAGCCGATATCTTCGACCGGATAGGTGTGGTGGGCGAGGGCTTTTATGTCCGAAATCTTCTGGTCCGTTTCCAGAAAAGCGGTCCGCTCGCCGGCGCGAGTGAGGATGAGGTGGATCTCGTTGCGCGGGTTCACGCGCAATTTTTCCATAAGTCGAAGACCGTAGATAGAGCCACTGGCTCCCGAAATTCCAACCACTATTCGCAAAAACATCCTCCTTTGAGAAAACCCGTTCCGAAATCGGAACAGAATCGCCAAATCCGGGCTGTCAGAGCAGATAACCCGATGCTATAATTCAAAGCGGATACGGCATTCCTAAGGGGTGCTCCCATGCGAACGGTGGAGCAGAGTCGCATGGGCCCGCCGGGATGCATCATACCATGGAGGAAGCGGGGCAAAAACTCAAGCGCACCAGGGAGCGGCTGAATCTCCGCTACCGGGACGTGGAGCAGGCGAGCCAGAAGATCGCCGAGCGCCACAAGAGCGATGAATTCGCCATCGCGCTGAGCCGGCTGGCCGACATCGAGAACAAAGGGACGGTGCCTTCGATTTTTCGCCTGTACACCCTGTGCACCATCTACCGGCTCGATTTTCAGGATGTTCTGGAGTGGTATGGGGTGAACCTCTCGTCGCTGCCCGGCGATGCCGCCACCATTGAGCTCGAATGCACGCATCTGGTGGCCTTCACCTCCGACGGCCACGGCGATATCCAAGTCCCGCTGTCGCTGGATCCGGGCGTGGATTTGCGGCGCACCACGTTTTTGAGCCGGGTGATTCAGCGGTGGGGCAAGCTGCCTCTTATGCTATTGAACGGGGTGGACTTGCGCAATCATCGATATGCCTTCATCGGCACCGAAGACTGGTCCATGTACCCGCTGCTGCAGCCCGGTTCCCTGGTGGTCATCGACGAGACCAAGCGCAAGATCCTCTCCGGTGGCTGGTCGAACGAATTCGAGCGGCCCATCTATTTCCTGGAGCACCGGGAAGGGTATTTGTGTGGCTGGTGCACCCTGGACGGCGGCCGCGTGATGGTGCAGCCACACCCGGCCTCGATGTGCAACCCGACGGTTTACGCTTTCCCGGATGAAATCGACGTAATCGGCCAGGTGACGGGCGTCGCTATGCGTCTGGGTCAGGGTAAACGACGCCACACTCGTGCTTAAGAATCCCCAGTAAGGCTCCCATATCCGACATAAAGAGGGCTTTCGCGGCGTCGCGGGCGAGCGCCGGCACGAGGTTTTGATAGGATCGCGAATTGAGCCAATTCGCAACCACGCCCGCACGGTTCTCGCCGAGTTCCGCCAGATAAGCGTCCAGATCCGCCTTTTGCTGTTCTAAGGGCAGAGCCAGCCAAGCCGCGAAGATTTCCGCATGGCTGGAGGTGAGCGCCGCGCGGGATTCTTCTTCGCCGAACATGGCCGCCAGGCCGTGATGCTCATATACGCCCGTATGGACGTTGCGCAAAGAGGCGAAATAGGCGAGTTTGCCGAACTCGGTAGGGATCTGGGAGAGCGTGGCGCGCCAGACATCGGCGATCGCTCCCCGACTGCGTCTCGGACGAAATTCTAGGTGCACTCATCGTCTGAATCTAAGTGTATCCCACTAGCGGTCCGGTGACTTGTTCTGAATCTCGAAAACGTCTGGTCGAATTGCCTACCAGCTAGTTCTCCTAGGTAGGCTATAACTGCGTTGCAGTAATCAAAAACACAGTAAAGGGAGATAAACACATGCTACGTAAGGCGTTGTTCCTGATTCTGCTGGCCGCTTCGGTGGCCGCCGTCGCCAACGTTCCGGGGCGTGATCCGTGGCCGGACTGCCTGCCCTGCCTGGCCAGCCGCTAGCGTCGCGGTTGGGCCGGTGGCAGTTTCTTATAGTCGAGGCGGGGGCGCCCGCGCTAGAATCATAGCGTCCAGCCAGTAAGGCCAGGATGTTATGGCTCGCGTCCCCTCTATCGAACAGATTCTCTGGTTCGCGTCGATCGCGTGTTATGCAATCCTGCTGGCGCGACTGGTGATTTCGCGATTGCACGTGGTTTACCGGTATTTTTTCATCTATCTGGTTATCCGCTTGGGCCGTTCCCTGTTGCTAGCCGGTTTGGATCGCCGTTCCAGCGCCTATGGCTGGGCCTACGTCACGACCGAGCCGATCATCTGGGTGCTCTACATCCTGGTAGTCCTGGAGTTGTTTACGAACGTGCTCCGCGGCTACCCGGGCATTCAGACTTTGAGCCGGCGGTTGCTGGCTGCGGCGCTGGCGGTTTCCGCGCTGGTGGCCTTGGTCACGCTGATTCCGAACCTGGGCAACCCCGCCGAACATTTCCCCATCCTGCGCGCCATGTATGTGGCGCAGCGTCTGGTGATGTCCAGTTTAGTGGTCTTCTTCACCATCCTCACTGCGTTCCTGGTCTGGTATCCCGTTCCTCTCAGCCGCAATGTCGTGGTGTACTGTGCGGGGTATTGCTCTATTTCATCAGTTCCACGATGGCGCTGTTTGTCCGCAATATCGAGGGCGAGGCGGTTACGCGAATCACCAGCACGATTTTGCATGGGGCTCGGCGGTGGCCTGCCTGATTGCCTGGATTCTGCTTCTTAACGCACAAGGCGAGACCAAACGTTGGGCCGTTCGCCGGCACATGCCCGCGCTGGACGAGGACCGCCTGGTGGGGCAATTGGACGCCATCAACCGCAGTCTGCTGCGCTCGGCCAGGAAGTAGCGCCGGAAATTCTCAATATTGGGGGTTCCATTTGTTCCCAAATGTCTTATAATCGCTCTCAAGATGTCTTCGTCTCATACAGAGGTGTTGCAGAGTGACATACATTTTAGTTGTGGCAACCATACTGATGATCCTGGCGCTAGTAGTCGGCCGTCAACTCTGGCGGCTGCTCTACCCAATGAACAGGCCCGCTTTCAGCTCTCGCTGGTTTGCGGGATTTTCCATGGTCCGCTACCGCCCCATGGAGAGAGTTCTGGGGGAAGCCGATTTTGAATTCCTGTCCCGGCAGCCGGGGGTCGACCGGAAGATGTTGCGCGCATTCCGCACCGAACGGCGCGGCATTTTCCGCGCCTACGTGCGCGACATCGCGGCGGACTTCGACCGTTTGCACACGGCGGCGCGCATCCTACTGCTTACTTCCAGGGAGGACCGGTCCGACCTGGCAGTCACGCTGTTTAAGCTGCGTGCCACCTTCGCCTACGCCATGCTGGTGATCCAGGGGCGGTTGGCCTTGGACGCGCTGGGCCTTCGAGGCTTGAACGTGCGTCCGTTGGTGGAGGCGCTGGATGGCATGCGCGGCGAACTGGTGGGGTTGATGCCGGGGCCGGTCAGCGCGCTCAGCTAAACGGCGCGTCGCGCGGCCGTGCAGATTTTCTTGAGGAGCAGTTTGGCTTCTCGCAAATGGGGATAGTTTCGCTCGGCCTCCCGGAATGCTTTGGTGTGCACGCGGCGCTTGGCGTAGCCGTGCTCCGGCGGGTGGCTGAGGTGCAGCATTTCGTGAAACATCACGTATTCGAGCCCCAGGCGCGGCAGTTCCGCGTCATCGAATAGGCGACTCACAATGATGGCGTTGTGCGAAGGATCGTAGTGTCCCAGCATGGTGCGCGAGCGGGTCTTGCTCCAACCCAGTTGGGGTCTGGCGAGCCATCCATCGAAGAACCGCCGGTTCAATTCCTCGAAGACGTCATCCAGGTTGTAGTGCACTCCCGCGGCGCCGGACAGGAACTTGCGTCCGCGAATCTGGCGCAACAGGTGCAAGCTGCGGCGCATCTCCTGGCGATTCATGTAACGGCGGTAGCGCTGGTTGTAGAGGGCCGGGACCGGCTTGCGGAACAATTTCCCCAGGAGAATATAGGCCAAGGCTTCCAGGATGGCGCAGGGCGCTCCATCCAGCACATCCGTGACCTTCACCTCCAGCTTTCCGTCCCGCAGGCGGGCGTAGGTGTGCGCGTCGACGAACTTCTTAAACCGGACCTGAATGTCCGGCATGGCGGCGCGCGGGCGCAACGCGCGGTAAACGCGCGCCCAAATTTCGCCGGGTGTCTCGAACAGCAGAGCGCTCTGGACTTGCATTCGGCTCGAATTTAACATATCAAGAAAGTTTGGTGTTTTCTTTACTCTTCAGGAGGGTTCTTGCCGAAAGCGAAAATCAGTGCGCTCGGTTGCTACGTGCCGCCGCGCCTGCTGACCAACTTCGACCTCGAAAAAATGGTCGACACGTCGAACCAATGGATTCTTGAGCGGACCGGAATTATTCAGCGTCATATCGCCGATCCCGAAATGGCCACCTCCGACATGGCGGTGGAGGCGGCCAGGGAGGCGCTCACGCAACGCGGCATCGAGGCCAGCGATCTGGACGCTCTTTTGGTGTGCACGGTGACGCCCGACATGTTCTTCCCCGCGACGGCCTGCCTGGTGCAGCACCGCTTGGGCGCCAAGAAGGTCTGGGGTTTCGACCTGGTGGCGGCCTGCTCCGGTTTCCTTTACGGCCTGGGCGTGGGGGCGCACCTGGTGGCCGCCGGCACGCACAAGAAAGTGATGGTGATCGGGGCCGACACCATGTCGCGCATCATCGACTACACGGACCGTTCTACCTGCGTGCTGTTCGGCGACGGCGCGGGCGCCTTCATCCTGGAGCCGTCGGAAGACGAGCGCTACGGCCTGATCGATTTCCTGCACGAAATCGACGGCAGCGGAGCCGAGGCGTTGAAAATGCCGGCCGGCGGCAGCCGCATGCCGCCCTCGCACGAGACTGTCGACTGCAAGCTGCACTATGTGCATCAGGACGGAGCGGCGGTTTTCAAATACGCCGTGCGCAAGATGTTCAACTGTTGCAGCGAACTGCTGGAGCGCAACAACATGACGGGCAAGGATATTGGTTGCCTGATCTGCCACCAGGCCAACCGGCGCATCATACAAGCGACGGCGGACCGTTTGGGGCTGCCGCCCGAGAAGGTGATCATCAACATCGAAATGTACGGCAACACGACCTCGGCGACCCTGCCTTTGGCCACGCGCGACGCCCTGGCCGAAGGCCGGCTCCACAAGGGCGACATTGTGCTGTACGCGGCGGTGGGCGCGGGTTTCACGGTCGGCGCAAGCCTCTGGCGCTGGGCTTACTGAAGCTCCTCCGGCGATGAGTTGCCGGCGTCGCGCGCCGCCAGGCGCACATCGACGCGCGAAAGAATCGCCAGCCCGGCCAGGAAGGAAATCACCAACGGCAGCACGGCCAGCCGGTAACTGCCCGTGAACTGCAGCGTCAGGCCGAACACCAGCGGACCGAACCAACTGGTGCCCTTGTCGCCGATCTCGTACAGACCGAAGTACTCGGCCTCGCGGCCGCGCGGGATCATTTGCGAGAACAGGGAACGGCTCAGCGCCTGACTACCGCCCATGACCAGCGCCACCAGGGCGGCGAGTGCGAAGAACTCCGCCGGGGTGCGCACGGCGAAGTAAATGGAGCCGAGCGCCAGCGTCCACCCCACCAGCGCCAGCATCACCGCGCGTTTCGCTCCCAGTAGGCGCGCGATGACGTTGAAACCCATGGCGCCCAGGAAAGCCACGAACTGCACCATCAGGATGGCCAGGGTGAGAGACGACATGGGCATCTTCAACTCATCGTGTCCGAATTGCGTGGCCAAGGCGAGCACGGCCTGGATAGCGTCGTTATAAATGAGATAGGCCGTCAGGAACCAGAGTGTGCGCGGGAAACGGCGCAATTCGCCGAGCGTCTGCCGCAACTGGCGGAGGCTCCCTGAAATAATCCATTCGCCGGGAGAGCGGCCGCGCTGGGGCGGCGGATTCTTGAGCCACAGCATCGGCAGGATGGTGAACACGGCCCACCATAGGCCCGCCGAGCCGAGGCTGATGCGCACGGCCATGGTTTCGGTCAACCCCAGCGCGCCCGCGTTCTGGTACAGCAGAAGATTCAGCCCCAGCAGCAATCCGCCGCCGAGGTAGCCGATGCCCCAGCCCGTGGAGGAGACTTCGTCGCGCTCCGCGGCACTGGCGATTTGCGGCAGGAAGGAGTTGTAGACTACGCAGGAGGCGCCCAAAGCCAGGTTGGCGAAGATGAACAAGAGGCCGGCGGCCAGATAGGCGGGCGCGTCGAGCCAGTACATGCCGATGGTGGCCGCGGCGCCCGAGTAGGCGAAGGCGCCGAGCCAGGCTTTCTTGCGCGGGCTGTAGTCCACCAGGGCGCCCACCACGGGCAGCAGAAGCGCCTGCAGCAGCACCGAGGCCGCCACCACGTATTCCCAATACGATCGGGCTTCAACCGGGATGCCCAGTGGATAAATGAACCCGCGCGAGTCGGCGGCGGCTCGCGCGATGTGGGTGGTCAGATAGGGACCGAAAAACAGCGTGACAACGCTGGTGGAGAAGGCCGAGTTGGCCCAGTCGTAGAAATACCAGCCGCGCCGCTGGCGCCTTAGGGACGGCGTTGCGGTGTGGCCGCTCATGGCGCTAATGTCGCGACGAGGCTCCGGCATCGAAGACGATGGTTAACTGCTCGGGTTGACCCGTCAACTCGCGCAGGCGTTTGCGGACGGGCTTGAGAAACTCCGCGAAGGTCTTCATATCCGAGCGCGCTCCTTCGTACAGAACATGGCTCAACGGCAACTGCGTATCTTGATCGACCACCAGCGCCAAGCCCATTTGCCGGAGATCGTGCCGGCCTTGTTTGTTGTGTCCGCGCTGCGGCAGTTTCGGACGCAGGTTCGTGCTGGCAATGTGCGTATAGAAGTTCGTCGTGTCATAAGCCAGCGCTTTCAGTTGCAGTTGTTCGACGCGGACCACTTCGCGGACCAATTCCTGTTCGATGACCGCCAACTTGTCCACAGGCACAGCGTTCATCTGATCCCAGAAATGTTGGCTGGTCAGATCCGCGGCCGCGAACTTCATCAGCTCGGGCAGATAGGTTGTCTTAGCCCAATCGGCAAACGCGCGTTTGCTGCGGGGAGCGCAGGCGCGCGCGATCATGGCAGCCACCAGGGACTCGCCCACCGTCAACTCGTCGCGGACCTGCACGTCCCCATTCGGGACCATGGCACGGTTAATGCGTCCGGCCAGATCGAACTCCCGCGCCAAGCGGTGCAGTGCGGTCACGGCGCCGGCCGAGACCGACGAGATCTTCACCGGCACTTCCTTTTGCTGCTGATGAAGCTTCAGGATGTCGTCGACGCGGCCCAGGTGAGCGAGCACGCGAATGGAAGGCTTGCCGTTTTTGCGAAACGACTCGACAATGCGGTAGTACTGGATGCCGTGAGACTGGTAGGGTTGCAGAGAAGCCATTCATTACGTATATACCTCAATAGGCAAATGCTTGTCAATAGCAATCGTTGCTGGTATCTTTGGAACGTTACCCCCTGCCAAATTACGTATATACAACTAGGCGCGCGCCAACCTCTTTTCTGTCAATGCCTTCAGAGAACACGGCCCTATCGCCTTAGGAAACTCCCGCTAGCCAGACGGATCGAAAGCTCCCGTCAACGGCAGCGCTGCCCGGGTGCGCGATTACCAAATTCCTGGCCTGTTGACCTCCGGCCTTGCCACGATTGTCCTGGCCGGCGAAGGCGATGCCCGGGTGCCGTCGTTCGAGCCGGTGGTGGCCGGCAGCGCCACGCTGGTTACGGCAGCGCCGTTTTGCGTGAAAGTTACCCGGACACCGTCCAGCCAGACCCGGAGAGACGAACCCTGCGCCACCGCTTCCAGCGTGTGAAGTACCGCCGCGTTGAAAGACGCGGGAACCCCGGTGGTGGAATTGATTGGCAGGTAGTAGTGAGAACCGCTGCCTCCCAATGCCAGGTCGGCCTTCCCCAGCGCGCAGCCGGCCGCATCCGCCCGGACGAAACTGTCGGAGAAGGATACCGTTCAGGGAGTTGGACCGGCCGCGGCAACACCCGTTCCGCTCAACGTTACCGTGGCGGGCGACGCTGAATCATCACTGACGATGGTGAGCGTCCCGCTCGTGGAGGTGGCCGATGCCGGCGTGTAACTTACCGTGATCGATATGGCTGCGCCGGCCTGCAAGGTGAAGGCCGAAAGCGGCGGGGAAAAGCTGAATGCGGCTCCGGACGCGGTCAGCGAGTTCACGTTCACGGCGACGGTACCGGTGTTGGACACCGTCAAAGAAAGATTCTTGGTTTGGCCCACGGTCACATTACCGAAGGCGAGCGCGTTCGTGGATAGTGTGAGTTTCGGCCCGGACACCGCGCTGCTTTGCACCGCCAGGTTGACCGCGGGGCTGGTACCGCCAGGGTATTTGATCACCATCGGCAGGGTCGAACCCGCGGGCAGGGTCGCGGGAAGCTGAATGTTCATCTGGACCAGGCCGGCGAAGCTCGGCGTCAATCCCGTCCACAGCACCGTGACGGGCGCGGCACCCAGGGTCATGGTGATGCGGTCCACCGAGGTCGACAGGGGCGACATGAGAGCGCCCATGCCTGTGGGCGGGGGGTTGTTCAGCTTCCCCACTCCAGTCCCGTAAACCACCAGGTACTCGTCGGGTGCGGCCGGGTTGCTGGGCGTGACCAACTGGTTGTTGGAATAGTGCACCACAATCGGGTCGATGGCCGACGCGGTGCGCGCGTAGGTGAAGACGCCCACCGCGTAGTCCGCGAGCGAGACGGGAGTGGCCGTTCCCGGCGCGTTCCCGCTGGTCACCACCACGTTCGCGGTACTTCCGGCCGGCACTTCGAAGGGCACCTGGAAGTTAATCTGGGTGGGGGAGACGTAGTACAGCGGCGCGGTCACGCCGCCCACCGTGACCGACGCTCCGCCGAGGCTGGTGCCCCACGGCAGACCGGGCGCCAGAGCGGTGGACGTCGACAGGTTCGTTCCGAAGATGGTGGCCAGCGAACCACGTGCCAGCGGCGTCACGTAGCTGGCCGCGTTCACGATGCCTCCCGCGTTGATCCGCGGCGCGTTGCCGGCCGGGGCCGTTCCCGTCCCGCTGAGGTTCACCGTCACGGTGGGCGCGGCCGGATCGTTGGTGGAAAGCGTGAGGGTAGCCGATTGCGCGCCCACGGCGGTGGGAGCGAAGTGCACGGTGATGGCCTGCTGGTCATGGTTGGCCAAGGTGAACGGCAGCGCCGGCGCGGCTCACCGAGAACACCGCATTGCTGCTGTTTGCCAAACTCACGGTGAGCGGGCCCGGCCCCAGATTGTTCACGTTCAGAGTAGCGTCGGCGCTGCCGCCCACGGGCGCGGAGCCGCAAGCGAGCGACTGCGCGGCCAGACTTACCGTGGGCACGGGCGTCGCGACTCCCTCGGCGCGCAAAGCGAGCGAGACGGTGGGATGCGCCGGATCGCTGCTCGTGATCGTCAAAACAGCCGACTGCACTCCGGTAGCGATCGGAGCAAACCGCACGTTGATGTTCTGTTGCGATCCCGCGTCGACCGTGACGGGCAGCGCCGGCGAGATCACGCGGAAGACGCTGTTATCCAGCGTGGCCGCGGTAATGGTGAGCGGCCCGGTGCCGGTATTGCTTACGGGTATCGGCCGGTCCGCGCCCCCGCCGAGGAGCGCTTTGCCGCAGTTGAACGGGCTGGCGGGAAGCGAGATTTGCGGCGTTTGGGTGATCGTCAGCGGCCCGACCACCGCTGTGGCGGTGTTCAGGCCGTCGCTGGCGTCCACCTGGAACATAACCTGCGAGCCGCCGGCGATCTGGGTGGTGTCGAGCTGGTATTGCGTTTCCGTGATTGCCACATCCAGGGGTGTCCAGGTGGCCCCGCTATCGGAGCTGGAAGACAGGTTGTAGGTGAGCGCCGCGCCTCCGGCGGCCAATCCGGTCCAGGTGATGTCGATCTGACCGGCATTCAGACGGTCGCCGCTATGCGGCGAAGTGATCTGCACGGTGGGGGCGGCGGCGCTCTTATTGACCGCGGCCAGCTCTTTTCCTTTGTTGGCTCCCGAGTTGGCGACCAGACTGACGCGCGTCGCAGCCGACGGGAACGGCGCCCGTATGGCGAACATGGCCGATGGGAGCGCGGCGCCGGTGACCGCGTCTTGGAAGGGGACCTGGAAGCAGTAGTCACTGAGCGCTGCCGAGGCTGAGCTGAAATGCAGGCAGAAATTGCCGGAGGCGTTGGGTGCGGGTGCCGCATTTGCCGAGGTGGTAAGAAAGCCCGGGGAGAACGAGCCCGAGCTGGCGTCGGCCTGCACGGTTCCGGTGATCATCAGGTACGGGGATGGGGAGGCCGCGGCGGGAACCGTGGATGTCGCCCGGGCCGCAAGCGCCGGGGACAACTTGGGCTTCGCGGCGTAAGCGTTATATAGGGCGAGATACTGTGCCGGAGAGACCCAGGTACGGAATACTGTACCGGTGCCCCTCTGAATGGTTCCAAAGTTGAGTTCGGATACGGTGGACACCACCGGCGACATATAGTGCGGATCGTAACCCGTAACGCCAATGGGCGGAGAATAAACAGAGTAATATACCGGTGCCCCAAGCTGGTAGGCCACACTGGCCGCCAGGGACGCCTCCTCGACCTGCGTACTGATATCATCTTCCGAAATGCCAATCAGATTGTCCACTCCGAACTGCTTGGCCAGCCAAATGTAGAACTTCGTGTCGAGATTGTGCGAGTTGGCGAGAGTTCCATTCTGTGGTATCCAGGCCAGTAACAGATCTGGCGCATCGGTCCCCAGTTTGTCGGCTGTTTGGAGATACAGCCGAGCCAGCTTCTCCCTGAGGAGCGGCATGGTCTTAATCTGCGTGTGCCAGGTGCGAAGAGCGTATTGCGTTCGAGACAGTTCGGAAACCGGAAGGATCTTGCGCATTAAGCCGTCCACGTCATCGACCGGCGAGCCAGAAGAGTCCCACGGCGACAGCGACCCGGCGCAGAGCTCTTCGGCGCCGCTCCGCGCTTCGCACACTCGAAGGGCCCACACGCGGTAGATTGCCGGCCAGTTCGGCGCGGACCTGAAGTCCACCGTCTGAGGATCGGAGGTCACCGCGGAGCCGTTAACAGGCTGGAGTTGGGCCTGCAGAGTCAACTGGCTTTGTGTCGTCCACTCGGGTGGCAACAGGAAGTCCGCCGACTGTCCGTAATTGTCGGGATCTATTTTGTCCGGGCCGATCTCCTTGGCTTGGGAGAGCGGCGCTGCGCCGCGGCCCACCGCAGTCAAGGTCACGTTCGCGGTGGTTTTCTGGCTCGACTTAGCGAACACCCGCACTACCGTGCTTTTGTTCGGAACCAGAATGAGTTTCTTGGTGTCCGGATCGGAGACCGGGACAACCTGCACCACTTCCATGTGGTCGAACACTAGCGGAGAGGTGCCGCAGGCAGTGCCGGTGCATGCCGAGAATTGGCCGTAAACCCACATTTGGCCAACATAGGACACCCCAAGCAGGTCCACCGGAATCGCCAGACGGACTCCGATGTAGAGTGGCGGGACGGTTGCGGGGGTGAACCCACCCACCCGCTGCAACGAACAGGACATCGACGCACTGCCGGTGGTTGAGGACGAGCTACAAGTGAGATCGGGAGCCGCGATAGTGGCCGCATTCGGGCTTCCATCCTGACCGCGGAAATTGGCTATCAATAGTAAAGACGGCTTTTTATCCGTTGATGGCGACGGCACCGTGAAATCCGCTCTGGCGGTCATCGCCAACGGCGTTGAGAATTTGATGGAATCCCCGTCCCAGTTGCCGGCGACAAGCTGGGGCGAAAAATCCATCTGCAGGGAGCCCGTGACCGTGGCGGCCCTGCAACTCCAGTCGAAATCTACCTTAAAGCCCGTGGCGGTCGAAACGGAATTCTTCAGACTTGGCTGTGTGCAGGGGTATTCAGCCGAGACCCCCGTGCTGCCTGGGTCATAGGCGTCAAATTTCAATGGGACGAAATTCTGGGCGCAGGCGACGGCCGCCGCCAGCAACCAGATGAAAAGCAACATCGATCTGATTATCATGAATTCCTCCGTTTTGAGCATCCAAACGGCCCCGCGCCGCGCGCTGTAAAAACCGCACGCCAGCCGCGAGGATGTCCCCGGCCTCCATCATTGAGTGAAACTTCCGCACACATCTCCCGAAGCCCCGCCTTGAACTGTGCGCCTGGCGAGGATCAATTCCAGGATTTCCGTTGGGAACATACTGCGCTCCTGATTCTCTACCATTCCCTGGCGAGGATCAAGACAAAAAACATCCCAAAATCCGACAACCTTCGAATCCGGGACCACACCCTCCCCGAACTACAGCTTGGCCGCCTGCATGGCTTGCCCGGCTCCGCCTCCCGGCCCGAAAAGCAAACAGCCATTGACGGCCTTCGCCATCGCCTGCTGCTACTTGGTAACGGCTGCGAGGGCAACGCCAGTCAGTGCTGCCGCAAACAGCGCATGAAATCCTCCACCGTTCAGCGGGTTCTGAATGTTGGGCCGATGACTGGGCTGGGTTGAATCGATTCGCCGTGTCCGAACGCCGGCGACAGCTCGCCGGCGCCCACTATCGGCGACGCCGCGTCCTCGGCCATCTTGCGAGCGTTACGTAGTCGGTCTTGCCGTTGCCCAGCAAAGGAATCTTGCGGAGGGAGACGATCTTCCTGGGCACCGCGATTTCCGGGGCGCCCAGGGCGCGCGCCGTCTGGACTAGTTGATCGCGGCGCAGATGGGGATCCTCGGTGAACAGCAGGATGATTTCGCCGCGGCCGGCCTCCACACGCGCAGTGGCGGCGTGCGGAAAGGCGGGCGAGGCGGCGGCGGCGATCTTTTCGGGCAGGTCGAGGGAGACCATCTCGCCGGCGACTTTGGCGAAGCGCTTCATGCGGCCCTTGATGGTGACGAAACCGGATTCGTCCAACTCCACCACGTCGCCCGTGTTGTACCAGCCTTCGCCGTAAAGCGACCGTGGAGGCTCGAAGGTGCCGGGTTGATCGGGACGCAAATACCCGAGCATCACGTTGGGCCCCGCAATGTGCAGCCGGCCGCCCGACTCGATGCCCGGGACCGGTTCCAACCGGTGCGAGACCAGCGGGAGCAGTTCGCCCACGGTACCCGACTTGTGCGCGAGCGGGGAGTTGATGGCGATGACGGGGGCGGCCTCGGTGGCGCCGTAGCCCTCGGTGATGCGGATGCCGAACTTCTCGGAATAGGTCCGGCGGACCTCCTCGCTCAACTTTTCGGCGCCCGAGCCGACGTAGCGGATCTTGTGCAGATCGAACGGGATGGGCGTACTTGGCGTAGTTGGCCAGGAAGGTGTTGGTGGCGAACATGATGGTGCAGTCGCGGTCGTAGGCCATCTCGGGCACCATGCGGTAGTGCAGCGGGGACGGGTAGACGAAGATGCGCGCGCCGGAGACCAACGGCAGAAACGCGCCCACCGTCAAGCCGAAGGCGTGGAACAGCGGCAGCGAGGTCAAGAACTTGTCGAGCGGGCAGACGTCGATGACGGCGAGCAGTTGTTCGATATTGGCCAGGATGGCGGCGTGGCTCAGCACCACGCCCTTGGGTTTGCCCTCGCTGCCGGAGGTAAACAGCGCGACGGCGGGATCTTCGGGGCGCGCCTTCCGCATGGCGCGGCGGGGAAAGCGTAGCGCCCAGAAGACCAGCCAGAGCTTGTCGGCCAACCCGAATTGCGGCCGGAGATCTTCGAGATAGAGCAACCGCACGCCTTCGATCCTGCCGGCCACGGCGGCCTGCTTGCTCTTTTCGAAGAACGCGCGCGAGGTGACCAGCACGCGCGCGCCGGAGAGCCGGCAGGCTTCCTGCATACCGCTCAAGCCGGCCGTGTAGTTGAGAATGGCCGGCACGCGGCGCATGCCGATGATGCCCAGCAGCAGCGAAACCGTGGTGCTCACGTTGGGCATCAGCACGCCGACGTATTCGCCTTCGGAGGAGAATTTTGCGACCAGGCGTCCCAGGGCCAGACTGGCCTTGAGAATCTGTCCGTAGCTCTGCTCGTTGAAGCGCATGTCGTCGAGCATGGCCCGGTCGCGTCCGAACAGATCCATGGCATCGAGCACGGCCTGGTGGATGGTGACATGCGGACGCGAGGCGACCAGGCTGGCTTGCAGGATGTGGCGCAATTGCTCGCTGGCCAGACGGCGGCGAAGCTTGGCCGTGCGCGCCTCGGGCATGGGGATGCGCACGGCGGGGCCGATGGTGAGCGTGATGCGCGGGAACATCTTTTTGGGAAATTCGGCTCCCATACGGCTGAAATGCGAGTACACCGCGCCCCGGATGATCACCGGGACCACGGCGGCGCCGGTCTTGGCGGCGACGAACGCCGGCCCGTCGTAGATCTTCATCATGGCGCCGGAGGTGGTGATGCGGCCTTCGGGAAACACATGCACGCTCTGCGCCGCTCTCCACCAGGTTCACCATGGACTTGATGGCCCAGGGACTGGCCGTATCCACCACCAGGTGCTTGACGAAACGCAGCGGGAGGCGGAACATCCACTTGGCGGCGATGGTGGTGTGCACCAGCCAGATGGGCTTTACGGGCAGAAAGGCCCAGAGCAGCAGGACATCGAGAAACGACTGATGATTGCCGACGATCAGCATGCGCTCATGTGGCTCAACCGTTCCGCGCACCTCGACGCGAAACAGCAGTCTTAGCATGGCCCTGGTGACGGCCTGGATCATTCCCACCTCTCCAATAGAATAAGAGCAAGTATAACCCAGCCCTTCCAGAGCTCACTTCGCCGGAGCGCATAGCAGCATTTCGGAATCAGGAAGGAGGGCTCAGTGGGTGAGGCGGGCCCACCATTTGGTGAGCTTGAGCAGCTCGAACCACATGATGCACGCCACTCCCGCGCCGAGGCTGAGCGCCAGATCCCAGACATGCAGCGGAGCAAAATGAAACAGCCTCTGGGCCACCGGGACCGTCAGTGCCAGCGCCAGGAAGACGACGGTCCCCCCGGCCACCCATCGCAGTGCGGCGTTGGGCACGCGCAGCATGGCGAAGATGGTATGCGTCCACGAGCGGTTGGCCAGGATGATGACCAGGAACGACACCACCAGGGTGGCGAAGGTAAGGGCGCGCGCGGCGTCCGGTAGATGGCTGGGGCGCGAAAACAGGTACACGCCCAAACATGCCGCCAACACACTCAGACCCTGGAGTACCGCTAGCCCGATGGTCGTCAGCGAGAACAACCGCTCGGAGGGATTCCGGGGCGGACGCTTCATCACCCCGGCCTCGGCCTCCTCCGCTTCGAAGATGAGGGAACACGAAGGATCGATGATCAGCTCCAGGAAGACGATGTGCACCGGGAGGAGCAGCAGGGGCCAGCCGGTGAAGAAAACCGGCAGCATGGACAGCCCCGCAATGGGGACGTGCACCGCGAAGATGAAGGCGATGGCTTTCTTGATATTGTCGAAAATGCGCCGTCCCAGGCGCACCGCCGCCACGATGGACGAGAAGTCGTCGTCCAGCAGGACCAGGGAAGCCGCCTCGCGCGCGACATCCGTGCCGCGCCCGCCCATGGCGATGCCGATATGCGCGGCCTTGAGGGCGGGGGCGTCGTTGACGCCGTCCCCGGTCATGGCGACCACCTCGTGATTCGCCTTCAGCGCCGTCACCAGGCGCAGTTTCTGCTCGGGCACGACGCGGGCGAAGATCTGCACGTCCTTGATGCGCCTGGCGAGTTCTTCATCCGGCATGCGCTCGAGCTCGGGGCCGGTGATAACGGTATCGCAGTTCGTCAGACCGGCCTGGCGGGCGATGCTCTGGGCGGTGGCGGGGTAATCGCCGGTGATCATCACCACGCGGATGCCGGCGGTCTGGCACTCCGCGACGGCGGGCGGCACGGTGAGGCGCAGCGGGTCCTCCAGGCCCAAGAGACCCACGAACTGGAGCTCCAGCCCATGGTGCTCGCCGGGAAGGCCGCTCTCGGGGGCCTCGGCCCGGGCCACTCCCAGCACGCGGAGTCCTTCGGAGGCCAGGGTGGCGGCTTCCTGAGTGAGGGATGCGCGCCTTTCGGGCGGCAAGTGGCACAGATCGGCGATGGCCTCGGGGGCGCCCTTGGACGCGACGATGGCGTTCTGGCCGGAACCTGTTCTCCAGGCGTGGCTCACCGCGAGCATCTCCGGCGCCAGCGGGTACTCCCGGACCAGGGACCACTCGGGGTGCAGGTGCTCGGTCTGCATCAGGAACCGGTCGCCCGCCGCTTGCAGAGCCCGCTCCATCGGATCGAAGGGGTCCCGCTTGCTGGCCAGGACGGCGCTCTCAAGCAAGGCGTGGAATTCCTCCGACAGCGTGCCCACCTCCGCGCCCAGATCAATGGTCCGGCCCTCCACGGCCAGCCGCTTCAGGGTCATCTGGTTTTGCGTGAGTGTCCCCGTCTTATCGACGCACAGGACCGTGGCCGCCCCCAGCATTTCTATGGCGGGCATCCGCCGCGTCAGGACCTGGCTGCGCGAGATGCGCCAGGCGCCCAGGGCCAGGAAGACCGTGAGCACCACCGGGAACTCTTCCGGCAGCGTGGCCATGGCCAAGGTGATGCCGGCCAGCAGCCCCTGTTTCCAGACCTCCGCCGTGCCTCCTCGCAGGAGGGCGTAAAGGACCACCACGGCGGCGCAGGCCGCCAGCCCCACCAGCGCGAAGGTGCGCACCAACCGGTTGGTCTCCTTCTGCAGCAAAGTCGCCTCGGGCTCTACCTGCTGCAGGGCCTTGCCGATCTTGCCGAGCTCGGTGCGGAAGCCCGTGCACACCACCTCCGCTATCCCCTGGCCCGCCGTGACGAGGGTCCCGGAGAATACCGACGGCAGATCGTCGCCGCCCGGCCGTTCGAGGTCCTGCGCAGTGGCCGAAGGCGTCTTGCGAACCGGAACCGATTCCCCGGTGAGGAGAGATTCGTCCACCGACAGATTGATGGCCCGTCTCAGGATGGCGTCGGCCGGCACGCGATCTCCTTCAGAGAGCACCAGGATGTCGCCGCGGACGACTTCGCGCCCGGGGATGCGCCGGTGGGCGTCGCCGCGGATGACCAGCGCGCGCGGGCTGGACAGGTCGCGCAGGGCATCCAGCGCCCGCTCCGTGCGGCGTTCCTGGATGATGGTGATGGCCATGACGACCAGAACGAAGCTCAGCAGCAGGAGCGCATCGCCTGGTTCGCCCATCAGGAAATAAAGACTGCCCGCGGCCACCAGCATGAGAAACATCGGCTCGCGGACGACCTCCAGGGCAATGGCGAAGAGCCCCCGCTTCTTCTGCGTGGGGAGTTCGTTCGGTCCGTCCTGCTCGAGCCGCTCTCGTGCGCCGTCTTCACTGAGGCCCGAGAACCCGCTGAGGTCCAGGCTCGCGGCGCCGCCGCGCGCGGGGACGGCCGGGGTGCCCGGCGTTTCAGGTGTTGCGTTGCTCATGCGGTCTCCATGACGCCCTGTGCGTCCTGCTAACGGGAATGACTGTGGTTCAGAGTAATCCAGAATCTCTATTTTGGCACGCGGCTGGGCGTGCGGCACCCCGCTTTCAGAGCTAAACTGGAGGGCTCCGCCTCCCACTGCATGCAGCGCTTGCCCATCGACGACATGGTCCCGGAAATTCTCGCTTCGCTGCGGAATTGTCCGAATCTGGTATTGGAAGCGCCGCCCGGGGCGGGGAAGACCACGCGCGTTCCTCCGGCGCTTTTGGGGCTCGTGCCGGGCGAGACGCTGGTGCTGGAACCGCGCCGCCTGGCGGCGCGCATGGCCTCGCGCCGTGTCGCGGCGGAAATGGGCGAACCGCTGGGCGAGACGGTGGGCTACCAGGTTCGCTTCGAGGAAGTATCGGGTCCGCGCACGCGTTTGCGCTTCATGACGGAAGGAGTGCTGGCGCGGCGTCTCCTGTCGGACGGCGATCTGCGCGGGGTGGGCGCCGTAGTACTGGACGAGTTTCACGAGCGGCATCTGGAAGGCGATGTCGCGCTGGCGCTGCTCGCGCATTTGCGGAAAACACGGCGCCCCGATTTACGAGTGGTGGTGATGTCGGCGACTCTGGCGGGCGCGCGGGTGGCGCACTACCTGGGCGACTGCCCGCACCTGGTGTCCCAAGGGCGGCGGTTCGATCTGGACGTGAGATGGACGCCGCATTCGGCGGCACCGCTGGAGGAGCAGGTCGCGGCGGCGTTCGCGAAATTGGTGGGCGAAGGCTTGGATGGCGATGTGCTCGTGTTCCTGCCCGGAGCGCGCGAGATACGGCTCGCCATGCGGGCCTGCGAACCAATCGCGCGACGCGCGGGCGTGCTGGTGCTGGCGCTGCACGGCGATCTTTCGGCCGAGGAACAGGACCGCGCCGTACTGCCGGCGGCGAGGCCGAAATTGATTCTCTCCACCAACGTGGCGGAGAGCTCCATCACCATCGAAGGCGTCACGACGGTGATCGACAGCGGCCTGGCGCGCGTGGCCAGCGATTCGCCGTGGTCCGGCCTGCCGTCGCTCACGATCGCGCGCGTGAGCCAGGCATCCTGCCGCCAGCGCGCCGGCCGCGCGGCGCGCACCAGGCCCGGCCGCGCCGTGCGCCTGTATTCGGAAGAAGACTATCTGCGGCGTCCCGAGCAGGACGCTCCCGACATCGCGCGCCGCGAACTTTCCGACACACTGCTGGCGTTGCGCGCCATGGGCCTGGGCGGATTCGGCGATCTGGATTGGCTGGACGCTCCTCCGGAGAGCGCCACCGAGGCGGCCGGGGAGTTGCTCGCGCGGCTGGGCGCGACGGACGCGCGCGGCACTCTGAGCGCCACCGGACGGGAGCTGGCGCGCTACGCGCTGCACCCACGCCTGGCGCGCCTGGTGGTGGAAGCGCGCCGGCGCGGCGCAGGCGACGGCGGGTGCCGGCTGGCCGCGGTGCTGAGCGCCGGTGAAAGGTTGCCAGCCCAGACCAATCGCGCCGGGCCGTCGGATTTGCTGCTCTTGATGGAATCGGAGTGGCAGCCGTCGACCAGGCGGGTGTATCAACAGATCCGGCAGGCGGCGCGAGGCGGCGGCGCCGGAAGGAATGCGGACGACGACGCGCTGCTCATGGCGGTGCTGGCGGCGTTTCCGGATCGCGTGGCGCGGCGGCGGCAAGGCGACGAGCTGTTGCTGGCCTCGGGCGGCTCGGCGGTGCTGGGGCGCGAGAGCGTGGTGCGTTCGGAGGAGTTTCTGGTGGCCGTGGACATTGAGGAGCGGCGCGAGCGCGGCCTGCCCCTGGTGCGTCTGGCGAGCGCCATTCGTCCGGAGTGGCTGGTGGATCTTTTCGCCGAGCGCATCGAGGAGCGCGCCTCGCTGGAATGGAATCGCGCGGCCGAGCGCGTGGAAGCCTCCAGCGCGCTCTACTACGACCGGCTGGCCATTCAGGAGAGCCGCGACACGAAGCCGGACGCCGAACAGGCCGGGCGGCTGCTGGCGGAGAAGGCCTGGGAGGCCGGCGTGGAACGCTTCACGGACGCCGGGGAGTTGGCGTCGTTTTTAGCTCGCGCGTGGTTCGCTTCGGCGCACTCCGATTTGCCTGCGCTGGGCCAGGACGAGGTGCGCGATGCGCTGGGGGCGCTCTCCAGCGGCTTGCGCAGCTTTTCCGAACTGGAGGATGCCGCCCGGCACGGGGGGCTTCTGCGCACCCTGGAAACGCGTCTGGGCAAAGACGGCGCGCGCCGTTTGGGAGAGATCGCGCCGGAGCGCGTGCGACTGCCGGGAGGGCGTCAGGTGAAGGTGCACTACACGGCGTCGGCGCCGCCGTGGATCGAATCGCGGCTGCAGGATTTCTTCGGGGTACGCGAGACGCCGCGGCTCGGGCGCGGCCAAGTGCCCCTGGTGGTGCGGCTGCTCGCTCCCAACCACCGGCCGGTGCAGACCACCACGGACCTGGCTGGATTCTGGGAACGCCTCTATCCGCAAGTGCGGCGGGAGTTGATGCGGCGCTATCCGAAGCACGCCTGGCCGGAAAGACCATAGCCCCGCAGGCGAAACCGCCTGCGCCGCGCCTCAGCGCAGGTTGAACTTCTTCATCTTGTAGCGCAGCGTGTCGCGCGTGACGTGCAGAAGCCTGGCGGCTTGAGTCTGATTGCTCTTGGTTTGATCGAGGGCGCGCTGGATCAGCTGCCGTTCATTGTCCTCGAGCGACAAACCATTGGCCGCAGCCGCCGCGGCGCCGTTGGTGGAGGGGGCGGTCATGGCGGGCGCCGTGCGATGGCTGATGGTCAAGGGCAGGCTGTTGCGCGCAATCATGGAGGAGCCCTCCAGGATCATGGCGCGCTCGATGGCGTTGCGCAGCTCGCGGACGTTGCCCGGCCAATCGTGCTCCATCAGCTTGCTTTCGGCTTCCGGAGTGAGCCCTTCGATGTGGCGCTTGAACTTGCGGTTGTAGTGATCGATGAAGAACCGCGCCATGGGTAGAATGTCATCGGGCCGGTCGCGCAAGGGAGGAATGGTGATGTGGATGACGTTGAGGCGGAAATAGAGATCCTGCCGGAAGGCGCCTTCCTGGACGGCTTCGCGCAAATTCTTGTTGGTGGCGGCGATCACGCGCAGATCCAACTGGATGTCCTTGAGGCCGCCCAGCCGGCGGAAGCACTGCTCCTCGAGAACGCGCAGCAGCTTGGCCTGAAGCATGAGCGGGATCTCGCCGATTTCGTCGAGAAACAGCGTGCCTTTGTCGGCCAGCTCGAAGATGCCGCGTTTCTGTGCGCGGGCGTCGGTGAAGGCGCCCTTCTCGTACCCGAACAGCTCGCTTTCGAGCAGGGTCTCGGGAATCGCCGCGCAGTTGATGGCGATGAACGGTTCGGCCTGGCGCAGGCTCTGGTAGTGCAGCGTCTTGGCGATGAGATCCTTGCCGGTCCCGTTTTCACCGTCGAGAAGTACGGTGGTGGCTTCGCTGGCCGCCACGCGACGGACGAAGTTGAGCACTTCGCGCATGGCGGACGATTCGGCAATCACCTCACGCTTCTGCGGTGCGACTTCCTCGGTGATGTCCTTGATGGTGGCCACCACGCCGTCCACCGCTCCCGAGTCGGAGTAAATGGGGGCCGTACGGATCACCGCCAGGCGTTCGCGGCCGTTGTCGGTGTGCAGGCGAACCGTATTGAGCGGAGAGCCGGAGGCTTGGTGCAATCCCTCGATCATCCCGCATTCGTCTTCACAGGAAGCGCAGCGGAAGACATCCCGGCAGTCCCGCCCCACCATGTCCTCGGCATTCATCCCAAAGAGTTTTTCGGCGGCAGGGTTGAGCCCGGCGATTTTGAGATCTTTGTCGTAAAGCAGCACGGCATCGGAGAGCTGCTCGAACACCGCTTCCAGCGCGCGCGTACTTTGCCAGTTCGGAGATAGTTTAGGCATCCCGGGGTAACCAGCCTCTGTGATCATAGTATAGCACTACAGTGCGTAAATTGACCCACCCATATTACCTCAGATAACCTGCACTGGGTGGTGGTCTCCTGTGTTGACAAATACGACAGAAGAGTTCCTCGAGGTGAGCCAATATTGAGAGCCACAAGGTGTTATGGCATAGAGGTGAGGTGAGGTAAACTGCGGCACATGGCCCAATTTCTGGGCCGCGGGTTGGGTGATTTGGCCCCCTGCCACGAAACTTCGCGTATCTTCACTTTGCTGCGCGGGACGCTCAGGTGGCGAAAACAAAGGCGTTTGCGGACCAACGCAGCCGCTGGAAATGGAATGCGAGCGGTTCAGATTTCTGGCCCGAAGATTGCACTGCTGCGAGTGGAGCTATTATGCGCACATATAAATTTGCGATACCCGTTGCGGTTTTGATGAGCGGGTTTTTCCTTTGCACGAGTCTGTCGTTCGGCAAGGCCGCATACACCAAAACAGAGAAGAAGGGATGCACCTTCTGTCACGTGTCGGCCGGATCCAAAGATCTGAACGAAGCCGGGAAGTATTACAAAGATCACAACCACTCGCTGGAAGGCTACGTAGCCGGAGCGAAGAAGTAGTAGCCGGCGAGCGGCTCCGGCACCTGTGTGGCCGGCATGAGGACCATCCAAATAGCAGTCTCGGACGACGGCTACGCCGGCAATCTATCCAGAATGCTGGGCAAGAGCGGTGTCTGGGAAATTCTGCGCATGGACCTGCCGGATGCCGCACGCCCCGGCGTGGTGGTGGTGGATGGGGACGCTTTGGAGCGTCTGGCGGCGCCGCTGGAGAATCCGGAGCGGGTGGTCCTGGTGGATCGAGGCGACGGCGTGGATTTGGATCGGGCTTTTGAGATGGGGATCAAGTCGGTGGTTTCGAGCCGGGATCCGATGGACACGGTGTTACTGGCCATCCTGGCGGCGGGCCTGCGGGCTTCCCGGTCGATGGTGGCGGCCAGAGCAGGCGTTCCGGTGGATTCTGGGGGTGGCTCCTGGCCGCGGCGTGGAGGCCCGGACCGTGACGGAGGTTGAGCCGCGCCGGCGTTTCTCCGTCTGGGCCGAGTGGGTGGCGGGGGTGTCGGGACGAGCGCCGCGGGTGGGGAAAGATTGAAATAAAATGCTACCTCGATCTCGGTATCGCATGGGCATCTTAGGCCGGATCTTCATTATTTGGGCGTTCGCGTGGATGGCGGTCTGCGCCAGTTGGGGGCAGGCAAGCGGCGACGCACAGTGTGCCGCTTGCCACGAGCAAGGCAAGAAACTCGCCGGCTCGATTCACCTTTCGCTCGGTTGCGAAGGCTGCCATAGCGACCACGAGAAGTACCCGCACCCGAAAAACATCGCCAAGCCCGCCTGTGGCACTTGCCACACGGAAGAAGCCGGCGCCTTCGCGCGCGGCGTGCATGGACAGGCGCGGAAGAAAGGCAACGAGTCGGCGCCGGACTGCGCCATCTGCCACGGTGACGCGCACGAGGTGAAAGCCGCCAACTCGAACCAGTTCCGCAAGGCCGTGCCGGAAACCTGCGGCATGTGCCACACGGAAATCGCCGAGCAGTACCGGGCCAGCGTGCACGGGCAGGCCCTGGAGCGCGGAGTTACGGCCGCGCCTATCTGCAGCGATTGCCACGGCGAGCATTCCATCCTGTCGCCGAAGGACGCCAGGTCGCCCGTGAATTCCCGCCAGATTCGCGAGACCTGCGGAAATTGCCATGGCAACGTAATGCTCTCGCGCCGGTTCGGTCTGCCCGTCGACCGCATTGTGAGTTTCGATGCGTCCTTCCACGGTCTGGCGAGCAAGAGCGGTTCGCTAAGCGTCGCCAACTGCGCCAGTTGCCACGGCTTCCACAACATTTTGGCCTCCTCGGATCCCCGCTCCTCGACGAATCCGAAGAACCTCCCTCACACTTGCGGCAAATGCCATCCCGGGGCGGGCTCGCGCTTCGCCTTGGGGACCATTCACTCGATGGAAGGCGGCAAAGAACCCAAGGCGATTCTGTGGGCGCGGCAGTTCTATCTGCTGGTCATTCCGCTGACCATCGGCCTGATGCTGCTGCACAACCTGGGGGACTGGATTCGGAAACTCATTGACCTGCGCTTCCGCTGGCGGGCGGGAGTTGAGGTCAGCGTGTCCCAGACCTACCTCAGTCTTCATCAGCGCGAGTTCCGCATGTACTTCCTGGAACGTGTGCAGCACGCCCTGCTGGCCGTTTCGTTCGGAGTCCTGGTTTGGACGGGGTTCGCTCTGAAGTATCCCGGGGAGTGGTGGGCCCGGCCCCTGGTGATCTGGGAGTCCTCCTGGCCCGTACGGGGCGTGGTGCATCGCGTGGCGGCTGCCGTGATGGTGGTCGTTTCCCTGTTCCACTTCGCCTCTCTCCTGGGGAGCCGGCAACTGCGGGAACATTGGAAGCAACTGCTCCCCAAACCCAGGGATGCCACGGAAGCGCTGCTGAATTTCGCCTACAACCTGGGTCTCTGCTCCCAACGGCCGAAGTTGTCCTCGCACGGCTACGTGGAGAAGGCCGAATACTGGGCGGTGGTGTGGGGCACGCTGGTCATGGCAGCGACGGGCGCGGTGTTGTGGGCCAACAACCTCGCGTTGAAGTACCTGCCGAAGGAATGGCTTGATTTCGCTACTACCGTGCATTTCTACGAAGCGGTCCTGGCCACGCTGGCCATCGTGGTCTGGCACCTCTATACCGTGATATTCGACCCGGATGTCTACCCCGTCGACACCGCCTGGTTGAACGGGTTCAGCGTGCGCCGCAGGGAATCACATGATGTGGACCCGAAGGCGCAGCACGGCGGGACGGACGCATCCGCGGACAAATGGTGAAACCAAGGCCTGCGATTCTACTAATGGTCCTGGTGTGGGCGCTGGGCAGCCTGGGTGCCGCCCAGAAACCCCAACCCTTGCCCGGTTCCGAAGAATGCGTCAATTGCCATGATGCCGGGCCCCGCACCGGCAAGAGGGAAGCGGGGGTGCCGCCGGCTTTCGGCGAAGCCGCACTGCGGGCTTCACCCCACGCCGCTTTGTCCTGCAGCAACTGCCACGCGGACCTGGAAGGCAAGCCGCTGCCGCACGCGGAAAAGCTGGCCCGGGTGGCTTGCGGAAGCTGCCATCCGGACCAGTTGGCGCAGCATGAGGAGAGCCTGCACGGAAAGGCCGTGAAGAGGAAGGACCCGCTGGCTCCGCGCTGCACAACATGCCACGGGACCCACGACATCCTACGCTCCGCGCTGCCCCAATCCCGCACCTCCACCATGGAGATTCCCAATCTGTGCGGCCGCTGTCACCGCGAGGGATCGCCGGTTAGCCTGACGCACAAAATTCCGCAGGACAACATCCTGGGCAACTACCTGGACTGCATCCACGGCGAAGGGCTCTTCCGCCGGGGACTGACAGTTACCGCGGTGTGCACCAGTTGCCATACGGCGCACTTCGTGCTTCCCCACACGGACCCCCGATCTTCGATCTCCAAGCAGAACGTGGTCAAGACCTGCACGAAGTGCCACGCCCGGATTGAGGCGGTGCACCAAAAGGTGATTCGCGGCGAGATGTGGGAGAAAACGCCGCACCTTATTCCGGTCTGCGTGGACTGCCACGAACCCCACAAGATTCGTCGCGTATTCTACGCCCAGGGCATGTCGGACCGCGACTGCCTGCGCTGCCACGGCAATCCGGACCTGAAGGCGAAGCGTGGGGCTTCGATGTTTGTGAAGCAGGAGGAACTCTCTGGCTCACGCCACTCGCGGACGGCCTGCGTGCAGTGTCATACGGACGCCACCCCCGGCGAGGACCGTCCCTGCCGCACCATCAAGGCCGCGGTGGACTGTTCCAGCTGCCACGCCGCCGTGGTGGCGCAGTACCGGGAAAGCCGCCACGGCCAATTGTTCGCGCAAGGCAGTCCCGACGCGCCGGCGTGCCGGGATTGCCACGGCACTCACGGCATTCTCGGAAAGGCTCAGACCAACTCGCCGACCTTCTCGCGAAATATACCGGCGCTCTGCGCCAGTTGCCACCGCGCGGGGCGCAAGGCGGCCGTGCGCTACAAGGGCGACGTAAAGAATCCCGTGGAGCATTACTCGGAAAGCATCCACGGCACGGGACTTCTCCAGAGCGGTCTTACCGTCACCGCCAACTGCGCCGACTGCCACACCGCGCACCATGAGCTGCCCAGCCAGCGATCCGCGTTCCAGCGTCAACGAGAGGAACGTCGCGACCACCTGCGGCAAGTGCCATCGCGGCATCTACGACCAGTACTCCAAGAGCGTTCACTCGCGCGATTTTAACCCCAAGGTGACCAAGCCGCTGCCGGAGTGCAGTGACTGCCACTCCGCGCACAGTATCCAGCGCACCGACAGCTCCAATTTCCGGCTGCACATCATGGACCAGTGCGGCCGATGCCACAAGGAGATCACCGCGAGGTATTTCGACACTTTCCACGGCAAGGTGTCGACGTTGGGGTACCTGAAGACGGCAAAGTGCTACGATTGCCACGGCGCGCACGACATTCTTCCGGTGGCGGACCCGCGCTCGCATCTCAGCCGGAACAACATCGTCGCCACCTGCGCCAAGTGCCACGCCGGGTCCAACCGGCGGTTCGCCGGCTACCTGACCCACGCCACCCACCACGATCCGAGCCGGTACCCGTTCCTGTTCTACACCTTCTGGGGCATGACCGGCCTGCTGGTGGGGACGCTGCTGGTCTCCGGCCTTCACACCGTGATGTGGCTGCCGCGATCGCTCGAATACCGGCGGCAACTCAAGGCGGCCGTTCAACCAGCGGACCAGCCCTATGTGCGGAGGTTTCAGCCGTTCCAGCGAAACCTGCACCTGATGGTGATCTTCAGCTTTCTGGGTCTGGCGCTGTCCGGCATGACGCTGAAGTTCTCCTACGCCGGCTGGGCGAAGGTCCTGGCCCGCCTGATGGGCGGATTCGAGGGCGCCGGCCTGTTCCACCGCTTCTGCGCGATCCTGACGTTCGCCTACTTTGGGCTGCACCTGTGGGATCTGGCGCGGAGGCGCACCCGGAGCGGACAATCCTGGCGCGAATCTGTTGTGGGGCCAGCAAAGCATGATGTTCAACCGCCGCGACTGGCGGGAACTGGTGGGATCGCTCAAATGGTTCCTGGGCCGCGGCCCGCGTCCCGAATACGGGCGATGGACGTACTGGGAGAAGTTCGACTATTTCGCGGTGTTCTGGGGCGTGGCGGTGATCGGCGGCACGGGCCTGCTGCTGTGGTTCCCGGAATTCTTCACGCGCCTGGTGCCGGGCTGGTTCGTCAATGTCGCCACCACCATCCACAGCGACGAAGCCCTGCTGGCCGTGGGTTTCATCTTCACGGTGCACTTCTTCAACACGCATTTCCGGCCGGAGCGGTTTCCCATCGATACGGTCATCTTCACGGGGGGCGTGCCGCTGGAGGAGTTCAAGCACGACCGTCCCCGCGAGTACCGTGAACTGGTGGAGAACGGCAAACTGGAGGAGCACTTCATGCCGACGCCCGTTCCGCTGGCCGTGAAACTCTGGCGCCGCTTCGGCTTCACGGCTCTGACCATCGGCCTGCTGTTGGTGGTGCTGATCATCTACGCGATGATATTCGCGTACCAGTGAGGCGGCAGGACAGGGCTGCTAGAATCTACAAGAGGATACTTTCGGAGACTCGTGCTCTCTTATGACTTCTGTTGAAACCCGTTGGGAACGGCTTCGCCATTGGCTGGAGCCTTTCGTCTATCTCTCGAACAACCTGATCAGCATGCTGGGTGTGCTGACGGTCACCGCGTCCGTGGTGCTCTGGATCTTCATGCTCCCCACGCTGATGCACGGTGAAACCGGGAATCCCTACACCGGCATTCTCATTTTCATGCTGCTGCCGGGCGCTTTCATCGGCGGCCTGCTGATTATTCCCGTGGGCATCTGGCTGCGGCTCCGCCGGGAACGCCAGCGCGGTTCCTACCCGCACGATTTTCCGCCGCTGGACTTCAAGAACGTGAAATTGAGGCGGCTGATGATTTTCGTGGGCGTGGCCACGATTGTGAATATTGTCATCGCCAGCCAGCTCAGCTACAGCGCGGTGTCCTACATGGACAGCGTGACCTTCTGCGGCGAGACCTGCCACACGGTAATGGAGCCGGAGTTCGCCGCCTATCAGAACTCGCCGCACGCGCGCGTCGAGTGCACGAAATGTCACATCGGTCCGGGCGCCTCCTGGTTCGTCAAGAGCAAGCTGTCGGGGGTTGGCCAGTTGTTCGCCGTGACCCTGAACACATACGAGCGTCCCATACCGACGCCGGTCGAGAACCTGCGTCCGGCGCGCGAGACCTGTGAGGCCTGCCACTGGCCCCAGAAATTCGGCGAGGACCGTCTGCGCATCGTGCCCAAGTTCGCCGACGACGAGGCCAACACTCTTACGAAGACGGTCCTGTTGATGCGCATCGGCGGCGGCCGCACCTCCCGGCTCGGCATCCACGGCGTGCATCTGGGTCCCGGCGTGGTGATCCGCTACGCGCATTCGGATGTCAAGCGCCAGGTCATCCCCTGGGTCGAGTACGACAACGGCAAAGGTTCGAAAACCGCTTACGCGGCGGCGGACCTCAAGCCGGAGGCGCTCAAGGACATGCCGGTGCGCGTGATGGATTGCGTGGATTGCCACAACCGCCCCACGCACGCTTATGAGCTCCCCGAGCGCGCCGTGGACACGGCCATGTCGGTGGGTTCGATTTCTCCGGCGCTCCCGTCGGTGAAGAAGCAGGCGGTGGAACTGCTGCGTAAGAGCTACCCGAGCAAGGAAGAGGCGCTGCGGCGGATTCCCGTGGAGCTCGGCGATTACTATCGGAACTCGCACCCCAGCGTGTTCGCCTCGAAGCAGCCGGAGATCGCTCGCGCGGCGAACGCCATTCTGGCCATCTACCAGCGCAATATCTTTCCGGCCATGAAAGTCGGTTGGGGATTGTATCCGAACAACATCGGGCACACGGATTTTCCGGGCTGCTATCGTTGCCACGACGACGCGCATGCCAGCGCCGCGGGCGGCAAGATTACGCAGGACTGCAACGCGTGCCACAGCCTGCTGGCCATGGACGAGGCGGCGCCGAAAATTTTAACCGATCTCGGCCTTGCCGGCGCTCCGGGTGGAGCCGCCAAGTAGTAGCATCTATATAGCGCGCCGCAGATCCTGAGGAGCAAGATGCCCGGCGAGCAAAATCGGGTACAGGCACGAATTTTCGCAAAAGCGGCGAAATTCGAGCCAGTCCCCATTTTGCGCGTTATGCCTATACCAGATCGCGTGCCGCAAGGAGACGTGCGATGCTGGCTTTGAGGAAAGTGATTCTCCCGGTGGACTTCTCCGAGCGCAGCGCCGGTGCCGCGCGCTATGTGGAAGCACTTGCGGAGCGCTGCAATTGCGACGTGACGCTGCTGCACGTGCTTCCGCCGCCGCATTATGAGTTCAGCGCGCTGGAAGTCGGCGGCGTAGTGCTGAACGAGTTGTTCGCCGCGCGCGCTGCGCAGGCGCGCAAGGAACTGGACGCATTCCTGGCTACCGAGCTGAGCCGGCTCCGCGTCGAGCGCGTGCTGCTGGAGGGCGACCCGGCGCGCAAGATCGTCGAATACAGCCACGAGGAACCCAACCGCCTGATCGTCATGCCCACGCACGGCTACGGCCCGTTCCGGCGCTTCATCCTCGGTTCGGTGACCGCGAAAGTGCTGCACGACGCCGATTGTCCCATCTGGACCGGCGTGCACCTGGAGGAAGCTCCGGCCTCGGGTTCCATTGTGTTTCGCACGGTTCTTCTGGCGTTGGATCTGGGAGCGCATAGCCGCGCCGTACTGGATTGGGCGGCGCAGTTCGCCGCCAAGTTCAGCGCGCGCCTTCTGGTGGCCTACGTGATCCCCTGCCTGGAGTCGCAGCCGGGCGAGTACTTCGACCAGGACTGGCGGACGCACATCGAGGAACAAAGCCGGGAACGCATCCAGGTTCTCCTGAGCGAGGCGGGAGTGAGCGCCGAGGTTCTGATGGGGAGCGGCGACGCGCCGCACGCCATCTGCTCGATGGCCGGGAGCGCCAAGGCGGATCTGCTGGTGATCGGGCGCGGCTCGGCGGCGGGGATGTTCGGGCGTTTGCGCGCCAACGCCTACTCGATTATCCGGCAGTCGCCGTGTCCGGTGGTCAGCGTTTGAGGGTGGGCGCGGCGAGCGTGATTCCGACCCAACCGTCCTTTTCCGCGGATTCGACGAGCTGCAGGCCTGCTTGACCGAAAGCCGCCGCCGACACGGTCCCGGTGGCGCGGCGGAAATCCGGAGACGATGACGCGTCCTCCGGGGCGCAGCGCGGCGGCCATGTCGAGCGCCAGCGACGAGAGCGTCTCCGCGTTGATGTTCGCGAGCAGCAGATCGACGCTGCCCGGGCGCATGGACCGCAGCGAGCCCGCGAACACGTGGACGCGGCCCTGGCAGGTGCGGTGGGCCACGACGGCCGAATCCGCCTCAATGTCGCAGGCGTAGATGCGGCCCGCGCCGGCGAGCGCCGCGCCGCGCGCGAGAATCCCGGAGCCGGTGCCGAGATCGAACACCGTGTCGTTCGGCCGCAGGTGCCGCTCCAGGGCTTCCAGGCAAAGCTGCGTGGTGGCGTGCGCGCCGGTGCCGAACGCCATGCCGGGATCCACTTCCAGGCGCCAGCGGCCTGCGGGCGTGGGCTCCTCTGACCACACGGGAGCGAGGAAGAACTTTTCTCCCACCGGCGTGGGCTGCCAGGAAGCGCGCCAACCGGCCATCCAATCGACCTCCGCCTCGCTCTGGGCGCGGGGCGCCTGTGCGGCGAATTGTTCGAGCAGCGCCGGGCGCGCGGCATCGTCGTCGAAAAAGGCCCGCAGTCGCACGCCCGCGCCGGGCACTTCCTCTTCGATGATTCCCGTGGTGCCGCAATCGTAGAGTTCGGCGAGCAGCCGTTCGCGCTCGGCCGGCGTGCCCTCCAGGGTGAGCGAAAACATTACACGCCGGGCGGTGCGGCCTTGGCGTGCTTGAAGGCCGCGCGCGTTTCCCGCAACTGCCCGGCGTGGGCTTCCGCATGCATCGCGTAAGTGCGCAGCAGGTCCAGCAGCGTGATCGCCCCACGTTCGGTGTGCTGGCCCGGGCGCGCGAAGGTGGCTTCGGGCAGCGCTTTCAGCAGGTCGTAGTTCTCGCTTCGAGTACGGCGGAACGTCTCCATGGCATGGGAAGGTTTGCGCCGCGCGTAGTCCAGATTAGTGGCCCAGGCATCCTGATCGTAAGCCACGATGGTGGGATTTTCCTCGGCGATGACGCGCCGGAAACGGGCCGCGCCCACGATTTCCGAATCGGCCAGGTGCGCCATGATCTGGCGCACGTTCCAGGCGCCGGGGGCGGGCACATAATCGACTTCCGAACCAGCCGCGCCAATCATGGCCACCGCCACCAGCTCCGGCCCGCGGCGGAAACGCTCCAGCAGTTCCTCGATTTCGTTCATGACTCCATGATACGCTCGTCCGAACGTCAGTCGAGTCTGCGAATCACGGTGCGCACGGCGCCTTGAATCACCAGGTCCGAGCGAGGGTGGAGTTCGGGATAAGCTGGATTTTCGGCCTTCAGGAACCAGCGGCCCTTGAGGCGAACCAGACGTTTGAGCGTACTTTCTCCGTCGATCAACGCGGCCACAATTTGCCCGGCGCGCGGCGAGGGTGTGGGCTGGACCACCACGACATCGCCGGGCAGGATACCGGCGTCCTTCATGGACTCCCCGCGAACCTTCAACGCGAAACAACCTTCGGCGGGGCGGAAGCCCAGCGTCGCGTCGTCCACCGAAACACAGCCGTCGGGAGTAGCCGTGGAGATGGCCTCGGGCGGTCCGGCCGGAATCTGGCCGAACAGCGGGACGTCGGAAACGCTGGTGCGGTTGCCGTAGAGCGGACCGGTCAGATCGATCTGGCGCGAGCCCCGGTCGGCGCGGTGGATGAAACCCTTGGCTTCGAGCGCCAGCAGATGGCCGGCCACGCCGTTGGGGCTGCGGATGGAGAAGGCGCGCTGGAGTTCGGGGATGGACGGCGAGCAGCCGTGCTCGCGGCGAAACTCAACGATAAAATCGAGGATGGCTTTCTGCCGCTCCGTGAGCATGATACTATAAATTCTTACACTAAAGGGAGGCCCATGTCAACCCTCTTCGAGGGGCAGGAAAAACCTGGTACAGACAGCCTTTTCCGCGACGGAAAAGGTGTCAGTCCCGGTTTTTCCGCGGCCCGCCTGGCCACTACGCTCGCCGGATTGGCCGCCCGCGGCGTCTACCTGGGCACCAGTTCCTGGAAGTACGCGGGTTGGCTCGGCCAGGTTTACACCGAGGAGCGCTATCTCACGCGCGGGCGCTTTTCACAGAAGAAATTCGAATCGACCTGCCTGGCCGAGTACGCCGAAACGTTTCCGGCCGTGTGCGGCGACTTCTCGTTCTATCAATTCCCGTCGGAAGATTACTGGCGGCGGCTGTTCGGCTCGGCCAGCGCGAAGCTGCTGTACGCGTTCAAGGCGCCGGAACAGATTACGGCAAAAGTGTTTCCGTCGCACGCCCGCTACGGCGGCCGGGCGGGGCAGGTGAATGAGACGTATCTCAACGCGGAGCTGTTCACGGAGGCGTTTCTGAGGCCGCTGGAACCCTACCGCGCGCAGGTGGCCACGGTGATTTTCGAATTCGGAACCTTCTCTCGCGCGAGCTACTCCCGGCTGCGGGATTTCCTGGCGGACCTGGACACGTTCCTGAGCCGCATTCCGCCGGGATTACGTTACGGGATCGAAGTGCGCAATCCGGAGCTGTTGCGGCCCGAGTACTTCGATTGCCTGCGCGCGCGCGGCGCGGCGCATGTGTTCAACTCCTGGACGCGCATGCCGGCGCTGGCCGCTCAGACGGCTACGGCGGAGGCCTTCACCGCCGCCTTCACCCTGGTGCGCGCGCTGCTGGGGCGCGGGCGCAGCTACGAGCAAGCCGTCAAGGAATTCGCGCCCTACAGCGAAATCAAGGATCCCAACGAGGAGGCCCGGGCGGCGCTGCGCGCCATCATCGCGCGATCGCTGGAGGCGCAGCAGCCGGCGTTTATCTTCGTGAACAACCGCCTGGAAGGCAATGCCCCCGGAACCATTCAGGCGCTGGTAGAATAAGTGCTCCTTACCACTATGAAGCTCACAAGACGCACCATGCTGCTTTCGCCCGCGCTGGCGCTCTCCGCCTCCGCGCAAACGGCCAAACCGCGACTCGCTCGCAAGGATTGTTTCTTCGGAATGCATTTCGATTTGCATCCGGGGCCGGGCGATCCGGCGCTGGGCCGCGACGTGAACGACCAGATGGTGGAGCGGTTCCTGGCCGAGGTGAAGCCGGATTTTGTGCAGTACGACAGCAAAGGGCACATCGGCTATCTGGGCTATCCGTCGAAGGTCGGAACGTCGGCGCCGCACATTGTGAACGACTCGCTGGCCGTCTGGCGCCGCGTGACCGCGCGTCACGGCGTGGCGCTCTACATACACTTCTCCGGCGTCTGGGACACGCGCGCCGTCACGGAGCATCCCGAGTGGGCCCGCGTCACTCCCGACGGCAAGCCCGACAAAGACATTACCAGCCTATACGGCCCGTATGTCGACAAACTCATGATCCCGGAGTTGAAGGAAGCCGTCGCGAACTACGATCTCGACGGGCTGTGGATCGACGGCGAATGCTGGGCCGTCAAGTTGGATTATTCCGATGCCGCGCTCGACGCATTCCGCCGCGCCACCGGACTTCAACAGTTACCGAAGAAACAGGGCGAAGCGGGGTGGCTCGAATTCCTCGATTTGCAGCGCGAGCAGTTCCGTAAGTATGTGCGGCGTTGGGTAAGTGCGCTGCACGAGTTCCGTCCGAACTTACAGATTGCCAGTAACTGGCTTTACACGACGCTGGTTCCAGAGCGGCCCGAGATTCCCGTGGATTACATTTCGGGCGACTATGCCGGCACACCCGCCCTGGAGCAGGGCCGCATCGAGGCGCGCTACATGTCGCAAGTAGGCAAGCCCTGGGATTTGATGGCGTGGGGCTTCCAGCATCGCGGGGATCGACCCGCCGTGTTCGCGCATAAGCCCGCCGTGGAACTGGAGCAGGAGGCCGCCATGGTGATCGCGCAAGGCGGCGGTTTTCAGGTCTACTATCAGCCCACACGGGCGGGGAAGTTGGACCAGCGTCTGGTAAATGTGATGAGCGCGGTGGCGAAATTCTGCCGCGCGCGCCAGGCGCTTTCGTTCCGCTCGGAAACCGTGCCGCAAGCCGGTGTGCTGCTTTCCACGACCAGCTTGTACAAAACCAGCGGCAAGCTTTTCGGCGGGTTTGGACGCGCACTGGACGGTATCCGCGGGATGATCGACGTGCTTCTGGACAACCAATACTCGGTGGACGTTCTGCCCGAGTGGCGGCTGGAAGAGTTAGCCGCCAGGTATCCGCTGCTGGTGGTTGCGGAGTGGAAAGATATTGGCGATAAGGTTCGCGACGTGCTGCTCGGCTACGCACGGGGAGGCGGCAAACTGCTGGTGACCGGCGCGCAAATGGCGGCGCTGTTCGCCGAAGCCCTGGGCGTCCAGCCGGCGGGAGCGCCAACGGAGGAAGCCGCCTTCGTCACCGGCGATGAGTTATTCGGGAACTTGCGCGGACTTTGGCTGAACGTGGAGCCCGGCACGGCGACGGTGATCGAGCAGCGCTACCCGACCTTCGACTCCTCGCGCGATGCGCAATGCGCGGCCACTCTCGCGAGCTACGGCAAAGGGCAGATCGCGGCCATCTATGGGCCCCTGGGCGGTGCGTATCTGAACACGCACGCCGCCGCCACGCGTCAGTTCGCGCGACGAGTAATTGGCCGCCTGTTTCAGCCGCTGGCCGAAGTAAGTGGACCTCCTTTGGTGGAAGTGGTTCTGCGCCGCAAGAACGGACGTCTGCTGGTGCATCTGATCAACTGCGCGGCCTTGACGGCCTCCTCGGAATTTCAGAGCAGCGGCTACATCCCGCCGGTGGGTCCGCTGCGGTTGCGCGTGAAACTTCCCGCGGCGCCATCGAGAGTAACCGTGGAGCCCGGCGCGCGTCCCCTCGCCGGCACGTGGTCGAAAGGCGTCTGGCAAGGGACGCTGCCGAAACTGGCGATACACGAGATTGTGTCGTTTGCGGTGTAGGTGCGCTGCGGCGGAAATGCCGCACGGTATCGGCATTGTGCGCAAAATCGGGACTGGCTCGAATTTCGCCGCTCTTGCGAAACTTCGTGCCTGTACCAGATTTTGCCCAGCGGACCTCCTCGGGATCTGCGCCGCAGCAGAATAGGGGCTCTGTTCCAGAATTTCGCTCGCGTATTCTCCAGGCCGTGAAGTGCCGAGGATCGGAGTGGCCGCGGTCTGCGTCGCGGCAGCGTTCTGCGTCAAAGTTGATTACCTCCGGATGGCCGTCAGCCGAC
This sequence comes from Terriglobales bacterium, assembly GCA_963745655.1. Classification (GTDB taxonomy): domain Bacteria; phylum Acidobacteriota; class Terriglobia; order Bryobacterales; family Bryobacteraceae; genus JAJFUV01. The sequence goes on along the minus strand of CAVUYK010000012.1, from coordinate 7,456 downwards.
CACAATAACAACGACCGTGCCGGGGCACTTCTAAGGAATGGCGACAAACCAGCATTTCGAAGCCACCGGCAACTTTCTCAATAAGTGGGGGATCTCCGCAAGGCACCCTCGCGTCCATAACGCGCCTGGGGCAGACACCCCCGAAAAAAGTCTTGCACAATCCACAGTTCAGTAGTAGGATTACAAACGAGAATAGTAGATCACATGCCGCCACCCAAATTGACCAAATTGGAGCTTCAAATCATGAATGCGCTCTGGAACCAGGGCGCATGTTCCATTCGCGAGATTCAGGAGGCATTCCCCGAGCAGGAGCGGCCGGCCTACACGACCGTGCAGACCACCGTCTACCGTATGGAAGGCAAGAAGGTCGTGCGCCGCGTCAAGAAGATTTCCAATGCGCACATATTCGAAGCGGCGGTTACCCGCGACGCTGCGCAAGGGCGCTTGATCGACGATCTACTGAGCTTGTTTGGCGGCCGGACCCAGCCCGTGATGGCTCACCTGGTGGAATCCGGCAAGCTCACCATGGATGACATCGAAGAAGCGCGCAAGGCGCTTCGCAAATCGGCGAAGAAAGGATAGCGCTGTGACTCTGGAATCCGAGTTCTTGGCGTCGCTTATGCGGCAGGCGGGCAACCACCTGTGGCAGTCCACGGCCTTTGCGGCGGCGGCCTTCCTCTTGGCGCTGGCATTGAAGGCCACCCACGCCCGGGCGCGCCACTGGGTTTGGCTGGGCGCTTCCATGAAATTCCTCGTGCCGTTTGCGCTCTTGGCCAATCTCGGCAACATCCTGGGATCGTGGATTGTCCCGGCAGCGCCCACTGCGCGCATTCCTTTCGCAGTGGAGCAGATAGTGCAGCCGTTCGCGTTGCCCGAACAGGCGGGTCCGGCGGTCGCAGTGTCCCCTGCAGGTGCGGCGGCATTTCCGCTTCCCGCTGTGCTTTTCGCGGTTTGGTTGGTCGGGTTTGCAGCCGTTCTCTTTCATTGGTGGAATCGATGGCGCCGCATCCGCGCCGCTGTGCGCGCTTCCCTGCCGTTGCGGGAAGGACGCGAAGCGGATGCCTTGCGCCGCCTCCGGTCGAACGGGCCTCTTAACCTGCCGAGTGTTGAACTGGTATCCTCCGCCGCCAAACTGGAGCCGGGCATCTTCGGCATCCTCAGGCCGGTGTTGTGGCTGCCCGCCGGAATCGCGGACTGCCTTTCAGAGACGGAATTAGATGCGATCCTGGCGCACGAATTGTGCCACGCCCGGCGGCGCGACAACCTGACTGCGGCGATTCACATGGCTGGTCGAAGCCATGTTCTGGTTTCACCCGCTGGTGTGGTGGCTGGGGGCGCGTCTGGTGGAGGAGCGCGAGCGCGCTTGCGACGAACAAGTTGTCCTGCTGAGCGGTGAGCCGCAGGCCTACGCCGAAGGCATTCTGAAGGTCTGCGAGTTCTACGTTGCGTCGCCACTTACGTGCGCGGCGGGCGTAACCGGCGCTGACCTCAGGAAACGAATTGAGGGCATCATGGCGAGTCGCTTCATCGGCGAGTTGTGTTTCTGGAAGAAATTGCTGTTGACGGTGCTCTTGGCCGCGGCTGTGGTCTGTCCGTTCCTATTGGGCGTTTTCAAAGCCGAGGCGCAGACCCGCAAGCTGGAATTCGAGGTTGCTTCCATCAAACCCGCGGCGGTGTCTGATTTCAGTACCGCCCGGCGATTGGGAACTGAGATCAGGACTGGCACTCGGATCTACGGAGACAGGGCGGAGTATATATCTATGATGCTGCGCCAGCTCATCGCTGAGGCCTACCAGGTAAGGATGTTCCAGGTAGTGGCCCCCCGGGTGGGCTCGGTTACCCAGAGGCGCTTCGACGTAGTCTGTAAAATGCCGGCGGGGTCCCGAAAGGAAGACGCGCCTCTCATGCTGCAATCCCTGCTGGCAGAGCGTTTCAAGTTAGCCGTGCATCGCGAATTTAGGGAACAGGACGTCTGGGCGCTGGTCGTGGGCAAGGGCGGCCCCAAGTTCAGAGAATCGCCCTCCGAAGCGCCACTGAACCCCGGTGACACGAAGGGGGAGTCGCCGGAAGGAGCGGGTCCGCCCGTCCGTCAGAACAAAGGACGGCAACACGATCATCAGCGGGACGTACGGGACAACCTTCGTCCGTACCACGCTGGATCATGCCAGTTCGACAGAACACACTGAAGCCAGCAGGATGACGATGCCCTATTTGGCGGATCTGGTGAGTAGGACCACTTTCGCCAATGACCGCCCAGTGGTGGACATGACGGGGCTGAAGGGGAACTATGACGTCGTCTACGATATGCCGTTCTCCGCAACAAACCCAGGAGCGAAAGCCGCGGGTGTTCCTGGTGCGAACGGCCAGGGTCCCCGTCCTGCGGAAGCCGCCTCGGTTCCCGGAAGTGTCGGGGTGCTGCGCGCCATGAGGAGCCTTGGTCTCGACCTGGAGAAACGGAAAGCGCAGGTGGAGCAACTGATCGTCGATCACGTCGAGAAGACGCCCACTGAGAATTGACAGCCTGCCATGCGCAGTTTTGGGTTACTCCCTCGCATCGTCCTCGCGTGGCTGACAGTCACGGTCCTCTGCGCCACAGAGCATCATGGTGCTGTCAGATTCGCAGGCTTGCCGGTTCCCGGCGCTACGGTGACAGCTTCGCAGGGCAACACGAAACTGGTCGCCATCACCGATCAGCAGGGTGTCTACCAATTTCCCGACCTCGCCAATGGAATCTGGACGCTTCAAGTCGAAATGCTTTGCTTCGCCCCGATCAAGCGCGATATCGACATTCTGCCGGATGCGCCGAGTCCAGTGTGGGATTTGAAGCTGCTGCCGCTCGATGACATCAGGGCGGTGGCGAGCCTCGCGCCGTCGATTCCCGCTGCTCCGCCGGTCGCCGCCCGGGGAAGCAAGCAAGGCAGACGACCAGAAACGACCGCTGCCGCACAGTCCGATTTTCAACGCGCGGAGTTGAATCAGAGGAACAGCGCCGCGCCGGGGGCGGAGATCAGCCAAGCGATCGCAGATTTCGGGGACGAAAGCGCGCCCGATGCTTTCATTATTAGTGGCAGCGCGAGCTCCGGGATCGAGAGACGCGCCATCGGCAATGCGCGCAGGGGGCGCGGGCGGCTGTACAACGGTGGCCTGAACTTCACCATCGACAATTCCGCGTTGAATGCCCGCTCGTTCTCGCTGACCGGTCAAGACACGCCGCAGCCCGGCTACAACCGCATGCGGTTCGGGATCTATTTGAGCGGCCCGCTGGTTATCCCGCATGTGTTGCGCGGGAACGGGCAGTTCTTCGTCGGATACCAGATGACGCGAAACCGCAACGCCTCGACGCAGACCGGCCTCGTACCCACATTGGCAATGCGCGAGGGTGACTTTTCCCGGGCGCTCGATGCGCTCGGCGAACCGGTGCGAATCTACGACCCGGCCACGGGCGCGCCGTTCCCTGGGAGAGTCCCGATCAGCCCACAGGCGCAGGCTCTGCTCGCACTCTACCCGCAGCCGAATTTTGAAGGGTCTTCGGGTTATAACTACCAGGTTCCGATCGTCAGCACGACCAGGCAGGATGACCTGCAATCGCGCGTGGGCAAGATGCTCAGCCCGAAGAAGCTACATCAACGGCGCATTCGCCTGGCGCAGAAGCCGGACGGACAGTCCGAACCTGTTCGGCTTCACGGATACGAACGGCATGACGGGCGTCAACGCAAGCGCTAACCTGCGGCGCTGTTCACGCCGCGCCTGAACATGGATTTCGGCGTCCAGTACAGCCGGTCGGCCGTGCGGCTGACGCCCTTTTTCGCGAACCGGCGGAACGTCTCGGCCGAGGCTGGGATTACGGGAAACAACCAGGAGCCGGAGAACTGGGGGCCGCCAAGCCTGAACTTCTCGAGCGGCATCGCGGGGCTTTCCGATGCGCAACAGTCGTTCACGCGCAACCAGACAAGCGGCGTCTCGTATACCGGCACGTGGATGCGCGAGCCCCACACCTTCACGTTCGGCGCCGATTTCCGCCGGCAGCAGTTCAACTATCTATCGCAGCAGGATGCGCGCGGCAGCTTCACCTTCACCGGCGCCGCTACGCAGCAGGTGGTGAACGGGGTTCCCGTGGCGGGCACCGGCAGCGATTTCGCGGACTTTCTGCTCGGAATCCCAGACACGGCGTCCATCGCCTTCGGCAATGCCGATAAGTACTTCCGATCGTCCTCATGGGATGCCTACTTCACCGACGATTGGCGCGTCAGTTCGGGGCTCACCGTGAATCTCGGGCTGCGGTGGGAGTATAACTCGCCGATCACGGAGAAGTATGGGCGTCTGGTGAACCTGGATATCGCGCCGGGGTTCGCGGCCGTAGAGCCGGTGCTGGGCCGCAGCCCCATTGGACCGCTGACTGGCACGCGGTACCCCGATTCGCTGGTGCGTCCCGACAAACGCGCTTTTCAGCCGCGCGTTGCGTTCGCATGGCGTCCGTTTGCGGCGTCCTCGATGGTGGTGCGCGCCGGGTATGGCGTCTACTACAACACTTCGGTTTACCAGACCATCGCCACCCGGATGGCGCAGCAATCGCCGCTTTCGAAGAGCCTGAGCGTCGAGAACAGCGCGGCCAATCCGCTTACGCTGGCGAACGGGTTCAACGCCTCGCCCGCGAGCACGCCGAACACCTTCGCGATCGACCCGAATTTCCGCGTCGGCTACGCGCAGAATTGGCAACTCTCCATTCAGCAGGATTTGCCCGGAGCCATGGTGGCGACGGCGAAGCTATCTCGGGACGAAAGGCACGCGGGGCGTGCAGCAGTTTCTGCCCAACACGTATCCGGCGGGCGCGGCGAACCCCTGCCCGGCGTGCCCGTCGGGGTACGTCTATATGACCTCGAACGGCAATTCCACGCGGCAGGCAGCGCAGGTCGAGGTGCGGCGGCGCCTGCATAGCGGCATTGCGGCGAGCGTGCAGTACACGTTTGCCAGGGCCTTCGACGACGCCGAGTTGGGCGGCCGGGGCCAGGGAAGCGCCGTTATCGCGCAGAACTGGCTCGATCTGAAGGCCGAGCGCGGTCCCTCGAATTTCGACCAGCGGCACCTGCTCCGGGTTCAGGCGCAGTACACCACGGGAATGGGAGTTGCTGGAGGCGCGCTGCTGCGCGGGTGGAAGGGCGCGGCGTTCAAGGGCTGGACGCTGCTCAGCGAGATCACGGTCGGGAGCGGGCTGCCTGAGACCCCGATCTATCCTTCCACGGTGAGGGGCACCGGAGTGACGGGAAGCATCCGGCCGGATGCTACCGGGGTTTCGGCCTACACCGCTACGCCGGGTCGCTTCCTGAACCCGGCGGCGTTTCGGGCGCCGGCGCCGGGCGCGTGGGGCAATGCGGGAAGAAACTCGCTCACCGGACCGGCGCAATTCTCGCTCAACGCCTCGCTGGGGCGTTCGTGGGACAGGTTCGATCTGCGCTTCGATGCCACGAACGCGCTGAACCACGTCACCTTCCCAAGCTGGAACGCAGTCGTAACGAGCGCGCAGTTCGGGCTGCCCATGACCGCCAACCCGATGCGCACCGTGCAGGCCACGCTGCGGATGAGGTTCTAAATGGCGCGGCGTATCTGGAGCGTCCTTCTGCTATCTCTCGCCGCTTCCGCGCAACAGCCAGCGCAGAACCCGCAGGTGGCGGGCGATGGGACAGTCAGATTTCAGGCCAACGCCCAGTTGGTGATCGAGGCCGTGACCGTTACGGATAGGAGCGGGAAACCCATCGAAGGCCTCACCGCGAAGGATTTCACGGTCACCGAGGACGGAATCCCGCAGACCGTAAGTTTCTGCGAATTCCAGAAATTGGAGGATGCTCCGCTTGTGTCCGCGGACAAGCCGGCGCGGCAGGAGCGGCCCAAGGTGGAGCCGGTGGTTCAGACGGGAATCGCTCCCGAGCGGCCCGGAGACGTACGGTACAGGGACCGGCGCCTGCTGGTGCTGTATTTCGATATGAGCGCCATGCCTCCGGCCGACCAGATGCGCGCGCAAGCGGCAGCGGTCCAGTTCATCACGAAACGGATGGCCCCAGCGGATCTGGTGGCCATCATCTCCTTCTCGGACGTGGTTCGGGTCCGGCAGGACTTCACGGATGACCGCGACCAACTGCTGGCGGTCGTCAACAGACTGTTCCTTGGAGAAGCACGGCAGTGGCTCGATGGTTGGGCTGACGCCGACAGCGCCGCGGATTACGGTAGCGCCTTCGGAGAAGACGATAGCGAGTTCAACCTCTTCACCACCGACCGCCAGTTGGCTGCGCTGCAAACCGCGGTCAAGATGCTCGGCAATCTCAACGAGAAGAAGGCGCTGATCTACTTCGCGAGCGGACTGCGGCTGAACGGCATAGGCAACCAGGCGCAGCTCGCGGCCACCACCAACGCCGCCATCCGGGCGAACGTCTCTCTCTACACGGTAGACGCCCGCGGCTTGGTGGCGATGCCGCCGCTTGGCGACGCCAGCCAGGGATCGCAAGGCGGGCTGGCCATGTACACCGGAGCTTCGGCGATGTCCATGGCGAGCAATTTCCAGCGTTCGCAGGACACGCTCTACGCGCTGGCCGCGGATACCGGCGGCAAGGCGCTGGTCGATAACAACGACCTGGCGCTCGGAATCGTGCACGCGCAGAAGGCCATCACCAGCTACTACATCCTCGGCTACTACACGGCGAATCCGGCGCTCGACGGCCGCTTCCGGCGCATCAAGATCACATACAACGGCGAGACGTCCGCCAAGCTCGATTACCGCCAGGGCTACTACGCCGGCAAGCAGTTCAGGCAGTTCACCACGGCCGATAAGGAACGGCAGCTTCAGGACGCCCTGATGCTGGGCGACCCGATTACGGATCTGACGATCGCTGCTGAAGTGAACTACTTCCAGTTGAATTCCGCCGAGTACTTCGTGCCGGTGGTGATCAAGATTCCGGGGAGCGAACTGGCGCTGGCGCGACGCGGCGGCGCGGAGCGCACAGTCATCGACTTCATCGGCGAGGTGAAGGACGAATATAGCGTGACACTCGCAAACGTACGGGACAAGGTTGATATCAAGCTGAGCGGCGAGACCGCGGCCCAGCTGGCGAAGCGGCCCATCCAGTACGACACCGGGTTCACGCTTCTTCCCGGGACTTATCACTGAAGCTTCTGGCCCGCGACAACGAAACGGGTCGCATCGGCACCTACCTGACGACATTCGTGATTCCGAACCTGAATAAGGAACAGCAGCGGATTCCGATCAGTTCCGTGGTACTGAGCGGCCAGCGCGTGGACCTCAAGGACGCGCTGTACACGGTCGGCAAAGACAAAGTTCCGACCGTGAATCCGCTGATACAGAACGGCAGAAGCTGATTCCGAGCGTGACGCGGGTCTTCAGCAGAAGCCGCGATATGTACGTCTACCTGCAGGCATACCGGCTCGGCGCGAGCGCGACCCAGCCCCT
>CAVUYK010000011.1:0-375901 GCA_963745655.1 Terriglobales bacterium | reverse complement strand
CTCACCGGACCGGCGCAATTCTCACTCGACGCCTCGCTGGGGCGTTCGTGGGACAGGTTCGATCTGCGCTTCGATGCCAAGAACGCGTTGAACCACGTCACCTTTCCAATCTGGAATGCAGTCGTAACGAGCGCGCAGTTCGGACTGCCCATGACCGCCAACCCGATGCGCACCGTGCAGGCCACACTGCGGATGAGGTTCTAAATGGCGCGGCGTATCTGGAGCGTCCTTCTGCTATGTCTCGTCGCTTTCGCGCAACAGCCAGCGCAGAAACCGCAGGTGGCCGTCGATGGGACAATCAGATTCCAGGCCAACGCCCAGTTGGTGATCGAGGCCGTGACCGTTACGGATAGGAGCGGGAAACCCATCGAAGGCCTCACCGCGAAGGATTTCACGGTCACCGAGGACGGAATCCCGCAGGCCGTAAGTTTCTGCGAATTCCAGAAATTGCAGGAGGCTCCGCTTGTGTCCGCGGACAAGTCGGCGCGGCGGGAGCGGCCCAAGGTGGAGCCGGTGGTTCAGACGGGAATTGCTCCCGAGCGTCCCGGAGACGTACGGTACAGGGACCGCCGCCTGCTGGTGCTGTATTTCGATATGAGCGCCATGCCTCCGGCCGACCAGATGCGCGCGCGAGCAGCAGCGGTCCAGTTCATCACGAAACGGATGGCCCCACCGGATCTGGTGGCCATCATCTCCTTCTCGGACGTGGTTCGGGTCCGGCAGGCCTTCACGGATGACCGCGACCAACTGCTGGCGGTCGCCAATAAGCTGTTCAGCGGAGAAGGACGGCTGTGGCTCGATGGTTGGGCTGACGCCGACAGCGCCGCGGATTACGGTAGCGCCTTCGGAGAAGACGACAGCGAGTTCAACCTCTTCACCACCGACCGCCAGTTGGCTGCGCTGCAAACCGCGGTCAAGATGCTTGGCAATCTGAACGAGAAGAAGGCGCTGATTTACTTCGCGAGCGGACTGCGGCTGAACGGCGTAGGCAACCAGGCGCAGCTCGCAGCCACCACCAACGCCGCCATCCGGGCGAACGTCTCTCTCTACACGGTAGACGCCCGAGGCTTGGTGGCGATGCCCCCTCTTGGCGACGCCAGCCAGGGATCGCAAGGCGGGCTGGCCATGTACACCGGAGCTTCGGCGATGTCCATGGCGAGCAATTTGCAGCGTTCGCAGGACACGCTCTATGCGCTGGCCGCGGATACCGGCGGCAAGGCACTGCTCGATAACAACGACCTGGCACTCGGAATCGTGAACGCGCAAAAGGCCATCGCCAGCTACTATATTCTCGGTTACTACACGGCGAATCCGGCGCTCGACGGCCGCTTCCGGCGCATCAAGATCACATACAACGGCGAGACGTCCGCCAAGCTCGATTACCGCCAGGGCTACTACGCCGGCAAACAGTTCAGCCAGTTCACCACGGCCGATAAAGAAAGGCAGCTGCAGGACGCCTTGATGCTGGGCGATCCGATTACGGATCTGACGATCGCTACTGAAGTGAACTACTTCCAGTTAAATTCCGCCGAGTACTTCGTGCCGGTGGCGATCAAGATTCCGGGGAGCGAACTGGCCCTGGCGCGACGCGGCGGTGCGGAACACACGGTCATCGACTTCATCGGCGAGGTGAAGGACGAATATAAAGTGACACTCGCAAACGTTCGGGACAAGGTTGATATCAAGCTGAGCGGCGAGACCGCGGCACAGCTTGCGAAGCGGCCCGTCCAATACGACACCGGCTTCACCCTCCTTCCCGGAACTTATTCACTGAAGCTTTTGGCCCGCGACAACGAGACGGGTCGCATCGGCACCTACCTGACGAAATTCGTAATTCCGAACTTGAATAAGGAACAGCGGCGCATTCCGATCAGTTCCGTAGTACTGAGCGGCCAGCGCGTGGACCTCAAGGACGCGCTATACACCGTCGGCAAAAACAAAGTCCCGACCGTCAATCCACTGATACAGCAAGGGCAGAAGCTGATTCCGAGCGTGACGCGGGTCTTCAGCAGAAGCCGCGATATGTACGTCTACCTGCAGGCATACCGGCTCGGCGCGAGCGCGACCCAGCCCCTGTTTGCGTTCGTGACCTTCTACCGGGGCCAGACGAAAGCCTTCGAGACGCCTCCGCTTGCCGTAACCGAAGCGATGGAGAACCGGCTGAAGACCGCGCCCCTGCGCTTCAGCCTGTCACTGGAGAAACTCCAGCCGGGCAGGTATAGCTGCCAGGTGACCGTGGTAGACCCGACCAGTCAAAAGGCCGCGTTCTGGCAAGCCCCGATCATGCTCGTGCGATAGACAAGGAGCTCACTCTGAAAGCGCGCGTACTCTGCTTTTAACTGAGTTCGAAAGTCCTGCGGAAGACGTCTTAAAGCCGCTTTCTTGGAGAGCCAGTCAGTATCTAAAACACAGTTTCCGGAAGCCACTTTGCCACAAAACGCCCTTTCCGTAGAACTCCCCGCCTCAACGTCGCCGGCTGGCACCGCTCCATTGCTCTCAGATGGTCGACACTCGTAAACAATCCACGGCGCCATGGACAATCCGCGGGACCACACACATGTCGCCACTTCTGGATCACGGGCGCGAAGCTGGCTCATGTAGTCAAGCAGCGCGCCGACGGGGTGGTTCTCCGACATGACGTGCGCGTGTAGTGTGCGCAGATATTGAAGCGTAAGATGTCCGGTTGGAGAACTGGGTACAGGCACGAAGTTTCGCAATAATGGTGAAATTGCTGACTGTCCCCATTTTGCGCATTGCCGCCGCACCGAGCTAGGCGTCTATATGATCGGCGAAGTAGCGGTCGAGCGAGGCCTTCTCGGTTGAAGACAAGCTCTTCGACAGGCGGCGCATCTCGTCGGCGGACATGGGCTTCAGGGACTTCGCCAGGCGAATGTTTTCGTCGATGTGCTCGACCTTGGGCATGCCCACGACGATGGCCGTGACGGGCAAGGAAAGCGAGTACTGGACCAGCTTCTCTACCGGCGCCTTCGGCAGAAGTTTCTCCTGGGCGAAAACCTTCATGGCGATGACGCCCATCTTCTTGCGCAACGCCACGGGAAGCGCGACGTTTTCGAAGCCGCGCGAGAGCGGATCGAGCGCTTCCTCCTGGGGCCTCAGTTTGGCCGCGCCGATGCGCGCGGCGTTCAGGGCCATCTGCGTCGCGTCGAAGTCGTGACGTTCCAGTGCGGTCTTGAGGACCGACGGAAAGGCGTGGCAAGTGATGCCGATGAAGCGCGCGACCTTCTGATCCCGCATTTTATATAGCACTTTGAGCGCGCCGTTCTCGGCCGCGGCCAGGTCCTTTTCATCCATCAGGCCGTGGATGTGCAGCAGGTCTACGTGGTCGGTCTGCAAGCGTTTGAGGCTGGCTTCGATGGAGCGCATGGCCTCGTCGGCCGGGCGCGGCGGCACCTTGGTGGCGAGGAACACCTGATTGCGCCGGGTCCTCATGACCTGGCCGACGCGAGTTTCGCTGACACCGTTGCCGTAGGAAGCCGACGTGTCGACGTAGGTAACACCCTGGTCCAGGGCGCGGTTGAGCGCCGCGATGGCTTCTTCGTCGGTCTTGTAGGCGACAAAGCGGCTGCCACCGCCGAAAGCCAGGACGGAGACGCGCGCCCCGGTGCGGCCCAAAACGCGCATGGGCATTCCTGTTTTGGCATCCACCTGCGTGACCGCGGCCGCCGCGGCCAGAAAATGTCGTCTCGATATGGTCATGCCGATACCCCCTGAAGCCTCAGCCTAACAAAAATCCCGGCAACCAATGGGAGGGCGAACCTGTTTCGGTTCGCTATAATCGTCCCCGATGGTACGTTCACATGAAACCAGCGTAAGGGTGCGCTACGCGGAGACCGACCAGATGGGCGTGGTCTACCATTCCAACTACCTGGTTTGGATGGAAGTGGGCCGCATCGAATTGTGCCGGTCGCTGGGGTTCAGTTACGCCGACATGGAGAAAGCGGACGGCCTGCTGCTGGCCGTGGTGGAGGTCCACTGCCGCTACCTGCATCCGGCCCGCTATGACGATGAAGTTGTGGTGAAGGCCTGGATCGAGGAGGCCACCACGCGGGGCGTGCGCTTCGCCTACGAGATGCGCCGGGCCGGCGACGGACGCAAGCTTTCGACGGCGGCCACGCGGCACATCTTCTGCGGCCGCGACATGCGCCCCATGCGCCTGCCCGAGAAGTACGACAAGCTATTCGGAGTGAAACGCGACCGATGATGCTGGCGGCCTTGGCCTTGACTCTCGCCGCCGCGCCCCTTCAGGATGCGGTGGACCGGGCCATGGCGGGGCGGCAGGGCGCCGTGGTGGTTCTGGAGGTATCCAGCGGCCGCGTGCTGGCGGCGCACCGTTTGGATGTGGCCGCGAGGCGCCTGGCGGCGCCCGGTTCCGCCATCAAGCCGTTCACGCTGGCGGCGCTGCTCGCGAGCGGCCGCTTCAAGGAGGAGACGGCGCTAACTTGCCGGCGCGAGGTGCGCGTGGCGGGCCGGCGGCTGGATTGCACGCATCCGCAATCCAGCGCGCCTCTGGACGCGGTGGCCGCTCTGGCCTATTCCTGCAACGGATTTTTCGTGGAAGCGTCGGCGCGGCTTTCCGGCGCGGAGTTGGCCGCCGCGCTGCGTGGATTTGGTTTAGCCTCGCGCACTGGCCTGGCGGCCGATGAAGCCAGCGGCGTGGTGCGCGAAACCGGTACGGCCGACGAGCGCGCGCTGCAGGCGGTTGGAGAGGCCGGGGTGTTGGTCACTCCCTTGGGAATGGCTTCGGCCTACGGCAAGCTCGCGCGGCGGCGCTTGACGAACGATGCCCGGTGGCGGACGTTGTTTGAGGGACTCGAAGCGGCCGTGCGATTCGGCACCGCGCAACGCGCCGCCGCGGCCGGCATTGAAGTCGCCGGCAAGACCGGTACCGCCTCTTCGCCCGCGGGCGTTCATCATGCGTGGTTCGCCGGATATGCGCCGGCGGCGCGTCCCACGCACGTGGTGGTGGTGTTTCTGGAACGCGGCAGCGGCGGAGGGGATGCCGCGCCGGTGGCCGGCGCTATCTTTCGGGCGCTTCGAAGCGCGCCCCCGTCTTCGAGCGGTACCGTTACGGTGTGCCTGAACTGGCAGCACCCGGCCGAGCGTCGCGTGCAAACCATGCGGCTGGAAGATTATGTCGCCGCCGTGCTGGCGGGCGAAGCCGCGGGGATACGCGAGGAACAAGCCCGGCGGGCGCTGGCGGTGGCGGCGCGCACCTACGCCGTGCGTTTTCGCGCGCGCCATGGCGAGGAGGGTTTCGATTTCTGCGACACCACGCATTGCCAGGACCTGCGGCTGTCCGCGGTTGACGCGCGTGCGCGCAACGATGCGGAGGCCACCGAAGGCGAGTTGCTGTGGTTCGATGGACGCCCGGCAGCGACTTTCTATCATCAGAATTGCGGCGGGCAGACCGAGGACGCGGCGGCCACATTTCCCGGATACGAGGCGCCCTATCTGCGGAGCATGGCCGATCCCTATTGCGTGGCGCGCGGGCGTATGGAATGGAACTCCGAGATCTCCTCGCGTGATCTTGCGCGAGCGCTGGGCGCGCCGGCCGCGACCGTGCGCGTGACCCAGCGCACGGCTTCGGGCCGCGTCGCGTGGCTGGATATTTCCGGCCGGCCGGTGCCGGCATCCGCCCTGCACTTTGCCGTGGGGCGCGCTCTCGGATGGCATCTGTTACGTAGCGCGTTCTATGAAATCTCCAACACCAGCGGCGGCTTCCGCTTTCGCGGACATGGCTCGGGACACGGTGTTGGCTTGTGCCAGCACGGTGCGGTGCGCATGGCCGCCGAGGGGCGCACGTATCGCGAGATCTTGAATTTCTACTATCCGTCGACGCGCGCCGGTCTGACGGCGCAGGGCCTCGACTGGAGCCGTCTGGGCGGTGAGCGCGTGGAAGTGTGGACCACCCAGCCGTCCGCGGACAGCCCGCTCGTGGCGCTTGCCGCCGGCTTGCTCGAAGAAGCCGAGCGGCGCGTGGGATGGCGCGCGCAAGGCGTGCCGCGCATTAAGTTGTTCCCGTCGGTGGCCGCGTTTCGCGATGCGACCGGAGAGAGCGGCGCGGTGGCCGGATCGACTCGCGGACGCGTGGTTCGCCTGCAACCGCCGGGCGTGCTGCGCGCCCGTGGCACGCTTGAACGCACGCTGCTGCACGAGTTGTTGCACGTGGTGGTGGAGACCAACGCGGCGCCGCGACTGCCGGCGTGGTTTCGCGAGGGAGTGGTCGTGTACCTGGCCGAGAATCGCGGCCGCGTGAAGGAGTTGGCCGCGCGTCATGGCCGGGCCGCGGTGCTGGGGTGGATCAAGAACGGGCTGCCGGAGAAGGGTGTAGGACACTGAAATCTGAATGGTGGATTCGGACTACGTACATGGCTATTCGGCACGCGAGAGCGTGCGGCTTGCCGATCAGGCGGCGACCCTCAGCGAACTGCTGCACCACGACACGACGTATGCGCCGGGCACTCGCGTGCTTGAGTGTGGATGCGGTACGGGCGCGCAGACCGTAATCCTGGCGGCCAACAGTCCCCAGGCGCGCATCGTGTCGGTGGATCTGTCGCCCGATTCGCTGGCGCTCGCACGCCGTCGCGTGGAAGGCGCCGGATTACAGCAACGTTACTTTCGAAGTCGCGGACGTGTACCACTTGTCCTTCGATGACGAGAGCTTCGATCATGCCTTCGTGTGCTTCGTTCTCGAGCACCTGGCGAAGCCGGTGGAAGCGTTGCGCGCGCTTAAGCGCGTGTTGCGCCCGGGCGGTTCCATCACGGTGATCGAAGGCGATCACGGGTCCTGGTACTGCTATCCGCAAACACGCGCGGCCGCGCGCGCGGTGGAGTGTCTCATCGAAATGCAGGCGCGCGCGGGCGGTGACGCGCTGATCGGCCGGCGCCTCTATCCACTGGTGGTGGAGGCGGGATTTCGCGAAGTGTCGGTGAGCCCGCGCATGGTCTACGTCGACGCGAGCCGGCCGCACCTGGTGGAGGGTTTTTCGAAGAGTACGTTCATCGCCATGGTGGAAGGTGTGCGCGCGGCGGCGCTCGCCGCCGGACTCGTCGATGCGGCCACTTGGGAGCAGGGCATTGCCGATCTTTACCGGGCCACGGCCGGAGATGGGACCTTCTGCTACACGTTCTTCAAGGCGCGGGCGGTGAAGTAGCGACTCAGTCGAAGAACGGGAACAGCTTCTTCAACTCGGCCCGGGTCGCGCGGCGGCCGTACTCGCAAAGTTCGAAGGCCTCGGCGTGGGTGATCTTGCGGGCCCGCTCGGGGCCGTACCATTGTTCGAGCGCGCGGCGCACCATGGGCGACAGTGGACCACTGCGGCGTTTTTCGAGCCACTTGCGGCGCTCGGCCGGATGCGTGGGCACCTCGATGCCCCCGCCCCAACATTTCGGTTGGGCTTCGTAAAACTGCGAGGGCTCGGCGTCGAATGCATCCAGTTTCTTTTGCCAGACGTCGTCGATATCGATGGCGATATCCGGGGCGAAGGCTTGCGGCTTGCGGAAGCCGTCCTCGAAGTAGAGAAACACCGGATTGCGTTTGAGCGGCGGCGCGTCGGTCACCACCATGGGAATCTGCACCATGAAGGCGGCGTCCTGCACCAGGATACTGGTGTAGCGATGATCCGGATGGTAGTCGTAGGGGCGCGGCGAAAGCACAATGTCGGCGTTCCATTGGCGAATGGCGCGGATCACCTGCTTGCGGACCTCCAGCGACGGCACGAGCTCACCGTCGTGGTTGTCGAAGACTTCATATTCCGCGATACCGAGCCGGCGCGCGGCCTCCTGGGCCTCCGCCCTACGGCGTTTGGCGAGCGCGCCCCCACCCATTTCACAGTGACCAGCGTCGCCGTTGGTCACGGACACGAATTTCACCAAGTGACCCTGGGCGGCAAACATGGCCGCGACGCCACCCGAGCGGATCTCGGCGTCGTCCGGATGCGCCCCGAAGGCGATCACACGGATCTTCGAAGTTTGGGCAAAGGCGCCGGCCGCCAGGGCCAGCGCGAGTGCCGCGATAAATATGCGAAAGCGCATAGTGGGTTCCTCCATCCGGTAACAAAGGCTATCTTAGCCCGATTGGAGCATGGGCGGCGCGCATGGGAGAGAGGCTGTTCCAGTCGCGCCGGTAGGCCGCACTCAACCGAGCAGGCTCTTGAGCGCGCCTTCCAGTTGCGGATGTCGAAACGCGAAGCCCGCTCGCTGCGCGGCTTCCGGTATCACGCGCTGGCTCCCCAGAACCACCTCGGCGCCTTCGCCAAACAGCAGCCGGAGCGCGAATTCGGGGACCGGAATGAAGGCGGGACGATGCAGGACGCTGGCCAACGTGCGGGTGAACTCGGCGTTGGTGACTGGATACGGCGCCGTGGCATTGAAGACGCCCGCGAGTTCCGGTTTCTGGATGGCGAATAGCATCAGATCGAGCAGGTCGTCGACGTGTATCCAGGACGCCCACTGGGTTCCCTTACCGAGCGTGCCGCCGAGGAAGGCGCGGAACGGAAGCAGCATTTGCGCCAGCGCGCCGCCTTCCGGACCGAGCACCATTCCCATGCGAAGCTTCACCACCCGGACGCCCAGAGCCGTGGCGGCGTCCGCCTCCTTCTCCCATGCGGTGCAGACCTCCGCCAGGAATCCCTCGCCCGGACGGGAGTGTTCGGTTAGCACTTCCTCGCCTCGAGAGCCGTAGATACCCACCGCCGAAGCCGCCATCAAAACCTTGGGGCGCTTCTCCAGGCGAGCCAGGGTCTTCACCAGCCGATGCGTACCGTCGATGCGCGTCGCCAGAATGCGTCTCTTGATGGCCGGCGTCCAACGCTGCGCAACCGGTTCGCCAAGCAGGTGAATCACGGCGTCGGCGCCATCGAGACTCTCCTCGGGCGGGTCGGTAGCGGTGGCGTGCCAAATGGAGAAGCGCGCCGCCAGCGGCATGCCCTTGTGCAACGCACGGCCCAGGCAATGCACGGCGTGGCCTTCGGCCAGCAGACGTTCCATGACTCGCCGTCCTACAAAGCCAGTAGCTCCTGTGAGGGTAATGTTCACCTGTGTCAGCCCATTGTATATGAACCTTGCCGCGATTGCAAGCCGGTTCATCTCGCCGACATACGAGTCCACATTTGTTTTGCGTCGCATGCCTTCGAGCGACATATACCGGACCATGCCGAACACGTCTCGCTCCCGCCAGGGACGATCGTGCAGTCCGAAGCACCACAGGATGTTGGTGTAGGTGTTGGGATCGCGGCCGTCGAGCGCGTATCGATCATGCAGGTGGATCATGGTGGCGAGCGCTTCTTCGTGCGTGGCCGACCACTCGATGATTTTCTTGCCCCAGTACATGCGATAGTAGCCGTGGATGGTGCCGCGAAGCAGCAACTCCTGCTGGCAGGCATTCCAGAGCGCGTCGTGGGTGGCCGCGCGCTCGAATTGTTCGCGCGTGTAGATAAAGGGCCGCCGATCGTGGGCGTGCTTCGCGAGCGTCTTGCGCACCCAATCCGGCAGATCGTCGAGCGTCGCGGGCCAACTCATGTGCCGGGCGAAGTTGAAGGCCAACTCGCGGCGCACGATCAACTCTTCGAGGAATTCGTCGGCGATCAACTTGTGGCGTTCGGCATGATCCCGCGCGGCCAGGGCGGCTTCCAGCGATGAGATATATCCGAAGTGCAGATAAGGACTGAGACCGCTGGTGGCCTTGGCCGAAGGCTCGTTGCGATGGAGCGCGTAACGGCGCAGGTCGTTTTCGAGAAAGTCGCGCAGCCGCTGCTGGGCGGCGATACGTCCGCCGCGTATGTCGAGGGAGGGCGCCACCGAGTGGTCGATGTCGCAGGAGGCCACCAGAGCGGCGATCTTGTCCGAGGTCACTTCGGTGTGCCAGGCGGGCGGCGGCTCGGCGAAACGGTGATCTACCAGGAGCGGCGCCGGCCGGAGCCAGATACCGCGCCAGCAGGCGCCCGATCTTGGGGCGAATGGTATAGGCCGCGTACTCGCGCTTCTCGAAGCAGTT
Organism: Terriglobales bacterium; assembly: GCA_963745655.1. Classification (GTDB taxonomy): domain Bacteria; phylum Acidobacteriota; class Terriglobia; order Bryobacterales; family Bryobacteraceae; genus JAJFUV01. The sequence continues at coordinate 365,886 of CAVUYK010000011.1, read as the reverse complement.
CATGGGAACGACACAACTGGAATCCACCGCGTGGTAGGGAATGTCGAAACTCGCGGGCAGCGTGGCGTTGTGGCCGGCGGCGAGGAAAGTGGGGAAATCGTCGGTAACCAGTGCCGCGGCGTGGCGCGCGAGTTCGCGTGGAATGTCGTCGGGGTCCGTGTTGCGCCGGCGAAGATAGAAGTAGTATCCGATACCGGCGATCCGCATGCTACGCGCGGTTTCGGCGACGCCTTCGAGAATGAAAGTGTGCAGGCGGTCGCTGGCATACGGATAGCGGCAGGTGAGCATCTCGTAGCAGAGCACGGGCAGGCCGAGATGGTTGGCCAGATGCACGGCGGCCAGGAGCGCGTGATTCGATTCGACGCGGCGGTTCGCCTGCAGCCAATAGAGTACGTAACGCGCGCCTGCTCGCGGCGCCGCCGCGTTCAGAATACGAACTCTCGCTTCCATGCCGTTACAATGAGAGCATACGCTATGCGGGCATGGAATCGCGCCAAGCTACTCTGGGGATATCTGCGCGGCCAGGCGCGGCTTCGCGCCCTGCCGGTGGAGTACATCGTCGAGACCACCGCCAAGTGCAATCTTTATTGCCCGATGTGCCCGCGCGAGGCGTTGCCGCAGCCCAAGGAAGATATGGTGGACGCGGTCTTCGAGCGGCTCCTCGGCGAGAGCGGCCCCACGGCCGAGCACATGATGCTGATCGGGCTGGGTGAGCCGTTGCTGGACTCCAAGATCTTCGACCGCATCGACTATTGCCGGCGTCACGGCGTCTCGACGCTGCTCTCCACCAATGGGACGCTGCTCACCGAAGAGGTGGCCGCGCGAATTCTCGCGTCTTCTCTCGAACACATTACGCTGAGCTTCGACGGCGCGACGAAAGAGAGCTTCGAGTTCTATCGCAAGGGCGCGAGCTTTGAAAAGGTTCGCGAGAACTTCGTGCGCTTCGCGCGGATGAAGCACGAGCGCGGCTCGAAGCTGCAGGTGGTGGTGCAGATGGTGCGCCTGGAGCGCAACGCGGGCGAGGTGGAGCGATTTTCTGCGGTTCTGGCGCGCGGTGCCCGGCGTGGACCTGGTGCGCGTCAAGGAAGACGAAACCAATCTGCTGCAGCCCGAGGTCGCGCGCGCCGCTTCCGGCGCCATGCGGCCTTGCCACTACCTGTGGCGCGGCCCTATGTACGTGAAGCATTCCGGCGACGTCTACGCCTGCTGCCAGAGCTACATGCTGGGCGGCGCGCCGGTGGGCCGCGTGGGCGAGCAGACGCTGGACGCGATCTGGAACTCGGCCGAGATGCAGCGCATGCGGCGTCTGCACGTGGAAGGGCGCGCCGGCGAAATCGACATCTGTTCGCGCTGCTGCATCGCCATTCCGCATCCCATGCTGGTGGTGGGCAGCCTGCTGGTTCACGGGAGGTGGGTGCGCCGCGTGCTTCCGCTGGTGGAGCGCATGACGCGGCGGCTGTTCACGCCTCCGCGCGCGAAGGGCTCGCGCCCAGGCCTGGTCGAGATCAAGCGATGAGCCGCGCAACGTGCGGGCCGGAGCAGCGGCGTCCTGGACCGCATCCGCGAGGGTTCCAAGGTGGCCGTGATCCGGCTGCGCTCGTTGGGGGACTGTGTGCTCACCACCCCGGCCATCGAGCTTCTCAAGGGTTGGCGGCCCGACCTCAAGATTGGCGTGGTGGTAGAAGAACGCTTTGCCGCCGTCTTCGAAGGCAATCCCTCCGTCTCCACCATTCTCAGCCCGAAATATGGGGAGATGCTCGCATGGCGTCCCACGCTGAGCCTCAATCTGCACGGTGGCACACGGAGCCATGCTCCTCACTCATGGCTTCGCTCTCCCGACACAGGGCCGGCTTCGCGCACCATCTGGGCTCCGCCATTTACACCGTGAAAATCCCCCGCGCCCAGGAGATATTGGCAGTAGATCGGACCGTGCATACCGCCGAACACCTCGCCTCCGCCATGTTTTACCTGGGCGTGCCGATCGCAGAGGTCCCACGCGCGCGCCTGTACGCCGAACCGCGCCCGGCGGCGCGTCCCTACGCGGTCATTCACGCGACGGCGGCAGCCGCTTACAAGACCTGGCGGCCGGAAGGGTTTCTGGCGGTAGCCGAGTATCTGGAGCGGGATCGAAATCTGGAACCGGTTTTCATCGGGAGTGCCGGCGACGATCTGGCTCCCTTCGGCCGGTACCGCATAGTTCGTGGTGCGCCCCTCAGCGAGGTGAAATCGCTCCTGGCCAGCGCTTCCATGTTCGTCGGGAACGACAGCGGGCCGGCCCACATGGCGGCGGCGTTCGGGATTCCCCTGGTGGTCCTGTTCGGCAGGCTGGAGCACCAGGTTATTTGGGCGCCCTGGCGAGCCGCAGTCAGCCCGGACGCTGGCTTCGCCCGACGGGATTTCCGGGATAAAGACGGGCGACGTAATTGCCGCCATGGAACAGTTAGGGTGATAGGATTCCGGCAGACGCTATGAGACCTCTGAATCTCGCCTCTACACTGCTGTTGATGTGCGCGGCATGCGCCGTCGCGCAGCCGGCATGTGACAACTACAGCGACACCTGGGTGGCCACCGACGCCCTGGAACGCAAGGTTGCTTATCACCGGGAGCCCCGAGCGGACCGCACAGTCGGCGTCTTCTACTTTCTGTGGCTGGGACCGCACACACAGGGCGGGCCATTCGACATCACTAAGATTCTGTCTCTCGATCCGGACGCGATGCGGAAACCGGATAGCCCGCTTTGGGGCGCTCTCCAGGCTATGCACCATTGGGGCGAATCGCAGTTTGGGTATTACTTGTCCGATGATCCGTGGGTGCTTCGGCGGCACGCGCAAATGCTGCGCCGACGCGGGAGTCGATAACCTGATCTTCGATACCAGAACAAAGCCACCTATCCGGCGCAGTATCTCGCCCTGATGCAGGCATTCTGGCGGAGCGCCGCGCGGGAAACCGTACCCCCTACGTCGCGTTTCTAACTCCATTCTGGGATCCTCGATCGACGGTTACACGCTTATGGAACGAACTCTATAGCAAGGGGCTCTACAAGGATCTGTGGTTCCAATGGGAAGGCAAGCCGCTCATCCTGGCCGATCCAGCCAAGGTCGATCCGGCTCTGCTGCTTTCTTCACCTTCCGAAAGCCGCAGCCTTCCTACTTCCAGGGGCCGGCCGGAACCAACATGTGGAGTTGGCTGGAGGTCTTCCCGCAACACGTGTTCCGGAACGACCGGGGAGAAGGGAGCAGATGTCGGTGAGTGTGGCCCAGAATGCGGTGGACGGTAAGTTGGCCGTACTCAGTAAGCCACGCTCACTGGGACGCAGCTATCACGCGGGTAAGTGGGACACGTCCCCGGATGCAGTGCAATTAGGCTACAACGTGGCCGAGCAGTTCGAGCACGCCCTGAAGGAGGACCCCCGGGTGATCTTCATCACCGGCTGGAATGAATGGATTGCCGGGCGCTTCAACCAATTTCCGGCGTGTCCGCGAGCCGGTCATGTTCGTGGACCAGTTCAATCAGGAGCGCAGCCGGGACATCGAGCCGATGAAGGGCGGTCACGAGCAACAACTACTACTATCAGATGGCCGCCTACATCCGGCGCTACAAGGGCTCAGCGAAGCCGCCTGTCGTGGGCGCGGCCAAGAGCATTGACTTAGCCGGCGCATTCAGCCAGTGGCAGGATGTCACACCGGAGTACCACCGGGACAACATCGGGGACACTTACATCCGGAATCATCCCGGCTACAATACAGTCACCCGGAACCTAAACACGAGTGGCCGTAACGACCTCGTTCTGATGAAGGTGGCTCGCGACCGCGAGAGAATGTATTTCTATGCTCGCACGGCGGACCAGCTAACCGAACATTCAGATCCCAATTGGATGATGTTGTTCATCGACGCCGACCGCAACCGCTCCACGGGATGGCACGGTTACGATTACGTCGTGAACCGGCGGGTGAAGGATTCGCGGAGCACCTTCTTGGAGCACACACGGAAGGGTTGGGGATGGCAGCCGAAGGCGGAAGTGGCTTACTGGGCGCGAGGCAACGAATTGATGATCTCCATTCTTCGCAAGGATCTTGGCGTCGGCGGCGGCGCCTTCCAACTCGAGTTTAAGTGGGCCGACAACATCCCGGAGAGCGAGAACAACGTCGAGGAGTTCACGCTCGACGGGGATGCCGCTCCGCCCGGCCGATTCAACTATTTGTACATCGCGCCGGAGTAACCGGACGCCGACCAGGTAGCCCAATTCTCAGGATGGCTCGCCGGGCAGAGTCAGGCGAGCTGCTAGAATCGTTGGCGGGCAGGCCATGGTTCCTGTCGGGCCACGCCTGGCTGTGCGCGTTTTGGACCAACCAGAGGTGCTCATGAAATACGCTCTGTTCTCTTTCTGTGCCTGGATTGTCGGCGCGCAGGGGCCCGCAGGCAATTTGTATGTGGCCACAAACGGCAACGACGCCTGGAGCGGGCGGCTCGCAGGGCCGAACACAGCCGCCACGGACGGGCCCGTGCGGACCATTGCCGTCGTGCACGCGACCGCATCCGCGCGTGGCGCGGGCCGCCGCAGCCGCCCACCGTCCTGATCCGCGGTGGGCCGACTACCGAGATCTCCGAACCGACTCGGGTTCGCACCCCGAGGGAACTCGGGCCGCCCCGGCCTGGCCCGTGGTCTACGCCGCCCATCCTGGGCGAGCACCCCGTGATCAGTCGGCGGGCGCAGGATCGTGGGCTGGGCGAGGCGCGAGTACGAATCGTGTGGACGGCCGAGGTCCCGGAGCGTGCGCGCCGGCCAGTGGCGGCAGTTCCGCCAGATCTGATCGTCAACGCACGCCGGGCCGTGCGCGCCCGTTCGCCCAACCAAGGCTTCTTCCGCATCGATGGTCCCAAGTCCGACGCTGCGCCCGTTCCAGATCCGGTACAAGGGCGCGCACATCTCTTGGCCTTCCGTGGGCAGGCGCGGGGCGACGGTGGAGGTGACGGCGCTCTTCGGTTGGGCCGATGTGCGGCCAGGCCCATCCGCAGCACGGTGGACGGGGCGGGGCCATGCCGCCACGCTGGCGGGCGATGCACGGCCCTCCAACACCGAGGCGAACGCCCCATACTGGATCGAGAACGCGCCGGAGGCGCTGGACGAAACCTGGCGAGCGGTATCTCTAGGCGGCAGGCAAGACCGGGATCCGTCTCGGACCGCCCTGGCCGGGCCAGGACATGACCCGAAACTGGAGGCCATCGCTCCGGTTGCCAACCGGCTGGTTCGTTTCGATGGCGAACCGGCGGCCGGTAAGCTCGTCCGCCATATCGTCCTGGTGGTGGGGCGGGTCGGAATTCCAGGATGCCAGATGGGACCGGGCCGGGGCCGGACGGCTACGCCGACGACGTTCAGGCGGCCTGTGATAGATCGGCGCCTGGCTGAAGTTCACCGGCGCCCATGCCCTCGAGAAGTGCACCTTCAGCCGCCTGAAAGGCGCTACGCCTTGGATTCCTCGGGCGCGGCTGAAAACGGAATCGAATTGTGGGCAACTGGATCGAGATCCACATCGGCGCCGGAGGGATCAAGCTCGGCTGGGTAACGAGGGTTCGCCACCGCCGCCCCCCGGCTACGCGGTCTACAAGGATGAAGCCGAGCTGGAACAGCGATAATCTGGTCAGCGACAACCACCTCTTCATCCTTGGCAAGGCGATCCCTCGGCGGTCGGGCATTGGCGTGACTGGGCGAGCAAGGAAAGCATCAACTCGACTATTTCGCACAACCACATCCACGACCTGAACTATTTGGGTGATCTCGGTGGGCTGGAGCTGGGGCGACCTACTCGAAGCAGGGCCACCGCAACACTATTGAGTACAACCATCTGCACTATGTCGGCCTGGGATGCCTGAGCGACCTGGGAGCCATCTACACGCTCGGCGTCCAGCCGGGGACGGTGATTCGCAACAACCTCATTCACGGACGTCTCGCTTCGGCTACGGCGCGGGCGGCATTTACCTGGACGAGGGCAGCAGCGACATACTGATCCAGAACAACGTGGTCTACCGCACAGACCGCCTCGCTCATGCAGAACGACGGGCGAACACCGTCCGGAATAACATCTTCGCTCTCGGGCAAGGATTGCCAGTTCATCCTGGGGCTGCGGATACCATGTTCGCCCCGGTATTGGAGCGAAACATCGTATATTCGGACGTGAAGGAATCCTGTTCGCCGGGAATTGGTCCGGCACCAGCACGACTCCGCCCTGCGGCGAGGACAGCACGGCCAGCCGGCAACATCCCGATACCGGCTGCCGGCATTTCCAGGCCGGCCGCAACACCTACTACAGGGTCCGGACCGGATCTCCGGCGTTCGCCGGCGCGAGCTTCGAGCAGTGGAAAGAGCGCGGCAACGACGTAGGTCTCAGTCATTGCCGATCCCGAGTTTGTGGCTGTCCACCTTTTCAATTTCGCGCTTCGTCCGGGTTCTCCCGCGTCGAAGAACGGGTTCCAGCCAATTGATCCTGAGCACCGTCGGGCCGCGGCCGGGACGGCTGCCGAACCAGGAGCTGGATGGCCCCGCGCGTTAGTCAAAGGCAGTTACTGAAGGAACTCGAACATGTCGCAGAAGCGGCGTAGCTTTCTAATGACAATGGGCAGCCTGGCGTTGGCCGACGACGAGACCGGCCGCCCCTGGCGCCAGCTTACCTCCGGGCGCGCTAACAGCTACCCACTCTACTACTTCATCCCGTCCATGACCGCCGATAACCGCTACCTCATCTTCCACAGCGAGCGCAGCGGCTGGGTGCAGCTCTACCGGCTGGATTTGGAAGAAAAAGGCACCGTGCCGCTTACCGACGGACACACCCGCGAATCCGGGTGGGCCATCTGGTGTCGCCGCACCTGCGCGGCATCTACAATCACCTGAGTCCGCTGAACTCCGTCCGGCGCGAGGTCTATTACTTCCAGGACGATGAGATCCGCGCGACCCACCTGGACACGCTGGCCAACCGCTGATCCGCCGAATGCCGGGACGCGTGCCCATCGGCCAGACCTCCTTCTCGCCCGACGGCCGCCTGTTCGCCTTCATTCACACGGACCAGGACCTGTACCGGCGCGCCTTTTCCGACCGCGAAGCCCTGATCAACATGGGGCAGTTCTCGTGGAGGGCGCTCACAACCAATGGCGCAACACCGTAGCCTGCACCGTCGGCCTGATCGACACGGAGACCGGAGCCTACCGGGACGTCGTGCGCCTCGACTATCACGTCCACCACGTCCTGTTCCTCGACGACCGGCGGCTGCTGGTCAACCATCCCAAAAATGAACACGGGATGTGGACCATGAACCTCGACGGATCGGGTTACCGGTGGCTGCGCCCGCGCGACGCGCACGGCAGCATCGTACACCAGCTCATCACCAAGCGCGGCATCTTCTATGAGGCCTCCGGCTCGAAGCAGAACTGGCTGGGCTGTTACTACCCGGACCGCGACACCTTTGAGGAGATTCTACTGCCCCAGATTCAGGGCTACGTCCACACCGGGAGAGACCCGGCGGGCCGCTTCCTGTTCTTCGAGAACCACGGTAAAACGCATGAGCTGTTCTCGCTGCACTTCCCGTTCCAGACGCCGCGGGCCAGAAAGCTGCGTTCGATGGCTTTGTATCCGGGCTCGGGCGGCCAGCGCTACCACGCGCACCCGTTTCTATCGCCGGACCGCAAGTGGCTGGTCTACACCGAAGTCATCGACGGCTTCTCGCAGGTCTGCACCCTGGACGTCCGCGACCTCGTGGACCTGAACGAATACTGGGACGCCCGCGGCTAGCTGCGATTTTTCACCGGGAGATCGGCAGAGTGCCAATCGATGGCGCAAACATTTGTGTCAGCAGATGTCTGGGGCCGGGAAGGGAACGGCAACCTTGACCCTTCCGGCCCCCCCAATTATTCGTGTGGCCCCTCAGACGGGCGCTCGGACGCCAGAAATGCGCAGAATTGCTTGTCCGGGCCAACGATGTGCTCCTCGGTCCAGGCCTGGATGAAGTCCGCCAGCAGGTGGCAGGGATTGATTGCTCCAGTCGAGAACTCTCGTCTGAGACGGTGGGCTTGATCTAGCAACTCCGCATGGGCGGCCTGGTGCACCCGGAATCCTTCAAAACCATGCGCGAGCATCAACTCCTCTTCGGTGTGGAAGTGCAGTTCGGTAAAGTCAATCAGGGCTGAGAGTAAAACCTGGACTTCCTGCCATGGTCTCGCGGCATCAATTGAGTCGCGCAGAGCCCGCGCCCTGACCAGCAGTTCCCGGTGCTGCTGGTCAATTTTCACAACATTGAGCATCACTTCGGAGCGCCACTCGAAAGGTGACATCGCTTCGGATTTGGAGTGTGGACCCATATGCTTTCCCTCCACAGTTAGATCGGCGGATCCGGCCTTTCAGAACATACTTGCAGTGGCGGCAGTTAGCGGTCTTCGCAGATGGTCCAGCCGCCACCTTCCCGCCTGCGCGGCCCGGAAACAAGTGGAACAGAATCAATCGAGTGCAGTTTCCGTGGAATCAAGTAGGAACCTGCTTCCAGGCCCAGGACAGTCTTGCGAGTATCGTTGATGAGGGTGAGCGGCGTGAAATCCGGGATGCCCGTGGTGAATGGTGGAGGCGGCGGGAGTTGAACCCGCGTCCGAGAAAGCCTGCCGTGAAGAGCCTACGTGCGTAGCCAGTTCTGTTTGTCTCGATCGCCGTTTCCGAGCCGGCAAAACCGCGGCGACCCAGCCTGATTGATCTCGGTCTTTTGCTCCAGGCGGAAGCTTGGGACCTATCCCGCCATATGACGCTCACTAACCGACTTGCGGGCCAACCGGCCGGAGCGGCTACTTAGTGACTAAGCAGCGAAAGCAAACTGCTGATTGGCAGTTTTGGTTTTCCGATCGTTTAACGGGAGCTCGGAACCCGGCACGCCTCAGCACAACAATTCAATCCCGTCGAATCCGTTTCGCCCCCCTTTCAATTCCTATCGTACCACTCATCTGCGAAGGCGCTGGCGCGCTTTCTCGACTTCGCGCTTCAAACCGGGCACCGCGTCGCGCGCGGCGTGCCGCCCGGCGATGGCAAGCGCCTCCGGCGTGCCCACATGCACCAGGCTCACGGCGGCCGTATGGGCCACGACGTTCATGGAATCGGCGCAGAGCCGGTCGAGTTGCGAGAGCACCGCGGGTTCGACTGGGACGGAAGCGAACAAGCGTGCCGCGCGCTGGCGGTCCTGCCATTTCGCGCTGGAGGCGAGCCGCTGCAATGCGCCCAGCGTCGGGGGGCGTGCGCGGCGCGGCGAACTTAGCCGGGCGTCCCAAGTAAAGATAATCATCCTCAACCACCTGCGCGAAGGGCAGGTTCTCGGGATAGTGCACCAGCGGCTCCACCATGTTTTCGACCGTATCGATGGCGATGCGGCGCGGCGCGTGGCGCTGCCCGGCGGGCGCCACCGGCGCCAGCGCGATGCGCGAAGCGGCATCACCGACCAGCGTGTGCGTGACTCCGGGGGTGCAGTCGATGGCGCGCGAGCCGCCCGGCCAGACCAGTTTCACCGGGCCGCTCGCGACGCACTTGGCTTTCAGATGGCGCACGGTGCCGTCCACGATTTCGGCTTCCAGCACCACGCCCGGCGCGCCGCGCAATCCGGAGAACCGGTAGCGGCCTTTCTTTTCGATGCAGCCGAACAGGCGCACGTGATCGCGCCAACTCTGCACCAGCGTCTCGGTGATGGCCACGGTGTGGGCGTTGGCGGCCTCCACCAGCGACGAACGCGAGATGTCGTCCGATTGCCGGGTGTCGATCAGCGCGCGCAGGCCGTTCTGCTTCATGTGAAAGCGTACGATGAGCCCGTAGAGAAAACGGCGGTACATCTCCCGGTCGCCCAGGCGCGCGGCGTTGGTAGTAAGAATGCCGCTGGAGAATCCGTTCGGTTCGACGCCGCCTTCGAAGGCGGGGATGGGCGCGTGGCGGTCTTCATAACGGAAGCCGAACAGGCGTGTCACCGGCTCCATGGTCCGTCGCGCGCGCTCGTACTCCGGCGTGCCAAAGTCGAGAGCATTGGTGGGATGCAGCATGAACATCACCACGGGATGGCAGCGGTAAGGATGCGCCACCGTGGAGCATTCCCAAACGGTCTTTTGGTCGCCCGGCAGCGCGTAGAGGTTGTCGAGCCGTTCGCGCCAGAGGGGGCGCAGCTCCGCGTCGACGCCTAGGATTTCGGACGCTTGGATGCTCGCGCGGTACAGAAAGCGCAGCAAGGACCAATCGAAGGTGTTGTCTTTGTTGGTGCCGTCCTGCTCAGGCGAGTTGCTGTCCACGAGGTGGTAGCGGCCGTCGGATTCCTTGACGAGGTAGCCGGTGAAAAAGTCCGCCGCCATGCGCAGCAGCGGATAGGTCACCTCGCGCAGAAACACGCGGTCGCCCGAGTAGAGATAGTCCCACCAGAAGTTCATGACGAACCACGACGTGGCGCCCTTGTGGGTGTTGGATCCCGTCACGTAGTCCAGCCCGCCGGCCCATTCGGGCTGGAAGAAGTGAGGGACCACTAGCCCCTCATGGCCGGTGTAGCGGGCAAACTCGGCGCGCATAACGCGCGAAGGTGCGGTGCGACGGGTAGAGCAGTTCCAGATGGTTGGTCGAAAAACAGAGCCACCAGATCATGGGCACCTGGGCGTCGGAAACATAGGCGTCGTACCAGGTGCGATGATCCAGCGGATGCCAGAGTCCGAAGAAACTGACGGCCTGGTCGGAACGCGAGCAGGCGGCCTCCTGATACACGCCTATGTACCAGAGGTTCTCTTCCAGCTTGTCGGGTAACTCGATCCAACTGCGGCTCCAGAACCGCCGCCACCACTCGAGATGCGCGCCGCGCGCCTCAGGGCCCAGTTGCGCGCGAGCGCGCGCTGCGGGATCGCGGGCTTCGCGGCTGGTGGCGACGCCGGCTTGAAGCCGGACCGGCCCGTTCGCCGTGACGCGGCCCACGCAGCCTTCGGGCGTTTGGGTCCACTCGACGCGGCCGCCATCCACCGTGAGCACTACCGAGTAACTGAGATTCGGCGCCGTGTTGGTGAACCAGCAGGCATTCGCTTGGCGCCCCCAATCGACGCGTGTGGTGGGGGCCTGCGCCGCTTCGGCGCGCAGCGCGGCCAGGCGTTGATCGCTCATGACGTTGGCCCAACTTCCGAACAATCGCTCGGCGTTCAAGTAGCCGCCGCGGCGGTTCACCCACAGTGTCACGGGCTGGCGTTCGAGCACGATCTCGAATTCGCGCGCGTTCACCTCTAGTTCGAAGCGATTGTGATGGGCGTCGACGCGCGCCGTGGAACGGAACTCGCCGTCGCGCGTCTCGACTTCCGCGTGAGCGAGAGACAGGCGCTGCGCGAAGGCGCCCGCCGATTTGTAGCGCAGCCGCAGCGTGCCCGCGTAGGAGCGGCCTAGCGCCGTGCCGTCCGGGGCGGCGTACCAGATGTCGGTCTTGTCGAGATGAATCACCTGCTCGGCGCCGGACTTGCCCCAGATCAGGGCGCCCACGTCTCCGTTGCCGAGCGGCAAGCCCTCCACCCAGCTTGGCGCGGGACTCTGGTAGACCACGTCGTGTTGCGCCAGATAACCGGTGATGTCCACGCCGCCCTCGATGGTCGCGGGCGCTTCCCGTTGGATGAGCCGATCCAGCAGGCCGCGGTTCAAGCGGTCCATGCGCAGCGGCAAGGCGGAGGGTGCGGCGCCTCGCGCGGGCAGGTTCACTTCGCGGCGGCTGAGAATCCGCGCACCTTGGCGCGCTTCGACCACCAAACGCGTTTCGCGAAACGCGGAAGGCATCCAGAAGCCGTGATCCCAACTGCGCGCTTTTCCTGGTGGGATGAACGACTGATCGAGTATGCGGCCTTGGCCGTCGACCAGCGCGAGGCTCATGCCGGAGGCTTGTGCCGGGAGATCCACGCGCGCCTTCAAAAGCGTTCGTTCCACCCCAGCGTCGTCGATCAGACGATACGGAGTCCAGCGCGCCTGCCATGTGTCGAGGCGAGGTTGCGCCAGCAACGGCAAGCAAAGCAAAAACAGCGACAGGCGGAACATGCGAGGCACCTCCCGGGTTGACCGTGAAGGGAGCATTATGACAGATTGGTTGTCCACCCTATGCACGCAATCGACCTCACCACTATCGACTGGGTTGTGCTGATTTCCTACCTCGCCCTCATTGCGCTCATCGGCGTGATCGTCGGACTCAAGGTCAAGGATACGGCGCACTATTTTCTCGGCGCGCGCGGCTTCAACAAGTGGCTCATGATCGGACAGACCTTCGGCACCGGGACGCACGCCGAAATGCCCGTATCGCTGGCCGGCGCCGTTTACAGCTTCGGCGTCTCGGGCATCTGGTATCAGTGGAAGAACCTGTTCGCCACGCCGTTCTACTGGTTGATCGCGCCGCTCTTCCGGCGTATCCGCCGCACCACGGTCGCCGAACTCATCGAGGACCGCTACGGCTCCTGGATGGGCGCCTTCTACACGGTTTTCGCGCTGATTTTCTTCACCATCAACATGGCCAGCATGCTCAAGGGCGCGGCCAAGGTGATCAGCCAGGCGGTGGGCGGGCACGTGCCGGTGAACGAGATTGTAGTGGCCATGACGCTGGTGTTCGTGCTCTACAGTTTCATCGGCGGGTTGGTGGCGGCGGTATGGACCGACTTTCTGCAAGGCTTCCTGATCATCGCGTTGTCGTTCATGTTGATCCCGCTGGGCTGGAGCCAAGTGGGCGGCATGGGCGGCATGCGGCAGGCGCTCGACCCGCACATGTTCTCGCTCGCAACGCCGCAGGGCATTGGCGCGTGGTTCATCTTCATGCTGACGCTCAACGGCCTGATCGGCATTGTGGCGCAGCCGCACCTGATGGCCACGGTGGGTACGGGCAAGGATGAATACACCTGCCGCGTGGGTTTTCTCTACGGCACTTTCGTGAAGCGCTTCTGCACGGTCGGCTGGGCCATGGTGGGGCTGATGGTGGCGGCCCTGATGGTGCGCGGCGTGGGTCGGCATGACGCGCGCTGCAAGACCCGGAAGAGGCTTTCGGCTACGCCTGCCGGCACTTCCTGTTCACGGGCGGCGTGGGCCTGCTGATCGCCAGCGTGCTGGCGGCTAACATGGCCGGATGCTCGGCGTCCATGGTGGACAGCGGCGCGCTCTTCACGAGGAATTTCTACCGCAAGTATCTGGTGAAGTTAAAGCCGGACGCGCACTATCTGTGGGTGGGGCGTATAAGCGGGCTGGCGATTACACTGGTGGCCGTAGTGTATGCGCTATTTTTCGTGAAACGGGTGCTCTATTCGTTTTTGCTGACAGAGACCATGGCCACCTTCGTGGGCGTGAGCGTGCTGGGAGGCGTGTTCTGGCGTCGCGGAACGCGGTGGGGCGCCATATCGAGCATTATCGTGGCGATGGCGGCGAATTTTTCGCTCTACCATTTCCGCAACCAGCGCTTGGATTACTGGGACCCGAACGTGTTTCTGGGCGCGCTGGTTTCCGGCGTGGTGACGTTCATTGTGGTGAGTCTGCTCACGCCGCGCGAACCCGCCTCGAGCCTGGAGTCGTTCTATCTGCGCCTCCAGACGCCCAGCGACGGTACGGTCGAAGAGGGACATCTGGCGCCTCCGAATGCCGCCCAGACGCGCGCTTACGCCGAAGCCGGACGTCAGTTGATCCTGGTAAACCTGTTCCGATTGAGGAAAGGCGCCGCGGGCGTGCCCATGCTGCGCGCCTACCGGATCGACATCAAGGGTTTCGTGATTGGTTGGGCCATGGCGCTGGGTCTAGTAGCCGCCGCGTGGTTGCTCTTCAAGCTGTAAAGGTGGGACAGTACCCTCAATTCCGGTTTTCCAGCGCGCCGACGCGCGCAAGAAAACCGGAATTGAGGGTACTGTCCCTCTGTTATGCTTTCGGATGGGGAGGATGCCTCAAATGAAGCGAAGAGATTTTCTGGCCACCGGCGCCGCCACGGCGGGCGCGGCGAGCGCGGAGAAACCCGTGCGCGAGAAGCCGCTCACATCCACTTACTGGGGCACCCAATACTACGATGCCCAGGAGCGGGAACAAGTCTCCGCGGTCTTGGAGTCGCGCAATCCGTTTCGCTACTACGGGCACGGTGCGGAACCGCCCCAGAAAGCCGCCACGTTCGAGCGTGAATTCGCCGCCCGCATGGGCACGCGCTTCGCGCTGGCAGTCGCCACCGGAACGGGCGCCATGGATACGGCCATGGCCGCGCTCGCGGTGGGTCCCGGTGACGAAGTCATTCTCCCGGCCTGGACCTTCGTCTCCTGCTATAACACCATCGTGCTCTCGGGAGCGCTGCCCGTGTTCGCCGAGGTGGACGAATCCTTCAGCATCGACCCAGCCGACATCGAACACCGCATCACGCCGAACACGAAAGCCATCATGGCCGTGCACCTGCGCGGCGTGGCCTGCGACATGGACCGCATAATGGCCATCGCCCGCGAGCGCGGCATCAAGGTTTTCGAGGACGCTGCCCAGAGCATGGGCTCCAGCTACAAGGGCCGCGCGCTAGGCTCCATCGGCGACGTGGGCATGTTCAGCCTGCAGATCACCAAGCCCATCGCGGCGGGCGAAGGCGGGGTGCTGGCAACCAACGATCCGGTCCTTTATGAACGCGCCGTGCGCTACCACGATGTGGGCGGCTTACGGCCGTACCACGAGAAAATCATAGGTAAAGCGGCACTGGAAGGATTTCCCGGTACGAACCTGCGTATCAATGAGTTAACCGCCAGCGTAGCGCTCGCGCAACTGCGCAAATTGGACCGCATCCTGGACGACGTTCGCGCCCGCTCGCGCCGGGTTTACGATGGCGTTCGAGACCTGGAGGGCATCCGTTTCCGCCTGCGCCCGGACCCGGAGGGCGACCCCGGCGCCATCGTCTTCCTCCGTTTCGAGACTTCCACTCAGTGCGACAGCTTTGTGGGCGCCATGAAAGCCGAGGGCGTGCCGGTGACGCGCCCGGGTAGCGCGTCGCTGCTCCCTACCGTGCCGTTTATCCAGAAAAAGGTTTCGCCGCGCCCCAACTGGCCCACGTTCCAAAGCGCGCGCGGAAAGTCGATCCTTTACGGACCGGAGATCTGCCGCCGTACAGCCTCGCATCGTGAACCGCTTCGCCGGACCCAGCATCGACCCGAAGTACAGCGACCGCGACGTCGCCGACATCGTCGCGGCGATCCGCAAAGTCTATCCGAGGGTGATGGAGAGCTGAGCGCCTACCCCAGCAGCTTTTCCATCTTCGAGCCGGCAATGAACATGGTCTGGTCGCGGTCTGGGCCCACGGAGACGCAACCCACTTCCACGCCAACCTGTTCCGCCAGATAGCTCAGGTAATCCTTCGCCAGCTTGGGCAGCTCCTCGTAGCGCGTCACAGCGTTGGTCGGAGTCTTCCAGCCAGGAAGTTTCTGGTACACGGTTTCGACTTTATCGAAGCCGTCGCGTGTGGCGGGCATCTCGGTGATGGGCTGGCCGTGCAGCCGGTAGCCCACGCAAACCGGAATCTCCTCCAGCGCGTCGAGCACGTCCAGCTTGGTGATAATCAGGCTGTCGAAGCCGTTGATGGTGGCCGTGTAGCGCAGCAGCGGCACGTCGAACCAGCCGCAGCGTCGAGGACGGCCCGTGACGGCGCCATACTCGTGGCCGACCTTACGCAGTTGGTCGCCCGCCGGACCATGGTCCTCGGTCGGGAACGGGCCCGAACCGACGCGCGTGATGTAGGCCTTGGAAACGCCCAGAACCCCGTCGATCTTGGTCGGCGGAACGCCGGCGCCGGTGGAAGCGCCTCCCGCCGCCGCGCTCGACGAGGTGACGAACGGGAAGGTGCCGTGGTCGATGTCCAGCATGGTGCCCTGCGCGCCCTCGAACAGCACGCGCTTGCCGTCGCGGATGGCGTTGTTGAGCAGCATGGCCGTGTCGCAAACCAGCGGCCTGAGTCGCTCTGCGTATTCGGCGTATTGCGCCCGCACTTTGTCGAAATCGACGGTTTCGTGGATATCGAACGCGCGCGCCAGGGTCTGCTTGTCCTCGGCCAGATAGTTAAACAGCGCCGGGAAGGCGTCCTTGTCGAGCAGGTCCGCCATGCGGATTCCGCGGCGGCCGATCTTGTCTTCGTAGCAGGGCCCGATGCCGCGCGAGGTGGTGCCAATGGCCACGCGGTCCGGCCGCGCTTCCGACATTTTCTCCACCATGCGATGCAGCGGGAAGATGACGTGCGCGCGATTGCTCACCGCGAGCTGGCCTTTCACCTGGATGCCGGCGGCCTCGAGCGCGCTGATCTCCTCGAGCAACGCGGCGGGATCGATCACCACGCCGTTGCCGATGACGGCCAGCTTGCCGGGCCGCAGGATGCCGCTTGGAATCAGCTTCAGCACATACTTGCGGCCGCCGATGTAGACGGTGTGACCGGCGTTGTGGCCTCCTTGGTAGCGCGCCACTACGTCGAAGCGCTCCGAGAGCAGATCAACTACTTTACCTTTACCTTCATCGCCCCACTGGGCGCCAAGCACAATAAGATTACTCATGATCGCGGAAAGGGGATCGAACTGTCTCATTGTACCGCACGTCGTATGTTACGCTGGCTTTGATGAAGCTTTCGGACGTATTTGTCGCGCTCGGAGAGGAACGCGTGCGGCGTTTGCTCGGGTGCATTTCCATTGGCAGGCTCAAAACATATCAGCTTTACGACCGCATGAAAGCGCGCTTGTATTTACACAAGCTCAACTCGGAGACCCTGGCCAAGGCGGCTCCCCGCGTTTGGACGCGCCTCGGGGAACACGATGAGGAATTCGCGACCGACCTGGCACAAGCGGTTCTGGTGTCGCAGTTGGACATGGTGCGCGGCGTGCTCGATTTCCTGGGCGTGCCGCACGAGGACGGCTTTTTCGCCAAGGACATGGACGCCTCGGCCTACTTGAAGGACAACTGGCAGGAACGCGTTTGGGAGAAGTTTCGCGAGAGCCACCCCGAAGCGGCGTTGCTGCTCTATATTAATCATCTGGCCTGGGAACTGACCAAGGAGCCGCAGTTGTTCATCCCCGAGGCTTGAAGTAATACAGGAAGAAGTCACACTCAAAACAATGCTGGAAGGCAAGTTAGAGGATTTGTACGAAAGCGCGAAACGGCGTGTCCTGGCGGCGGTCACCGCCCCTGAGCTGGAGGCCATCCGCGTAGAAATCCTGGGCCGCAAAGGTACGCTGGCCGCCGTGAGCAAGGACCTGGGGAAGCTCTCACCCGAGGAGCGCGCCCGTGTCGGCAAACTACTCAACGCGGCCAAACAGAACCTGGAAACGGCGCTGGAAGAACGCCAGAAGGCTTTCGCCACGGCGGCCCTACAGGCCCGGCTCGACGCTGAGTGGATGGATTTGACGCTGCCCGCCCCAGGCCCGCGCCCGGGGAGCATCCATCCCATCACGCAGATCCAGGCCGAGATCGAAGACCTGTTCACTTCGCTCGGCTTCACGGTGCTCAGCGGACCCGAGGTGGAGACCGAGTTCAACAACTTCGACGCGCTCAACATCCCGCCGGACCACCCGGCGCGCGACATGCAGGACACTTTCTGGCTGGAGGACGGCAACCTTCTGCGCACGCACACTTCGCCCGTGCAGGTGCGCGGCATGCAGCGCCTGGGCCCCCCGCTGCGCATGATCGCGCCGGGCCGCGTGTTCCGCAACGAAGAAGTGGACGCCTCGCACGAGCACACCTTCTACCAGCTCGAAGGCATGATGATCGACCGCGAGGTATCCATCGCGCACCTGGTCTACTACATGAAGACGCTGCTCGGCGGCATCTTCCATCGCGAAGTGACCGTGCGGCTGCGCCCGGGCTACTTTCCCTTCGTCGAGCCCGGTTTCGAACTCGACATCCAGTGCCTGATCTGCGGTGGCGCGGGCTGCGCGGTGTGCAAGCAAAGCGGCTGGCTCGAATTGCTGCCCTGCGGCCTGGTACACCCCAACGTGCTGCGAAACGGAGGAATCGATCCGGAGCAGTGGAACGGCTTCGCCTTCGGCCTGGGTCTCACGCGCCTGGTCATGATGCGCTACGTGATCGACGACATAAGGTTGCTGCAGGGCGGGGATCTGCGGTTCTTGAAGCAATTCTGAAGAAGACAGGAGACAGAAGACAGGAGACAGAATGGAGCGGCCGGCAGCGAAGAAGTTCGAGGACCTTCTGATGTGGCGGAAGGCCCATCAGTTTGTTCTTGCCGTGTACGGATTGACTGCTTCGTTCCCGAAACATGAGACATACGGATTGGTGAGTCAGATGCGCCGGGCCGCGGTTTCCATTCCCGCCAACATCGCCGAAGGATTCCGCAAACGTGGCCGCGCGGACAAGGCGAGGTTCCTGAACACCGCCGAAGGCTCAATTGAAGAGTCGAAGTACTATCTGATTCTCGCGCGTGACCTGGGCTATGGGGTAACGGCGAAACTATCGGACGACTTGGAGGAAATCAGCCGCTTGGTCCACACGTATGGGCGGCGCATTCTGACTTCTGACTCCTGACTTCTGTCTTCTGGAGACGCTTTTTCGACGCCATGAAATTCTCTTACAACTGGATTCGCGAGATGGTTCCGGGGCTCCCGGTGCCCGCCAAGGAACTCGGGCTGCTCATCACCATGAAGACAGCCGAGTGCGAGGGTGTGGAGCCCTATGGCGCGCACCTGTCGGCGGTGGTGGCGGCGAAGTTGCTCTCGGTCGAGCCGATCGACGGAAGCCACAACACCAAAGTCGTGGTGGACACCGGACGCCATGGCATCAAGACCGTGGTGTGCGGCGCGCCGAACGCGCGCGCCGGCTTGGTCAGCGCGTACGTTCCCGCGGGCACTTCGCTGGATGGCCGCGAGATTCGCAAGGCCACCATCAGCGGGATTGAAAGCGATGGCATGCTGGCCAGCGGCGCCGAACTGGGCATCAATCGCGACTCGGCGGGAATTCTCTCGCTCGACGCCGCCCCGGGCGATGCGATTCCCGGTTGCGAGCCGGACTGGATTATCGAAATCGACAACAAATCCATGACACACCGTCCGGATCTGTGGGGGCATTTCGGCATGGCACGCGAGGTGGCGGCCATTCTAGGGTTGCCGCTGAAAGATCCCGTGCGCATGGACCTGGTGCCCGGCTCCGCGTCTCCCATCCGCGTCGCTATCGAAGACCTCGATCTGTGCCCGCGATACAGCGCCCTGGTCATGGACCAGATCGCCGTACAGACGTCGCCGCTGTGGATGCAGTACCGGCTCATGGCCATCGGGCTCAATCCCATCAGCAACGTGGTCGACGCAACCAACTGGGTGATGGCGGAGCTGGCGCAGCCCATGCACGCCTTCGATATGGACAGTCTCGCGGGCGACACCATTTTCATCCGTCCGGCGCGCGCGGGCGAGAAACTGGTCACGCTGGACGAAGTTTGCCGCGAGCTGCAGAGCGCCAACGTGGTGATCGCGGATGCCCACGGCCCCATCGCACTGGCGGGCGTGATGGGCGGCTGGGACAGCGCCATCAACGACCGCACCACTCGCGTGGTGCTGGAAAGCGCGAACTTCCACGCCGCCAACATTCGCCGTACCGCCTCGCAGCAGAAGATGCGCACGGATGCGTCCATGCGTTTCGAAAAATCGCAGGACCCGGTGAACACCGTGCGCGGCCTCGCGCGCATGGTCGAACTGCTCTACCAGGTTTCGGCCGGCACGTCGGTGGTGGGCGGCCTGGCCGACGCGGCGCGGCCCATGACGGTGCCGCCGGCCATCACGCTGCCCATGGAATGGCTGGTCCGCAAATTGGGCCGTGAGGTCGCTCCGGCCGAAGTGCGCCAGATTCTGGAGCGCCTCGAATTCGGTGTGAGCGAACCCACGCCAGGCGTTTTCTCGGTGACGGTTCCAAGCTGGCGCGCCACCAAAGATGTTTCGATCAAGGACGATCTGGTCGAGGAAGTCGGCCGCATGATCGGCTACGGCTCCATTCCCATCGCGCCGCCCGCCGTGCCCACCACGCCGCCGCTCATCGAAGCCCAGCGCATGTACCATCGCGGAGTGCGCGCCGCGGTAGCCGCGCAGGGATTCACCGAAGTCTACAACTACTCGTTCGTCAATCCAGGGCAACTGGCGCGTTTTGGAATGGACCCGGCGGCGCACATCCGCGTGACGAATCCGATCTCGGTGGAGCAGGGCCTGCTGCGCACCAGCTTGTTGCCCAACATCGTCCGCAATATCGAAGACAACGCGCGGAACTTCGACGCGTTCCGGTTGTTCGAAATCGGGAGCGAGATCCACGCCCGGCCGTCCGGCCTGCCGCATGAGGTGCCGCACCTGATGGCCGCGCTCTTCAGCCGCGAGAACGGCGAGGCGGGCCTCCTGGAACTGAAGCGTCTGGCCGAGTGCGTACTCCAGGAAGCCGGCGTGCGTCCGGTCGAAGCGCGTGGCCTACGAACACCCGGCGCGGGCCGCAGAAGTGGTTTGGCGCGGCGCGGTGGTGGGGCGCTTGTATGAGTTGCATCCATCGGTGATAGAGGGCCGCGCCGCCATTCTCGATATCGACCTGGCCGCGACGCTGGCTTTGGACAAGTCAGAGAAGCGCTACCAGCCGATTCGCCGATTCCCTTCGAGTGCCTTCGACTTGAGCGTCATCGCCGAGGTGCGCGATCTGGCGGGGGAGATTGAACGCAAGCTGGTTTCCTTCGCAGGCGACGAACTCGACCGCATCGAATTCCTTCGTCAGTACTCCGGCGCGCCGCTCATGGAAGGCACCAAGAGCGTCTCCTACCGGCTGACCATCTCATCCGGCGAGCGTACGCTCACAGCCGAGGACTTGACGCGGGTGCGCACGCGCATCATTGAGGGGATGCGCGGATTGGGCTACGAGCTGCGCGTCTGACGCGCGCGGGAAGGCCTGATATACTGGCCTTCTTACCCATGCTATCCATACAACTGATCGCTCCGCATACATTAGAGCCGCGTGAAATGCCCATGCCCGCCGATCCGGGCCCGGGCGAGGTCCTGGTCAAGGTAAGGGCCGTGGGCATCTGCGGCAGCGACCTTCACTGGTACAAAGACGGCCGCATCGGGCCCACACAGGCCGAGTATCCGCAGATCCTCGGGCACGAACCGGCCGGCGATGTGGTGGCCGTGGGCGCGGGCGTCACCGGCCCCAAGCCCGGCGACCGCGTGCTCATCGAGCCGGCCCTAAACTGCGGCACGTGCGAACTCTGCATGAGCGGCCGTCACAACGCCTGCATCCGCTCAAAGTTCATGGGAGGGCCCGGCACGCTGGGCCTGCTGCGCGAATTCGCCCTCATACCGCAGCACAACCTCGTGCACATCCCGGACACCCTGGACTACGTCCAGGGGACCGTCGTCGAGCCGCTGGCCGTCGCCGTACACGTCTTGCGCATGTCGAAAATCCGCCTGGGTGCGACCGTGGCCGTGATTGGCGCCGGGCCCATCGGACTGCTGTGCGCCGCGGTGGCGCGCACGGCGGGAGCTTCGGAAATCTTCATCGCCGACAAGGTGGCGCACCGCGTCCGGATGGGCAAGAAGATGGGCGCGGACGTGGGCGTTCACGTGCCGTCGGAGTCCCTGCGCGACGTGGTCATGGACCGGACGCGCGGCCGCGGAGTGGACGTGGTCATCGACGCCGCGGGCGATTCCAGCACCTTCAACACCGGCCTCTCCATCGCGCGCTTCGGCGGCCAGTACATGCTGGTAGGCCTGCCTGTCGAACTCGAGATGAAGTTGGATCTGCACCTGGCCATGGGCAAGGAACTCACCATCCAAACGCTGAAGCGCTCCAATCACACCGCGCACGAAGCCATCGAATTGATCGCGGCCGGCAAGATCAGCGACGCCCTGGTGACGCACCACACCCCGCTGGCTCATACTCCAGAAATCTTTCAATTGTTCGACGGCTACACCGAAGACGTCGGAAAAGTCGTTATTGAGATGGGATGATTTGAAACGGATAGCTGCCATGAAGAACTACCTCGCCTTTGATTTCGGTGCCGAAAGCGGCCGCGCCATGCTCGCAACGCTTTCCGAAAGCCAGCTTGTGCTCGAGGAACTGCACCGCTTCCCGAACACGCCGGTGCGCCTCCCGCTGGGAATCTACTGGGACACGTTCCGGCTCTTTCACGAGATCCTGCAGGGCCTGGGCATCGCCGGCCGCGAGCGCAAAGTGGCGCTCGACGGAATTGGCATCGACACCTGGGGCGTGGACTTCGGTCTGCTTGGCGCGGACGGCTCGCTGGTGGAAGCCCCTCGGCATTACCGCGACGCACGCAACAACGGCATGCTTGAAAAGACCTTCGCGGTGGTCCCGCGCGAGGAGATCTTCCGCCAAACCGGCTTGCAGTTCATTCAGTTCAACACGCTGTTTCAACTGCACGCGCTGAAACTCGGCGCGGCTCCGTCGCTCGAGGTGGCCAAGACCTTCCTGATGATGCCGGACCTGTTCAATTACTGGCTTACGGGAGTAGCCAAAGTCGAGCTCACCATCGCCAGCACGGCGCAGTTCTACAACCCGCTCAAGAAACGATGGGCCACGGAATTACTCGACAAGTTGGGCTTGCCGGCGGGAATTCTGCCGGAAATCGTGCAGCCCGGCGCGCTGCTGGGACCCCTCCTCAGCGAGGTGCAAGAGGCCACCGGGTTGGGCCCGGTTCCGGTCTATGCGACGGCCTGCCACGACACGGCGGCCGCGGTGGCCGCGGTTCCGGCGACGGGCGACGACTGGTGCTACATCAGTTCCGGCACGTGGTCGTTGATGGGCGTCGAAATCGACCAGCCGGTGGTGAACGAGCATTGCGCGGCGCTGAACTTCACCAACGAAATCGGCGTGGCGGGAAAGGTTCGTTTGCTCAAGAACATCGCCGGTCTCTGGCTGCTACAGGAGTGCCGGCGCGCTTGGGCGCTGGAAGGCACCGAGTATTCTTACGAGCAAATGGCGCGCATGGCCGGGGAGGCCGCCCCGTTCGCCTCAGTCATCAGCCCGGACGCGTTCCTGGAACCGGGCCGCATTCCCGAGCGCATCGCCGCCTATTGCCGCAAGACCGGCCAGGCGGCGCCCGCGGATGCCGCCAGCATGTGCCGCACGGTGCTGGAGAGTCTCGCGCTGCGCTACCGTCAGGTTCTGGAAAGTCTGGAATCGCTGGTTGGCAAGAAGATCGGCGTGGTCCACATCGTAGGTGGCGGATCGCGCAACCAGGTGTTGAATCAGTTCGTGGCGGATGCCACCAATCGCCCGGTGATAGCCGGTCCCACGGAAGCCACGGCCGCGGGCAACGTCCTGGTGCAGGCGATCGGTTCGGGACAATTGAAATCGCTCGCCGACGCGCGACAGGTCGTGCGTGCCTCGTTCCCCCTCACGAGGGTGGAGCCCAAGTCCGCCGCCGGATGGGACCAGGCCTACGAGAAGTTCTGCCGTTTGCCGGTAACCATGTAAGAAACGGGCGGGGCGCGACGCCCCGCCCGCCCATTACCGTTTCGTGGCCGGCACCAGATCGCGGCTGGAAATCACACGGTCGATCATGCCGTAAGCCACCGCTTGGTCGGCATCCATGATGTAATCGCGGTCCACATCCCGCGCCACCCGTTCCACCGGTTGTTCGGTCGACTCGGCGAGAATCTGGTTCAGCGTCTCGCGCATCCGCAAAATCTCTTTGGCGTAGATGTCGATGTCCGCCGCCTGCCCCGCCAACCCGCTCATGGAGGGCTGATGAATCAGGATTCTCGAATGCGGCAAGCTATACCGCTTGCCCTTCTTGCCTGCCGCCAGCAGGACCGCGGCCATGGAGGCAGCCTGACCCACACAAATCGTGACGATGTCAGGTTTGATGAACCGCATGGTGTCGAGGATCGCCAGTCCGGCGGTGATGGAACCGCCGGCGGAATTGATGTACAGCGAGATGTCCCGCTCGGGATCCTCCGCTTCGAGAAAGAGAAACTGGGCGATCAGGAGATTGGCGACGGCGTCGTCGATCTGCGTACCCAGAAAAATAATGTTCTCTTTCAGAAGCCGCGAATAAATGTCGTAGGCGCGCTCGCCCCGGGCGGTCTGTTCAACCACCATGGGGACAAGGACAGCATTACCCATGATTCTCCGTCCTCCCGCGAACTTGTCCGAGCCGGCCGCTTACCCTTTGCGGGCGGCGGCGGCTTTCTTGCCACGCTTCGGTTTCTCGGCGGCGCGGCGCTTCAACTCCTGGGCCCTGGCCAGTTCGCCGATAGTGGTCTTCTCCAGGTAATTCAGTATGTAGGAGCGAAGTTCTGTCCAGCTATCGTGCAACCCGCAAGGCGCCTGTTCGTTGCACTCGCTGAGTCCACCGGGGCACCGTTGGTAGTCGTTGAGCCCATCCATGGCTTCCACCAGCTTCAGCAACGAGATATCGTCCGCCTTCATACGCAGCACGAAGCCGCCCGTCGGGCCCTTGCTGGAGCGCAGGAACCCTTTGCGGGCCAGTTGCTGGAGAATCTTCGCCAGGAAGTGGGTTGGGATGTCGGTCTGTTGGGCGATGTTCTTAACCATGACGAACTTGCCTTCCGGCACTTCCGCCAGGTGGACGAACGCCCTAATCGCATACTCCGCGGATCGAGAGTAAATCATGTTCCCCCTCATCTAGTTGGATCAAAATACGCTTTTATCTTAAAGTGCTTCCCCTGCTGATTGCAAGAACTTCTCAATCTCGCCTCTCGCACCCGCCCAGCCAACCCGTATGAGTACAGCATATCAGGAACCGTTGGTCCCGTATAGAGGGTTGACAAGAACAATTTACCTTTGCGGCCGGCTTCGAACCAGAGCCGCCCACCGGCCGAAGACCACCTCTCCCATGCGGGCCAACTCCGCCGCCCCGGCTTCCGGATCGATCGGTTGGGGCACCTCGCGGACGTCCGCGGAATTTTCATCCTCCTGGAGCCATCCGGCGATCATCCCGGGCGTCACCTCAAGATGGAATTGCAGACCGTAAATATTTTCGCCGCAGCGGAAAGCCTGGTGGCGGCAAGCGTCGGACGATGCCAGCCAGGCGGCCCCTTCGGGAAGGTCGAACGTCTCCCCGTGCCAGTGAAAGACCGTCGCCGGGTTCGGCAAACCCGCCAAAAGCGCATCCTCCGCGGCCGCCTCCGTCCAGCGGACCGGGAACCAACCGATCTCCTTCACCGTGTTCCGGTACACGCGAGCACCCAGCGCCTTGGCGATGAGTTGCGAACCCAGACAAACGCCCAGCATCGGAAGCCCCCGGCGCGCGGCTTGCCGGATCACCTCGATCTCTCTTCGCACATAGTCGAGATCGTCGTTCACCGACATGGGCCCGCCCATGAAGATAAGGCCGCGCGCGGTCTCCAACTCCAGTGGCCGATTCGCATCGCGCGGCAGATCCACGTATTCGTACTCGAGCCCGGCAGCCTCCAGCGCGGGCGCGATCAATCCCAGATGTTCGTACGGCACGTGGCGAAAAACCAAGATGCGCATTGGATGACTCCAGTTGGTTCCCAGGATCAGAAATTCAGCACTTGTTTTGCAGTATAGCTCGCCGCGCCAAGTCAGCGGCTCTTCAGCCGGCGGTCGAGGAACCCGCGCACCGCCTGGTCCAATGCCAAGCCCTTCACGCTGTGTCCCGCCCCGGGGACAATGTGCAGTTCGGATGCCACGCCGGCTCGGCGCAAAGCCGCGTGGAGCAATTCACTTTGAGAGACCGGCACCAGTTGGTCTTCCTGGCCGTGACCGATGAAGAACGGGGGATCTTCCCTGGAAACGTAGGTGATGGGGTTGCCCCGCGCGGCGCGCTCCGGATACTTCACGACGTCGAAGCCCATCAGCCGCGATTCGGACAGTACTTGGTTCACCGCCGGGTCCGCCGTGGGGCGCCACTTCGTCAAATCGGTCGGCCCGAAGTAATCCACCACCGCCTGCACGCGGCTCGAATAGCCGGCGTTGCCGAGGTCGCCTTCCAGGTCCTTTACGCCGCCCGAGGTGCCCAGCAGCGCGGCCAGATGCCCGCCAGCCGAAGCGCCCCACACACCCACGCGCCGGGGGTCCAGATTATATTTCGCCGCGTTGGCGCGCAGCCACCGCAGCGCCGCTTTGCAGTCAAAGATTTGAGCCGGAAAGGTCCCTTGATGAATCAGACGGTAGTTGATGGCGGCCACCGCGTACCCAAATTCGGTGAAGTGCGTACCCGGGCTGGCTTCCTTGGCGCCGCCGTGCCAGCCGCCGCCGTGTATGGAGAGGATTACGGGTACGGGAGCGCGGGCGCCGGCGGGCAAATAGAGATCCAGTTGCAGCGGCAGATCTCCGGCCCGCGCGTATTCGATGTCTTTGATCACCTTGGCCGGCGGCGCGGCCAGCAGCGCCGCCAACAATAGCCAGGTCATGGCGCCCTCCTCTTTCAGCGATACGCGGCGATGCCCACCGTGTCTGTCGGTCCCGTGAAACCCGGCCCACCGGCCGCGACATAGCCGTGGCTGGCGCCATTCGGGTCGGCCGTGATCCAAAACGAATAGAGCCGTCCGTTCTTGAGATGGAAGCGGAACTTCACGGGTTTGCCCGCGAGCGATGCCAGGTCCTTGCGCGATTTCCACTTCATCTCGGCGATGGTGACATCGCCGCGCAGCGCCATCGAATTCTTGCGGGTAAACGGCACGATAACGCGGTTGCGCTCGTCGAGCAGTTCGACGCGCAACTCCCCGCTCCTGGCCGCCACGTTCACAAACAGATGCTCACCCGCGAAGCGCACCGCGCGTGTGGTGAGCGTACCTTCTTTCCCGGCGGCATCCATGGACGCGAAGCCGTCGCGGCGCAGCGTGGCCAGACCGGTGGTGGAGACGCCGGACTGGCTCGACCCATCCACGCCGGCGCGCCCGCTCACATAGAAATAGAGCTTGTCGCGCACCACCAGCATGCAACCGCCGGCCGATTGTATGTTGCCCCAGTTCCAATCGCCCTTCTTCTCCGAAACCGGGATCAGCGGCCGGCGGTCCGGCCGCGACCAGTGAAAGCCGTCGCGGCTGTAGCCCACCACCAGATCGTTGGGCTTGGGCCGGTCCTTGGGTTGGCCGCGCCAGATGCTGAATAAGCCCAGCATGATGCTCTCGTAGGCCACCCCGTCCAGATTGTAAAGTTCCGCGGGCGTTTTGAGATCCGCGCGCGGCGGGTCCAGTTTGTCGGCGCCCGTCCACGGCACCGGCTCATCTTTCTTCCACGACAAGCCGGCGGCCGCCTCGGCGCTCTCATGGTAATAGCGGATCCGGCCGCGCTGGTTGCCGGCGCGAATGCTATAAACCCACACGCGCCGGAAGGGATTCCAGAAAGCCGTCGAGCGGTCTCCGATCTTGACCGTGGTCGTCGCGACGCGGTTGCTCCAGTGGATGCCGTCGGGCGAATAGTACAATTCCATGGCCCAGGGCGAGCGCTTCACCAGAAAAAGCTTATAGCGGCGCATGGGATCCTTCTCTTCCTGATCCAGCCACACGGTGGTGGAATCGCGGTAGCCTTCGAAGACCAGGTTGGTTCCGGGGCGCGCGTCGAGCGCCGGCTTCTCCCAATGCATGCCGTCCCGCGACACGGCGTAGGCCACGTTACTGGTATAGCCGGCCATGTACCACATCTTGAACAGAGCGTCTTTCGGATCGAACCACACGCCGTCGCTGAACACCATGGAGGTCGCGCCGCGAGGCATTTCATAAGGGCGGTCGGGCTTCAGTACCGGATTCGCGGCAATGTACTGCGCCGCATGGTAGGTGCGCTTCAAGGTGGTGGCTTCGACCAGGAAGTCGTCGACGAAAAGCTGCCGGCCGAGGTCGATCGGGATCACCGCCGGCGGCGCGGCAAGATACGGCACCGGCATGGGTTCGGCCGTGACGTCGCCGTAGTGCGGCGGCCAGGTGGCCGGTAACCGGATTCCGTTATAAAGCGTGCGCTCGCCGCCTGGGAGCAGCGCGGCGAATAGCAGCACAACCAGCGGACAGTATCTGAGCATGGATTCCCTATCGGAACATTGTCATAATATTACCTACCGCATGAACCGCACAACCGCACTCCTGCTTGCGGTGCTTCTCCAGGCTGTGGCGTCGTGCGCTTCGCCGCCGGTGGTGCTCCCGGATGCCGTGAAATCCGAAGCCTCGGTTCTGGCGGCAGCCGGCAGCGTTGGGCAAGCCATCCAGCTTGTGGGTGGGGCTTCCATGCGGATCACCGCCGGCCTTGACCCCTCTGTACCCGCGGACGCCTACGCGTGGTCCTCGAGTGGCGACACCTTGCGGGTCCGCGCCGCCACACCGCTGGCTCTGGCACACGGACTGGAGCGGCTCGCCTGGGAGATTCGCGCGCGCGCCGGTTTCACCATCCCGGATGCGACCGGGAAGCCGGCTCTGCCCTATCGATTGGCCTTCGTGAACCTCGCCGTGCCGGATACGCTCGAAGGTCCGGACGCCAACCCGGCCAGCGTTGACGCCGCCATGGTGCCGTTTCGCAAGGAACTGCGCCGTGCGCTGCGCTTCGGCATGAATTACGTGGTCGTCATGGGCCTGGAAGATTACGTGCCCTGGGACGACCCGCTGTATGGGCCGCGCGCCGCGCGCTACCGGGCCTATTTGAAGGCCGCCGCCCGCGCCGCGCACGAGCATCGGCTCAAGATCCTCCTTTATGGGGACGAGGCCCTCTTCCTGCCTTCGTTCCTGCACCAGATGAACGCCACGCTCTCCGTGAAGGATGCCAGGTTCTGGGACGCTCTCCAGCAAAAACACCGGCTCCTTCTCCGCGCCGTCCCCGAGCTGGACGGGATCGCGACGCGCATCGGCGAGATGCTGCCGAAGTACGACTTCCGCGCCTTCGACCTGGTGCATTCCAAAGAAACCGAGCCGAACCCGCGCCTGGCGGCACGCTACCGCACCTACCTGTTGAAGATGCACGCGGTGGTGGCGGGCGAATTCGGAAAACTCTTCCTGCATCGCAACTGGGTGACCAGCGATTGGGAGCAGCACAGCGTACCGGAAGTTTATCGCGAAATCTTCACCGATGAAATTCCCACCGCGAACTTGCTGGTGGCGCGCAAGTTCACCAAGCAGGACGCCTGGTATTACGGCTCCGCTTTCAATCCCACTTTCGGTCTCACGCCGCACACGGCCATCGCCACCAGCGAGATCTTCAGCCACGCGCAAGGCTACGGGAACCTGGTGGACTTTCCGGCGCGTTGGTTTGGCGCGGCCTTCGAATATGCCTACCAGCGCGGTCTCCAAGGGATTCTGGTCAGCAGTGCGTGGGAGCACCCTCTGCACGACGGCATGCTTTACATGCTCTCGCGCCTCGCTTGGAAGCCCGATGCGAACGTGGACGACATCACGCGGGAATACGCTTCGGCCGTTTTCGGTGTGCGCGCGGGGCCTGAGATGGCCGAGATCCTGCTGATGGGAAGCGAATCCGTGCGGCACGGTTTGTATTTGATGCCGCTCTCGCTCACCGGCTGGAATCCCATTCCGCTTACGCGCGGCGATAAGTTCGTCCGCGCGGGTAACCCGCTCTGGGACAAGGGCCGCGGGCACGAAGATTTTCTGCGGGATTTCTACCTCATGTGCAAGCCCTACTACGAAGATGTTTATGAGCGCGTGGGGCTCGCGCCGCAAATCACCGCCCGCATGCTCGATCGCTTTCGCGCGGTGGAGAGTTCCATCGTACCGTCGCCGGCGCGCGACGCCATGGGTCCCATCCTCGAACACGGCCACGCCCTGATGAACGTGGCGCGCGATTACACGCGAACGTTCTTGAGCTACTTTGCCTATCGCGACGTTCCCAACGGGAAGCGCCGCGCGCGCCTGGCCGCCGACATCGCGACTCTCGAAACGAGTGCGGCCGCTTATCGCGCTCGACATCGTGAGTACGATCTGATCGGCATCGACCAGACCCTGGAGTTGGCGCGCCGCATGGCGGCGGATCGTGAATCGGCCGAACGCATTCTGCGCGAAGCACCCACCCCCGAACAACTTGCGCGCAAATTCGCCGACGGCCGCGCCGAGAGCCGCCGGTTGCTGGCCGCGCATCCCCACGCCGAGAAGATTGTCGCCTGGCAAGGCGTGATCGATGGCAGCGCCGTTCTGCGCGTTCGAGATCGTCAGGTCGCCATTGAAAACCTGGCCTACAATCCGGTGACGCACGAGAAAGCGGACTTCGCCCGGGCCGTCCCGCGCGAGGCCGGAGCACGTTATGCCCTGCGCGAGATCCATGTCCGGGGCATTGCCTACTTGATGGAAGAACCGTCGGCTTCGAACAACTTCACCGCGTCCATCTACCTCGAAGACCCCGCTCCGGGCTGCGGCGTGTTCGTGCTGGAACTCTACCGGCTGCGGTTTTGACAGGCGCAGCGGAGCGCGACAGCACGCCCGGCGCGTTCAACGTCGCTCACGCCGGACCTGCCAGAGAAACCGTCTGATGGTGATGAGAACGCCGGGGAGCGGCAGATCGCGCCGGAAACAGGGAATTCAGGGTGCCGTGACCGGGTTGTGCGGCAGGTTCTAGTACATTCCAGTCAAATTGCATTTGTGTTCTGGACCTGAAAGTCCATGAGTAACGGGGTGAACCATGCGAGAATGGGTCTACTCCAAGAAGAAACCAGACTGTGCGGAAGCTGCGGCAGCGTGGAGGGGGAGCCAGAGGATAAGTGGTCGGAAGCAGACACATTTCGGGGTGGTTGGGCTGGCTGGCGGTCCTGGCGGCGACGCCGGTCTTCGGCGGCCCCGTTTACACCATCGCAGGTTTTTCCACCCTCGGCGGATATTCCAGCGTGGCGTCGGCCATCAATGCCAACGCGCAGGTGGCCGGCACGTCCATGATGACGGACGGAAGCAGCGTGGCCTTTCTGGCAAGTTCGAGCGGAACCACGCCGTTGGACCCACTGAGCGGCGGCTTGGCCAGCAGCGCATCGGGCATCAACGCGAGCGGCGCGGTGGCCGGGACGACCTATTTCGAAGGCAGCGCGCAGGCGACGCTGTGGACCATGGCGGGCGCGGCCGGATTGGGTACGCTGGGAGGCGCCGACAGCTACGCCACGGATGTGAGCGCAAGCGGCGTAGTGGTGGGCGGCGCGTCCACCTCGTCCGGTGCTGTGCACGCCTATGCTTACGACGGCACCATGCGCGATCTTGGAACGCTGGGCGGCGGGAGTTGGAGCGCGGCATACGCCATCAATAACTCCGGGCAGGTGGCGGGTTATGGCGATGTCGGCGGGGGCGCCTTCAGCGCCTTTCTGTGGACCACCACCAGCGGCATGACCTCATTGGGCACTCTGGGCGGCTCCTCCAGCTACGCCATGGATATTAGCGACGGCGCCGCGGTGGTGGGCCATTCGCAGATCTCCGGCGGCTACCTGCATGCATTCCTCTATGACGGCGGCAGCATGAGGGATCTGGGCACGTTAGGTGGGAATAACAGCTTCGCCTACGACGTCAACAACGCCGGCCAGGTGGTGGGGTACTCTTACCTGGCGGGGGCGGACGCCACACACGCATTTCTTTACAGCGACGGCCTGCTGCGGGATCTCAACAGCCTGATCGCCAGCGACTCGGGCTGGATTCTAACCGAAGCCTACGGGATCGACGATGCCGGCCGGATCGCGGGCACCGGCATTTACAACGGCGAGCAGCGCGCCTTCCTGTTGGACTTCGCGGCCGAGAGCGGCGGGAGCTTCCTCCCGGTCAAGACGGCGGATATTCCCACCATCAACAATCCAGAGCCGGGTTCGCTGAGCCTGATCGTACTGGGTGCGGGACTACTCCTGTTGACGGGGCTGATCAGGAAGTTCAGAGGCGGCGATCCGGAACCGTAGCTCACCGTCGCCAACCTCTCCTCCTGGCCGGCTCCCCGCATCGACACTCTCCGCCGTCTTCCCGGCGGCGAACTCCACCTTCTCTCCGATTCCGATCCCACCCGCGCGTCGTGTCGGGACAAGATCGAGAAAGCCCTCTGGCGCAACTATCTGGCGCGGGACTCCCGCAGATTGCTCGAGGCTGGCCTGCCGGTAGCCACCCAATCATCGACCAGCAACCGTGGCATGCACGCTAGATCCACTTGCCCACGAACCAGGATGCAGGCCGGTCGGATGGCCGTGGAGAGAACAGCCAACTCACACTACATCAAGCACTTGGACACTGTAAGTTAATTCGTGGTAGGGGGGATCCGTCGGGGATGTGTGACGGCGTCCGCTGACCTGACCATCCAGATAGGCCCGCACCACATTCGGCAGGCTGCGGGTGTCCAGCGGTTTGGCAATGTAACCGTCACAACCCGCGTCCAGGGCCTTTTGTTCATCCGCCTCCATGGCGTAGGCCGTCAGGGCCAGGATGATGACATCACCCAGCGACGGGTCGGCCCTCAGCCGCCGGGTCAGTTCCAACCCGTCCATGCCCGGCAGTTGGATGTCCATCAGAATCATGCGGGGATGAAAGGTCTCCAGGACGGCTAAAGCCGCCGGCGCATGCTCGGCCGTGCGCACCTGGTAGTTTTCCGTGCCCAGGAGCAGGCGGGCGAGTTTCAGGTTGAGAGGGTTGTCGTCTACAACTAGGATTGATTCGTTGGCCATAGTTTTTGCACCATGCATCAGCGGCGGCGGCGCGGGTTCCGGTCAGGTCTGCGCGCACGCCTCGGGCGTCGCTTCGCTCTCCGGGCCGGCCAGCTCCGCCGGGTGGCTCTGGAGGACCGGAATGGTGGTGGGGCCGGCATCCGGGACTGTGGCTTTCTCCTGGAACACACGGGGAAGAACCGCGTAGAACGTGCTCCCCTGTCCCGGTATGCTGCGCACCCCCACCTGGCCGCCCTGGGCCTCCACGATGCGCTTGGTCAGGGCCAGACCCAGGCCGCTCCCCTCGTACCGTTTCGCGGCGCCGTTTTCCAATTGCCGGAACTCGACGAACAGCCGTCCGATGTCCTCGGCTGGTATGCCGATCCCGGTGTCCTCCACTTCCAGCCGGAAGTGGTCCGGCGGTTCCAGCCTGGCCCGCATCACCACCCGCCCGCCCTCGGGCGTGAATTTCAGAGCGTTCGAGAGATAGTTGTAAAGGATCTGTTTGAGCCTGGCCGCGTCCACCACCACCCGGCCCATGCCGGGTGCCACGTCCATCTGGATCCGGATGTTCTTTTTCGACGCCACCACCTGGAGGGTGCGGGCGACCTCCTGGAAGAGCTTCTCCAACGCTACCGGCGCGGGGAGAAATTCGATCTTTCCGGTTTCCACCTTGGCCAGGTCGAGCACGTCGTTGACCAGATGCAGAAGCTGTTGGGAGCTCTGGAGGATGTCGCCGAGGTATTCCTTGTGCGGGTCCGAGACCGCTCCGAGCTTGCCGTCGTGCAGCAATTCGGCGAACCCGATGATGCTGTTGAGCGGGGTGCGCAACTCGTGGGACATGTTGGCCAGGAACTGGCTCTTGGCCCGGTCGGCCTCCCGCACCAGACGGTTCTGCTCCTCCAGTTCCCGGTTGCGGCCGCGGAGTTGCTCCTCCATGCGCTTGAGGTCGCTGATGTCGTGCGCGATCTCGGAGACCCCCAGAATCTCGCCGGCCGCGTTCTTCACCTGGGCTACGGCCACCAGCACCGGAATGCGCCCACCGTCCTTATTCAACCGGACCGTCTCGCCATAGCGGACGCTTTCCCGGTGCTCGGGTTTGCCCAGCAGGACGGGCCTCTCGTGCCGGCGGTCGGGCGGGATGATCAGCGACATGGGGCAGCCTAAGGCCTCCTCCGAGGTGTAGCCGTACATCCTCTCGGCACCCAGGTTCCAGCTTGTCACGGTCCCATCCAGGCGGCACCCCACGATGGCGTCGGGGGAGGACTCGACGATGGCGGCCAGGTTCGCCACGGCCTCCCGGCCGCGTTCTTCCGCTTCGCGCATGCGTTGTTCGGCCAGGGCGCGCCGCACCACCGGGACCAGCCGGGACAAGTGGTGCTTCAGGACGAAGTCGGTGGCACCCCGCCGGACGCACTCCACCGCTTCTTCCTCGCCCAGCGCACCCGTCACCAGAATCAAGGGGATGTCCATCCCCTCCCTCTTAAGAATCGCGAGCGCGTCCATGCCGGTCCCCTGAGGCAACTTGTAATCGGACAGGATGAGGTCATAGGCCTTCGATTGCACGCAAGCCGTCATCTGATCCACCGGTCGGGACGACGTCCGCCGAAAGTCTCGAACCCGGCCCTTTCCAGCTCCCGCAGACAGAGGGAAGCATCGTCTGGACAGTCGTCGAGAACCAGAACCCGGATCGGGGGTTTTATCCCCGTCCGGGATTACCGGGCCAGAAAAGGACATAAGTGACCGGCTCCTTAGCTGGGGCGGCGACCACTGAATGACGCGCGCACGCCCCGGTGGCTCCCGTCCGAGCCACCTGTGAGACTTATCGGACGCCGGTCCTGGGTTCTTACTCAAATCGCATCCGCGGCCCGCCGCCCCCCAGCGCCCGTCGCGATTTTGCTTAACGAAACCGCCGTGCCGCCGATAAGGTTAGCCAGATGAGCGACAAAACCCGCGCTCTGCTGGTCGAAGACAACGAAGGCGACCATCGGCTGCTAAAAGCGGCTTTGGCGGAAGTGAACGACCTCCAGATCGAGTTGTGCCACGTCAGCCGTCTCTCCGACGCGGTGAACTGGCTGGCCCGCGAGAAGTTCGATGTAATCCTGCTGGACCTCTCCCTGCCGGATTCCCAGGGACTCAACACCCTCACCCAGGGACGCCAGGCGGCCCCGGGCGTGCCGATTGTCGTCCTGACCGGCCTGGATGACGAAGCCATGGCCATTCGGGCGCTTGAAATCGGAGCGCAGGACTATCTGGTCAAGGGGAAGTTCGATGGAAGCCAGTCTGGTCCGGGCCATCCGCCATGCCTGCGCGCGAAACGAGGGGCTGGCCGCCAAATCGGAGATGGCGCCGCACAAATTGATCGGCTTTCTGGGCGCCAAGGGAGGCTGCGGCGTCACCACGGTGGCGTGCCACATGGCCGCCGAGCTCGGCCGGCAAACCGGCAGCCCCACGCTGCTGGCGGACTTTGACCTGGTGGCCGGCGCGGCCGGATTCCTCATGAAGGCCGCCTCGGCGCACTCCGTGCTGGATGCGGTCGAGATGCTGGACGAGCCTGGATCTGAGCTCCTGGCAGGACGATTGTCTCCCACGTCGCCGCGAACCTGGACATTCTCGCGGCGCCCGCCACCCTGGCCGGCAGAATGCTCCCGCGGCCCGAGCGGCTGGCGCAGGTGCTGAAGTTCGCCCGGTTGAATTACCCGTGGACCGTGGTGGACCTGTCCAGTGGTCTCTCCGACTACTCGCTGGGCTTGCTCGACCACCTGGACTCCAGCTTCCTGGTCACCACGCCGGATGTGCTGGCGCTGGCCCGGACCAGGCAAATTGTCGAAGCCCTGGTCGAAAGCAGTTATCCTCGGGAGCGCCTCCACCTGGTGGTGAATCGAACGACGGGGCGCGCGCCACTGACGCTCAAGGATATCGAGCGTCTTGTCGGGTTGCGAGTCGAGGCGGCTCTGCCGGACGCCTCGGACGATCTGGCTGCAGCCTATGCCCACGGGAAACTGGTGCCGGGCAGCAGTGCGCTGGGTGAAGAGTTCACCCGTTTCGCCGCCCGGCTGGCAGGCCTCGAAGTGCCGGAAGTCAAGCCGCGACGGCGCTCCCTTTGGGGGAGACGGGCGGCCCGCCCGCCGAACGGGGAGGCCGGCCTGAGCCGGCCGGAAGGCCGCACTACGATGGAGACCGGAGGGGGCCGGCTGGAGACCTCCGGCCGGCGAACAGCTTCGGGCTTTGCTGGAGGGGGCGTCCGCGGGTCTCAAGAGCGGGCAGGATGGAGCGGTGCGCCAGTTGAAACAGGAACTCGCCGGCGCCAGAAACGAACTCCAGCAGTTTGCCTACATGGCTTCGCACGATTTCCGGGAGCCGGTCCGGTTAATCGCGGGATACGTCCAACTGCTGGCCCAGCGCACCCAGGGCAAGCTCGACGCCGAGGCCGGCGATCTGATGGCCTCGGCCCTGGAAGGCGTGGCCCAGATGCAGGAGCGGATGGACGGCCTGCTGGAGTATGCGCGGGTCACCACCGACGGTGCCGGATTCCAGCCAACCGCCTGCGAAGAGGTCTTTGCGGAGGCCCTTTCCAGTCTGCGCCAGAGCATTGAGGAAAGCGCCGCGGAGATCCACCACCAGAACTTGCCGGTGATCCTGGCGGACGCCTCTCAGATCCGCAGCGTGTTTCACAACCTGATCTCCAACGCCCTGAGGTTCCGCTCCGCCGACCCGCCCCGCGTGGCGGTGCGGGCCGAGCGAAGCGGAAACGAGTGGGTGTTCGCGGTGCAGGACAACGGGATCGGCCTGGATTCCCAGTATGCCGGGCGAATCTTCCAGCTTTTTCAACGCCTCCACACCAGAACCGAGTGCCCCGGCGCGGGCGTCGGCCTGGCCGTGGTGAAGAGGATTGTAGAGCGGCACGGCGGGCGGGTCTGGGTGGAATCGGAACCCGGAAAGGGCGCCACGTTCTACTTCACGATTCCCGCGGAAGACGTCCCCACCGGCAGCCGCCAACCAGCCAGCTTGGAGGACGCCCCATGAGTGAGCGACCTGTTGAGGGTCCTGCTGCTGGAAGGCAATCCGGCGGATGCCCGCACCGTTCGAGAGTTGCTGTGGGAGGCTAAGATCACCTCCCTTGAGGTGGTGTGGCTGGACCGCCTGGCGGCCGGTCTGAAACACCTCGAGGATACCGGCGCCGAGGTGGTCCTGCTGGACCTTTCGCTGGTCGATTGCGCCGGTTTCGACACCTTCGCCGCAGATCCGCAGCCGTCTGCCGGAGACACCCATTGTGATCTTGGCCGCGGCGGAGGACGAGGCCCTCGCGCTGAGGGCCGTGCGCGACGGTGCGCAGGACTATTTGCTGAAGCGCCAGCTCAGCGCCTGGGCGCTGGGGCGCGCGA
The DNA here is from genome assembly GCA_963745655.1 of Terriglobales bacterium. Classification (GTDB taxonomy): domain Bacteria; phylum Acidobacteriota; class Terriglobia; order Bryobacterales; family Bryobacteraceae; genus JAJFUV01. The sequence continues at coordinate 328,967 of CAVUYK010000011.1, read as the reverse complement.
TCCAGTGCGCCATCGAGCGGAACAAGGCTCTGGCCGGCCGCATCCGGCGGCGGCGCCGGGCGTGCGAAAAGGGAGGGTTCTGGGTTTCGTCGGCGCCAAGGGCGGCATCGGCACCACCACGGTGGCTCTGAATGTGGCCGCGGCCCTGGCCCGGAGCCATGGACGGGTCATCGCCACCGATCTGGCGCCCGGCTGCGCGGGCTTCCGGTTGCAGCTTCAGAGGGCGCCCGCCCCGGACCAACCGTGCCTCTTTCGCCTGGATGCCGGGCAGATCAACAGCCGGGAATTGACCTCGCGCCTGGTGCATCTGCCGTTCGGCGTTCAAGTGCTGTTTGGCCCGCAGGCCGGCGAGGATCCCGGCACGATCCAGCCGGAACAGGCCGAGGCCCTATTCCAAGCCGCCCGGCAGCAGGCCGACTACGTGGTCGTGGACCTGCCCCCGCTTTCCTCTCCGGCGGCCCGCATCGCCGCTTCTCACTGCGACTGTGTGGCCTTGATTGTCGATCGGGAGGCCACTTGCCTGGCCGCCAGCGGGATAGCGGCCGAACTGCTGAGATCCTGGACCCACGGCGAATCCGAACTCGGCGCGGTGGTGGTCAACCGCACGCCTCTGGCTACCAGCCTCACTCATAGCGAGATCCGTTCCCAAGTGAAGTGCGAGATTCTCGGAATGATTCCGCATGATATGGAACTGTGCATCAATTCCTTGTACAGGGGCGTCGCCGCTGGTCATCCTGCATCCGGATGGCGTCACTGCGGAAACCCTGGCGGCGCTGGGCAAGCGGCTCGCCCGCCGTCCCGACACGGCCGGCGCCTTCGCGCTCTGAGCCGCCTGCATTTTTGCCTGGATGTTCTTTCCCGGCCGGCCGATCCGCCGGGCGTGCTGTTTATCCGGAGAGTAGCGCCTGTAAACACGCACTATGGTTTGAGGGTCGAAGCAGGCGGCAAGTACCGCTTGCTGACGTGCGCGGCTCAGTAGAGGCTTCTGAGCCGTGACCGTGAGCGGTTGGAGAGATTGTTTCATGACAGGCGCAAAGATGCCGGGTGCCGCCGCTGGTCCAACTGTGTCCTTCCCCGCGAGGTGAATCCATGCAGTCTGACGAGAAAGTCAACATTCTCCTGGTGGATGAGGACGAAAACAGACTGCTGGTGTTGGAGAGTATCCTCTCCAGCCTGGGCCAGAATCTGGTGAAGGCTCATTCGGGAAGTGAAGCGCTGGGCGCACTCCTGGACCAGGATTTCGCGGTGGCCGTGCTGGACGCGCGGATGCCGGACATGGATGGGTTCGAGACGGCGGCGATGATACGGCAGCGCGAGAAGTCGGCGCAGCTGAGCGTCATTTTCGTCATCGCGGCCGACTGTAGCGAGATGCACCTGGCGCGGGGCTGCTCGCTGGGGGCGGTGGACTACATCTATACCCCGATCATGCCGGAGATCCTGCGCGCCAAGGTGGCGGTGTTCGTCGAACTGAAGCTGCAACGGGAGCGGCTGGAAGCGGAGGTGAAGCTCAACCGTTTCTTCACCCTTTCGCTGGACCTGCTGTCGATCGCGGGTCTGGACGGCTACTTCCGGCAACTGAACCCAAGCTGGGAGCGCACGCTGGGCTACACCAACGAGGAGCTCAAGTCCAGGCCGTTTCTGGAATTCGTTCACCCGGACGATCGCGAGGCGACGCTGGTGGCGACGCGGAAGCTGGCAGCCGGCGAGCTCGTCCACTTCGAGATTCGATGCCTGGCCAAGGATGGTTCCTGCCGCTGGCTGGAGTGGAACGCGGCCCCGCACCCCGAGGAACAGCTCATCTACGCGGTGGCGCACGATGTCACCGAACGCAAGCAGGCGGAGGCGGCGCTGGTGGCGGCCAACCAGGAGCTGGAAAGCCTTCAGCTACTCGGTCTCCCACGACCTGCGCGCGCCCCTGCGGAGCATCGACGGCTTCAGCCAGGCGCTGGAGGAAGACTGCTCCGAGCGCCTGGATGAGACCGGCCGCCGCCACCTGGCACGCATCCGGTCCGCGGCCCGCTACATGGGACAGCTCATCGAGGCCCTGCTGCGTCTGTCGCGGGTGGCGCGCATGGAGTTGCACAGTGAGCGCGGTGGATTTGAGTAATCTGGCGCGCATGGTCGCGCGCGACCTGGCGGAGCGCGACTCCGGGCGCAGCGTGGAGTTCGTGATCGCCGGGGGGGTGAGTGCCCTGGGCGACGCCAACCTGCTGCGCGTGGTGCTGGAGAACCTGCTGGGCAATGCCTGGAAGTTCACCGGCAAGCGGGAGGACGCGCGCATCGAATTTGGTGTCGAAACCGGCGGCGGCGAGCCGGTCTACTGGGTGCGCGACAACGGTGCGGGATTCGACATGCAGTACGCCGGCAAATTGTTCAGCCCATTCCAGCGGCTGCACGCGGCGTCCGAGTTTCCGGGAACCGGGATCGGGCTGGCGACGGTCCAGCCGCGTAGTGCACCGTCACGGCGGGCGGGTGTGGGCCGAATCGGCCGTCGGCCAGGGCACGACCATCCGTTTCACGTTGGGAGATGAAGCGCAAACCGGGGAACCGGATGGCCCCGCGGGGACGGAACCTCTCGCCGCCGCGAAGCCCCGGCGGCGAAGCGGAGGTTCGTGCAAATTGAGGAGGTCACAAATGAGCCAAACCGGCATCGTCTTGCTGGTCGAAGATAATCCGGACGACGTCGATCTGACCATCCGGGCGTTTCAGAAGAACGCCATCCACACCGAGGTGGTGGTCGCCCGCGACGGCGAGGAGGCCCTGGATTACCTCTTTAACGCCTGCGGGAACGGGAGCCGCAATCCGGCCACCGTGCCGAAGGTCGTTCTGCTGGACTTGAAACTGCCGAAGCTGGACGGGATCGAGGTGCTGCGCCGTCTGCGGGCCGAGGAGCGCACCAGGCGCTTGCCGGTGGTGGTGCTCACCTCCAGTAATGAACAACGGGACATCGTCGCCAGCTATGACTGCGGGGCGAACGGCTTCGTGTGCAAGCCGATCACCTTTCCCGACCTGGTCAAGGCGGTGGGGGGGCTCGGACTATACTGGCTGCACGTGAACGAGCCGCCTCCCTTTCATTTGGGCTCCGAGGCTTGCTGACACCGGGACGGGCCGCCGTTTCAGTGCGTCCCCGGAGACGCGGACCGGCCGGGCATTCAGGCGCGTAATTTCGTCTGTATCAGCTTTCGACTTTTCGCTCGGCGGCATTCCATGTCAGGCGCCGGCCGGAGCGGAGCGACTGCATGGCCATCGACAGGACGATGTTGGTGGATTGTCCGGCTTGGACGGGCGCGTTGGGCTCCCGGCGCGAGCGGACGCAGTCGAGGAAGTTGCGGATGTGGGCGCGGGTGGCGCCATCGAAAGCGTGCGGGCGGCGGTAGGCGACGGTGGGAGTCATGTCCACCAGATCGCTCTGCGGGTACAAGGCGTAACTTTCGCGGCTCAGATCGAAGCGTGCCTTGGTGCCGTGGAACTGCTTCATCTGGTCGTTCATGGCGTTGTAGCGCATGGCCTTGTAACCAATGGTGAACACCGCCAGGTACCGTTCCGGATAATCGATTGCGATGGTTGCCGTTTCAGGTATCTCGGCGCCCGCCAGGTTCGGCTGGGTGCCCGTGCAAGTCACCGTCAAGGGCGAGTGGGAGTTCATCATCCAGTGGATCGCGTCGATAATGTGGGCGGCCTGGCCGACCAGGAGACCTCCGGAATAATCCAGGAAGTAGTACCAGTTGAAGAACCGCACGGGATCGAGTTCGCGCTGCGGCGATGAACCCAACCACTGTTTCCAGTCCAGCTTTCCTTGCAGTGTGCGCGTGGATAAACCGGCCTGATAGTTGATCCACCAGGAATTCACCAGATGGACGTCGCCCACCTGGCCCGAGTCCATGATCTTCTTGGCCTCCAGGAAAATATCGTAGCTGCGGCGCTGCGTGCCGACCTGCACGATGCGCTTGGTGCGCCGCACGGCCTCAATCATCTGGAAGCCTTCGGCGATGGTGTGAGCCAGGGGCTTCTCGACGTAGACGTCCTTGCCGGCTTCGACCGCGTCCATGGTCATGCGCGCGTGCCAGTGGTCGGGCGTGGCGACAACCACCACGTCGATGGATTTGTCTTCGAGCATGCGCCGATAGTTATCGTAAGCCTTGGCGCCGGTGGAGGCGACCTTCAAGCCGGCGTTCAAGTTGGCTTCGTAGACGTCGCAGACGGCGCCCATCTCGACGCCGATTTCCTTGAACTCTCCGGTGAGATAGCGGCCGCGGCCGCCCGCGCCGATCAGCGCGCCGCGCACCCTGTCATTGGCGCCAAGAATACGGCTGGTGGCCATCGCGCCGGTGGCGAGAAACGATCTTCGCTCCATGTTCAAGCAGTGTATAACATCGGCGGGCGCTATTTCGAAACGGGCTCCGCGCGCAGGATGGCCAGCGCGGCGTCCATCTTGGAGAAGAGCTCGCGGCGCTGGCTTTCGTCGAGAAAAACCAGGCCGGCGTTCTTGTACCAGGCCACGTGCGCTTCCCAGGCGCGAGCGAGCGCTTCGCGGTCCTGGGGCACGAAGGTGGGCCTGCCGGCGCGGTCGAAATAGATGGCGTTGGTGTGCGCGCGAATGTCGGGTTCGCCTTCGCGCGACTGCGCCTGGACGCGCGCGGCGGCCCAGGAACTTTCGGCGATGTCCATCCGGAACGGCAGCGTGAGGTGGGTGGCGACGCCGTCGCCCCGGCGTTCGGCGACCACGCGGCCGTTGACCACGATTTCGAGCTTCTCGATGGGGCGGTGAAACCAGGCGCGCGCCTCTCCCGAAACCGTGTGCGACTCACCCTCCCACGCGATGCGGGAGCCGATGGGGCTTGCCGCCCGCTTCGAATTCGAGCAGCGGACCGTTCGAGACCACCACTTCCCCGCGGCGTATTCCGGCGGCCCAACTTTCGTAGGCGGATTCGCCGGCCGTGGCGCGCACCAGCGTGCGCTCGGGGCCGAGCAGCGGAATCACCCGGGGCCAGGGCGCGCGGTCGTTGAGGCTCACCGGAAAATCGCTGCCGGCGATGCCGGTGAGGCGGAATCCGGCATTCAGGATTCGATACCACTCTTCCGTGCGCAGCACGCCGAATTGGAAGACCTCGGTGAAGTCGAGAGCGCCCAGGGCCAGGTCCATTAGAAACGTGGAGTGTTGATTGCCGCTGGCGCCGCCGTTGAAGTGCGCGTAACCCACGGTGGCGCCGTACAAACGCCGCGCCTGCTCAAACAGCACCAGCGGATAGGGATAGGCTTCCACCGAATTGCCGTACATGGTGCCGACACTCAGCGGCCGCAGCATCTCGCGGGGACCCAGAACGTTTACGTGACCGTAATAGGAACTGCGCGATTCGTGTCCGCTGCGAATGGAGTAGCGCGGCGCGCGCGCTTCGCCGCCCGGTCCAAAGGCGTATTGCACGGCTGCGTCCATCTGACGTTGGAGTTGCAGGAAGTTGGCCACGTTCAGATCTTCGGCTTGAATCCACCCGAGAAAGACGCTGTTGTCGGACGCCTCCCGCGTGAGGTGAATGTGATCGTCTCCCGAGAGCCACTGGTTGCGGCGATTCCCGGCAACCGGCGCGAGCTTCAGCACCACAGTGCGCACTTCGCCGGCGCGCAGCACCAATTCCTCGGCGGCCGGCTGAAAGAAAGTGCCGCGATAGGCCTCCACGCGATAGGTGGCCGCGGGCAGATCGAACACTGCGCGGCCGTCGAGCAGTAGAACATGCGAACGGCCCTTGCAGGTGACTTCAAGCGTCCGCGGTTTGGGACTGGCGCGCCACACGCGGTCGCGATAGAAGACGTCCGGCACCAGCGGCAGCAGCGCCTCGACCGGCGTCAGGCGGAAGGGCCGCGCTCCCTTGTCCAAGTAGATGCGCGCCGGCATGGCGTTGCCCGTGGCGCCGTCCACCGTGACGATTTCGAGATGCGCGGCGAGCGCGGCCAGGCCCATTTCGCGGAATTGCGCGTAGGCCAGAGCCAGCGTGAAAACGAGTGCGAGCGCGAGACGCGTGCGCGATGTGCGATGACCCATGTCGTCCTCGTCATGTATAATGGCACGTTTGCGCTGGTTCATCGTATCCCTACTCTTCCTCGCCACGGTCATCAATTACGTCGATCGGCAGACGCTGTCCGTTTTGGCTCCCATGCTGCGCGAGCAGTTTCACATGTCCAACACGGACTACTCGCGCATCGTGTTCGCATTTCTGCTGGCCTACATGATCATGCAGAGCGGCTCCGGGCGCTTGATGGACCGGTTGGGCACGCGCGTGGGCATGGCGCTCACGGTGGGTTGGTGGAGCGTCGCCGCCATGCTGCACGCCGCGGCCAGTTCGGTCCTGTCGTTCGGCGTATTCCGATTCCTATTGGGCATGGGCGAGGCGGGGAACTGGCCGGGCGGCGTGAAGGCCGTCTCGGAGTGGTTTCCGGCCAAGGAGCGCGCTTTCGCGACGGGGTTCTTCAATAGCGGCTCGACGTTCGGTGCCATTATCGCTCCGCCACTGGTGACCTGGATGGCGTTGCGTTGGGGTTGGCAGAGCGCCTTTCTGATGACCGGCTCGCTGGGATTTCTCTGGGTGGTGTTGTGGCTGATGTTCTACCGTTCCCCGCAAGAGACATCCCTGGCTCGGAGAGCGCGAGCGCGCCTATATTTTGGCGGGGCAACTGGCGAGCGATGGAGATTCGGCTGTGAAAGTCCGGTGGGTGGATCTGCTGGGCTACCGGCAGGTCTGGGGACTGATCTTGGCGCGCATGATGGCGGACCCGGTGTGGTGGTTCTACGTCTTTTGGCTGCCCGAGTATCTCAAGCGCGACCGCAACTTCAGCATGGTCATGATCGGTTACTTCGCCTGGATTCCGTTCCTCACCGCCGACATCGGCTGCCTCACCGGCGGCGCGATTTCAGGCTGGCTGATCCGGCGCGGTTGCCCGGTGCTGAAGGCGCGCAAGATCGTGATGTGCGCGGGCGCGGTGCTCATGCTCTCCGGCATTCCGGCGGTGTTCGTGGACAGTCCCGTGGCGGCCATCGCGCTCATCAGCCTGGCGACGTTCTCCTATTCGAATTGGGCGCCCAACGTGTTGACGCTGCCGGCGGACATTTTTCCCAAGGAGATCGTGGCTTCGGTCTCCGGCCTGAGCGGGACCGGGGCGGCGCTGGGCGGCATGCTGTTCACGCTGATCATCGGCCAGGTAGTGGACCACTTTTCCTATGTGCCGGTGTTTGTGGCGGCGGGCATCCTACCGTTGATCGCGGCCTCCTTCATTTTGCGCATGGTGAAGCCGCTCGAAGTCTTCGAGCGGCGCCTGAAGGCCCGCTCATCCCAGATTGTTCGCCTGCATCGACGACGGAATCCTTGTCGCCGGAAATCTCCAGCCAATCGGCGGCGCGGCGCTTCGAGCGGCAGCCGTGCACGAAGGCGTCGCGGACGTTGCGGAATCGCACGGCGGCCTTCACGCCTTCCTCGACGGCGAAGCGGCTGCCGGAGAGTTCCAGATCCTGCACGTCGTCGCAGACCAGGGCGGGCCGCGCGTCGCGGCCTTCGAAGCGCGTTTCGATGTTGCGCAATTTCAGATTTCTCACGTGCCGGCAATACAAACCATAGGACGGCAACATGCCGAACATCTTGAACTCGGGGTACCCTGTCGGCATTTTCGGGAACATCGCGCGAGGCATCCGCGGTCGTACCGCCGCCGGGAAACGAGATGCGGACGTTCTCGATGGTGATGTTCTCGGCCTGGTGGTCCGCCAGGCCCGTGATGCTACAGCCTACATTGCGGGTAGCCACCGCTTCAATATTGCTGATGATGACGTTGCGAAGCTGGCCGGCCGGCGGGCGTGGACCGTTCGGCTCGAAGGGGCGGGCGCGATTGCCCAGACGGATGAAGATGGGCGCGCCGGCCTTTTGCATGGCGATGTTGTTGAACAGCACGCGGTCTAGCAGGCCGCCGTCCACCATCTCGACGGCGATGCCCGCGAGGTTGGTTTCGTAGATGGTGCAATTGGAGACCACGATATTCTCGAAGCCGCCGTTGGACTCCGTGCCCAATTTCAGCGCGTTGCAGCGCGTGCTGAGAACGCAGTTAGTCACGGTGATGTCGCGGCACGGCCGGTTGAGCGTGCTCTTCAATACGATGGCGTCGTCGCCGGACACGATCTCGCAATCGGAGATGCGCACTCTCTGGCAGCCGTCGATATCGATGCCGTCGTTGTTGTGGTTAACCAGGCTGTGAACGGAGACGTTGCGGATCTCGATCTGGTCCGAAGCCAGGTAGTGCTGCACCCACATGGGCGAATTGCGGATGGTGACGTCGGCAACCAGAACATGGCGGCAATCGATGATGCGGATCATGTAGGGCCGCACCTTGTAGGGACCCTGGAAGGAGGCGCCCTGCCCGTCAATCACGCCGCGGCCGAGGATGGCAATGTTGGAGAGACCTTCCCCGTAGATCAGACTCTTGTCGGTGTAGTTGTCGGTGTAGGAACGGATCTTCGAAACCGTCACCGGATAGTCTTCGAGCCGCTGGCTGCCGAGCAGCGTCGCTCCGGCTTCCAGATACAACGCCACGCCGTTCTTCAGGAAGATGGTTCCGCTGAGATACGCGCCGGGCGCGAAATAGACGTTTCCCCCGCCGGCGGCCGCGCAGGCATCCACGGCGGCCTGAATGGACGGCGTATCCAATCGCGTTCCGTCACCCAGCGCGCCGAACTCGCGAACCGGGAAGACTGCTTTGCGGGAAGCGTCTGGCGCGGGCGCCCCATGGGCGGCGAGGCTGACGCCGGTAGAGGCCACCAGGCCCTGCATAAATCGCCGGCGAAGACTTGATTGGGACATAGTAAGGGCAGTCTATCAAGAGTCGCCCGCATTGTGCCGGTGCCACGCTGTTCGCAGACGCGCCGCGCCCACGCCAACGCGCGGGGAGAAGCCGGCGCTGTCGAAGTAGCTCAAGCAGGCGGGCTACTCGACCGGTCGGTGCCGTATCCCGGCGGCAACGTGGACCGCGCGCTGAGCGCATTGCGAAGGTTGAGGCTGGACCAAAACACCCCAGTGGTCTTTCCTAACGATAATGGACATCAACTGGGCCACGGCTTAGCGCGAGATCTGGTTGAACTGGTGGACGTCTCCGCTTCAGCGAGTATCTGGAGAAACGAAGAGGCCTACATCCGTACCGAGTGTTGGAAGATAATCCATCTCGCCGGAAAGCGCCAGCGCGGCGACGGATACAAGAAGGACAATCCCCAGCCCGGCCGGTAAGCGCGACTTTTCGAAGGTGGAGAACGCCGCTCACGTGTCCGCAGCCGCCGCCGCCGGGGCGGACAATGTCGAGCACGGCATCCTTCCACGGCAGTCAGGCGCGAGGAGTATGGCGCTTGCGGATGAGCGCCAATCCCGCAAGGCCCGCTCCCAACAGCATGAGGGTACCTGGTTCCGGGACAGCGGAATCACTCGTAGTGAGGCGCAATTCGGAATAGTCGATTGCGAATCCGTCGATCGGTTCGGGAACGTTCGTGTTGAGAATGATCGCTGCCGAAGATCCCGTCAGTAACCCGACCGGGATCGAAAACAGGTAGGTGGTCACCATCTCGTCGGCAGAGGTGGCGCTGTTCGACGGGAACTGTCCCACCGGCGTACCGCCGACGAGAACATCCCAAGGTCCACGCGTCCGCACGCTATCCGAATCTGCGATGCCGAGGGTGCGGATCTCTAGCTCGGCGCTGAGGATGGTAGCGCCGCCCAGGGAGTACGTGTGGCTGTATGAGATCGGGCCGAAAACATCAAATTTGTCGGTGAACACAGGATCGCCGGCAGTCTGATTATCGAAGCCGGTAGCGATCAGTGAACCGTCCGGACAACTGCCGCCAACGCCGAAGCAGTCTTTGTCTCCCAGCGTGCTGGTAATGGTGCCAGCCTGCAGCAGGCCGGCGAACAGCAGACAGAATATGACCTGAGTTCCAACACCAAGGCGGTTTATACGAGTCATTTGCACCAGAGCCTCCGTTCTAGATTGTCCTCTGTAGGGGTTCATAACCATCTTAATATGAACGAAATCTCCCTTAGTGACAATCCAACCGAAGGACTAGGTGGACCAGCAGCCGTGCAGAACTAAAGTACTATCCCATGCAGATTTCCTTCGCAGTGCACCAAGTGCTGAGACAGATTCGCCGACGGCCAGCACGTGCTACCCGAATTCGAAACCGGCCAGTGCGTAGACCAGATCCGGCCTTGTCTTAACCGCGGGGGGCGAGGACCGTCCAGGGAGGGCCATCCTGATAAGGCGACGTACGGGAGCGAAGCCGCGCTCGAGTGCCAGCGCATGGGCGGCGGGGTTGGGCTCCACGATGTCCCAGAAGACGTTTTCGGCCGCGTGCCGCGCCAGGAACCAATCCAGCAGCTTGGCGGCGTGCTCCGCGCCGTGGCTGACGCACGGGCCGAAGTAAGCGGCCTTGCTTCCGGGGCGGCCCATGGCGAAGGCGACCGCGCCGATCGAGGCGGACTCGATGGGGGACAGATCCGCCAGCAACGCCGCGCGGCCAGCGCCGAACGCTTCGCGGTCGAGTGCCAGGTTCGGCCGGTACGCGTCCACCGGCGCGCCCACGGCGGGACTCGCCACGCGTAAGCAGCGCTCCACCGCGTACTCGGCTACGAAGCCGAGCTTTTCGTAAAGCGGGCGGCCCATTTCGGTGGCGTCGAGTTTGATCCAGGCCACCTTGCGCGCCCGCGCGAAATCCAGGGCCGCTTGCATGGTGGCGCGGGCGAGGCCGCGCCCGCGATAATCGGCGGCGGTGAGAACCATGCCGATCCAGGCCAGTTCGTCGCCGTAGCAGTAGGTGGTGGCGGTGGCCACCAGGCGTTCGTCGCAGTCGATGCCGAAGCCACCTTCGCTCGAGAGCGCGAACATGCGAAGCCAATCCTCGCCGGTTTGATTCCATCCGGCTTCGCGCGAAAGGCGCATGGCCGCATCCACGTCCGCGGTGGTGAGCCGCCGCACTTTCACGCGCCTATCTCCGTTCGCCGGCTTCGAGCACCGGCAGCAGTTCCTTTCGCGCCGAGGCGAATTCAGAGGGTTTGAGATGCTCGGCGATGAGCGGCGTGTCGGGCGGGAGCTTGGCGACTAGTTCGGCGAACAAGCGATAGTTCGTCTCGCCTTTGAGCGGGCCGGGCAACTGATACGACTGTCCGTCGGGCGCCAGGCGGAAATCCTTGAAGTGCACCAGGGCGATGCGGTTCTTGAGCGTGCCGAACATCTCCTTGAGCACCTTGTCGCGTTGCGCGTAACGCGCGATGGGCGTGAGATTGGGCGGATCGAGAACCGCGCCGACCCAAGTGGGCAGGTGCTTGAGAACGCGCGCGAGCGACGGCGCGTCCGGGCAGGTGAGCGTGATGTAGCTCTCGAGCGCCAGAGTCAACCGCGCGCGCTCGATGCGTCCGAGAAACGGATCGAGAAATTTGCGGATGGCGTCCTCGGCTTGGCGCGTAAAATTGCGCGGGTCCGGCGTCATCAAACCCTTGCCATATCCACCGGTCCAGGCCACTATGCGGTGCGCGCCGATGAAGCCCGCGAAATCGATGGCGCGCGCGAAATCCTCGCGGCGGCAATCCATGAGCACATTGGCGGGCGCGGTGCAGTTCACGTACGCGCCGACCACGTCGCCCACCACGCCTTCTTCCTTGAGCCAGCGCGGCAGCACGCGCAGAAACTCCTCGCCCACCTTGCTCCAGGAAAACTGCAGTTGCACGCGCGTGAAGCCCGCCTCGCGCGCCGCGCGCAGAACCTTGCGGGAGGCGGCTTCGTCGGGGCTCACCTGGCAGGCGATGCCCAAGCGCTCGGCCAGCGTCGCCGCGCGCAGATTCGCGGCGCGGCGGCGGCGCCGGCCAGCAAAGACCTGCGCGTAATGCGCGTCATGCTTTCGCGGCCGGGAGTTTCCACGGCTCGCGGTAGTTGCGATGAATGAATGCGTCGGCTTCGGGCAATCCGACGGCGCGTTCGTTTTCCGCGTCCCACACGATTTTGGCGCCGGTTCGCAGTGCCACGTTGCCCAGGTGCGCCACGGAACTGACGAAGTGGCCCACTTCGAGGTTCTCGCCGGGCTGCTGGCGCGAGCGCATGCAGTCCAGGAAGTTCCGCACCAGCGCGGGACGCCCTTCGGCGTTCTTGTCGTTGGGGTCCCTGGGACGCTTGTACGCCACCAGATTCTTCTTCTTGGGTTCCGGAATTATTTCATAACCGGAGGCGTCGACGATGAGCGTGCCTTCGGCGCCGCTGAAACTCAGCCCGTGGGGACGCCCGCCGATGCCCACGCCGCCCAGCATCTGGTGCTCCCAGACGAAAGTGTAGGTGGGGAATTCGTAGACCGCCATCTGCGTGTCGGGCGTTTCGGTGTTATCGTCCACCACCATCTTTCCGCCGGTGGAGGTGATGGTCTTGGGCGGAACGTAGCCCATGGCCCACATGCCGATGTTGATCAGATGCACGCCCCAGTCGCTCATCAGGCCGTTGGCGTAATCCCAAAACCAGCGCCAGTTGAAGTGGTAGCGGTTCTTGTTGAAGGGACGCTGGGGGGCGGGGCCGAGCCACATGTTGTAGTCCACGCCCTCGGGCGGCTCGCTGTCGGGCGGATTGCCGATGCCGCCCACCCAATCCAGGTAGGCCCAGGCGCGCACCTGGCGGATCTTGCCGAGGCGCCCGGAATGCACAAACTCGACCGCTTCGCGATAATGGGGTCCGAAACGCCATTGCGTGCCCATCTGCGCCACCCGCTTGTACTTCTTGGCGGCTTCGAGCATGGCGCGGCCCTCGCCGATGGTGACGGCCAGCGGCTTCTGCACGTAGACGTCCTTGCCGGCCTGGAAACCGTAAATGGTGGGCAGGGCGTGCCAGTGATCGGGCGTGGAGACGATCAGCGCATCCACGTCCTTGCGGTCGATCACCTGGCGGAAATCCTTCACCACGTCGGGCTTCTTGCCCAGGCGCGCTTCGTTGCGCGTCAAGTTCTTGCCGATCATCACATCGTCGACATCGCAGCAGACGACGCACTCGACGTCATCGTACAGGAGAAACGTCGCCAGATCTCCGCTACCCATGCCGCCGCAGCCGATCTGGCCCAAGCGAATGCGATCGTTGGCGCCGAGAATGCGGCTGTAACTGGCCGCCGTGGCCAGGGCCGCGCCCTTCAATAAGTCTCTTCGCGATGAATTGGACATATGTGCTCTCCCCCCAAAAGGGGACAGACGCATTTTCCGCCTGCGCGGTCTCCATGCACTTGGCGCGGGTGTTCGGTGGCGGAAAATGCGTCTGTCCCCTTTTCTCAAATCGGAAATTCATGATATCACCGCTGGCGTGCTAGGATGCGTGGGATGACGCGCACTTCCCGCAGAAGATTCCTGGAGGCTGGAGGCGCCTTACTAGCCGCGGAGACGACGCTCTCCGCCGCGCCGCCGGCCGCGCCATGCTCGACGACGCAAGGCGCGGTGGTCTCGCTGAACGGGACCTGGCAATTCCGCCCCGATCCGAAAGCCACCAGCGAGCCGCCGAGCGAAGGCTGGACCGACGTCACCGTGCCGCACACCTGGCAGGTCATGCCAGAATGGGCGGACTACCTGGGCGTGGCGTGGTATCGCCGCGACTTCGACGCGCCCGCGGAGTGGGCCTCAGGCGTGGTGCGCGTCGAGTTCGAAGCCGTCTATCACACGGCCAAGGTGTTTGTGAACGGCAAGGAAGTGGGGACGCATCCTGGCCGCGGCTACACGGCCTTCGCTTTCGACATCAGCGGCGCATTACAGTTCGGCGCCACCAATTCCATCGTCGTGCGGGTGGACAATTCGTTTCGCGACGACATGCTTCCGCGCGCCAATTCCTACGATTGGACCCCGGACGGCGGCATCACGCGCCCGGTGAGCCTGTTGGTGACGCCGCGCAGTTACATTGAACGCGTCGAGGTGGACGCGGTGCCGGATATGGGGACAGGCGAAGCGCGGATCGACGTGCGCGCGGTTCTGCGCAATGCCGCTCGCGCGGCCGCGTCGCTTCACCTGGACTGCGTGGTGATCGACGACGCGACAGGCAACCGAGTGCTGTCCCATCGCGCGAGCGCAGCCACGGATCTGAAAGCCAACTCGACGCGAACGGCCTCGTTCTCCCTGCGGTTGCCCAAGGCCAAGCTGTGGCACTTCGATCATCCCAATCTCTACCGGCTGGAGGTTCGCGCCGGCGCGCACCGCTTCGAGACGACCTTCGGCGTCCGCAAGTTCGAGGTGCGCGGTACGGCGTTCTACTTGAACGGAGAGCGCGTTTGGCTGATGGGCGTCGAGCGCATGGCGGGCAGTAATCCGGAAATCGGAATGGCGGAACCAGAGTCGTGGATCAAGCACGATCACGACGACATGAAGGAGTTGAACTGCGTCTTCACGCGCGTGCACTGGCCGCAGGACAAGCGTGTGCTGGACTACTGCGACCGTCACGGCATCCTGATACAAACCGAAGTGCCCACCTGGGGCGGCGGCACCTTCAGCGGGATGAAGGACGAACCGGCGGCCGCCATACTCGAAAACGGGCTCGAACAACTGCGCGAGATGATCGCGCGGGACCGCAACCATCCGTCGATCTTCGCCTGGGGCGTGGCGAACGAGGTGGGCGGGCAGAATCCGGCGGCGAAGAAATTCGTCCGGCGGTTGTACCAGGAAGCGCGCCGGCTGGACCAGCACCGTCTCATCACGTATGCGTCGAATTCGCTCAAGCGCGCGGTGGAGGCGGACGTCGCCGGCGAGATGGACTTCATCGAGCTGAACGAATATTACGAGACCTGGTACGGGCAGACGGCGGACTCGGTGCGGAGCAACCTCGAATATATTCACCGGGCATTTCCCGATAAGCCGGTAGTGATTTCCGAATACGGGATGTGCGAGTGCAATCCCGCGCACAAGGGCGGCGACGCGCGGCGCATCGAGATTCTCGAGACACATACGCGCATCTACCGCGACTTCGAATTCGTGGGCGGCGCGATTTTCTTCTGTTACAACGACTACCGCACGCACATGGGCGACAAAGGCCTGGGGCGCTTGAAACAGCGCGTGCATGGCGTGGTGGATCTATATGGCGCGCGCAAGCCGAGCTTCGAAGCGTTGCGGAGGGAGTCGAGTCCCATCGAGCGCATCGAAGCGGTTCCGGATGGCGGGGCGCTTGCGGTGCGCATCACGACGCGTCGACGCTTGCCCGCGCACACCGTCAAGGACTACCGGCTGCGCTGGATCGTGTACGCGTTCGACGACCTGCCCATGGAGCAACATGAGATGCCTCTGCCCCAGCTCGCGCCGGGCGCGGAATTTCGAACGAAGGATCGAATGGGCCGAAGCGGGCGCCAGGCGTGTGAGGGTAGACGTGATCCGGCCCACGGGCTTTTCGGCCGCCACCGTTTACAGCTCGATCTCGCGGACCTCGCAGTAGCTCATGCGGAAAGTGGCGGGATCGCCGCCGGCAAGCTGGCGCGCGATCTCCGCGTTCACCGCCGCGTGCGCCACGACGATGGCCGGGAGCGGTCCGTTGAGAATCACGCTCAGTGCGTACGTGACGCGCTCGCGAAAGGCTTCGTGGGTTTCGCCGCCCGGAGGTGTGACGCCGTACCAATCGGCCAGTTTGCGGCGCGCCAAATCGGGATCGTGGGCTTCGATGTCGGACCAGGCTTTCCCGTCCCAATCGCCGTAAGAAATCTCGGCCAGTTCCTCGATCACTTCCAAAGGTCTCAGCAGCGGTATGCGTGCGGCGGTTTCGAGCGCGCGCCGGAGCGGGCTCGAATAGATCACCTCGGCGCGGAGTTCGCGCAATCCGTGGCTGGCTTGCACGCGGCCTCCGGAACTCAGCGGGGGATTGGTGCTGCCCAGCAACACGTCGGCCTTTTCGGGTTCCGCGTGCCGCACCAGGTAGATTTTGCGTACCGTTTCTTGCGCCAAGTTAGAGCCACAGACTCCTTCGCCGCGACCGCAGCAGCCAGATGAAGAAGGGGCCGCCGGCCAGGGCAGTAATTACGCCGACCGGAACTTCGGTGGGGGCGAGAATCGGTCCGGGCCACCGTGTCGCAGACGGCCAGGAACGCGGCCCCCACCAGAAACGAGCATGGCACAAGCAGGCGGTGGTCCGCACCGAAGCGCAAGCGCAAGGCGTGAGGCACGATCAAACCGACAAACGCGATGGGTCCGGTCAGCGCCGTCACCGTGCCGGTGATGAAAGACCCGGCCAGATAGCCGATCAGAATCAGGCGCGAGGTGGAAACGCCGCGCGCGGCGGCCCAATCCTCGCCCACGGCGAGCAAATTCCAGTCGCGCGATTTGGCGAAGATCAAGAGGACCACGGGGAGGACGATCAGCGCCACCCAGCCGAGAGTGGCATACTCGACCGCGTCGATGCCTCCCATCATCCAGCGCGCGATGGCAAAGCTTTGTCCTATGTTCGCCATGTAGTGCAGAAACAGGATCAGCGCGAGACAGATGCTGTTAATGGTGACGCCGGCGAGCAGAAGTGTGAAGCTCGACATACGCTTGCCTTCGGTGGCCACGCCCATCACCAGAAACAGAGCGATGCCGGCGCCGGCGAACGACGCCACCCACACGGCGGGCAAGTGCAGGATTTGTTGCCAGCCGAAACAGATGGCCGATACCGCGCCGAGCGAAGCGCCGCTGGAAACGCCCAGCGTGTAAGGCGTGGCCAGCGCATCGCGCAACAGCGCCTGGAACAACACACCGGCGGTGGCCAGAGTGCCGCCGGCCAGCATGGCCAGCAGCACGCGCGGCAGGCGGGCGTAAAAAAGAATCTCGTGGTCCGGAGACAGGCCGGCGAAGGCGCGCGCGTAACTGATTTTCGCCGAACCGATTAACGGCATCAGCAGCGCGGCGGCGATCGCCACCAAGAGTGCCAGCGCGAGCGCGGACCAAAAGCGGCGTTTGGGCGCGGCGCTAATGACCATAGACGATCCACGGCCGTCCATCGGCCGCCTCCCGCACCTGGCTCTGAACGCCGAACACATCCTGGATGATTTCGGGGCGCAGCGTCTCGCCCGGCGCGCCGTCGGACGCCACCCGTCCCGATTTCAACATCACCACACGATCCGAATACGCGGCCGCGAGGTTCAGGTCGTGCGTTACCGCCACTACCAACAGGCCTTGCTCGCGCAGCCCGCGCAGCAAGCGGTAAATCGAGATCTGATGCTTCAAGTCGAGAAACGTGGTGGGCTCGTCCAGCAGCAACGTGCGCGGCGATTGCGCGAGCGCCGATGCCAGGATGACTAGCTGGCGCTCGCCGCCGCTGAGCGACCGGAAGTCGCGCGTGCGGAACGGCGCCGTATCGGTGATGTCCATGGCGCGGTCGACGGCCTCGCGATCTTCCGGCGATTCGAACAGCCCGTCGCAATACGGTGTGCGGCCCATCATCACGACCTGTTCGGCCGTGAAGGGAAATTCGAGACGCAGGCTTTGCGGGACCACCGACACGTGGCGCGCGAAGCCGCGCCGCTGCCAGCCGCCCACTTCCACGCCGTCATAAAAGCACTGACCCGTATAGCCCTGACGCAAGCCGCTCATGACGCCGAGCAGCGTGGACTTGCCGGCGCCGTTGGGTCCCACCACGGCCACCATTTGGGCGGTGGAGAACTCGATGTTCACATGGGCGAGCACTTCCGCGGCGTCGTAGCGCATGCCGACGTCGCGAAGGCAGTAGAGCGGCGTCAAAGGCCGGCCTCCGGATGCAGCATGCGGGCGAACTCGCGCGCCGCGTCCACAATGCGCGGCCCTGGCACCACATAGATATCCGAAGCCACGGCATAGACCCGGTGTTCGCGCACGGCGTTCAGCATGGGGTAACGATTCCACAGCGCCACCACGGCGCGCTTGTGCGCTTCGGTCACGGCTTGGGTGTCGGTCATGTCGCCCATGTCGATGATCACTTCCGGATTGCGGGCCAGAATCTCTTCGGTGGGAACCTTGGGATAAGCGGCCAGGGAATCGCCCAGCATGTTTTCGCCGCCCGCCACTTTGAGCAGATCGCTCAAATAGGAAGCGCCGCCCACGGCGACAATTCCTTCGATGGTGTTGGTGGTGCGGCCCACCACGAACAAGACTTTTCGGCGCGGAAAGGGCGCGGTGCGCCGGCGAATGGTTTCCAACTCTTTTTGCATGCGGGCGCACAGCGCGCGGCCGCGCCCGGCGACTCCAGCCGCCGCCGCGATCTGCTCGATGGAGCGATAGATGTTCGAGACCGTGTCGTGGTCGACTTCCAGAACGGTTTGTCCCAATCCCTTCAGGCGCGGATAGAGCTGAATGGGATTCTTCTGGATGATGACCAGATCGGGACGCAACGCGATAATGGCTTCAAGATCGGGCCGTATGAACGGGCCGATCTTGGGTTTATTGCGAACTTCGGGAGGATAGTGGCAGTAGTTGGTGACGCCCACCACTCGATCGCCGAGACCCAATGCGTACAGGATCTCGGTGATGTTGGGCGCCGTGGAAACGATCCGGCGGGGTGCCGCGCACACCACCAGCGCCAGTGCCGCGCCCAGAATCGCCGACCGTCTCACCATTCCAGCCGTAGTCCTCCTCTCAAAGTGCGCGAGAGAGCACTGTACCCCAGCACCTCGTAGTAGCGTGCGTTGAGCAGATTGTCGGCCCGCAGGAACGGTGTGACGTGCTGGTGCGCGCGCCAGCTCGCGCCGGCGTACACGTTTTGGTAACCGGGATTGCGCGTGACGCCGAACAAGTCGGTATCCTGGCGTTCTCCGACCAACACCGCTCCGGCCTGGAACGACCAGCGCGCGGGCGCGATGGTCAGGGAGGCCGAACCGGAATTGCCGGGCCGGCGGCCGAGTTCCTGGCCTATGCCGGTGAAGGCGCTGGTGGGCGAGTTCGAAGTGACAATGCGCGTCCAGAGCTTGGTGTAAGCGGCGTTCACGGTGACGAACTTCATGGGGCGCGCCTGGGCGGAGAATTCCATTCCGCGCGCTTTGCTGGCTGCGACGTTTTCCCAGGTGCCCCAAACCGGTGGAGGAACCGAGATGAACGTGATCAGATCGGTGAAGGAGTTGTGGAAGACGGCGGCTTCGGTGCGCAATCGCCGGTGGAACCACTCCTGAATGAGGCCGGCTTCATACGTGGCGGTCTTTTCAGGCCGCAGCTTGGGATTGCCGGTGTACCAGACTTCGCGCGCGAAGTTCTGCAATATGCTCGGTTCGGTGATGCCGCGGCCAGCGCTTACGCGAAAGTAGCTGGAGGAGAGCGGGCCGTGTTCGCCGGCCAGGAGAACGCTCACCGCACCGCGCGGCGCCACCTTATAGCCGAACGCGCTGGAGTGTTCCGAGCGCACGCCGCCGGATAGAAATACGCGCCGGCCCAGGCGCTGCTGCTTGAGTACGAACAGTCCGTGGTTGTCGCGAGAGACGTCGTAGCTGGACAGCCTTCCGCCCTGCTGCTCGAATTCGTAACCGAACACGAGTGCGCCGCTCGCGTGCGTGACGGTGCCCTGATACTCGCCGGTTTTGCGCGAGGTGTCGCTGATGTAAGGATCCATGGGGTACATGTAGACGGTGGTGCTCACGATGCGCATATCGGGGGCGAGACTGGCGGCCGCGGGCAAGTGCGCGGGATCGAGCAGACCGACCATGTAAGTGCGCCGCTCGGGTGCGGTGGTGTCGCGGACCAGCGCGGCCAGGTTGTAAGGTCCTCCCAGGCCGTTGTCGGTGAAGACGTCATGGAGCTTGTGATAGCTAAAGCTGGCGTGCTGCACGTAGTGGCTGCCGCGCGCATCGTCCAGGCGCAGCGATACGGCGTAATCGCGGCTGAATTGGTTGGCATCGTAGTTGAAGACGCCGTAGCCGACTTCGCCCGGAGTGCCGAGGCCGGCGTCGAAGCTCTGGAAGAGCCCCCGCACTTGGGTGGACGGTGCCAGACGGTAGCCGAGGTTGGCCGTGCCGGAGGTATTGCGGTGGAAGTCGTTGATAAATTCGCCCACCGTGTGTTCCTGTTCGGTGGTCAAGGAGTAGTCGAAGCGGTCGCCGGCGCCGCCCGACAGGCCGGCCAGCCAGCGATCGGTCTGAAAGGTGCCCCGCTCGTAAGTGAGGAAGCCGTGCGGCATCTTGCGTTCCGGGTCGCCGCGGCGTGTGAACATTTGCACGACGGCGGCGGAAGCTTCCGCGCCGAACAGGACGCTCTCGGGCGCGCGCACCACCTCGATGCGGTCCAGCGCGCTGGAAGTGAGGTTGGCGAAGTTGATCTCGCCCCCGGGATCGTTCAGGGGGACGCCGTCCAGCAATACCAGGGTGCCGGTGCGTTCCGCGCCGCGCGCGTAGACGGAGGTGAGGGCGCCCTGGCGTCCGTTTCTCGTTACGGACAGGCCCGGCACTTCGCGGAGCACGTCCAGCACCGGGGGAAATTCGCGTTGCGCGAGGTCGGACCGGGTGATGACGGAGACCGAAACGCCGGCTTCCTCGACCGTGGTTTGCGATCGCGTCGCCGACACCACTACTCGTTGGCTCAAACCAGCTACTGCTAGCGTGACGCGAGCTTCGCTGCTGCTCTCGATCATGGTCCTGGCGCTGTCGAAGCCCGCAGCGGATATCGAAGCGTCGCAGTTGGCGGCGCCGGGAACGGTGAAACGCCCGTCGGCGCCGGAAGTGGCTATCTTCCCGGCGCACTCGATGCGTGCGCCGGGAATGCTCTTACCGGAAGCGTCCAACACAATGCCGCGTATCGCGGCGCTTCCGGAAGAGACGGTTAGAGTGAGCCATACTAACAGGCTGTTGGATGTGAATCGATAGACAAATCGCATGAGACGCTCTCCCTCGGAACGTGGCTCACTAGGGGGGCGCGGGACCGGTCTCCTGACTCACGGCTTGGCTTCTCGCTGATGCGAGGCGCGACCTTCCCACTTATGCAGTGGCCGCGCGGCCTTACACCATGCCGCTCACAGTTGCGGGGCAGTGGCGGAATTTCACCGCCTTCCCATAAGTCTCCCACCCGCTGGTGATCTTTCTAGAAATATCCGGCTGCCGTGGCAGCCTCTGCCAGTATACCCGAACAGGCGATTGAATGTATTTGGGCGCGGGAATGCTAGCATGGTCGTTTCAGATCATGTCTTCCATCAAGCGAATAGCAGTCTTGACCAGCGGCGGAGACGCGCCAGGAATGAACGCCGCCGTGCGCGCCGTGGTACGCACGGCCATTGAAGCGGGCGTGGAAGTGTTCGGCGTGCACCACGGGTATCGGGGACTGGCCGCTGGCGACATCACTGCGCTGGACGCGCGCGACGTGGGTGGCATCATGCAGCACGGCGGCACTATGCTGGGTAGCGCGCGGCTGCCCGAATTCCGCGACGTGGAGGTGCGGCGCGGCGCGCTGAAGCAGCTCGCCGACCGCGGTATCGGCGGTCTGGTCGCCATCGGCGGCAACGGCACGCAGACGGGAGCGAAGATGCTCTCCGACATGGGTTTGCCGGTGGTAGGCGTGGCGTCGACGATCGACAACGATCTCTACGGATCGGATGTGACCATTGGCGTGGACACGGCGTTGAACGTGGGACTGGAAGCCATCGACCGGCTGAAGGTGACGGCCTCCAGCCACCACCGCGCGTTCGTGGTCGAAGTGATGGGGCGCGACTGCGGGTATCTTGCGCTCATGACCGGCATCGCCGGCGGGGCCGAAGCCATCTGCGTCCCCGAGATCGAAGCGGACCCGGAAGTGGTGGCGGGCGAGATCCGCGGCGCTTACGAGCGCGGCAAGCCGCATGCGCTGGTGGTGGTGGCCGAAGGTTCCAAGTGCAATGCCAACGGGCTGATGGAATACTGCGCGAGCCAGAAAGACCGGCTGGGCTTCGAGCTGCGCGCCACCATCCTTGGCCACACGCAGCGCGGAGCCGTTCCGACGTTCGCGGACCGCATGCTGGGGACACAACTCGGCGCCGCGGCCGCCCAGCGCCTCTCGCGCGGCGAGCACGGAGTGGTGGTGGGCCGTATTCGCGGCGACCTCGTCACCACCCCGTTCGACGAAGTGGTTGCGAAGAAGAAGCCGCTCGATCCCGCGCTGATGGAACTGGCGCGAGTGTTGGCGAAGTAGGCGCGCCTAGGCCGCGGGCTTCACCTTTTTAAAGGCCGTGGCCAGGCGCTTAATCGCGCGGTCGGCTTCCTGCTCGCTGAGGATGTAAGGCGGGAGCATGCGGATGACCGTGTCGTGCGTGCAGTTGATCAGCAGGCCCTCTTCGAGCGCGTCCAGAACAATCTGCTTGCCGGGAACGTCCAGGTCAACGCCGATCATCAAACCGAAGCCGCGGACTTCCTTGATGAACGCAAAGTGGCGCTTCATTTCGTTCAGCTCGGTGCGCATCTGAGCGCCTAGCGAGTAAATGTGAGGAAGCAAGCCTTCCAGAATGTCGAGGAATTCCAGCGCCACGCGGCAGGCGAGCGCGCCGCCGCCGAAGGTGGTGCCGTGCATGCCCGGCCCGATGGTCGCGGCGGCCTTCTCGTTCGCCATAATAACGCCGAGCGGTAGCCCGCAAGCGAGCGGTTTGGCCGCTACCATGACATCCGGCAGGATCACCGGGTCGGCCAACTGGTAAGCGAAATAGCAACCGGGCCGGCCCACGCCGCATTGAATTTCGTCGAAAACGAGGAGCGCGTCGAATCTGGTGGCAAGCTCACGGGCCTTGCGCGCGTACTCGACGCTCAACGGGACGACGCCGCCCTCGCCTTGTATCCATTCGACCACAATGCCGGCCGTGCGCTCGCTGACGGCGGCTTCCAGCGCGGCCGCGTCGTTGGCCGGAACAAATTTCACGCCGGCGAGCAGCGGCTCGAAGTCCTTGCGGTACTTGGCTTGGCCGGTAATGGAGAGCGCGCCGAGGGTGCGTCCGTGGAAGGAATTTTCCAGCGCGACAATCTCGAACTTCTCGGGCGAGATCTTGCCGCCGTGGGAACGCACCATCTTCAGGGCGCCCTCCATGGCTTCGGTGCCGGAGTTCGAGAAGAAGGCGCGCTGCAGTCCGCTGATTCCGGCCAACCTCTTGGCCAGCGGGCCCTGGTACTCGTGATAGTAAAGATTAGAGCCGTGTATGAGAAGACCGGCCTGCTCGCGAATGACGCGCGTGATGCGCGGATGAGCGTGACCCAGCGCGTTCACGCCGATGCCAGCGATCAGATCCAGGTAGCGCTTGCCATTCACGTCCGTGAGCCAAGCGCCCTTGCCCTGGTGCAAGACGATTGGATATCGGCTGTAGTTCTGCAGTAGGTATTCCCGCTCGAGATCCATCACGGTGTCGGCGATGGATGCGGGCGCGGGCGGCTGTGTTGAACTTCCCATGCATACATGATACAGCAGGGTTACGGGATGAGCCTCTGCGGGCCGAAGATCGCCGCGTGATCTTGCCACTGCGGCCAGATGTCGCGAATCCATTTGTGCGACAAGGCGACGTACTCGGCGTAGCGCGACTTTTCGATGTAGGGGAAATCGCTGCCGGCTACGAGGCGGCCGGGGCCGAACAGTTGGACCAACTCGCGGGCGAAGAGGCGAACATCAGGGTGAGGAAACGGCTGGCGCGAAAAGGTGAGCAGGCTGGAGATGCCCACGATGGCGTTGGGGATGGCGTGCAGCGCGCGCATGGAGTCGCGCCAGCGCGGATCGTCCCTCCCATCGGTGCGCGGCCAGCCGAGGTGCGGTACGTAAATGCGCAGACGAGGATGGCGCGCCGCCACCGCGCGCGCGTTTCGGACTAGTGGCGCGATGCCGCTCTCGGCGTGGATCAGAAGGTACTTACCGGACGCTTCCAAATCGGCGAGCCATGCGGTGTTCTCCTCGAGTTGCGCCGTGCGAACCCGCATCGCCGCTACCCCAGTGTCCGTCATATATCGCTTCGCGGAGTCCGGCGATTCGGACCGGTAGCAGAACGCCAGGCGGAACCGCGGTTCCCGTGCCTTGCACAGTTTCTCGAGTGGCTCGCGGTTATCGCCCTTGAGCGTTTCCACCACCAGCGCGCGGAGAATGCCGCCCGCCGCCATCTTCGAGCGCAGATCATCCAGCGGCCCGGCGGCGGTCAGGTCAAGGTGCGTATAGCTGTCGGTCATGGTTTCTCAGGTCCCGGTTAGGGGCGCCATCTATCGCCAAAGTACGCCAACCCCGCGCAGGCAGTCAAATTCGCTTGCGAGCGGCGCGCCGGTGCCGCAAACTCGAAACAACCTTATCAACTTTCCCAAAGCCGGGCCGGCTGGTCGGCGAATGAAACAGCTCCAGCGCAGACTTGCCGGCCCGGCACCCTTGTCGAGGTGCGCTCAGGCTGCGAGGGCGGCGAGACGACAGGAAAGGCACCGTGAGATGGAAGCGCCGCGCGCTTTCGATGCTCAGCGAGCGTGCGCATCCGCGATTTGTCAAAGTAGGCCGGTCGAGGTCACTTTCCGACGGCCATGTAAAGTGTCTGCGTGCCGGCCACGCCGCCTTGCGCGAAAGTGAGCGGCACGGCGTCCGCGGCGGCCACGGTCGGAACCACCAAGTTGAACTGATAGAGTCCCACCGCGCTCGGTACCAGGCCCGCGTAGACCCAGCGTGGCGCGTGATTGGCTCACGTACATGGTCACCGGCTCGACCAGCGCGCTCTGCTGCTGGGCGATCTCGCCGGCCCATGCGCCCGGAGTGACCGCGCCGAAGCCGATGCCGAAGAGCAGGATCGTTTCGCCCGGCTTGGCCGGCCGCGACGTGATGCCAGCCACCGCGCCCGTGGGCATGACGAACGTGTTGCCATCGTTCGCGAACACGGCTCCGATGTGTTGCTTGCCGCCGATGGTGAACGAGGGGTGCGCGAACAATCCGGGCTGCCGCGCATTCACCGTGACCATGTAGGACGGACTGGTGCCCACGGCGGTGGTGACGGTGATCGGTCGCTGGCCCGTGGCAACGTTCGCCGGCGCCTGCGCGTTCACCTGGCCGGGGCTGATGTAACTAAGCACGGCGTCCTGGCCGCCGATGGTTACCTTGGTTCCGCTCAAAGCACGTGGGCGCCTTCACGCCGTTGAAGTCCGCGCCGGTCCAGGCGCGGGAAGTGGAGGCGAGGTTGGTGCCGTAGATTTCGATCCAGGAGCCGGGCGCGATGGTGGGGAATCCGCCGAAAGCCCCGGCACTGATGACGCCGCCGACGGAGATCACCGGCAGAGTCGGATTGTTCGGGGTGAAGGTGCCTTCGGCGTAAGGCAGGAATTTCAGCTCCTGCAAGTTGCCGGACGAGTCCATCCAGCGCTTGCGCTGAAGTCCGTGGCGAAAGATGATCCCGAGGCCAAGCGACGGAATCCGGCAGCGACCAGTGTCGCCGCTATGGAAGATAAACGACTTTCCGACACCTGCGGCCCCAGATCCGCTCCACCACCAATATCGAGGAAGTACCATGCTCGGCGCACCATTTGCCACTTCCCGACAATGTTCCGGTCCGATTGGCGGTCGTACTAGTTTGAAGCAGCGCCTGATCCAGTGTTCATTGCGTACGTGAACCACGCTGGATCGCCACGCAACGCCGTAATCTGCTGCGTCCCGGAGCTCGTTTCATCCTCAATGTAGATATCGAATGGAGCGCTCGCATTTCCGGCGCGGGTGCCGCGGGAACGGAGCACAACCTGCTTTCCCGTGTTCTGTCGCGGATCCGATATTCAACGGCGTTGAAGCGTGTATGCACCCGCTGGCGGCGGTCTTTTTCATAGCTGTACAGGCTGCGCTCGCGTTACTAGCGTAATTCCCGCTGGTGAAAGTGCCGGGCTGGTTGCCCTGGACAAGTGGTGACAGTGGACGTTTTCAGTCGGTTCGCCGTCGCCCGTATTCACGAAGAACTTGTGTGCCCAGGTATTGTTGACCACCCACTTGGTGCCATCCCACACCATAGCGCCATTCTGGTTCTTGGCCCCGCTGATGTTCTCGACGATGATGCCGGAACCCTCGGTGTTCGATGTGAATCACCGTCGTGCCGGCTTGCACGAGGCAGGTCAGTAGCAGTCCCACGAGTAACAGTCTCACGGCTCCGCTCCCCGAGCGTGAATGATGTCACTTTCCAACGGCCATGTAAAGCGTCTGGGTGCCGGCCACGCCGCCTTGGGAGAAGGTGAGCGGCACGGCGTCCGCGGCGGCCACGGCCGGCACGACCATGTTGAACTGATAGAGTCCCACCGCGCTCGGCACCAGGCCCGCGTAGCCCAGCGTGGCTTTCGACTGATTCACGTACATGGCGACCGGCTCGACCAGCGCGCTCTGCTGCTGGGCGATCTCGCCGGCCCAAGAGCCCGGAGTCACCGCGCCGAAGCCGATGCCGAAGAGCAGGATCGTATCGCCCGGCTTGGCCGGCCGCGACGTGATGCCCGCCACCGCGCCCGTGGGCATGACGAACGTGTTGCCGTCGTTCGCGAACACCGCACCGATGTGCTGCTTGCCGCCGATGGTGAACGCGGGGTGCGCGAACAATCCGGGCTGCCGCGCGTTCACCGTGACCATGTAGGACGGGCTTGTACCTATGGCGGTGGTGACGGTGATCGGCCGCTGGCCCACCGCCACGTTCGCCGGCACCTGCGCGTTCACCTGGCCGGGACTGATGTAACTCAGCACAGCATCCTGGCCGCCGATGGTCACTTTCGTGCCCGAGAGCGCCGTGGGTGCCTTCACGCCGTTGAAGTCCGCGGCGGCCCAGGCGCGGGAAGTGGAGGCGAGATTGGTGCCGTAGATTTCGATCCAGGAGCCGGGCGCAATGGAGGTGAAACCGCCGAAAGCTCCGGCGCTGATGACGCCGCCGACAGCGATCACCGGCAGATTCGCATTGTTTGGTGTGAAGGTTCCCTCGGCGTAGGGCAGGAATTTCAGCTCCTGTAGTTTACCGGCGGTATCCATGTACTTGACGCTGAAGTCGGTGGCGAAAACAGATCCCAGGCCGAGTGCCGTATCGGCGACCGCCAGCGCTGAGGTGTGGAATTGGAAGGACCGGCCTCCCATGTCCGATCCGCCATCGATATCGAAGAAGTAGCTGCCGCCAATGGTGGGAAAATTACCCAGCTTGTTTGCGGTAGTGGAAGTTTGGAGCACCGCCTGGTCGAGACTCATGCCGTAGTGGAACCAGGCTGGATCCCCACGCACCGCAGTAGTACTGCCATCTTCGTCGGTCAGGTAGATGTCGAAGAAGGCGTTGGCCTTCCCGGCCGCAGTGCCCCGGGAGCGAGCAAGATACTGCTTGCCGTTGGTCGTGTTGGAGATGCGGAACTGGGCGGCGGTGAACCTGTACTTGCCGTTGGCCCCCATCTTCTCATAGGTGTAGAGGGTCCGCTCCACAGTGTGGTTTTGATAGGTGGTGGTGGCCGGTGCGGAACTGCCCTGGAACAGAGTGGTTATGTAATTCATGAGCCGCTCGCCCGTTCTCAAATCCGTGAAGAACATGTGCGCGGCGGTATCGTTCGTCACCCATTTCGTGCCATTCCAGAACATCGCGCCCCTCTGGTTCACTACGTTGTTGGCGGTATCGACCACATCGCCGCAACATTCCGTATCGACGTGAATCACGGTCGTGCCGGCGCGCGCCAGGCAGGCCAGACAGAGAAGTACTGTCACACAGAGCCAACGCATGAACGGATCTCCTGCGGAAGCCAGTTAACTCCCACAGGGGCAGTATAAGACACTTGGCTCCTGTTTTGGGGGGCGTTAAGACTCTTCCGCCACCGGGGCGCAACAGCGTAATCTTGCGAGCAACAGGCCGCAGGCAAGCACCACGACGGCGGCCACGCGGAAGGCCCCATCGAGGCCGATCGCGGACTTGAGAAATCCGGCGAGGGCGGCCGCAGTCCCGCCGGCCAGGCATCCGGCGAGATTGAAGATTCCGTAGCCGGTGGAGCGCTGCTGAGGCTCGCGCGAACTGGCAGAGCACGGGCATGGCGTTGCAGTCGTAGAAGCCACGGCCGATCCCGTAAGAGATGAGACCCGCGATCAAGATCCAATGCGTCGTCGTCGAGGCGGCTAGAAACAAGAACGGGGCCGCGCCGAGAAGTCCGGCGACTTGCGTGAGAATGCGTCCGCGCGGATTCGTGCGGCTCCAGCGATCCGCCAGCCATCCGCCCACCATGATTCCGGCGAAACTCGCCGCTTGGATGTAGAAGGCGCCCTGGAATCCGGCCGCGGCGAGACTCAATCCGAAGCGCTCGTACAAGTAGAAAGGCATCCAGGTGTAGATGAGCCAGTTGGCGATGGACATACCGCCGAAGGCTACGGTCATGCGCAGGAAGCCCGGCAGGCGGAGCAGTTCCCGAACGGAGTCGACCAGTCTTACGGCCGGCTTCTCGTTCGAATTCGTGGTCGCGGCCGACCTGCGTGGCTCGCGCAAGGAGAACATGAGCACGAAGCAGTACACCACGCCCGCCAGTCCCAGAAAGGCGAACGGGGCGCGCCAACCGTAGTGCTCTCCGGCCCATCCTCCGCCCGCGGCGCCCAACACCGTGCCCACGTAGACGCCGCTCAAGTGCAGGCCCGTGGCGAGCGAACGCGTGCGCGCGGGGTGAAACGTGGCGATCAACGCCAGCGCGGCCGGCAAGTAGCAGGCCTCGCTAACGCCCATCAGCGCGCGCGCCGCCAGCACCTCGGGGAAACTGCGCGCGAGGCCGGTGGCGTAAGTCACCGCGCTCCAAATCAGCAGGCTCAACAGAATTACGCGGCGGCGTCCGAAACGGTCGGCCAGAAATCCGGCCAGCGGGCTGAGGATGCCGTAGATCCACAGAAACGCGCCGCTCAGCAGGCCGAGCTGGCTCTCAGGAACGTGCAGGTCTCGCGCGACGAGCGGCAGGACCGAGAAAATGACTTGACGGTCCACGTAGTTGAGCAGCGCCACCACCCACAGGAGTGCGACGACCACCCAGATGTAAGACTTTTTCACCAGATGGTCCAGCCGCCGTCGACGACGATGTTCTGTCCGGTGACGTACTCGGAAGCGGCTGAGGAGAGGAAAACCACCGCACCTTTGAGATCGGTCTCGTTACCCATGCGGCCGAGCGGCGTCTTGTGGCGATAGTTGGCCACGAAGACATCTTCGTAATCCAGGCGTTCCCGGAATTGCGGATTGTAGAATCCGCCCGGGGTGATGGCGTTCACGCGAATGCCGTCGGGGGCCAGATACGCCGCCAGCCAGCGGGTGAACTGGATCACGCCGGCCTTGGCGGGGCCGTAATTGCACGGGTTGTCGAGGCCGCTGCGGCCGTAGATGCGGTGATCCGGCGAGACCAGGCCGTAAATACTTGCGATGTTGACGATAACCCCGCTGCGCTGCGCGCGCATGGTGGGTGCGACCGCCTGCGAGCAGAGGAAAGTGCTGGTGAGCGCGCCGCGCGAGGCGGATTCGAATTCCTCGGCGCTCATCTGCTCGAAGGGCTTGGCTTGGGCCGAGTAGGCGTTGTTGACCAGAACGTCGATGCGGCCGAAACGCTCCATGACGGCATCGAACATGCGGCGCACGGAATCTTTGTTCGTCACGTCTACGGCGACAGGCAACGCTTCGGCGTGAACGGCGGAAAGCGCCTCGGCTTTCGCGCGGCACTTGTCCAGATTGCGTGACGCCACCACGATGTGCGCACCGGCCTCGGCCAGCGCATCGGCCATTTGACTGCCCAACTTACCCGCGCCGCCGGTGACGATGGCCACGGAGCCCTTAAGGCGGAACAGATCCCATACGCTGCTCATAGGTTTCCCGCCGGTCTACCTGCCGGCGCCGGCCGCGGCCACCCGGCAAACGTCTGAATCGTCGTTCTGGGCGGGCCGGCGCAACCCCGACCACTCCTCGCACAGCAGGATGGAATTGGCCGGATTGTTGGAAGAATACTTCAACGTGACCGGCCCGACCAGGAGGGCGGGGTCCTCGGGCAGAAACTCACGCAGCGTGGAGACGTCCTGCGCGGTGGCGTATTCAACGCCACGAAGGGAATAGTTGTAGTACAGGGCGTCCTCCTGGCAGTCGGTGATGATGCCGTCGCCCATCCTGCCATAGCGGTTGACGGCCAGGCGGCGTCTTCTTTCACGCTCGCGTGGGTTGCGGCGCTTCCACAGGACGATGGTCACGCCGGCTCCCAACAGCAGAACCAGGATCACGGCAAGCCCGGCCAGTTGCAAGGCCGGGGCAAGTCCTACCGATGACAGAGCGAGTTTACCCATTTTCTTTACTGGTCGGCGGCTCTCGAACGCCTGCGGCTACCACATTCTCAAGCGTGCCAATTCCTTCGATCTGAACCTGGACCGTGTCGCCGGCACTCAGCGGGCCAATGCCTGAAGGAGTGCCCGTGGCAATCAGGTCACCAGGTTCCAGAGTCATGAACTGCGAGACGAAAGCGATTATAACACCCGGCGGGAACATCATATCCAGCACAGAGGCGTCCTGCCGCACCACGGCGTTCACCAAAGTGCGAACTCTGAGTCTGGCGAAATCAACCTGGGTGCGCGGCACGATCCAGGGGCCCACGGCGCACGAAGTGTCGAAACCCTTGGCGCGCGTCCACTGGCCATCCTTCTTTTGCAGATCGCGCAAAGTGAAATCGTCCACGCAGGTATAACCGAAGATGAATTGTTCGGCCTCCTCCGCGCTCACATTGCGAAGACGGCGGCCGATGACCAGGCCCAGCTCGCCTTCATAGTCCAAACGCTGGCTGATGGGAGGGTGCTCCACTTGACCGCCGGACGCGTTTAATGCGGAAGGCGGCTTCAAAAAAATGAGTGGCTCGGCCGTGGGTTGGTTGCCCAATTCCTTGGCGTGCTCGAGATAGTTGCGGCCGACGCAAACGATCTTCGACGGAGAGCAGGGCGGCAAGAGCCGTACGGCGGCGAAAGGATGCGCCGCGCCGCGGTCGGTCGCGGCAAGCGAAGATGTCTCGATGACCTGATCGCCTTCGACGACCCCGTAGTGAACCTCCGGCGAGCCGTCCGGCGTGGTGAATTCCAATGTCGGGTTGAGACTGAAGCGAACTCTTCTTTCCATTTCCCTCCTTCTGTCGAAATACCTGGGACAGGCCGCTGCGTCCACGCGCCGCTGTCCAGAATCCCCTGACCGCCCCGTGGATTCGGCTTGGGACGCAGTTGCCTGTCCCCGGTTTTCCGGTTTTGCTATTGCGCGGCTGCCTCCACCGGCTGCGATCGGGCGCTTTCATTGCCCAGTTGATCGACGGCGGAAATCGCGTATCGATAACGTTTGCCGCTGGCGATCCGCCGGTCGCTGTAATTAGGCGCTTCAACAAGGTCGGCAATCTTCTCAAACGGCGCCCCATCCAAAGAGCGATAGACGCGGTAACCGGCGAAGTCGGGCTCGGTGTTGCGGTCCCAAGTGAGCTCGATGCTATCCGGCGAAGGGGCGGCGGTGAGCCCGGCGGGCACCGCGGGCGGGAACTTATCGACGGGCACGATTTCGACCGCCGGCGACATCCCGCTTTCAGCCTCTGATGCTCCTGTCTTCACTACGGCCTGAATGTAGTAATCGTAACGCTGGCCGAAGGCCGTGGCCGTGTCGATCCATCCGGAGGCGGCGGGGGTGGAGACCAGGCGGGCCTCTTTTTCGGCTTCGGCGCGCCGGTAGACGCGGAAGCTCAAAGCCTCTCGCGGCGCCGACTGCCAACTCAGCTTCACGCCGTTGGGCTCGGCTTCGGCGCGCACGTCCGCGGGTGTATCGACCGGTGCGACCACGCTCAGCACCACCGGGCCGGCCCAATCCGAAAAACGTCCCTTGGCGCTGGAAACGCGCACAGCCAGCAGCACTTCACGGCCGGCCCAACTTTTCGCGGACGTGGTTATCCTAATCGGTCCCGGGGACGCGGCGGTGACCGGAATCCGCGGCGCCGATTCTCTCCACCGGCCGAAATCAAACGGCTCCGCGCCGCCCGGTCCCATGCGCAACTCGACCTCGCCCAAACGCGTGAGTGGGAGGTCCTCGGTGGTGCGGTTCGGGACGGTGAATTCAACTACAATACTTTCACCGCTTTCGACCACGCGCAGGTCGGTCACCTTCTGCGGCATGTTGAGTGCGGGTGAAAGTGGCTCCCCGACGTAGCCGCAGCCGGCCAAGACTAGCCATGCGGTGAGCGGCAAGGTGAGTGCGAGCGGGCGCATGGGGCTCAGAGGATGTATCGGCTCAGGTCTTGATCCTTGACGATTTCAGCGAGTTGCTTGTGCACGTACCCGGCGTCCACCTTGACGTTCTTCTTCTTCAGGTCGGGGCCTTCGAAGGAGACTTCCTCGAGCAGCTTTTCCATGATGGTGTGCAGACGGCGCGCGCCGATGTTCTCGGTGGCCTCGTTGACGCGGGCGGCGAACTCGGCGATGGTGGCCAGCGCCTCGGCGGTGAAGACCAGGCGGATGCCTTCGGTTTCCAGCAGCGCCGTGTATTGCTTGACCAGCGCGTTCTTGGGTTCCTTGAGGATGCGGATGAAATCCTCTTGCGTGAGAGATTTCAGCTCCACTCGAATGGGGAAGCGCCCCTGGAGTTCTGGAATCATGTCGCTGGGTTTGGAGACGTGAAAGGCTCCGGCGGCCATGAAGAGGATGTGATCGGTGCGCACGAAGCCGTGCCGCGTGTTGACGGTGGTACCCTCGACGATGGGCAGGATGTCGCGCTGCACGCCTTCGCGGCTTACGTCGGGGCCGTGGCCCCCCTCGCGGCCGGCGATCTTGTCGATCTCGTCGAGGAAGATGATGCCGCTGCGCTCGACGCGTTCCAGAGCCACGCGAATGACCTGGTCCATGTCGATGAGCTTCTGCTCTTCTTCCTGCCCGAGGTAGTCCATGGCCTCGCCGACGCGCATTTTCCGCTTGCGCGTGCGCGCGCCGAATATGTTCGGCAGGACGTCCTTCAAGCTGACGTCCATCTCCTCCATGCCGCCCGCGGTGGTGATTTCGAAGCGCGGGCCGGGTTCCTTGACGTCGACTTCGACCATGCGGTCGTCGAGTTTGCCGGCGCGCAGGCGCTCGCGGAGTTTCTCGCGGCTCTTGTCGACGCTTTCGGTGCCCTCCGGCTGTGGGGGCATCAATAGGTCGAGCATGCGTTCTTCGGCGTTGCGCTCGGCGCGTTCGGCGACCTCGTCCAAACGCTCCTCGCGGACCATGTCGATGGAGATGTCCACCAGGTCGCGAATCATCGATTCGACGTCGCGGCCGACGTAGCCCACCTCGGTGAACTTGCTGGCTTCGACTTTGAGGAACGGGGAGTTGGCCAGCCGCGCCAACCGGCGCGCGATTTCAGTCTTGCCGACGCCGGTGGGGCCGATCATGAGGATGTTCTTGGGCATCACCTCTTCGGCCATCTCGGGCTCGAGTTTTTGGCGGCGGATGCGGTTGCGCAGGGCCACGGCGACGGCGCGCTTGGCATCCTGCTGGCCCGACCACGTATTTGTCGAGTTCGCGGACGATCTCGCGCGGCGTCAGTTCGTCGAGGACGGGGCCCTCTTCCGACTGGCTCGGCAGGTATATGACCATGCTCAGCCTAACTCCTCGTAGGTGAAGTTCTCATTGGTGTAAATGCAGATGCGGGAGGCGATGGTCATGGACTTTTTCGCGATGCTTTGCGCGTCGAGATCGGTATTCTCGATGAGCGCCGAAGCCGCCGCCTTGGCGAAGGGGCCTCCGGAACCGATGGCGCAGGCCTCGTCATCCGGTTCGATCACGTCGCCGGTTCCGCTGACGATGTAGGTCTTTTCGAGATCGGCCACCAGCAGCAGGGCTTCCAGGTGGCGCAGCACCTTGTCGGTGCGCCACTCCTTGGCGAGTTCGACGACGCTGCGCGAGAGATTGCCGTTGTACTGTTCGAGCTTGCTCTCAAAGCGGGCGAAGAGCGCGAAGGCATCCGCCGTGGCACCCGCGAAGCCGGCCAGGATGCGGTCGTTGTACAACCGCCGCAGCTTGCGCGCCGAGGCTTTCAAGACTTCCTGCCCCAAGCGTGACTTGTCCGTCGCCCGCCATCACCACCTTGTGGTTCCGGCGGACGCAGAGAATGGTCGTGGATCGTATTCGATTTTTCATGAATGAGCGGAGACTTTCTATTTTACCGCAGCCCGGGGCCGTGGCCGGATGTGATTGCGCCACATGAGCCCAAATAAGTGGAAAGCCGTCAGTTTCCGCCGGCCGGTGGCGTAACGCAGGAGGCCGAGCGCGAACCATACGAAATAGGCGATGGTCACGTACCAGTGAATGTGTTGGGCCAACGTGCGGATGAAGCCTGGGCCGGGTTGAAAGGGTGAAAGTACGAACTGAATGCCCCACAGGCCGAACAGCGCCCCCGCCTCCCACCAGTCCAGATGCATGTTGATGAGGAACATCATGCCGACCAGCGACTGGCCGATGGTCATCAGCAGTTCCAGCTTCTGCTGGTCGTCGAACACGATGGGCGTGGGCGTTCCGCAGCTCAGCGAATAGACGATGGGAAGCATGGCGGCCAGCAGCGTCCACTGGTTGATGTTGCTGGAAACCATGTTCATCAGCGCCATGGGCGCGCGGTCGATGGTGCGCGCCCAGTAGAAGGCGGAGACTTTTTCGGGGAACTCGCTGACGAACGGCGCCACCCACTGCACGAAGACGAACGGCTGCACGCCGAGCATCAGGGAAACCGAGAGCAGGCTGCCCAGGAACGGTTCGGCCATGAAGTAGATGAGCAGGCCGCCCGCGAGAAACAACCCGGAGATGAGCGCGATGCGCACCGGGCGGCGGCTTTTGACGATGGTACGCGGGATGAGTTCGAGATCCTCGATGCCTTCGGCTTCCTGAGGCGGCATCTTGGAGAGGATGGCCAGGTAGACCGCGTAGATCAGAATCAGGATCACGCTATCCCAAATCGTCAGCGAGCCCTTCAACCAGATGACCACCGAGTAGGACAACGCGGCCAGCAGCCCCACCACTTCGACGCAGTGCTCGTCGGCGAGCAGGATGCTCTTGAGCGGCTTCTTGCGACGGGCGCGGTGGCAGACGGCGGCAACGAAGTAGATCATGGGCCAGCCCAAACCGGTGAGCAGCCGTAACGCTCCGGTGAGATTGGCCATGAGCAGATCGGTGCGCTGCCTCCAGGCCAGCACGGCTTCGACGGCGAACTCCGGCAGCGTCTGGAGCCAAGCCAGGATGGCGAGCGCGAACCCTTGCGCGATGAAGAACTGCGCGGACTCCGCGGCCCAGGCGATCAACATGGCCGCCAGCAAAATCGAGGGCGTGGCCCACAGCGCGGCCGAGGGTTCCATCTGCCGGATGGCGGGCGCGGCCAGCATCAGCAAGAGGACAGGCAGAACGAAGGTGGTTTGCGATGACGCTGGCTGGTCGCCGCGCCATGCCGGAGACGACTGGCGGTGGAGATCAGAAGAAGGTGACTTCATCAATTTGCGTAATGAGGGAATGTTTTTGGAATTCGGGCTGCTTTTCCGGAAAATCGGCGCGGAAGTGCGCGCCGCGGCTTTCCCGGCGCGCCAGCGCGCAACGCGCGATCAGGCCCGCCACGGTATGCATGTTGCGTAGTTCGTAAAGGGCGGTAGTAGCCTCCGGGAAGGGCACCATGGGCGTGAGCGCGAGCCGTTCCAGCATAGCTTCGAGCGGTTCCGCGTGGCGGCGGATGCCGCATTTTTCCCAAGTGAGCAAGCGCAACTCGGACTCTTCCATCACCGGGAAGAGCGCATCCGGAGGGTCGGCGGGCGAGGCTGGCGCCCGCCTGGTCCATTCCTGCATCGCCCGGCCGGCGCGCTCGCCGAAGACCACCCCTTCCAGCAGCGAATTGCTCGCCAGCCGGTTGGCGCCGTGCACACCGGTCGAAGCGACCTCGCCGGCGGCGAACAGGCGCGGGATGTTCGTGTGTCCGTCCAAGTCCGTGCGCACGCCGCC
Source organism: Terriglobales bacterium (assembly GCA_963745655.1). Classification (GTDB taxonomy): domain Bacteria; phylum Acidobacteriota; class Terriglobia; order Bryobacterales; family Bryobacteraceae; genus JAJFUV01. The sequence continues at coordinate 293,121 of CAVUYK010000011.1, read as the reverse complement.
CATGGCGTAGTGTGCCGCGGGCGCCGCCGGAACCAGCTCGGAAGTGATGTCCAGGCCGTGCGCCAGGCAGGTTTCGAAGATGCGCGGGAATCTCTGCCGAATGAAACTCGCGTCCAAGTGGCGCAGGTCGAGGAAAACATGCCCGGCACCGGTGCGGCGCATCTCATCGAGGATCGACCGCGATACGACGTCGCGCGGAGCCAGTTCCGCGCCCTCGTGGTAGGCGGGCATAAAGCGCTCGCCCGCCGTGTTCAGTAGGCGCGCGCCCTCACCACGTAACGCTTCGGACAGCAGGAAATGCGGAGCACCCTCCAGATGCAGCGCCGTGGGGTGGAATTGCACGAATTCGATGTCGGAAACTGCCGCGCCCGCACGAAACGCGGCTGCGACGCCATCGCCGGTGGCCACATCCGGATTCGTGGTGTAGCGGAACAGCCGCCCCATGCCGCCGGTGGCTAGCAACACGGCGTGGGCGTGTATGCGCATCAACCGCTGCGAGCTTTCGTCGTAGATCAGCGCACCGGCCACTTCGCCCTCGCCGATGAGAAGATCCACGATGGCGGAGTGGCTGCGGAAGTGGATGTTATCGTGGGAAACCGCTACGCGGTAGAGCGTCCGCGATATCTCGCGGCCGGTCGAGTCGCCTTTGGAGTGCAGGATGCGGCGCCGGCTGTGCGCGGCCTCCAATCCGAATTGAAAATCGTTGCCCTGGCGGTCGAACTGGGTGCCCCAATCGAGCAGTTGCTGAATGCCGTTGGGACCCTCCTCGACCAGGCAATGCACGGCGTCTGGATCGCACAGTCCGTCTCCGGCGGCGAGCGTGTCCTGCTCGTGGAGTTCCTGCTTCGTCGTCGTCGCTCAAGACGACGGCAATTCCGCCTTGCGCGTACTCGGAGGATGACTCACGGAGTCCGGCTTTGGCGATGACCAGAACTTCACCGAAACGCGAAAGCTCGATCGCGGCGCGCAGCCCAGCTACGCCCGCGCCGACAACTAAGAAATCCGGGGTCATCGTTGAAGTGTAAGTCCTGCGACTTCCCCATGGTACAACGAAAGTATGCACTGTTACGCGGTCCAGACGCCGCAACGCCGCTACGAAGCGCGCATCGAACGCGGTCTGGCGCGCTCGGCTGGACGGTTTTTGCCGTCTTCTTGTGGAACGGTTTTCATTCTCTCGACCGAGGACGTCTGGGCGCTTCACGGCGAGTTGCTAGCGGAGGGATTGCGCGAACATTCGTATCAGGTCCTGTTTTATCCGGGCGGGGAAGAGCGCAAGCGGCTGGCGTCGGTGGAGGCCCTGGCCGAACAAATGGTGGCGGCGGGCGGCGACCGCACCAGCGTGGTGGTGGCCTTCGGCGGCGGCATCGTGACCGACGTCGGCGGGTTCCTCGCGGCCAGTTTCATGCGCGGCATTCCGGTGCTGCAGGTGCCCACCACGCTGCTGGCGCAGGTGGACGCATCGGTAGGCGGCAAGACGGGCGTGAATCTGGCGTGCGGCAAGAACCTGGTGGGCGCGTTCCATCAGCCGCTGGCCGTGTTGATCGATCCGGACGTTCTCGCAACGTTGAGCGAACGCGAATACCGCGCCGGCTTGTTCGAAGTAATCAAGTGCGGCGTTATTGCCAGCCCGTCCTTGTTCGCTCTTCTGCGCGACCATCATGCCGGCGTGATGGCGCGCGCGGGCGATGTAGTCGAAGAGATGATCGCCGAGAGCGTCCGCATCAAGACCGAGGTGGTGACGGCCGACGAACGCGAGGGCGATTTGCGGCGCATTCTGAATTTCGGCCATACCTACGGACACGCGCTGGAAGCGGAAACAGCCTACAGCCGGTTTCTGCATGGCGAGGCCGTGGCGTTCGGGATGTCGGCCGCGACCCACCTGGCCAATATGCTGGGCATGCTCGACGAGAAGGATGCGGGCGAGATCCTGGACGTGGTCCGCATGTACGGTCCCATTCCGCCGCTCGACGGGATTGCGGCCAGCGCGCTGGCTGCCCGCCTCAAAAGCGACAAGAAGACTCTGAAGGGGAATGTCCACTTCGTTCTGCCCGAGGCCGTCGGCCGCGTGAAGATCGTGTCGCAAGTCGATGCGCGTCTGGTGCTGGAGGCCGCCGAGGCGGCGCTTGGATGAAGGGCACCACGCCGCCCGGCGCGGCGAACGAGAAGGAAGCCGCGCGCTGGGTGCGTGATATGTTTGCGCGCGTGGCCTCGCGCTACGACCTGCTTAATCATCTGCTCTCGTTTAACCTGGACCGCTACTGGCGCCGCCAAACGGTTCGACGCGTGCGCGAATACCTGGCGCGGCCCGGCGCGCAAGTGCTCGACATATGCTGCGGCACGGGGGACCTGACGCTCGCGCTGGCCGCGGCGGCCGGTGGAAAGCTCGTCTTCGGAAGCGACTTCTGCCATCCCATGCTGGTCGAATCGCACCGAAAGACAATGTCGCACGGCGCGTGCTGCGCTCTGTTCGAGGCGGATGCGCTGCGGTTGCCCGTGGCGAGTGGTTCGATCGATCTCATCACCGTGGCGTTCGGCCTGCGCAACTTCACCAACTATCAGGACGGCCTGCGCGAGATGTGCCGCGTACTGAAACCCGGAGGCGCCGCGGCGATTCTGGAGTTTTCGCAACCACCCAACCGAGTATTCGCCGCGCTGTATGGCTTCTATTCGATGCGTGTCTTGCCGGCCATCGGCGGAATCGTATCGGGCTCGCGCGCGGCTTACCAATACTTGCCCGAATCCGTACGCAAGTTCCCGGGCGCCGAAGCGCTGTCCGACCGTATGCGCGAAGCCGGCTTCACCGAAGTGAGCTACCAACGCATGACCGGTGGCATCGTCGTGCTGCACGTGGGTGTGCGCGAGGCGTAAGGGAAGAACTCAGCGTCGGCCCTTGGCGATTTCGCGGTTCATCCGGTGAATGGCCGCCGTGGGGGCATGGAGCGATTGCAGCCGATCCAAAGGATCGACGCCGGACCGGTCGAGCGCGCCCGCGATGGCTGCTCGAACCCATGTTGCTCTGGATACACCGGCTGCCTGCGCGGTCTTGGCCAGGCGCTCCTTGAGTTCATCGGAGATGAGCACTTGCCGCCGGCGGCTCATAACAGTCGAGCGAGCTTTGTTCTTACCCACCCATCAGCTCCTTCCGGTTCTTTAGAGGCTTGCCGCGATAGGTTGCCACGCCGTCGCGCTCCTCCAGCCAGGTCAGGTGCTGGCGGCGCTGCTTGCGCTCGTCGAACAGGTCCAGGAACTGCTTGCGTGTCGCCGGGGGCATGTCGGCCAGACTCACACCGTCGCCGTAGCCGTTTGAGATGGTCACCGGCGTGTCGAAAGTCTGCACCGCGTATTGCGTTAAAGCAAACCCTGTTATCGGAAACCAGTTGCACGACCAGAGATTGTTGCGGTAGTTCGAAAACAGGCCGTAGGGCCAGTACTGGGGCAGGGAAGAGCAGTCCTGATAGGTCCCGTGCGCGCCTAACGCGGTGGGCAACGAGCCGGGGCGTCCAGGGCCGAGGTTATCGCTCGAAAACAGCGCCAGATTCGGGCTGGCGGCGGCAACGCGGGCGGCCACGTCACGCACCAGGTGCATCATGGCCCGGTCGGCGTAGCCGGGGTAGGCGGCGTTGCCGAGGTCGCCGGTCTTCACGTAGAAGGTCTCGTCCCAGATGAAGCCGTCGGCCACTTTGCCGAGCTCGCCGAGCAGCGCATCCATGTAGGAGAGGTAGAAGTCGCGCACCTCGGGATGCAAGGGATTCTGCGCGTAAGGGTTTCCTTTGACCTCCGGGCCCCGCCATCCGCCCCAGCGCAGCACTTTGGACGGATCGAAAGTCTCCTTCACGCCGTCACAGGCGGAAATGCCGTCGGCGAAGTAGACCGCTACTCGGAAGCCCTTGTCCTTGGCGTAGCGTATGCGGCGGTGCATCTCGGGCCAGGACATGTCCACCGGGAAGGTTTTTTCGAGAACGCTCCGATGGAAGCCGACGCCCCACTTCAGGCCCGGGTCGGGGGTCTTGGCCAGGGCCTGCACCTCGGGAAGGCGCGCGCAGGGAAACGCCTTCCAGGTTTTGTCGAAGGCGCGCGCGCGATAGTTGAAGGCGTAGCGGCCGATGTAGTCGTACCAGCCATGCAGAGCCAGCAGCACCTTGGCGCGGTCCACCGGTCTGATCAGGAGGGCCAGCGTGTCGATATCGGAGAACCAGCCGCGCCCGTTATGGCTCAGGAAGTCGTAACCGATCATGGCGACGTCGTGAACCCAGCCGGGGCCTTCGCGGACCTCCGAGAGGCAGGTCGCGTAGAAGGCGCGCAGGGCGCCATCGAAGCCGCCGTTGTGCATGGCCGTCACGACGGTGCGTTCCTCGGCGTCCTGGACGCCCAGCTTGCCGAGATAGGTGCACTGGAAGTGTCCCGGCCGGTTCTCGGCCGGGAGCCGGAACGCGCTGGTGAACCATGGGTCGCTCGCAAAAAGGATGCGAAGATCCGTTTGGTCGGAGAATTCGTCCACCACCGGAACGGCCAGCGCTTCGTGCGGACCGGCGACGCCGGGGCCGGTCAGTTGAAAGACGCTGTCCGCGCTCTCCACCGGCCGGCGGCGTCCCATGCCATTCACCAGCGGCAGAAACGCTTGCCGGTGGCTGGTGGGTAATTGGATGTTGCGTGGCAGCTCAACCGTGACGTCCTGGCTCACGGGACCCGCGGCGCGGATGGCGATGCGTTGGATCAGCGCGGCGCCGTTTGGAATCGGCTCGAGACCCACCCGGTAGCGCACGGTAATCTCAGGAGTAGAGGGGACCCGATACTCGTAAACGGCCCAGCGCCCCTCGCGCCGCACTTGGACGGGCTTGTCGCAAACCCAAGCTGGTGTGCCGGCCACAGTCACGCGCGCATGGTTGGTGCCAAGCTTGCCGTTCACCAACTCCGTGGCGCCTTGGCGCAGGGAGACGATGGCGCCGGTTGCGTCGACCTGGACGCTCCAGCCGGCGGCCTCGATGGATTCCCCACGAGCGCCGAAGGCCGTGAGTGCGGTACCGGCGATCCCCGCGAACTGTCTTCGGGTAAGTGGATTCATGGTTGTTCCGATCCGTGGAATGCCGCTATTTTTCGAGCGCTTGCTGAAGCGCCCGTTCGAGTTCCTCTTTGCCGAGAGTAGTGCTGATGAACAACTCCTGCCGGGCGCCGGCGCTCAGCGCCAGCGCCTTCCAACCGTTGGCTGTGGGCACGGTAACGCGAAACTGCACCTTGCCGCGCGCATCGCGCACCGGGCGGATGACGCCGGGAATCACGGAGCGGATCTGGGGGTTGGCGGCGAGCAGGTTCTCCAGCGCACGGCGCACGCCGTCGATGATGCTGTGCTCGATCTTCAACCTGTTTTGAGCGGTTCTCAGTCGCAAAGGCTCACCTCCATCCATAGCCGCCGCGGAGCGGGACAAAGCGAACGCCGGTCACCACGCGCGAATGCGTGCGCAGGCCGGATTTGCGGATGAGCAGGAGGTCCTGGTCGGTCATGTCTCCCACTGGAATGACCAGCCGTCCGTTGTCTTTGAGTTGGTCGAGAAGCGGCTGGGGCGTCGAGGGCGCCGCGGCCGCCACCGAGATCGCGTCGTAAGGCGCCAGCGCCTCGTAGCCGAGCGATCCATCCGCCACCACCACGTGCACGTTCGCCGCGCGGCCGGTGCGCTCCAGGTTGGCTTGCGCCAGCGCCGCAAGTTCCGGCAGAATCTCGACGGCCACCACCCGCAAGGCCAACGCACCCAGTACGGCGGCATGGTAGCCCGAACCGCAGCCGACTTCCAGCACCGTCTCTTCGCCTTTCAACTCCAGACACGCGGCCATCAGGGCGACGATATAAGGCTGCGAGATGGTCTGGTTCCAGCCGATGGAAACGGGTTCGTCGGCGTAGCTTGCGCCGCGGAAACGCTCGGGAAGGAATTCCTCGCGCGGAATCCGGGCCATCGCCTCCAACACACGTGGATCTTGAATGCCGCGGGCGCGGAGTTGGCCATCCACCATCCGCGCTCTCTCGGCGTCCCAGTCCACGCTGTTTGTCTTACGCAGGCTCACTTAAACTGTTTCCGGTAAAGGAATTCGACTTCGAAAATCCCATTCTCTTCCCGAACCGCCTGAATTGACCACTGCTTGTTCACGTTCCATTGCAGGCCAACGGTCTGTTGCTGGCCCTTGTTGAGGTTGGTGATGTAGGTGAAGGTGATGTCATTGGAGATCTGCTGCTCGACGGTGAGACGGGCCTGCGGATTGTTATCGACGCCGCGCAGTTGCGGATCGATCTTAATGCGGCTCACACCGAAGAACCGCTGCAGCCGGCCGGTAATGGGCGTGGCGAGCGCTTGCCCGAGAAGTACGCTAGCGCCCATTTGCTGCCAGTCGAGTCCGGAGTCGAACTGGCGGACCGCGACGCTGGGGTTGCTGGACGGCGCGCGGCCGACGGTGAGCAGGGCCATGAGTTCCTGCAATTGCAGTGGCGGGTCCGAGCGGTAGGTCATGTTCAACTTGTTGAGCGGCCCGGCGAGGTTCACGGTAACGTCGATGCCGCGGATGCGTGTTTCCAGATCCAGGTTCACCACCGGCTCCAGTTTCACGGGGTTGACGAACGAGACCTCACCGCGCGCGACGTTGTATTTGGTGCCGAAGAAATTCAGCTCGCCCTGAGTGGATGAGATGCGGCCGAGCAGAATGGGCTTGGCCGGAGTACCGCGCAAGCGCAGGTTGGCCTCTATCTGGACGTCGCGCGTGAGCGTGGTTTCCAGGCGCGCGTTCGGAACCGTATCGATGCGAACGTCAAACTGCATGCCGCGGAGCAGGTCGTTGGACATGGCGGGGGTCACGACGGACTGCGAGGAGTGCGTGAGGAGACCGGCGAAGTCCATGCGCGGATTGATGCTCGATCGCGCCACGCTCACCGTGCCGGCAAGGAGGCTGCGGCTGGCCGTGCCGGTCAAGGTCAAGGCGGCGTTCATGGTTGTGCTGACGCCTTCGGGATAACGCACTCGAACCTGCTTGGCGGTGGCCTGCAGGCGGTACACCCTATCGGTGCCGCCGAAGCCGAGGAAGCCGCTCACCGACAGCGTGCCGCCTCCGGTCTGCGCGGTGAGGCTCTCGATGGTGGCGCGATGGCTGTCGAAGAATATCGTGCCATTGGCTTTGTCGATGCCGTTGGGCACGCCGCTGAAGTAGAGCGAGGCGTTGATGAGCTTGAGCCGGCCGTAGAGGCCCGGGTCGTCGAGCGGGCCGCGCACCTCGGCGTCCAACTCCGAGGTACCGGCGGCCGCCAGATCGTTTTCGAAATCGTGCAGAATGGCCAGGTCCACGCCGCCGCGGAATCGAAGGTCGAACCGGCCCTTGGCGCCCAGCGACACCTTACCGCTGATTTCGAGATTGGTATCGTGGCCGAGCAGACGGGCGTGCGAGATGCTCCACTCGCCGAGCGTGCCTTCCAGGACGATGGGCTCTGCGTTGCGCAGGCCCAACTCTTCGATCTTCGAATTGGAGGCATCGGCGCGCGGCTTGATTTCGAGCATTCCGATATCGACGCGCGCCTGCCAGCGCATCACATCGAAGCCGTTGCCGTGGAATGTCAGCTTGCCTTCGCTGTAAGCCTCCACGGGCAGGGGTTCGGTGTTCTCCTGGGACCACCATGCGCGCAGCGTCGACAGCGCAAGACGGCGAAATTGCAGGTCGCCCTTTACGGCATGAGCCGCGTCGAGCCCCACGCGTACGATGCCGGAGATGCCGGCACCGGCCAGTTCCGCGCGCGGACGGATCTCCAGCGTATCACCCGTCGTGGTGGCGCGGAAACGCACCAACCCGAGCGGCCGCTTGCCCAGGGCCACATCGAGCGACTCAGCCAGCGCGAGCAACTCATGCACCCGCACGCCCTTTTCATCCACGTCCGCGCTGCCTTCGAGTTGCGCGTTGAGATGGCCGTCGGCCCCCGGCATCAGCGACTTCCAGTGGGTCAAACTGGAAAGTAGAACGTTGGCCGCGGCCAGTTTCACGTGCAACGCGCCTTGGCGCCAATCTCCGGCCGCATGGGTGTAACTCGCGCTCCATTCCACGCTCGCGCCGCCGATGCGCGCCTGCCCCTTAGAAATTGCCAGGCGGAGGCCGGCGTAATCCACATCGCCGCGAAGAGTGTCGAAGGGCTGAGACGCGATGGAAGCATGCGCTATTTCCACGGTTGCGTGTACGCCGGGCTGGCCCATGGTGCCCTGCACCACAAACTGCGCGGAGGCGATGCCGGACAACTCCGGACCGTGGTAGTCGCGTGGCAGCAGGGTTGCCAGATTCGCGTTGTCAACGGTGAGTGTGGCGCCGAGGGGCAATTGAGGCTCAATGCGGAAGTTTCTCAACCCGAGCCGCGCTTGGCCCGTGGCGCGCAGTTTGCCGAACTCGACGGCGAGACCATCGATGCGAACGCCGGTCGCGGTCACGTCGATGGAGGCCGAGGCGCGCTCGAACTTGCGCCCCTCGTAAATGGAATCGCGAAGCGTGACGCGGCCTTCGATGTGCGGAGAGCGCAGACCGCCCGTTACGGTGCCTTCGAAACGCGCCGTGCCGTGTTCCAGTTCGATGGGCAAGGGGCGCGGGATGATCACTCCCGCCAGGTTGAAGAAGGGCACGAGGTCGTTAAGATCCCGCGTTTCGACCACCACACGGAGAGACTGGCCGGGATCGCCCTGCAACTGGATTCTGCTGGCCGCGGTTTGGAGCGTCGTCTTGCCGAGGGAGAGGCGGCCGGCGTCCTGGTTGTACTCCAATTGGATTCCGCCGTGCAAAGACGGGCCCGTCACGTCGAGAGTGGCGGCCACGCTCCGAAGCGGACTGCCGAGAGTGCCGCGAAGCTGAACCTCGCCGGAGACGGCACCGGACCAAGGCGGTGGCGCGAGGCCGCGGGCGGCGAAAGCGCGGTCGAGCGGCAAGCCGCGGATGCTCCCGTCAATGCGCAGTTGCGTGTTGCTCTCTATGGCGGCTGTGCCGTCGAAGCGGCCGCCCAAAGCCGCCACGCTGAGGGAGGAAACCGTGAGCCGGTCCGCCTTCCAATCCGCGACTGCATGGAGCGAAGCCCCCGTGATGCGCACGCCGTCGCGATCGAAGGCGAGTCCGCTGGCGGAAACCATCGACCGCGCCTGCCAACCGCCGGACTCGTCGTAACGCACGGTGCCTTGAAGGGACGCGATGCCGTGCGGGGCGACGGGCAGCGACCAGGCCCTGGCGAATTCGGCCAAGGAGATCTCACCAGAGAACTTCGCTTCCACACGCGGCGACAGCCAATGGCCGACCGTGCCGTCGAAATTTACGGTGGACTTGGCCGTGCGGAGGCTCGCGTTGTGTAAGGCTAGCCGCCCGCCCTCCAGTTCCACGGACGCGGCGATGTCCAGGGGGCCGGCCGGTACATGGCGGGACTTGAGATTCGCCCGGCGAATGGAGACTTCACCGCGATATTTTTCCGGCGACGCTTCGTAGAACAATCGCGCGCGGAGTTGTTCACCGTGCAAATCGATGCCGGCCTTTTCGATTCCGCACTCCACCGTGCCGCCGTACACGTCCACGCGTCCGATAGCCAAGGCGAGGAACTGCTCGATGGTGTTGCGCGTTCCGGGGCGCGGGACCCGCGGATGCGGCAGGTTCGTGCTTCCGTCCGGGTGTACAACGATGCGCAGCTCCGGCACTTCGACTTCGAGCGATTGAATGTTAATGTCGCGACGCAGGAAGGAGGCCAACTTGAACCCAACCGCGATGCGGCGCGCGCGCAACAGCGGCGGCGCGCCGGGTTCTTCGGTGCCATGCAGGACGAAGTCGCGGACCTCCGCGCGCATGGCGCCGCCGTCAAAGCGGAACGATCCGATTCCAGCCCGGCCGCCCGTGGCTTGTTCCACTTCGCTCACGATGCGTTCGCGCACTTTCTCGCGGAACCAGGACGTGTGCAAAACGACCAGGGAAGCCGCGACCAGGGCCAGGCATAGGCCGGCGACGGCCACAGCGGCGATGGTGAAGCCACGTCGCGTCATTCGAACACCGCCGCGCGAAAATCGATCCTCGTGTGGGATCGCGCATCCTTCATCCACGCATCCAACATGCGGTCGACCTTCTCTTCGGTGAGAATTTTCTCGATTCTCTCCGCCACTTCTTCAAACGGTGGATCGTGAGTGACACCCGCGGCGCGCGATTGTGGCAGAAAGCTCTTCTCGTAATAATCGCGCAGTTCCGCGGGCAGCACCTGCACGCCGGGCCGGAAGCGGTAGTCGATAAACCGCAACGCGGTAAGCTGTTCGAGAAAATAGCGGCTCACGTCCGGCTCGACGATCTTCGCCTTAATGAGGGCTTGCTGGTACGCTGCAGCGGTGGCAAAGTGCTCCTGCCGCCACTTCTCCAAAGCGGCGCGCGCCTCGTCGGCGCCCGCTGCGGGATAGCCACTGAATTCCATTTCATGGCGCATGAGCTCGCGCTCCACCAACCGTTCGGCGGCGGCGCGCTTGGAGGCGCCGGAGAAATCCGGCCGCGCGTCGTTGAGAAACGCGCTCAATCGAATCTCGCGGATCAGATCGCTTTCGGCGATCACCCGGTTGTCGAGCGTCACGGCGATGCGATCCAGGATCTCGGCGGCGCCGGGTTGGGCGAGGAGAGCCGCGAGAATCAGAGCGCGGATCGGCATCAGAAGGCCTGCCCCAGGGAGAAGTGAAACTGGAAATGGCTGATGCGCTGATCGGTTGGAGTTCCCAGGTTTTGCAGCAATTGTTCGGTGGTGCCCTGGAAGCCGAAGAAGCGCGGCGGATTCACACTGTAGGCCAGATCCAGCCGCAATGGGCCGATGGGTGTGCGATAGCGGAAGCCGAAGCCCACGGCGTGCACCATGTAGTTGAAGTCCTGCCGGCTATGCTGGAGCACGCGGAAGGAAACGTCGGACACGCTTGAATAGACGTTGCCCGCGTCGTGGAAGATTACTCCACCCAGCGTATTTCCGAGAAGCGGGAAGCGAAGTTCGGTACCCGCGACCAGCACGGCTTTGCCGCCCAGCGGAAAGCCGGTCTTGAGATCGCGCGGTCCGGCCTGGTTGTCCGGAAAGCCGCGGTGAGACGACGCGCCGCCGGCAAAGAAACGCTCCGGCAGGGGAATGTCCTGCGTAGGGTCGGCGATGGCCGTGTTCTCGCTCAAGCTGCCGATCACGCCAAACATCGTGGTACGCGCCAGCACCAGACGGGTGCCCAGCCTGTGATAGGTGGAGTTGCGCGCGAGCATGCGCATGTAGGCCACTTGCGAGCCGAACGCTTTCGACGCCAGGCCCAAGTCCAGCGTGTTGTGCGTGCCCGCATGCGCGTCCAGGGGATTGTCGCGGCGATCGTCGATGTATGTGCCGCTGAGGATGCCGACGCGCACCGGTTGCGACAACAAGGGGATGAGCGCGGGATCGATTTTTAGGCTACCTTGGTCCACGCCGACGCGCCGGTAGCTGAAGCGGTATTGAACGGTCTTGGAGCGCGTCCAGCGGTGCGAGAGCTGCGTCGAGCCTTCCCAGCGGCGGGAGGCGAAAGTGCGCACGTCCAGCGAGTCGTCGAACAGGCCGACGAAGGAGAGCGCCAGTCGCTCGTTGCTCATGAATTGCGGCGCCGTGTAGCTCAACAGCGCGCGTTGCTGCAAGGTCGAGACGCTGCCCCGCACGCTCACCACATGACCCAAGCCGCGAAAATTGAGCCGGGTCAAGTCCAACGAGGCGCGCGGGCTGAAGCCGGCTTGGCCGGCGGGTGAATCGAAACTGGTCGTGCCGCCGCCGATGCGGGCGACTTCAAAACCGAGGCCGCCCGAGATCGAGTATTTTTTCGACTCCTCGAGTTGAATGAGAACGTATTTGGCGGGCTCGTCGCCGTCGGGGTTCTGCACCGCCACGTCGACTTTGGCGAAGATGCCCAGATCGTTGAGCCGCCGCTGCGTTTCAGTCATGCGGCTCTGCGAGAGTGGTTCGCCGGGATTGAGCAGAATGCGGCGATTGACTAGTTGCGGCTTGGTGGCATCCAACCCGCCGATCAGCACCTCGCGCACGTATTCGCGCCGTCCCGGTTGAATGTGGTAGCTCACTTCGGCGCGATGGGGAACTGGTGCGGGCTTCCAGGTCCACTCGAAAGTGGCGCCGGGATATCCGCGGTCGTAGAAATTGGCGAGGAGGTTGTCGCGGTCCGTGGCGACGGCGGCCTCGCTGAACGGCTGCCCCGGTCCGGTGCTGAGAAGAGCGCGCAGTGTGTTGGCTTCGGCCGGTTCGACTCCGTTCAGATCGAGCCTGGAGACGAGCCATTGGGCGCCTTCGGCGATCTTGACGATGGCTGCCACATCGCCGGTCTTGCCGCGGTAGTTGTCCAGGACCTGGGCTTCGACCTTGCAGTCGCGAAACCCGTTCGAGCGGTAGAGGTCGCGGATGGAATCGACGTCGCGGGCGAGCGATTCGCGACTGTAACGGCCGCGGCGGTATTCCAGCGAGGCCGCCGTTACGGACATACGCTCCTGAATGATCTGGTGGCTGAAATAGTTGTTGCCGTGTATCTCCACCGCGACCAGTTTGTGGCGGGCGCCGCGCTGGATGACAAACTCGACGATCTCGACGCCGTTTTCCATGCGTGGCGAACGGACTTCCACGCGCGCTTCGAAGTAGCCTTGCGATTGCAGATACTCGGTCAGGTTCCGAACACCCTCGTTCAACAACTCGCGATCGATAGATTGCTCTTCATAGGTGGGGATCAATTTCCGCAGCTTGCCGCTCGAGATATTGGCGCCCGTCACGCGCACCTTGACTTGCTTGCCGGTCGTGATGGCCACCACCGGGCTGAGGCGCAGGGCCGCGGCGTCGGGCTTGATCTCGACTAGTTGCACGCTGGACATCAGGTAGTCGCGGCTCAAATACGAGCCGCGGATGCGCTCGAGTCCGCGGTTCAGGCGGTTGTCGGTGAAGAGGCGCCACCCCAGCCATCCGCGCCAATGGCTGGTCCGGAGGAGCTTGTCCGGCGTTCGCTGGAGGTCGCCTGTGAAGACGGGCGGGGCGAAATGCGCGCGCGGACCGGTCTCCACTTCGAAGTGGATATTTACTTGTTGGGTGCGGGAGTCGTATTCCAGGCGCCGGCGGACACGGCTGTGGTAGAAGCCGTTATCGAGCAGGCTACCTGTGATGCTCTTCTCGGCCTGCTCGCCGCGCGAGTCCAAGTAGAGCGAGCCCAGGTCCAGCTTGGTCGCGTCGCGCATGGCGTCGCGGCTGGGCGGCGGTTTTGCGCCTTCCAGAGTCACGCGCCCGACAAACCAATGGTTGGTCGTGCGGAAGGTGATCGCCACGTTCGTCGCCATCCGGCTGGGCGTCGATCTCGATATTTTCGTAACGTCCGGTAGCATAGAGTCGATCCAGAGCCGCGCGGACGTCGCTTAGCCGCAACGGCGTTTTCATTCGAACCGGCAGGATCTGCTCGAGTTCGGCGGGTGACAGTGGTTGCTCGGCGGGCACGAAGCGGATGATGGAGATGCGTTTGCCTTCGAATGCCTCGGGCCCACCGTATGCGCCAGCAGCCAGAAACCAGCCGACCAGAACGAGTGACCAGAGGCGTCGCATGAGGGAGCGGCGCACTAACTGCATGATACTCCAACCACTGCTAGGATGGGGACGAATGACTTCTCAAGAGCGCGAGCGCTACTCGCGCCAGATTCTGTTTTCCGGCATCGGCGAGGAGGGCCAGGAGCGTCTCCGGGCGGCGCGCGTCGCGGTGGTGGGTTGCGGTGCGCTGGGTAGTTTTCACGCTGCCGCGCTGGCCCGCGCGGGCGTCGGCACGCTGGTTCTCATCGACCGCGACTACGTGGAGACCAGCAATCTGCAGCGGCAATGGCTCTATGAAGAAGCCGACGCCGCCGAGGGCTTGCCGAAGGCCATCGCGGCCCAGCGCGCCCTCGCACGCATCAACTCCGGCGTGGTGGTTGAGGCGCACGTGTCGGACCTGACCGCTTCCAACATCGACGATCTGCTCGCCGGCGTCGCCTTGGTCCTGGATGGTACCGACAACTTCGAGACGCGATACCTGATCGAACGATTATGCCGTACGCGAGGGCATCCCCTGGGTGTATGGCGCCGCCGTGGGCAGCTACGGCCTCACCATGACGGTGGTGCCGGGCGCGACGGCCTGTTTGAAGTGCATCTATCCGGAACCGCCATCCGGGGTGCAACCCACCTGCGAAACCGCGGGCGTGCTGAACGCGGTCACGGCGGCGGTGGCGGCGCTGCAAGTGGGGGCGGCGCTCAAGATCCTCGCCGGGCACGCCGGCGAGGTCGCGCGCCGCATCACGACCATTGACGTTTGGAGCGGAATCGTACGGCAGGTCGAGCAACCCGCGCCTGAGGCGGCCTGCCCGGCCTGTGGCGAGCGCCGCTTCCTACATCTGGATGTCGCGCGCCGCGTGCCCATCAGCTTGTGCGGACGCAACGCCGTGCAGATTCACGAGCGGGAGCGTCCGCTCGATCTCGAAGCGCTTCGCGCGCAGCTTGCGCCGCTCGGCCAGGTTCGCGCGAACGAATTCGCCCTGCGCTTCTTCGTTCCGCCATACGAGATGACGATTTTTCCCGACGGGCGCGCCATCATCAAAGGCACCACCGACGTCGGGCTGGCGCGCAGCCTATACAGTCGATACGTGGGGGGGTAACCGTGAGACCAATTCTGTTCGCGCTGTGGATCGCCGCCGCGCTCCCGGCCGCCGAAATTCAGATCCGTGTAACCGGCGAGAGCGGCGCGGGCGTCCGCGCACGGCTGGAGGTTCGCGGTCCGGACGGCAAGATGTACCAGCCGGGCGGGATCGTCAGCGAGCGCGCCAAGCGCATCCGTTTCGGCGACGATCATCCTTACGTGGGCAGCTTCCTCATGCAAGGCGAGTGCCGGGTGGAGGTGCCGCCGGGCCGTTACTTCGTGGTCGCGGAAAGAGGCTTGGAGTACGAACGCCTGGAACGCACCGTGGATGCGCCGGCGTCGATCACGTTCAACAACCGGCGTTGGATCAACATGGACAAGCTCGGCTGGTGGTCCGGCGACCTGCATGTGCATCGCGCGAGCGAGTCGCTGGTTCCCTTGATGCTCACCGAGGATGTGAATTTGGGCGTCAACTTCACCATCTGGAACAAGCGCAGTTGGTGGCGCGATAAACCCGTCCCGGCCGATCCTGTAGTGCGCGCGGACGCGCGCCACTTGACCACGCTGCTCAACGCCGAGGATGAGCGTGGCGGCGGGGCCTGGTGCATTAACGGGTTGCGCCAGCCCATCGATGTTGCCGTGGACGGGCGCTGGTTTCCGGCCGGCATTACGTTCGTCGAGCAGGCTCGTGCGCAGCGCGCGCCGGGAAAGCTGCTCCCTTGGTTCGACTGCGAGAAGCCCATCTGGTGGGAGACGCCGGTGATGATGGCGCTGGCAACGCCGGACTCGCTGGGCGTCGCGCACAACCACTTCAACGAATACGGCATGCTCGACAACGAGGTGTGGGGACGCGCGCGCGACCAGAAGCAGTTCCCGGGGCGGCAAGGCTTTGTGGATTACTGCCTCAGCCTCTACTACCGCTATCTGAACCTCGGTTTCCGATTGCCGCCGTCGGCTGGCTCGGCTACCGGTGTGCTTCCGAATCCGATGGGGTACAACCGCGTCTACGTGCGCCAGCGCGGCCGGGCGTTCACCGTCGAGAACTGGTACGAGGCTTTCCGAGACGGTCCCAGCATCGCCACGAACGGTCCGGTGGTGTTCCTGGAAGTGAAAGGCCGGGGCAAGCGGCGCACGGTGGTGGTGGAAGCTCGCTCCCCGGAGGCCCTGCGCGTGGTGGAAGTGGTGGCCAACGGTCGCGTCGTACACAGCGTCCGGCCGCGTGAGAATGGGCGCACGGTGCGTTTTCAATATCGGCTGGATGCCTCGCGGCACACCTGGGTGGCCGCGCGCTGCTTCGTGGACGCGGAACGAACCATACGCATGGGGCACACCAGTCCGGTGTATCTCGACGGAAGCTTCGATGCGCGCGACGACGCGCGATATTTCCTGGCGTGGATGGACCAGTTGATCGGCCTGACCAAGGCGGACGCCAAACGCTTCCGCAACGACGCGGAGCGCGGCCAGGTGCTGGCTCTCTACGAACGCGCGCGAGCGTTCTACGCCCGCCGCGCTCAGTAACCCAGGCGCTTGTCGACTATGTTGGCGAGCGGTTCGCCGCGGTGGAAGCGCTGGAAATTCGAGACGAAGAACTCCATGGCGAGTTCTTTCCAGTCCACCGTGTGGTCGGCGCAATGGGCCGACAAAAGGACGTTCTCCAAAGTGTAGAACGGGTGTCCGGACGGCAGCGGCTCGCGGTCGAAGACGTCCAGTGCCGCCCCGCGAATCCACTGCTGCTCTAATGCGCGGATGAGCGCCTCCTCGCGAATCACCGGACCGCGGCCTATGTTGACCACGACGGCGGTGGGCTTCATGGCGCGCAACTCCGCTTCGTCGATCATGCCGCGTGTTTCGTCGGTGAGCGGCGCCGAGACGACCAGGTAGTCGGCCTCCGAGAGGAACTCGATTTTCGCTTCCAGCGGAAAGATGCGCGCCGCACCGGCGTCGCCCGTTCCTCTTTCCGGATGTCTGCGCAAGGCGATTATCCGCATGCCCAACGCCGAGGCGAGCCGCGCGGTGTGGTGGCCGATCTCGCCGAAGCCGAGAATTCCCACGGTTCGCCCATGCACTTCCTCGACGTCGAAGCGGTCCCAAACGCCCGCGGCCTGGCTGCGCAGCATACGCCGGAAACCTTTTGCGAAATACAGCATGGCGGCTACGGCGAACTCGGCCAGGGAGCGGCTGAACACGCCGCGTGAGTTGGTGAGTGGGATGGGACTATCGATGAGGGCGGGGAAGAGAACACCCTCGACGCCCGCGGTCAGTGAATGAACCCAACGCGCTCGCGGGCACATGGTGAACAGCGCTTCCAGCACGCCGGGCGCGCTCCAGGCGTCCAGAATCACATCGGCCTCGGCGGCTATTTCGCCGAAAGTGGCGGGTGTCTCGCTCACCGCGATGCGCGTTTCCGCCGGCAGGCGTTCCAGCAGCGAGAGAGCGCGCTCGGCCGGATTTCCAGCCACCAGCAGCGTCAGGGGACTCATGAAAACAAGACTCGCTCAGCCGAGCCCTCTGGCGCAAGGTGCCTGGTTACAGCTTCAGCAGTTTCACGCTGCCGTTGGTGGAGGAGAGATCGATGAGCGGCCCGCCATTGCCCACGTTGCCGTCCAAACGCGTTTTCGACTTTACGCCGCCTTTCACTAAAACGTCGAAGTCCGTCGAGACGCTGGAATTGCTGGTGGATGCGCGCAAGCGGGCGTTGAGCGGCGAGGGCAAGCGCACGGTGATGGAGCCGTTGGAGGTGGAGGCGCGAATGTCATTGTCTTTGAAGGATTCCACGGTGAGGTCGATGCTGCCGTTGGTGGTGGATGCTCGCAACTGTTTACCGGGATCGGTTTGCGCGATCCTCGCCCGGATGCGCCCGTTGGATGTGGAGACCTCCAGCGCACCGCGCAGGCCGTTCACGTTCACCGCGCCGTTGGTGGTGCGCAACGTCGCCGCGCCGTCCGAGTCGGTGGCGTCGATGCTTCCGTTGCTGGTTTGGACGTCGAGTTCGCCGCGCACCTTCGAGACGCGCACGCTGCCGTTGGTGGTATGCAGGCGCGCTCCGCTTTCGACGCTTTCGGCGCGGATACTGCCGTTGGATGTGTCGATGCGATCCAGAATCGTCTTGTGTGGAACCCGTAAAACATACTTGGCGCCAAAGCTACGGCCCAGGCCCGTCAGGATGCCGCCCTGGCTCGTAGGATGAAGCGTGCGAATTCGAATCTCGGTGGGGGAAGCGGCGATGTCCACCTTGATCTCCTTGAGCAGTTTTTCGGTGCTGGCGTACTTGGTGCCGGAGATTTCGACCGAGTCTTTCTCCCAGCCGAGAATCTCGACGGCGCCATTGAGGTTTTCGATGGAAAGCCGCCCGCCGGCCTGCAGGTTGTAGGTATGGTGGAAGTCCTCCTGGAATCGGTGCGAGTTGCCGATTCCTTCGAGTCCATCGATGTTGCAGCCGGTCAGAAGCAACATTGCGACCGCCGGAAGGCAAGAGGTCAGAATTCGATTGCGCATACTCCTCCTCACTTGGCTATTACGCACGGGTTGACGGAAAAGTTCCTGCGATGGATCAACCGCCGGCGTCACTGTTTCGACACCAACCGGACCATGCTAATGGTAACGGTGAAGTGGCGGTTGTCGGGCGGAGCAGTCCAGGACGGGGATGCGTAGAGATCGATGCGATACTCTTCGGCGTCCGGCAAGTCCGCTTCGATCACGAACAAGCCGCTGCGTTCGAGCGTCCAGCGCCCCACGCGGCGCGCCGTTGGCGGCGGCCTCCAGACGCACCGGTTCGCCTTGCGCGAAGACTCCCTCGTGGGCGTGGCCCGCGAATGCGCAGCCTCAGCGGCCCCGGCGCCACCCGCTTCAGACGGGCGGCGGCGTGTTCGTCGATCCAGCGGTACTTGTTGCCGAACGACTCCTTCCAGTTTGCCCCACCCCTCAGCAGTTGTTCTGCGTGGCTGGGGCAGGCAGAAGTCGATGATGTCGGCGCGGCTCGCCCGGGTAAAGCTCGCTTGCGCTCCTCGGAGACGGATCAGGTTGTACACCCCGCCTTCGTTCGGCGCCTGGTACCCGCACCGGCGCAGCAGCGCAGTCGCGTCGTCATCGCGTGCCAAGCGCCGCCGTGACAATCGGGACAGCGCAGGACCGCTCGAATGAATCCACCCGTGGAGCGCCGCCGGCGGCGTCGCCGGCCTTGCGGCACACCGCGGCCAGCGTGCCGCCCAGTAATCGCGCCGCCCGCCACTCGAGCGGTAAGGGTCCGAGTCGCACGGCCAGACGCTGCATGTAGCGCTTCGCCCCACCCGGTGGCCCGCACGAAGATGTCGTAGCGTGAGCGCGAAATGCTTCCGAGATCAGATCGTGCCACTGCCGAGCGTCCATGCTGTGGTTCTGCCGGATGCCGAAACTCTCCTCCTGGTCCGCGCCGATGACGTCGCGCACCAGGTAGCCGAGCAGGCCCCAGTCGTAGAGCTTGCGCTCCCAGCGGCTTCATGGTGTCGTAGTAGGGGCAGCGGTACAGGCCCAAGCGTGAGCAGGCGCCGCAGCGGTTCTTCGGCGAACAGGAACACGCCGCCGGGCGCCAGCACGCGCTTGACCTCCAGGAACACGCTCTCGATGTTCATGAACTGGCTGAGCATCTGGTACGCCATGACCAGCCGCAGCGAGCCGTCCCGCGAAGGGCAGGTTGCAGGCGTCGCCGGCGACGCGCACCGGCGCGCGCGGCAGTTCCCAGACGTCCTGCAGTGCCATCGCCGTAGCGCAGCGTCGGCCGAAAGGTCCAGCGCGAAACCTTCGGCGCCGAATTCGTTGGCCAGCATGTAACTGGTATGGCCGGCGTTCGCGCCGATCTCCAGGAACGGCGACAAGGGGCCGATGAAGTCGCCAGGTGACTTGCGGATCAACGCGCCGCGGCGGACGTTCTCGTCGGCGTAGTAGCCGCATGGACGCGCTCCGGTTCGCCGAGCGACGCGAAGTTGTGGAACTCCACCTCGGCCCGCTTCACTGCGAGCGACTGTGCTTCCACTCCGTCACTCTTCCATCCGATCAGCATCTCCAGACGTTAGCGATCGCAGGTCGTCCAGCAACAGCCCCGGGTGAGTGCGCGGCGAGTTCCTTCTTGCTGCTACAGCCCCGTGGCCACGGCCACCGACTGCGCTGCCGTTGGCGCTGCGCCGCCTGCACGTCGTTGGGATGATCGCCGATCAGGGTGACACGCGGATGTCCGCGTCCGATCCAGCCCTCGCGCCGGGCCTGCCGGATGGCCAGCCGGACCAGGCCGGCGCGATCCGTGGCCATCTCGGCGAAAAGCTCCGAAGCGGAAATACCGGCGCAAGCCGGCGCGCTCCATTTTCTTCCAACCGATGCGCGTCAGGTTGCCGGTGACCAGTCCCGGCCGGGATGTTCCGGCGGAACAGGCGCCAGAGCAAGCATGCGGGCGCCAGGGCAAACGCGGCGCCTCAGATCCGGACAACGGCGCGCGTACGATGCGCTCGGCCGCCCCACGATGGCTCGGGCATGCGACTTGCCGGACGAGCGTAGCGGTGGCGCCCGCGTCGCGCAGCATGATGCGCAGAATGTCGCGGTCGAGCATGCCTTGGACGGGAATGTGATCGGTTGTCGAATCCCAGCCGGTCACGCGACGCACCGCTTCCACCAGGGCCTCGCGGTGATGAGGCGCCCGCGCGGCGGATCAGCGTTCCGTCGATGTCGAACAGGACCAGCGCCGGTGCCGGGCACGAATCGTGTCTGCGCATCACCCTTTACTATAGCGAGCCGCTTGGCTTGCACAAACAGGAGACGCGAGCGGTTAGAATAAAAAGTAGTGCAAGTCATTCAGGCAGGCGACCATAAGCTGATTTCGCTGGAACTCGATCCGGAGTTCGTTTCGAACATCGCCAAACAAGCATCTTTTGAATGCGCCATCGAAGACGATCGGCGCGTCCTCACCGTCGATCTGACGGCCACGGGGCGGGAAGGACCGCTGCTGTTGTTCGACGCGGCCGACTCGGGCAACCTTGGCTGGTTCTCGCGCTGCCAGTTCTACGTCGATGGCGTTACCGGCATGGTGCTGCAGACGCCCATGCGGCTGGCCAACCGGCGCGACCGCTCTGGGCACATGCAGTCGAATTCCGTGCGCGTGCAGCTCATGAAGGAACTGCCTATCGGGTTTCGCATGCCCGGACGTCAGCCCGTGACCGAACAGCTGGTTTACGCCGTGTTCTTCAACTTCCTCAACGCCCTGGTCGACACGGGCGTGGGCGTCTGCGGCGGCGAAGTGGTGAAGCCGCTGGCGGGCCGCACCGAAGCCGTCGGCTCGAAGAACTGAGCGCGCTCGACAGAGGCCGGCTGAAAGCCTGCCCTTCGTCAGATGCCCGAGGCCGCCTTCGCTTTCGCCACCACGTCTTCCACTTCCTTGCGGTAGGCGCCCAGCAGTTCGGCGTTGCGGGCTTCGAAGCGCATCACCAGGATGGGTTGCGTGTTGGAGGCGCGCACCAGCCCCCAGCCACCGTCGAACAGCACGCGCGCGCCGTCGATGTCCACCACCTCGCGTATCTTGCGGAAGTGTTCCACGACGTGTCGCACTACCTCGAATTTCTTCTCGTCGGGGCAATCCACGCGCATCTCCGGCGTGGACACCATCTTGGGCAGATCGGCCAGTTGCGCGGACAGCGGCTGTCCGGACCGCGCCAGGATCTCGATCAACCTGCAGGCCGCGTAAAGCGCGTCGTCGAAGCCATAGTAGCGGTCCGCGAAAAACATGTGGCCGCTCATTTCGCCGGCCAGCTCCGCGTGCACTTCCTTCATTTTCGCCTTGATCAGCGAATGGCCGGTGCGATACATAATGGCGTTGCCGCCCAACCGCCGCACCTCGTCGTACATCACTTGCGAGCACTTCACTTCGCCGATAAACGTGGCGCCCGGCTTGCGCGTCAGGATCTCACGCGCATAGATCGTGCAGAAGCTGGTCGCCCCAGACCACCTCGCCGTAGTTGTCGATGGCGCCAATACGGTCGGCGTCGCCGTCGAAGGCGATGCCCACGTCCGCCTGGTGTTTGAAGACGGCCTCCTTGAGTGCGGTGAGGTTCTCCGGCACGGTGGGGTCCGGATGGTGGTTGGGGAAATTGCCATCCATTTCGAAGAACAATTCCACGGCGCCGGGGCAGACCCTTTCGAGCACCCGGTGCATGGCCGGCCCGGCGGTGCCGTTGCCGGCGTCCACCACCACTTTGACGCGCTTGGGCGGCTGGAATTGCGCGGAGATTTCGTCGACGTATGGCGTGACGATGTCGTAGCTGCTCGCGGCCCCGGCGCCGCTGGCCAGGTCGCCGGTCTCCAGCAACGCAAGGATCTTCTGAATCTCAGCGCCGAAAATCGTGGACCGCCCGCAAACGACTTTGAACCCGTTGTACTCCGGGGGGTTGTGGCTGCCGGTGATCATGACCGCGCCGTCGGCGTTCAGGTGGAAGGCCGAATAGTAGAGCAGCGGCGTCGGCACCACACCCAGATCCGTGACGTCGCAGCCACTCGCGAGCAACCCCTTCTTCATGGCGTCGGCCAGCCGCTGGCCGCTCAGGCGGCAATCGCGGCCCAGATTCACCTGGCGCCCCGCGTTGCGCGCCGAGATAGGTGCCCACGGCCCGTCCCAGTTGTTCGACATCCGGGCTGAGCAATTCCAGATCGGCGATCCCCCTGATGTCGTACTCGCGAAAGATCGTGGGCTTGAGCATATTCCCCAATTTAGCGCAGGGCGTTCAACGGCCGCGCGACGAAGCGCAGGGGCCAGTCCGCCGCGTGGCGGATTCCGATGCGCGGGGTTACGTCGATTGCCAGCGGCGGCGCGCCGCGCCATTCACGCACGGTCAACTCGCTGGCGGTCAGGTCCGCTTGATTCAAGCGGCGCGTGATACCGAGCGCGATGGTGAGTTTGCCTGGTCCCGAGGCGAGATCCTCGATGCGGCGGGCCTTCTCCCGGCGCCGATGCATTGTTTCGATGCCGCACAACGGCTCGACCGCCCGAATGAGCACGGCGCCGGGTGTGCCGTCGGGTTCGGTGACCGCGTTCACGCACTCGTACATGCCATAGATGAAGTACACATAGGCATGCCCCGGCGGGCCGAACATTACGCGATTGCGGTTCGTCGCTCCGCGTGAGGCGTGCGACGCCGGGTCGTCCAACCCCAGGTAGGCTTCGGTCTCGACGATCATCCCAGCCACGCGTCCGTGCACCAGCATCTTGCCCAGCAGTTCCCGCGCCACCAGCGCGGTGGGGCGCGCGAAAAAGGCCCGTGGAAGAACGGCGGTCTCCGCTTCCAGGCGCGCGGGCGGCAATCGATCCACCCAATTCGTTGAAACTCTTTGCGTTTTCATCCGACAATAGCAAAGTAGCAAACTTATGCGTCTGTTCACTGGCATAGAACTACCGGCGGAAATCAAGACCCGCCTCGCGCGGCTGCTCGACACGCTGCGCCCCACCGCGCGCATCAAGTGGAGCCCGGTGGACAACCTGCACGTCACCACGAAGTTCATCGGCGAGTGGCCCGACGAGCGGGTCGACGAACTGGTCGCGGCGCTTCGCTCGCTTCCGCCGCGCGAGAAGGTGCACATCGCCGTCCGCAACCTCGGCTGGTTTCCCAATCCAAGATCTCCGCGCGTCTTCTGGGCGGGCCTGGAAGCCGGGCCCGGGTTGGCGGAGTTGGCGCGTGAGACCGAACGGAGCCTGGTACGCCTGGGGGTGAGCGCTCGAGAGCCGGGCGTATTCGCCGCACCTGACTTTGGCGCGCATCAAGGAGCCCGTATCGCTCACGGCGCTGCGAGGCGCGGTCGAGACGCTCGCGGGCCCCGAATTTGGCCAGTTTCTGGCCGATCGCTTCTTCCTTTACCAGAGCACGTTAAAGCCAACCGGTTCTGAATATCTGCAAATTGCCGAGTTCCCATTTCAACAACCATGACGCCTTTGTTTGCTCTCCTTATCGCGTACCTGCTCGGCGCCGTTCCGTTCGGCTACTTGCTGGTGAAGTGGAAGACCGGCCGGGACGTGCGGGCCTCGGGCAGTGGCAATATCGGCGCCACCAACGTTCTGCGCACCAGCGGCCGCGCCGCGGGCATCCTCACGCTGCTGTTGGATATCGCCAAGGGGTTTCTGGCCGTGTGGATCGCCGCGCGCCTGACCGGTTCCTCACCGCTGTGGACCAGCATGTCGGCTCTGGCGGTGATAGCCGGCCACGCTTTTCCGGTCTTTCTGAAATTCCGCGGTGGCAAGGCCGTGGCCAGCTTCATCGGCGCGTTTCTGTATCTTGCGCCACTGCCGCTGGTGGCCGTGCTGGTGGTCTTCGTGGTGGTGGTCGGCGTGACGCGCTACATTTCGCTGGGGTCCATGGTGGCCAGCGGCTTGTTCCCGCTCGCGGTATGGCTGATCTCGCGTCCGCCCGCGCCGGTTGTGTGGGCGGCGGCGATCGCGGGATTGTTCATCGTCGCGCGGCATCATCAAAATATTGCGCGCCTGGCCAAGGGCGCCGAACACAAGTTCTCGATGGGAGGCGAGCAGTCTTGATGGTTCATCGCTACCAGGAACTGGCTGTCGTCGGCGCCGGCAGTTGGGGCACGGCGCTCGCGGCGCTGCTTGCTCCGCGCTTCGAGCATGTGCGGCTGTGGGTTTACGAGGCCGATCTCGCCGAACGGATGGCCGCCACGCGTGTGAACGACGTGTTCCTGCCCGATTGCCGGCTGCCGGACAACGTTCGTGTGGCCACCGGCTTCCAGGAGACGCTCGCCGGAGCGCAGATTGTTCTCGGTGTGATGCCTTCTGCCCACGCGCGCCGCACCTACCAGGCGATGTTGGGGTTTCTTGATCCGGCCATGCTGTTTGTCAGCGCGACCAAGGGCATCGAGAATGGATCCCTCCTGCGGATGACCGAAGTGGTTCAACAGGTGGTGGGTGCGCGCTTCGCGCCGCGCGTGGCCGCGCTCTCCGGGCCCACCTTCGCCAAGGAAGTGGCACGCGGAGAGCCCACCGCCGTGGCCATCGCCTCGCCGGATTTGGATCTGACACGGGACATCCAGGCGGCCTTCTCCGGTCCGAGTTTCCGCCTCTACACCAACGACGATGTAGTCGGCGTGGAACTGGGGGCGGCGCTCAAGAACGTGATCGCCATCGGCGCCGGCGTCTGCCATGGACTCGGGCTGGGTAGCAACACCATGGCCGCCTTGATTACGCGCGGGTTGGCGGAAGTCACGCGTCTGGCGATTTCGATGGGGGGACGCCCCAAGACGCTGGCCGGCCTGGCCGGCTTGGGTGATCTGGTTCTCACCTGCACGGGCGCGCTCAGCCGTAATCGTCAACTCGGCATGGATCTGGCCAAGGGGCGCAAGTTGGAAGAGATTCTGGGTTCCATGCGTATGGTGGCCGAAGGTGTCGAGACCATCTCCGCGGCGGTGGATCTGGCCAGGTTGCACCGCGTCGAAATGCCCATCACCGAGCAAATGTTCGCCATTTTGAAATTGGGCCGGCCGCCGCGCGAAGCCATCCGGGAATTGATGGAACGCTCGCTCAAAGGCGAGTAGAAGAATGACCCGCGACACGAGTCCATCGAGCGGTCTGTCCCCGGTGTTGACGAGAAATCTTATGCGCTGGCGGGATCCGGCTGCGCAACTTTTTCGCGATTTCCGTGTTGGTAAAGACATGGCGGCGATTGCCCTGGAGCGCGACACCGAACTGATGCTCCGGGTCAAGGGCGGCGACGCGGCCAGCTTCGCCACGCTGCTCGCGCACCAGCGCGGGCCCGTAATTCACTTTCTCTACCGCATGGTGGCCAACCAGTCCGTCGCCGAGGAGTTGGCGCAAGAAGTATTTCTGCGCGTCTACCGTGCGCGCACCAGCTACGAGCCGGCCGCGAAGTTCACCACCTGGCTGTTTCGCATCGCCACGCACGTCGCGCTGAACCACTTGCGGGACCGGAAGAACGAACGGGGTTTGGAGAGTTTGGACGCGGAAGTCGGTGAGGCCCGTACCCACCAGATCGCCGACACCCGGCCAAATATGGAGCAGACCTTGCTTCGGCGCGTCCAGCGCGACCGTATTCGCGGAGCCATTCAAGCGTTGCCCGGCAAGCAGCGTGCGGCCGTATTGATGCACAAGTATCAGGAGATGGAGTACTCGCAGATCGCGGGGGCTCTGGCGTGTTCCGAATCCGCCGTGAAGTCGCTGCTGTTTCGGGCTTACGAAAATCTGCGCGCACGTCTGGCGGATTGTATATAAGGAGGGACGAACGTGGAATGTCCAGCTAGAGCGAGGGAAGGCATCGAGGTCTTAATGGACCATTGCGCCGGCAGGCTGGAGGCCGAAGTGGCTGCCGCGGTGGAGCGCCACATCCAGCAGTGTGTGGTGTGTCGCGAATTCTGCCAGTCGCAGGCGCGCGTCTGGTCCGCTCTGGACGCCTGGGATCCCGAGACTATCTCGGAGAGCTTCGATGCCCGTTTGCTCGACCGCATCGAAGAGGGTGATCGCGGGAGCCGGTGGAACTGGATCTGGCGTCCCGCGCTGCCGGTCGCGGCTGTCGCAATCGTGGTCGTGGCGGTGCTGCTGTTGCGTGTGCCGAACGGCACGAACACGCCGGTCGGTGGGGAAGAATGTCGATGTCGTCGATGTCGAGCAGGTGGAAAGAACCTTGGACGATCTCGACATGCTGAAACAGTTGTATGCGGCGCCGCCAGCGGAGGCGGCCGGAGCGAAGCAGTTATGATCTTCACGCGCACAGCGCTCGCGATGTTCCTGATCGTGGTGGCGGCCCGGGGCGTCATCGCGCAGCCTGCCGTGGCTGACGCGACCCGCCAGGATCCGCCGCCGGGCGGGCCGGGCATCGAGCGGCTGTTGCGCATGTCTCCCGAAGAGCGAAGCAAATTGCTCGAACGATTGCCGCCGTGGCGCCGCAGGCGCCTGGAAGAGCGCCTGGAGCGTTACAGCCGGCTCAGCCCCGAGGAACGGCAGCGTATTGCCGAGCGCTACGAGGCCTTCCGTAAAATGTCTCCGCACCAGCAGTACGAAATCCGCGACCTGTTCCGGCGGTTGAGCAAAGTGCCGCCACCGAGGCGTCTCGAACTGCGCTGGCAGGCCCGCCGCTTGAGCATGATGACACCCGAGCGCCAGCAGGTACGAATGTCAAGTCTGCGGTTCAGAGAGCGCTACACTCCGGCCGAGCGGGAGTTAATCGCCGACATGGTGCGAGTGTTGCCGCCGATCAAATAGCGTCTCAACGCTCCACCAGTCTCCGCCCCGTAAGGTTCTCCACCACGATGCGGTAGCGCGCCGGCGCGTCGACGTGGTAGACGACATCGCTGCCTTCCTTCCACCAGCGCAGCGACACGCCGCCTTCCGGGAGCGGGATGCGGCCTTCGCACCAACTCAGATCGGAGCTAGGAATGCGCACGGCGATGCGTTTGGCGACCGAATCCACGCGATAGAGACCCAGCACGTCGCGATAGAGGACCTTCACGGCGTGCGATGCGAAGCCGTGGTTGCAACTTGCGTACGCGCCATCGTTTTCCCAAAGCGTGCCGGTGCGGTCGGCCATGTAGAGCAGATAGCCGACGGACTCGTCGAGAATTTGCTGTCCCAGCCCGCGCCGAGACAAGAGCTCCAGCCGGAGCACGTTGCCGACGAAGGAATTGGCGGCGTGGATCTCTTTGAATGCGCCCGTCTTCTTGCGCTGGGGGCCGAAGCTCTGCTGTAGCTTGTTCCACAGTGCGGCGTGCGTCTTGGTCGTGGCCACGCCAAAGTAGAACGCAAAGTACTGGCAGACCTCGCTGCGATTCCGCGTGACCTCCAAGCGCCCGTCCTTGCGGACCGCATTGTCTACGAAGAACTCTCCATCGAAGGATTGCCGCCGGATGGTTTCACGAATCCCCGCTGCCTGCACGCTCAATTGGGGCTTCGCGTACATGCGCCCGGCCGCATCGAGCGCGGCGGCGTAAAGCATGTTGCTCGGATAGTTAACGTCCTGTGTGAATTTGTTGGCGTCGGACCACTCCACGAACACCCAGCTTTTCAGTTTTTCGAGCAAGCCGTCCGGATTGTGAAACGGCTTGAAATACTCAAACAAGCCCATCACCTTAGGTTGCAGCGCGTCCACCATGCGCCGGTCGCCGGAGCGCTCCAGATACTCTTCCAGTTGCACGACAAACCACAGCGACCAGTTGGGGATGAAGACGCCGTCGGGGTGATCCGCCGGGTAGCACATCGGCAGCATGCCTTTGGGTAGGGCGGCGAAGCTGGGCGGCAGCAGGAAATTCTCCAGGAAATTATGCTCCACCGCGGTGTCGCCGCTGAGCAGCGGCGCGACGCGCGCCGTGAAGTAGCTGTCGCAGAGCCAGCCGGCGCGCTCGCGCGAGGGGCAATCCATGAACACGTCGAGCGCATTCTGCCGGAACGTCTCGCGCCCGGCGGCGAACAGGCGGTTCAGCCGTGCGTCGCTCGAAGCAAAGTGCGCGGCGTAGACTTGTGGATTCGCGTAGTCGCGCAGATAGATGCGGGAGACGTCGGCGGCTCCTTCGGTGACCAGCATCTTCATGTAGCGCATGGTGTACGGCTCGAACGATTCCACTTCGTAGGTGCCCGGCTCCAGATCGTACGCCACCACGTTCACGCAGCCGAGCCGCTTGAAGTCCACATCGCCGTCGCTCAGAATTTCGTCGAAGGCCAGGTAGACGCGAGTGGGCTTGTCGCACCGGAGAGTGGCGCCGAGGAACCCCGTGAAGTTGGTGCCGAAGTCCACGATGCGATACGTGTTCTTCTCCAGGCGCAGCTTGCCGCTCCAGTCCAGGAGCGACTCAGCAGCGGCGCTTCTGCGCGAGAGGATTTTCTGCAATTCGATCGACGGGATCGACGCGAGTTCTTCTTCCTTGTAGCCGCCCAGCTTTGGACCAATCTTTGTGAGGGCGCGGTCACGCCAAAGTTTGGCCGGTACGAAGCCCTGTTCGAGCGTGCCCTCGGCAACTTGTCTCCTCGCCGGCAGAAGCTGGAAGTGTGGATAAGGCACGCCGCGCGCCAGCAATGGCCGCGCCGGTTGAACCTGCAGCGCCAGTTTGCCGGCGATCGCTTCGCGGCGCCAGACGTCCGCGCCGGGCTTCAAGCGGTACACTTCGGAAAACGGCCGCTGGAAGCTGTAGCGCTGCACCTTCTGTACGCGTTCGGGGAGCACACTGGCCGAGAATCTGGCGCCGCCGCCACCGGTGGAGGCCAGCACCTTGCCGCCCGCGACAATTTCGGCCTGCAGAAACGAGGGCTGATCCTGCACGTAGTAACTGTTTACGTTGTAGCCGGCCACTTCCACGGCGGCGACGTTCGCGCCCTCCTTGAGCAGGTGTGTCACGTCCCATTCATCGATGCGGAACCATCCATACGGACCGCGCGCGGGCCCGTAGCCGGCAAACGCGCCGTTCACGTACAGGCGGTAGAGCGTCGAGGCGGTGAGCCGGATGGTGACTTTCGCATCGCGCGGGGCGCGGAACGCGGCGCTGAAGCCCACCATCAGGTTCATCTCTTTCTCGCGGCCCTTGGGCCAAACCGGCTTGGCCGAAAGAAACGAAGCTGGCTCGGCTACGGCGAGACAGGAGCATAGCAACGGTATCGATACGAGCGAAATGAGTTTGGACATGACGATCAATTATTCAAGTGAAAGCGATCCATAAGCTCCGTGCCGCGAGCGGCGTATCCGGCGTGCTCCAGCATCAGACATTCGTGCAGCGTCACTCCCGGCAGCACAGCATCTGGACATTCACTCGAAGCGAGATCCTCCTCTGGATCCGGCGACACCTCACTAACGTTGTATGCGACCGGAGCCGCTGCCGCCGATCAGGGCCAGCACTTCGTCGCGCGAAACGTGGTTGAAATCGCCGTGAATGGAGTGCTTCAGGCAGGAAGCGGCCGCCGCGAATTCGACGGTTTCCTGGCAACTCATGCCGGACAGCAGCCCGTAAATCAGGCCGCCCGAAAACGAGTCGCCGCCGCCCACGCGATCCACGATCCAGATGCGGTACTTGCGGCTGAGATAACACTGGCTGCCGTCGGAAAGCAGGCACGACCAACCGTTCTCGGAGGCGGAGATGCTCTCGCGCAAGGTCGTCGCGACATACTTGAAGCCGAACCGCTGATGCAGCTCCCCGGCGACTTCCTTGTAACGCTCCGCGTCCAGCGATCCCTTGGCCACGTCCACGCCCTTGGCCTCGACGCCCAGCACGATGGCGGAGTCTTCCTCGTTTCCGATGAGGACATCCACGTATTGCATCAGCTCGGTCATGGTCCGGCGCGCCTTGTCGGGCGACCACAGTTTACGGCGGTAGTTTAGGTCGCAACTCACCGTCAGTCCATGTTTCCGGGCCGCCTGGCAGGCTTCCAGCGTGGTCGCCGCCATGGCGTCGCTCAAGGCCGGAGCCGTGCCCGACCAGTGAAACCAATGTTTGCCGGCGAAGACTTCGTCCCAGTTCACTTGGCCCGGGCTCAGTTGGGTAATCGAGCTGCCCGCGCGGTCGTAGATGACTTTCGAGGGACGCTGGGAGGCGCCGGTCTCCAGGTAGAAGGTTCCCAACCGCGGGCCGCCCCGGAGCACGAAATCCGTATTCACGCCGAACTGGCGAACAAAGTTGATGCAAGCCTGGCCAATTTCCGTGTCCGGCACGACCGACACGACATAAGCGTCGAGCCCGAAGTTCGCCAGCGACACCGCCGCGTTGGCTTCCGCGCCGGTGTAACCCACCTCGAACTCGCGGCTCTGCACGAACCGCTCATAGCGCTTGGTGGCCAGGCGCATCAGCAGCTCACCGAAGAATACGGCCCTTTTCGATGTCTTCATGCGGTTCTCCCGATGCTCACCTTTTCTTGGCTGCCTGCACGATGGCCAGAAAATCGGCGGCGTTCCTGGTAATGGTGGCAAAATCCCTGGCGGCAATCAGGGGCTTGCCGGCCAGTTCGCCACCGACGCCGACGGCGCAAGCCCCCGCCTTGATGAACGCCGGGGCGGTTTCGCGGTTGACCGCGCCGGTGGGCATGATCTCGATGTGCGGGAACGGTCCCTTCAGGTCCTTGAAGAACTGTGGGCCGCCGACCCCGGCGGGGAAGATCTTAACGACGTCCGCTCCCGCCTCCCAGGCGTTGAGCACCTCGGTGGGCGTCAGGGCGCCTGGCATCACCGCCACGCTGTAGCGGCTGCACGTCGCGACGACGTCCGGACGAAAGACCGGCGAGACCACGTAGTTAGCCCCGGCGAGAATCGCCAGGCGCGCTGTTTCCGAGTCCAGCACCGTGCCGGCGCCGATATACACATCGTCGTGCTGCAGCGCCGCGGTGGCTCTTTCGATGACCGCCAGCGCGCCCGGTACCGTCATGGTGATTTCGATGAACTGAACGCCACCCTGCCGGAGCGCGCGACCCACATCCACAAGGTCTTCAGCCTTGTCGGCGCGGATGACCGCGACTACTCCGGTGTCTTTGAGTGCCTGTAGTGTCTGATGTCTGTCTGCCATGGAATTGTACTCCGAGCCGGCCAGTGCAATCGCTTAGCCGCGCCTCAACGAGGGAATTCGAGCGGCCACAGCGAGCCGGCGTTATAACCGCCATCCACATTCAGCACCACGCCGGTGACGAAATCGCTGGCCGCGCTGGCCAGGAAGAAGGCCGCGCCGATCAGGTCGTCCGGCGTGCCCAGCCGGGTGGCCGGTGTGCGCGCTTCCACCCATCCGCGCATGGTGGGGTTCTCCCATAGTTTGCGATTCAGGTCGGTGACGATGAAGCCCGGCGCCAGCGCGTTCACCTGCACATTGTAGGGCGCCCATTCCACGGCCAGCGCGCGCGTCATGGAGCCGATCGCGCCCTTGCTGGTCCCGTACGCGGAAACGCCCTGGATGCTTTGCGTCGTGTGGAGGCTCGCGATGTTGACGATCTTGCCCGCGCCCTGGCTCACCATCACGCGGCCCGATGCGCTCGCCATGAAATAGTTGCCGCGCACGTTCACGGCCATGATCTCGTCGAACTTGTCGGTCGGGAAAGTTTCGGCGCCATGGCGGAAATTGATTCCGGCCACGTTGAACAGCACGTCCAGCCGGCCGTGCCGCGCGACGATGTTCGCCACGGTGCGCTCGATGGCGCTCCGGTCGGTTACATCGCAAAGTTCGTAGTCCAGGCCGGTGGCCTTCAACCCCTCTTCGTTGCGCGCGCTGACCACCACCTTGGCGCCGGACTGGTGAAACGCTTGCGCGATGGCGCGGCCGATGCCGCGCGAACCCCCACTCACATGGACCACTTTGTTTTGGACCGAGAACAGATCGTGGATCATGTCGAAATCATAACCTTGATGGCCTTCTCTTTGCCGTCGATCAGACGCAGCAGCAAGTCGGGCGCCTCGTCCAGCGTCACGCGATGGGTGATGAGGTCGGTGAGTCTCAGTTTGCGATCGGCAACTAAGCGCATGGCCACGTCGAAGTTCGAGTCGTAAAGGCGGCTGGTGGCGAGCGTGACATCTTTCGAGAAGGCCACTTTTAAGGGGTAGTTGATGTCGCCCGCCGGCACGCCATACACCACGATGCGGCCGCCGCGCGCGCATGCGGCCAGGCCTTTGTTGACGGTATCGGACGTGCCCACGCCGTCGATAACGATGTCGAACTGCTTTTCGAAGCGGGCGGCTGGATAGTCTTCGCGAACGTCCACGGCTTCGTCCACTCCGAGCGAGCGCGCCATTTCCAGACGCTCCGGCACCACGTCGGTCACCACCACGCGCCCGGCGCCCAACTCTCTCGCCACCTGGATGAGAACCAGCCCGATGTTGCCGGCGCCGAACACCAACACGCGGTCCCCGCCGCGCGGGCGTCCTAGTTGGACGGCGCGCACGGCCACCGCGACCGGCTCCACCATGGCCGCGGTTTCAAAGTCCATGGAATCCGTCATGCGGCGCAGCATGTAGTCCTCCACCACCACCTCTTCGGCGTAGGCGCCATTGCGGGAGACCACGCCCAGCACCTCAGTCGAGTCGGAATGATGTACTTCGCCGCGCGCGAACGCGGCGTCGTCGCGACGGCACAGAATGGGGTGGAGCAAGACGCGCTCGCCGGCGCTCCAACCGTCGGCGGCGGATTCCAGGATCTCGCCGCTGGCTTCATGTCCGACGACGATGGGGAACCGTGTGAACGGCAGCTTGCCGGCGATGCTCGAATAATCCGAGCCGCAAACGCCCACCTTGCGCACGCGTACTCGTGCCTGGCCCGGCGCGAGTTCGCCCCGCGCAAGATCGGTAAGCTGAAGCTCTCTGGGAGCGGTGAGTAGAAGCGCTTTCATCTCTGGGTCTGCCTCCACCGAAATACTACCAGCTTCCGCCGCACCAGTTATCTGGCTGCCGTTTTCGGCTTTCGTTCCTTGGCCGCGAACAAGCGGCTGATTTTGCGCTGCAATTCGCGGAGGATCTGTTCGGAGGACTTGCTCGCGTCGATCACCTGGAAGTCGTAGCGCTTCTCCATGCGGTCCAGTGCGCGCACCAGGCGGCTTTGGTAGCGCAGGAAGCTCTCGTACATGTCGCGGCCGAAGCGCATGTCCATGCCGCTTTCCCAGAAGTCGAAGCTGCCGCGTCCGATCACCACGCGCGAAACCAAATGCTTCACGTCGGTGCGCAGGTAGTAGACCGCGTGCGGCACCAGCGCGAAGCCGGAAACTTGTTCGATCCAGCGGTGGTCTTCGTTGCGGGCGATGGCGCGCGCCATGAGCGAAAAGATGTAGCGGTCGGTCAGTACGACGAAACCGGCGCGCAGGGCGGGGATGATCGCGTTCTCCAGACGGTCGGCGAAGTCCGTCGCGTAGTAGAGGGTCATGGTGATGGGCCCCAGCGTATTGCCTTTCTTGGCTTGCTGGATGCCCTTGCCGGCCAACGCCGATCGCGCCATGCCCGTGTCCAGCACGGCGTGTCCCTGCGCTTCGAGCCATGCACGCAACCCGGCGATCTGCGTGCTTCGGCCCACTGCGTCCGGACCTTCAATGACGATGAGCTTGCCTTGCAGTTCCGTGGTGTCGACGCCCGGAAGCGGATCGCCGTAGAACTCAAGCGGACGTTTCGTCAGCACCGCTGTCTCCTTCCCGCAAGCGCAGGACTCCGTTGCGCAAGTAGCCGCCTATCTCGCGTAACACGATTTCACGCATCTCGCGTTGCTGTTGCTCGATGCTGCCGGTGGCGTCGATCACGTGGAATCCCACCTCAGCGGCCATCGACTCGTACTCTTCGAGGATGCGCCCCTGGAATAGACGAAAGCTCTCTTCGATGTTGCGGCTGAGGCCCAGGTCCATTCCCGCCTCGTAGTACTTGATTTCGGCGCGCCCGCCCAGGATGCGGCCCAGGGCCACGTCCAGCGGCACGCGGAAGTAAAACGCCAGGCTCGGACGCGCGGCGAAACGGTACAGGTTGCGCACCCACCGCCGGCTGACGCCGCGCACGGTGTCGCGGGCGAAGGCCGTGTAGGCGTAGCGATCCGCGCACACCACGGCGCCGGCTTTCAGCATCGGCACAATGTAGCGTTCCAGGCGGTCGGCGAAATCCGTGGCGTGGATTAAGCTGAACGTTGTGGGCGTGAACATCTGCTTCTTCTTTCCGCGACGCGTGGTTTCGCGAACCAGCGGGGAGGAGTTCCACTCGCTGAACGCGACGGCAATTCCCTGCGCGCGCAGCCAGTGGCTGAGAAGCGAAAGCTGGGTCGATTTCCCGGACCCGTCGATGCCTTCCACAATAATCAGCTTGCCCTTGTAACGATTGGGGCCGAGGATTGGCATAGGTGAATGAACTCGTTCCGATTATTATAGCTATATGCCACGCTACGCCGCCGTCGATATCGGCAGCAACTCCGTACGCATGCTGGCGGCGGAGGTGCTCTCCGGTGCGCCGCCGCGCGTGTTGGCCGCCGAGCGGCAGGTGACGCGGCTGGGCGAAAACGTCTTTGAGAATGGCGAGATCTCCACGGCGGCCATGGATCTCACCTGCGAGGTTCTTCGGCGTTTCGCCTCCGCTTACGGGCAACTGGAGGTGGCCGGAGTGCGCGCCGTGGCCACCAGCGCCGTGCGCGACGCGCGCAACCAGCGGCAGTTTCTAGAAGCCGCCTCGCAGGCGCTCGGTACCAACGTCGAGATCATCTCCGGACAGGAAGAGGCGCGACTCATCCATCTTGGCGTCCAGTCGCGTTGGCCGCATCCGAAGCAGAGGATCCTGATCGTCGATATCGGTGGTGGTAGCGCCGAATTCATTCTGGGCGAGGGTGGGCGGATGACGGCGGCCTATTCCAAACCGCTCGGCGCCGTGCGTCTGACGCAGGTATTCCTTGAACACGATCCGCCCACCACGCAGGAACTGCACCGCCTGGAGCAATTCATCGAGGAGAAAATCGCCCCGGCTGCGCGGCGCTTTGGCGCCGGTCCTTGGGATCGCGCCATCGCCACCAGCGCCACGGCGGCGGCCGTGGTGTGCGCGGTGAACCGTGTGGCTCGCACCCGTCGCGAGTCCGCGGACCGGCTGCGCGTGGCGCCTTCGCAATTGCGCTCCTTTTACCGTACGGTGGCGCAACGCGACCTGGCCGCGCGGCGCAAGATCGCCGGAGTCGGACCGCGCCGGGCCGAAATCATTATTCCCGGCGCCGCCGTGTTGCGCGTGGCCGTCGAACGTTTCCACCTGCCGTCTCTGTACTATTCGGCCGCCGGCTTGCGGGATGGCATCATCGCGGACCTCGCCGCACGCGGCGTGGGAAAGGAGCTCTCTCGTCTCAGCCGCGAGCAACGAAGCGTCGTCGAGCAGATGGCGCGCCGCTACGGCGTCGACGTGCGTCACGCCCGCAAGGTCGCGGCGCTGGCGCAAACTCTCTTTGAGGCGCTGCACCCTTTGCACGGTCTGCCCTTGGCGCTCGGACGATTGCTCGAAGCCGCCGCGTACCTGCACGATACCGGACACTTCATCAGCGACATCGGCCATCACAAGCATTCCTCCTACGTGGTCGCCAATTCGGATATGCCCGCTTTCACCGGCCGCGAGCGATCCATGATCGCCATGCTCTGCCGGTATCACCGCAAGACCATGCCCTCTGCGCGGCACGACAACTACCAGGCGCTCCCCGCCGACGAGAAGCGCGCGGTCTGGATGCTGGTTCCTCTGCTGCGCCTGGCTGACAGTCTGGATCGCAGCCACGATCAGCGCGTGGAGAGCGTCGCCTGCCAGATTCGAGATTCAAGCGTCATTCTCGATCTGCGGTCGACGGCCGACACGGATCTGGAGATGTGGGCTGGCGAGCGCGCCGGCGAGGCTTTCCGGCAAGTCTACGGCTTGCCCGTCACCCTCGCTCGGGCGCGGCGGTAGACTAAAGATACGCGGATGCGTAACTACGCCACCGAACAACTGTCGGGCCGTCTCACGCGCTTGGCGTTCGAGGTGCGCCGTGCCTCGCGCCATGGCCGCCCCGATGACGTCCACGACCTGCGCGTCTCCATCCGCCGGTTCACCGAGTGCCTCTCCGTTTTTCGAGAACACTTTCCGTCGCGCGTCGCCAGGAAGAGCCGCCGCCGGTTACGGCGCGTCATGGATCTGGCTGCCGAAGTGCGCAACCGGGACGTAGCCATCGAACTGCTTGTACACACGCGAGTGGGGCCCCGGTCCGCTCTCTTTGGCTGGCTCGCCGAAGCGCGCCGCAAGGCCATGGAGGAACTGGTCGACGAGTTGCGCCGCCTGAACCGGCGCGAGTTCTCCCGGCGTTGGCGCGACGCGCTCGAACTATCGGGCGACCCATCGAAGGAATCCTCCGCCGTGCGCCTGGACGCCGCGGTGGCGTACGCCTCCCGCGAATTGCCATCCCTGGCACGGAAGTTCTTCAAACGTGGACGCCGCGCTGCCGCGCCTTCCCAGACGGCCCAGGCTCTCCATCGGTTTCGCCTCGCCGCCAAGAGCTTCCGCTACGGCGTCGAGTTGTTTCGCCCGGTCTACGGGCCGGGGCTCGCGGCACGCATTACCGTGTTGCGATCCGTGCAGCGGCACCTGGGAGAGGTGAACGATTGCGCCACGGCTTGCGAATTGCTCCGCCGCGTCCCGGAGGGCATGGCGCGATCCGGCGCGGCCGCCGCGCGCCGCATTGCCATGCTGGGTGAGCGCCGCGCACACGCGTTCCGGCTCTATTGGAATAAGGAATTCCCTCCTCAAAAAGAGCAAAACTGGATTGCCTACCTCGCCCGGTTCGCCGGCCGCAAACTCGCTTCGCGTCGTTCATAATAAGACGGTGACCCTGAAATCCGCACTCATGCTTGTGTTCGCCGCCTTGGCGACGGCCGCAGAACCGCCGGTCTTCCTGCTGCATCAAATCGGGACCGACCGTTCCGAAGGCGTTGCCGTGCTGGATGTCGACCGCGACGGGAAACTCGACGTGACCAGCGGAGCCTATTGGTACAAAGCGCCCGACTGGCAGCGCACCGAATTCCGCGAAGCCAAGATCTCCGGCGAGTTCGTTTCCAACTGCGGCGAATTCGCCATCGACGTCAACCGCGACGGCTATCCGGACATCGTCGCCTCCGGTTGGATGGACGATGGCATCTTCTACTTCGAGAATCCGAAGAAACTAGGCGTCATGTGGCCCAAGGTGCGCATCACGCCTTCGCGGCAGACCGAAGGTCTGATCTCGGTGGACGTCGATGGCGATGGCACGCCCGACGTGATTCCGACGCACTGGACCGAGCAACCCGTGTTCTGGCTCCACATCGCCAATGGCAAAATCACCAAGCGGACGCGTGGGCGATGCCGGCAGCGGACACGGCATCGGCTTCGGCGATGTCGATGGCGACGGCAAGCCCGATATCATTACCCCGCACGGCTACTACCGCCAGGTGAACCTGGCCCAGGACCAATGGGAGTGGCGGCCCGAATTCGATCTCGCGGAGACCGGCATCGCCATCTACGCTTTCGATTTCAATGCCGACGGCACGCCCGACATCCTCTACTCCTCCGGCCACTCCTACGGGATCTACTGGCTCGAACAACGCAAGACGGCCGGCGGCAAGCGAACTTGGGTGAAACATAACATCGACCTCTCGTTCTCGCAGGTTCACAACGTCAAGATGGTGGATCTGGACGGCGACGGCAAACCTGAGATTCTCGCCGGCAAGCGTTACCGCGGCCATAATGAATCCGACCCCGGCTCGTTCGATCCGCTGGCCATTTACTATTACAAGGTGACGCCGGGCAAGACGCCGCTGTTCGAGCGCCATCCCATCGCGTATAACTCCATCGCCGGCGCCGGCACGCAGTTCGTCGTCATCGACCTGGACGGCGACGGCGACCTCGACATCGTGTGCGCCGGCAAGACCGGCCAGTACTGGTTCGAGAATCTGACCATCAACAAGGTGCCCTGGCAGAGGCGCGACATTCTCTTCAATCGCTACCCGCCGCACCTCTAAAGCCCGGCAGGCACACAACGGCCGCTTTTCGATTGACCTTTTCACCGGCCGGTGCTATCCTGCGGGTGACGTGGAGTGATTTAGGCCTTGCCGTTTAGAGGTCAGCTACTTGCAACCACGTAAAAAAAAGTGCTAAAGGCGGATCGGTCGCGGGAAATATTGCCCTGGAGCCTTTGGCCCCAGGGTTTTTGCTTTTTTGGGCCGATTGCGCCGAATGCTGTGCCCCTCGAGGGCACGGGAGGTTTTCTATGAGCGTTTGGCACAATCCGGGGACTGCTGCTCAAGCCTTGCTGGGACTGGAAGGCGAGTTGGTGGTGGCGAGCATCATGGTGGAGCCGCAGGCGCTCGAAGAACTGCTCGACGCGCTTGGCGCACGTTCCGTTTCCCATCAATCCGCAGATCTACCATCAGAGTGGGGTGGTGGAGTTTCCTGCCTATGTGCAGCGCCTGAGCGAGGTGCGCGCCACGCTGGAATCCTTCGGCTTCGACCCGTCGATTCTCCGCGTTCGAAACATGTTGGATGCGCTGCACGCGCCGCCTGGAGATAGCCCATCAAGTCCTGGCGCAACGCCTAACACTGTGCTTCCATATAAGCAGGACGGACCGGTCTGTTAGCTGCCGGCCGGGCCGGGAAAGGAGCAACCGGCCATGAGTTCAGTGGCGGTTCACGCATCTCCATTCAGCGGGTCCTGGTATCCCGGCAATCGCAAGGAACTCGAAGAACTGCTGGAGCGTCTGTTCGCCGATTCCGAACTGCGCACGGGAAGCTCGCTACTTCCGCGAGGCGTCGGGTTTGTGGTGCCGCACGCGGGCTTGATGTACTCGGGCACCGTGGCCGCCGCGGCCTACCGCCATTGGGGCCAACCGCCGCCCGAGCGCGTTGTGGTGATGGGTTTCTCGCACCGCGGATCGGCGGCGGGCGCGTGGCTCCCCGACGCGGACTGTTATCGAACTCCCCTTGGCGACACATGCGTGGATCGCGAAGCGGTGGCGCGCCTGGCGACCCAGCCTGTGTTCGGCCAGACCTGCGGAAGAGCAACTGTGCGATCACTCCATCGAGATACAGCTCCCGCTGTTACAGCGGGTGGCTCCCCAGGCGAAGCTGGTGCCGGTCTACGTTTCGCAGCTCGACGCACACGTCCGGCGCGCGGTGGCGCGCTCCCTCGCTGAACTGGCTGATTCTCGCACGGTGTTTGTCGCCAGTTCCGACTTCACTCACTATGGGCGCGCCTTCCACTTCGAACCGTTTCCCGCCGACGACCGCGTCGCCGACCGATTGTACGGACTGGACCACGCCGTGGTGGATGCGGCCTCGGGCTTGAACGATGAGATGTTCCTCAAGGCCATCCGTGAGACGCACGCCACCGTGTGCGGATACCAGCCGATTGCGTTGCTGCTCGCCATCATCAGGGAACTGGAAGGCCGTGAGGAACACTACCAGCAGAAGCTCGACTATCAGACTTCCGGCGAGATCACCGGCGACTTTCGCCATTCGGTGAGCTACGCCGCGCTGGGGTACTTTCCGCATAGCTCGTTTCTTCTCGATGAGGCGGACCAGGCGGCGCTGATCGAGAGCGCCCGGCGCACGCTCGAGGGATACCGCGAGACGGGGCGGCGCGAAGCGGTGGCGCCGCGGCGGACCAGCCCGGCGCTTTCGCGGTGCGGCGCGGCTTTCGTTTCGTTGCACAAGCAAGGCGATCTGCGCGGCTGCGTGGGGATGTCCGCACCAACGGAGCCCCTCTCGCGTGCGGTGCCCGAAATGACCCTCGCCGCGGCGCTCGACGACAGCCGGTTTCCGCCGCTGCGCCGCGACGAGACGGACATCGAGATCGAAATCTCCGTCCTTAGTCCGTTGAAGCCCATCCAGTCGCGCTCGGAGTTTCAAGTGAACCAACACGGCGCCCTGCTGCAAGCCGGATTCCGCCGCGGATTGCTGCTGCCGCAAGTGGCGCCCGAGTACGGCTGGGACGCCAAACAGTTCTTCGAGGCGCTGGCGCGCAAGAGTGGAGCGCGCATGTCGGTCTATGACGAGCCTTCCACGCAGCTCTATGTTTTTCGCGCGCAGTTGATCCACTAAAACTTCTATACTGGGCCGAGAATGCGCATCCTGGTCGGCCCTCCCGGTTCCGGCAA
Organism: Terriglobales bacterium; assembly: GCA_963745655.1. Lineage (GTDB taxonomy): Bacteria > Acidobacteriota > Terriglobia > Bryobacterales > Bryobacteraceae > JAJFUV01. The sequence goes on along the minus strand of CAVUYK010000011.1, from coordinate 252,912 downwards.
GACCCATCGGATCTTGGAGCAAGCGCGCGCGCGGCTGCGTGCGGGCGCAGCCGATTTTCGTCTCCTCGTGCCCACCGCCACGATGGCCGAACACCTGCGCAATCAGTTGGCGCGCGAAGGATTCGTGTTCCGTCCCGTCCTCGTCGAAACGCTTTCGCGCTTCCTCGCTCCGTTTGCCTCCGATGCTCCTCAGGCGTCTTCCGAAGCGCTATTGCTGGTGGTTGCGGATGCGCTTCGCCGCACCCGGCCAGCGGTATTCCAGGAGGTCGCCCAGATGCGCGGCTTCGCGGCTGCCGTGGCGCGCTTGATCGACGAACTATCTTCCGCCGGTTGCGACGCGGAGCGTCTGGCGCGCCTGCGCCCGGGTGGTGCCTACGATTCCGCGCTGGCCGCCGTCTACACGGAAGTGGAAGCGGCCATCGCGGCTCGCCAGTGGACGCTGCGCGGCTCCAGCCTTGCACGCGCCGCCGCGAACATCGAGAAGAACGGGCTTGCTCCAGTGGACCTCGTCCTGCTCGATGGATTTTTCACCTTCACGGATCCCGAGCTATCCATATTGGCCGCCTTGGCCCGGCACGTCCAGGTCATGTTGACCCTTCCGCCATGGCCCGGTAGCGACCCCGTACGGCGCGCGCTCGCCGGGTTGGGCGCGACCGAAGAGAGATTGGAACGGATCTGGCGCGCGCCGGAACGAATTCTGGTAACGCCTCCGACGCTCGACCGCGAGGCGGAAGAGATCGCCCGCCGGGTGTTGGATGAAGTCGCCCGCGGCAGGTTGTATCGCGAAATCGGCGTGGTGGCGCGCGGCCAACAACCATACATGGCGGCGCTACGCTTGGCTTTTGATCGCTTCGGTATCCCGGCGCGCTTCTATTTCGCCGAGCCTCTCGCCGCGCACGCGGTCGTCCGCTACTTCTCCCTGCTGGTGGACGGCGTTCTGAGCGGGTGGGATTTCGAGACCAGCCTGAGCGCGTTCGAGATGCCCATCTCCGGAATCGGCGCGACGGCGCCCGGCGAACGGTTCGCCTACGCGGTTCGTGAGCGCATGCCGGATCAAGGTCTGGACGCGCTGTGCGATGCGGCACGCGCGGTGAACGCACCGGAAGTGGTGGCGCGTCTGGATGCGCTGCGGCCTCTGGATGCATGGCGTTCGCTCTCGCTCGCGCCCGCCGGCTGGGCGGCGCGGCTCAAGGAACTGGGCCCATTTCTCCAGGGACCGCCGCCTGAATTGCCCGCCGAAGCGGAGCGCATTCTGGTGTGGCGGGCTCACGCATCGGCAGCCACCGCGTTCGAGAAATGTCTCGACGAAACAGTCAGTGCCCTCGCTGGCGCCCCGCCTGTTCCGCTGGCGGAGTTTTGGAGCGAATGCCGGACGGTACTGAGCGAAACACGCCTGCGCGTCGCCGACCGGCGTCGCAACGTCGTGCACGTCATGGACGTTTACGAGGCGCGGCAGTGGGAACTTCCCGTGGTGTTTGTCTGCGGTCTGCTTGAAAAACAATTTCCGCTCTACATCTCGCAAAACCCGTTGCTGGGCGACGAACCACGCACGCGCCTGGTGGAAGCGGGAGTGCGCCTGGCGACCACGGCGGAAAAACAACTGGAGGAGCGATTCCTGTTCGAGTTGGCCGCTTCGCGCGCCACGGCGCTCGCAGTGCTCTCCTATCCGGTTTACAACGCCAAGGGGGAGCCGAACCTGCCGTCGTTCTTCGTGGAAGATTTTCCGGCGCGCCTGGAAGCCGCTGTGCATGTGCGTCCGCGGCCGAAACGCGCCCGAGCGCCCGAGCGGGCGCCGGTAATCTACGACGAATACCTGCGCGCCTGGATTCGCCAGCGCCATGGTGCCTTCTCGCCCAGCCGCGTCGAATCCTTCCTGCAGTGCCCGTTCCAGTTCTTCGGCCGTCACACGCTGGGACTCTCACCCGCGCCAGCCCGTCCCAAGGAGCGCTTCGATCCGCTCGTTCAAGGCAGCGTCGTGCATGAAGTGATATCCGTCTGGCGGCACGGCATGGACGTCGAAGCCCTCTTCGAAGGTTGCTTCCGCAAAGCGGTCGATGAGCACAAACTCGTTCCAGGGCATCGCACGGAAGCCATACGGCTGGAGATGCTTGGTAACCTGCGTCGCTTCCTGGCGCAAATGCCCGGGCACGATGATCGCGAAGTACGCACCGAAGTGCGCTTCGAATTTCCGCTCTCCACGATGTTCTTGTGCGCGGCCGCATCGATCGTTTCGAGGTCGACGCCCAGGGCCACGCCGTGGTTGTGGATTACAAATACTCCAGTGCCTCGCGACTCGCCACGCGCATGCGCGAATACGACGAGGGTCGCCGCGTGCAAGGCGGATTGTACGTCCTGGCCATCCAGCGAGCCTTCGGTCTTCACCCCGTCGAAATGCTCTACTGGGCACTGCGCGGCAAGCTGTCGGATCCGCGCGGTTGGAGCACGCCCGAAGACCTGGAGGCCGTCGCCGCCCAGGCCGCGCAACTCACCCTGGAGAGCGCCGCCCGTATTCGCGAGGGTGCCATCCACCCCGATCCCGCCGATGAGGCCCAGTGCCAGTACTGCGAGTTTCGCGATGGTTGCCGGGTGGAGACTATGCCGCGCGCGCACGCGGCCGGCGAGGAGGCTGAATGAGCCTCTCGGCTGCTCAACTGGCCGCCGTCACGCGTTCCGGCCAGGACGTCTGCGTAGTGGCGGGACCGGGCTCCGGCAAAACGCGCGTGCTGGTTGAGCATTTCGCCTGGCTGGTGGAGCAGGGCATCTCGCCGCTGCGCATTCTGGCCATCACCTTCACCGAGAAGGCCGCTAACGAGATCAAGCGGCGGCTGGTAAAGCGCTTCCAGCACTCGACTGAAGCGCGCGCGGGTGTCGAGCGCGCCTATGTTTCCACCATTCACGGCTTGTGCGCGCGCCTGCTGCGGGAGAACGCCGTGGCCGCGGGACTGGATCCCGAATTCACCATTCAGGAAGACGCGACCGGCGCCGTGGATTCCATGGTGGCCGCCGAAGACGCTCTCGACGCGCTGCTTGAAGAAGAACCTGCCGTCATGCGCGGCTTGCTGCAAGGCTTCGCAGACGCGGATCTGGCACGCTGCCTGACCGGCGTGTACGAAGCCGTTCGCAGCGCGGGCGCCGGCATCGACGAATCAACCCTGGTCGCCGAATCGGGAGCCGAGGCGGCACTGGAAAGCCTGCACGCCGCCGCGCGGTTGGTTCTGGATGGTTCGACCGAAGGCTGGAAGCCGCAGCAGAAGGAGTACATCGCCACGCAGCGCGAATGGGTGCGGGTGTTACTGGCGCGCGCCGTGGCACCCTGTTGGCGAGAGTGTTTGCAGGTCTTCAGCAGCTTCGACTGCAACCTTACGAAAGTGAAGACCGGGAGCCAGATCCGTTTGGCTCTGACCGATATCAAGAGGGATCTGCTGGAGCCGGCGCGGTCGGCCGCGATGGGCGCGTTGTTCGGCGCCGAGCGGCAACTTCTCCACCGGGCGCTGGTTCGCTTCGACGCGCTTTACCGCTCGCGCAAGCGCTCCGCCGCGGTTCTGGATTTCGCGGATCTCGAGGAGCACACCATCCGCATGTTGCGCGGCCGGGGCGAGGTTCGCGCGCGTATCCAACAGTCCTTCGACGCGATTCTGATGGATGAGTTGCAGGACACCAATCCGCTGCAAAGCCGCCTGGTGGACCTGTTGCGCCGCGCGGACCGTTTCTTCGCCGTCGGCGATATCAACCAGTCGATCTACGGTTTTCGTCACGCGGAGCCCGAGGTGTTTCGCGCCTACCGGCGCGCCATCGAGGACCAGCAGCGGCCGGTGGACGTGCTGAACGAAAACTATCGCAGCCGTCCGGAGATTCTCGCCGCCGCCGCCCGCGTCTTCGCCGGCGCCGAGGGTATCGAGCCGATGGACCTCACCGCGCGCGGAGCGTTCGTCGCCAAGTTAGACCCCAGCGTGGAAGTCCTGGTTGCGGCGGGCGAGGATACCGCCTCCGGTAGCGCGCTCGAAGCCCGATGGGTGGCGCACCGCATCCGCCAGATGGTAGGCGCGTTGGTCATCGGCACGCCGGACGCGCCACGCGTGGCGAAGTTTTCCGATATGGCCGTGCTGGTCCGTACGGCCGCCTGTATAGAACCGCTGGCGGCGGCTTTTGCCGAGTATCAGGTCCCCTACCTGCAAAGTAAGGGGCGGACGTTCTTCGCCGCACGCGAAGTGTTGGATCTGGTGAACTGGCTCCGCGTCCTCGCGAACCCGCGGGACGAAGTCAGCCTGGCGGCCGTGTTGCGGTCTCCGCTGGTCGGCGCCAGCGACGAGACGCTGATGCGCGTGAAGATGCGCGGACAACTTTGGGAATCACTCGCCGCGCTAGACCATTCGGCGGAGGATTTCGACGCGGGGGATCTCGAACGGTTGCTGGATGCGCGAACGCGCATCTACGCCTCGCGCCAACTCGCCTCCGACGTTTCGCCAGATCTGCTGGTAGGCCGCGCGCTCGATGAGTCCGGTTATCTCAATGGACTCGAATCCCGCGCGCAGGCGAACATCGAGAAATTCCTTGGGTATGATTCGCGACCTGGCCGCCGCGGCCCCGGGCACGCTGTCTCAATTGGTGGACCGGTTGGACGGTCTGCGCGAGGAGCAACCCGAACCCGACGCACCGCCCGCCGAAGCCGCCGACGCGGTGAACGTGATGACCATTCACGCCGCCAAGGGGCTCGAGTTTCCCATCGTTTTCGTCGCCGCCTTGCACAAAGGGCCCAACCAGCAGACGCCGGCGCTCATCTATCGCGCCGAAAGCGGGATCGGCGCGCGCTGGCGCGATCCGTCCAGCGGCGAAACGGTGCCGGATGGCGCGCACCGCGTGGCCGCCGGCATCGAGAAGCTGCGCGAAGAGCGCGAAGCCCACCGCCTGCTTTTTGTCGCCATGACGCGCGCCCAGGAGCATTTGGTTTTGTCCTTCGCCCAGACCAGGCGCATGTCGAAGTGGGCCAAACAGGTGAGCGAGAAGCTGAATGTGGATCTGGAGACGTTCGACAACACGCCGCTGGTGGCCGATGGCATCGCGGTGCTTCGGGTGGACTCCGCGCCACCGCCCATGGGCGCTCTCGACCGCGCCAATAGCTCCCCAGTACCGCTAGACCTGGACCGCCCGCCGCTTGAGCGGGCAGCACGACGCGACCCTCACCGCGACTTCCGTCGCGTTGTTCGCGGCATGTCCTCGAAAGTATTTCCTCAGCCGTTACCTGGGCTGGCCGGAAAGGCGCGCGGCATCCCTGGATATCGACGAGGAAGATCGCGAGGCCCCGCTGGAGGCGAGCGAACTGGGCCAGCAGGTGCACGATCTGCTCTCGGGCGTGGCCGTCGAATCGCCGGATCCCGAGGCGCTCGCCCTCGCGTCGCGGTTCTACTCCAGCGAACTTGGGCGCCGCGCCGCGCTCGCCTCACACGCCGGGCGCGAGTTCGATTTCCTGCTCTCGCTCGACGACGTGATTCTACGCGGGCAAATAGATTTGTGGTTTGAAGAGGGCGGGGAACTGATTCTCATCGACTACAAGACGGATCGCCACCAGGACCGCGCCGGTGCCTACGCGCTGCAATTGCAGTTGTACGCGCTGGCGCTCGAACGTATCCGCGGTCGCATCCCCCATCGCGCCGTGCTGTGTTACTTGCGTAGCGGACAGGAAGTGGATGTGCCGCTCGATGCGGCCGCGCTCGAAGCCGCGCGAGAGAGCGTACGCGCGCTCAGCCGCGCGCAGGATTCGCTGAACTTTCCGTTGCGCGAAGGCGAGCAATGCGCCCGTTGCGGTTTTCACTGGGGCGCTTGTCCGGCCGGGCGTTGATAGGCTGGACTTCGGCTATTCTTGCTGGGCGGCTGCGCCGCCCGTCGCCATGCGCTTCTCGACCGCTTTCATCAGGCGCGAGTGCACGTCCTCGGGTAGGGGTTGTGCTTCCATTCCCTTATAGACCTGAATGGTCTTCTTGGTCGTGTCGTAAACTACCCAGCAGTTGGGACATTCGGAAATGTGCTTCTGCAACTTCTCGCGCAGGTCCGGAGCAATGTCGTCGTCGATGAAATCGCTGATGCCGTCGACGAATTCTTTACATGTAAGCAAAGACGTCGTCCCCCTTCCGCTTGAAGAATCGCGTCAGCTTCTCTCGCAGTTGAAGCCTGGCGCGCAGCAAGCGGCTCTTGACCGCCGGAACGGACAGATCCAGAACCGCTGCGGTTTCTTCCGTGGACAAATCTTCCACGTCCCGCAACACAAAAACAGCGCGAAAAGCCGGTCGCAGGCTCATGATGGCCTTATCCAGCAGTTCGCGTATCTCCCGCTGCGAGTAGCGCTGCTCCGGGTTGTCTTCCCAGACCGCGATCTCGCGAACCACGTTCTCCTCGCCCGTGTCGATGGTTTCGTCGAGCGAGACGGTTTTGTCTGTCTTGCGCTTGCGTAACTTCATCAAGGCTTCGTTGACGGCGATCCGCACGATCCAGGTATAGAATTTCGATTGCCCCTGGAAGCCGCCCAAATGTTGATAGGCCTTGAGAAAAGATTCTTGCAGGACGTCCTCGGCGTCCTCGTCACTCTGTGTGATGTTTTTGGCCAGACGAAAGATTCGGCGTTCGTAGCGGCTCACCAGCTCGGTAAAGGCGCTGGCGTCACCCCGCTGCGCACGCGCGACGAGGTCGCCTTCGTCCTGGGTCGTGGATGGGCTCTTGGCTGGAAACATGTCGGATTCACGCGCCCGCTACAGTCATTACTATAGCGTGAGAGTGGCCTGTCTCTCAAAGGCGGTATGATACGCTGAAAATTACGCCCTATGAGCAGCATTACAATTACACTCCCGGACGGGAGCCGGCAGGAGGTGTCCGCGGGCAGCCGGCCACTGGATGTGGCCCGCTCCATCAGCCCGCGTTTGGCCGACGATGCCATCGCGGCTAGAGTCAACGGAGAACTGTTCGACCTCACCCGCCCGCTCGACGCCGACTCTACCATCGAGATTCTGACCACCCGCAGTCCCGAAGCGCTCACCGTCTACCGCCACTCGACCGCGCACCTGCTGGCCGCCGCCGTTCTGGAACTGTTTCCGGATACCAAGCTCGGCGTGGGACCGGCCACCGACACCGGCTTCTTCTACGATTTCCAGCGCGACCAGGCCTTCACGCCTGAAGACCTGGAGGCCATCGAAGCGCGCATGTGGGATCTGCAGAAGCGCGGTCTGCCTTACGAGCGCAAGCTCACGCCCAAGAGCGAAGGCCTGAAGAAGTACGCCGGAATGGGCGAACGGCTCAAGTGCCAGTTGATCGACGAGAAGGCCGGCGACGTGTTCACCGAATACACGCTCGGGGACAAATTCATCGATTTCTGCCGCGGCCCGCACGTTCCGTCCACCGCGAAAATTAAGGCTTTCAAGCTGCTCTCCATCGCCGGCGCCTACTGGAAGGGCGACGAGAAGAGCGAGCAGATGCAGCGCATCTACGGCACCGCGTTCTTCAGCAAGAAGGAACTGGATGCTTACCTTGCCCAGATTGAGGAAGCCAAGAAGCGCGATCACCGTAAGCTGGGCCAGGAACTCGATCTGTTCAGCATTCAGGAGTTGGCCGGACCGGGTTTGATTTTCTTCCATCCCAAGGGTGGCACCATACGGCGCATCCTGGAAGACTGGATGCGGGATGAATACGTCAAGCGTGGCTATTCGCTGGTCTACACGCCGCATGTCGCGCGCTCGGACCTCTGGAAGACCTCCGGGCACTACAATTTTTACGGCGAGAACATGTTCAAACGCATGGAGCTGGACGATGCCGAATACCAGCTCAAGCCCATGAACTGCCCGTTCCACATTCTGATTTACAAGAACAAGCTCCACAGCTACCGCGAGCTTCCGGTGCGGTTGGGCGAGCTGGGAACGGTGTATCGCTACGAGCGTTCCGGCGTCATGCACGGCCTGCTGCGCGTGCGCGGCTTCACCCAGGACGACGCGCACATCTTCTGTACGCCCGATCAAATCGAGGACGAAGTGGTGAGCTGCCTCGAATTCGCCGAAGACACCCTGCGTACCTTCGGTTTCGAGCACTACGAAGCGGAATTGTCCACCTGGGACGGCGGCGCCAGCGGCAAGTACGACGGCACCCCCGAGCAATGGCAGCTTGCGGAAAACGCCTTGCGCAAAGCCACCGATCGCCTCGGCATGAAGGTGAAGGTGATGACCGATGAAGCGGCCTTTTACGGTCCGAAAATCGATGTGAAACTCGTCGACGCCATCGGACGCCTATGGCAGCTCTCCACCGTGCAGTTCGATTTCACGCTGCCGCGGCGTTTCGAACTCGAATACATCGCCGAGGACGGCAAGGCGCATCAGCCCTTGATGGTACATCGCGCGCTGTACGGTTCCGTGGAACGGTTCTTCGGCATCCTCGTGGAGCACTACGCCGGCGCGTTTCCCGTGTGGCTGGCTCCCGTGCAAGCCACCGTGCTCCCCATCACGGACCGCCAGGCCGAGTACGCGCAATCCGTGGCGCGCCGCTTGCGGGAGGCCGGCCTTCGAGTGACCGTGGACGACCGCAAGGAGAAGGTTAACCTGAAAATTCGCGAGGCGCAGCTCCAGAAGGTTCCCTACATGCTTGTCCTGGGAGATCGCGAAGCCGCCGCCGGCACGCTGTCCGTGCGCCATCGCAAGCATGGCGATCAGGGTTCGATTTCCGTGGAAGATTTTCTCGCCAAAGTGACCGAGTTGATTGCGACCCGCGCGACCTCCGAGTAGAAAGACATGGCATGGATTTTGGCGTGGCCGCTGGCCGTTTTGCTGGCCGGCGGCGCGGTGTACTGCGCCCTCACGGTGTTGGCCGCGCGGCGCTTTCTTGGGACGCGCCGGCCGGCCGTGCGCAACACCGAACCGATCAGCATTCTGAAGCCTCTCAGCGGGGCCGACGAAGGGCTCGAAGAAAACCTGCGCAGCTTCTTCGAACAGGACTATACGGACTTTGAGATCCTGTTCGCCGTTCGCCAGGGCGACGATGCGGCCGTGCCCATTGTGCGGAGCCTCCGCGAGCGATACCCGCGGGTTCCCGCGCGGTTGATCGTCACCGGAGAGCCGCCCTATCCGAACGCGAAAATCTTCGCTCTGGCGGCCATGCTCGAACAGTCCCGGCACTCCCTGGTGGTGATGAGCGACAGCGACATTCGCGTGGCGCCCGGCTTCCTGCGCGATATCGCCGCGGAGTTTCACGACCGCCAACTCGCGCTCACCACCTGCCCCTACCGCGCCGTGCCCGGCGCCAGCCTGTGGTCCACTCTCGAAGCCATCGGAATGAACACCGAATTCCTGGGCGGCGTGCTTGTGGCGCGGATGCTCGAAGGCATGAAGTTTGCCGTGGGGCCCACCATCGTCGCGCGGCGCTGGGCGCTCGCTTCCATCGGCGGGCTCGAGAGTCTGAAAGACTACCTGGCCGAGGATTTCGTGATGGGGCAACGCGCGGCCCAGAAGGGTTTCGCCGTGGGCTTGTCGCGCTCCATCGTCGAACACCGCATCGGCACCGAAGGGTTCCGGGCCAACGCCTCACACCGGCTGCGGTGGTCGCGAAGCACGCGCCGGTCGCGGCCTTACGGCTATATCGGACAGGTGTTCACGAATCCGCTTCCCGTGGCGCTGCTGCTGGTGGCGCTCCAACCCTCCTGGTGGCCGGCGCTGGTGGCCACCATCGCGCTCCGCGCCGCGGCGGCTCACGCCACGGCCTGCCTGGGTGCTCCACGACCCCCTCACCGCGCGGCGCTGGTGGCTGGTGCCGCTGCAGGACGGCGTCAGTTTCCTCTTCTGGCTGCTGGGCTTCTTCGGCAACACCATTCACTGGCGCGGCCGCAAATACTATCTGTGCCGCGACGGCCGCTTCAAACCGGTGGAGTGAGCCGGAGGATTTCTGGCCCTCTTGCCTTCTCCAACTATTCTGTTCCATGCTCAATTTGTGACAGGCGCCGGGTTCCCGCGCACCCTGACACGGTTGGCGGACCGGCCACTTCAAGACGTTGCATGACCATATGAATCGAAGACAATTTCTCTCCACGGCATCCATGTTGGCGGGGGGCGAATCGCCCTCCATGCGGCGCGGCTCGGAAGAACTGGCGCGCTATCTCGCGGGCTCGGACCTCCTCTCCAGAATCACCCTGAGGGGTACCGAGGAATTCGGCCCCGAGGGGTTTCGGCTGAAGTCCGACGGGCGGAACGTTCTCATTGAAGGTGGGCGCCAGCGGGGCGCCATGTACGGCGTCTACACTTTCCTCGAGAAGCTGGGCTTTCGCTGGTACGCCGAGGACTGCACGGTGACTCCGCGCACCTGGCGGGTCCCCGTGCTCGATGAAGTGCAGAGACCGGCCTTCGAGTATCGCGAGGTTTTCATCAAGGAGGCCAGCGGGAAGGACTGGGCGGCGCGGAACAAACTCAACGGCAGCCATACGGAGTTGGACGACTCGACCGGCGGCAAACTCACCTACTATCCCTTCGGGCACAGTTTTGAACTCCTCGTGCCTCCCCAGAAATACTTCGCGGCGCATCCCGAGTACTTCTCCCTTGTGGGTGGCCAGCGCCGCGCCGTCAACTCCCAATTGTGCCTGTCAAACAGGGATGTGTTGAGGATCGCGACCGACCGCGTGTTTCAGTGGATCGTGGAGCACCCGGAGGCTACTCTGCTCTCGGTTTCGCAGAACGATGAGGATGCCTGGTGCGAGTGCCCGGACTGCCGGCGCATTGAGGAAGAGGAAGGCGCGCACTCCGGGCCCATCATCCGGTTCGTGAACGCCATCGCCAGGGAGGTTTCGCGCAAGCATCCCGAAAAACTCATCGATACGTTTGCTTACCGCTATTCGGAGAAGCCGCCGGGGAAGGTGAAGGCGCATCCCAACGTGCGTGTGCGGATTGCTCCCATCTGCGCCTGCCAGGCGCATCCTTACCAGAAGTGCCCGCACAACCGCTTCGTCGTCGAGAACCTACGCGGCTGGTCGAGAGTTACAAACCAATTATACGTATGGCATTACATCGTCAACTTCAATCAGTACCTGATGCCGTTCCCGAATCTGGATGAACTGAGCGAGGACGTCGCCATGTACCACCGCAACAGCGTTGTGGGGCTGTTCTTTCAGGGCGGCAAGTCCAAGGGTGGCGGAACGGAATTGGCGGAGTTGCGCGCGTGGCTGCTGGCGAAGTTGCTGTGGAACCCGGAGCTCGATCCGCGGGCGTTGATCCGTGAATTCATCACTGCCTACTACGGACCAGCGGCCCCGGCCATGGCCGAGTACTTGGATGTGATGCACCGGGATGTGCGGGCGGGCAAATCGATGTTCCTGTATCGCGCTCCGGCCTTTTCGAGCGAATTCCGGCCGGCCGCGGGACGATGCTTCGACAAGATGCAGGCCGCGGCCAAGGGAGAACATGCCCGGCGTGTGGACAAAGCGCGGCTGGCCATCGAGTGGTTCGACCTGTATCAGGCCAAGCGCGCTGTTTTGAAGGATGCAGTATACGGACCGCCAAATCCGGCAGAGTACTGGCGCCGCTACGAGGCCTTGCTCAAGAGAGCTCGCGGTTACGGCTACACGGATTTCTGCGAGTGGGGCCCCATCGAGCTGATCGAATCCGAGGACCGGCGGTTCATCAAGTCGCACGCCACCGTCACGCTGGAGAACCAGCACCTGCGCGTGGTGGTGGTCCCCACTTTCCACGCTCGCATCATCCGGTTCATCGACAAGCGCAGGAGCATTGACGCCATCCGGCACACGGACCCGGATGAGCGTTTCTCGGTGCTGGAAACCCTGGGCGGGCTGGTGTTGTATGTACACCCGGAACAGTTCAGCCGCCCGCGCTATGATGTCGCCTGGGAAGTGGAGGATTCGCGCGATGCTGCGCGGGTGGTCCTGCGCGGAGTCTGCGCGAACGGGTTGCGGCTGCGGCGGATTCTTGAGTTAAGTCCCCATGGCGTGCGATTGCACACCGCCACCACGGTACGCAACGAAGGCGCGGCCCCCCTTCCAGTTACGCTGCATTCGCGCGCGGAGATCAATCCGGGCGACCTGGAGAATCCCACCGTGGATTTCGCATACCGGCGGCGGGAAGGTGGCGACTACCGGCAACGCATTTTCCCGCCGCCTGACATGCCCCTCGGCGACCTGTTCCTGGGAGGGGAAGGGAAGCCGGCCGGAGAGTGGCGGCTCGTGAATCCGGGACTGGGCTTCTCGCTGATCAACCGGTTCCAGCCGGAAGATGTGGACCGCTGCCGGCTGTGGTGGCGCGGGCGCCGGCAGGGGCAGGCCAATATCGGCGTGTGGTCCCGGATGCGAACCCTGCAGCCCGGTGAAAGTCTCGAATTGAAAACGGATTACGAGGTCGAATAAAACTGCAGAGACCCGGGCGATGAACCTCAGTTCCGGTTCTCTCTCACGCGGTAGGCATGCTCGCGCTCCGTCTTAAAACGGATGCGCCCATCCGTTTCTTGCGCCACGATCCGTTTTCCCGTCGCGGCGTCCTCCACCAATACTTCGCGCCCGCGCCAGGGGTTGGCGATGGTGCACGGGTTGCCCGCCAACGAGGTTATCTTCACGAATTCGACGCCACTGGCTGTGCGGTTCGCCGACACCACGAACGCGCCTTGCGCCCCCAGATTCTCGAAGCCGCCTTCGAAGCTCGCGGGCACGGCGGGAAACACTCGCAGAACCCCCGTGTAGGATTGCAGGAAATGCTCCACGTCCAGAGTGTCGCCGGGCGCGGGCGCACCCAGGCGGGCGCGCACGCCGTTCAAATAGAACCGGTGCGGCAGCCAGACGTTGATTTCTCGCAAGGTGCGTCGCGCCAGTTCGAGTTGGGCGGGTGGGGAATCCAGGCCGATGTCGTCGCCCCAGAACACCGCGGAAAGCGGCACCGGAATGTTGTACTCGATGGGGGCGCCGCCCTCGACATCAGTGAAGATCCTGCCCGCCGGCGTTTCAGTGGTGGGGTAATCCGGCATACCGGGCGGCTATCTCGCGCCAGCGGGCGGCTTCCGGTTTCTCCAACCCCAGCAACTCCGCCGCCCGCGCCGCCGCGCGCAGATGATAGCGGATCAGCGTGATGGCGGACTGGCTGTCGCGGTTGAATCGCAGGTCCTTGGTGATCCCGCGGTGCTCGGGCGAGACGGTGGGGAACACGTGATAAAGGCCGTCGGATTCCCGCTTCAGGAAATCCGCATAGAAGCGCGCGCCTTCGCGGAGCACCGGCCAGGCCAACTCGCGCAGGAAACGCACGTCGCCGGTGTAGAGATATCGCAGCCAGAACGGACGCGCCAGCAGCGCGGTGATCTCCATGCTTTGCTCCCAAGTGGCATGCGTGTGAATCACGGTATCCGATTTCAGCGGATAGTGCACCAGCGGATACATGGCGCCGCGGCAGCCGTACACTTCCCGGGCGTTGGCCTGCGCCATGGGCAGCAGGGTGCGGATCATGCGGAAGTAGGAATCCAGCGTATCGAACTGCCGCAAAATCAGAGCCCGGTTCGGATGGATTTCGTTGAAATGGAAATCCCCGTGCCAGATCGAGGAATCCTGAAAGCAGAACTTGGTGCTGGCCACCGAACACAGCGCCACGTCTCCGTAATAGCCGTCCGGGCGCACGCGATACGGTGTGCCGCCCCAGGTCTCGCGGATATTCACCTTGCCGTCCGCGGACCAGGCGCGGGCCTGCGGGCGCTGTTCGTAGGCATGCAACTGAGCCTCGTGCTCTTGGCGCAGCGCCGCCGTGCCCAAGCGCGCCGCCTCGGCAAGGTTCCGCGCCGCGCGCCCGAGCGGCGCGGCATCGTCCTGTGTGGTGACCGCTGCCGCGACAATCTGAAAAGCACCATCCTTTGGACGCAGCATGGCGGTGACGGCCGAACCGGCGGCCCGGTTGATGGGCGTGTAGCGTTTGTAAGTGCCGTGGTCGATGCGGCCTTCCCGATCGGCGACCAGAGGCGTGCCCAGGCCGGGCTTGCCCGTATCGAAGGTCAACTCAGCCTCAGCACCGATCACGCGCGCCGCCAGCGTGCTGGTGAAGCCCTTGGGAAATGTGGGATCGGGCGGAAAGTCCTGTGCAATCCAGAAACTCTCCGCAGTGCCGCCCGCGCGCGGCATCCCAAGCTGCTCGAAATCCTTCGGTGACACCTTGCCGCCGATGGTCGGGTTCAACTCGCCTCCCGGCTCGATGGTGTCGCGGTGGCGGTACAGGCGCACCGCCACATCGCCCGCGGCCAGGCCCTCGGAGCGCGCCTCCATCACAATCAGGTTGCGCAACGCGCTGACGAAGATTCGCAGTGCAAGCGATCTTCGACCCGTTGGTGGCCTTTAGTCCGAGTTCATACTTGCGCTCCCGGTCCACCGTCAGCTTCCCGCCAGGTTCCATGAATGGCAGCTTGAAAATGAGTTGCCCCACCGGTTTCGGGCAGGGGAAATCGTAGGAACCGTAGACCGTGTAGTAGGAGCCGAGACTGCGGAACCCCTCCGCGCGGGCCATCTCCATGATGCGCGCGAGCGTGAGAATTGGCTGCGGCGGTTGGGGGTTGCGCCGGTCCCAGACGTCGCTCTTGCCGACGCTCAAGGTCGGGGCGGCATCCGGGCCCCACAGGATGACGCCCACATCGTCGTTGGACAGGCGCAGATCCCCCGGCTCCAGGCCCAGCACCGAAGGCGGCGGCGCGCCGGGAAGCGCCGCCGCTAACCAGAGCATCGCGGCGAGCAGCCGAGTGATTACGGCACGAAATTTCCAGACGCGCATTCCCATGCTGGTTCCTCAATACGGATGTGTGGGCGCCAGTACGACGCGCCGGAGTTCCTCCGAACGGCTCAGGTAGGCCAGCGTGATCACGTAGTTGTCGGCCAGGTATCCTTCATACCCGGCGGTGCCACCGTCCCAGCGCCGGTGTTCAGCGCCCATGTATCCTTCGTTGACCACGCCGTTTTGAAATCCCCCCGCCTGTAAGGTCGTGAGCATGGCGCTCAGAATACGGTTCGATTCGGTCGTCCAGGCCGGCCGCCTGCAAGCCCAGCACGTAGTAATACGTCTGGGCCGGGGAGACGATTCCGTTATAGGCTACCTTCCCAAAACTCGCCGTGCCATCGTCGCTGAGAGCCCAATCGTCCCGGGCCACGCTGCCGTCGATCAGGCGGCGTGGCTGGATCATGTCTTCCCGCCGGATTGAGATGAGATTCATCGGCACGCCCAGTTCCCAGGCGCCGAATCCGATGGAGTGCGACTTGCTTACCACCCGTTCCATCATTTTCCGCGACTCCGCCTGGTCCACCAGACCGTAAGCCACAGCCCGTCCAATGACATTGACGTGGCAGTAATCGTGCATCTTCCCGTCCTGGCTGATCCAGCCGGACAACCAGCCCGTCGCGGGATTGTAAAACGTCCGTGCGTATACCTCTTTGAGGCGTTCGGCCAGCTTCCTGTAGTAGCGCCCTCCGCTTGCTTCTCCGATGGCCTCCAGCATCTCCGCCATGCAGAGATACGCACGGTAGGCCTGGGCATTGGTCCAGGCATTGGTGCCTCCGAAATTCACCATCTCCCACCAGGCGTCGGCGCGGTCCGGATCCCGCAGCGTGTTGCGGTTGCCACTGTTGAGGGATTCCGTCAGACCATCGCCATTCTGGTCCCGCCTGGCAAGGAAATCCGCCACATGATGCAGCCGGGGCGCCTGCCTGGAAAGCCACTCCCGATCTCCACTGGCTTTCCAATAGTCCCAGGCAGCCACCACCAGGTTCGCGTTCGTCTCCAGATAGAGATCGTAGTCGCCGAAGGCGGCCACGTTCCCTAGCCCCCGGACTTTATTGGCCAGCCAGAAGTCCAGCGAGCGCCTGAGCAGCGGTCGGAGATCGATGCCCGGCACCGGCACGGGATGGATGCGAATGGCCGTTGAATAGTAATGGAACGAGATGCCCGCCGGATCGCTCAGGACATTGTTGGCCAGCAGCAAAGGCGGCTCCTTGGATGCCCAGGTGGAAGTCGGCTGAAACAGATTCAACCAGCTCCGGCGAATCCGCTTCCAGGTCGCCAGATCCGTGAACCCCACAGGGGGCGGAAGCTCCGGCCGGGTAAAGGTGAGCGTGGTGCTTCCTTCGGTCCCCACACAGTCCTTGCATTCCAACCAAAGATCCAGCGCCCCCTTGCGGCTGGCCCGGCGGGTTCCCCGCAATACCGCGCGCCAGGCGTGGCCGGAGGACGCACTCACCAACAAATGTCCGTAGTCCGGCGCCACCAGCAACCAGGGCGGCGCCATTTCGGAGGATTCGTCGATGGCGTGGGGCAGCACGCAGGTCGGGGTAACGGACGGATCGAAAGGAATCACGAAGCCCAGCGCGCCGGGTGAGCGCCGGGTGCGCCAATCGATGCTCCACGACATGGCTGCGCCGGCGCGGCGAACGGTCCATCGGACGGTCCCCCCGCCCCAACCCAAGGTGTAACTTACCCCGTCACGGCCGGCCTCGGAGTGGATCAGTGGCGCATCCACCCGGGCGTGTTCAAGCGTCAATCCGGCCGGCGACTTGAGCAGGTTGCGGGTTTCGCGCCCGGTCCCCTCCGAGTCCATGCCCCAGTGCACGATCTGTGGCCGGCTGGGGTCGAGCCGCACCGCCCACGATCCGTCCGGCGCGCGCAATTCGGTGGCGGCGCTGGCGCTCCAGGCCAGGCACAAGAGAGTCACGGCAAGTCTATTCATGGCGCGTCCTGGTGAAGCGACGCGGGCCCGCGGCTGATCTCGACGATCTTGTAGATCCGCACCTCCGGCAGCGTGAACTCAACCTCGCCGCCCTTCTGCGTGTAAACCAGCGGCTGTGGCGGCGCGCCATCCGGATCGATCAGCCGCGCGCCGGTCACACCGCGCAACGGAAGCCGGACACGGACGTCGCGTGCAGGTTGCGGCGCCAGGTTCCATTCCTCTTTAGGGTTCAGCGGTATCTGGCATTTGTAGTTCACAAAATGCGCCACGATCTTCTCGCCCTCACCCGCTTTGCGACGGTAAGCGGTGACGCGCAAAGCCTCCCAGCCCGCGCCGCCGATCACCGCCAGCGGACGCTTGAGCCTTTCTTCCAGCAGCGTTTGAAGGTCCCGCTTCAACCGGCTGGGAGGTAGCGGGTTTTCACCCTCAAGCACAGCTTTCAGTGTGGCGCTTATTTCACTGATTTCGTTTGCATCATCCTCTTTCAGTAAATAGACGGCGAAGCGCGGATAAGCCATCAACTCGTCCAGATTGGCGAAGGCCAGCGTGGCTCCCGATGGCGCAGTCCGCAACTCGCCCGCGTCGCTGTAACGGCCCGAATCCCCGGCGTCCACCCAGACTCCGCCTCCCGCCGCGTAGCGGCGCAACTCGGTAAGCGCATCCTTAGAGAGGTACTTCACGGAAGGGGTCACAACCGCCCGGTAGCGCGCGAGTTTTCCATCCGCGATCTGAGCGGGTGTGATCAGATCGAACAGAATGTGCCGCTCGGAAAGGTAGTCCACCAATCGATAGGCCGCCTGGAGGTTGGAGCGGTTCATCCAATAGAGCTGATCGTAATCGAAGACCACGGCTACCTCGGCCAGGCTGTCGTAGCCATCCCACAAGTTGTGGTGTTCCGCGAAGAAACGGCGGTACTTACGGCGGCTCTCGGGGGCTTTGTAGCCTCCTTGTATCAGGGCGCCTCCACCTCCGGCCCCGGCTTCGGCCATGGCGAGTTCAATTCCCGTGGGATCCTGCGCGTTGTAAAGCAGCATGCCAGCGCGGAATCCGGCGGCGAACGCCAGTTTATACTGCAACGTGTTGTGCAGGATGTAGCCACCCAGAACGTGCCCCGGCCGCTGCATCTCTTCTATCAGGAATAGATCCGTGGCTCTCGCCCAGGCGAACGGATTCATGCCCTCCCAGACTCGCTTTTGCACACCATCCGCGTGAGCTACTGGCCCTAAGTTTGGAACGGCAAAGAACTTCGCGTTTTGCTTACGACCCTCGGCGGCTACCGCTTCCAGTAACCCGGTGCTCGATTCCGCCCAGAACGCCTGCGTGGCCGCCCACAACGCGCCATCCCCCTGGAAGCCCAGCGAGATTCGATCGACTTCCGCCACTCCGAAACGGTGGGTGCGTTCGGCGGGAGCGTATTTCTTGGCGAGATACGCGCGGAACAGGCGCTGGCAGTGCGGACAGTAATCGTGCAACGTCATTACATCCACAAAGATGCCATCGTAACCACAACGTGCCGCATTAGCCGTGGTGGCCAGCAAATGCGCGCGCCACTGGGGATTGTTGGTGCACATCGAGTACACCTTGAAGGGGTAGAAAGCGTCCTCCGGCCGGCTGCGCCTCACGCCCTGGAACGGGTAGAACTTCCTGGCCAGCAGGATGTCCTCGCGGGTTTGGGCGGATAGCCGAATTCGCGGTAGCGGTCCCAGTGATCGAAAAACTCAAAAAAGCCGCTGCGAGTGACGTGGTCGCCGAACGCTAACTCATTACAGATGTATGGGATCACCAACTTTACGCCAGCCTTGTGCAGGCTCGCGGTGTACTTTTGCAGCTCGGCGATCTTGGCGCGTACTTCCTCGGGCGAGAGTAGCTTGAAGAGGTTGGGCTTCACCCCGGCGTAATCGCGCTTGGTGCCGAACGTGGATGAGAAAGGAATGTCTTCCCCCACGTGAAGCAAGTCCGGAGGAGCCTCTCTGATCACCTTTAAATATCTCTCCGAACCAATATGATCCGCGCCGTATTCAATGTTATAGGTGAACGGGACGGTGGTCTTCCACTCGCCCGCCAGACAGGCGCATGCGCCAAGAACGAACAGGACCGCGCTTCTCACAGCGACACCTCCTCAGAGCGTTCAGCGAATCTCGATGACGTGGTGGCCGGGCCCCGCGAAGCGAGCCTCGATGCGGCCTCCGGTAATGGGTGTTTGCCGGGCGTCGATGGTCACTTGACGCGCGCCGGAATCAACCACCAGTAAAACATTAGCTTCTAACTCTGGAATACTGATGGTCAATCGCTTATTTCGTTCCCATGAGACTTCGATCAGGCCCCTGGGTGTGGGCACCGCACCCCGCGCGAACTCCAGGTCCGCCCACTGTGGCTGGATGGTGACTTTCTCGAATCCCGGCGCCGCCGGCTTCACGCCGAGCACTTCCTGAGCCAGCAGCAAGGCTCCACCCCCCACCCAGCTATGGCAGCAGGTGCCGTCGGGACCCGTGCCGGGCGCGCTACGGTCGTCGAAGACTTCCCAGAACGTGGACGCTCCGCGACGCACCTGCTCGCCCCACCAGGCACGGATTTCGTTGAGCACGGCCGTGAGCGGGCGTCCCGCGGCCAGCCACGAGCACAGTTCGAAGTACTTGAAGTAGGGCGTCTCGATGCGGTCGATGCCGGGCTTCTCGACACGGTCCAGAATGGCGCTCCAGGTCTCGCGCGGAGCGGCCTGGCTGAGAATGGCCAGATAGTTGGCCTGACGGGTGATGAGCTTCGACGGCCCCTCCGGCGTCCAGCAATCCACATAGGCTTGTTCGCGGGCGTTCCAGAAGCGGCGCTGGCAGGACTCGCGGACGCGCTTCGCCTGGGCCGCGAAGTGCTCCTCTTCGACCGCGTTGCCGGCCAGGCGCGCCAGGCGTGCGGCGGCATCCAATCCCTGTATGTACCAAAGATTCAGCCCGGCAATCTCGTCGCGGAAATCGAAGCGGCCCCAGTCGATGAAGATCCACCAATCCCGCCGGTCGGCCTTACCGATGAGGCCGTCTTCGGACAGGAAGGATTCGAACCAGCGCAAGGCGCGCCAGGCGTGCGGCGCGAGCTCCAGGGTCAGCTTGCGGTCCCCCGTGTACCAATAGTATTCCCAGACAGCCATGGACCAGTGCATCATCATCTCGACGATGTTGTGGCGCGTGCCGCTGGGGGAAAGCGTTTTGAACCATCCGTTTGCGTCCTGTAACCTCGCAAAGTGCCTGAGGCCCTTGGCAATCAACATGTGATCGCCGAAGAAGTAGTAATTCCACAGCGCCGTCGTGCGGATGTCGCCGGCGTACTGGCCGCGCTCGCGCACGGGACCGTCCTCGTAGTGGTCGTGCATGTTCAGCTCGCACGACAAGCGCGCCACCTGCCAGATCTTATTGAGCAGCGGGTCGGAGCACTCGAAGCGCCCGCGGTACTCCACCGGGTAGGCGATGCGCGTGATGCCTACGTGCCGGATCTTCAGAGGGGCCCGCAGACCCTGGGCGTCCAGCAGCAGGTAGCGGAACGCGCGGCGGTCGTAGCTCTGCCAGCGGCGCGCGCCGCGGCCCAGAATGATGCGGTCGGCCTGCAAGGCGGCCCGCAGCATGTCGATCTGTTCGCCGGGCTTGAGGAATTCGCTGTAGCCCACGTCGAACAGTCCGCCGTCCATGGATTCGATTTCTATGAACGGGTAGCCCACCACCTCTTCGGGGAACTCGATCAGTACGCGCGCCGAGGCGCCGGGGGGCGGAGGGGCGATGAGTAGTGACAGCCGCGTCGTCGCGCAGCAGGTTCGCGGCATCCGTGACCAGCCCGGCGGGCGCCTCGGATTCCACTTCGAGCGCGATGCGCGTGGCCACGTTGGGGTTCGGGTTGGGCATGCTCTCGGCCTGCTGGACCATCCAATCGTCGCTCAGCCGGCCGAGTTTCGCGTGGATGACGCCCTTGGGCGCCATGATGCGGCTCCGCTGGGGCGGAACCTCGCGCGGCAGCAAAACGGTGAACGGCGGTGCGGGCGGCGCGCCGAATTCGCTGGCCCAGCGCCAACGCATGGGCGGATTCGGGTCCGTGCGCTCGGGCTCGTGCGGATTGGTCTTCCAGTCCAGCACTTCCTTGCGCAGGTCGCAGTTCTCCTGGAATCCGTTGGCCCAGATGGTCTGTGGCGCGTAACGCGAATACCAGCGCGGCAGGGCCACGCGCCAGGTGTTGTCGGTCAGAACGGCGGTTTCGTGGCCTACCGAGTCCGTCAGGTGCGCTTCCAAAAGGAATCCGCCCGGGCCGATGCCGTAGAAGTGCGTTCCGACGCCGAAGTTGTAGGCCAGCGCCGCGATGATGTTCTCGCCGGGATGGAACAGCTTGGCCAGCTCGTAATAGTCGTAGAACTTGAAGGGCGCCTCATTCGGCTCGGGGCCGCGTCCGGCCTCGACGCCGTTTATCCAAAGTTTGTAGACGCTGCTGGCGGTCACAAACACGTCGGCCGTGCGCGGCGCGGCTTCCAGGTTGACCACCTTGCGCAGGCAGACATAGATGTTGGTGGTCTCGCGGTTGTAGTCTTCCCAAATCCAGCGCGCGCGCCACTGGTCGAGCGTCTTGGGAATCCAGGCTGCATTGGTGAGGCGCGTGGGCGCCGCGGCGGGAACCGCCGCCTGCGATGCGAGAGGAACGGCCACGGCCGTCGAAAGCGAGTTGCGCAGAAAACCGCGTCTGGAAGGAGATTTGCATAATGGATCAGGCCAGCACCTCCGACATCATAGCGGAGTTCGGTCAGCGTTTCGCCGGATCTGCCGTTTGAGATCCACAGCGGCGCCGCGGGCTCGGTGCGCTCGCTCCCCCCGCTATACGCCGGAGACGTAGCCGATTCCGAAGCGGGCGCTGGATTCGCTGCGGAAGTCGGGGAACAAAGACATGAGAGCCGTTGAGCCGCCGTCCACAATAACGGTCTGGCCAATAATGAACTCCGCTTCTTCCGAGCAGAGGAATGCCGCTAACCGGGCGACGTCCAGCGGCACGCCGACTCGGGCGATCGGGATTGCGCGGCGCGCCATCTCCTGCACCGCCTCCGGACTCGAACTCGGATCCGCCTTGAAGTGATTCTCGACGGTGATCCAACCGGGAGCGATGGCGTTCACGCGGATCCCTTTATGGGCCAGCTCCACGGAGAGGGTTCGTGTGTAAGCGATGATGGCACCCTTGGTGCCCGCGTACACCGAATGCTCCGGCGCTCCCTGCACCCCGTGAATCGAGGTGAGGTTGCAGATGGCCCCTCCGCCGCTACGCAGCATGTGGCGGACCACCGCCTGCGTCAGGAAGAACTGGGCGCGGACATTGACGTGATACAAGGTGTCGAATTGCTCCGGCGTCACCTGTAGGAACGGTTTGTTCATGGTGATGCCGGAATTGTTGACCAGGCAGTCGATCCCACCCAGGGCGGCGGCGGCTTTTTCCGCCAACTCTACGACATCTTCGACCCGGTCGAAGTCCGCTTGGACCACGAAAGCGCGGCGGCCCATCCTTTCGATTTCCGCGGCCGCCGACGCGGCGCCCGCGCCGCTATGGGCGTAGTGCAGCACCACGTCCGCGCCCCGGCGCGCGAATTCCAGCGCAATCTCCCGCCCGATACCTGTGCCCGCGCCCGTGACGAGCGCCTTCTTGCCAGCCAGACTATTTCCGTTTGCCAATGCATGCCTCCCTTCGCTACATCCGGCGCCAAAAGTGATTGCGGGTCCGCTCCCTTACGGTCGCGGCTCGGATCCGGCCTCCGAGCCGCGACCGTAAGGGAGCGGTTTCAGAGCTCCGCAATGAATTCAGGCGCTGTGTTTACATCCGATTCCCAACGCTCAAAACCACGATTGCAGTAATGAGGATTGCAAGGCCGAGACAATTCCCGCGGATGAATGCCGGGTCAGCGTCCTTCCACTCCCCGGTGGCGACTCCCAGCACGGGAGAGGTCAGAATCATGGCTCCCTGGTACACGGGCCAGCCCACCGCAGCCCCCAGCGCTCCCAGTGCGTTCCCGCCCCAACCATACAGCAGCAGTCCTCCTGTAAATAGAATCCCCATCGCGGCCGTCAAACCCCAGTGAGACCCCGTTCCCGGCATCCGGTAGTCCGACCATGTTTGATACCGCGCCAGACGGAACAGGCTGTAACCGCCGTTGCTCAAAAAACCGCCCGCCAGCGCCACCAGCCAGATGGCGTTCACCGCGGCCAGAGGTGTGGCACCCTGGCGTATGGCTTGCTCGCTGATCTTCGTTCCAAAGGCGAAACTGAAGTTGAGCATGGGTGCCAGCAGGCCCGCGCAGACGCACAACAGCAGACCCACCCCCATGGAGAGTCCCGTGCGATCGCCGGTACTCGGTGGCTGCTGCCGCGATAGTTCCCGCCGCCGTCCCGCCGCGCCCAGCACCGCCACACCGGCCAGCGTCAGCGCCACCCCCGCCATGATCCACATCCCGGAGGCTGTCCCAATGCGGCCGGGATTCAACAGGACCAGCGGGATCAACGACCCCAACGCGGCACTCATGCCCACCACGATGGAAAACGCCAAGGCCATGCCCACCACCGGCACCGCCAGACCGAACAGTACGTTCGCCACCCCCCATCCCAGTCCAAACAGGGCGGTCATCAGCAACGTCCCAGCCGGCACCGACATGTAGACCCGTGCCGCTTCCGGAATGGTTGCCAGCACCGCGATGGCGGGTATCACCAGCAGTGCAACAACACTATAGTTGAGCCAGCCGCACTCCCAACTCCAGCGCCGGGCGAACTTCATGGGCAGCGCGAAACTGGCCGTAACTGCGCCTCCCAACAGAACTCCGGCCGTACCGATCCAAACCGGGTCAGTCATGGTGTACCTCACTCCCCGCCTTCGGACCGTTGCCGTCGGCGCCGTGTGAAAGAAGATGCAACGCGAATTGCTGAATACGCGCCGGAGAACCCCGGAAGGCCCACACCACGCTGGTGTCCTCGCAGGACGGCACTGGGCCGCCGGAAACCATGGCCGGCGCGTGGTACTCCAATTCGCTGAAGCTGCCCAGGGCACTGCTGTTGATGTTACAGGCCTGAAAAGCGTCGCCCTGCCCTCGCGGCTCCGCCCAGGGAACATCCACGTACTGGCCCGATGGGTCCACATGGAAACTGCGCAGAATGAGGCAGGCGTCGTCCCCATCGCTGTACAGGTAACCGGCGCGGCCTGTGAGCGGCGCAGGCCCGATCCCCAACTTGTGATTCCCCTGCGCTCGCGCCCGGTAACGAACCAGCCGCTCGGAGATGTCCAGGTCTTCGCTCGCGATGCTCCCGAACAGAACCCGAACCTCCGGGCGGCCGCACGTGGGAATGAGGAACTCTCCGCCGTGCGGCATCTGCAGCAGATCCCACAATCCAACCTGCCAGGGCGCCTCGGGCCAAGGCGGCAGCAACCGGAGCGACGTGGTTAACGTGTAGCCGGCGTACTCGATCCCGTCCGGGACGCCGGGATTCGGCGCCGCCGTAATCCGTTTCTCGATCTCCAGCTCGAAACTCCGTCCCTGGCGCGGAGATCGTACCCGGAAGCGGTTCAACAGGCGGGCGAAGCCCCCCACCATTTCGAGCGAATAGTCACCAGGATCGAACTCCTGCGGCGGGCGGTACTTTTCGAGCGAAGGGTATTCCGGAAAGAAGAAATCCACCTCCGGCGCCAGCCACGTTCGATCGCCACCCGAGTTGTGCCACTCGTGGCTCTCGGCAAAGTTCCGCGCTGTTTCAAGCGCGGACATGGCGCCATTGGTCCAGAAAAAGTTGCGCTCGCAACCCGGGGGAAAAAGACCCAGGATGCGGCCCCCATGCTGCAAAGTCAGAATCCGGGATCCGTCCGGCGAGACGGACAGGTGCGGGCCGAGGCCGGCGTCATCCAGCGTTTCAAACAACCGCAGAAGTTGTGACGTTTCCATAACATTTATCGCTCCACTTGAACGCCATCCACGTACACCAGCGTGCCTTTGCCGCGCGGACCTCCGTGCTCGCCCAGCACGCTGATCCTGACCCGATGCTGGCCCGGGGCGGAGAAACTCTTACTGTAAATTCCCACGCCCAAGATGTCATCCGCCGAGTAAGTGTCGACTACCGCCTCATTCTTGCCATCCACGGCGATTTCCGCCTTGCCGCACTCGTTGCACAGCCGGGTGAACCAGGTGAATTTGGAACCATCCACGGCAAACTCAAAGCTGGCGCCTTTCTGATCGGACCTGGTGAGAGTTCCCTGATACACGGGTTGCAGGCCGGTTTCCCGCTGCCACTCGCCGGTGAAGGAAATCCCGGAACCGGGAGCGTCATCCAGAACTCGCGCGGCCGGAACCGCAGGGCCTTCGGCGGCGGTCTGACCCGATGGCAACCCGCCTCCATTCACGGCGCGAATCGCATAGGAAGCGCCCAGGGAAGCTCCGGCGGAGTGATCGAAGTAATAGGTCCCCTTGGCGACCTTGTCCACCACCGCCCCCTCGCGGAGAACCTCGTAATAGGACAGCCAGTGTTTATCGAGGGAAGGTTTCCAGATGAGTTCAACGCCGGGATAACCCATGTTGACGGCCGTCTGTTTACGCACCGCCGCGGGCGCGGAAGGCGGCGCCTGGTAGAGCTTGCTGCCAGGGTGGTATGGCAGGTTCAGGTAAATCAACTCTCCCGGTGCCATCTTTTCGAGGTGAATGCCGCTCTTCATGATGTCCGCGCCGGTGCGTCGCTCCTGCGCATCGGATTCCTGAAACGAGACCAGATACCTGGCCGAGGGGTTCAGTCCCTTGGGGCGGATGGTGACCGGACCCGGAGCGACATGCTTGGGAATCACGATGGCGCGATTGCCATCCCGGCTGAGCCGCTGGAAGTACATAGTGGGATCATCTCCACTCACCTGCGGCCGGTACACACGCACCCAGCGTCCCACCACGCCCTGGCTGCCGAGGTAGTGATAAATGTCGATGAGTTCCCGGAGGCCTTCGAGTTTGGCCTTATCCCAGGTATCGCCGGTCATATCGAAGTTGATGGTGAGCAGGCCGCGCCACGTGGATTTGTCGAACTTGTCCGGCTGCCAGACATCCGGAATGTCGCTGGTCTTATCCGGCGGCAGCATCAGCGAGGCCCAGTGATTGCGGATCACGCCCACCGCGCCGTCGCTGAAAGAAATGGTGGAAGCGTAGCGCGCATAGTCGTATCCCGTGAGGTTCCCGCCGCCATTCACTCCCTGGAAAGCGCAGTCCGGGTGTTTGTCCAGGAAGCTCCGCAGGATTTCGCGCAGTCCCTGGTCCTGCGCAAGCAGCGGCGTGTCAATGCCATTCCGCCGCGCGATGGGGGTGCTGTCGTTGCGCCACTCGAAGGGTCCAAAGCGCTGCGCAAACTCATCCAGTTGATTCTTCAGATACTCGACCACCTCCGGCTTGGACATGTCCAGTGTGTCCCCGAGGAGCCACTGAGGGTGCTCCCGAGCCACTTTCGATTTCGCATCCACCGTGTAAATGAACGCGTAAATCAACTGGCCCATGCCACGCTTGCCGAGATACGCACCCATGGTCTTGAAGTCGGGACCACCCCAATCGCCCGCGCGGTCCCACCATCCCCAATCGCGGTGGTAAACATCGGCACCCACCTGGCTCATGAGATCCGCCACCCGGAAGACCTTACGGAAGGCCGAATCCTGATCGCCGTTTCCACCCACCCACGTATTTCCCGGATCCTTCCAGGGGGTGCCGTTCCACCACCACCCGAGCATGCGTATCGCCGGAAACCAATGGGCGCGCGTGTAATCCCACAGATAGCGGTACTGCCAGTCCAGGCACTCGTTGCCGGCGTTATCCAGGTCTTTCGTATACAGGCCGGTGAACGCTTTCGGCGTGACCAGGGACTCGCCCGGAGCGAGGATTTGATGGTGGCCGGCCACCTTGAATTCTGCTCTTACGCGAGCCGTCTTCTCCCGCCGTGAAACCGGAGGTCCAGTGGCCGAAGTAATCGAATCCGATAAACAGGCCCTGTCCACTTGAACGGTCGAACAGGGCGTTCCAGGGCGCATAGATGGCACTGCCCATCTTGAATCCGTACCTCGCCTTCGCCGCGCCTGGGAACGGATCGTAGGAGTCGAATTTGCGTGGGGCGCCGGAGGGGAGCGCCTCGGTTTTGAGTACCCAGGAACCGGGCTCGTTCTCGCCTCCGGTCATCCAATGGAAATCGATCTTGGTGAGCGGGCCCAGGTTGGCCGCCACGGTCAAGAAGCGCGGCTCATCGATGCGGAGATTCTGAGAACCCAGGTTCTTGAAGGTGACCCACTCGCGAAGAATCGACGAACCGGAGTAGATCACATAGGATTTGGTCGCTTCGAGGTTCCCTCGCCGCAGCGTCAGGTCGAATGCGAGAGATCCGTCGCTCTGCTTGCGATCCCGCGCGGATACGAGTGTCCAACCTCCGCTCCGGCCGGAGACTTCGGTGCCGTCGATACCAGCCGCGAATTCCTCCCCTCGAGCGCCTGAGAGCAGATCGCGCCCGCTGCTCAAATCCTTCCAGGCGCTGGTGAAGACGCGCCCGTTGTCGAGCGTGATAGTGCGCTCCACCTTGCTGCTCGCGAGCGTCCAGGAATGAGCGTCCTGCTTCACGGACGCATCCTGTGCCAACAGCAGCGAAACCGAAACGGTCATTAGAAGAATCGTTTTCACGGCTTCCTTTCCTCCTGCTCAATCATCGATTTCAAACCGCTAAGAGCGAAGCCGCTCAGCGATCCACGCACCGCGGCGCTGAACTCCGGATCGTCCAGGCGGCGTAGCGCGTTGACCAGCGTGTAGTGTTCACGGGCGACGTCCACTCGCACCGTGCTCTCACTCGCGTTCAGGACAAACGCGAACAACGGGGTGACCAGCTTATCGAGGGAATGGACCAGGAACTGGTTGCCACCCAGCGACCAGCATCTGCGGTGGAACTCGAGATCGCGCTCGTAAAACTCGCGCGCCCTTTTTTGGATGGCGGCCTCGGTCATCAACTCCACCATATGCTCCAGCGCCTGCAGATCGGTTTCCACCACCCGCTGCTTGGCCCAACCGAATGCCAGTAATTCGAACTCGATGCGGAGCCGGTACAACTGGTCGACTTCGTCGATCGAAAACTTCCTCACATAGGTGGCCGTGTTCGCGATGCGTTGCACGAAGCCCTGCTCCTGCAAGGTCACCAAGGCTTCGCGGATGGCCGGCGTCCCGATGCGCATTTCGCTGGCCAGCCGCCGCTCCACGATTGCGTCCCCAGGCCGCAGCGTGCGCGCAAAGAAGGCTTCCTTCAACGCCGCAACCACTTTGTCGCGGAGCGACTCGGCGGCGATCTCAGGGAACGTGGTGCTGGGTTCTGGCATAAGCTCACCGGTCGCGCGATTACAGGGGTTCCAGGATACACAACACTCCACCCACGGCGACCGTGGCGCCCACCGGCTGCAGAATTTCCAGAATCTTGCCGTGGTGCTCCGACTCCAGGGCAATGGTCACTTTTTCGGATTCGAGTTCGACGAATGGCTGCCCCAGTTTCACCTCGTCACCGGGTTGTACCATCCAGTTCGAGACGCTGACTTCAGTGGCGTCCATTCCCACTTTAGGAACAAGAATTTCAAGTCTGTTTTGCATGGTTATCAGTTTCTTGCGGCCGCGGTGCCGCCCAGCATCCCGCGTATCACGGCTTCCAGTTGCTCCGCGCGCGGCAGCACCTGCTGATCCAGCGCGATGCTGAAGGGTACCGGAACGTCCGCTCGCGCGATCCGCACCACCGGACTCTTCAGCGCCGTGAACAGGCTCTCGCCCGCGAAGGCGGCCAGCTCCGCGGCGAACCCGCACATGCGGTTGGAATCGTCAAAAATCACCAGCCGTCCCGTCTTTCGAACGGACGCCTCAATCAGGTCCCGGTCCAGAGGCAGCAATGTCCGGGGATCCAGAACTTCCACCGAGATGCCGTCCTTTTGAACCGCCTCAGCGACCTTCAGCGCCTGGGCCACCAGGGGACCCACAGCCATGACGGTGATGTCCGTGCCGGCCCTCTTGACGTCGCCCTTACCGAGCGGCACAACATAATCGTCCTGCTCCACCGGACCTTTCGCGAACAGACAAGCGGAGGGAGCAAATACCACCACCGGATCATCCTCGCGCATGGCGGCCGTGAAGATTCCTTTGGCATCGGCCGGGGTCGACGGGATGGCTACTTTCAGCCCGCACTGGATCAGCATGGGATAGGCGTGGTCGGAGTGCTGCCCGGCCAGCCCCGGACGAGCGCCGGAGCCCGGCAGCAGATAGGTCACTGGTATGGTTCCTTGTCCGCCCATCATGTAGCGCATCTTCTGCGCCTGGTTGGCCATTTGCTCCATGGCCACGTAGAGGAGCGTTCCGATCTGAAGCTCCACCACCGGACGAAGGCCCGCCAGCGCCGCGCCCGTAGCCAGGCCCACAAACGCCGACTCGGAGATGGGAGTGTCCCAGACCCGCTCCGGCCCGAACTCCTCGTAACACCCCCGGGTGATGCCCCGCAGCGATTGGCGCACATCTTCACCCAGCACCACCACCCTGGGATCCTGCCGCATCTCCGCGACCAAAGCCTCGCGCAAAGCCTGCAGGTAGTTCATTTGACGTTCCATAGCGTTCCTCCAGAGGGCAGGCCGGGATACCGGACGGCGTACATGTGCTCCAGGGCCTCTTCGGCCGCGGGCCAGGGGCTGGTACGGGCGAATTCCACGGCTTCATCGAGCAAGGCCTCTACGGACTGGTCCATCTCCTCACGCGCCGCCGAAGGCAGAATGCCCTCTCTCTCCAGGTGGGAAGCCCAGGCCGGAATCGGGTCACGTGCTTTCCAGGAATCGATTTCCTCCTCGGTTCTGTATTTCAGTTGCAGGGCCTTCTCGGCCGTGAAATGACCATGGAAGCGGTAACAGCGGCATTCCAGCAGGCTGGGCCCCTGGCCGGCCCGGGCGAGCTCGCAGGCCCGCACAGCGGCCTGGTAAACCGCCTGGACATCCATGCCATCCACGGCCTCTCCAGGAAAACCGTAGCCTGCCGCTCGAGCCGCGATGCCGGGCCCCGCGGTGGTAGCGCTCGACGGCGTGGAGACGGCATACTGGTTGTTCTCGCAGACGAAGATCATGGGGAGCTGCCAGACGCCGGCGAGGTTCATGGTTTCGTGCAGCACTCCCTGGTTCGCGCCACCGTCGCCGAAGAAGGCCACCGCCACGATGCCGGATTTGCGGATGCGCGACGCAAAGGCCGCACCCGCCGCAATGGGAACTCCGCCCGCCACCATCCCGTTCGCGCCGTAGATGCCGAGGGCGAGATCGGCGATGTGCATCGAGCCACCCTTGCCACGGTTGTAGCCCGTCACACGTCCAAACAGCTCCGCCATCATTCTCCGCGGGTCCCCACCCTTGGCGATGATGTGCCCGTGGCCGCGATGAGTGCTGGTGATGACGTCGTCCGCTCCGAGGGCCGAACAGATGCCCACCGCGACCGCCTCTTCCCCCACGTATTCGTGGGTGGTGCCGGCAATCTCGTTGGCGTTGACCAGCTGCACCACACGCTCTTCGAAGCGCCGGATCAACCACATCTTGCGGTACATCTCGCGTGCTAGTTCGGGATCTGGAGTCATAGTTAACTCAACACCAATCCGCCGCAGACGTTGAGCGTCTGCCCGGTCATATAAGCCGATTCTTCGCTGGCCAGGTATATCGCG
The DNA here is from genome assembly GCA_963745655.1 of Terriglobales bacterium. Lineage (GTDB taxonomy): Bacteria > Acidobacteriota > Terriglobia > Bryobacterales > Bryobacteraceae > JAJFUV01. Next base: position 222,514 of record CAVUYK010000011.1, on the reverse strand, counting down.
GTACCCACCAGGTCCTCCGGCTGGGCCACGCGGCCGATGGGTATGGTGGAAGGCGACGGCACGGATTGATTCCCGGCGATCTCCTTCCACTGCTGTTGCAACCCATGAAGCATCTGGGTATCCATCATGCCCGGCGCAATCGCATTTACGCGAACATGGTGTGGCGCCAGCGCCAGGGCGGCCGAGCGGGTGATGGAGATCACCGCGGCCTTGCTGGCCGCATAGTGCAGCAGCATCGGGCGGCCTCCCCGTCCCGCCACCGATGCGATATTGATGATGGAGCCTCCGCCGTTTGAAACCATGTGACGCGCCATCGCCTGCAACAGCAGGAACGGCCCCTTCACATTCACCGAGAGCATGCGATCCCAGTCCGCCTCCGTGATGTCCCAAATGGTTTTCGTTTCGGAGATGCCGGCGTTGTTCACCAGCACATTCACGTAAGGGAATGTCTCCAGGGCGGTCTCCGCCAGCTTCGAAATAGAAGCGCTGTCTCTCAAATCGGCCGCCAGTGCGTGTGCCTGGACGCCCTGGGAGCGCAGTTCTTCCACGGCGCGCGCCAGTCCAGCCGGGTCCAAATCCGTGAGAAACAGGCTGGCGCCCTCGCGGGCAAAACCGTGCCCCAGCGCCCGGCCCAGCCCGCCGCAAGCTCCCGTGATCATCGCCACGCAACCGTCCAGTCGTCCCATCTCAATCTCCTACGATGCGAGCGCCCGGCACCCTGGCCTCGACATCACTTCCGGATTCACGACGTTGCGGGGCGGTTCCCCGCGCAGCAAGTCCACCAACTGGCGCGCACCCTCCCGTCTCAGCTCATCCAGGGATTCCACGGAGCAACCGCCCGAGTGCGGCGTCAGAACCACGTTCTTCATTTGAAGGAGCGGATGGGAGGGCGGGGAAGTGGGCAGTGAGAACATGTTCAGCTCTTCGTACACATCCAGACCGGCTCCGGCGATCCGCCCTTGCTCAAGAGCCCGCACCAGGGCCTTCTCGTCGACGATGGCCCCGCGTGCCGTGTTAATCAGAATGGCCGTCGGCTTCATCTTCAAGAACTGCGCCTCAGACATCATGTGCCGAGTCCCTTCAGTCAGCGGAAGGTGCAGCGAAAGGAAATCCGAAGTCGCCAGTAACTCGTCGAAGGACACCGCGGCCGCAGGCAGCGGCAGGTTTCGCCCGGTGAGGAAGGGATCGTGAAAAGCGATCGACATCCCGAACGAAGCCGCCCGCACCGCCACCGCCTGGGCAATGCGGCCGAAGCCCAAAAGGCCGAGCCGTCGCCCGGAGATCCGGTGGACGGGAACCCGCGTCCGTGCATCCCACTCACCGGCCCGCGTGCAAGTATCCATGGAGAGGATCTGGCGCGAGGCGGCCAGGAGCAAAGCCATGGTGTGTTCGGCCATATCGGTGATGCAGAAGTCGGGATAGTTGGTCACCAGGATGCCGCGTGCCGTGGCGGTTTCAATATCCACGTTGTCCACTCCCGTGCCATAGCGGGCGATTACGCGGCACCGGTCCAGCGCCTCGATGGCCTCGCGCCTGAGTTTAGCCGCCACCAGCACCACCGCATCGGCCTCGCGGAAGGCCTGCATCAGTCACCAGGAAGTCCTCCATTTCCAACACTTCGGCCTGGATGCTGGCGTACTGGCGACGCTCATCTGGGGTCAGGGGATAGGTTTCTGCATTCAATCTAGCGATCTTCGCATAACCTATCATAGTTTTACAGTGTAGCAGCGCCAGACGCTCTCATCAACGAAAACATTCCGCTTAGTTTCATGATGTTACATCGATACAACCAGAGGTTTTCATGGATAGACGCGAGAGTCTATGATGGTTTATCTGGCGACTGCCGCCGGCCAGTGTCTTACGAAATGATCTTCTTCCTGACCGCGTACAGAACGATCTCGGCGGTGTTGTGCAGGTTCAGTTTTTGCATGAGATGCATGCGGTGCGTCTCCACCGTGTAGGGGCTGACATCGAGAACCGTGGCCACCTCCTTGTTCGATTTCCCTTCGGCTAAAAGTTGGAGGATCTCCCTTTCTCGCGGGGTCAAAAGCTCGAAAGAGTCCTGCAGCCCTCGGCTCTGTAACTGGCGCACGTAATCCTCCGCCAAGGCTTGGGCGATGACCGGACTGAAGAAGGATTTTCCAGCCGCCACGGCACGGACCGCGTGCACGAGGTCAACCTCGGCCGAGTCTTTCAACAGGTACGCCTTCACACCCACCGTCAACGCTCGCGTCAGGTACTCTTCGTCGGCATACATGCTCAGGATGATGATGCTGGTCTCCGGACTGCGCCGGAGTACCTGCTCGGCCGCGTCAATCCCATTCAACTGCGGCATAGCAATATCCATGACGATGATGTGAGGATCGAGTTCCTCCGCCATGCGAACCACTTCTCTGCCGTCGCCGGCTTCGCCCACCACCTCCACATCTTCCTGCCGCTCCAGAAGGAAACGCAGACCCTTCCTCACAATTCCATGATCGTCCGCCACCAGAATTCTGATCTTCGTCAAGCCGGCACCTCTGTGGAAGTAGGAATCTCGCAGCGCAGCAGCGCACCCTTGGAAGGTTGCGAGAAGATCTCTATCCTTCCCCCTAATTCTCGCACCCGTTCCTCGGCGCCGAGTAATCCCAGACCGCGTGAGCGGGCCGTTTGCACGTCGAAGCCGACGCCGTTATCTTGCACGGTGACAGTGATGGCGCTAGTGCCGCCATGCACAGTCATCCTGATTTGGCTGGCCTGGGCATGACGCGCGCAGTTGGTCAGGGCTTCCTGCACCACACGATACACGCAGGTTCGATGTATGTCCGCGACTTTATCGAGGCTCCCATCGATCTGGATCTCGACCGGTACCCCGCTTCTGCGCGTGAACTCCCGCGCCTGCCACTTTAGCGCCGGCCCCAAACCCAGTTCGTCCAGAACCGACGGGCGCAACCCCATGGACAGGTCCCGCACGGTTCGCAAGGTCTCCTCGGCGAGCTTCTTCGCCTCCGCCATGTGCTGTGCAAACCGGCCGCCGGGGTCATCGCGAAAATCCTCGAGGTTGCCCAGCTCCATGCGCACGGCCGTGAGCATCTGCCCCACCTGGTCGTGGAGCTCTCGCGAAATACTCTTACGCTCGTCCTCCTGAGCCTTGGACAGGTTCAACGACAGCCGCCTCAGGTCCTCCGCACCGTGTTCAATCTGCAGAAGGTGCCGTGCAGCGCTGGCTTCGAGCGAGCGAGTCCTGGCGATACTGACGACCGCCACGACAAAACCCAGGATGAGCGCCGCGGCGGCGACGCGCCGCAGGTAGCCCTTCAAATTCTCCTGTGTCTGTACCGCTTCCTGCTGCCGCAGGCGTGACTGCGACAGACTCACGTTCTGGATTTCGGAGGCGAGTTGAAAAGCCACCTGCCGCTGGGGTGCCACTTGCCGGCGGAAATACGCTGGACCTTTCACCGCCTTTTGTGCCGGCGTCCACAAGAAGGCAGGTTCCGCGGCCTGCCAGCACTCCTCGATGGCCTTTCCCAATCGTTGTACCTCGGGGCGATCCTTCAGCGCCGCGCTATTCTGCAACGCCCGCAAGTGCTCTTGCGTGGAACGGCGCAGCCCCTCCAGGGCCAGCCGTTGTTGGGCGGCGGCCTCCGGGGAACGCTCCAGAAAGTAGTCCCGGAGCAGAACCGCGAAGAGGTAGATCTCGGATCGCAACCCCCCGAGCACGCGGCTGGATTCCTCGTTTGCATACTGAAGAGTCTGCACGTCCGCGCTGACCTGGTCCATGCGGTTATACAGAGCCGCCGAGGAGAGCCCGATCAGCATGAGCAAGGCGCCAAATCCCACCAGCAAGAAAGGCCAACTCCGCATTCGCATAACGCCTGTATTCTATGTCAGCGGCGGCCTTGGTGTATCCGGCACTCGACTGTGACGCCCGGAGTTGTGTACTCTCATGACGGATGGACGTCGTTTTCACCGACCTGGACGGCACGCTGCTGGAGCATGCGACCTACTCGTTCGCCGAGGCACAACCGGCCCTCGATCTCCTGAAGAGCCGAGGCATTCCGCTGGTCCTGTGCACCAGCAAGACACGCAGGGAAGTGGAGCTCTGGCGGGGACTGCTCGGGAACGCACATCCGTTCATCGTGGAGAACGGTGGCGCCGTCTTCGTGCCTGAGAACTACTTCGACTTCGCGGTGCCCGGCGCGGTGCCGCTGGATGGCTACCTGATGCTGCCCTTGGGGACACCCTACCATGACCTGGTGGAATCTCTGCGCGGCGCGGCCCAGGAAAGCCGGTGCGGAGTCCGGGGTTTCAGCCAGATGAGTGTCGCCGAGGTGAGTGAACAATGCCAGATGAGTTTGGAGCATGCCGAACTGGCCAAGGAGAGAGAGTTCGACGAGCCATTCGTGCTTCTGGATGAGGAGAAAGCCGGCGATCTCCTCGCCGCTATCGAACGTAGGGGACGGCGTTGGACCCGTGGGGGCCGCTTCTACCACATCCTGGGCGACAACGACAAAGCCGCGGCGGTCAGGCTTCTGCTGGAGCTGTACCGGAAGATCGCGCCGCAGGTTCGAACCATCGGTCTCGGAGACGGGCTGAACGACGCACCGTTTCTCAACGCAGTCGATCTCCCCATTCTCATTCGCACCTCCTGGCTCGACCGGCTGCAGGCCCTGGTTCCGAGAGGCCGTCCCACCGATAGCCCTGGGCCACGAGGATGGAACCAAGCCATCCTCAATCTGTATTCCTCCGACGCGCTCCACTTACCTTAAAGGCTGCCACTGGCACTGATTCGTGGGGCGGTCCCCCCGGACCGCGCCGGACCCCTTGGTCCGGCCGCTGCCGGCGAGCGCGGGAGGGCCGACGAGGGCGTCGACCCGCGGTCCAGGGGGACCGCCCTACGAAAACCAAGTGAACAGTATTGACCTCAAAGGTGATTCCACAGAGATTTCTCCGGTTCTCCGGATGGTCGTTCACTTTGCTGCAAGACAAACTTCTGCACCGCTCCTCGTACGCCGAATCCGATGCCGAGACCGGCAGCCAAAGCCACCGCGCCAACGAAAATAACGAAGGCGGCAAAGAAGATCCGGCTCGCGAAGTTGAGTACCTCAGCCGCCACCACCACCGCGAAAAAGGCCACGGCGATCCTGACTACCGCGGCCAGCCGGCGGGCGAAGGGAATGTTTTCGTTCACGGCCCAGAGCACCATGCTGCGGCTCAAGTACTGCGCCAACCAGAATCCGGCTACCAGAATGGCCCCGGCGGTCAGCAGCTTGGGGAGGAGAAACACGGTGCTTTCGACAATGTGCGAGGTCAGCTTCGTATCAAACACGTCGATGGCAGTGAGCAGACCCACCCCCAGAATTGCCCAGTAGGCCGCCCCGGCGGCCACCGCGGCACTGCGCAGCCTTCCGGACCGGTCCAACATGGATGACAAGCCGCTTTCCCGGAGAAACCGGTCGAAAGAAATCCCCTTCACCGCCCGCAGAATGAGCCAGCGCACGAGCCTGGCCAGCAAGTAGGCAACGGCGAAGATCACCACCGCTACCATCAGGGGCGGCACGTAAGTGGTGAGCTGCTGGCCGAAGCGCGCCAGCGCCTTATCGAAGATTTGCTGCAATACTTGAATCATGATTCAGACCTCCCTATCCATCCCTGATCCGGCTCTCGGCGCGGAGCTGAGGGACGTTTCAGCTACCTGATCTTGGGCCGTTTCCTCTCCCCGCCAGCCGTCCGCCAAATACGGCTTCAATTCCTCAAACGTAAGGCAGAGTTGCTCGATCCTATCCTCCACCTGTCCCGCAAACATTTCCTTGGTTTCGACCACAAATGACGCCACGCGAGCCAGGTAAAGCGGCGGGAGAGACCGTAGCAGGTGTCCCCGTTCCAGCGGGCGGCGTTTGTGAGCGCACGCAAAGTCGTAGATAATCTGCGCCCAAAGCGAATCCTGGATGTGAAAGGAGCTGGACGTACCGGAGGAAAGCCCCGACGCCAGGTCCCGGACGGCCTTCAGCGTATTGGGCCGGAGGGCCATCTCCCAGAATTCCGCGAGGTCCGCGCATCCTCGCTGAAACGCGCCCAGCAGCCGATCGAGGTTGACCTCAATGGGGTCAAGGCCGACATCAAATGGAAACCCGAACAGGTCCACCGGCTCACTGGACTGCCGCGCGGTCCACACCGGCTCGAACTCCCGCATGAGAGCGAACACGCTGCCCACCACCTGTTGGAGCATCGCGCTCAGGTCCGCGCCGGGGTCTTTGGCGTCGTGCAGTTTGGCGCCCAGGAAGCTTTGACAGACCTTGAAGCCTTCCGCCACGGCCAGCGTCGTCATCCAGATATCGATGCCGTATCGAGCGACGTCCGTCTCCCAATCATCTCTGGCGGTGTAGCGGGAAATGAGAGCGTTCGAACACCCGAAGTCTCCGCCGATGGGCTGGCGAATGCGTTTCCCGTACAGTGCCCTGGTGAGCGGATAGACAATGCTGTTTGTGATGGTCCCGTCGTACTTGTGCCGGTGGTAATAGGGCGCCACGAAGTCGTAGCCGGCGTGCAGCACGGGGCGGATCAGTAAATCGATCCACTCGGGGGTGATCGAACGCAGATCCGAATCCACCACGGCGCAGGCCTTGGCCCCGAGCAATTGCGCCATGTGGAAAACCAGCCGGAAAGCGCTGCCTTTGCCAGGGATCCCGTGGTAAGGGAACGAGAGGCGGTGTACGCCGGACAAAGGAGTGGACACCATCAGCAGCCGCGAGTAGTCGACGCTGGCGGAAAGCACGGCGTTGCTGGTCTCGTCCTGGGAACCGCCATCCGAGTTGATGATGACGCCCTTAAATTGCGGAAAGTACTTTGCCAGGCCCGCCTGCGCCGCCTGGACCACGTGGCCAATGGTGCGGGCATTGTTGTAGCTGGGTATACCGATCACGATGTCGGCCTTACCGATGGCGTCGATCGCCAGCAATGCGTCTTGGGGAAGAAGCGTTTCCGTCATCCTGATTCCTTGCCCGCCTTCCTACTGCGCCAGAGCCATGTCATCGCTCACGGCCTGACGTAGCCTTTCGAAGAAGTCCGGTAGGGCCGCCAACACCCGGTTCCAGTTGGGGATCAGAGGCGCCCCCAACGGGTCTTCGATGAATTCCAAGGCGGCCAGCCCCAGGCTCTTGGCAAACGCCGCCACCTCCAACTCCTCCGCGTGGCGGTCAAATTCGAGGCCGTTGAGCTTCGCGTCGGCGTAATAGCAGTTAATGGTGTCCTCCGCCATTCGCACGTAGCGCACCTGGAGGCTCCGGAAATGGTCCTGGCTGAAAACCACACCCTCGCCGGCCAGGGTGTGGAACAGCGACTTGGCGATGTCGCGGGCCATTCTCCGCAGTCCTTTCGAAGGGTCTTCGGCGGACAGGCTCTGATGTTTGTGTTCGTAATTGTCAGCCAGGTCTACCTGGCACACCCCTGAAACCGCGCAGTTCCTCTGAATTTCGGCTAGGACGCCGACCTTCAAACCCCCATCGCCGGGGATCCGGTTCACCCGGGCGAGGTTGACCCGCATGGCGAATTCGCCCGACAACGCATAGCGGAAGCTGTCCAGAAACCGAAGAAAAGGTGAGGACGGCGCCATGCCCTCCAGGGCCCGAATCAGCGGCGTCATGAACAACCGCGTGGCGCGGCCGTGCATCCGGTCCGTAACTCGGGCATAGTATCCCTTACAGAATTCAAAGCCCAGCGTGGGGTTCATCACCGGGTAGCACAGCCGCGCAAGCAATTCGCGGTTGTAGTTTAAGATGTCGCAACCATGCAGGGCGATTACTTCACACTCGCCGCGGGCCAACAGATACCCGTACGCCATCCAGCAAGACCGGCCTTTGCCGTCCGGTCCGGCCGACAGCCCGTTTTCCTCGAGCAACGCCAACAGTTGCCGCATACGCGCGCCGTCCATCCACACGAAGGTCACGGGCAGCGGAAACTTTTCGAAGAAACTTCGGGCCCGCTGGTATTCGGCGTAGCTGGCCCGGCCCAGTGTCACCACGACCTCCTTGAGATAACGCGCGTGAGCCAGGTCAGCCACCATCTGCGGCATGGCCGGAGCTTCGAACTCGCCGTAGAGCGCGGGCAGGACCAACCCGATGGGGTAGATCCGGCTGAACTCTTCCAACTGCTTCTCAATCCTTTCCAGCCCTCCGCCACGCAACCGGTGGAGAGTGGTGACGACTCCGCTCTGGTAGAAGTCAGCCATAGGATCATCTCTATCTCTTTAGTCTGAGGCCCGCGCCCCTGACCGCCCATCCCGCAATGGCATGATCTTCGGGCGGGACTTGCCGGAATCGCGCGCGCAGGAAGCGGTGTACAGCGGTCACCGTGACTGCTGGCCTTCCGCGCGGACGATAAGGGTACCCGGCAGAGCGGCGACCTCGATCTCCCGGGATTCACATCCTGGATCAGCGAGCCGCATGCGCATCTCGTCGCCGTGGTCGATCACTTCCTGGTCACTCGTCGTTCTAGCCAACCCTGGGCAGTTGCCGGACTCGCTCAACTGATTGCGGGGCACTGCGGTATGCGAGTTTAAGCAAGGGCGGAGCGATGATGGTTGTGGCAATCGACAGGATGACGACGACACCGTAAATCGCTGGCGGGATCACGCGCAGCGCACAGGCCGATTTGTGCCACGACCATGCCCACCTCGCCTCGAGGGATCATGCCGACGCCGACGCGCGAGGCGTCCGCCCATCCAAGCCCATAGGCTCCCAGACCACCGCCGATCAGCTTGGAGAAAACCATGGCGACGAGAATGACCGCGGCGAGGCTGATAGTCGCGCAAAGGCGGAATTCCTCCGCAGAGGCCTGTTGGCCGGCTGGACATGACCGCCGCGCCGAGGGGAAGGGAACCGGCGTATCGTTGGCCGGCTGCGCGGCCCCCGGCAGCGGGCCTGGAAACGAGACGTGCGCGTTCGCCGTCCAATGCAGCATAGCAACGGCGCCGGGCCCCGAGTCCATGATGATTTTGAGAAGCGGCCCGGCGGAGGTATAAAGGAGACATGATCAGGAAGGCTATTCTCGGCACGATAGTCCTGTTGTTTGGCGCCCGGACCAGGCCCCGCGCAGACACCCGCGAAATCTCCCAAGCCCTGGAAACTTCTGGCCGACTACAGCGCCGCCATGGAAGATCTCGCGCAGTCCGCCAGCCCGGCAGTGGTCCAGATCCTGGTGCAGACATGGGCGCCGATGGGGAAAGGAGGATCGCAACGCACCGGGTTCGTCTCGGAGCAGGAAGCCACCGGGTCAGGCGTCATTGTGGACCCCGACGGGTACATCGTCACCAACGCTCACGTAGTGCAGAACGCCCGCCGCATCGAAGTCAAGATTCTTCGGACTGGCGAAAAGGGGCAGGAGCCGCACGGGCACCTGATGCCCGCAAAACTGATCGGCTTGGATCGGCAGGTGGATATCGCCGTCTGTGAAGATCGAAGGCAACAGAATCTCCCGACGCTCTCCTTCCTGAACTCGGACAATCTCCGGCAAGGGCAATTGGTGCTGGCTCTGGGCAGCCCGCTCGGATTGCAGAACTCCCTCACGCATGGCGTGGTGAGTGCGACCCTCCGGCAACTTAACCGGAAAGTCCGATGGTCTACATCCAGACCGACGCTCCGATCAATCCCGGCAACAGCGGTGGGCCGTTGCTGGATATCGAGGGGCGCATTGCCGGCATCAACACGATGATCTTCTCGGAATCGGGCGGCAACGAAGGGATCGGATTCGCCATTCCCGCCAATCTGGCCAAGGACGTGTATCAGAGGCTTCGCAAGGACGGGCGGGTACGGCGCGGCGCGATCGGAGTGATCCCCGAGACGATCACGCCCGGCTCGCGGCGGCCCTGGGGCTGGACAGGGATTCGGGCGTCATCCTTTCGGACGTGGCGCCGCATGGCGCGGCGGAGGCCGCGGGACTCGAACCCGGAGACGTGGTGCTGTCTATCGACGGAAAGCCGATGCGAGAGGCCCGGGACCTGGCTCTGGCGGTATTCCAGCGGGCGCCTGGAGACGAGTTGAAAATGGAGATCCAGCGCGGCAAGGAGCGCATGTCCATAACCGTCGCCATTCTCGACCGGACAGAACGAGCCCAGCCAACTGGAGGACCTCGCCAACTACGATGCCGCGCTGGTTCGCCAGTTGGGGATTCTGGCGGTGACCGTGGACGAGAAGGTGACTGCCATTCTGACGGACCTGAGGCGTCTTTCGGGCGTCGCGGTGGCGGCGGTGCCGGCGGAATATGCCGGCCTGAATCCGGGCCTGGTGGCGGGCGACGTGATCTACTCGCTGAACAACCAGCGCATCGCGTCACTCGACGCGCTGCGCGACGCGCTGAAGGATAAGAAATCCGGCGACGCAATCGCGCTCCTGGTGGAACGGCTACGGGCAACTTATCTACGTGACGGCGGCCCTGGAATAAGCCGGAGCTCGCGGGTGCTTTTTTTCGAAGGGTCAGCGGCCCGCGGCGCAAGGAGCTCCAACCAATCGTCGCGCCGCGGGATGGTGGCAGGCTTTCCAGTCTCCTCGGCCAGGAAACGCGACGCCCTCCTCAATGCTTCCCGAGCTACTGGCGGCCGCGGCGTCCACAGCTTTTCACACCCGCTCTTTGACGGGCCTCTTGACTGCTCGCACCACCGGGTGCATGATGATGGAGAAGCGAGGTGTACCGTGGCAGTCCCCCCCGGAGCTTCCCCCGTTCTTGAAACGGGGGCCCCAGTTCATCTAGTCTTACCCTACGAGCGGGACGGTCCGCGCCCTCCTCGGGTATTTCGCCAATCACCAGCGTCATTGCGCTGGCCGCCGACCCGCAAGAATTCCGTCGAGTACCTACACAAGCATCCACGGGGTGTGAGGATCTCGAAAGTAGTGACCGTTTCAGGGCATCTTGCCGAGGAGAGGCACTCAGGCGAGGTTCCGCACCTCGGCGGCTACCAAGTTTTGTACTCACCTCTCGACGCCCAGCAAGCGTGGCGTTCCAGCACCACAGCCCAGTTCGCGTGGAAGCCTGAGCAGATGGAATTGTCATTGCCGCAAAGCGTCAATACTGGCAATAAATTCGCGACCGGAAGAGGCCTTGGCCGCGTCAAGTGGCACTTGGTTCAACCCGGGCGTGAGGACGGGAGGTCAACATGAAAAGTAAGTCAGCCGCGGAATCAGCAAAGCTGGGCGCCCCGGGCGTTTCTCAGACGGCTTGGTAAGAATTCCAGGGTGGGTTCACCCCTCCACGGGATGGGACGGTGTGCTGGCGGCTCCTACAATCGAAGTAGTGCATTAGGAGGTTTGCATGACGCGAACGCAAGAGAACCGATTCAAAAGAACCCTGGAGGCCAAACGCAACGAATTGATCCAGGAGATCTCTCAACGGCGCGAGCGATTCGTGGTGGACCATGCGAGCGATCCGATGGATCAGGTGCGCGATACCGCGGACCGCGATCTGGCGGTTGAAAACGCCGATCGAATGTACGCAGTTCTCCATCTGGTGGAAGGAGCACTTCGTGAGATTCACGTGAAAACCTTTGGCATTTGCGCGAAGTGCGGCGGTAAAATCCCGCTGAAGCGCCTCGAAGCGGTGCCTTGGTCTCCTTACTGCGTATCCTGCCAGGATTATGCGGAGCAGCCCATACAGAACGAGGAGCCCGCGGAGATCAGGACTCCCCATGCGCTTGCCAGTCAAGCCACGCAGGGAGGCGGCCATGGTGCATCAAGAGCTTTCGATCAGGGCGCGGCAGTCCGTTCCTGAACGCGACGGCGCGGCCGTGCTGGTAATCACAACGGATGTACGCGACCGGCTCTTCATGACGGCGGCGCTCGAGGCCCTGCGGTGGAAGCTTCACTTCGCCCAGGATGGGTCCGAGGCGCGCGCGCTGCTGGCTGCGCAGTCCATCCCGGTGGTCATCATGGATAGCGACGCGCAAGCCCCTTCCTGGCGCGAGTTACTGGAACAGATGCCTGAGGCTGAAGCCAGCCCGGGTCCAAAATTCATTGTCGTCTCGCGCCAGGCGGATGAGCGTCTGTGGGCGGAGGTTCTCAACCTGGGCGGGTACGATCTCCTGCCCAAGCCGCTCGATGTGGATGAAGTCACGCGGGTGATTCGGACGGCCCTGTGGGAGGGTAATGTCACGCACGGCCCGGCGCGGCCGGCTGAAATCAAGGAGCAATTCGCGTGCAACGGGTGTTGACAATCCTGCTCGCGGGGGGTGCGGGGGAGCGGCTGGCTCCGCTTACGCTGGAGGAGCCCAAGCCCATGATGCCTTTTGGCGGCATCTATCGCCTGATCGATGTCACGCTGTCGAACTGCGTCAATTCCGGCCTCACACAGATCTTCGTTCTCACGCAACACAAGGCGCTCAGCCTGAACCGCCACATTCGAGAGGCCTGGCATATTCTGTCTCCGGAACTGGGGCAATTCATTGAGGCCGTACCTCCCACGCGGCGTCTCAGCGACACGTGGTACCTGGGCACCGCCGACGCCGTCTACCAGAACATTCAGAGCATCCAGGAGGAGGGCGCGCCCTACACGCTGGTTCTTTCCGCCGACCACATCTACAAGATGAACTACCGGCACATGCTGGACTGGCACATCGAGCGAAGCGCCGATGTGACCGTCGGAACGACGCAAGTCAGTCCCGATGAGGCCTCCCGATTCGGGATCGTGGACATGGACGACTCATTTTGCATCTACGCCTTCGAGGAAAAGCCTCAGCATGGCCAGCCGCAGCGTTCCCGTTTCAATCCCGACGCGTGCAGCGCATCCATGGGTGTGTATCTGTTCGCCACCGAGGTGTTGCTGGAGTCGCTTCGCGAAGACGCCGAGGATCCGGAGTCGACACACGATTTTGGCACGGATGTACTTCCGAGGCTGATGGGCCGCCGGAGGGTGGTGGCCTATGATTTCATCGACGAGAACAGGAAAGAGGTCCGCTACTGGCGCGACGTGGGAACGCTGGACGCTTACTACGAGGCGAACATGGATCTGGTAGCCGTGACGCCGATCTTCAACCTCTACGATCCGGACTGGCCGATCCGCACCGCCCCGCCCAAGCATCCGCCGGCCAAGTTTGTCTTCGCCGACGAGGGCCGGCGAGCGGGCGTTGCGCTCGACTCTCTGGTTTCCCACGGGTGCATCATCTCCGGAGGGCGTGTGGTTCACAGCGTCTTGTCAGCCGGTGTACGGATTAACAGCCAGTGCGTGGTGGAAAGATGCGTGCTGTTCCCCAATGTGGTCATCGGCAGGTACAGCCAGGTCAGGCAGGCGATCATTGACCAGAACCTTCGGCTGCCCGAGTCCACCGAGATCGGGTTGGATCCCGAAGCCGACCTTCGGGCCGGTCACTTTGTCACCGACTCCGGGCTGACGGTGGTTCACCGGAATTCTCCGGGCGTGGAATATTTGGCTCCGAAGAGCACCCGCGCCGCAGCCGCGGGAGGCTAGACATACACCTCGGCCCTTTTCGCTTTCGGGAGGTAAACCGTGCTCTCGTGGCTTGAGTGAAATAGAAAGCGAGGTAAGAAGAAATGAAGTTGTCGACAAAAGCCTCTGCGTTGGCTTTCGGCGCCCTCTGGGGCGGTGGTCTGTTGTTCGTCGGATTGCTGAACGCCGTGTTCCCTCCTTATGGCGCCGGGTTCCTTCGTCTCATGAGTTCCATTTATCCGTTTTACGGTGCGGTGCCTACCGTTGCGGGCGTCCTGGTGGGGACCATCTGGGGGATTCTGGATGGTGCGGTTGCAGGATTCCTGTTCAGTTGGCTCTATAACTGGTTCCTGAGCAGGATGCATATCTGATTGCCGGGATGGCCTGCGTGTTCTTCTTCCCGTGGGGCCTGGGAGGACTCTTCTTCCGTCGCCATGCGAGGTGAGCGCCGACTTCTTCCGCTCGGAGCCGACCTCGTCAATGCTGTATTTTGCTAAGCCGGGCTTGAATCCCTGAGTTGATCTCCGCCCCGAGCAGAAGCGCGGCGCCGGTCAAGTACAGCCAGAGCAGCAGAGCGATCACAGCTCCGATGGAACCATAGGTAATTCCGAACGAGTTGAAGTAATCGAGAAAACGGCGCAGCACGGCGGATGCGGCAATCCAGCCGATGAGGGCGACCGTGGCGCCTGGGGCGATGACCTGGGTCCTTCGCCTGGCCTTGAGGTTGGGTCCGAAGCGGTAAACCAGGTTGATGGCGATCAGCAGCAGCAAGATGCTCCCAACCCACTGCGTGGCGCGCCAAACCGGGCGCCATACAGCGTCCAGCCCCACCAGATCGGTCAGGGCTTTTCCACCCCAGTCACCCGCCAGTGCCAGTCCCAGCGCACAACCTGCCAGGAGCGCGCCGGCGACTGTCAAGGTCAGCGCAACCAGGCGCCGTCTCCACCAGGGGCCGGCTTCTTCGACTTGAAACGCCACGTTCAAGCCTTCGATGACGGCCTCCATACCGGAGGAAGCCAGCCATAGCGACACCAGCAGGCTGAAGGAAAGATGCCCGCCGCCGGTGGTTCGCAGGAGGTCGTCCGCCGCAACTTTTACGACAGCGAAGGCGGCGCTCGGCATGACCGCGCCGAGATACTCCAGAAGCCGCTCATCGAGCCCGTTCCCGGCGGCGAAGAAATGTCCCAGCAGGGCCGAGAGGAAAATCATCAGCGGGAATAGCGCGAGCAAAAAGTAGTAGGAGAGCTGCGCCGCCCTACCCGGAATATCGTCCAGCCAGACTCGCCGCCAGAGCCAGAGGACAAACTCTTTGTGGAGGACGGCGCTCCCATAGCGGGACCATCGTCCGGACAGTTCGCTGATGGGGTTCCGCCAGTCTCTATTCGAGATGAACGACATCTTCGTCGGGGTGATCCAGGGCGACCGTCACCAGTATATAGTCTTTCAGGTGAAGCGTCAGCAGGAAGTTCTGGAGGTGAAAGATTGCGGAGCGCCGCGCGGAAGTTCGGCGCTCCATCGTGTGGCTCGCAAGTGGAACCGCGGGTCCGTCTCCATTGCGGGAAGCAGGGGTTTCAGATGGAAGCGCTTGGCCACAACCGCCAGCTCACTCTGGCACAGTAAAGCAAGTGCGGTAGGGACGGAAAAGGTCCCGCGAGCGGGACACGGCAAGGCCGCCGGCCTGTTGCTGCCGGAACTCATATTGATCGAGAAGATTTCGCATCGGCTCGAGCAAATCCTGGATTGCCGGTCGTTGGTCGCTGCGCTCCTCCAGCCAACGCTCCGCTTCGCGGATCAGGTTCGTGAGCCGGATGGGGTTTTGGAGCGTGTCCGCGCCCGCGCGATGGGTTGGAAAATAGATAGAAACGCACGGCCTGACGGGATCATGATTCTCTCCCAGGGTCGTGGGCGTCCCTGAATGCCTTGCCCTAGTTCCAGGCTACGGTTTCACCGGCAGAGCCAACATCCAGGCAAGAGGTGAACCAGCCCTCCGAATGGGCGTAGTTGGCTTTCGGAATTCATGCGAACCACTATCCTGATGTTTGGGAATGTTTTTGACGCCGTGCCGGGCTACGCGCACTTCGCGGTACGCCGGGTTTTCAAACCGCTCCGTGGTGGTCTTCGCGGCCGCGCCGGCTCACTTCGCCATCGCCGCCCGGTTGAGCGAGCGCACGGGAAACCAAACTGCCAAACGGTATCCGGAAGACCTCGGCGGGACGCGTCGAACGGCTCTTGTGGAGGCAACCCCTCGCTGGGATGTTACCCTGACGATATGTGCACGGCCGGACCATGGTGCGTAAGATGATCTCCGGTTTGGGAGGAATCAGGAAACTGGCGCGGCCAGGGAAGCAATGGTTGGCGCGAGTCAATCTCCAAGAACATGAGGACAAGATCCTTCTGCTTCTGTCGCTGGTCATCAGCGCACTGGTGGGTCTGGTGGTGGCCGCTTTCCTGGTTCTGACCGAGCGTCTGAGTGCGGGTCTACTGAGCGCGGGAGCCGCTCAGCGCGTAATGATCCCCTTGGCGGGTTCGCTGGTGGGCGGCTGGTTACTGTACAAATTCTTTCCCAACGCTCGAGGGAGTGGAGTCCCCCAGACGCGCGTGGCTTTGGTTCTGGAAAGAGGTTTCATCAGCCTGCGCACGATCGTCGGGAAGTTTATCTGCTCCTCCATCTCCCTGGGTAGCGGTGTGGCTCTGGGTCGCGAAGGCCCCGCGGTCCAGATCGGCGCGGGAATTGCATCGGTGGCGGGCCGCCGACTGGGCCTGAGTGAAGAGCAGGTCCGATCGTTGATTCCGGTCGGCACGGCCGCCGCTATCGCCGCGGCCTTCAACACACCCCTGGCGGCTGTCCTATTTACACTGGAAGAAATACTGGCAGACCTCCACGCCCGTGTGGTTGGTTCGGTCGTGATCGGCGCCGCCACCTCCTGGATTGTCCTAAGACTGTTATTAGGAGACGAACCTCTTTTTCACGTCCCTGCGTACCAGTTGGTGCATCCGCTGGAGTTTGTGCTCTACGCCCTCCTGGGACTGTTGGGTGGTCTGGTGTCGACGGCCTTCGTGAAACTGCTCCTCTGGCAGCGTGCCAAATTTCTCAAGGCTCCGCAGCGATGGCAGCCCTTTGCTCCGGCGGCGGGCGGACTGGTAGTGGGGTTGCTGGCTCTGGTGGCACCCGGGGTGCTGGGAGTTGGCTACAACCTGGTGGGCGACGCGCTGAATGGCCAAGTGGCTCTGAAGATGATGGTGCTCCTGATGGTGCTGAAGCTCGTGGCCACGGCGACTTGCTACAGCTCCGGTAACGCCGGAGGCATTTTTGGCCCCAGCCTGTTTATCGGCGCGATGCTCGGCGGCGCCGTGGGACAAGTCGCCCACTCCCTACTTCCGAACCTTACCGGCAACGCCGGTGCCTACGCCCTCGTGGGCATGGGGGCGGCCTTCGCCGGGATCGTTCGGACTCCCATGACCAGCGTCATTATGATTTTCGAAGTGACGCGCGACTACACCATCATCGTGCCCTTGATGATTGCGAATCTGTGCAGCTATCTCCTGGCGCAGAAGCTGCAGAGGCAGCCCATCTACGAGGCGCTATCCCGGCAGGACGGCATTAAGATGCCTTCGGCTGCGCATCGGCCGGAGCCATTGAAAGTGGAGCCGGCCATGCGGCCCGCTGCGCGAGTCCGAAGACGCCGTCGCTGGTCCACCGAACCGCCCCTATGTCCATCCTGACGATTTATTGGACTCGGCGTTGCAGCGCATGGGGGAAGCCGGTGTTACCGAACTCCCGGTGGTCAGCCGGGCCGGGGGAAAGCAGATCGGACTTCTTACCACCGAAGATGCTCTGCATGCCTACCAGGCGCTCTCCCGCTCCAAAGAACGGGAGAAGGCTGCTGGCGCGCCTATGCCGAACTGGCTGGCAGCGGTGGCGGCCATTACGGTGGCGGCGATCCTCATTGTGTCCGGTCTGGTGTTTTGGCAGCGTTCTCGCCGCTCTCATCTGGCCATCGAGGCCCAGAGGAGTGGCCAGATGCTACTAGCTCAAGGACGGGTCGATGAGGCTGTCCTGGCCTTTCGAAACGGCTTGGCGCAAACCCCCCAGAGCACGAAACTGAGGGCCGCGCTGGGCCTGGCTCTGGTCCAGTCAGGCCATCCTAACGAGGCTTCGTCCTATCTGTCCGAAGCTGCCCGTGCCGATCCCGCGAATGGCCCCGTCTGGATGGGGTTGGCCAAGATCGCTCTTCTCGAGGGAGAGAAGAAACGGGCCCTGGAACTCTTTCACCAGGCACTCGCCAAGGAATGGCCCGCCTCAGAGGAGCCGCAGCGTAGGCGCACTCAATTCGACTACGCCGCGCTTCTGTCCGATACCGGCCGGCGAGGCGAGGCGATTTCCCTTTTGCTGGCGATGATAGAGCAGAACGGAGATGATCCGGCCATCGGGAAGAAAGCCGCGGATATGGTGAAGGCTATCGCGACGCCGGAGCAGTCAGAGGAAGCCTACTCCATGCTGGCGAAACGTTTTCCCGCCGACAGCAGTGTCTGGTTGCGGCTTGGCGACACGAGATTCGCCGCCGACAAGGACCGGCCCGCTCTGGAGGCTTATCGGCGTGCGGTAAAGGCTGATCCCGAGAACACGGATGCACAGCGTGCGGTGGCTCGCGTCGAGGATGTGCTGAGTCTTGATCCGACGCGGCGGGGCACATCCGTGGGAGAGCGTGCGCGGCGTTGGGATGAGATCCTCCGGCGCATGCTGACCGCTGTGGCTCGATGCGGCCAGTCCCCGGAAACGGAGAAGGCAAAGCCGCTACTCAAGAAGCGGGCGTTCACTCTCGAAGTGTCGGATCAGAAGATGGAGGCGGCTCTGAGGATCTGGCAAAGCGCGGCCCCTTCCTGCAAGACCGATGCGGTGCTGAGTCACATTATGTCTAAGCTCAGAGAATAGGCTTCTCCCCAGGCGAGCGAAGAGGCTGCCGGAAGCCTGGAGCCTGGAGTCAACGGCCTGCAGACAGCACTCCGGGATGGTTCCTCAACGAATCGAGTTATATTGGAACGCATGGGGCACACGCGGGATTACCCTTTACTCTCGCTGAAGAATCAGGTTCGCATTGAGGTGCACACCGGCAGCGCGCACATGGGACAAGCGGCGGCAGCCGCAGCAGCGGAAATCATTACCACCGCCGTGGCCTCGCAAGGCTCGGCCAGAATCGTCATCGGCACCGGCCCGTCGCAGGACACCGTCATCGGCGCGCTGGTCCGCCTGCCTTCGCTCGACTGGAGCTGTATAGAGGTCTTTCATCTCGACGAGTACGTGGGCATCTCGCCGGACCATCCGGCGAGTTTTCGGCGATGGCTGAAGGAGCGGGTCGCCGACATCGTTCATCCCGCCAGCGTCCACTATCTCAATGGCGACGCCGCCGATCTTGAAGCCGAGTGCCGGCGCTACGCCGGGCTTCTCGATGCCGCCCCCGTCGATGTGATGTTCCTGGGCTTCGGCGAGAATGGCCACATCGCTTTCAACGATCCCGGCGTGGCCGATTTCACGGACCCGTTCCTGGTGCGCCGAGTGCGTCTGGATGATAGTTGCCGCGCGCAGCAGGTGGGCGAAGGCCACTTCGCGAATCTGGACGCGGTTCCGCCCGAAGCGCTCACCATCACCTGCACCGGGATCATGCGCAGCCTGCACCTGGTCTGCGCGGTTCCGGATCGGCGCAAGGCGGAAGCCGTGCGTGGCGCCATCGAAGGTCCGTTATCGACGGACTGCCCCGCGTCGCTGGCCATGACGCATCCGCATGCGCGGCTGTTTCTGGACACCGGCTCCGCTTCTCTTCTCTCGCAACCGTCATGATAATTCGAAGAATCGAAACGTTCATTCTGCACGTTCCGGTGACGCGCAACCGCATCGCCGACAGCACACACACCCTCACGCACTGGGGCGCCCCAGGTGTGATCATCGAGACCGACAACGGCCTGCGCGGGTACGGCTATACCGGCACACACGCCCACCTGGCCACCGATCGCCTCATCCGCGACTGCATCGCCAACGTCTACGCACCGTTGCTGGAGGGCGAGGATGCGCGCGGCGTGCTTCATCTGTGGCGGAAGTTGCACCGCCACCCGCCCGTGCAGTGGGTCGGAAGAGCCGGCATTACGCACCTGGCGCTCAGCGCCGTCGATATCGCTCTGTGGGATCTCAAAGCCAAACAGGCCGGCCAGCCGCTCTGGCAGTTGCTGGGCGGCGCGGCGGCGGATCCGCTGGAGGCTTACAACACCGATGGTGGCTGGCTCAACTGGAGCGTGACGGAACTGGTGGACGATTGCCGCCGGCTGGTTGAAGAGGACGGCTACCGCGGCGTGAAGATCAAGGTGGGGCGAGAAAACACGGCGGAGGATCTCGCGCGCATCGAAGCCGTGCGGAGCGCCATCGGACCACGCATAAAGCTGATGGTGGATGCCAATGGCCGCTTCGATCTGCCGGCCGCGATGCGCCTGGGCCGGCACCTCGGCGAGTACGACGTAACGTGGTTCGAAGAACCCCTCTGGTACGACGACCTGCCCGGCCACACCCGCCTGGCCGCTAGCATCGACACGCCCATCGCGCTCGGCGAGCAACTCTACTCGCTGGATCACTTCCGCGATTTCATCACCGCCGGCGCGGTGCACTTTGTACAGCCGGACGCCGTACGTCTGGCGGGCGTGACGGAATGGTGGCAGGTGGCCGACCTGGCCCTGGCGCACCGTCTCCCCGTGGTGGCCCATATCGGCGACATGGTGCAAGTGCACGTGCACCTTTCCATGGCGCACCCCGCCTGCCGTCTGCTCGAGTACATCCCCTGGCTGCGCGAATGTTTCGAGGAACCCGCCGCGGTGAAGGACGGGCACTTCCTCCCGCCGCAAGCCCCCGGCGCCTCCACCACGCTGCACGCTGACGCGCTCCGCCGCTTCGCGGTAGATTGACACCTGGAGTGGCCCTTTCCCCCGCAGATTCTCCCCTCGCATTCGCAGCGGTTTTCGCCTCCTTTCTGGCGTCGTTCCGCAGCCGTGCGGCACTCCAGATTGAGTTCCGCGCTCTGCGCCATAAACTGGGCGTTTCGAAGGACATTCGCGCACTGATCCGCAAGATGAGCCGGGACAACTCGCGCTGGGGACTTGTGGCATCCACGGCCAACTGCGCAAGCCCGGCATCGACATCGGGGAGACCAGCGTGGGCCAATACATGGTCCGCCTTCGAAAGCCGCTCTGACAGACTTGGCGGACATTTCTCGAGAACCACTTCAAGTCCATGGTGCCCATCGAATTCTTCACCGTGCCGGCAATTCGCTTCCAGGTTCGATATGTGCTCCCGGTCTGGCCTCACGATAGGCGCCCGATTATATGTTTCAACGCCACACCGTCCACCCCAAAACTGATTGGACGGCTCAGCAACTTCGGGCAAGACTTCTGCAAACAAGCCAGAGACAGGGGAATGAAGGAAGTGTTACCGGAGCCGCGTCCAGTGCAGCCGCCGGAAGTGGGGCCAGCCGCGGCGTTCCAGGAAGTCGGCGGTCTGCACCATGGTTACGAACGCCGGGCGGCGTGAGGTCAGCAGTGCTTCTTGCAAAACGAACTGAAGCCGGTGTAGTGACGAGTCTCCATGCGGAACCGGGCGGCGGGACGCGAAGGCGAAGAAGTCCACGAAGCTTTTTCACGACTTCCGGCGAACCGGGGTGAGAAACCTGGTGCGGGCTGGCGAGGTTTGGCACACTATGGGCACACAAGGCTCAAAACGGGTGGTTCAGTGAAATCTTGGAAGGGGATCAATTCCTTTAGAATCTGGTGCGGACGAAAGGACTTGAACCTTCACGCCCTCGCGGGCACTGGAACCTAAATCCAGCGCGTCTGCCAATTTCGCCACGTCCGCACGCGGGTGGACTTCAGACCACGATTTTAGCACCTGGCGCGCCGGGGATTCGGCCTGGTTAGCCGGCTGCGGCGGCCATGACGCGGCTTTGGCTGCGGGGCACGCGCCGCAAAGCGGTGAGGCGCGGCGTGGCTTCGCCGCAGCCGCAGGGAGCGTCATGAAGGTCGCCGGCAAGGCCGGTGGCCAGGCGCAGGAGCGGATACTGCAGACTGGTGAGGGACGTGTAGACCAACTCGGAACCGGATGAGCTGGCTTCCATTTCGAGCACGCTTTCCGTGGTGCAAATGTGCAGGCCGTAGTGGGCCTCGCATTCGGTGGCGAGCAGTTCGCCGCCCAGACCGCGCAGTTGCTCGAAGAGTGGCACCTGAAAAACCCGCCAGAACAGATCGCGATCGGCCTGCCGCAGGAGGCCGTGTTCCATTCCGGTGAAGACGACCACGGCGTGTGTGAGGGGCGGCATGTCGACGCGGCCGTCGCGAACCGCGAGCGAGAGTGCGCGCAGGACGCCGGCCGGGCCGGCGATGGCGTGGGGCCGGTATCGCTTCAGCTTCCGGCTCCAGTTGTCGGCCAACACGCGCACGTTGCGCGTTTCGCGAAAGCCGGAAAACAGCACCGCGATTCTTGCCGGAGGGTCCAGCGGATAGCACAGTTCGCGCGGTTCGGGCCGCGCGCCCACGGGATCCCGGAGCGACTCGAAATTATCCAGGATGCCGGCCAACTCCGAGCGAGGCAGCCGCTCCAAGACTTCCTCGGCGGACTGGATGGCCGCGATGCGGCCCGGTTCGGCCAGGCCCGCCTGCTCGATTCTCGAACGGTAATAAGGGGTCCGGGCAGCCGCGGCAAGCACGGCGCGGAATCGCTTCAGTTTCGATCCGGAATCCGGGGACGACGTGAAGACGCCGCAATCCTTAGTCGCGCGCATCGCTGATCTAAGAAAGAGTGGGGCGAGTCAGGAAATCTTCTCAGTGAGATCCCGCGCGGGAAAGCGCGTGAGCCCGGCCGACAAGGCCAGTTGCGTCAGACCGGCGACGTTGTTGACGTTGAGCTTCTTCATCATCGTCTTGCGGTAGCTGCGCACCGTCTGCAGCCCCAAGTCCAGCACCACGGCGATTTCCTTGCTGGTCTTTCCCTCGGCCACCAGGCGCAGTACCTGCAACTCGCGTGGCGAGAGTTTCTCCAGCGCCGTGGGCACTGCCTTGGAATCCAGATCGCCGCGTTGAATGCGGTTCAGCAAACGGTCGGACACCTGCGGGCTCAAGTAGGAGCCGCCCTTGGCCACCGTGCGCAGGGCTTCCAGCAGGTCGGCGTCGGAGGCTTTCTTCAGCACGAAGGCGCGCGCGCCCGATCGGATCGCGCTCACCACCGAATGCTCGTCGTCGTACATCGACAGGATGATGACCTTGGTGTTCGGGCAGTGCCGCAGAATTTCGGTGGTGGCTTCGATGCCGTTCAAGCCGGGCAGACCGATATCCATGAGCACGATGTCGGGCAGGCTCTTGCGGGCCAGTTGCACCGCGTCGGCGCCGTTTTCCGCCTCGCCGGCAACATGAAACTCCTCGCCGCGCTTGAGGATCGCCTTGATCCCGTCGCGCATGATCTTGTGGTCGTCCACCAGCAGGATGTTATAAGGCATGTCGTCGCGACATCAATTCATTCCGGCGAGCGATTAGGTTTCCGCCGGGGCCTTGAAAACAGCCTTCACAATTGTACCCCTTCCCGGCGCGCTGGCAAGAGAAAAATCGAGGCCCGCGCGCGCGGCGTGGTATTCCATCAGCCACAGACCCAATCCGCGGCAGGCCGCGCGCGCCTCCTCCACGTCGAAGCCCGCGCCCTCGTCGCGAATCTCCAGCACCACACCGGCCCGGCTGGGCCGGAGCAGCACTTCCACCGCCGCGCCTGGCGCGTGCCGCAGGACGTTTTGCATGGCCTGTTCCGCGATTCTGTAAAGGGCGGTGGCGGTCTGGATGGGCACATGCGCCGCGGGGTCCATCAGCAACCGCACGGCGGCGCCGTGGGTCTCGCGGCAGCGGCCCACCATGCGGCTCAGCGCGGAAGGCAACCCCGCCCGTTCCACCATCGAAGGATCCAGGTCTCTGCTGAGATTGCGCACTTCGTCGATGGCTTTTTCGAGCAACTGCTGGATTTCGGCGGTGCGCCCGGCCACCTCCGGATGGCGCTCCACGAAATCCATCCTCAACACATCGAGATGCAAGCCGACCGCGCTCAGCACCTGGCTGATTTCGTCGTGAAGGAGTCGCGCGATCCGGCTGCGTTGCGCTTCCTGCTCTTCGAGGAACTGGAAGAGCCTCTCCGCCGCCGGTGGTGTAGGGGGCTGCACGGATGGTCTCCCGTAGGCGCCGCTTACCGCTTGCGCGCTAACGCGCGGCGCGCGGCGGCGGCCACGTCGCGTCCCCGCAGGCCGTACTTGTCGAGCAACTCATCGCCCGTACCGGATTCGGCGTAGGTGTTGTGGATCCCCACAAACTCCATCACGCACGGCGTCGTTTCCGTCACCACCTGCGCCACGCGAACGCCCAGTCCGGCATCCACCAGATGTTCTTCGGCCACCACGATGGCGCCGGTTTCCGAGGCCGCCTTGGCGATGGCGTCGCGGTCCAGCGGTTTCACGGTGTGCATGTCGATGACGCGGGCCGAGATGCCTCTCGCCTTCCAGAATCTCCGCGGCGCGAATGGCTTCGGCCACCAGCAGACCGTTGGCCATGAGGGTCACGTCGGTGCCCTCGATCAACTCGATGGCCTTGCCGATTTCGAACTTCTGTCCCGCCGTGTAGACCACCGGAACCTTGGGGCGTCCGGCGCGGACGAATACGGGGCCGACGTGCGCCGCGGCGGCTGCTACCAGCGCTTTCATGGCCACTTCGTCGGCCGGCGACAGCACCGTGAACCCGGGCAGCGAACAGGCCAGACTGATTTCCTCGATGCTCATCTGCGAAGGGCCGTCCTCGCCGATCGAAATGCCGCTGTGCGTTCCCACCACTTTCACGTTGAAGTCGGGGTAGGCCGCCGTAACGCGCAACTGCTCGAAGCCCTTGTTCAGCAGGAAGCAGGAAAAGCTGGCCGCGAACGGAATCTTGCCCGCCGCCGCCAAGCCGCCGGCGATGGACACCATGTTGGCTTCGGCGATGCCGCATTCGAAGAAGCGGTCTGGGAAACTCCTGGGCGAACCAGTGCGTCATGGTGGACTTGGAAAGATCGGCGTCGCAGCGCCACCACGTTGGGGTTCGCGCGCGCCACCTCCACCAGGGCCTTGCCGAAGGCCTCGCGGGTGGACATTCCCATTTTCAATTCGAATTTCGTTTTGGCCGCCATTACTGGAGCTCCTTCAGCGCTATCGCGACTTCCTCGGCCGACGGCGCCGTGCCGTGAAATTTCGGATTGTTCTCCATGAAGGAGACGCCCTTGCCCTTGATGGTATGGGCGATGAGCACGGTGGGCTTGCCCTGGGTGGCCGCCGCCTCGGCGAAGGCCTTCTGCACGGCCGCCATGTCGTGGCCGTCCACTTCCACCACGTGCCAGCCGAAGGCGCGCCACTTGTCGGCCAGCGGCTCCAGTTCCATGATGTCCTTCACGAAGCCGTCCAACTGAATCCGGTTGTAGTCGACGATGGCCACCACGTTGTCCACCTGGTGGAAGGAGCCGAACATGGCCGCTTCCCAGATCTGGCCTTCCTGAATCTCGCCGTCGCCCAGCATCACGTAAGTGCGCGAAGTCCTTGCCGTCCAGCTTGCGCGGCGAGCGCCATGCCGATGCCGAGCGACAGGCCCTGGCCCAGCGATCCGGTGGAGGCTTCCAGTGCCGGGATGAACCGCCGGTCGGGATGACCCTGGTAGATGGAACCGAGCTTGCGCAGCGTCTTGAGTTGATCCACCGGGGTGTAGCCGCACTCGGCCATCACGGCGTAGAGCACCGGGCAGGCGTGGCCTTTCGACAGGATGAACCGGTCGCGGTCTGCCCATTGCGGGTTGCGCCGGATCGTGCCGCATCACGTCGTAGTAGAGAGTTACCACAAGTCTCGATGGCCGAAAGCGATCCGCCCGGGTGGCCGGACTTCGCGGCGCCCGTCATCTCGATAATGTGCCGCCGGACGAGCTTGCAGATGTCCTGCAATTCAGAAAGATTTTTGGTCTGCTTCATGGGAACAAAACATCAATGTACCATAGCATAAGGAGATCACTATGGCCCATGATGTCTGCAAAGTAGATTACTACTCGATGATTGTCCCGAACAAGCCGGGCGAGGGGGCACGTTTGCTGAAGGGTTTCAGCGAAGCCGGTGTCAACCTGGTGGGCTTGTGGGGGTACCCCAAAGGTGCGGGCAAGGCGCAACTCGACATGGTACCCGAGGACCCCAAGGCCTTCAGCGCCGCGGCCAAAAAGCTCAAACTCAAGCCCGGCAAGAAGCAGGTGGGTTTCTTCGTGCAAGGGGACGACACCGTGGGCGCTTGCGCCGAGGTGTTCGAACAATTGGCCGCCGCGAAGGTCAACGTTTATGCCGTGCAGGCCGCCAGCGCGGGCTGCGGCTGCTACGGGATGTTCGTGCAGGTGGCGCCCCAGGACGTGCGCAAAGCCGCCAAAGCGCTAGCGTAGTGCGGCGGAAATAACGCCCGGTATCGGCATTGCGCGCAAAACGGGGACTGGCTCGAATTTCGCCGCTCTTGCGAAACTTCGTGCATGTCCCCGGTTTTGCCACCGGGAACTCCTCGGACTCCTGCGCCTGAGTTGGGTGAACAGCGGGACTGGCTCTTGCATCCCCACCCGCGCGGAACGCGCGAGCTGAGCGAGGAGTACGCCTCGGCGTGTGGACGCGCGTGCCTGTCCCCACTGTTCCCGGATGAGCCGCTCTGGGCAACTGTGTTAGATTGCACTGCATGAGAAGGTGCATCTGGATACTGGCCGCTTTGACGGCCGCCGCCGCGGCCCACGCGCAGGTTTTCCGATTCACGCGCGAAGACCTGATCAAGTACACGGCCGCCAATCCGTTCGAGCGATTCCCGGACGGCCGCCCGAAAGCCCCCGGCGCGTTGATCGAAAAGCTTCGCGGCCTCTCGATGGAAGACGTTTGGAGCGTGCTCCGCGCGGCGGGGTATAACCAGCAGTACGAGGGCGGCTGGCAGTTGCTGCAGCCCGGCAAGAAACTGGTGGGCCGTGCGGTCACCGCGCAGTTCATGCCCGCGAGGCCGGACGTCACGGCCGTGGTGGCCAAGGACGGAGAAGCCGCCGGGCGCCACGGTGGACAAAACCAGTGGGTGATCGACATGCTGCAGACCGGTGACGTGCTGGTGGCCGACATCTTCGGCAAAGTGGAAAACGGCGCCATCATCGGCGACAATCTGGCTACGGCCATTCATGTCGCAACCGGCGCCGGCTTCGTCATCGACGGTGGTATCCGCGATCTCGAAGGCATTCACCCCATCGGCATGCCGGGCTACTTCCGCGGCGCGCATCCGACGGCGTTCACCGATTTGATGTGCACCGGCATCAACGTCCCCGTGCGCATCGGCGGCGCCACGGTCATGCCCGGCGACGTGGTGCTGGGCGACCGGGAAGGCGTCTACTTCATTCCGCCCGCCCTGCTGCAGAAGATCGTCGACCGCGCCGCCGAGACGCGCATCCACGACGAGTGGACGCAGATGAAACTCCGCACCGGCAAATACAAATCCAGCGACATCTACAGCTCGCCACACGATCCCGAATTGAAGCGCGAATACCAGGAGTATCTGAAGAAGCGCCTCGGCAAGTAGGGCTCGCGACAATCCGCTTTTAACCGGGCTCGGCCACTTCCGCGGGTCGGGCGTTAATGTGGGCTGCTCCCGGGTGGCCCGTGATCCAGGCAGGACACTGCTTTGAGTCCGACCAGTGTCCTGCTGACTCACCCAATTAACATGGGCCGAATGGGAACTTCGGACCGAGAAGGCCATCTTGTTCCGTGGGCAGCACCTAACCAGGCAATCTCCGCGATCCGATTCTCTCCCGAACGTTCTGCCGCATGGTCTGCACTTCATCTGAATGAAACAGCAGGTAGCCCGCACTCATCTGCCGCACCTCATCCCTGCTCCATTCCGCGCCCATGATTCCCTGCCAAGAGTGCTGAAGGCCCAGCAGATGTCCAATCTCGTGAGCAATGACATGCCCAAGAACGCGATAGACCGTGCAGGTACCGAGATTTGCCAGACGTGATACGCGGTCGTGGTAGACGAAGGCATAGCTGGCCGGTGCGCCCGGGTTGCCTTGCAAGGCCATCCCTGTCGCCGTGGCTCGCACCTGATGGCCCGCTACCGGCTTCGCGAGAATTCTGACCGATACATCTGGTCGATCGCTCTCGGCCGGGCACTTGGCGTGGGAGGCTCCATTGGATAGAGTTGGGAGGCAGATAATCCAGTTCGTGGGGACGCCCGCATCACGCAGAATCTGCTGGGCGATCTGCGTGGTGATTTGAAGGGCACTGTCTCCGATGCCCACCTGATCACTGACGAGGACATTCAACACCGGCTGGTCGGCGTCATTCCCTGTGCCAGACATCGCAGCAGAACACGTCCCCAATAGCAGCCACAGAATCATTGGGTTTCTCATTTGCCACCTCCCGGGGATTTGCGAGCACCGTCGGTGCTCGCCCATAACGCAGGAGGAGCAAGAAAAAGCGGACAGCCTTTTTGCGTTTTTTCTTGAACTTTCCGGGCCGTAAGAGGGGTAAAATTGGTTAACAAGAGATCCGCCCCAGGGCAGGTCGGGGTATCCGGACCTTCTGGGAGTTCCCGATGGCAATCTCAGCCGGAGAGGTGACGCTGCTGCTGACTCAGGTGAAGCGCGGCGATCAGGATGCTCTCGCGCAGTTGATTCCACTGGTCTACAAGGAACTGCGCCGCCTCGCCGGGCACTACATGCTCGATGAGCGCATCGGTCACACCCTTCAACCCACCGCGCTGGTCCACGAAGTCTACCTGCGCCTGGTGGGACAAACTCAGGTGGACTGGCAGAGCCGCGCCCACTTCATCGCCGTGGCGGCGCAAATGATGCGCCGGATCCTGGTGAATTACGCGCTGCAGCGCAAAGCGGGCAAGCGCACCGTTCCAGCGCCAGTGGACCTGGATTGGCTGGACCAAGGTACTGCGGGCCACCACTTCGAGGAAATCCTCGCCGTGGACGATGCCCTTAAACGGCTCAGTGAACTGGATCCTCAGCAGGGCAAGGTGGTGGAGATGCGTTACTTCGGCGGGCTGACGGAAGAAGAGATTGCCGAGGCGCTGGGGGTGACCTCCAGGACCGTCCGGCGCGAGTGGGCCACGGCCAGGCTGTGGCTACGTGCCGAACTTTCAGGAGGAGGCGGGCATGACGCCTGAGCGGTGGGCTCAGATCAAGGGGATCCTGAACGCCGCTCTGGAGCGGCCCAAGGGGGAAAAGGCGCGCCTTTCTGGACGAAGCCTGCGGTGAAGATGCCGTGCTGCGCAAGGAACTGGAACGCCTGCTCACCGAGGAGGACGAGGCGAGCCTGGCGAGTCCGGCCGCCGGGTTGCGGAACCGAACCACGCCCCCAGAGTTGGCCTTCGGGGCAATGCTCGCCCACTACCGGATCGAGGCGAAAGTGGGCGAGGGCGGGATGGGGGTGGTGTATCGCGCCCGCGACGGTAAGCTGGGCCGCGAGGTGGCCCTGAAAGTTTTGCCGGAAGCTCTGGCCAACGACGCCGAGTACATGGCGCGTTTCCATCGCGAAGCGAAGGTTCTGGCATCGCTGAACCATCCCAATATCGCCACGATCCACGGTCTGGAAGCAAACGCGATCGTGATGGAATTGGTGGAAGGCTCCACTCTGGCGGAGCGGATGGCCAAGGGGGCCATTCCGGTCCAGGAGGCGCTCGGACATCGCCGGGCAGATCGTGGAAGCGCTCGAATACGCCCACGAGAAGGGAGTGATTCATCGCGACCTGAAGCCAGCGAACGTGAAGATCACGCCGGATGGTGCCGTCAAGGTCCTCGACTTCGGGCTGGCGAAGATGGTGCAACCCGACGGGTGCCGCACGCCGAGGATGCCACGCTTGTCGTTGCGAACCACGCGAACGGGCGCGATCGCGGGGACGCCCGCTTACATGGCTCCGGAGCAGGCCAGCGGCGAGACGTTGGACCGGCGGGTGGATGTCTGGTCCTTCGGTGTCCGTGCTCTACGAGATGCTCACCGGGCATCGCCTTTTCGACGGCGGGTCCGCCAGTGATGCGCTTGCGGCCGTTCTCAGTCAAGGATCCTGACTGGTCACGGTTGCCGAAAGACACCCCTGGCTGGGTGAAGCGGTTGTTGCGCCGGTGCCTGGAGCGCGACAAGAAGAAGCGCTTGCACGACCTCGGCGATGCGTGGGCATACCAGGATACAACTCCCGAGGAGCCGGGTGCCGCACCAAAGGGTGCGCGACTGCCATGGATTGCCGCCGCGGCGTTCGGCCTCATCGCCGCACTGGCCCTGTGGGCTCCCTGGCATCGGTCGCAAGCGCCGGCTGTCGGGTCGCCCCTGCGCTTCGATATCGACGCCGGCGCGCTGCCATCTTCAATTGCTATATCTCCAGATGGGATGCGAGTGGTTTTTCGGGCCGGCGTCGGTCCCCTGCGCTCACGACTTCTGGACCAGGACAGCATCACCCCGCTCGCGGGCACCGAAGGCGCGTGGGAGCCGTTCTTCTCCCCGGACGGAAGGTCGCTAGGCTTCTTCGCTGGAGGCAAACTTCGCAAGATCTCCTTGGCACGGAGGCATGCCCGTGACATTGTGCGACATCCGGAATGCGCGCGGCGGCAGTTGGGGCGAAGATGGCTACATCGTGGCCGCTCTCGACGAGACCGGCGGACTGTCGAGAGTGCCTTCGAATGGCGGTAAGCCCGAGTTGATCACGGGCCTTCACGGCGAGGTCGAAGACGCAACGTCCCACCGCTGGCCTAAGGTGCTCCCCCATGGAAAAGGAGTTCTCTTTACCTCGCTCCGCGGGGGACTGACTTCACTCTGGGTTCTCAGGCCCGGCAGCACTCACCCCAAGTTGCTCTTGAAAAACGCCCGCTATGGACGTTACCTGGAGAGCGGGCAGTTGGTCTATTACAACCAGGGCTCACTGATTGCAGCCCCGATGGACCTCGACCGGCTTGAGCTGACGGGTGCCGGCGTATCGTTGATCTCCAATGTGTCTCAAAGCTATGGCGCCCGGGTTTTCTTCGATTTGTCCCGATCCGGTGCGTTGGTCTACTTGCGGGGCGGGCCGAAGGATCAGGCGCGTGCTCTCCTGGCTCGACTCTTCGGGGAGGATCGAGCCGCTACTCTCGAATCCCGACCGCTACCTGACCCCCAGATTATCTCCCGACGGCAAGCGGTTAGCCATCGCGATCGAGAAGGGCGACGGAGCCAATGTGTGGGTGTATGACTGGAGCCGGGACACGATGACACCCATGCCCGCTGGCGACGAGTATCAGTTTCACCCGGTCTGGACGCCCGATGGCGAGTACCTGGTGTTTCAATCGGACGGCGAGTTAGCCTGGACCCGGGCGGACGGCAGCGGCCGGGTAGAACATCTTGCCGGCACCCACCAGGCACACCCCAGTTCCTTCTCCCCTGACGGCGGGAGGCTTTTCTTTCACCAGCCCACGGGCGGGGCCTTTGTCGTGTGGGAAGTAACGATGGAAAGGAGCGGCGCATCGTTTGGGCCACCCCGCCGCCTTACCGAGGACCCCGGCTATATGAGCCACCCGGCGATTTCACCGGATGGAAAGTGGTTAGCTTATGGTACTGCCCGCCAACTGGGCGGGGGAGGGCCTGAGGTTTACGTGGTTGCCTTGTCGCCCGACGGGCGCATCGGTAATGGAAAGTGGCAAGTGTCGAACCGATCGGGGCAGTATCCAATCTGGGCAAAGAACGGGCGGGACCTCTTCTACCATGTTTATCGCGGAGTTGATCGCGGAAGGATTATGGTGGTCTCGTATACGGCGAAAGGCAACGTGTTTGTCCCGGAGAAGCCGCGGCTGTGGTCAGACAAACGCTTGTCATACGGGGGCCTCCAGTCCGTCTATGATGTCGCACCGGACGGCACAAGGATAGTGGCGCTATTCGATGTCGAGGATGATTCCGCTAAGCCGGAGTCGCACCTGCAAGTCATGCTCAATGTCGGTGAGGAACTTCGGCGGCGCGCGGCAGCGGCGGGCAATTGATCGGCCGCTTGGCTTGCGAAGGTCACCCACGGTCAACGTTCTGGATTGCAGGAACGGGAGTCCGGGCCAGTAGAGTTTGGGCTTGCCAGCATCGGGGCACAGCCAGCTTTACCTCCCCGATCCAGGTTCGACCCACGGATTGAGGAAAACCACGGGAGGTTTCGGGAGCTATCCGGCGTTAGGGGCCTGGATCGAAGAAGCCTGCGCTGTTTGCGAGGAGTAGTCCGCAGAACGAGGAATGGCTTCCGAGTCACCCATAATCCGGCGAACGGTTTCGGAATGTTTGCGATCGTGCCTTGCACATCTCCCGCCGCTGCCCGCGGTACGATTTACGGCAACCATGAAAGCCTGGCGCCGCGTTCTCTCCCTTCACGGCCTCCTCTCGCTTGCCGCGCTCCTCCCTGCGCAGTCCACCGCCCAGCCTGACATCGCGGCACGGCATGCCACCGAAAGTGAGCTCCAATCCACCGCCATCGTCGAGCGCAAGATCATGGTGCCGATGCGCGACGGCAAGCGCATGGCTACAGGTCCGCGCCGTAAGCACCTGGGGCATGTGAGCAGTACTGGGGCTAAAAGCCAAACCTCCCGGGGTTGCGGGCGATAATCAGAACCGCCAGCACCTTGGGAACGTATTCGCGAGTTTCCAGCGGCAGCGCTCCGATGCGGTAGAGGTACCAGAAGTTTCGTTGCTTGATCGGGTCCTTCACCGTTCTTACCGCCTGTCTCACCTTCCCCGAACCGACATTGTACGCCGCCACTGCTAACATTACCGAGCCTTCCGCGCCGAAATCCAGAATCAATTCCCGCATCAGTTTGCACGCCGCAAGTGTGGATTTTCGGACATCCAGCCGCTCATCCACTTTCTCATTCACCACCAGACCAAATGCGCGGGCTGTGGGAGCCGTAAACTGCCACCGCCCCGCCGCCCCCGATCTACGGTTGCTAACATTGGTCACGGCACTCTCCACAATAGCCATGTAGGCAAGATCCGGAGGCAGTTGCTGACGTTGAAAGATCGCTCGCATGGTTTGGAGATCATTACGAGCGCCGCCCAGGGCACGGGTGATGCGTGCGCGTTCCGGTCCCTGGTATTGGCCCACAAAGCGCTCCACCTGTTCCAGGAATTCCGGCGGAAACCGGAACGTCTCGGCGCCAAACTCGGCCATCAGCGTCTTGAGCTCCTCTTCCACCGGACTTGCCTTTTCTCTCACTCCCACGCGGTAGAGAAAGGCGCTGGTTACGTTCTTCGCTTCCCCTTGATAGCGATTCAGGCGATCCAGAAGCGCATCGGCCTCTTCCGGGTTCTGTCCGGCTTTCTGAAGCAGCGCCTCCACCTCCAGAATGCGGTTATCAATGGCACGCTTCTCCATCCGCAGATCGTGGACTTTCCAGCCTGTGAACGCCGCCAGAGCGAGCAGCGCAAAAACCAGGCTGGCGATGAGGACTCGCGCGCTCCTGCGGGTGCGGTTCACCGCCTCGTGGATCGCATCGTGCAGGATGGCGCGCGTATGATCGCGCGTCATTCTGCCCCTGGCCAAGCGAATTCGGGCCAGGGCTTCGGCTAAGAGACCTTCGTGAACTCCGAGGCCAACAGGCTCGGGAGACCCGGTCATCCGGAGGGTCTGATCGGGATCAAAGGGAATGGAATCGTCAAGAACGAAAGCGAGCTGCGGCCCATGCAACCCGAGTTGGATGGAGCACGGCGCCTCCAGGACCGCATGCTTTGTTCGCACGCCATTTACATAGAGGCCGTTGGTGCTATCCGAGTCCAGGATCTCGTGTCGATCTCCATCCGTGTGGATCTCAAAGTGACTGAGAGAAACCCGGGCATCATCCTCGATGAGAATGTCATTCTGCGGGCCGCGGCCAACACGCGTGACGGAGTCGCGAATCGGATATCGAGTCCCCGCGAGGCGGCCTGACGTTCGAACCAGCCATGCTTTCACGTGACTTCGCCTTGTTACGCCAGGATTTCCTGGATCGGTTTGCCGTA
Organism: Terriglobales bacterium; assembly: GCA_963745655.1. Taxonomy (GTDB): domain Bacteria; phylum Acidobacteriota; class Terriglobia; order Bryobacterales; family Bryobacteraceae; genus JAJFUV01. Next base: position 189,036 of record CAVUYK010000011.1, on the reverse strand, counting down.
GTCGAGTTCGATGCGCTTGGCTCCTGCTCTGAGGGCCACTCGAACTATACCATGGGATGGTTCAAGTGGAGGCTACGCCATTGGCAGGCAACTCCCGGGCTCAGCGCGCATCACTTCTGCGAGCGGGAGGCGTGCCTGGGAGGCGTGCGAAAAGCTTATCCTTTTCACACAGGGCGCCCTACGCGCCACTGTGCCTACAAGCGCGCCACCGAAAACACCATCGCCGGCGAGCGCAGCGCCGGCGATGCCCGGCTCAACTACGACGAACTCACCTACGGTTGGTTCGATCACTTCCTCAAGGTCGAGGACGCGTCAAAGACCGTCGCCAGGATGCCCAAAGTTCGCTACTTCACCATGGGCTCGAACAAATGGCAATCCTTCGACACTTGGCCGCCGGCTACGGCCAGACCCGTCACCTACTATTGGGCCAGTGCCGGCCGGGCCAACAGCCTCAATGGCGACGGCGCACTCCTTGCCGCGTCCCCGGCCGCGGACCATCCCGACCGCTTCCCCTACAACCCCACAAACCCAGTGCCCTCCTACGGCGGCAATGTTTACTGCACCGGCAACGCCGTCACTGCCGGGGCCTTCGACCAGCGCAAGATGGAGGCCCGCGCTGCGGAGCGCGCTGATGGACTGACGGATTCTGGGGGCGTTTTCCGGAGTGATAGGAATGGACTCGCCGCCGAGCTCGATGGCTTCCCCCTTCACTATGGCCTGCATCGTGCGGTAGGACTGGGGCGAGATCCGGATGATTTCGGAGAGGCGGAAATCGGCGGCTCCGAACTCCTGGAGCCGGCGAATAATCTCGTCGGCGTGCGCGCGGCTGGCGCCGGCATGCTGCTTGCAGAACTCCTCCCAGGTGAGGTTCAGGGCTTTGTAAAGACCGTCTTTGCGGATGCGGGTCAGGCACTCGGCCTGGGCCGCCGAGCAGTCGGTGGTGGTTCGATCATCCATGTCGTTTCCTGACGACCGCTTGGACCCAAGCGGTTTGCGCGGCCGGCGCTATTCAACCTGAAGGACTTCCGGCGCGACGGCCGCGTGGGTCCAGGCGGGGAAGGGGGCGAACCGATCGAAGCAAATCCCCCCTGGCCAAAGGTTCTCGCACCTCCGTCTACATGTTTGCACGAGGGTTGCGGGAGGCCCCGGCGGGAGACGACGGCAAAGGCCGGGAGGAGCAATAGAATCAAGCTACTAAAAAAGTATGCGGAGTTGTGAACGTGAACCGGGCGGCCAGCGTTTGCTTTCCTGGCTTTCCTCCCCGGGGGACAGGCAGGCACTGGACGCGGGCGCAGGGGATGGTCCGTTGAGCGGACTGGCCGATGAAGCGCGGGCGGGTTGACGTGGAGGGGACTGCACGGGAGTGATCGGCTCCAGGACCGGTGCGGAACCGATATTCGCGGAGCCGGGCGCGTTTCGCACGAGTAATCAACGACGTTAGATTCACGTTTGCACTGTGATATTCTTCTGGCGTAAGCTCTTTACAAGCCGTTTTCCATGGGAGGCTGCATGGCTTCAATCACCGGCTTTGGCGGTGCGTTTGTCCGAGCGAATGATCCAGAAGCTCTGTATAGGTGGTACGAGGGGCATCTCGGTCTAATGAGGTCCGAAGGGTCTTTCGCGTTTCCTGCCTCGACGCAACGCGCTCAGGTCGTCTTTGCCTTCTTCGGGCAAGATGATGAATACTTTCCTCCGGCACAGAAAGCGATGATCAACCTCCAAGTGGATGACCTCGATGGAGTGCTGGACCGTTTGATAGGCGAAGGTGTCACGGTCGATCCCAAACGCGAAAGCTACGATTTTGGAAGGTTTGGCTGGTTCACCGACCCAGAAGGAAATCGTGTCGAGCTTTGGCAGCCCGTCGCAGGTGGTTGATGCCGAGCTGGCCCAGATTAGTCCCCAGCAGTCCTTAGGCTTGATCGGAAGTGCCCCGGCGCTGGAATGTGCGGGTGTGGCGGATGCCGATCGCCGGAGCATTTCCGATCAAGGCTAAGGACTTGGCGGTACTTATCCGATCCCGCGCCGCCGTAACTTCCGAGCGGCCGACCAACCACTCGCAGAAAACCAAGTCTGGCGACGCATTCCCGTGTTCATGACCTCCCTAGCCGAATACAGGGAACCTGGCGAACGGCTCGCGATCCGAAAGTGGAACAGGTTCTGATTTGCGCGAGACGAGGACCTGGCACAGTGGCGGCGATGCTGTTCGGCGGTGGGACGAAGCGACGCTGGCTACGCGGGCGGGCGCGGCGGCGGTAAGCTAGGACTCATGACGCATCGCATCCTCCGGCGCGCCGCGGCGACCTTTTTCGTAATGGCCGCCGGCGCCTTGGTCGTGGCCACAAACGCCCCGGCACAGAAACAGAAGTGGGTCCAGTTGTTCAACGGCAAGAACCTGGACGGCTGGGTTTCGAAATTCAGCGGGTTCGACCTCGGGGTGAACTACAACGACACGTTTCGGGTGGAGAACGGCGTGTTGCACGTGTCGTACGACAAGTGGACTGATTTCGGGAATCCGCCGCATTTCGGACACCTGTTCTACAAAAACAAGAAGTTCTCGCATTACATCGTGGCGGTGGAGTACCGGTTCGTCGGCGAGCAGGTAAAGGGCGGTCCAGGATGGGCGCTACGGAACAATGGTGTGATGCTGCACTGCCAGGCGCCGGAGATGATGGGCAAGGATCAGGATTTCCCGATCTCGGTGGAGGCGCAACTGCTTGGGGGCGGTCCTACGGGCGAGCGGACGACGGCGAACATGTGCTCGCCGGGGACCGAGGTGTACCGGAATGGCGTTAAGGTCCCGAGCCACTGCATCAATTCGACCTCGAAGACGTATCGCGACGGCGAGTGGGTGCGGGTGGAGATCGAGGTGGACGGCGCCGACAAAGTCGTGCATCGGATCGCCGGGAAGACGGTTCTGGAGTACGGAAAGCTGGAGATCGGCGGCGGCAGCGTCATCCACTACGACCCGGCGGTGAAGAGGGACGGGACGCCGTTGAGCCAGGGATATCTCGCGATTCAGGCGGAGAGCGCTCCGGCGGAGTTCCGGAAGATTGAGATCATGGAGTTGGGTAAGTAAGGACTTCCGATTCATTACTGCGCATCTGCGGGAATTTAGTTTGAGGGGCGACGGCTTCTGGTTCCTTGGCGGAGGGCGATGGACTCGCCTTTGCCTGGGGGCTGTCGGGCACCTGAAGAGCGGAACGAACTGATCGCTCCTTCTGATCGGCGTCCGGATGACGCGCAAACCGGAAGTTGGGTGGCGGGACTTCACGGGGTTGATCTCCCAGAACGCCGTTTGGGGACCCGAAGGCACAAGTCTAAGGTCTTCCAACCCGCAGTTTCATGCTTCTCGTTCTATCGGGCCGGCCCTTGAACATCGGACGTCCGCCGCTGGCGGCGCATTTGAGGTCATAGCTTTATGGTTCCGTCGAGCTCGCGGTGATCGAACCACAAGAGTCCAATCTTCAGCGAGCGGAGCAATAGCTCGACGTCTGACGGTGGCTTGCTCGGCAAGAGCATTGCGAGGTCGATCCGTTTGCCCTGGAAGTGCGAATACCGATAGTCGAAAAGCTGCCCGATGGCCTGCCGGATCTGCGCTCGGCCGCCCGGCCCGGTCGAGGCCGTCTTGGCCTCGATCAGCAGGTGACGGCCCCTCTTCCAGTTGGGTATCAGCGCGTCGAAGTCACTCTCTTGTAGCTGGCAACGCCATTGCAGGAAAGCCCGAAGGCGATTGATCAAACCGTTGTGCAGCTTGCGAATCTTGGCTCGGTTGGCCGTGAAATGAGCGAAGCTCGCGGCCTCCGATTTGATCCCGACCTGACGTATTCTCAGCTTCGTCACCTTGGCACGCTGGCCTAGCTGTTTGATCTTCGGAAATGTCTCGGTGCATGCGTAAACGTCAAGCTCAAATGCGTCCTCGACGCCGGGGTGGCTGAGTCCTATCAGCCTGCTGAGCGCAAGGGCGCCGTGCGCATCTTGTTCTTCGTTGACGGCGCGCAGGAGGAGACGCGTCCTTTCGTTCATGATCGGGAACCTTTGAGTTGGATCGAGGCACGCCAAGAACCGGTGTCAATCCGTTTAAGGCCGAAATACGTTGGCTCCTTACCCGGATTGTTCCCAGATCGGCAATTAATTGTGCAGCCTTCTTGAAATCCTCTCACTGGTCGTAATGCTGGTTTCGGAAAGGGTTTTGAATGCCAGGGCGACCACGTCTGCGTGCTTCCTGACAAACTCCAGGGTCTGTGGCCGCATGGGCCTGTAGTAGCCTGTAATCCCAGTGGTGAGGCTCAGAAACTCCACCGGGCGGTTTAGCGACGGCAAACGCTTCGATAGTTCGGCGGCGAGTTGGGAGTCGGAATTATACGGCAAGCCGAAGTATTCGGCCAGCTTGCGGTTCCGCCATATGCGGGTTGCCTCCCAACCGCTCTCGTCGTTGCGTGCATTGGTCCAGGCGGATTGCACGAGAACGGTCAGAAAGGTCGGGTCGCCCCGGATTCTTCGTCCCTGCGGCGCGCGAGAGGCGTCGGACCCAACCCGCGGTCTGGCGTTCCTGATCTACCCATGCAACCTGATTTTGCGTCCTTCTAAAGTGAGGCAGCTGTATCGATGCCATGGCCTGCGCTCCTAACGCGGAACCCGATGTTAGCAGAGTGGACGTTCTAGTCGACCTCACCAGAGACCAGCATGGGCTTGTGCTCAGATCAGCCTGACGTGAGAGAATCTGATCTGCTTGACGCCATGAACACTCGGCGAATGGGACTCGAAGAGTGCTCTCGCATCGATAAGTCCGCTTCCAGGAAGTGCCAACGTGCTCGACGGCGCCTCCGGACGCGATCGCCGTTTCTGGCCCGTCTGCTGAATTTCCTGGTGGTAAGGGCTGTTATCGCAAGCTATCCGCGGCCTTGTCAGGAGAGTTTAGATATGCTCTAATTCCAGTGGGCAGTGCGAGGATATTCAAGAACCTTGGCGTCAGGAGCGGCCGGACACATGGAGGTCAAGGTTACGAAGGTCTACACGCATGTCTTGAATGTAGCTATCAGGGTCTGCAGTCCCAGGACCGGCTGTGGAAACTGTCTCTAACGAGCGCGCGGGATTAGCCGGTTTGACCAGTCGGCCTGAAAATGGAGAACTCTATCGCACACGGAAGAAGTCGTTTGAATCAAATCGTGGTTAGCGCGACAGGTCGCTATCACCAGTTTCGTCTCGATAACCATAGCCGGTTTTATCAAGGTCAGCCTAAACAAAAGTTAGACAGCTCTGCTTCAAACGCAATGGAGATTGACGCATGACATTTCAAGAAGTCGTTACGCTGCTCGGAGGCTTCTCGGCGATGGTTGCAGCAATCGCATGGCTGGCGCGTAGTCTTGTTGGCCAGATGCTGTCACGAGACATCGAGCGCTACAAGTCACAACTTGAGCATCTAACGGAGCATTAGTCGGAAACTCGCCCGCGAAGCGAAGATGAGGTCCGATTCACCGCGCTACATGAGAAGCGGCGCGCCGCAACTGCGGAACTGTACATGCTGCTCGCTAACGCGATCGGTGCTCATCGGACAATAGGCTTTATAGCGGAGGTTGATTCGGATGGACTGCCGAGTAAAGTCGGAAAAGACATTTATCGAATTCACGCGGCTTCATGAGCAAGTTGTCAGGAATCGCATTTACTTTAGCAGAAGTCTCGCGGATGAGATTGAGTCAGTTTCTCGACCGTCTCGAGACGCCACTCAGGAGGCTCGCCACACATCTATTAGGCCCGCGCGATGGTGCAACGGTAGCGGAGCTGGTCAAAGAAATCGAAAGCCGGTTCGCCGATGGCAAGGCTTTGCTGGATCTTGTAGAAAGTCGATTTCGCGAGATTCTTGGCGTTGAGGCCGACGCCGGCGAAGTCCGCCAGAGCTGTCTAACCAGCCGCTGCAGTCGACGAGCGGCCGCGATTAGCTGGAGTCTTATCGACACGAATCGTGAGTGCCACTTGCGGCTGATCGGCAGCGTTAGACTGACCAGGATGCACGGAGGGGCCGCCACAGTTGAAATTGCGTATCACAGTCGGGGATCGCCGCCGAAGCAAGCCCTTCGAAACTTTCGGGAGTTGCCTCGGATTTGGTAGATTACCGGCCTGGTGGCCGAGGGTAGGCGAACAGTCGCGGGCATGGCTTCGACCCCATCATACTGCTCAGGGCGCCCGTCGAAGGGCGGATAACCTCCAAAGCAACCGGGCGACAAACGCCCAAATCGGACCGTAGACGGGATGCTCGGAAGCTGTCGCGACATCCCCTTCCCACCACCAGATGCCCCCGAAGTCCGCTTGTGGGAAGTTTGCAGATTACTCCTGGTAAACGCCGATCCATGAAACTCGGTGAGCACTGGTCACGTGTTCGCGTAGTCGCCAATCCGTAGAACTGACTCGCACTGCAGCCGAGCGGCGGCTATTCGGCCGCCGTGAGCGTTGGAATCAGCGCGCGCAGCGCTTCCTGGATTTCTTCCACGAAGACAAACTCCAGGTCGCGGCGCACGTCCTCGGGGATGTCGCGCAGGTCTTTGCGGTTGGGTTTCGGCAGCACGATGCGGGTGATACCGGCGCGGCGCGCCGCCAGGATTTTCTCCTTCACTCCGCCCACGGGGAGCACCAGACCCGTCAGGGTGATCTCGCCGGTCATGGCGGTGCCCGCGTCGACGGCATTGCCCGTGTAGAGCGAAGTGAGCGCGGCCGCCAGGGCCACGCCGGCCGACGGCCCGTCCTTGGGAACCGCTCCGGCCGGGATGTGTATGTGCACGCCGGACTTTTGGAACACCGCCGGGTCGACGCCGAAATCGGCCGCGTGCGACCGCACGTAACTCTGGGCCGCTTTGGCCGATTCCTGCATCACCTCGCCCAGTTGACCGGTGAGCGTCAGTCCCGTCGACTCCGGCAGCAGGATGGATTCGATATAGAGCACTTCGCCGCCGGCTTCGGTCCACGCCAGTCCCGTCGAAACGCCGGGCGGCAACTGCTTGCGCGCCTGCTCGGGGAAGAAGCGTTCGGGGCCCAATAGATCGGCGAGTTCCTCCGGCTTCACTTCCACCGGTTCCAGTTGCCCGGTGGCGCGCCGCAAGGCCACTTTACGCGCCACGCTCGCGATGGCGCGCTCGAGCTGGCGCAGGCCGGCTTCGCGCGTGTAGCGCGCGATGAGGGCGGCTAATCCGTCGCCGGTGAAAACGCAGTCCGCGTCCGTGAGACCCGTCTCTTTGAGCTGGCGCGGAATCAGGTAGCGCCGGGCGATGGCCATTTTCTCCTCGCTGCTGTAGCCGGCCAGCCGCAAAAGTTCCATGCGGTCGAGCAGGGGGCGGGGAATGGAATCCAGGGTGTTGGCGGTGGTGAGGAAGAAGACCTTGCTCAGGTCGAACGCCAGATCCAGGTAATTGTCCCGGAAATTCTTATTCTGCTCCGGGTCCAGAATTTCGAGCAGCGCCGCCGCCGGGTCGCCGCGGAAGTCCCGCCCCAGCTTGTCCACCTCGTCCAGTATCATCACCGGGTTATTGGCCCCGGCGCGGCGTATGGCCTGCAGAATGCGTCCCGTCATCGCGCCCACGTAAGTGCGCCGGTGGCCGCGCAATTCGGCCTCGTCGTGCATGCCGCCCAAACTGAGGCGCTCGAACTTGCGCCCCATGGCCCGGGCGATGGACTGCCCGAGAGAGGTTTTGCCCACGCCCGGCGGGCCGACAAAGCACAGGATGGGAGCCTTGGCGCCGGGGTTGAGCTTCAATACCGCCAGGTGTTCCAGGATGCGCTCCTTCACCTCGGTGAGGTCGTAGTGATCTTCGTCCAAAATCTCGCGCGTGTGGGCGATGTCCAGCTCGCCTTCGATGCTGGTATTCCAAGGCAGCTCGCACAGGAACTCAAGATAGGTGCGGATGACGTGATGATCCGGCGCCGCCGCCGGCAGCCGCTCCAGGCGGTTGAGCTCGCGCGTGGCTTCCTTTTGGGCTTCCTCCGGCAGGCCGGCTTTTTCCAAACGCTCGCGCAGCAGGTCGATTTCGGCCTGCTCCGGACTGCGCTCGCCCAGCTCCTGCTGGATGGCCCGCATTTGCTGGCGCAGGAAATAGTCGCGCTGCTCCTTGCCCATCTCGTCCTGCACGTTGCCGGCGATCTTGCTGCGCAGTTCGAGCACCTGCACTTCGTAGCGCAGGTAGGTGTGCATCAAGCGCAGCGCGTCGGCGCGGGTCTGCGCTTCCAGCAGGGATTGCTCCTTGGCCAGGTCCAGGCTCAGCAGCGAGGCCAAAAAATAGACCAGCCGCAAGGGGTCTTCCGATCCGGCGAGCATCCGGCTGATTTCCTGCGAGGCTTGCGGCTGGGCGATGGAAACGGCCTGCGAGGCAAGCTGCAGCACCTCGCGCTGGAGCGCCTCCACCTCGGGCCCGCTGTCGTTGGGCATGGGCAACGGCTGCACGCGCGCACGCAAGCATGGCTCGGTCTCGACGATTCCCAGAATACTCACGCGCTCCAGGCCGATCACCAGGATCTCCAGCGCGTGCTCGCCGCGCGACACCTTGCGTACGGCGGCCTTGGTGCCCACCGTGTAGAGGTCGCCCTGCTTGGGAGATTCCTGCGAGGAATCGCGCTGCGCGACGATCAGGATCTCCTGCTCCTCGGTCCCCAGCGCGGCCTCCACGGCGGCAATCGAGCTGGGTCTGCCCACCGCCAGCGGCATGGGCAAGAACGGGAAGAGCGCGCTGTTTTTCAGCGGCAATACCGGCAGCGTGTTCGCGGTCTTTTTTTCAGCCATGATGGGTCGCTTTCTCGGCAGACGGGGCGGCCGCGAATTGGAGCTGCTCGCTCCCCTTCGCGTGATCCACCTGGACCGTCTGTCCGTCTCTCAATTCGCCCGCCAGGATACGGCGCGCCAGGGGCGTTTCAACTTCTCTCTGAATGGCGCGCTTGATGGGCCGCGCGCCGAAAGCCGGGTCGTACCCGGCGTGAATCAGAAACTCCCGCGCGGCCTCGCTCAGCACCAGGGAGATGTGCCTTTCGGCCAAACGAGCGCGCAATACTTCGAGCTGGATGTCGACGATCTTCTTCAGATGCTCCTCGCCGAGCGGGTGGAACTGGATGATCTCGTCAACGCGGTTGAGAAACTCCGGCCGGAAGTATGCGCGCAGGCTCTCGCGCAGGTCGCCCGTGACCGGCAAATTCGACGTCATGATGAGAATGGTGTTCTTGAAGTCCACCGTGCGGCCCTGGCCGTCCGTGAGGCGCCCTTCGTCGAGAATCTGCAGCATGACGTTGAATACGTCGTGATGGGCTTTCTCGATCTCGTCGAACAGCACCACCGAATAGGGATGCCGCCGCACGGCTTCGGTGAGTTGCCCGCCTTCTTCGAACCCCACGTAGCCGGGAGGCGCGCCCAGCAAGCGCGCCACCGTGTGGCGCTCCTGGTACTCCGACATATCGATGCGGATCATGGCGCGTTCGTCGTCGAACAGGAATTGCGCCAGGGCGCGCGCCAGCTCCGTCTTGCCCACGCCCGTAGGCCCCAGGAAGATGAAGCTGCCGATGGGCCGGCGCGGATCTTTCAATCCCGAGCGGGCGCGCAGCACCGCCTCCGCCACCGCGCTCACGGCCTCGTCCTGGCCCACCACTCTGCGGTGCAGTTCCTCTTCCAGATGCAGCAGCTTTTGCACCTCGCCTTCCAGCAGCCGCGAAACCGGCACGCCCGTCCAGCGGCTGACCACGGCGGCAATGTCTTCTTCGTCCACTTCTTCCTTGATCAGGCGCGTGCCGGTGGTTTCGCCGAGCGCACCCGTTTTGGCCTCGAGTTCGCGTTCCAGCGACGCCAGGGTGCCGTACTTCAATTCCGCCACCCGGTTCAAATCGTAGCTGCGTTCGGCTTGCTCGATTTCCAGTTTGGTCTGTTCGATCCGCGCGCGCAACGCGCGCAGGCGGCTCACCGCATCTTTCTCGGCTTGCCAGCGCGCCTGTATGGCGGAGGTGGACGCCTTGATATCGGCCAGTTCCTTTTCGAGGCGGGACAATCGCTCGCGCGAAGCGTCGTCGGTTTCCTTGCTCAAGGCGGCCCGCTCGATCTCGAGCTGCATCACGCGCCGCGTGGCTTCGTCCAGCTCCGCCGGCATCGAATCGATTTCGGTGCGCAGCTTGGCCGCCGATTCGTCCACCAGGTCGATGGCCTTGTCCGGCAGAAACCGGTCCGTGATGTAACGGTTGGAGAGGGTGGCCGCCGCCACCAGGGCGGCGTCCTTGATGCGCACGCCGTGATGCACTTCATAGCGCTCTTTGAGGCCGCGCAGAATCGAAATGGTGTCCTCCACGGTGGGCTGATCCACCAGCACGGGCTGGAAGCGCCGTTCCAGGGCGGCGTCCTTTTCGACGTGCTTGCGGTATTCGTCCAGCGTGGTGGCGCCGATGCAGTGCAGTTCGCCGCGCGCCAGCATGGGCTTCAAGAGGTTGCCGGCGTCCATGGAGCCCTCCGCCCGGCCCGCGCCCACCACCGTGTGCAGTTCGTCGATGAACAAAATAATGTCGCCTTCGGCCGACTGCACTTCCTTGAGGACGGCCTTCAGGCGCTCCTCGAATTCGCCGCGAAACTTGGCCCCGGCGATCAGCGCGCCCATGTCCAACGACCACTACGCGGCGGTGCTTGAGCCCTTCGGGCACGTCGCCGCGCACGATGCGCTGCGCCAGACCCTCCACAATGGCCGTCTTGCCCACGCCCGGCTCGCCGATGAGCACCGGGTTGTTCTTGGTGCGCCGCGACAATACCTGTATGACGCGCCGGATTTCTTCGTCGCGTCCGATCACCGGATCCAGCTTCCCCTGCGCGGCCAGCGCCGTGAGGTCGCGGCCGTAACGCTCCAGGGCCTGGTAGGTGGTTTCGGGCGTGGCCGTGGTGACGCGTTGATTACCGCGCACTTCGGCCAGCGCCTGCATCAGCCGCTCGCGGGTCAGGCCGGCTTCCTTCAGGATCCGGCCCGTGGCGCCGCCGTCCTCGGTGGCCGCAAGCAGGAGATGCTCCACCGAAACGTAGTCGTCCTTCAAACGCTTGGCCTGGTCTTCGGCACCGGAGAGCAGGCGCTGCAAACGTGCCGTAACGTAAACCTGGTCCGGCGATGCCGGGCCCACGCTCACCTTCGGCAGGGCGTCCAGGACTTCGGTGAGGCGCCGGTGCACCAGTTCCGGCTTGATTTGCGCCTTGATAAGCAGGGCAGGGACTAGTCCGCCATCCTGCTCCAGCAAGGCGGCCATCAGGTGTTCGACATCAATCTGCTGATGGGAGAGCCGCGAGGCCAGCGACTGTGCGGCGTGGATGGCTTCCTGAGATTTCTCGGTGAAACGGTTGAGGTCCATGGCGTCGTGATATTAGTCTTCTACTATCAAGTATTATAAGCCTATGTCTATTAGATTTCAAGACCGGCTACCACCTCCCGCCTCGCCACGCCCATTAACGCGGTCCGGCGCAAGTAGGACCACTCCCTAACGGTCGTGGCTCGGTCGCATCTCCTTGAATCGAAGGTTAATGGGCACCAAGTGCGCCGCTACATTAGCGTGGAGCTTGATCAATTCCATTGGAATCTTAGCTTTAACTAGAACCGAACGCTCTTTCTGCTCTACCCCGATCGAATCGTACAAACGCAGCATCTCGCGCTTTCCATCCGGCGTCGATAACCGTCCCATGCCGATCAACCCCTTCAGGGCGTCGTGCACCCGTTTGGCGTCGGCCGGCGTCGCGGCCTCGATTGTGGCGCTGGCATCCACGCCGGAGCGCAAATCCGCCCACGCGGTCAAAGCCTGTATGGAGCCGAACATCTGGGCAGGGATGCTCAGGTTGCCGCTCTCTGAAATGGGCAGATTGAATTTGTCGAACGGCCCTATGGCGGCCACCCACACCTGGCAGGTGGCCGGAATGGCCGCCACGCGATCCAGCAGCGCTTTGGGTGGTTTGTTGCCCGCCTCGCGGCGGTCCAGGGTGGCGCGCAGCGCCGGGGCGGGCCCGGCGAGCGCCGTGGAGGCGTTCATGAAGACCACCGCGGCCTGCTCCGATCCGAGCAGTGTGTAGCCCTTGTAGGGGAAGCGCTGGGCGCCGTTTTGCGAGAGCGTGGGTTCGAGCCCGGCGGGCGAGAACTTCCCGCGCGCCATGGCCAGCGCGGTCTTGCCATCGCTGGCGATGAGCAGTTCCCAGATATCCTTGCGCGGATCCAGTCCCGTGCGCTTCACGAAGTCGTCCAACCGCGGCTGTGGGCGCGACAGGACGAACCGCCGGTAGAATTCGGTGGAGCGCAGGGCATCGGCCTTGACGCCCGCGAGCACCACCGCATCGGGTGGAATCAGGGTGGCGAGCGCGGGATCGATCTTGACGGTCTGGGAAGCGCGCGGTGCGCATGCAGCCAGAGCCAGCAGTAATGCCACGCTGGCCACGGCGCGAAGAATGGGTATGGGCATCAGAAATCCTTTTTCGCGAAGACGAAGAGCGCCAGCGCCAGCATGAGGAAGGCGAACAGGCCGCTGGTTGCAAAAGGCATGAAGCTCTCCACGCGGTCGCCGCGCACCAGGTTCAGCGTGATGCGGCCGACGTCGAAGACCTTGGGAAGCGTTTCATACAGCGCGCGCCACAACCAGCGCGACCACTCCGAACTGAGCAACTTTTCGGCTATGGTGTGTTGGGCCAGGATGGGGCTCATCAAGCCTAGTCCGATGGTGACCATGGTGCTCACCGCCGCGCTTTCAAACAGCACGCCCGTGAGCAGCACCACCGAGAGCAGCACCGCGAAAATGAAAACCGTGGTCGCGATGGCGTAGAGGAAACTGGGCGACCACACGCCGGTCTTCGCGCCGAAAACCAGCCACACGCCCACAATCAAGTACGTGACGTTCAGCGCCACCACCGCCAGGTTGCCCAGGTAGCGCCCCAGCAATATCTGATAACGGTGGATGGGTTTCGACAGCAGCAACTCGATGCGCCCGGGTTCGAACACCGTGGGTACCAGTCCGGCGGAAGCGAACACCGCCAGCGCCATGCCCCAGGTGTAGAGAAACGTCGCGATGCCGCCATGCACCTGGCGTACCAGCCGGCTGAGGTCGGTCATCTTGCGGTTGGTCTGGCCGAACAGCGACACCGTGGCCATGGCGCCTTGGACCACGTCGATCTTCATGATGAACAGGAAGAACAGAATCATGGCCGTGGAAAGGCCGAAAAGCGCCCAGAAGATCTTGCGCGCCAGGGCCTCGCGGAACGTATCGGCGACCAGGGCGCAGCCGGCGGTGAAGTCGTATCTAGACATCCACGGTCCTCACGAAAACCTCTTCCAGGGTGCTGGAAGAGAGGGTCAGGCTTTCAATGGTGCATTGTTCGGCGCGCAGCGCATCGATGGCCGCGTTGGCCAGTTCACGGGTCGCGAATAGAAACTCGGCGGATCCGTTCTGGACGGTGGTGGCGGCAGCCTGGGCGCGCAGTTGGTCGATCAGGCGCTCACTGGCGCCCGCGGCGGTGAGCTTGTAGCCGCTGCCCGCGGTGAGATCCTTCACGCTGCCCACCAGCGCCACCTGGCCCTGGCGCAGGATAGCGACCTGGCGGCAGAACAGTTCCACTTCCGCCAGCAGGTGCGAGTTGATGAAGATGGTGGTGCCCTTCAGCTCCAGCTCGTGCAGGAGTTCGCGAATCTGCCGCCGGCCAATCGGGTCGACGCCGTCGGAGGGTTCGTCGAGCAGCAACAGTTCGGGCGAGTGCATCAGCGCCTGCGCCAGGCCCAGCCGCTGCAGCATGCCTTTCGAATATTTGCCGATGCGCACGCCGCCCCACTTCTCCAGGCCCACCAGTTCGAGCAACTCCGGGATGCGCCGGCGCCGGGCGCCGCGCTCCATGCCGCTGAGCGCGGCGTAGAAATCCAGCATCCCCGCGCCGGTGAAATAGGTGGGGAAGCGGTGGTTTTCCGGCAAGTAGCCGACCGACCGCCGCGCCTCCGGTTGACGCGCGTCGCGGCCGAACAAGCGCGCCGTGCCGCCGCTAGGATGCACGGAGGAAAGCAGGAGCTTCACAAACGTGGTCTTGCCCGCGCCGTTGGGTCCCAGGAAGCCGTAGGTGGTTCCGCGCGGGACCTGGATCGAGATGCCGTCCACGGCCCGCACCTCGCGCCGCTTCCAGCGCGAGCGGAAGACTTTGGTCAAGCCTTGGGTTTCGATGGCATAGTCGCCGTTCATATGCTTCAAGACCTGGACAACGCACGCGGCGGCGCGCCGGTTCCCTAGGTTTTCGCCGCGGGGTACGTATCGATCCAACCGCCGCCCAAAACCAAATCGCCTTGATAGAACACGGCCGCCTGTCCGGGTGTCACGGCGCGCTGCGGCTGGTCGAACGCCACCTCGACGCGCGTTCCATCCGCCACAGCCGTGATGGTAGCAGGGGCGGCCACGTGCTTGTTGCGAATTTTCACTTCGGCGCGCACGGGTTCCCCCGGCGTATCAATCGAAATCCAATTCACATCGGAGGCCCTCAGCCGGTCGCGCAGCAATTCATGGTTCGATCCAACCACCACGCGTTGCGTGGCGGGCTCGGTGGCAATCACGTAGAGCGGCGCGCCGGTGGCGATGCCCAGGCCGCGGCGTTGGCCGACCGTGAAGTTGTGCACGCCCGCGTGCTCTCCGACCACCTGCCCGTCCGCGGTGACAATCTCGCCGCGCGCCGGCTCGGCCGTGGCGCCGCGCTCGGCCATGTAGGCGTCGAGGAACGCGGCGTAGTCGCCGTTCGGAACGAAGCAGATCTCCTGGCTATCGTCCTTATCGGCCACCGGCAGTTGCAGCGTGCGCGCCAACTCGCGCACTTGCGGCTTGGTGAGTTCGCCGAGCGGAAACAGAGTGCGCGCGAGCTGCTGCTGCCGGAGTCCAAACAGGAAATAAGTTTGGTCCTTGGCCGTGTCGCGACCGCGCCACAACTGCCAGCGGCCGGTTGTGTCGCAATGCGTGATGCGCGCGTAGTGTCCGGTGGCGATCTGCTCGGCGCCCAGTCCCTCGGCGGTTTCCAGGAACTGATCGAACTTTAAGAAGTTGTTGCAAAGCGTGCAGGGAATGGGCGTGCGTCCGGCCAGATATTCGTCCAGAAACGGCCGCACCACTTCGCGTTCGAAGCGCTCCTCGAAATTCAACACGTAATACGGAATGCCCAGATGCTCCGCCACGCGGCGGGCGTCGTAGACGTCGTCGAGGGAGCAGCAGCGTCCCCCGGTGGCCGCGGCGGCCAGCGCGGGCAAGCGGCGCTGGTTCCAGAGCTGCATGGTGAGGCCGATCACGGTGCGTCCTTCGCGCGCCAGCATCGCGGCCACCGTGGAGCTGTCCACGCCGCCGCTCATGGCCACGGCGATGGTGCCGGTTTCAGACATACGCGTTCCAACGGGCCGACACGCCGCGCAACCTTGCGACCGCTTCCTGAACCGCCACGGCCAGCGCGTCCACCTGCTCACGGGTATTCGAGCGGCCCAACGAAAACCGCAAGCTGGAGCGTGCGCGCTCGGCGGAAAGCCCCATGGCCGAGAGTACGTGCGACGGTTCGACGGCGCCGCTCGAACAGGCCGAACCGGTGGAGACGGCGAACCCGGCAAGATCCAGCGCCACCACCAGCGCTTCGCCTTGCACGCCGTCGAACCAGATATTGGTGGTATTGGGAACGCGCGCGGCGCCGCCACCGTTCACGCCCGCGGCCGGAACGCGCTCCAGGACGCTCGCCTCCAGCCGGTCGCGCAGTCCGGCCAGCCGCCGCGATTCGTCGTCCAGATCCGCCTGTGCCTCGCGCGCGGCGCAGGCCAGCGCCACCGCGCCCGCGACGTTTTCGGTTCCCGCCCGCCGCTCGCGCTCGTGATGGCCGCCCCATAGAAGCGGTTGGATGGCCGCACCGTCGCGCACATAAAGAGCGCCGACGCCCTTGGGCGCGTAGATCTTGTGACCGCTGATGGAATAGAGATCCACGCCCAGCGCGCCCACATTCACCGCCATCTTGCCGAACGCCTGCACGCCATCGGAGTGCAGGGCCACACCGGCCTCGCCTGCGATACGCGCGATCTCTTGCAACGGCTCGACGACGCCCGTCTCGTTGTTGGCGTGCATCACGGAAATCAGCACGGTGTCGCGGCGCAGCGCGCGGCGGATATTGCCGGGATCGACGGCGCCTTGCGGTGTGGGCGCGACGTAGGTCACCGCGCAGCCTTCGCGTTCCAGTTGCCGGCAGGAGGCGAGCACGGCAGGATGTTCGATGGCGGTGGTGATGACATGCGCGGGCTTGCGCGCCGCGCGCACCGTACCGAGCACCGCCAGGTTGTCGGCTTCCGTGCCGCCGCTCACCAACACGACTTCCGTGGCGCGGCACCCCAGCGCCCGGGCGAGTTCCCGCCGCGCTTGTTCCAGCTTCTGCTTGGCCGCTTGCCCGTAATGGTGGATACTGGAAGCGTTCCCGTGAGACTCCTTCAGACACACCATCATGGCGTCCAGCACCTCCCCAGACACGGGTGTTGTCGCGTTATGGTCGAAGTAGAAGCGATCCACGGGAAGTTGCTTTTATTTTAGCAGCCTATGCCAGCAGCGACCGCGCGCGCGCCGTTGATCACGCTCACCACCGACTTCGGCCTTGAGGATCACTTCGTGGGCACCATGAAAGGCGTGATATTGTCTCTGGCGCCACGCGCGCGCATTGTGGACATCACGCACCAGGTGAGCCCCTTCGAGATCGCCCAGGGCGGCTTCCTGCTCGCCGCGGCCGCCGGGTACTTCCCGCCGAAGACGGTTCACGTGGCGGTGGTGGATCCCGGCGTAGGCACCTCGCGGCGCCCCATCGTGGTGGAATCGGGTGGGCAGTACTTCGTGGCGCCGGACAACGGCCTGCTGTCCATGATCTACGAACGCGGCAAATGCACCGTGCGAGCCGTCACCGCGCGCCGCTACATGCTCGACGAAGTCAGCGCGACCTTCCACGGACGCGACGTCTTCGCGCCCATCGCGGCGCACCTGGCTACCGGCACCCTGCCGGCGCGCCTGGGCAAACGCATCGACGACTATCTGCGGTGCGAATACCACAAGCCCGTGCGCACGGGCAAGCATATCTGGACCGGCGCCATTCTGCACATCGACCACTTCGGCAACATCGTCACCAACTTCCACGCGGTGGAATTTGCCGATCTGGCCGCGCGACCCTTCGCGATGACGGTGGGCTTCGAGCGCACCTCGCGCCTGGCCGTCACTTACGGCGAACTCAATCCTGGCCAACTGGCCGTGGTCGCAGGCAGCACCGGCTACTACGAAATCGTTTACAACCAGGCCTCCGCCGCCAAACTCCTGGGCGTCTCCATTGGCGCTCCCGTCGAGCTCACCAAGTAGACAGGCGAAACGATTTTCGACCGGCAGGAAAACGTTCCGTTCCCGTTAGCGGACGACCAGCCGGCTCGACCCGGGCAGGTTCTCCAGGCTCAGTTCGAGAGCGCCGGAAGGCCGGACGCGGGGCGTAACTTCACGCCCGGCCCAAGTGGCCCGGTAGTGCGGGCCCGGCTGCATACCCACCAGAACGATGGAGCGGCGGCCCGTGGGCCCGCTGAGCCGTATGTCGGCTTCCAGGCGGCGGTTGTTATCGGTGAACTCATGCCGCTCGATCCAGGCGTCGTAACCGGCGGTCAAGCGCCCCGGCCGATAGTAGGCATTGAACCACATCATGACGGGATTGGAGAGACCGGTGAAATGGTGCATGCCGGCGCCGCGCCCGGACTGCACCATGAAGTGCTCCAGGCAGAGGTAGGAATCGTCCACCTCTTTTTTCCAGACGTCCAGACCCGTGGAGGCGATGCGATAGGCCTCGTCGCCGCGGTCGAGATCGAGCAACGCTTTCCAGAAGAACCATTGATGCGGCATCCATACCGCGCCGTTCCAGTAGCCATTGGGTGTGAAGTAGGGCGCGGACTGGTCCACTGTGGTCATGCCGATAGGGGTCCACATACCGCGCTCGGACATGAGATGGCCGATCAGGCGCTTTTCCTGCGCCGGCGTGCAGATGCCGGCGAACAGCGGATAGGCGCCGCACATGCCCATGTTGAAGTTCGCGCCGCTCGAGTGACGCAGGATGCCGACGGGGTTCCCCTCATGGTCGTGGCGCACGTAACTGAAATAGCCGGCCTCTTCGTCCCAGGAGTATCGCTGCAAGGAGTCGCTCCAGATGGCAATGTCCTTTTCATAGAGGCGGACATCCTCTTGGAGGCCTAATTCCCGCGCGGCCAGGGTGAGAATCTTCGCCGTGCGAATGGCGTGGGCGGTGGGGGTGACGGCGGCAAGTTGTTTCTCGATCTTCTGTTCGTGCATGTAGACTTGCGGCGGATAGTCGTCCCAACCCGTGTTGTAGAAGTAGTCCCAGGTTTGAAGCAGTTGGGACTTGAGGCGCCGCGTGGTGGAACTTCCCAGGCGGCCGGCCAGGAACATGTGGAACTGGCGCACGCGCGGATAGTAGAACTCGAGCAACTCGCGCGAGTGCGTGCGGTTCCACAACTCCAGGAACAGAAAGATCTGCACCGGCAGCGGCGTGCCGTGGTGATTGAAGGCCCGTTGCTTGTCGCCGGGCGGCGTGAGGTAAGTGTTCATGCAGCCGACGGCGCGTTCCACGTCGAGCTCCAGAAATCCCAGACCAGTGAAACCGGCGTCCCAGGTGTAAAGCATGGGCGCAAACGGCGCGGGCGTGTTGTGCCGGATAAAGTGCTTCTGGACGTGCAAGGGGAAGAAGAGGTTGGTGAAGTTGGTGGCCGCCATACGGTTTTGGCTGAATTCGAAAGGCCGCCCTTCGGGCCGGCCGGCCATCACCACACGGGCGCGCCGCGCGGATTCGTAGACCTTCTCACAAGCCGCATCGTCGGGGAACCGGGCCAACATGTCCGAGGCCTGCTCGCGCGTGCCGTCGCAAACCATGGCGTGCACCACGCGGTTCGAATTCGGTTTCAGCGGGATGGGGCGCAAGAAGACGTTCGTGAAATGACCTTCGCCAGGGCCGCGTAGAACCAGTGACAAGTGGTTCTGCACGGTGTCGCGGAAGTACCGGTCCAGTTCCTCGCAGAACCATTGGCGCACTTGGAATGTCGGGAAGTTCCAGGCCATGCCGTACCAGGTGTCCAGGTTCTTGTACTTGATGAGAACGCTCGCGGGTCGCGGCCCCGGCACGATTTGTTCGGGCACCGGGTCGCGCGGAATCGGACGGAATCGGATGGCGTCGGCGATGGGAGCAGTCACCAGGACGAAGCCGTCCAGATCGA
Source organism: Terriglobales bacterium (assembly GCA_963745655.1). Classification (GTDB taxonomy): domain Bacteria; phylum Acidobacteriota; class Terriglobia; order Bryobacterales; family Bryobacteraceae; genus JAJFUV01. The sequence continues at coordinate 169,786 of CAVUYK010000011.1, read as the reverse complement.
GCGACGCACCTCCCTGGCTAACTAGCGAGAGCGTGTGGCGGCCCGCCGGAAGGTTGCCGGCGGAAAAGCGTGTAATGGTGAACTCCCCCGTCCCACGCAAGGTGCCGAGTGAAGTTTCCAGCGACGTGCCCTGGGGCAGCCGTGCACGCACCAGCAATACGGCGTTATGGATGGGATCGTCGAGGCGTGTACTCGTAGTCGACGCGGTCGCCGTTGCCCAGGCCGAAGTCTTTGCCGACTCCGTAGCCGTCCGGTGAATTCCGCATCGCGCGCTTCGCCGCGCTGCAAACCGTCATAGACCAGGCTGTCGGTGGGGCGCGGCGTGGCGAAGGTGAGGTCTTTATAGTCGAGCGCATGGATCCAGTGTGCGCCCGGCAGCAGCACAACTTCGTATCCGGGGGCAGGGAAGTTGAGGTAGCCGACCGAGTGCAGCACCATGTTCTGGTTGCGCGGGGTGGCGTTCACGCAGTCGGCGCGAATCAGCCGCGCGTGATCGTTCATGCGCGAGTACGAGACGTCGCAGTAGACCTGGTCCTTCCACTCCACCTCGAGGCGGAAGCTATAGTAACTCAGATCGGCCGAGGCTTCCCACGGAAAATAGTCGGACTCCCAGCGGACGTTCGGCACCACTACCTTGCGCCGGTAGAGGCCCGGAAAAACGCTCACGTCGAAACGTAAACCGCGGCGCACGTCGGCGATGTGCGAGGTGCCGATGTAGCGCTGCGTGTAAGGTCCCCAGTCCGGGAGTGACAGGTCGTTGTCGTCGCGCATGTGCCGCTTGAAGGAGTGCGGCAGCGGCGTCTGGGCGCGGGCGGTGGCGGCCGTAAGCGAAGGAAGGGCCGCGGTGGCCCGCATGAGATCTCTACGCGTGAGAGCCATATGGATGGAAAACAGGATAGCAGCTTCATGCTTAATTTCGGCGAGGGGCGAGGCTACGCCTTCGGGTGCGCTTTGTCGTACACCGCCATCAGGTCCGCGAGCGAGACCTGCGTGTACTTCTGCGTGGTGGAAAGCCGGGCGTGGCCCAGGAGCTCTTGAATGGAGCGCAGGTCGGCGCCGGCGCTCAACAAGTGCGTAGCGTAGGCATGGCGAAAACTGTGCGGATGAATGGAGGCGTCACCGCCCAGCAGCGTCCCGTAGAGCTTCACGATGCCGCGCGCGCCGCGATCCGTCAAGCGCTTTCCGCGGTGATTCAGAAACACCGCTTGCTCGCCTTGGCCGGGTTGGCGCCCAGCCAGGTACCTCTCCAGTGCGCGCGCCGCTTTGCCCGCGATGGGCACCTGCCGCTCCTTGCGCCCCTTGCCGCGCACCCTCAGCCAGCCATCGCGCAAGTCCAGATCCTCGATGTTGAGCCCCACCATCTCGCTCACGCGCAGGCCGCAGCCGTAAAGCAATTCGAAAATCGCCACGTCGCGCGCGGCGTCGGGCCGTTCGAGTTTTCCCGCCGCCACCTCATCGAGCAGCGTATTGGTCTGAGCTTCGGTCATCACCCGCGGCAGTTTCTTGGGGGCCTTGGGCAGCCGGAGCAATCGCGCGGTGTTCACGCTCACCACACCTTCCCGCATCAGGAATTTGAACCACGAGCGCACCGCGGCCACCTTGCGGCGCATGGAAAGCGCGCTCAATTTCTGGTCGTACAAACTGCCCAGCCACTCGCGCAACAGCAGCAGATCCACCTTGCCCACCGCGGGCGCGTCGCCGCCCGGCGGCGTCACATAGGCGAGAAACCGTTCCAGGTCGCTCTGGTAGTTCCTCAGCGTATGTTCGGAGACGTTTTCCCGCCGCAACTCCTCGACGAATTTGCCGATCCACCGGGCGAGGTCACTCATCTTCGGTGGCGTACTCCTCCATTGTTTCGAGCGCACGCCGGCACACCGCGGCGCGCCGCAAGTTCTTGTCCCGCGTGGGGGCGGCCTCCTCCAGGGGAGGCAGCAAATCGAACGCGATGTTGGCCGGCTGGTAGCCTTTCGGACTGGCCGCGGACACATAGTGACACAACGAACCGAGGGCCGTCTCGCGCCCCGGCGTCAAGGGTTCTTGCGCTCGCGCCAACCGCGCCGCGCCCCGCCCGGCCACGAGACCCGTGGCGATGCTTTCGACGTAACCTTCCACGCCTGAGATCTGTCCCGCGAAAAAGATTCGCGCATCCGTTTTCAACCGCAGCGTGGGAGTGAGCAGCGCCGGGGCGTTGATGTAAGTGTTGCGGTGCATCTGCCCGAGCCGCAAAAACTCCGCGCGCTCCAGGCCCGGAATGAGCCGCAGCACACGCTGCTGCTGGCCGAACTTCAAGTGATTCTGGAACCCCACCAGGTTGTAGCTGGACTGCCGCGCGTTTTCCGCGCGCAATTGCACCACCGCGTACGGCCGCCGCCCCGTGCGCGGGTCCACCAGTCCCACCGGCTTCATGGGGCCGAAGCGCAGCGTGTCCCTGCCGCGCCGCGCCAATTCTTCGATGGGTAGACAGGCTTCGAAGTATCGGACATCTTCCGGAATGTGCGCGTCGGCGCTTTCGGCCGCGAGCAGCGCGTCCAGAAATCGCGAGTATTGTTCTTTGTCGAACGGGCAATTCACGTAATCCTGGCCGCCGTCGAGCGACTTGCCGTAGCGCGAGGCCCGGAACGCAATGGTGTAATCGATGGTCTCGGCGTCGACAATGGGGCTGATGCTATCGAAGAAGAACAACCGCTCGGATCCGGTGAGCCGCGCGATGTCGGTGGCCAGCGCGTCGCTGGTCAACGGACCGGTGGCGACCACGACGATCCCGTCTTCGGGCAGCGCCGTCACTTCCTCGCGCCGCACTTCGATGCGCGGCGAGTTCTGGATGGCATCGGTCACTTGCTGGGAGAACACGTCGCGGTCCACCGTCAGCGCATGGCCCGCCGGCACGCGGCAGGCGTCCGCGACGCCGATGAGCAGCGACCCCAGCCTGCGCAGTTCCTGCTTCAACAGCCACGAGGCGGAGTTCTCCTGCTCGCTCTTCAGGGAATTGCTGCAGACTAATTCCGCCAGGCCCTCGGTCTTGTGCGCCGCCGTCGAGCGCGCGGGCCGCATCTCGTACAACGTCGCGTGGAGTCCCGCGCGCGCCACCTGCCAGGCCGCCTCGCATCCGGCGAGCCCGCCGCCCAATATGCGTATGTGCTTCGTCACCGGCACACACTATTGTCGCTGTTTTCGCGGGCGCGACTTGAATCGATAGGTGCCCGAGCCTACTTCGAGCGCCGCGCGGCCATCTTCGATGCGGTCGAGTTTCACGCCCTGGACGCGCGAGAGCGGCCGGCCGCTTTCGGTGATCTGGTCCGCCGCCTGCGCCGGCAAATACACGGTCGCATACGTGTTGGCCGGAATGGTGGCTTCGAGTTCGAAGCCTTCCGCCGTGCGCTTCCAGCGGCTGGCGATGGGTCCGCGAATCGAATCGTAACTCGCCGAGACCCAATCGATGGGCGCGCGATCCGGATTTGAGTTCTCGGACGGCGGCTCCGGCTTAATGGCGATGCGCGCGAAGCCCGCGCCATCGGAGTCGATCCCTGCCAGCGTCGCGAACATCCACTCCGCCACCGCTCCGAAGGCATAGTGGCTGAACGAATTCATGGCCGGCTCGAAGAAGCCTTTGTTTTTCGTGTAACTGTTCCAGCGCTCCCACATGGTGGTGGCGCCGTTGTCCACTTCGTAGCCCCAGCTTGGAAACTCGCGGCTCTGGAACAGGCGCACAGCCAGGTCGTTGCGATGGTTCGCGCTCAGCACGGGCAGCAATACTTTGGTGCCCAGGAATCCGGTGGTCATGCGGAACTTGTTCCGTTCGATCAACTCCGAGAGCCGCCGCACGGCGCCCGCGCGCGCCTCGCCCGAGAGCAAGCCGGCGTCCAGCGCCAAGGCGTACGCGGTTTGATTGTCGATCTTGAGTCGGCCCGCTTGCAGCACATAGTCTTGCGAGAACCGTGCGCGGATCTTCCCGAACCAATCGTCAAACATGGCGGCTTCGCTCTTGCGCCGCGTGGCGCGCGCCATTTCCGCCATCAGGCGCGAGGTGCGCGCGAAATACACCGCGTCGATGAACTCAATGGGCGTGCGGCTACCGATGCTCAACCAGTCGCCCCATTCGTTTCCCACCTTGGCGCCTTGAAACTCCGGGCTGTTCGAGCGGCGGAACCGCATGAAACGCATCATGGCGTCCCAATGCCGGTGAATGACGCGGGTGTCGCCGTAAGCCTTGTACATCATGTAAGGACAAATCACGCCCGCGTCCATCCACGCTGTGCCGTAAGCCTCGCCGCTTCCGCCGTGCCGCATCGGATAGGGCGCGTAGTCGGGGAAGGCGCCATTGTCCTGCTGCGCCTCTTCCAGGTCGTCCAGCCACTTGGTAAAGAAGGCCGCCACATCCGCGTTGTAAGTGGCGGTGCGCGCATAAGCCTGCGCGTCGCCGGTCCAGCCCAGGCGCTCGTCGCGTTGCGGGCAATCGGTGGGCACTTCGACGAAATTGGCCCGCTGCGTCCACACGATGTTCCGGAACAATTGGTTCGCCATGGGGTCCGAGGCTTCGAAGGTGCTTACCAGCGGCGTCGCCGAGTGCACCACCACTCCGGTGATCGCATCTCGATCCGGTTTGCCGGGGAATCCGGTTAGTTCGACGTATCGAAATCCGTGATAGGTAAAGCGCGGCGTCCAACTCTCGCCCGCCGCCTCGCCTCGCAGTATGTAAGTGTCGGTGGCGCGCGCTTTCCTCAGGTTCTCCGTCATCAGGCGTCCGTCGGCGTGCAGCATTTCGCCGAAGCGCAGCCGCACTTTCGCGCCGGCCTCCCCGCGCACCTTTAAACGCGCCACACCGGAAATGTTCTGCCCCAGATCGAAAATGTACACGCCCGGCGCCTGCTCGACGACGCTCACGGGCCGAATTTCCTGGATGGGCCTGACGGGCGGCGCGGAGTAGGCCTGCATGCGCGGCGGGCGCACGAAGCCCAACTCCACTTCGCGCGCGCCGGCACGGTCGTAGAACGTGGCGCGCGTCGAGCCATTCTTCCCGGCTTCGATGGCCGGCTCCCACTTGCCCGCATCAAAGCCCGCGCGCGTCCAGTCTTGCGGCTCCCTGCGGGCGTCGTAGGTTTCGCCCATCAGGATGTCGGCTTCCGCGACCGCACCCGTCGCTACGCGCCAGGTCTCGTCCGTGCCGATGGTCACGCGCTCGCCGTCTTCGAATTCGATCGCAAGCTGCGCGAGGAGCGCCGGCGTCTTGCCGTAGAAGTAACGTCCCACTTTGTTCGGGCCGTAACCGACCAGCAGCCCGTAACCCACGTAACCGCTGTACCAACCGTCGGCCACCACGGCGCCCACGACGCTCGCGCCTTTCTCGACGAGCGTCGTCACGTCGTAAGTGTTGTAGTAAGCGCGCTTGCGGTAATCGCTCCAGCCGGGCGCAAACATCCGCTCGCTGACTCTCCGTCCGTTGATATAGGCGTCGTAGGTGCCCAGGGCGGAGGCGTAGAGCATGGCACGCCTCACTTTGCCCTTCGATTGAAACTCCTTGCGGTAGTAGCGCGCCGGTGGCAGATACAATTCCTTGCGGCTCTGGTGCAGCGCGGAGGTGTCTTTGTAGGAGATCCACCGCGCGGTCCAATCCTCCGGCGCGAGCAGTCCCATGCTCCACCGCGCCATGGTGCTCCAGGCGGACGCCTTGTCCGAACCGGAATACGCGCGCACCTTCCAGAAACACGGCGCTTGGGAGCGCAGCGCCTTGCCTCGATAGACGATCTGGGTGGTCTCGCCACTGGCTACCTTGCCGGAATCCCACAGATCCGCGCGGTTGTTGGCGAGAAGCCGCTCGCTGGACGCCACCAGGATCTGGTAGGCCGTTTGTCGCGCGCCGCGCCCTCGCGCGGACAGCTTCCAACTCAGCCGGGGCGCGGTTTCGTCGATGCCCGACGGGTTCTCCAGATACTCCGTGCGCAGACTCTCCACCGTCAACCTGGGCTCCGCCGCGATTGCCGCAATCGCCACCATGAACAACGCTCCCGCTCGATTCAATCGACGCTCTCCTTACTGGATTCCCTTCCAGACTACATCGTCCGCTACGTTATAATCACGCTTGCCTCCGGTGATCCTGTGCTTCGGCAACGCGGACCGCGGCGACGATGCCGCCGGCGTGCTGGTCGCGCGGCGGCTAAGCTTGCCGGTTTCCGAGCCCGCGGCGATCTTGGAGATGTCCGCGGACGCGCATGTCATACTAGTGGATACAGTGGTCACCGGTTCGGCTCCAGGCACAATTCACACATGGGAAGCGAGTGCGCGGCCTCTCTCGCGTGAGCCCTTCCGTTGCTCGACGCACTCGTTGGGGGTGGCCGACACCATCGAGTTGGCGCGCGCGCTCGGGCGGCTTCCCCAACGCGTGACCATTTACGGAATTGAAGGAGCGCAGTTCGAACCTGGCGCGGCACCGCTTCCGGCCGTGGCGGTGGCGGTCGACCAATTGGTCCGCATCTTATCCGGGCAATGCAACGACTCCGAGTGACTCTCACCGGCGCCGTGCAAGGCGTTGGCTTTCGGCCCTTTGTTTATCGCCTCGCGACGGACATGCGCCTGGGCGGTTGGGTGCTCAATTCGAGCGCCGGCCTGGTGGTGGAAGTGGAGGGTGAGCCGGCGGCGCTGAAGGAATTTCTCGCGCGGCTGCATCGCGAAAAACCCGCGCCCGCCGTCATTCTTACCAGCGAATCGTCGGTGCTGGCGCCGGTGGGTTTAGCCGGTTTTGAGATTCGATCGAGCGACGAGGCCGAAGAGAAAACCGTCGCCGTGCTGCCGGACTTGGCGACCTGCGGCGACTGCTTGCGGGAACTGCTGGATCCTTCCGACCGCCGGTACGGATATCCATTCACCAACTGCACGCACTGCGGGCCGCGCTACAGCATCATCGAGGATATTCCCTACGACCGGCCTCGCACCACGATGAAGATCTTCACGTTGTGCCACGACTGCCGGCGCGAGTACAACGATCCATTGGATCGCAGGTTTCATGCCCAACCCAACGCTTGTCCGGTCTGCGGTCCAAGGCTCTCGATGCCGATCGCCGAAGCCGCTCGCGCGCTTCTGGACGGACGCATTCTGGCGCTCAAAGGCATTGGCGGTTTTCAGCTCCTGGTGGACGCCCGCAACGAGGATGCCGTGGTCCGGTTGCGGCGTCGCAAGGGCCGCGAAGAGAAACCCTTCGCTCTGATGATGCCTTCGCTGGAGATGGCTCGGGCGTTCTGTGTGGTATCGGAAGCCGAACGTGCGCTGCTCGAATCAAGCGCGGCGCCCATCGTGCTGCTCGAGCCCGGCGGCGAGCCCGGCATTGCGCCCAGCGTGGCCAGGAGTTCGCCTTACATCGGCGTCATGTTAGCGTATTCTCCGCTGCATCACCTGCTCATGCGGGAAGCGGGCATTCCGCTGGTGGCCACCAGCGGCAATCGCAGCGACGAGCCCATCGCCATTGAGAACGACGAAGCGCGCCGCCGGTTGGACGGCATCGCCGACGTCTTTCTGACGCACGACCGCCCCATCGCCCGCGCTACTGACGATTCCGTAGTGCGACTGGCGCGCGGGCGCGAGATGGTGCTGCGGCGCGCCCGCGGCTACGCGCCCATGCCGGTGCGCGTCAGCGCTTCGCTGGATCGAGTGCTGGCCGTGGGCGCGCACCTGAAGAACACCGTGGCCATCGCCATCGCTCACCAGGTCTACTTGAGCCAGCACATCGGCGATCTGGATACGCTGGAAGCGCGCGAAGCGTTCGAACGCGCCATCCAGGATCTCTGCCGCCTCTATCGATTCGAGCCGCGACTGGTGGCCTGCGACATGCATCCGGACTACGCCTCCAGCCAATGGGCGCGCGCGCGCGGATTGCCCGTTGTCGAGATACAGCACCACGAAGCGCACGCCGCCTCTTGCGCGGCCGAGAACGACGTGCGGGGCGACTATCTGGCGGTCTGCTGGGATGGCACGGGCTATGGAAGAGACGGAACCATCTGGGGCGGAGAGTTCTTCCTTATACGCGGCGGCGCTTTCGAACGCATCGCGCATCTGCGTACGTTTCGCCTGCCGGGAGGCGAAGCCGCCGTGAAAGAAGGATGGCGCCCGGCGGCCAGCCTGCTCTGGGAAATCGAGGGCGCCGGGGCGCTGGCCGGAACGCCCGCCATCGCGCGCATGCTCGAGCGCGGATTCAATGCGCCCGTGACCAGCAGCGTGGGCCGCTTGTTCGACGCCGTCGCCGCGCTGTGCGGCGTGGCCCGCGAGAGCCGCTTCGAAGGCCAGGCCGCCATGCTGCTGGAACGCGCCATCGGCTCCCTGGACACACGCGATGCTTACCCCTTGCCCGGCGGGGACTGGGCCGAACTGGTGAGCGCGGTGCAGGGCGACGTGCGCGCGGGCGTGGAGCCGGCATTGATTTCGGCGCGCTTTCACAACGCGCTGGTCGGGTGGATCGCGGAGACCGCCAGCGCATGCGGTGTTGGACAAGTGGTGCTGAGCGGCGGCTGCTTTCAGAACCGGTACCTGGTGGATGGCGCCGTCGAGGCGCTCGAAAGCCGTGGGTTCCAGGTATTCACGCATCAACGCGTGCCGCCGAACGACGGTGGCATCGCGCTGGGCCAGGCGGTGCTGGCCGCGTCACAGGCCGGCTAAACACAGCGGCGCGAATTCATCGCGGATCTCTGAAGCCGCTCCCTCACGGTTGCGGCTCGGAAGCCGGATCTGAGCCGCGACCGTGAGGGAGCGGACCCGCAATCGTCTATGGCGCTGTGCTCAGATCGAGCAGGAAAGCGTACTCGAAAGCGGTGTCGCGCCAACGCTCGTAGCGGCCGGAGGCGCCGCCGTGGCCGGCTTCCATCTTGGTCTTCAGCAGCAGCCGGTTCTGGCCGGTCTTCAAGGCGCGCAGCTTGGCCACCCATTTGGCCGGCTCCCAATACTGCACCTGCGAATCATGCAGGCCCGTGGTGACCAGCAGGTTCGGATAGTCTTGCGCTTTCACCTGGTCGTAAGGCGAGTAAGACAGGATGTAGTTGTAATACTTCTTGTTGTTGGGATTGCCCCACTCGTCGTACTCGCTGGTGGTGAGCGGGATGGTGTCGTCGAGCATGGTGGTTACCACGTCGACGAACGGGACGTTGGCGATCACGCCTTTGAACAAACGCGGCTTGAGGTTCACGACGGCGCCCATCAGCAGGCCGCCCGCGCTGCCGCCCTTGGCAAAGACCAGGCCGGGCGCGGCGTACTTCTGCTTCACCAGGTGCTCGGCGCAAGCAATGAAGTCGGTGAAGGTATTCATCTTGGCCAGTTGCCGCCCGTCTTCGTACCAGCGCCGGCCCATCTCCTGTCCGCCGCGGACGTGCGCGATGGCGTAAACGAATCCGCGATCCAGCAGGCTGACGACGAACGGGTTGAATTCGGCGTCCATGCTGATGCCGTAGGATCCGTAGCCATAGAGCAGCAGCGGGCTCCGGCCGTTCTTCTTGAACCCTTTGCGATAGACCAGTGAAATGGGCACGCGCTGGCCATCGGACGCCGTGGCCCACTCGCGCTTGGTGATGTAGTTGGATGAGTCGAAACCGCCCAGCACTTCCTCGCGCTTCAGGAGTTTTTTCTCCTGGGTGTCCATGTTGTAGTCGAAGACCGACAGCGGCGTGGTAAGCGAGGAGTAGCGGTAACGCAGCAGCGGCGTGTCGAATTGGGGATTCTCGGCGGTGAAGGCGGTGTAGGCGGGTTCCCCGAAGTCGATGTAGTGTTCGCCCGCGCCGGACCAGGGACGGATGCGGAGATGCATGAGAGCGCCCGAGCGCTCCTCGACCACCAGGTGATGGCGGAAGATCTCGAAGTTGTCGAGCAGCACTTCCTCGCGGTGCGGGATCACTTCCTGCCAATTCGCCAGGCCGGGCTTCGCCACCGGCGTCTTCATCAGCCGGAAGTTCTTCGCGTGGTCGTTCGTGCGGATGTAGAAATCATCCTGAAAGTGATCCACCGCGTACTCATGATCCCGGCGGCGCGGTTCGACGATTTTGAATTTGCCCGCGGGCGTGGAGGCGTCCAGATAGCGGTATTCGCTTGCCAGCGTCTGTTGCAAGGCGATCATGATGTACTTTTTGGATTTGGTCTTGAAGATGTTGCACGAGTAGGTCTCGTCCTTTTCTTCATAGACCAGGACGTCGGCGGACGCCCGGGTGCCCAGCACGTGCCGGTAAACCTGGTAGGCGCGCAGGGTCGAAGGATGCTGTTTGACGTAGAACAGCGTCTTATTGTCGTTCGCCCAGGCCGCGTTCTCGGTGACGTTGGGGATGGAGTCCTTCAGAACTTTGCCGGTCGAAAGGTTCTTGAAATGGATGGTGTAGAAGCGGCGCCCGACGGTGTCCACGGCGTAGGCGGCGACATCGCTCTCCGACGAGATGACGGGGCGGTGAACGGAGCAGTACTTGTGGCCCACGGCCTCCTGGTTGGCGTCGACCACGATCTGCTCGGGAGCCTCCAACTGGCCCTTCTTGCGGCAGTAAATCGGATAGTCCTTGCCTTTTTCGGTGCGCGCGTAGTAGTAGTAGCCATCGCGCAGGTAGGGGACCGAGACGTCGGTCTGCTGAATGCGGCCCTTGAACTCGGCGAGGACTTTCTCCTCTACGTGCTTGGCGTGCGCCATCACGGCCGCGGTGTATTTGTTCTCGGCGTTCAGGTAGGCGATGACCTCGGGGTTGTCGCGGTCCCGGAGCCAGAAATAGTTGTCCGTGCGAACGTGCGAGTGCTTTGCGAGCCTCTGTGGCACAATCTTGGCGACAGGTGGTTTCATGTTGGTGCCCTGATTCTGGTTGGAACAGCCGGTCAGACATACAGCCATAAGTAGAAAAGGGAGAGAACGCATCGGAAGGTGGCCTCCTGCTGGAAACGGCCCCACTTCCTCTCAGTATACACTTGGTCGTATGCGCGGACTGTTGGTTACGCTCTTATTGGTAGGCTCGATGGTATCCGGCGCCGAACGCCCCTGGCAGCGCGTGGTCTCGCCGCCGGTGGCCGAGGTGGCCAGGCAGTTCGCGTCCCCGCCGCCCGAATATGCCATGACCATGTGGTGGTTTTGGAACGGGCCGATGACCGAGGCCGACATCGACCGCGACCTGCGCGATTTGAAGAGCCACGGCGTGAACGCGGTGCTCATCTGGCCCTACATCGGTTTGGAGATTCAGTACTTGAGCCCAACCTGGTTCGAGCGCGTGCGCTACGCCGTGGAGGCGGCCAAGCAACTCGGCATGCGCGTGTGGCTGGAAGACGAAGGCGGTTATCCGAGCGGATACGTGGGCGGCAAGATCGGCCGCGACCGCCCGCAACAGCGCATGCGGATTCTCTCGAAGAAACGCAACGATAAAGGCGAGTGGGTGGTCGAGCCCGAGTACCACTCCGGGGCGACGCGCTACGTCCACAATGCCGGCTTCGCCAAAGATCACACCAATCCACTGTACGATTCGCTGGACGCCGCCGCCACGCGCGATTTCCTTAGCGACGTGCACGAACAATACAAGCGCTACGTGGGCCACGAATTCGGCCAGACCGTGTTGGGCATCATGGGCGACGAGCCATCCTTTCCGGGTGTGCCTTACACGGAAGGAATTTTCGAGCAATTCACGCGCTTGAAAGGCTACGACCCGCGGCCGCGCCTTCTGGAACTGTTTGAAACCAGCGGCGAGGATGCCCAGCGTTTTCGGGCCGATTATTGGGACGTCTGGACGCGTCTGTATAGCAACAACTTCTTCGGCTTGCAGGCCGATTGGTGCGCGCGCGAGGGAATCGAATCTCTTACGCACCTGTGCGGGGAAGAGAACATGCCGGAGTTAGTGGCCCTGGACGGCGATTACTTCCGCTGCTTTCGCCGCGTGCAGATACCGGGGGTGGACGCCATCTGGCGGCAGATCTGGTACGACAAGACGGCGGATTACCCCAAGCTGGCATCGTCGGCCGCGCACCAGTTCGGCCGGCCGCGTGCCTTCAGCGAAGCGTTCGCGGTTTATGGGCGCGGGATTTCGCTCGAGCAAGCCAAGTGGGTGCTGGATTACCACCTGGTCCGAGGCGTGAATCTGCTGCAGACCATGGAGTATCTGGCGTCCACCGAAACCTACCGCACTTACTTTCATCCGCCCGCCTGGCAGATCTCTCCGCAGTGGTATATGTTCTCGCACCTGGCGAATTACGTGAACCGGCTCAGTTACGTGTTGGCGGTGGGCCGCCCGGCAGCGTCCATCGCAATTTACTATCCCACCACCAGCGGTTGGATGCGCGATTTCAAACCGAATGAAACCGGTCTGCGCGTTGCGCGAGAACTGCTCGAAAGCCAGCGCGATTTCGATTTTCTCGACGACGACACGCTGGCCAAGGTGGTGAAGGTGGATGGCGGCGCGCTGGTCAATTTGAGTGGGCAGCGTTACCACACGGTGATTGTGCCGGCGGTCGCCGTCATTACCGAAGGCGCCCTCGATCGCTTGCGCGAGTTCGCCGCAAGCGGCGGCAAAGTGGTGTTCGAGGGACACACGCCGGAACGCATCGCGGGCAAGACCTATCTGCACGCGGCCGCCGGGCCGGCCTCGTATCCGTGGGCCGTGACCGGCAGTTACAAAACGCATCTCCCGAAGCCGGATGTGGTGGTGGAAGGCGCTCCACAAGCGTCGCTGAAATACGTGCACCGGCGACTCGCCGACGGCGATACCTACTTCCTGTTCAACGAAGGATCCAGCCGGTTGGATCTGGCGCTGCGTATCGAAGGTCGAGGCACGCCCGAGGTTTGGGACGCCGCGACGGCGCGCAGGACCACCCCCGCCGGTTGGACGCGTCAGGCCGGCTACGCGCGTGTGAAACTCACGTTCGAGCCCTTCGAAACGAAGCTGCTGGTAGTCGCGCCCGGTGATGGCGCGCCCATCACTCCACGTCTGAAGCCGTCTGCAAGCGAAGTCGCCATCGGCGGTGATTGGAATGTTCAAATCGGCGGCCGCGTCTTCCATGGCGATCTGAAATCCTGGGCCGACTACGGCCTGCCGTCCTACGTGGGAGGTGCGCGCTATCGGATCAAGTTCCAGTTGCCCGAGGCTTGGTACGAGCGGCGCGAGCGCATCTGGCTGGATCTCGGTAAAGTGAACTACTCGACGCGCGTTCAGGTAAACGGCGAGTCCTTAGGCACGCGCGCCTGGGGGCCTTTCCGCTTCGCCGTGGGCAGCCTGTTGCGTGCGGGCGAGAACCTTCTGGAGGTGGAAGTGTACAACACCCCCGCCAACGAGTTGGCGGGCGGCGCGGCCCGCATGAAGGAGATCGAAGACAAAGGCTGGCTGAAGAACTCCTACGTGCGCACCTACCAGAAGTTCGACATGGAGATGACCGCGTCGGGATTGTTCGGCCCGGTGCGCCTGGTCGAGTACGAAGTAGCGGAGTGAGCCGCGCGGCGCGTTCCCTTTGGATGGCAGTGAAGATTGAAGGATAATAATAGGCCGGAGTGAAATTCATGAATCCCGTTCCCCCCAATCAGCAACAAGCGCTCGTCGAGCGCCTCATGAACGCGTGCGGCGGCGCCTATACGCCCGAGACCCGGCGCAAGTACTTCATCACCGGTCCGCAGTGGGCCGCGGCTTATGAGGGCCAGGCGCTGTTCTACGCCAGGACGCGCCAAGGTCTGGGCTTTGAGGAGGTCATCCAGCACTACGCCGAAGTCGGTGTGCAACATTGGTGCACGCACGACAGCGACGTAATTCCCACCGAACTGCTCGGCAAGGACGGGCAATGGGAGATCGTCGAGAAGATCAAGCAGGCGCTCTCGGCCCACGGTCTGGAATGCTCCATGGTCACCACCGAGACGTTCTGGCACGCCGTGTGGGCCGGCGGCCCCGCGGCCGAAGCGCCGGAAGCGCGCGAGTACGCCAAGTTCCGCGTGAAGAACATGGTGAAGGTGGGCCACGAGTTGGGCGCGCGCTTTGCCATCTATTGGCCCGGCAACCTGGGTTACTACGTGCAAGGCGCCATCGACGAAACGCAGACGCTGAAGTGGTACGCCGAAGCGCTCAACGCGGCCTGCGAGATCGACATCGAGATCGCCAGGAAGCGCAACCGGCCCACGCTCAAGCACTGCATGGAGGCCAAACCGTTCGAGCCGCAGGCGGAAATCCTGCTGCCCACCTCCGACGCCATGCTGGCCTTCATCGGCTCCGGGGTGTTGACCCATCCGGAGATGGTGGGCCTGAACCCCGAATATCTGCACGAGCTGATGTGGGGCGGCGCGCCGCGCGCGGCGCTGGCCCGGGCGCTGCTGGCGGGCAAGCTCTGGCACTTCGACATCAACGACGGTTACCGCCTGAAGCACGACGTGGACATCGCCGTGGGTCTGGTGAATCCGCTCGACTGGCTGAACGTGCTGGTGCTGTTGCGCAGCCATGGTTACAACGGCCCGTTCAACCTGGACTTCAAACCGCCGCGCACCACCAGCAACTTCGGCGTATTGAAGATCAGCTTCCCGACCGCCGTGGACCGCTTCATCACGCTGTGGGAGATGGCCGGCGAAGTGATTTCGGACCCCATCATCAAGGAAGCCACCGATGCGCTGAAAGCGGGCGGCGGCGCCAAAGACCCCACCAATCCGATGGAAGTGGTGGCGGCCAACCGGGAGCTGCTGAACATGCACGAACTCATCGCGCACCGGATTTTCCAGATCCTGGTGGGCCAGAATCGCGGCCGCGTTTACGCCGGCTAGACTGCCCGGATAGCTTTCCCCGGGTGCACTCGCGCGCGCCGCGGGCGGCGTTCTCAGCTACCATAAATAGCTGTGAAGACCAGGACGATTTTTATTCCGCTGTTGTTCCTGTGGCCCTTGCTCGCCGCGCCGCGCGACGGCGTGTTCAACGTGATGGAATACGGTGCCCGGGGCGACGGCCAGGCCAACGACGCCGCGGCCATTGAGAAGACCATCGACGCCTGCGCCAAGGCCGGCGGCGGTGTGGTGCTGCTTCCCGCCGGCAACTTTCTATCCGGGACCATCGTGCTGCGCAGCAACATCACGCTGCGCATATCTCCAGGCGCCACGTTGTGGGGCAGCAAACGCATGGAGGACTACTCGCCAGGGCACCTGATTTATGCGAAGGATGCGGAGAACGTGGCCATCGATGGCGGGGGGCGCATCAACGGTAACGGAGATGCCTTCTGGCGCGACAGGTCCGACCACCCCTATTTTCTGGGATTGAGGCCGCGGCCATCGCCCCTGATTGAAATTGTGGACAGCCGCGAGGTTCGTATTCAGGATATCAGCATCCGTAATACGCCCGGATGGGGGATCCATCCACTGCGCTGCGATGGCGTGGTGATTCGCGGGGTTTCCCTGGTGAGCCATCTGCGCGGGCCGAACACCGACGGCATCGATGTGGGTTCGAGCCGCAACGTGCGCATCGCGGACTGCTACATCGAAGGCGGCGACGACGCCATTGTAATCAAGAACGTCGCGCGTGCGGGCCAGACTTTGCGGACGTCGGAGAACATCACCGTGACCAATTGCGTGATGACCAGCACGTCCAACTGCTTCAAGCTGGGTACGGAAAGCTCGGCGGGGTTCAAGAACATCGCCATCACCAACTGCGTCATGTTCCGGCTTCCGCACGCCTTCCGCGCGCCCATCTCCGGCATCGCCATCGAGACCGTGGACGGTGGGACGCTGGACGGCCTGGTAGCTTCGAACCTCACCATGCGGGACGTGGGCACGCCCATCTTCATCCGCCTGGGCAACCGCGGACGGGGCATGGCGGAGCCGCGCCCCGGCATTCTGCAGAACATTTCCATCTCGAACGTGGTGGCGACCGGCTCGCTGATCGCCAGTTCCGTCACCGGGCTACCCGGACACCTGGTGCGGCGCGTCAGCCTGGATAACATCAACATCTCCATGAAGGGCGGCGAGAAGGGCATCCCGAGTCTCGACGTGCCGGAGTTGCCGGAGAAATATCCCGAGGCGTGGATGTTCGGCATCCTGCCGGCCTACGGCTTCTACGCCCGGCACGTCGAAGGGCTCACCATGCGCAACGTGCGCGTGCGATGGGAGGAAGCGGACGCACGCCCCGGGATGGTCTTCGACGACGTGAAGGACCTCTACCTGGACGCTTTGCAGACCGACACCACTTCGGGCGACGCTCCGCTGGTTCAACTTCACAACGCGAGTGGCGCATTCCTGCGCGGCGCGCGCGTGCCGTCTAACGCGCAACTTCTGGTGAAGGTCACCGGTGCGCAAAGCCGCGACATCAAGATTGCGGATGTGTTCCCGAGCGGCGCGAAGACGGTGGTCGCCGGACCCGAGGTCCCTGGCACGGCCATCCTTCACTGAGAGGGAAAAGCGCGAAGCGAAATCTGGCGCGCCCGGAGAGACTCGAAGTCCCGACCTACTGGTTCGAAGCCATCAACTCACTAAGAAGCTGCAACTTAGTACTAGGCGCCAGGGTTACTCTCGATTCCCAATCGTTGCTAGTTTCCAAGCAGTTACGGGAGCGAGTAAGCGGACGACTCGCAATGGTGATCGATCCTTCTATGCAGGGGGTGGGCACAAAATCGGGCACAGCATTGTCCAACGGGGTGGGGTCGCCTCACTGTACGCGCTCTTGGTCCCTCAGCTCTATATAACTTTGACTGATGTTACACAGTAGTACCGGAGTTCATCCACCAGCTGGGGCGCCTCGATGAGTCGCTGTCCGGCGTTCTGGAGCCGGCTGAGGATGGGTGGGCACAAGCGGTACCGGTCTCCGATACTATGACGCTACGGGCTCTTGCTCTTGCTGCGCGTAGCCAGGACCACGCCCGCTATCGCGCCGCCGGCGCCAGCCACGGCTACTCCGGCAATCACCGCGCTGCGGCTCTTGGGTTTCTCCGCTGCCGGCGCCCGGCCGACCGGCTCGGCGCCCACGCTCATGGCGGTCGCCAAACAACCGCCCAGACCGGACTGCTCCATCGTGCCGATCTGGACTACCAGCATCGCGCCCGCCGACGGCGGTGTCGAGCGGTCCGCGGCGCCGGTGATCTGAACGCGATTGCCGACCTGCGCCGCGAGCTGCGCCGCGTCGCCGCGAACCTCCACCGTCTGGTTGGTGGTCTGCTCAACCAGGATGAACTTGCCGGCTTTACGCAACAGGCAACCGGCCATCTGGAAGGAATCCCGCGGCGCGGCCTGCGTCTCAAAACGCAAGGTCGTGCCCGTCTTCACGTTCGCCAGCAACAAGCCCGCATCGTTGAAAACCCGCACCGGACCCTTCACCGCCGCCACCAGCACCGCCTTTTCACCGTCCAGGCGCACACGCGCCACCGTGTTGGCCCCGCCGGTTGCAACCCGAAGGCTGCGGGCCTCGAGGCGATAGCCGGAAGGCGTCTGCATCTCGCCGAATCCCTGGTCCAGCAACACGCGGCCGCCGAAGACTCTCGCTTGGGATTCGGAGGCCAGATCCACACGCGTGCCATTCTGAAGCTGGAGCCGCGACGGTACGTCCCCGGTCCGCACCGCGGCTCCGTCAAACAGTGTCGCGTTCCCGGTGACCAGGGCGTCGTCCACGCGGAAGTCTCCATGGGCCTTCGCAATACCGATTACGCGGCTGGGCGCCGAGGCCCCTGCGAGAATCACCACCAGGTATAGGGCAACCAGAGCTCTAATGTTCATAGCTGACAGTCCATTCCGATACTGCCGTATATGCCGTATATTATGAGCAGTAGAGTTGGGCGAATGCAAGGGAAAACGGGAGAACCCCCGACCGCCGCGGCGCTGATGAGAGTCCTATGGGGTTCGTGGCTGATCGCCGTTCTGGCTTTCGCATCCTACTGGTCGATGCGCTTCGCCTACGCGGATCTGCTCTACCGCAACAATACGCTCGATTCGGTCGGGCGCGCGACGGAACTCGATCCGGGCAACGCGCGATACCACTCCTGGCGTGCCGAACTGGAAGAGCACGAAGGTCAGGATCCGACCGGAGCGCTCCTGGCTGCCGTGGCCTTGAACCCCAGCGACTCGTCGGTATGGATTCGCCTGGGGTTGCGCGCCGAGATCGACGGCGATTTCACGAAAGCCGAAAAGTACCTGCTCGAAGCGGCGCGGGTAGACCGGCTCAGTGCGCCGCGCGCCACGCTGATGCAGTATTACTTCCGGCGCGGCGACCGGGAGCGGTTCTGGCACTGGACGAGGCAGGCTTTCGACATGAGCTACGGCGACCGGACTTCCCTGTTCCGGCTCTGCTGGATGGTCAGCGACGATGCCGGGCTGATTCGCCGCCGCGCGATTCCGCCCGATCCCGGAATCCTGCTTCAGTACTTGCGCTTCCTGATGCGGGAAGGTCGCCTGGACGCCGCCCAGCCGATCGCGGGTGAACTGGTTCGAGACGCCGGGCCGAAGGAGGCAGGCATACTGCTGGAGTACTGCGATCGGGCCGTCGAACAGGGCCTCGTCGCGCCCGCACTCGCGCTTTGGAATGCCCTCTGCGACCGAAAGTTAGCACCCTACCCGCCGTTGGCGCTCGAAAAAGGAATCTCGCTGACCAACGGCGATTTCACCGCTATTCCGCTCGGGCGGGGATTCGACTGGCATGTTGCATCGCTCGAAGAGATCACCGTAGTGCGGCCCGGTCCTCCCGCGGGACTGACGCTGTCGTTTTCCGGGAAGCAGCCCGAGCGCTGTGAGTTGCTCTGGCAGTACGTCCCGCTTCTGCCGCGGAGAAGATACCAACTCCGCTTCCGCTATCAGACTGTGGGCATGGTGCCCACCAGCGGTATCCGGTGGCGGGTCCTGGATGCCGCAACGCCGCAACTGGCCAGCTCTGAGTGGCGGGAAGCGGAGCTGAGTTTTGACAGCGGCGATCGGTCGCTGGCGCGGCTGGTGCTGTCCTACGAACGCCCGCCGGGAACCACGCGGGCGGAGGGATCCTTTGTGCTCGGGAAAGTTACGCTCAGGCTTTTGCCATGAAAGCATTTTTCGCGCCGGCCCTGGCCGCCCTTCTGTTCCTTTCGATCCTCCTGGCCTGGGTGCCGCAGCAATGGGCCGCGAGTCTGCTCGAGACCGGAGCCTTCCTGCTGCTCGCGGTCTGGTTGGCCCGAGCCACCCTGCGCCGCGAGCGGCTTGAGGGAAGCGTAGTGCTGTTCCCGCTGGCCGCCGCGCCCCTGTGGGGTCTGCTGCAACTGGCGGCGCATCAGACGGTATACCGGCATCCCACCTGGAACGCCGTGTTGCTGTGGGGGACCAACCTGGCGCTCTTCTTTCTGGCGTTGCAGGTGTTTGCCGGCGCCGGGACCCGCGAGCGCTTCCTCCGTGCAACGCTGCTGTTCGGCTTTGCCGTCAGCGTCGTCGCCACCTTGCAGTTGTTCACTTCCCAGGGCCAGGTGTTCTGGATCTTTCCGGCCCAGATCGACGATTCCCCGCCGGGCCCGTTCCTGTCGCGAAACCAGTACGCGGCATTTATTGAACTCGTGTTGCCGCTGGCGCTGGCGGGAGCCTTGAAGGGTGGCCGCGGAACGCTGGCGTGTGTCTTCATGGCGAGCGCCATGTACGTGTCGGTGATCGCCTCGGCGTCCCGCGCCGGGTTCATCCTGGTATCGCTGGAGGTCGCCGTCTTCGCCGTCCTGGCGATTCGCCGACGGCGGATCGCCCTCCCACGCCACGGCAGGACGCTCGGGTTGCTGGCCGTGTTCGTCGCGCTCTTCACAGTCGTGGTTGGATGGGACCAGTTGTGGAACCGTCTGCGGCAGCCGGATCCGTATTCCGGCCGCCGGGAGATGCTCTACGCCTCGCTGGCTATGCTCCGCGAGCGCCCCGGGATGGGGTTCGGCCTCGGAACCTGGCCCACGGCGTACCCCGCCTACGGTCGCTATGACGACGGGCTCTTCGCCAATCACGCCCACAACGACTGGGTGGAGTGGGCGGCCGAAGGCGGACTGCCGTTCCTGGCTCTTCTCCTCTGGATCGCCGCCTGGAGTGTGCGGCCCGCGATGCGCTCACCCTGGAGCCTGGGAGTCGTGTCGGTCTTCGCGCACTGCCTGGTGGACTACCCCTTCCAGAAACCCGCCCTGGCCGCTCTCGTCTTCGTTTTCCTCGCCATCCAGGCGCTTGAATACAAAGAATCGCAAAAAAGAGCTTGACTCTGTAAACGAAACGTATAACATTTGATCCTAACGGAATGTGTCGCTAGTGTGAGGGCGCTCCTGGGTCTCACAGTGCGATAGCTGTGTGTTGAAGTCGTAGGTCCTCCCCCGAAGACAGAGCTCGCATGAACCAATCCATCTCGCGTGCCGAGTGGTACGCTCTCACCGTCAAGCCCCGTCACGAGAAAGTAGTGGCCCGAAACCTGCGGTCGAACGGGCTGGAAGAGTTCTCGCCGGCCTATCGCACCAGGCGGCGCTGGTGCGACCGCATCAAAGAGATCGAAACGCCGTTGTTCCCCGGCTATGTTTTCTGCCACTTTTCCTTCGAACAGCGGATGTTGGTGCTGAACACTCCAAGCGTTACCTCGGTGGTCGGGTTTGGCAAGAACCCCGCGCCCGTGGGGGACCAGGAGATCGCCGCCATCCGGGCCGTTCTGGCGTCGGGTCTTCCGGCGCAGCCGTGGCCGTACCTGCGGGCGGGGCAGAGGGTCCGCATCGAACAAGGGTGCCTGGAGGGCGTGGTCGGCATCCTGTTGCGGGAGAAAGATCTGTACCGCGTACTGGTGAACGTGGAGATCTTACAGCGGTCGGTGGCGGTGGAGATCGACCGGAGCCTGGTTTGTCCGTTGCGAGAAGCAGCCTGAACAGTTTTCTTACCCGTGACCTGTGCTGAAACGTCGTAATCGTTTTGTCGTCTTTCGCCTGACGCAGGAGGAGTACGAAGACCTGAAGAGCGCCTGTGTCTCGCGCGGCGCCCGCAACTTGTCGGACTTCGCCCGCTCCGAACTGCTGCTGGCGGTCGAACGAGACGGGTCGGAAGTGCTCCAGAGGCTGGCCGAACTGCAAACCTGGATGAATCGCGTAGAGCAGTTGCTGCAGGCCAATTTCGAACCGGGCCGCAGGCAGTGAACTCGAGGTTGGGAATGAGAATCGTAATGTTTTTGCTCGCCTGGGCTTGTATTCCGGCCCAGAACCGGCCCGCCGACATAGTGGAAGCCAATCTCGCAAACGTCGCGAATCTGCCGGCTCAAAAGGTGGCCGCCAACGACTTGATCGCGGTTTCCGTCTATGATTCACCCGAGCTGACCCGCACGGTCCGCGTGGCGGCGGATGGAAGCATCCGTTTGCCCATGCTGAAGAGCCCGCTGGCGGTCGCGGGTCAGTTGCCGAGCCGGATGGAACGCGCCATCGCGGAAGTTCTGAAGCGGGAACAGATCCTGGTCGATCCGGTGGTGACGGTGACCATTCTGGAGTACGCCAGCCGGCCCATCGCCGTGGTGGGCGCCGTAAAGAAACCCCTGACGTTCCAGGCCGTCGGCAGGGTGACGCTGCTGGATGCCCTGGCCAAGGCCGAAGGACTGACCGGCGAGGCAGGGCCGGAGCTTCTTCTGACGCGCACGGCGCCGGCCTCGCTGGTGCAACGCATCCCGCTAAAGGCTTTGATCGACGCCGCCGATCCGGCGCTGAACATCATCCTGGTGGGCGGTGAGGAAATCCGGGTCCCCGAGGCGCGCAAGATTTATGTGGTCGGCAACGTGAAACGGCCGGGGGCGTTTCCGGTCCGCGACGGCTCGGAGACCACCGTGCTCAGGGTGCTGGCCCTGGCCGAAGGCCTGGCACCCTTTGCGGCCAAACGCGTCTACATCTACCGCGCCGCGTCGGATCCGATGGTCCGGAGCGAGATCCCCGTCGAGTTGGACATGATCCTGCAGCGCAAGTCGCCCGACGTCGCGCTCCAGGTGGATGACGTGCTGTATGTCCCGGACAATAAGGGGCGCCGGACGGCCGCGACCGTACTTGACCGGATGATGGGATTCGGCGCCACGACTGCGTCCGGAGTCCTCATCTGGCGCCACTAGCGGAGCCGCTCCTGACGGTCGCGGTACGGAAGATGACAACATGATGGACGAAAAAGTTAACGGAAACCTGGTGGCCCTCGCCGAACTGCCTCGCGCGGCGCCGCTGCTGCCGGCGCCCCACTGGGAGCCGGAAGAGCCCACCGTGCCGCTGTCGCATTATCTTTGGATTCTGAAGCGGCACCGCTGGAAGATTCTGGGCGCGGTGGCGACCAGCGTGGTGGCCGCCATTATCGTTTCGGCCCGGTTGACGCCGGTCTATGAATCCACGGCCACCATCGATATCGACCGGCGCATTCCCAACGGCATCCTGGGCCAGGAAGCCATGCAATCGGTGTTCAACGACGCCGACCAGTTCATGGCTACCCAAGTGAAGCTGATCCAGTCCGACTCGGTGCTGCGGCCGGTGGCGCGCAAGTACAATCTGCGGGAGCGCGAGAAGGGAATTCTGGAGACCGGGCAGGTGAAAGGGGCCGACGAGGAGACGCCGGTGATCCTGAAAAAACTCAAGGTGAACCGCCCGCCGAATACCTATCTGCTGCTGGTAAGTTATCGTTCGCCCGACCGGCAACTGGCCTCCGACGTCGCCAACGCGATCGTTCAATCCTACCTGGAGCACGCTTACAACATCCGCTACAAGGCCGCCGCGGGCCTGTCGCAGTTCATGGAGAAGCAACTGGAGGAATTGCGCGCCAAGATGGAGCGCTCC
The DNA here is from genome assembly GCA_963745655.1 of Terriglobales bacterium. GTDB lineage: Bacteria > Acidobacteriota > Terriglobia > Bryobacterales > Bryobacteraceae > JAJFUV01. The sequence continues at coordinate 147,115 of CAVUYK010000011.1, read as the reverse complement.
AGCATGGCCTTGGTGCAGTTCGAGCGCGAGCTGAACGTCATCAATCCGGAGGAGAAGACCAACATCATCTCCGCGCGACTGCTGCAACTGAACACCGAGTACACCAAAGCGCAGGCGGAACGGGTGAACCTGGAGGCGGCCTTCGGCTCGGTGAAGGGCGGGTCGCTCGAGGCCGCGCAGGTGTCCCGTCAGGGCGAGGCCCTGACCAAGCTGACCGAGAGCCACAACGAGGCCCAGCGGAAGTTCGCCGACGTGCGGACGCACTATGGCGCCAACCATCCCGAGTACCGTAAGGCGCAGGCGCAGGTGGCCGAGAGCGAGCGGCTGCTGAAGGACACCCAGGACAGCATCGCGCGGCGGGTCGAGATCGAATACCACGAGGCGGTAAACCGGGAATCGATGTTCGAGAAGGCGGTGGCCGTGACCAAAGCCGAGTTTGACCGCCTGAACGCGCGATCGTTCGAATACCAGACGCTGAAGCGGGAGGCCGAAACCGACAAGAAGCTGTACGAAGAGCTGGTGCGCAAGATCAAGGAGGCCGGCATCAACGCCAGCTTCCAGAACAGCTCCATCCGCATCGCCGACCCGGCGCGGCCGGGGCGCAAGCCGGTGTTCCCGGACGTGCCGCTCATCGCTCTGCTGGCGTTCCTGTTCTCGGCGCTGGGCTCGGTGGGCATCGCGGTGATCAGCGACGTAGTGGACAACACCATCCGGGATCCGGAGCAGGTGAGGCGCTCGCTGAGGACCGTGGTGGTGGGCACACTTCCGTTGATCAAGAACTGGCGCGGGCGCGTCATGCCGCTCACCACGCCCGATAACGGGCGCGACGGCAAACTGCCGGCCGCGCGCGGGAACTACAGCCTGACAGGCTTCGACGAGGCCGTGCGCATCCTGCGCAACTCGATCCTGCTCACGGACTTCGACCGCCGGCTGCGGTCGGTGCTGATGACCAGCGCCTCGCCCTCGGAGGGCAAGACGACGGTGGCCGTCCACCTGGCCGCGGTGCACGCCGAGCAGCATCACCGGACACTGCTGATTGACGGCGACCTGCGCCGCCCCAGCGTCCACAGGTTCTTCGAGATTCCGAACTCGGTGGGGCTGTCCCGGGTACTCAGCCACGGTCTTCCCTGGCGGGAGGCGCTGGTGCAGCCCAGACCCGGCTCGGACCTGTACGTCCTGCCGGCCGGCCCGGCCTCGTGGCGCGCCGCGGACCTGGTGGGCAAGGGACTGCCGCAGTTGCTTGAGGAAGCGGCCGAAGAGTTCGACCTCATCATCCTGGACAGCCCGCCCCTGCTCGGCTTCCCCGAGCCCCTCCAGATGGCGGCCGCGGTGGACGGCGTCATCGTCGTCACCCGCGCCGGCCAGACCAACCGCACCGCGGTGGCCACCCTGCTGCACACCCTCACCCGTCTGCGCGCCCCGGTGATCGGCCTGGTGCTGAACGAAGTGCGCAAAGACATGAGCCACAGCTATTACTACTACGGTCACTACGGGAAGTATTACCGGGACACACGGGCCGAGCACCGGGACTTGCAGCATGACAGCCACAGTTAGCCTGGCGGACAGTTCCAGCGAGATCCGCGTGCGCGTGGCCGAAAGTCGCGTGCGTGCGAACACCGCCTGGAATCTTCTCGGCCTGGCCGCGCCGCTTCTGTTCGCGGCCTTTGCGGTCCCGAAGCTGGTCGGCGCGCTCGGGGCAGAGGCCTTCGGCTTACTCACGTTGTCCTGGAGCCTCATCGGTTACTTCAGCCTTTTCGATCTCGGGCTGGGGCGGGCCCTGGCGCAGGTAACCGCGGCTGCACGCGCCGGCGGCCGGCGCAGCGACATCCCGGCGGCCTTCTGGACCTCATTGTCGCTGATGGCGCTGGCGGGCGTCCTGGGCGGGGCCGTCCTGTCTTTGTTCGTGGACCGCTTCGCGGACTTGATGGCGGGCGGGCGACCCGCTCTGGCCGCGGATGCGCGCGGATGCCTGTACATGGTCGGCGCGTCGATTCCGATCCTCACCGTGAGCGCGGCCCTGCGGGGGTTTCTCGAGGCGCATCATCGATTTGCCCTGGTCAGCGCGGCGCGCATCGGATTGGGTCTGCTGACGTTCGGCGTGCCGGTCCTGTTGCTGCCTTTTTCTCATCGCGTGGCGGACATGGCGGCGTGCCTGGTGATGGCGCGCTTGCTGGTGCTGGCCGTTTACTTCTGGCTGTGCCTTTCGATAATGCCGTCTCTGTGGGGCGGCCGGAGGGTGGATTGGACAGTCGCCCGGGTGTTGTTTCGCCTGGGGAGCTGGATGACGGTCAGCAACGTCATCAGCCCCTTAATGACCTATCTGGACCGGTTCCTGATCGCCGCCGTTCTGTCCGTGGCCGCGGTGGCATACTACGTGACGCCGTTTGAAGCAGCCACCAAGCTGCTGCTGGTTCCGGCCGCTCTTACCGGGGTTCTGTTCCCGACCTTCAGCGGTGCGCTGGTGTCGGACCCGCGGTCGGCCAGGCTGCTTTACCGGCGTTCTCTGCTCTTTGTGGTGGCGATCCTGCTGCCGCTTGCCATTGCGGCGGCGGGGTTCGGCAAGCCGGGCCTGGCTCTGTGGCTGGGATCGGAATTCGCCCAGCGGACCTCATACGTACTGCCGATCCTGGCCCTGGGAGTCTTCGGGAACGGCCTGGCAGGCGTGCCGTTCGCGCTCATCCAGGCAGCCGGCCGGCCGGACCTGACCGCCAAGCTCCACCTGGCCGAAGCGCCCATCTATTTCGCCGCCTGCTGGCTGCTGACAAAACGCTACGGCATCGACGGCGCGGCGCTAGCTTGGACCGGCCGCACGATCATCGACGCCATCGCACTGCTGGCGATGGCGCGCCGCTGGACACCGCGGGAGCCGGGGAGGATACCGCGGCAAACCACGATCGGCTGTGCGTTCAGCGGGAGGACCGGGCCATGACGCTGGTAGCCAGTCTATTGGTCGCCGTTCTGGCCGTTGTGAACCTGCGCGTGGGGAGGTCGCTCCTCTACCCGCCGGCCCTGTACTCCGTGTGGTGGGCCGTACTGTTGTTCATCGTGTGGCTTTCGGGCGACACCTTTTATCCGCTTTCATTGAAGACCCTGTCAGTCTATGTGCTGGGCACGATGGCATTCACCCTCGGCGCTTCCCTGCGCCTGTTATCGTGGCGGATTCAGCCGGAGCAGTATGTGGTTTCAGACTCCCAGCACCGGGCGGTGAATCGCTTTCTCCTCCTGGGCACCATCGTTCTGCTGGCTGCATTTCCGCTCTATTGGCAGCGCCTGCACGAACTTCAGGCCGCTTCATCCTACAGCGACTTCTGGCGGGGAGTGCGCCAGCAGACCAGCTCGGGCCTGGTGGGTGAATCAGGTTTCGGCTTGTACGAATACCTCATGGGCATCGCTTCGTTCATGTCAATGATCGCCGTCTATCACGCGGACGGCTCGCGCCGGTCACGCCTGCGCGCGGTGGCAGTAATTGCCATCACCCTCACCTATCACTTCCTCACCTGCCGCGCGTCTGGGGGCAATGACCACCCTTTTCGGCATCGTCGCCATCTCATGGATGCGTGCCGAAAAAGTCAAATGGAAAACGTGGTGCGCCAGCGGTCTGCTGCTGCTAGTTGTGTTCGCGGTCCCTGCGGTCCTGCTCCAGAAGGGAGGTGACCTCTCGAAGAGTCTTGGCGACAACGCCATCGGAGTGCTGCAAAGCCTGCAACAGTACAGCGTTGGCGGGCTCGTCGGATTCAACCAGGTCATCGATGACCTGTCGGCATTCCCAGAGTGGCTCAGCTTCAGGTTCTTCTTTGCACTCGCACGGGCAATTGGGTTCGGAGTAGAGGTGCCGCTAGTGATCCTGCCGTTCACGGCCACTCCCGCCCCAACCAATGTCTACACGATCTATGGTTCTTACTTCGCCGACTTCGGCTGGAGTGGGACGGTCGTCATCATGTGTTTGCATGGGTACTGGCTGACGATGCTATTTCAAAGCGCTGTCCGGCGGCGGCCCGAAGCTGTGGTCTTGTTCGGTATCGCTGTGTCCAGAATGCTGATGAGTTCCGCCACGGATGGATTCCTCATTTCATTGAGCTTCTGGCTTCAGGCGATCGCCTGCACGCTCGCAGTCTACCACTGGCCGCTGTTGTCGCGAACGAAGAGTCCTTCGAAAGGTTTGCTCGGCGCTGACTTGAAAGCGGCCCTCGAGTATCGCGGAGGATCGGGTTGACACCGTCGCTGGACGTGGTGATCGTGAACTGGAACTCTGGCTCTGCGCTGGCGAAGGGCTTGGCGTCCGTAGCGGCGGCTGACTGCGGGACCTTCGAATTGAAGAAGTTGGTAGTCATCGACAACGCATCGGATGACAAGTCCATGGAATGCGTTGCGGGCGCAGGCCTCCCTCTGGAGGTGGTTTATAACAGCGGCAACCTTGGGTTTGCGCGCGCCTGCAACCAGGGGGCGCGCTTAGGTGACGCGGACTACCTGTTGTTTCTGAACCCCGACGTTCAACTGTCGGTGAGATCCCTGGCTGAGCCTCTCGCGTTCCTGGAACAGAACAAAAGTGTCGGGATCTGCGGAATCAGGCTGGTTGACGAGGCGGGACTCGATTTGGTGTCGTGCGCGCGGCTACCCACCCCCGGCAGGCTGCTTCGCCAGGTCGTGGGGCTAGACAGGCTGTATCCCCGCCTTTTTCGGCCGTGCTTCATGACTGCCGCCGAACTGCAGGTAAGCTGTCCTGTCGAGCAGGTAAGCGGCGCATGTTTTCTGGTCCGGCGATCCGTCTATGACTTACTGGACGGATTCGATGAGCGCTACTTCATGTACTTCGAAGAAGTGGACTTCTCCCTGCGTGCAAAAATCCAAGGCTACGCGTCCTACTACCTGAGCACCGTGACGGCGGTTCACATTGGGGGAGCCTGTAGTAGGCGCGTAAAGGGACGACGGCTGTTTTATCTGCTACAGAGCCGGTTGGCTTTCGCCAGGAAACAGTTCTCACGGCCGGCTTATCTCTGTGTACTGTGGGCAACGCTTGTGCTGGAGCCCTGGGTTCGTGCAGTTCGAGCAGCTCTAAGGGGGGCCCTCGACGAAGTCCGTCACACACTGCAGGCTTACGGAGCCCTTTACTGCTCTCTGATGAAGAGCCGGCCGGGTGCCTCGGTGCGTGAGGGCCGCACCGGACTTGCTGCGGAGTGAACAAGATGCGCGCCCTGTTTCTGACAAAGTACGGCGGTCTCAGCGCCACGACACGCTACCGCGCGTTGCAGTACCTTCCCTATCTGGCCACCGATGGTTGGGAGATCGAATGGCAACCTCTCCTGCCCGACCGGTGTCTTGAGAAACTGTACCTGCACGGCAGCCGCCCCCTCCTCGACCTGGTTGCGGCATATGCGGGGAGGGCCGCGCATCTCGCGACGGCCGGCCTGCGGAAGTTCGATGTCGTTTGGGTCCAGTCGGAGGCGCTTCCGTACGTTCCGTTTGGCATCGAGCGGCTGATCGTCGGGCGGGCGCGGAACATCGTCGTGGACTACGATGACGCGGCGTTTGTGCCGTATCGGGGGAACCGGTTGCTGAGGAACAAGATCCCGAAGCTTATCCGATCCGCGCGCGAGGTGATTGTCGGCAATGAAGTTCTACGCCGGTACGCCGCGCAGTACAACCCGAGGGTGTCTGCCATTCCGACGGTCGTCGATCTGGATCGATATCAACCCAGGGTTAGCTACGAACTTCACGACGCGCGAGCCTTCGTGATCGGATGGGTCGGCACACCCATTACGGTCCGGTACCTGGCCACCCTGTCGGGCGTCCTTCAGGCGCTGGCGCGGAAGCACGCCATCGTCCTGCGGTGCGTCGGCGGACCCGCGGAGTTCAGGATTCCCGGCGTGTGCGTGGAGAATATTCCGTGGCGGGAGGACACGGAAGTCGACCAGATTCGGAGCTTCGACGTCGGAGTGATGCCGCTGGCGGATGAACCGTTCGCTCATGGCAAGTGCGGGTTGAAGCTCATCCAATACATGGGGTGTGGTGTCCCGTCGGTGGGCGCGAGGCTGGGCGCGAACGCCAAAATCATCCGGCACGGGGTAGACGGCTTTCTGGCTTCCGGCGATCCAGACTACGTCGAGATCATCGAGCGGCTGATTGGCGACCAGGCGTTGCGCGAGAGAATCGGGTGCGCTGGAAGACGGACCGTCGAGGAGCGGTATTCGCTCCAAGTTCGGGCCAGGGAGTTCTGTGCGGTGCTGGAGCGCGCCGCGCGATGTCCGGCGAAGATCGTGGTCGTGACGACATCGGGATTGGCGCTCTGGGCTTTCTTCCGGAACCAGGTCAGGTTTCTGGTTTCGCGCGGGTTTGAGGTGATGGCAATCAGTTCCCCCGGCCCCCAGCTGGACGAATTTCAGGCCGCCGTGGGAGTCCCGGTTTGCCCGGTGCCGATGGCCCGGCGCATCAGCCCACTTGCCGACCTGGCCTCGCTGTTCGCGCTGTGGAGAGCCTTTCGTAAGAACAGGCCCGCCATCGTCCACGCGCACACGCCCAAGGCCGGGTTGCTGGCTATGGTGGCGGCCTTTGCGGCCGGGGTGAAGGTCAGGCTGTACACCATTCACGGCTTGCCGCTGGTCACCCACGCCGGCCTCCAGCGCCGGTTGTTGCGGTGGGCCGAGAAACTGGCGTGCGCGTTGGCGACGGGCGTCTATTGCGTGAGCCGCTCGGTGCGGGACCTGGCGGCCGCCGAGCGAATCCGTCCGGCGGCCGGGATTCGGGTTCTCGGCGACGGATCCTGCTCGGGGATCGACCTGGAGCGTTTCGACCCGGCCCGGCACGGCGCCGCGGCGCGGCGCGAAGCACGCGCCCGTTATGGTATCCCCGAAGAGGCCGTGCTCATCGGCTATTGCGGCCGCCTGGTTCGCGACAAGGGCATCGTCGAGCTTAGCCAGGCGTGGGCGTCGCTGCGCGACTGCTTCCCGGCGGCGCACCTGCTGCTGTGCGGGGACTTCGAGCCGCAGGACCCGGTGCCCAGGCCGGCGCGCCGGCTGCTGGAAGCCGATCCTCGCGTGCATCTCACGGGCGGATTCGTCGCCGGCATGCCCGGCATCTATGCCGCCATGGATCTTTGCGTCCTGCCCAGTTACCGGGAGGGCCTTTCCACGGTGACCCTGGAGTGCGCGGCCATGCAGACGCCGATCGTTGCCACGCGCATCCCCGGATGCGTCGACCTCATCGAGGACGGCGTCACCGGCCTGCTGGTGCCGCCGCGCGACGCGCGCGCGCTGGCCCAGGCCATCGGCCGGCTCATCCGAAACCCGGACCTCGGGCGCTGCCTGGCAAGCGCCGCGCGGGAGTTCGTGGCGGCGCGCTATTCCGAGCAGCGGGTATCCGAGCTGCTGGTGGATGAGTACCGCCGGCTTCTATCCCCCACCGGTGTGGCCGGGGATGTACTGTATGCTCCGTTTCCAACCGACGCTCAAGCGAATCGCTGACGTGGCCGGGGCGGGATTCCTCCTGATCCTGCTGTCACCCGTGCTGGCCTTGGCCGCCGCCGCCATCGGCCTCACCATGGGCAGGCCGGTCCTGTTCCGCCAGAGCCGCGGCGGCTGGAAGGGCAGGCCGTTCCTGATCTGTAAGTTCCGCACCATGACAGACGACCGGGACGCCCTGGGGAGGCCGCGGGCCGACGGCGACCGGCTGACCCGGCTGGGAAGATTTCTCCGCCGGACCAGCATCGACGAGCTGCCGCAACTCTGGAATGTTCTGAAAGGCGAGATGAGCCTGGTCGGGCCGCGGCCCCTGTTGGCGTCTTATCTCGACCGCTACGACGAATTCCAGCGGCGCCGGCACCTGGTCAAGCCCGGCATCACCGGGTGGGCGCAGATCCGCGGCAGAAACTCCATCTCCTGGGACGAGCGGTTTGAGCTGGATGCGTGGTACGCCGAGCACTGGACGCTGCGGCTTGACTTCGCCATCCTGGTTCGAACCACGAGCAAGGTCCTGCGCCGGGAAAGCACGGACTCGAGCGAGGGGACGCCGATGCCGGAGTTCTTGGGGAGCCAAGACGGATGCAGGGGATAAGTAGATTCTGGCTCGCGGGCCGGCCGCCGCTCTTATCGGAGCACTGGTGAACAAGCAGGCAATGAAATGGCAGAGACAAAACGTCTACTGATAGTCGGGGCTGGTGGATTTGGGCGTGAAGTGCTCCAGTGGGCCTGTGACGCTGAAGCCTCCACGCCGGGCTGGAAGGTAGCGGGATTTCTCGACTCCAATCCGGCCGCACTGGACGGATTTGATGTTCCCTACCCGATTCTTGGGGATGCAGTGAGTTATGTCCCTTCGGATTCCGATGTTTTTGTCTGCGCTCTCGGCGATCCGCGGCGCAAATTGGAGCTCGTGCGAGGCCTCCTGAAACGCGGAGCTCGTTTTGCCACCCTGGTCCATCCCACGGTCATTGTCGGGGCTCGCAACCGGATCGGCATGGGGTGCATTCTCTGCCCGCGCGTTCTGGTCACTACCGATATTGTTCTGGGTAATTTCGTGACGCTCAATTTCGGCGCCACCGTCGCCCACGACTCTGTAATCGGCGACGGCTGCATCTTGAACCCACACTGTGACATCAACGGCAACGTCAGACTCGGGGAAGGTGTCTACGTGGGAACTCAGGCCGTCGTACTGCCCGGCGCACAGGTGGGCGACTACGCCAAGATTGGCGCGGGAGCAGTGGTATTGCGATCGGTAGCTGCCGGATCAACCGTAGTGGGCGTTCCCGCGAAGGCAGTTGTCGCGCGGAGCGCGGGATCGGAGTAGTCCCGATGAACCGACAAGACTTTCTGCCCGCGATATTCAAGCTGGATCCAACGTCGTGGTCCAGTGGAGGTCTCTAACATGAGTGCCACCGCCGCCGCGGTTTCTTTTACCGAACGTCTCCGCTTCATCCGGCCCACGCTTCCTCCGCTGGAAAGTGTTCTGGCGCTGTGCCGGCCGGCTTATGAGCGCGGGATGATCACGAATTCATCGATGGTGGCCCGCTTTGAGGCCGCCGCCGCCGAGCACTTGGGGGCCGCGCACTGCGTCGCGGTGTCCAGTTGCACCAGCGGGCTGATGCTGGTGCTGCGGGCGCTGGGAATCTCCGGAGAAGTGATCCTGCCGAGTTTTACCTTCTTCGCCACCGGACACGCGGTCCTGTGGAACGGACTGCAGCCGGTGTTCGCAGACTGCGATCCGGACACCTGGACGCTGGACCCGGCCGATGTCGAGCGCCGGATCACCGGGCGCACAGCGGCCATTCTGGGGGTTCACGTGTTCGGCAACCCGTGCCAGATTGACGCACTCGCCCGCATCGCGCAACGCCACCGCCTGCCGCTGGTCTTCGATGCCGCGCACGCCTTCGGCAGCCGTTACGGTGACCGTCCCGTCGGCCAGTTCGGCGACGCCGAGGTCTTCTCGCTTACGCCGACCAAGCTGCTGGTGGCCGGGGAGGGCGGGTTGATCGCTACCGGGGACGCGACGCTGGCGCGGCGGCTGCGCGCGGCGCGGAACTATGGCGACGAGGGGGATTACGATCCCGAGTGGCTGGGTCTCAGCGCGCGGATGCCGGAATTCAACGCCGCGCTGGCTCTGGCCGGCCTGCATTCGCTCGACGCCAGGATCCGGCGGCACAACCAGATCGCGCGCCGCTATGCCGCGCTGCTGTCTCCGGCGCCGGGTTTGAAGCTCCAGCGCGTCAACCCGGGCGACGTCAGCAGCTTCAAGGACTTCTCCATCCGGATCGATGCGCGCGCCCGCGGCGTGTCGCGCAACCGGCTGGCGGCCGGCCTCCTGGAGGACAACATCGAAACCCGAAAGTACTTCTATCCCCCGCTCCACAGGCAGAAGCTCTACCGCCGGTACCACGACCCGGCGCGGAACCGCCTCCCGGCGACGGATTCGGTTTCCGACGGCATCCTGAGCCTTCCGATTTACGAGTCATTGCCGGATGAGTCGGTAGACGCAATCGCGCTGGCCGTGCGTGGCATTCTGGGCTAGCCACATGTTCAGGTCTCTCGCCAGCTTCAACCGGAAGGAAGCGCTGCCGCGCCTGCTGGCCGACATCGCCATCGTGCAGTCGGCGGCCGCCGCCGCGCTGTTTTCGACCGTGCTCTGGTGGGCGCGGGAGTTGAGTTGGGAAGAGACGATCCATCATGTCCGGTTGCTCCAGATCTTTTATCTGGAGCGATTCCTTCCACTCTCTCTGGTTTTTCCGCTGACCTTCCTGTGCAACGGTTTCTACACGCGCTCGCGCGGCTACGTGGGGCGGCACAAGTGGCTGGTGGTGCTGCGCGGGTCGTTGATCGGCATTCTTATCTTTCTGTTCCTGAACTTCCTGCTTAGCCGCGGCGAGATCATGCCGCGCAGCGCGGTGCTGATGTTCGCTGTGTTGCTTACCACGGGCACGGTGGGCGCGCGATGGATGAAAGCGTGGCTCCAGGCGGAGGCGGCCGCCGGGACCGCGCGGACCGCGCATCCACGGCGCGAGTGTGCCCCCGTGCTGGTGGTGGGCGGCGCCGGCTACATCGGCTCGATCCTGTGCCGGCAACTGCTTGAGGCCGGTGAGCGCGTGAGGGTGCTGGACAGCCTGGTGTACGGCGATTTCGCGATCCGCCAGATTATGGAGCAGCCCGGCTTCGAACTGATGGCCGGGGACTGCCGCAATATCCAGAGCGTGGTGAGCGCCATGCGGGGAGTGAAGTCTGTGGTCCACCTGGCTGCCATCGTGGGGGATTCGGCCTGCGAGCAGGACCGCCAGACGGCGCTCGAGATCAACTACGCGGCCACCCGGATGATGATCGAGATCGCCAAGGGCAACGCCATCGAGAGGTTCGTCTTCGCCTCCAGTTGCAGCGTCTACGGGGCCAGCGATTTTCTGATGGACGAGAACTCGGCCGTCCATCCGATCTCCTTGTACGCGCAGACCAAGGTGGATTCCGAACAAGCCCTGCTGGGAGCCCGTGGCGACGGGTTTCACCCGGTCATCCTGCGGCTGGCAACCGTGTTCGGACACGGTCACCGGCCGCGATTCGACTTGGTGGTCAACCTGCTCGCCGCCCAGGCTTACCACGAGGGAGTGATTACCATCTTCAACGGCCAGCAGTGGAGGCCGTTTCTACACGTGCGCGATGTGGCCAGCGGGATCCGGTTGGCGTTGAACGCACCGCTGCCGGTGGTGAGCGGGCAGGTGTTCAACCTGGGCGATTCGCGTCTCAACTACACGCTCAGTGGCGTGGCCGGGAAGATCCAGTCGGCCTTCCCTCACACCCTGGTTCAGCACGTTGAGAATCCGGACCGCCGCAATTACCGGGTCTGCTTCGAAAAGGCCCGCCGCCAGCTTGGATTCCAGAGTCTGGTGGGGCTGGAGGAAGGGATTCTGGAGATGCGGAAATCCTTCGAGCGGAAGGCCGTGCCCGATTACACCGACGTGCGATGTCACAATCAGAAATTCCTGGAATCGTCGGGTAGCGCTTCGCCCATCAACTGCGTGCAGAGCCGGGTCATGGCGGCTTTTGCGTCCGAAATGCCTCGTCAAACTGTATACTGATGTATCGGACCCTGCCGGGTTCCCAGAAGTGGCGGCGTCATGGCAGACCTTCTGAAGGACGAGCAGACCGGACCCCTGGAAGGGCCAGGCGATTCATTCGCGGTTGAGTGCCTGCCTGTCGTGATGAGGCAGATCCAGGCGGAAGTGATCGAAGGGTTTTACTCTACGCCGAAGGGCGGCGTGGAGGTCGGCGGCGTTCTGTACGGAGCCCGGAAGAGTGGGCGGATCGTGATCATGTTGGCCCGGACGCTGGGCTGCGAGCACGCTTCCGGGCCTTCGTTCGTGCTCTCGACGAATGAACACGCGCGGCTGGCGGCACTGCTGGAAGCCCCCCAGCACGATCACAACCTGGCCGGCATGAGGGTGCTGGGCTGGTACCATTCCCACACCCGCAGCGAGCTGGAGCTGACGCCTCAGGACCTGGAATTACACGATCGGTACTTCCCGGAGCCGGGGCAGGTGGCGCTGGTATTGCGGCCGGGCACAATGCGGCCGATGCGGACCTGCTTTTACTACCGCGGGACCGACGGCGTCCTGCAAAGCTACAAGCCGTACCCCGAATCGGAGACCTCGGCCAGAATGGCAGTCCCGGGCTCGTTGGATGGGCCGGGCCTGCGAGGTCTCCTACGTGATACCGAACCACACGCGAGAATGGCAGCCCCGCGCCCGTTGGAGGTGCCGCCCGAGCTGCCCCCTACGCCCCGGCCGCCGGTTGTGAGGGAGAGCGGCGCCCGGCCTGCCGCCGAAGCACCGGCGCCACCGGTTGTGAGGGAGAGCAGCGCCCAGGCTGCCGCCAACGCGCCGGCGCTATCGGATCTGCCGCGGTTCCTGGCCGTCGAGGCGCCGCCGCGGCGGCGCTGGACCATCTGGGCTTCGGTGGCGGTGGCGGCGTGCCTGCTGGCCGGGGGCGCGGGGTACGTGATCCGGACGCACTGGACGCGGACGGGCGCAGTCTACGTCGGGCTTGCGCCTCCGGGTCACCGACCAGAAGGGCGAGTTGAAGGTCCGCTGGGACGGCACGCTGCCGGCCGTGCAGGATGCCCAGGCCGGGTCGCTCGAGTTTCTGGACGGTACGACACACTTCATCTTCCAGTTGGACCCCCAGATGCTCCGCTCGGGTTCGCTGGACTATGTTCGAAACTCCGGTACGGTGGAAGTCCATTTGACCGTGGAGAAGCCCGACGGCTCTAAGCTGGAGCAATCCTTCCTCTTCCACGGTCAGATGCCACCCCGCTCTCCTGCCGGACCTCAGCCGGAACTGGCCCTTCAGCGGGCCGGCGAAGAGGCCGCCGCGGCTGAACGCCGCCGCGCTGAGACAGAGAAAACGGATGTTCAGAAGCGTGAGCGGGAAAGGGAACTCGAGCAGATGCGCCTGGCTGCTCAGAAGAAAACACAACCAATTCCAAGCGCCTTGGTCCAGGCGACGCCCGGAACCGCCCCCCAGACTGCAAGCCCTCTCCTGCCTAAGCCTGTGACCAGGACCACCGGCGCCGAAAAGCCACCGGCTCCAACCAGCGCTGCCCCAGCCGTCGTCGCGAGGCAAGCGACGCCAGCGGCGGAGCCGACATCAAAGGCGAGACAGCCCCAGGCGGCGGCAGGCAAACCTGCACCTCCGGTGTCCCAGCCCGCATCCCGAACTAGCCCGCCACCGCAGATCGCGTCGCAGCCCCCGGCACAAACGAGCGTGCCGGTACCCGCAGCTAAGGTTGAACCGGCAGTTGTCAAGCCCCCGGCACAAACGAGCATGCCGGTACCCGCAGCTAAGGTTGAACCGGCAGTTGTCAAGCCCCCGGCACAAACGAGCGTGCCGGTACCCGCAGCTAAGGTTGAACCGGCAGTTGTCAAACCCCCGGCGGTGGCCGCGAAGCCGCCTGCCGTCCGTCTCGCTCCGCTATCCGGCGAATGGACCTTAGCGCCGTCCGCGCCGTCCGGATCGCCGTTCCGGCCGGACTCGGTGACGCTCTCCCTCTCCGAGGACGGGAACTGGATGCGGGGCACTCTTGTGGGGAGATATCGAACTTCGAAGTCCAGCGGCCTCAAGCGCGACGTGAGCTTCGCGTTCGGAGGCTCGTTGCGGAGCGGGACGATGAAGCTTCCTTGGTCGGCCCCGGATGGCGCCAAAGGTGAGATCGAGTTCATACGACTGCCCAACAACAGCGAGTCTCTCGAAGTTGTCTGGTACTCCGCGGACCGAAAATTCGTCTTCGACGACGTCGTGGTCCGGGTAAAGAAGAAGTGATTGCGGTCCTGTCGTAGGAGGCCTTTGCGGTGGTGTTGTGATGCGGCGTGTGACCTAACCCCTACTCGAAGCCCCTCTCAAACGAGGATTTGGTTAATGAGTGCACCAAGGCACGCATGCTTCCTTCAAGGACTCATTTCCGGGTGTTGTGCCGCATGTCCCGGCCAAACCGGGAAGTTGGTCCCAGCATGAGGCTACTCGAAATAGTCTTCCGCCAGTTGGGGGTTGATCGACAGCGCGCTTTCCCAGTTCTTGAGAGCGGCGCCTGACTGACCCATGAGCTTCTGAACATGCCCAAGATTGAGCAGGGCCTCCGCGAAATCCGGGCGGAGCGAGATAGCCTGCTGGTAGTTAGAGGCGGCAGCGGCGAGGTGCCCCTTATCCTGAAGGATCACAGCAAAGTTATACAAAGCCTCGGGAGTTCGATACCCTGACTCCGTGATCCGGCGGTAGGATTCAAGTGCCGTGTCCAGTTCACCACGTTCCACAGAGACGGCGGCTAAACCGTGAAGTGCCGGGAGAAGACCCGGATTGCCCGATAATGCCTGCTGGAAGGCGTCAACAGCCGAGTCGAAATCTCGCAGCCGATAGTAAGCCACTCCGGCGTTCACGCGGGCTTCCGCCCAGTCGCTACGGTTCCTGAGGCAGGCTTCGAAAGCCTTCGCGGCATCGTGGAACTCGCCGCGCTCCATCAGCAGCAATCCGAGGCGGAAGCGGGCTTCTTCGCTTCTCGATCCTTCCACGCTTAGGCTTCTGTACAGCTTTTCAGCCGCTTCAAGTTCTCCTGTCTGCTCGCGGATTAGAGCTACATTCCAGAGTGCGTCCTGCATCGCGGGATCGATCCGGAGAGCTTTTTCGTATGCCTCGAGGGCGCGTTGTGCGTCCCCCATCTCTTGACAGGCTACCCCCAAATTGAAATGTGGCTCCGGGACGTCCGGACGCAGCGACTCCGCCCGCTCATAAGCCGCGGTCGCTTCCCGAAGATGGCCGCCCCGGTGATGCGCCACGCCGAGATTGAGCCAGTATTCGTAGCAATCGGGGCAGAGATCTGTCAGGGCGGTTGAGAATTTGGCCGCCGTTATATCATCGCCGGAAGAAAGCGCGGAGGCAGCTATCTCCTCCAACGCTGTTCGCGAGGGCGGACTTGCCGAGAGAACCGCCTCGCAGAGCTTGCGAACCGATTGGAAGTCGCCCTGTGCGGAATATGCACGAATGAGGTTTCCGAGCACGCCTTCCGCCCCCGGGCGTCTATCGAGGATGGCCGTGTAGAGCCCGATGGCCTGCTCCAGATTCCCTTCCATCTGCAAAGCTGCCGCTTTCCCGAAACGAGCTTGTTCGGAATCGGGGTCCTGGGAGAGCGCGGCGTCGAATGCGGCTATGGCATCCTTGCCCTTGCCCAGGTGAAGCCGACAGACTCCCAATGCTGCCTGTCCTTCAACGTGTGAGGGGTGGGTGTCCAGGAACATTTCCAGCCCACCCGCAGCCTGTTCCCATCGTCCGAGCTTTGCGAGGCACAGTGAGAGATTCAGCCTGGCCGACGGATGCGCCGGGTCGGATTCCAGGACTTCTGAAAAAGTCTTTGAAGCCTTTTCGTATTGCTCGGACTCGATCTCAATCCGGCCGATTGCCGAGAACAGAAGAGGATGCCTCTCTCCGGCCTCGACAGCGTTGTGAAGTAGCTGGAGCGCCTGCTCCGGCTTCCCCTGGAAGTGGTGGGAAGCAGCCTTTACGAGCAGCAGGGAGATGTTGGTACTCTCCTCCCTTTGGGGGTTTATCCCGCCAGGAGATTTTGACTGGGCTAACGACTTTAGCAATCGGGCCATCTATTTATTAGTCTCGCTCTCTGCGGTTCGGCCTGCTCCAGCCTCAGTAGGGGCAAGCCAGGCGCACAGTCCGCCAACCAGATCATCATGAGAAGACAACTTCATCCAGTAAATCTTGCCGGAGTCCCTTCTATCGGAAAAGAAACCCACACCCCCGCTTCCGAAGTGACTGTCCGTCCACGAACCGACTAGATGTCCATCCAGATGGACCGTGAAGGTGGTTCCTTGGACGTCCGTTCGCACCCGCGAAGGAGATCCCGCCTGTAGCAGCGCTTGGAATGGAATGGTGTTGACGACCCCCGGCTGGTCCGAAATCACAGGGTAATGCACCAGCGCAACAACCGGTCGAGGGCCGGGTTGCTCGATCTCCAATCTCAATGCATAGTGGTTCCGGGTGTCGATCCCGCGCACCGCCCACCCGATCCCCCCTCGTCCGAGTTCCACCAGAAATTCGAATTGATAGTCAACCAGTGGAATAGACGGGCCCAACAAGGCGAGCCGGCCCGGTTGAGTTCCGCCTTCAGAGTGCGCGACCCATGTTTTCGCCCAGCCCGGCGGCCCTTGCCATTCCAGAAAAGGCGGCCGGAGTGACGAGTCGAGGTGCACGGGAGCGCGAGCACGGATCCGACTGCCCCAAGCGGCACACTGGCCATCCACAAGGCGCCTCAAATGCGCCAACCCCTCGCCCAGGAACACATCGCCAAGACCCCGGCTGCGGTGTCGTACGATCGGGCCAAGTGCTTGATATGCGCTCCAATCGAATAGACTGAAACAAGCCGGGAGCGACGGCCAGGCCGGAGTCATCTCAGGCTTGTGCCATTTAGGACCCGCTGCGACCCCAACTGCCACAACTGGGGTTGACTCAGAAGCCTTATCGTGACCATCGCCGGCCGCGTTTGGCAGAACTGGCAATTGAATTTCTGGAAGCCATATTCCATCAAACCTGCTCGCTGGTGTGTCCAGCCTTGGTCCGGCCGGGACCGCTGGAACGGTGCTAAGAGACTGGACACTCTTCAGCGGGTTCACAGACCTTGAGACCAGCCCGTTCACGTATTACGAGATCGGGAATTTGGCAAATGTGGTGCTCGAACGGGGAGCCAAGGGCCAACAAGATGCGAGAAGGAGGTGTGTTGGGTTGCGGCGTGGCTACAGTGCTTCCAGGTCCTTGTTCACTTGACTTCACTGAGGTCTCGAAAGACTGCAATTCCGGTAAAGCGACGTCACGAGTTTGACTCGCTCTGGGAATCGAGCGGCAGATCTTTTCCGATGCCAGACTCCCTTCGATGGATTGAAAAGCTAAGTGCGCGGCAGGGAGCTTCACTAGCCCCGCAGTGGGCAATCGCAACGAGGCTAACTTTGAGCGTCTCCCCCTGATGAATCGCGCCGTCGCCTCCCGAAGCTTGGACGGAGTTGAGGCGGCTATCGCACCCGCGGAGGTAACCGCCAGACTGAGGGGTCTTCGGAACAGGATCCAGTAGGCGGCCAGGCCAAGAACGGCGGCGAAGATGGCCAGGTAGATGAACCAGTGTGGTGACATTGCCCTAGGGCCGAATCCGGCAAGGTCCGACTCCCCAATCCTGTAAAGCCCATCTTCGGCGCTGATCCAGTAATTCGTCGTGGTGCGGTAGATTCTGTTCACCGCGCCTGTGGTGAAAGGTAACGGTTGCGGACGCCGAGTATCTTTGTCCCAAAGAAAGACCCCTTCGCGCGTTCCAACCAGCGTTCCACGGGCGGTCGCGGAAATGCCTGTAACCGGGATGCCTGGAAAGGCTACGCCAGCCGGTTCGCTTGTTCCGGGGGTCCACTCAAAGAGCCCCTTTTCCGCGCCGATCAGCAGACGGGCACCCACCTCGCGGATGGCAAAGACAACACCTGTGCCGGCTGTGATTCGGGAGGGTTCCTTCTCACCGTCTCTCCACCAGAACTGGCCATTCTCCGCATCGATCCAGATGCCCCCCGGTATCCGATACAATCCTCCGACCGGCCCTATTTCAGCAGACAATTTCCGAGCCACTCGGGCTTCCGGCGCCAGACAGAACAGGCCGTCGAGCGAGCCCACCCACAGAGCCGCCGGGCTTTCCAGGATGGCGATGATGCTGCCCGTCGGCCCTGGCACCAATTCAGGGTGTGCGGTCCCCTCATGCCACCGGAACAGGCCCCTTTCCCCGCCCAGCCAAAGCGTCTCACCGCTGGTGTACAGCGTGAAGACCTGACCCGTATCGATTGGCAGGCGGGCGGGCTCTCCACCATCTGGACTCAGGATCAGCAACGCGTCTTTGGAGGCGACATAGATCTTCGCCTGCGAGCCGCTAATCGCGTACACTCGACCCACCGAGGGCATTTGGCGCAGCGCATTTGCGCCGGAATCCCAGAAGAACAGCCCGTTGTCGGCGCCGATCCAGATCATGCCGCCGATTTCCCTGACAGCCCTGACCGGCCCAGTGTCAACAGGTAATCGGTAATTACTCTCAGTCGCCGACGCGATGGACGGTAAGGTGGTGCAACCTGCGGCCGTTACCCATAAGCAGAAGAGCCGAGTAGCGAGAGTACCTCTCTTCACTTTCTGCTCACCCTCCAGGAGCCCCCAGATCAGCAGAGCCTCTTCGTCACAAGTGTAGCGCAGAAGATGAACCGTGACCTGCCAATGGGACAACGCAAAAGCGATGCGCGCTCTGGAGCAAGTTCGTTCCCTTCAACCCTCCAGGACGCTGCCAGGCCAAAAGGGATCGGAATAGGACCCTGGGGTTCCCGCCGGCGGCGCGGCCGCCTTCAATTCTTCGTGTGGCCGCTCTGTTGCTTGCTCCTCCAGGGATTCGAGTTTCTCCCGGAACACCCGTGACGATGCCTGTGCGAAGCTGTCGAGCACCACTGGGTGCATCGCCGTAGCATCTGCCCGCCCCCACGGTTGGCCGCACGCGAAGGCGCTCGTGCGGGAAGACTTGAAGGCGAGGTCCCACGATGCCACGACCCGATCGAAACGATCGGACAGCATGCTCGGACTGCCGTAATAGCGCATCCAATCTCGCCGCCAGATGGTGCCTCCGGCGGGTTTTGAAGTGTCCCCCGAGGGAGCTGCAGGTCTGGAGGCGAATGTTTCACTTGGCCCAGGAGTGGGGGAGAGTGGCGCGGGCACTGCCCCGGGGTCAAAATGCTGCCCGGCGAGCGTCACAAGGAACGAGTCCTGAACTCCGATGAAGAGGAGCTGTTCTTTGAAGCCACAAGGTCGGAAGCGATGATGCGACACCAGGATCCTCAGCTTCCGCACGATGGTGCTGCAAGCAACTGAGGGGATTGGGATCAGTCTGGCGCGCCCGGAGAGACTCGAACTCCCGACCTACTGGTTCGAAGCCAGCCGCTCTATCCAACTGAGCTACGGGCGCGCACTGCTAATATTATACAGACGATGTCCGTGTCGCATTGGGAAACCGAAATAAAGCTCCGCGTCGAGGCGCGCGCCGCCCAGCGCTTGCTCGGCCGGCACGGCTTCCGCGTGCGGCGGCGGCGCGTTTTCGAATCCAACGTGGTCTATGATACTCCCGATCTCGCGCTGCGGCGCCGGGGCCGCATGTTGCGGCTGCGGCGCGCGGGCCGCGTGGTCACGCTGACCTTCAAGGGACCGGTCATAGCCGGCAAGCATAAGAGCCGCGAAGAACTGGAATGTACGGTGCCGGACTTTGAATTATTCGATCGGATTCTCAAAGAAGTTGGATTCGAACCGGCATTTCGTTATGAGAAATTCCGAACCGTGTACTCGCTTGGTGACGGTACCGGTACAGTGACGCTCGACGTCACTCCGGTCGGCGACTTTCTCGAGTTGGAAGGCCGGCCGGAATGGATCGATCAGACGGCGCGGCTTCTGGGTTTCGATGAAGAGGCCTACATAACGTCCAGTTACGCCTCGCTCTATCTGGAGCACTGCCGCACGACAGGCGGTTCGGGCACGGAGATGGTCTTTCCAGCGGGGGCGCGAAGCTGAGCCTCTTCACACCCGGTGGACCTGTCTGAGGTTACGTACTGGAGCGGATTGGAATAATCACCTTAGTACTATTGAATTCTATTGCAGCTCCGATAGGCGGATGTTATTCTCAATCTGAGCAGGACATATGGATGGTGCGGAGCAGAGTGCAATGAGACCGCCAAATCAACAGGAGGAAAAGACGCTCGCATGATTTCCAGCATCTTCATCCTTATCTTTTCCGCCGTTCTGTTCGTCTACTGGTTTCGCTACACCTGCGTGTTAATGCTGCGGTCGAAGACAGCGCAGGATTACTCGGCGCGTGTGGTGGCGGCGAACCAGTTGAGCTATCCCACCGTGGAGTTGCGTTTGAGCGAGGATGGCTGGGACGGGGAGTTGGGACAGTTGATTTTTTCGCTGAAGCGGGATTACCGCTTGCTCTCCTATCTTCTGAAGCATGCCGCGGATCTTCAGGTAGGCGGTTCTACCTTGGAGCAGAGCATGCTGATGATTGATTTCCGGATCATGCAGGGATGGTGCAAGGCAACCCAATATTTTTCCCCGGCGTTGTCGAAGGCGGCCCTGCTGGAAATGTCCCAAGTGCTTCACAATTTCGCTAACACCATGGGTGAGAGGGTAGCCGGCACGGTGGAATAATCTGGTCGGAGGGCGTTTTGCTAGCTGCGTCCTCCGGCAGTTCTCCTAATTGCCCCCTCTGTGTTCTCTCCCTTTTGAAGACGACGGCCCCCGTACTGTAGACTGGGTCCGAGTATGCGACTTCGAGTTCCGTGTATCGCTCTTCTTGCGGGGGTTCTCGCCTTCGCCTCCGGCTATGACGTGGTGGCCTACTATTTCCCCAACTACCATCCCGACGCGAAGAATCAGGCGCGGTATGGGAAGGGTTGGACCGAGTGGGAATTGCTCAAGAGCGCGCGAGCCAGATTCAGCGGGCACCAGCAGCCCAAGGTTCCGGCGTGGGGCTACACCGACGAATCCAATCCCCAGGTGATGGAACACAAGATCGGGGTGGCCGCCGATTACGGCGTCACCTGCTTTCTCTACGACTGGTATTGGCACGACGCGGGGCCGTTCCTGGATCGCGGATTGGAGCAGGGCTTCCTGAAAGCCCAGGATCGCAACCGGCTGAAATTCGCCCTCATGTGGGCAAACCACGATTGGGTGGAGTTGTTTCGGGCCAAAGCCGACGGCACGCGCCAGTTGCTCCACCCGGGCGCGGTGTCGCGCGAGACGTTTCGCAAGCTCACCGGCCATGCGATCCGGCAGTACTTCTCACAACCGAACTACTGGCGCATCGACGGCAAACCGTATTTTTCCATCTACGAGCTGATGACGTTCGTGAAGGGGATGGGCGGATTGGCCCAGGCCCGCGAGGCGCTCGAAGATTTCCAGGCGCGCGCCCGGCAGGCGGGCCTCCCCGGAGTGCATCTGAACGCCGTGGACTGGGGCGTGAATCCGAAGGGCATCGCCAAGGATCGCGATGCGATGATCGAGACGCTGGGAATCGACAGCGTGACGTGCTACTGCTGGCTCCACAACACCGATCTGAAGGATTTTCCTGCTACCAGCTATGCGTCGTGGCGTGAGGAGTCTGTCGCGAAGTGGAAGGAACTCGCGGCGCGCTTCAAAGTACCCTATTTCCCGAACGTGAGCATGGGCTGGGACTCCAGCCCGCGCACCCAACAGGATGTCGAGTACCGGCGCGGCGCATATCCTTACACGGCGGTCGCCTCCGGCAACACTCCGGCTGAGTTTCAAAAGGCCCTGCAAGCGGCCAAGACTTTCCTGGACGGCCGGCCCGGCGTGCGCAAGGTGGTGACGCTCAACGCCTGGAACGAGTGGACCGAAGGCAGCTACCTGGAACCGGACACCCGCAACGGCATGGGCTATCTGGAAGCCATCCGCGCGGTTTTCGGAGGCCCGAAGAAGTAGCGCGGCCAGCGCAGCGTTGGCCCTCGCGCCAAGTTGCGTGCACTATTCCGGCGCTGGTCAAAGCCTCGCAAATCGTCTCCCGCGCCGCGGTCCTTCGCACGAAGAGATCGAGCGCGAACATCGCGCGCTTCCTGAAAATCGATCCCGAACCAGCGGAGGCGCCGCCACCGAATTGTGG
This sequence comes from Terriglobales bacterium, assembly GCA_963745655.1. GTDB lineage: Bacteria > Acidobacteriota > Terriglobia > Bryobacterales > Bryobacteraceae > JAJFUV01. Next base: position 125,428 of record CAVUYK010000011.1, on the reverse strand, counting down.
CGCGGGCGCGTTCAGCGCAGCGACAGCGTCAGTTCCTGACTGGCGCTGTAGCCCGAAACGGCTTCCCAGATGCTGACATTGGTCTTCACATTCGAGCCGCCGTAGCCGAGATTCGGCACTTTCACACGCGCATAGGATAATCCGGTGAGGAAGCCCGGAATCACCCCGGTTTCGGTGGCCAACACGCCGTAGAAACCGACGGTCACAAGAACGTTCGCCGCCGTCCGCGGCGCCGGATTGGGTGCCGGCACGCCTTCCGTGGATGCTGGGGTGGTGGCTCCAGCGCCGGTGAAAAACACCGTGATGGTGTCGCCGGCCGAGGCGGGATTGCCAGGTGAGTTCAATACGCCGTCGGCATTCTGTACGTAGGCCTGGCCGCGACCGCTTCCGTCGGCGCTGAGCATGCCCAGGTCGCAAGCCACCACATCCATACGCACGGCGTTCGATCGCACTCCGGCGCTTTCAAGCTGCACGGCCACAGTTGTTCCCGGCGTGAGCGTGAACGGCGCGGCCGCCACCGCCGCGCCGTTCACGGCCGCCATCAGCGGTACCGCGTTCCCGTCGAAAAGCACGCGCGTCGCGCCGATTTCGGTGGGCAGGGGCGCGGATGGATTCAGGTAGTATTCACCTGCCTCGGTGGGGCGCAAATCCGGCGCGCTCAGGCGTAGCAGCTCTCCCGGAGCGACGGGGCCGCCGGTGAGACGAAACGCATTCTCAATGGCCTCAATCGAGATGGCGGACGGCTCGGCCGGGACGAGTTGCGTGAGGCGGCCACCCACGCCGCCGACGTACCAAGCGCCCTCCGGGCCCAGCGTTTGCACGCTTCCCACACCGATGTTCGATGAGAACAGCAACGCGCCGCCGGTTCGATCCAGACGCAAGACCACCGGTTTGTACGCGCTATAGCGGGGACCGCTTTCGATGGGATACTTCGTCGGGAACGGGCTCGAATTGCTATTGCCCAGAATGTACACGCTCGAGTCGGCGCCCACGGCCACGCCACGCGCTTCCTCGAAGCATCCGCCGCCGGCAAGCGTCGACCAGAACACGTTCTTGCCGTCTGGGGATAGCTTCATTGCGAAAATGTCGTCATTCAAATACGAACAGATGGTTCCAATGAGTCCAGTGACGACGCACCCAGACGGATACGCGCAATTCGAGCACAGTTCGCGCTGATAGGCGCCGCTGGTGGTGGAAAAATCCTTCGAACCAGTAGTGCCTGTTACGTAGACGTTGCCCTCGGGGTCTAAGGCTACGTCCGTGGCCAAGTCCCGATCGCTGCCGCCGAGATAGGTCGCGTAAAGCAACGTCCCATCCGGCGCGACTTTCGCCAGGAAGCCGTCGTTGTATCCGGTCAAGGTGGATTTGACGGCGTCGCTAGTGACGGGGAAGTCCGCCGCCCAAGTCGCGCCGGCGACCCACATGTTGCCGGACGCATCCATCGCTACCCCTCCCAAAGTCTGACCTGCCCGGCCTCCCAGCCGCCGAGCCGAGACCAAACGCGTCCCATCGGCGGAAATTCTAGCCACAAACAACTGTTCAACGCCCGGGGAATTCATGCCGTCGGCAGGCGCGAAGTCCGGCGACCCAGTGTACCCGGCGACCGCCACGCTACCGTCCGGCGCGACACCGATGGCTTGGATCCGATCCAGGCCCGCGCCGCCGAGATACGTCTCCCAGGCGAGGGTGCCGTCGGGGGTGACCATGGCCACGAACGCATCGCCCGCGCCGCCGCCATAGGAGCGCTGAGCTGCGTTTTCGGGGACGTCGAGATCTTCCGACGTCGTCGTGCCGGTCACATAGAGGTTGCCCGCGCCATCGACGGCCAAGGCCAGTGCTTGATCGTCGCCTTGCCCGCCGAAAAGACAGGAAAATGCGGTTTCGCCGGCGGCGTTGCGTTTTACCAGGAAGGCGTCGACGCTGCGCGCGGCCGTCGCCAGTATTCTGCCGCCCGAGCCGAACGTCGCGGACCACACGCGCCGGGAAAGCGTCATGCGGGCCCAGTTCGCACCGCCATCGGTCGTTCGATAGCTGTCCTTGGAAAGAAAAATCAGCATGTGGGCCGGGTTGACCGGATCGATGACGAGGAGCCACACGGCTTCGCTCCAGTGCAACTGGGACGGTCCGATGTCTACCCACGTGGCGCCGTCATCGGTACTCTTAAACAGTCCCGCCTGTGCGCTCGCCGCGTAGATCACCCCCGGCGTGAAGGGATCCGGCATGGCCATGTTGACGTTCGTGCCGGCCACGTCCAGCTTGGTCCAGGAGTTGCCACCATCCTTACTGCGGTACAGGCTGAACCAGGCGAACGAGTACACCACGTTCTCGCGCTTCGGATCGAAGACTACCAGCGGGTATTCGGAGCTGCGATTGGCGCCGTTGGGTACCATCAGGTCGATGGCTCGCCAGTTCAGCGCGCCATCGTCGGAGCGGTATGCCTTACTGCCCAGGCCGGCGATGAGGGTCTTCGGATGGAACGGATCGATGGCCAGATAGCTGATAGCCGCGTAGCCCGATCCAGCGATCGGAAGGCCTTGGTTAACCAAGGTCCAATGCGCGCCGGCGTCGGTGCTTTTGAGAACGCCGAAAGATTGGCTGCAGATGTAGATGGTTTGGGGATCGCTGGGATCGAAGACGATGGGCCCCACCACATTGGGCGCGGTACTGCCGGTTATAAACGGAGCGCCGGAAAAGATTTTCAACCAGGTCGAGCCGTTGTCGGTTGACCGGTAGATGCCGTCGCTCGCGCTCATGATGAACGTCCCTGGTGATGAGGGGACGGCCGCCAGCGCGCCGGGACGGCCGGTGGGCAGATTTGTCAGACCTTTCCAGGTGACGCCGCCGTCATCGCTCATGGAAATGTCGTTGCCGGAGTTCGAGCGGCGCACGGAATTCACCAGCGGCAGCGTGTCGTTGGCGGCGCCTGTCGCGTACACATTGCCCGCGGCGTCGGCGGCCAGAGCGGTGATCGAATCCGCGCCGGCGATTCTGGTTTCCCAATTCAGTTTATGAGTCTCTCCCGCGGTAAGAGGAATGGCGAGAAGGAGGAGCGCTGCGGAAGTGATAGGAATGCGAAGCATCATGGCCTCCTGCCGCCATCATAACAGGGAGTGCAGAACTGGGCGTTCCGCAGTTTCGTGCCAAGCATGCCGAAGCCTGTAATCGCGTGTGCTAACTTAAAATAGAACACCGCTTTTTGCCCCGCTGGTTCCGATGGAAGCTCATTTACATACAGGGGATAAGTTTCAACGCCTGGTCGATATCATGACGCGTCTGCGTTCGCCCGGCGGCTGTCCCTGGGACGCCCAGCAGACTTTCGACAGCATTAAGTCCTATTTAGTCGAAGAAACCTATGAGGTTCTCGACGCCGTCGACGCGCGCGATTGGGACGCGCTGCGGGAAGAACTCGGCGACCTGATGCTGCAGGCCGTGTTCTTCGCGCGCATGGCCGAGGAAGAGAATCGCTTCTCGATCGGCGATTCGCTGGACGCCATCAACCAGAAACTGGTGCGCCGGCATCCCCACGTGTTTTCCGACGGTGACGCCAAGACCCCCGAGGAAGTGAAGCGGCGCTGGGATCAGATCAAGGCCACCGAGAAAGCCGAGCGCAGCGATCGCCCGGCGGGGTTGCTGGCGAGCGTGCCGCGCTCGATGCCGGCGCTGGTGGAAGCCTCGCAAATCGCCTCCCGTGCCGCGGGCGTGGGGTTCGATTGGGAGAATGCCGAGCAGGTCATCGAGAAACTGCACGAGGAACTGCACGAGCTTGCCGAAGCGCGCCGCGGTGTTTCGCACCAAGAGATCGAGGGCGAACTCGGCGACCTTCTGTTCGTGGTCGTGAACATCGCGCGCTTCCTGAAAGTCGATCCCGAACAAGCGCTCCGCCGCACCAACGCCAAGTTTCGCCAGCGCTTCGGCCATATCGAAAAGCGTCTCCACGAACAAGGCCAGAGTTTCGAAGATGTGTCCATCCGGGAAATGGAGGCGCTCTGGCAAGAGGCCAAGACCGCTCCGCACGGGAAGGAAATTCCCGATTGAGCCGGCGGTGGTTCGAGTGGAAACTCTATTCACTGATCGCGGTGATGGTGATGTTCTGGTCGCTCAACTTCATTGTCGCCAAGATGGCGCTGCGCACCTTCCCGCCGCTGCTGCTGGCCAGCTTGCGCACGACGCTGGCCGCCCTCTTCATCCTGCCGGTGTACTTGTGGAAGCGGCGGCGCCAGGACGCCCCCGAGTTGTGGGGCGGCGGTGAAGGACGTAGCGTGGTTCTCATCGCCTTGTTCGGCGTGGCGCTCAACCAGCTTCTGTTTGTGGCCGGCCTGAGCCGCACCAGCGTGGCGCATTCGGCGCTGATGATCGCTATCACGCCCGTGCTGGTGCTGCTGATCTCCGGATGGCTGGGCCACGAAAGACTGTCGCGCTGGAAACTGGTGGGCATGGCTATCGCCGTGGCCGGCGTGGCGGTGTTGAACCTGGCGCCCACCAAGGCGCAGGGCGCTACGCTGTGGGGCGATTCGCTTACGTTTCTGGCGGCGCTCACTTTCGCGCTGTTCACGGTCACCAGCAAGCAACTGGTGGCGCGCCACGGCGCGCTCACGCTCACCACGTTCGCTTACATCGGCGGCGCGCTGATGCTGGCTCCGGTCACGCTGTGGTTGAGCTCCGGCTTTGCCTTTTCCGCGGCCACCGCGGGAAGCTGGTTGAGCCTGGTCTACATGGCTGCGTTTCCGTCGGTCGCCTGCTACCTGATTTTCTCTTACGCGCTCTCGCACATTCCCGCTTCACGCGTGTCCGCGTTCTCTTACCTGCAGCCGCTCATCGCCGGAGCGGTGGCGGTGCCGGTGCTCGGCGAACCCATCACCTCGGCGCTGGCCACGGGCGGAGCCCTGGTGCTGGCCGGCGTGTGCATCACGGAGCGCGGCTGATGGCGGGCTTCCTCGATCTGCTGCGCGGCAACCGCAACTACCGCCGTATGTGGACCGGGCAGGTGGTGAGCGAAGTTGGCGACCATTTCAACAATATCGCCGTCTTCAGTCTGGCACTGGCCAACACCGGCAGCGGCCTGGTGGTTACGGGCGTCATGCTCTCGCGCGCCATTCCGGCGGTGCTCGCCGGACCGCTCGCCGGCGTGCTTCTCGACCGGTTGGATCGCAAGCGCATCATGATCGCCAGCGACCTGATTCGCGCGGTGGTCGCGCTGGGCTTCATCGGTACCCTCTACTACCGTGCGAGCTGGCTGCTTTACGTCTTGAGCGGGCTGCTGATGTTCGCGTCGCCGTTTTTCACCAGCGGGCGCGCCTCGATTCTGCCCACCATCGCCAGCCGCGAGGAACTGCACACCGCCAACACACTCACCCAGACCACCCAGTGGAGCACGCTGGTGGTGGGCGCGTTCCTGGGCGCGACCGCGGTGACGCACTTCGGTTACCAGTGGGCCTTCTTCCTGAACGCGCTTTCGTTTTTCTTTTCGGCCTGGTCTATCTCGCGGCTGCGTGTTCCCGGCGGGAGCTTTCGCGCCGAGCGCAAGGCGCTCACCGAGGCCGAGGTGGTGCGTCCCTGGCATGAATACGTGGAAGGACTGCGCTACATGCGCGCCACCCCGCTCATTTTCGGCATCGCCATGGTGAATGTCGGATGGGCCACCGGGGGCGGGGCGGCGCAAATCCTCTTCAGCCTCTTCGGCGAGATCGTGTTCCAGCGCGGGCCCTCGGGCATCGGCGTCATTTGGGGCTGCGCCGGCCTCGGACTGCTGGCCGGCGGCGCCATTGGGCACTGGTTGGGGCATCGTCTGAGCTTCGACGGCTACAAGCGGACCATCATCATCTGCTACATCCTCCACGGCGCCACCTACGTTCTGTTCAGCCAGATGCAGGCTTACTGGGCGGCGCTGTTGTTCATCGCGCTATCGCGGGCCGCGGTGGCGGTGAGCAGCGTGCTCAATTTTTCGGAGTTGCTGCGGCACGTACCCAATCAGTACCGCGGACGGGTGTTCGCCACCATCGAGTCGCTCACCTGGTCCGTCATGATGGTCTCGATGACCGGCGCCGGCATCGCCAGCGAACACGTGAGCCCGCGCACCATCGGCGCCTGGTCCGGCATACTCAGCAGCTCGACGGCGCTCATCTGGTGGTACTTGAACTCCACCGGCCGTCTGCCTCATCCTAACGAGGAGGGCGTCGAACCGCAGGAGATCGAAGTCCATGGACAGGCAACCCACTAGCTTGCGGGGCAAGGTGGTGCTGGTGACCGGCGCCGCCAAACGCATCGGGCGCGGCATCGCGCTGCGGCTGGCCGAAGAGGGAGCGCGCGTGGCCATCCATTACGGCAACAGCGAAGACGAAGCGCGCCGCACGGCCCAGGAGTGCTCCACCGACCTCGTTTTCCGCGCCAATCTAGAACGCGTGGGCGAAATCGAGCAAATGTTCACGCAACTGGCCGAGCGCACCGGTTCGCTCTACGGGTTGGTCAACAACGCGGCGCGGTTCACGCTGCGCGATCCGCTCGAAATTACCGAAGCGGATTGGGATTTCATTCACAACGTCAATCTCAAGGCTGTGTTCTTTTGTTCGCAGCAGGCGGCGCGGCTGATGCAGGCGTCCGGCGGCGGTCGCATCGTGAACATCGGCTCCCTCGGCGGGCTGCGGCCATGGGCCCTGCACGCGCACTACTGCGCGTCAAAAGCCGGGGTGATCATGCTGACGCGCGCGCTGGCTAAGGCTTTCGCCCCCGAGGTTACGGTGAACTGCGTGGCCCCCGGTGTCATCCCGTTCCCCGATATCGACGAGCGCGGTCTCCAGATGATCCGCGCAACCCCCGCCGCGCGCGGCGGCACGCCTGCAGAGGTCGCCGACGCGGTGGTCTATTTTCTGAAAGCCTCGAACTTCACGACCGGCCAGATATTGGCTGTGGATGGTGGGCTGAGTCTGAAGTAAAATGTTCCGCAATTATCCTAAAGCTCGTTCCCGCCGGTTCGATAAGCATTAGCATGAACTGGTTTCTGGACAACGGGTCGCGGATCTTCGAAGCCGCGCAAGCCGTTGCCGGGGCTGGTATTCCTCCGCCGGATAGGACTATTCGCACGGAACGGAAGAGGGATCAGTCTGGTAGCTGACTTCGATCGGCCGCTGGATTCCCTCGAAATGAACACCGTTGCGCCGATGGTCTATAGGGTTCGCCAGCAGAACGGGAAGTTGCTTGTAGAGGGGAAGGCGGCGGCACACGCGTGCCGGCTTGCCGCCGCCGAGTTCCATCAAGCAGCTTGCCGCCTGCTGGCGAACCCGATCCGCTTTGCCAACATACCATCCACGCTGCCGCTTGCCTGACCTCTCTGCACCCACAAGAAAACGGAGCCGATGTATGACCCGAGTGGAAGCACGCGGTGGCGGTTCCGCCCTTCTGGTAGTTTGCGGACTAGCCCAGTCCCGCTTCGCGCAGGAACTTGGCGGCTTCCTCCGGTGGCGTCGGGTTGATGTAGAAACCCGATCCCCATTCGAAGCCCGCTACGCGCGTCAGCCGCGGAATGATTTCGATGTGCCAATGATAATGGGGCATGGCGGCCTCCTGCACGGGCGCGCTGTGGACCATCCAGTTATAGGGCGGATGTTCGAGCACCTTATCGATCTTGCGCAGGATGGCCCGTTGCACCGAGGCCAGGTTGCGGATCTCGGCGGCGTCGGACTCCTCGAAATGTGAGCGGTGCCGGAGCGGCAGGATCCAGGTCTCGAACGGAAAACGCGGCGCGTAGGGGCAGAAGGCCACGAAGTGATCGGTTTCGATCACCACACGATGGCCGGCGGCAAGCTCCTGGTGTGCAATGTCGCAGCAGATGCAGCGTTCCTTGAAATCGTAGTAGCGCTTGGAGCCGTCGATCTCCTCCTGCACGCGCTTGGGAACCACCGGTAGCGCGATCAACTGCGTGTGCGTGTGCTCCACCGACGAGCCGCCGGCCGTGCCGTGGTTCTTGAACAGGAGAATAAACCGCAGGCGGCGATCCTTGCGTAGATCCAGAATGCGGTCGCGGTAGGCCCAGTAAATATCCTCGATGTGGGATTCGGGCAGCTCGGACTGGAAGACCACGTGATCGGGCGTCTCAATAATCACTTCATGCGCGCCGATGCCGCTCATCTTGTCGTAGATGCCTTCGCCCTGCCGGTGGAAATCGCCTTCGACGCGCAGGGCGGGGAACTTGTTGGGCACCACGCGCAGGCGCCAGCCACCCTGATTCGGGGCGCCGCCGTCGCGATAGGCGAGCACTTCGGGGGGCGTCTGCTGTTCGTTGCCCAAGCAGAACGGGCAATGGGGATCGCCGTGCGCCACGACATGGTCCCGCACGAAGTCGCTGGCACGCCTGGCCATCTCGGTGGAGACGATCACCCAGCGGCCCGTAATCGGATCTCGACGAAGTTCAGGCAAACCGCGACAGTCCCCCTCTCGAATCCAGCAAATGAATAGAATACCGCATCATGCGGGCGCGAAGCGGCGTTCCCCATGGCCGGATGGCCGTTGCGGGTGGAAGGCGTCCCGGTGCAGAGTAATGGTGGGAGGATCGGTCAACAGGACGTTTAGCGTATCGAAGCGGACGCGATCCCAGTCCACGCCTGCGCGGCGCCGGTAGACGGAGGCCGTCTCGAACAAGTTCCGCTGTTTTTCCCGGTCGATGGCGCGATCCGGCGAGGAGTATTCGTCGGTCGCCAGCGACTTCACCTCGGCGATTACCAGCGTGTCGCCATCCCAGGCGATGATGTCGATTTCACCCGGCCGGCCGTGCGCGCGGTAGTTGCGCGCCACCACGCTAAAGCCCAGCCGCTCCAGAAAACGGTGCGCGAGATCCTCGCCACGCCTTCCGGCGGCCAGCGATGGAGACCAGAACCGTATGCGCGCGCGATGGCGCGCGCGGTCCCCCAGACGGTAGAGCCAATGCATCATGATGCGAGGTGGAGGAAGGCTGGCCTGGTCGAACCGGCCGTATCAGTGTTTTAGCGCTTCCAGCTCGAACACCACCACTTTGCCTCGCACCACGAAACACAGATAATGTTCCCAGAAGCGGCGTAATCGGCGCGAGTGGTTCACCAACCATTCGAAGCCGGCCCACCTCCACAGAGCTAGTAGCCTGACCCGCACAGAAATCTCAGACAATCTGCACGGGGAGTAGTAGCCGAAGCCGCCATGGTCCTCGCCGAAGTACCGGAACGAGAAACTGTTCAGGTGCCAGCGGTGCGTGGGATCGCAAAACGAACTGAAGTCGGTGTAGTGGGGAGTCTCGATGCGGATCCGGGCGCCGGGACGCGCCAGGCGGTGGAACTCCTCGACGGCTCGGATGACGTCGCTCAAGTGCTCCACGACGTGTATGGCGTGGATCTCGTCGAAGGTGTCGTCGGCGAAGGGATAGGGGAAGTGGTCCAGATCCACCAGCACGTCGGCGCGCGAGCGCGGATTCCGGTCTATTCCGATGGCGCCCGGCCGTTTATTAATGCCGCAGCCGACGTCCAGGATCATCCGCTTGCGCGTTGCAGGCCCGCTCGCCACCCCTTCAGTGTACGAAAAGGGGACAGACGCATTTATTGTTACCACGGCGGTGCGAAGGTGGGATAGGGGTGGTAGATTCTGGTCCACTCGACTGGATCGGTGTAGTCGCGGCCGTGGTGGAAGTTCCTTACGTTTTCGAAGGTCTGCTCGGCCAGCTCCAATCCTGTGACCAGGAACAGGTTGGCGCGATAGAGCGTGCCCAGGTCCGAGGGGTGGTCGATCAGTTGAGCGAACTTTTCGGTGGTGCGCCGGCCCATGCGGCGCGCCTCGCGCAGTTGTTCCACGGAGGCGTCCAGGCGGCGCACGAATTCGGCCTCGCCAGTCTGCTTACGATCGCGGAAGGCGTCGTCGAAAGCCAGGTAGGCGCGGCGCGTCGAGACCAGCGTGCGCAGCAGCATGGCATAGGATTCGGTCTTGTTGATCAAGTAGGCGAGCTCCGTTTTACCGCGCGCGGCGGTGAGCGGCTCGGCGGCGCGCAGTTGGCTGACGGCGCGATCCAGCAGTTCGGCGGCGTGCAGGAATTGCGGGATGCGCGTGGCGCTGGTCTTGCGGAAGCCGTCCCAGTTCTTGGGCCCGTCGAAGTGGTTCGCCTGACGATAGAAACCGTAGGCGTGCGACACTTCCGGAATCACGCCGCAGCAACCGAAATTCCCCGCGCCGGTCCAGCCGAGGTACTCTTCGTTTTCTTCAAGTGTCGCGAAGGCGGCCTCGAGGCTGGCTTGCGCGCGAGCGCCGAACAACCGCGCGGCATACTCGGCGTAGAACTCCTTCGGTGTAAGATGCGGGCGCCAGGCGCCGATGGCGAGATAGCTGGTATTCTGCTCGGTGCCGCGCGCGCGGTTGAGTTGCCCGGCGAATCCCGCGACGCCGTGCTCGAGCGAGCCTTCCAGCATGCGGTCCTTGTAGTAAAGGTTCAGGTTGAACTGCATACCGAACATGGCGCTGTCGTCGTCCATGCGCGGAACCAGTGTCCGCTCCCTCTCGCCCATCCCACCGAAGTATTCCATGGGCACGCCGGCGGGCGTCCAGATGGCGCGCGACTCCATGTCGGTGAAGGGCACGTCTTTCGGAAACAGCTTGTCGATAAACGGAAGCAGATACCCGCGGCCGATGCCGCCGATAGCGATCCTGGCACCCGGCGCCACGCGGTCGCGCGCCTTCAAGACCTCGCGCGCGATGTGCACGGAGCCGATGTTTGAATCCAGCACGATCTCCGCCTTGCGCTCATAGCCTTTGTAAGGCGCCCACAGGTTCAACGCGCCTTCGAAGCGCGCACGCTCGCGCTGGAACAAGGCCTGGTCCTGGGGATCCGGGCAGTCCGGATACATCTCGGGGAGGTAGAGGATGTAACCTTCGGCTTCCGGATAGGTTTCGGCGAGCGCCTTCACGCGCTGCGCGTTGATCTCGTGCAGTGCGGGATCGGCCGGGCACATGTGCGTGCCCAGAATCGGATGAAAGGGCAGTTGGAAATTCGTGGCGCGGCGCGCCATTCGCGCATGGTTGCCTTGCAGCGTGGTCGGATCGATGCACAGCCAAACACGGATGTGACGCGTGCGCGCGTAGCGGATGATTTCGCGCAGGAAATCCCGTGCCACGGTGAACGCCTGCTGGGGCGTTTCCACATGCTGGAATTCGGCCGGCGCCATGCGCTCGCGTCCGCGAAAATGCTCGCGCCCCACGGCCAGGTCCTTGGTAAGTTGCGATCCATAGTGATAGCGCCAGCGTCATGATAGCCGGTTTCTTTGGTGGTCGCATCGCCGAGCAGCTTGTGCTCGCCGCGATAGACGAAATCGATCCACGGCTCGTGCTCGAACCAGAAGAACTGCAGGTAGTTCATTTTCATCTTGGCCATCTGGTCCAGGAACGCCTTCACCTCGCTCAAATGCCAGATGCCGCGGTTGGGATAAATATTCGAAATGAATAGACCGCGCCGCGGAAAGGGCGTTTCCACTTTCAGTTGGAGATCCGCCACACGCAGTTCGCGCGCCGGCTCGGGAAGCACGTCCTTGGTGATGAGGAACGTGACGCCGAGGCGTTCGAGGAGGTCATACACCGCGTAGAGCGTGGCCGCGTCGTCGTTGCCGCCGGCGATCAGCAACTCGTGCGCGCCGCTGCGCGTGCGCCAGAGCACGAAGCCGTCTTTCTTGAGGCCGTCGAATGGTGCGAGGTTGCGAAATTGCGAGCCGCCCACCGCGATATTGAGCGCTCCGCCGCGCAGAGCATCCGGTGCGACGATGTCCAAACGCACGCCGGTGATGGCTTCCACGTAGCGTTGCAGTTCCAGCGCCGCGAATTGCCGTGGCTCCTGGGAAACGATCACGGCTTGCGCCTTCGCGTCCCGCACTACGTAGGTATCGCTCGCCACGCCGGGCAGCGCCAGCCATCCCAGTACAACTAACACCCACAGGGTCCTCATGGAATCTCCTCGTCTTGGCAATGATACTCTAATGTTCAAGACTCGCCCGCTCCATGCCGCCGGCACAATTGGAATTGCTCGAACGCGAGATCGTTAGCTGCGAGCGTTGCCCGCGCCTGGTGGAGCACTGCCGCAACGTGGCACTGGCGAAGCGGCGCGCCTATCGCGATTGGGATTACTGGGGCAAACCGGTGCCTTCCTTCGGCGACCCTGACGCGTGGCTGCTCATCGTGGGGCTCGCTCCGGGCGCTCACGGCGCCAACCGCACCGGCCGGATGTTCACGGGCGATCGCTCCGGGGATTTTCTCTATGGCGTGTTGCATGCGGCCGGGTTCGCATCGCAACCCGGGAGCGTTTCGCGCGACGACGGCATGGTGTTGCGCGGCGCCTACATTACGGCCGCGGTGCGCTGCGCGCCGCCTGACAATAAACCTTCACGGGAAGAGATGGCGGCGTGCCGGAGCTACCTGGAACGCGAAGTCGATCTACTGCCGAACCTGAGAGTGGTGGTGGCGCTGGGGCGCATCGCCTTCGACGTGTATCTTTCCATGCTGCGCGACCGTGGGCTCATCAGCCGGCGCGCCGGCTTCGAGTTCGCGCACAACCGGCTGCATCGCACCGGGGAAGGGCAACCGCATCTGGTGAGTTCCTATCACCCCAGCCAGCAGAACACTCTCACCGGACGGCTCACCGAAAGAATGCTCCGCGACGTTTTCGCTCGCGCCAAGGAGGTGTGACGGAATGACGTCGCCAGCGGTTCGCTCGCCGCTGGCCGACGCGCGCGGCAATGTCTTCTGAGCCGTGATCGTGAGGGAGCGGTGGAACGCCTGTTTCATGACAGGCGCCAAGGAGGTGTGGGTGCGCATTCTGTTGTTGGCCTTGCTGGCATGGCCGGTTTGGGCCGAAAGCGGCTTCACGGTGGAATTGTGGTCGGCCATCGGAAGTATCTACTCGCGAACGCTGGAGCATCCGTTTCTCAAGGGCCTCTCCGACGGAACGCTTCCGCGCGCGCGGTTTCGTTTCTATCTTCTCCAGGACGCCCAATACCTGCGCTCCTACTCGCAAGCCCTGAACGTGCTCGCCTCCAAGGCTCCGCGCGAAGAGTGGGCCATCACGCTGGCGACGCACGCCGTGGATGCGCTGCGTACGGAGCGGCAACTGCATCAGAGCATTCTGCGCTCCTACGGGGTGACGGAAAAGGAAATGCGCGCTGCCACCATGGCGCCCTCCAACCTGGCCTACACCAATCATTTGCTGGCCACGGCGTACCAGCGCCCGTTTGGCGAAGCTTTAGCGGCCATGCTGCCCTGCTACTGGATCTACTGGGAAGTGGGGAAGGAGCTGAAGAGACGCGGATCGCGCGATGCCGATTACCGGCGATGGATCGAGCAGTATGCCGATCCCGCGTACGGCCAGGCCGTAGAGCAAGTGCTCGCGATGATGAACCAGGAAGCTCGCGGCATGTCTGCCGCATCGCGCGCCCGCGCGGTGGAGCTATTCACTACCGCCGCGCGCTACGAGTACATGTTCTGGGACATGGCCTGGCGCCAAGAACAATGGGTGCCGTGACGTCTCAAGGCCGCGGCGGCGCCGGCGCAGGGTTCCGAGCCGCCAGCGCCTGGTCGATTTTGGCCAAGCCCTGCCGCACGGCGTCCGCGTCAGGCGCGTTCGGCATGAATTTCAAGTAATTCGACATCTGCTCGCGCGCACCGGGCAGATCCTGCTTGTCGGCCAGAATCATCCCCAGCAGGTGGTTCGCGCGTGGGATGCGGTGTTGGGGATCCAGCTTGACGGCTTCGCGAGCGCTCTTTTCGGCGGCGTCCATGTTTCGCAGGTTGTAGTTGGCCACCGCGTTGAAGAAGAACGCATTGGGGAAATCCACCGGATTGAGCTTCAGCACGCGATCGGAGGTGTCGGCCACTTCCTGCCACTTACGCTCCATGGCCGCCATGGCGGCCAGCCGCATGTAGGGATTGACGTACTTGGCGTCGGCCGCAAGCGACTGCTCGTAGGCCTTGCGCGCCTCGGCAGCTTGCTGGGATTGCTCGTGGACAGTGCCCAGTTCGTACCACGCGGACGCGTACTTGGGGTATATCTCGACGGCTTTCTGAAGTTGCGAGCGGGCATCTTCCCACTTCTTCTTGCGGGCCGCTTCGCGGCCTTTCTCGTATGCTTTTTTGGCGTCCTTGGGGGCCATGAGGCTGGTCATGCTGATGGTGCTGCCCTGGGCGTTGCCGAGGGGGTGCAGGATGATGGTGCCAACGTCCGGGTTGTCCATGAAGCGGCGGCCGGACAGCACTACGGGTTCACTGCGATAGCCGGGCAACACGGCGCGCAGTTCGCACCCGGATAGCGAACGCTCGTCCATTCCGGAGCGGCCCAGCGAGCCCATCGAGGACATGCCGGACGGAGTGCCCCCCGTGCCAGGTCCGCCGAACGATCCACCGCCCGAACTCGCATCGGCAATCATGGTCTGGTTGGATCCCAGTTGGAAGCTGAAGCGGCCCTTGGAATCCGTGTAACCCTGCGGACGCGGCGAGCCTTGGCAGATCAACTCGATTACCAGCGAATCCGGCGGGGGCGTTCCATCCGGTAGAACTACTTTTCCGGAAACGTAGAGGGGACGCTCGTATCCCATGGTGGTGGAGCCGGGTTGCCGCGTAGGAGAAGTAGTGGAGGGCCACTGTGGATTTTGCGGCGACGTCGGCATGGTCGGACTGGTGGGAGTGGTAGGTGAGGTCGGTGTTGTGGGTGTTGTGGGTGTTGTCGGCGTAGTGGGCGTCGCCCCGCCGCCTTTCGAACCACCCTGCTGGGCCATTAGCGCCGCCGCCATCACCAGAGCGGCGAAATAGGAGACCACACTCGCAAATCTCATGGGAACCTCCTGCGGAAATCTTGACTCTATTATGGCACGGGACCCTTACGGCGCCGACTTCTTTCTCAAGTCGTAGATGTAAATTGAATAACCCACGCGTGCGGTAGGCGCTTGCCCCCGCAACCAGCGGAAGGCGTTCGCCGGAACGTAGAGTCCGGTAAGCGGTGTCACGCTGACGGCGGCCAGGCAGTCCAGCCGCTTCAACTGGTCCTCGCGAATGGTTGGCGGCAGGTAGCGGCCCTTTATGCGGTAGTAGGCGAAATCGGCGTTGCCGAAATAGCAGATGCAGGCGTCGTCGATGTGGCGCGTTTTCAGATACGTGCGCAGGTTCTTGGCGTCCTGGCCCCAATCGATGTTCGAATCCGAGAGATAGTTCCATCCGTTGGCAGGCCCACCGGAAGGCACGTTGAAGAACGCCAGATAGTGTGGGTAAAGCCAGGCCGATTCGGCCGCGTGCGCGGCCAGCAAGACCAGCACCAGCACCGTGCCCCGCTTCGTGCGCGCCCATTTGGATAGCATCGCCCCCAACGCGACATAGAACAGGGGATAGACCGGCAGAATGTGCCGAAGCCCAATATTGATTCGCCCGGCCATGGCGACGGCCAGAAACAGCGTGGCGGCAATCACCACGGCAAGCCATGGGAATTCGATCCGCCGGAAGCGCCGCCAGAGCAGGCACCCGGCGAGCGCCAGAATCAACGCCACCACTGCCGTGGTACTCTTCACCGCCATGGCCACCGGGAAGTAATACCACCAGCCGGTCATCGAGATTTTCCCCAGCAGGTATGCCTGGTGGCCCACGCTCGATTTGGACAAAGTGTTGTCGAGCGCATGGAAAAGTGTGGGGGTCGGGGAGTGCCAGGCGTCGGGCGCGTAGAACAACACCACCAGCGCGGCCGCCAGGCCATACGCAGTTGCCAGCGACGCGGCCATGTGCCGGAGCGAAGCATGGCCGGGGCGCTCCCGCCACCACCAAATGCAGTACAGCGCAGGCAGCAGCGGCAGCAGGATCAGCGCGGAAGATTTCGCCAGCAGCGCCAGCCCCGTGTTCAAGCCCGCGAACAGGAGCGAGCGGCGGCGGTTGGTCGAAAGATAGTCCTGCCATGTGACGGCGGCCAGGAAGTAGAACAGCGCCACGATCACGTCGTTGGTGGTGTAGCGGCCGTGCGCGAGAAAGTTCGGATCGAAAGCGAAAAGCGCCAGCGCCCCCAGCGCGGCCGCCGCCCCAAAGTGCGCGCGCGTCCAGAAGGCCAGCACGAAGCCGAGCGCCAAGGTGACCAGCATCGTCATGGCGCGCGACACCGCTAGAATGGTCTCCGCCGGCACACGGTTGTGGTAGAGAAACGCCCGCCCCAGCGCCGGCAGGTCGCCTTTTTCGTAGGCCGCCTGGTCCACCGGGAAGTCCAGCGGAAACGCGAGCAGCGGCAACGCCTCCCACAACCGGCCCAGCGGCGGGTGATCCGCCCCGATCGCATAGCTTCCGGTTTTCCAGTACGCATAGCCCGCCACCAGGTGCGCGCCTTCGTCCCAGGTGTCGGATTCCTGGAGCGCGGACGTGAACATGGCTACAGCCATGACGGCCAGAAGCGCCGCGGCGGCGGGCTTGAACAGACCAGTGAGTGTCACGTTACGGCACATCCTAGCATGACGCCGATGGCTCGGGTAGAATGGGGGCTGGCAGGATTAATATGAAACGATACCTCAGCGTTCTTCCGTTGCTTCTGGTTCTCGCCGCATGTTCCGAGGCGCCCAAGCCGGCGCAGAAGAAGGAGCCGCCACCGCCCCCGGAGGCTATCAGCGGACGCGAAGCTTTCTTCAAGATGTACGGGCCGGCGCACGCGTGGGCCGTGGATGTGCAACCGCTGGAACTGATCAGCATCAACCTTCCGGAAGTGAAAGCCGATCCCGGCAAGGCGGGCGCCTGGCAGGGCACCTTCGTCTCCCTAAGCAAAGCCAAGAAGCGCACTTGGACCTACTCCGTCGTCGAGGCGGCAGGCAATCTGCATAAAGGCGTGTTCGCGGGTCTGGAGGGAAGCTATTCGCCCACCGGGCTGGTGCAGCCCTGGGTCATGGCCGCGCTGAAGACGGATTCGGACGAAGTCTACAAGACCGCGCTCACCAAGGCCGCCGCGTACGACAAGAAGAACCCCGGCAAGACCATCACCTTCGTGTTGCAGAAGATCAAGAAGTTTCCCGACCCGGCCTGGCGCGTAGTGTGGGGCGAGTCCGTGGGAACCAGTAACTTCTCGGTTTTCATCGACGCCTCCACCGGCGCGTACCTCGAAACCGCGCGATAGCGGGGCGAAAGTCCCCGTTGCCGTCTGCGGCGCGCGCCGCATTTCGGAGCGTGCATCTCGCCTGGAGTCACTGCACCATCCGCCTCCCCGGCGTCCTGCGCGCCCAGGTGAACTATCGGTCCGATGTGGTACTTGAAGCCATCAAAAGCTGGGACCCGGGTGCCGAGGTGCCGATAAATGCGTCTGTCCCCTTTCCCTGGATCAGGCTGAGCGATGCCTCTTCGGGCCACTACCGAACCCCTTCGGTCCTTCGCCTACGGAGGAAGTGCCTGTAAATGCGTCTGTCCCCTTTTCCCTCAGGCTGATCGATTTCTCGTTAACAGGCGGAGCAGATGCTCCGCGGCGATAGCTCCAACAGTCATCGTCAAGAACAGAACTGCGTAGGCCAAAATGCCCTTGCTCCAACCCTGGCGCTCAACATTCTGGAGGTCGGGTCCGCCAAGGAGCGTATAGAGGAGCAGCCCCACGAAGGCACCGAACACACGAGCTACAATGGCCATCTCTCAGCCACCTCATCTAAGGAATAATCCCGCCAAAAATGCTAAGCGGGTGACAACCGTGTACGATCCGACCATCGGAATACTTGGCAACCCGTATGTCGTGATAGCATTCCCGACGGTCCCCAGTCCTGCGGAAAACGGAACAACAGCCTCCGTTGAACTCGCGCCCATCAGGCTTGCCGCAATTGGCCAATTGAAGGCGGAACCGTACACACCTGCACCATACACCCCAGTAGCGCTGGGATAGATTGTTCCAGCGGCCTTGATTGCAGCCGCAGCCTCGGCACTTGTGAAGTGATAGAGCGTGGAAGGGGCCAGCGCAGTTGCCACAGCCTGGGGACCAACCACAAGCGCCAGACTTCCACCAATCGCGAGCATGCCGCTCGGCTTGTCGTTGAGCAGAAGGTCCACGAAACCACCGTAGAACATCTGGGGCAGCTTCGTAAAAACTGAGCTCACAGTTGAGGCGAAATTGTCCTTCGGCGGATCGTTTGGAATTTCGACGTTGAGATGGTAGGTGATGGTCGATTCAACCGATTCTTTCGGTGCGGAGGGCATCGGCGACATCATCGTGAGCCAATCTTGAATCAGTCCTCCACTGAGCATGAACGCAGCGGCGTCGGAAGTGGGCCTCCCTGTGTAACCACCACCGCCCACTCCGCACAGATCGCCACCAAGGTCCCCCAAACCGTAGCCTCTACAGTACCCCTGATCGAGCATGCGATCCAGGGTGATGGCGCTCAACCCACTCGGATCGGTGGCATTCACCGGATCGTTCTCCACATACACGTACCGGTTCCAACTTTGTGGACGGGCGACTGCGGCGCTGGCGTTGTACGGGTCCGCCGAGGTGAACCTTCCGATGCTTGGCGCGTAGTAGCGCTGCTGGGCGTAGTCCAGGCCCGTCGTGCTCCCGTCCCGATAGTAGCCCGTGAAACCCAGGCCGTCGCCGTAGGGCGGTGGAGAGATCCCTGTATCGCCGTACGGCGCGTAGGTCGTCGTGGTGTAGCTGGTCGTTCCCAAACGGTCCTGCTTGATCCCGGTTACGTCTTGCGCCTGCAACGTCCGCCCGCCGAAGTACACGTTGGTCGATTGCTCCTGGAACAGCGTCCCGTAGTACTGGCACGGCACTGTACGTCCCGATCAGCCGCCCATCCACGCCGTAGAAGTACCATGCGTACGAACCCATCTTCTGCTTCGTCACACGCTGCCCGCTCGGCGCGTAACGGTAGTTCTCCGTCACCGCCGGCGTCTGCGCCTGCGCCAACCGGTTCTCCACGTCGTAGCTCATGGTCAGATTCGGCATCGCCGTCAGGTTCCCGTTGTTGTCGTACGAGTAACCCGTCGTCGTGATCCGGTTATTCGACGCGTTGTAGGTCAGATACATCGCCGGCGACGTCTGCTGCAACCGGTTCCCGAATCCGTCGTACGTGTAACTCGCCGATCCGGCCGTTGCCAGCCTCCCCAGCGAATCGTACGTGTACGTCGTGTCCACTCCGTTCACGTTCCGCCGCGTGATCCGCCCGTCGTTCTGCGGGTTGTCCGGATAGTAGTAATGCGTGTCCGTCAGGGTCGGGTAGTTGATCCGTGTCACTTGCAGCCGCTCGTTGTACTCGCGCTGCTCGATCGACATGTTATCGCGTCGCAGTTCGGTCATCTGCCCCGCCACGTTGTACGTCGCGGCTTGCACCCACGTGTACCCCGGCGGATCTCCCGGCCGGTTGTCCACCAACGTCGCCAATCGCCCCATGGAGTTGTACCCGTACGTGTACGTGCGCCCCGTCGCCGGATTGCCGTTCCCATCGTAGGTGTCCGGGTACTTCACCGTCAGCATCTTCCCCTCGTTATCGTAACTCCATTCGCCCAGCAGCGAGCCCGTCGCCGAGCGCATCGTCGTTGACCCGCAGCTTCTTCTTCACCGGCAAGCCCACCCGCCGTGTAGCTGTACGATTCACGGAACCGTCCCCCCGTGCAACTCGGATGCGCCGTACTCGACCACCGCCAGGCGGCCCCAACCATTCTGCGTGAACGTACTCTCGAACGGGTTGGTGTCGTAGTAGTAATTCACCCGCTGGCAGGTGTCTTCCAGGCCATTGGCGAGGTACTTGCGCACCTGTTTCCCCTGGCACACCGTACCATTCGCCTCTCCGGCGTCCTGCGCGCGAGGCGGCCCATCGCCGATTGGGGTTGGGCCCCATCTGCGCAAAAAAGACCGGCCGGGGACAAGAAGCGTGTGATAATCTGGTTGATTGTTTCTAACTCTTCCCGCGTGAGGTATTCACATGCGAGCCGGTTTGTGGATTGCTCTGGTCCTTTTCATCGTCCTGCCCTCCCCGGCGCAGACCATCGCCGCGCACCAGGCGGTCTATGATGCCAAGGGAGTCTTGCAGCCCTGGGCGCCCTGGCGCGAGGTGATCGACCGCGAGATGCGCTGGTACCTCAATTGCCCCATCGAGCACGGCTATCCGCGCTTCGTCTGGATGACCTTCATGGACGGCAACTATATGCCGGTGGAACGTCGCCCGGACTTTATCCCGGCCATGCAGAACGGCATGGGCATCATCAGCTACCTGAAATACTGGGAGTGGAACGGAAAGGGTAACGCGAAGGTCCTCGAATTCGCCCGTTATATGGGCGACTACCTGGTGAAGGAAAATCTCACTCCGGACGAGGGCAAGTACCCGCGCTTCCCGCGTTCGACCGGGTTGCGCGGCAAGTTTCCGCAGCCGCCCGACTGCGGCTCGCAGGCCGACAAGCCTTACGACGTACAACCGGACAAAGCCGCCATCGCCGCCTACGCGCTGGTTCTGCTCCATGACGAGACCAGGCAAGCGAAGTATCTGGACGTCGCGCTGCAGACGGCGCGCGTGCTGGCGGCCAACATGCGCGCGGGCGACGCGGAGAATTCTCCGTGGCCGTTCCGTGTGGACTACCGCACCGGTGAGGGACGCGGCCCGGTGGGCGCCAATCAGTCCTCCATCCTGCGCCTGTTCGATATTTTGATCGCGCACGGCCACGCCGAGTTCGCCGCGCCGCGCGAAAAGCTATGGGCGTGGATTCGGGATGTGCAGATTCCCGACGCATCGAAGAAAGCCGTGCTGTGGGTGCAGTTCTTCGAGGACTACGACAAACTCGACAACCGCAACGCGTGGGCGCCGCTGAACCTGGCGCGATACCTGCTCGAAAAGAAGGCCGCGCTGGACCCCCTCTGGCAAGAGCACGCCAAGGCGTTGATCGAATTCGTCAACCAGCGGTTCATCAGCGTGCGGTTTGGCGTCCCGGTTTGCGGCGAACAGGATTACGACAAAAACCCGTGGGGCGGCATCCTGGCCAACTGGGGCGGGGTGCTGGCCATGTACACGGGCGCGACGGGATCGTCCGAGTACAAGCTGGCGGCCTGGCAAGCGCTGACCATCGGCATGTACGCGGTGGAAGACGACGGCTGCCCGCGCCAGTCCATCACGCACAAGACGCGCGGCGGCTGGCAGGAGGACGCGCACACGGACCGCATCCACTGCCTCATCGACGCCATGCGCGCGGTGCCCGAGTGGGGCCGCTGAGCATGGACCCGCGGCCAAAATTGTTTGTGATTGGCGCGCACGGCTTCGTCGGCGAGCACCTGGCAGTCGCCGCCGCCGAACGCTGGAATGTGACCGGTGGCGACCTGCGCGCTGGATCGGACGAAGAAGTTTCCGTCGACGTCGCCAGTGCGGCGAGCGTCGCGGCCGCTTTCGAACGCGTGCGCCCACACATGGTGATTCTGCTCGCCGCGATGGCCGACATCGACCGCTGCGAAAGCGAACCGAAACTTGCCGAAGCCATTAATACCGATGGCGCGGAGTTCGTGGCTCGGGAATGCGCGTGGAGGGGCGCGCGTTTGATCTACTTTTCCTCGGCGGCCGTGTTCGATGGAACCCGGCACGGCTATCGCGAAAGCGACACGCCTACGCCGGTGAGCGTCTACGGCCGCACCAAGGCCGCGGCCGAGCAACGTATTTCCAACCTGCTCCCCGGCGCCGCGATTGTGCGCCTCGCGCTGGTGCTGGGCCGGGGAATCCGCCCGGGCACCAACGCGCTGCTCGATAAATTGCAGGCTAGCTTCGCCGCCGGCCGGAGCGTGGTGGCGCCCACCTACGAACTGCGCAACCCCCTGGACGTCTCCACGCTGTGCGATTTTGTTCTGGACATCGCGGCGCACCCCGAGGCGCGGGGCATCTTTCACCTCGGCGCTACCGAATCGGCATCGCGCTTCGACCTGGTGACGCGCCTGGCTGAGCGTATGGGCTACCCGATCGCGCTGGTCGAGCCGCAAACCGAACCCATTCCGGATCGCGCGCCGCGCGGACTGGACCACACTCTGGTGTGCGACCGTATTCGGACTTGCAGCTCCCGTGATCTGCCCTCGCTCGACGAAGTCATCGAAAGGTCTCTCTATGTCTTTACCTAAAGCGCTCCACGAACTCGAATACGGACACGGATCGGCGTACGGGGAAGAGGAAGCCGCGGCGCTCCTGGAAGTGCTCAAGGCCAACGCTCCGAGCTGCGGGCCGCGCGTGAAGGCCTTCGAAGACGCCTTCGCCGCCTACTGCGGCACCGGCTTCGGATTGGCGGTGACCTCGGCCACCGCCGGGCTGGAACTGGCCATGATCGCCGCGGGCGTCGGACCTGGCGACGAGGTGATCACGACGCCCATCAGTTGGATCTCGACGGCGAACGCGGCGGCCTCGCGCGGCGCCAGCGTCGTCTTCGCCGACGTCGACCCGCGCACGCTGAACCTGGACCCCGTATCCGTCGAGAAGAAGACTCACGCCGCGCACCAAGGTCATTCTGCCGGTGCATCTCTACGGACAGTGCTGCGACATGGATGCGCTGATGGAACTCGCGCGCGGCCGCGGCATCACCGTGGTCGAGGATTGCGCGCACGCGGCCGGCGCCGAATATAAGGGCCGGCGCACCGGCGCCCTGGGCCACATCGGCGTCTTCAGCTTTCACCAGCAGAAGAACATGACCACGCTCGGCGAGGGCGGCATGACCACCACCAGCGACCGCGCGCTCTACGAGCGCATGCTCAGTTACCGCTCGCTGTGTTGCCGCACTTACGATCCGAAAGGTAAGTACCTGGCCATCGACGAAGCCAAGATTCCCATGGGGAAGCGCTACTGGTACCTGGACTTTGACGGCGTGGGCTACAACTTCCGCATGACCGACGCGCAGGCGGCCGTGGGTTTGGTGCAGCTCAAGAAGCTCGACGGCTTTAACGCGCGCCGCATCCAGATAGCCGCGCGCTACGACGAACTGCTCCGCGGTACGCCTGGGCTCACGCTCCCTTACGTTGCGCCGGAAGGGAAGCACGTCTTCCACGTCTACTGTGTCATGGTAGAAAAGAGTTTTCCCTTGAACAAGGAAGACTTCATGTGGGAGTTGTACACCCAGCGCGGGATCAAGGTCTGGTCGCACTACATGCCCATTCACTTGACCAGCATCTACCGGAGCATGGGACACGGCGAAGGCGAGTGTCCGGTGGCGGAGGCTCTCAACGAGAAGTATGTGAGCCTGCCCATCCATCCGAGAATGTCCGACGAAGCGGTGCAGTACGTCACCGACAGCATCCGCGCCTTGGCTTAAGATGTCCGGTGCGCCAAATCGGGTACAGCGCACGAAGTTTCGCAAAAGCGGCGAAATTCGAGACCAGTCCCCATTTTGCGTCGCGCTGCGCTAGCGGAGGGTTCATGAAAGAATTCGAGCGAGCGGTCGCGTCGCGCCGCGCCCCCGGTGCGCTCTTCGCGCCCGAGAGGCCTATCTACATCGCGCGGAGTCCAGGACGCCTGGACCTGATGGGCGGCAACGTGGATTACACCGGCGGCATGGTGTTCGAATCGACCATCCGCGAGGCGACTTACGCCGCCGCCCAGCGGCGCGCCGGCACGCGCATCGTGTTCGTCAATCCGCAAATGAAAGAGCGCGGCTGGCAAGAGGAAGCTAACTTCGATCTCGCGGATCTCACCAGCGACGCGCACGTGCGCGCGCTCGTCAATGAGAAGCCCGCCCTGCGCTGGACCGCTTACGTGCTGGGCGTTTTTCATCTACTCAAACGCCGGTATCCCGAGTTAGTGGTTGGCGGCGCGAGCGTCTACATCGAATCGAGCGTTCCGCTCAACAAAGGCGTCAGCAGTTCGGCGGCGGTTGAAGTAGCCGTGATGAAGAGCGCCGCCGCGGCCTACGGCATCGACCTTCGCGGCATCGAACTGGCCGAAGCCTGCCAGTGGGTCGAGAACGTCATCGCCGAATCGGCCTGCGGCATCATGGACCAGGCCACGGCCGTGCTCGGCGACGAAGGCTACGTGCTGCCGCTGGTATGCCAGCCATGCCGCCTGCTGCCCATGGTGAAACTGCCCACCGGCGCTGACCTGCTGGGCGGTGGACTCCGGCGCCAGCCACGAGGTCTCCGGTATCGAATATGAAGCCGCGCGCGCCGCGGCGTTCATGGGCTACAAGCTCATCACCATGTGGGAAGCGCTGGACGTCTCGCTGGACGAGTCCGGCACCATCGCGCGCTACGTTGAGCCGCGCTGGAACGGCTATCTATCGAACATGAAGCCCTCCGAATACCGCGCCAAGTTCGAATGGCGGCTGCCGGAGATCATGCTGGGTCCGGACTTCCTGGGCCAGGCGGAAAGCCACATGGACCCCTTTACCGAGGTGCGCGAAGGCGTGGTCTATCGCATTCGCAATTGCACGCGTTACGCGATTGAAGAAAACGCTCGCATCGAAACGTTCGCGGAGCTGGCGCGCGGCGCCTCGATCGAGGAATCCGAAAGCGCCTTCGTCTTAATGGGCGAGTTGATGTATCAGTCGCATTGGTCTTACACCGAATGCGGGCTGGGATCGAAAGCCTGCGATCTGCTGGTGGACCTGGTGCGCGAGGAAGGCGCGGCCAACGGGCTCTATGGCGCCAAGATCACCGGCGGCGGGGCGGGCGGCACGGTGGCGGTTCTCGGACGCGCCGATGCGCGCGAGGCGTTCCGCCGCGTGGTCACGCGCTTCGGCGAGCGGCGCGGCTTCGAGCCCTACGTATTCGAAGGCAGTTCGATGGGTGCGGACCGTTTTGGTGTGCATGTGTGGGAGCCCGCCCAATGACCGCGCCGCGCCAAGCGGGTTTCTGGTGGTACTTCACGCTGCTCGCGCTGGCCGCGCTCATGTGGTCGGGCCAGGGCACCGCGGTGAAGTTCCTCGAAACGCACATGGGACCCATCGCCATCACCTTCGTGCCTTTCTACATCACCACCGTGCTGTTCGTCCCGCTGCTCATTTACAAGCGCCGCAAGAATCCCTCGGCCGAAAAACCAACCCTGCGCGATTGGGGTAAGTTCGCGCTGGCGGGCATCGGCGGCCAGGTGCTCGCCCAACTCGGTATGACCTGGGGGATCCTGAAATCGCTCGCCTCGAACGGCGCGATTCTGAACCTGTTCATTCCCATCGTCACCGCCGTGCTCGCCAGCATCATGCTGAAGGAGAAGCTCACGCTGCTGCGCTGCCTGTGCTTCGTCATCGGTCTCGGGGGCGTGGCGCTGCTGTCCATCCAGGACTTCCGGCAGAGCTCGTTCGGCGAGATGAAGTACCTGGAAGGCAACGCGCTCATCCTGCTCGGCTGTCTGGGCTCGTCGTTCTACAACGTCTACTGCAAGGGCCTGTTGAAGCGATTTCAGGAAATTGAGATTCTGATATTCAGTTACATCACGGCGACGCTTGCCACCCTGCCGCTGCTGGTTTGGGTGGAGCCTTTCCACCTGGCCGCCTTCGCCGCATTCGATGTGAGAAGCTGGCTGGCTTTTGCGTTTCTGGTGGTTTGCATGTACGGCGCTTCCATGCTTTTGTTCTTCCACGCGCTGGAGCACCTGGACGTGACCGTGGCGTCCATGGCGCTGTACATGGTGCCGGTGTTCGGCGTGATTCTCGCGGCCGTGATGGTCGGCGAACGGCTGGGCGTGGCGGCACTCCTCGGCGCCGGCGTGGTGCTGGTCTCGACCGTGCTCATCATGAAGTACGACGCCTCAGCCGGCTAGCCCCTGTCAGCTAGCCCCTCCCACGCGCCCTCTCGCGGTGCTAGGCTAATTAGCAAGTGCTGGTGGGAGGAGTAGACATGCTTGCTACAAGAAGAGAAGTCATGGGGGTGTTTGCGGCCGCGGCTCTCGCGCGCGGTGAGAAGACGACTACCGTCACGCGCTATGTGCGGTTCCGCCGCGGTCCGGTCACCTCGTACGGCATCCTGGATGGAGCAGCGGTGAAGGAGTTG
The DNA here is from genome assembly GCA_963745655.1 of Terriglobales bacterium. Taxonomy (GTDB): domain Bacteria; phylum Acidobacteriota; class Terriglobia; order Bryobacterales; family Bryobacteraceae; genus JAJFUV01. The sequence goes on along the minus strand of CAVUYK010000011.1, from coordinate 99,525 downwards.
CGCGGGGATCCGTTCTCGAACCCGCGGGAAACCGGCCAGACGTTTAAACTCTCCGACGTGAAGTTGCTCTACCCCTGCCGGCCCCCCAAGGTGCTGGCGGTGGGACTCAACTACAGGAGCCATTTGGGTAGTGCCCCCTTGCCCGTGAATCCCGAGATCTTTTACAAGCCCGTGAGCGCCCTGCAGAATCCGGGCGACCCCATCGTGCTGCCCAAGGATTCGACCGTGGTGCACTACGAAGGCGAACTGGTGCTGGTCATGGGCAAGCGCGTGCGCAACGCCTCCCTCGAGGAAGCCCGCGCGGCCATTTTCGGCGTCACCTGCGGCAACGACGTGAGCGAGCGTGCCTGGCAGAACGGTCCCCGCAAGGACTTGCAGTGGTGGAGAGCCAAAGGCTCGGACACCTTCGCGCCCCTGGGCCCGGTGATCGCGCACGGCCTGGATTATTCGAAACTTCTGCTCCAGACGCGGCTCAACGGCAAGGTGGTCCAGAAGCAATACACTTCGGACCTGGTCTTCGACGGGCCCGCCATCGTGAGCTTCATCAGCCGCTACGTCGAGCTGGTGCCGGGCGACGTGATCTATACCGGCACGCCGGGCAAGACCGATAAGATCGCTCCCGGTGACGTGGTCGAGGTGGACATCCAAGGCATCGGCGTACTGCGCAGCCCGGTGCGCGCCGAATAGGAACCAATCGCGCGCGGTTTGCGTCCCACGAAATCTTCTTCCGCCAGGGGCAGCGCAAGAACATTTCCCGGATCGGGTACAACCGCGGGTGGGTCTTCGGAGAGCACACCGAAATGCACGCCGAAGCTCAGCGCCCGGTCTTCATTCGGCGCACGTTTCCTCGCGGACGTAGCACTACACCAACTCCCACATCTTACGCTACAGCCACGCGAGCCAATTCCTGCGTGTCTGCCTCGACCCGAAGGAAATCTCTGTGAGACGAATACGACCCATCCTCGGGATGGCACACATCTGTTTAGTTTAGAGAGGCTGGCCGAGAGGGGGATTAGAAGCCCCCGCCGACAGATGATTCTCATTTCGTGAGGGCGGCGTCCGAACGGGAGATTCCTCTGCGGACATCCGCACGATCGCCTTCATCCCTTGACCGGTCTGTGCCGCTGCGATGGCGCCAGTGCGGCACGGGCAATATCGCGGCAAGCTGGCACTGCCCAGGTCGCGCCGACGGCCAGCAGGGGGCTGTACATGGCTCCCCAGTAGAAGTTCATGGACGGCACGCCCACCACGCTGAAAATCAGCAGGTAGGCTCCCACGGTTGCCATTACGCGGCACGCCACCGGGCTGGCCCAACCCACCAACCCGAACACGGCCAGCGGAAGATATAGCGCCGCCACCCAGTAAGGAAATCCCAGCAACAGGCCCATCCTGCTCGTGATGAGAAGAAAGTGCACCCCGCCGAACTGGATCCAGCGGTCCACTACCGGCGCCACACCCGATGGCGGAATGCGCGACAGAACCGCCATCGCGTGGAGGCCCAGATAAATGGCATAGGTCCCGATTCCGGCCAGCCAGAGGAAGAGTTCCCGCCTTCGCCCTTCGCGGTAGGCCAGGAAAGCGCCGATCACCGCATAGGGCAACGCCAATTCGCGGAAAAAGAGCGCCAGTAGTCCCGTCGATGCGCCTGCGTGACGCCATCCCAGCGCGTACCACCCCACCGATATCGTTATCAACACTCCCGACCACACTTCCGCGAACAGGAAGGTGTCCGGCAGGGCTGTGATGGCAAGGGGAATGCACAGGAGCAACAGCTGTAAGCCGGCAAGTGCATAGTGCTGGTCGCGACACATCGCTGCCACAATCAGCCCCATGGCGCAGGCCGCTCCCAGGAACAGCAAAACGCGCGCCCATTGGAAACTGGGAAGATGAGCGATCAGCTCCAGGTGAAGGGGCGTACGCCAGTTGAACACGGACCTCGTGGGATAGCCCCGCGATCGCAGTTCGCCGCTCATGGCGTCGTAGTAGGCTTGGCCGGCGTGCACTCGTTGCGCCACCGCGGAGAATAGCGCCACATCGCCTTGGCCAGTGCCGCCGCCGATCTTTGGGGGTGGTCCCAGGGATACGGAAAGGCACCCTGCCACCGCCAGGGACAGGATCACCAAAACCAGGCGCGCCTGCCGGCGGTTTAGGCACCGGTACCGTGTGGTGGAGCCCTCGGCAGCCAGAATTCTCCCTCCGCAGTTGCGATGCACTCTCAGCGTATCAGGCACTCGCGACCCGCACAGCTTCGCCAAGAATCCGTCCGGCCTGAAAAATCACCGCGCCCAGCAACTGGAACCGGCGGCGAATCTCTCTGCGATACACACGGTCTCGGTCCAGGATCAAGTACCGCAACGCATCCCGATCAGCAAATGCCTCGAACAGATGCGGGGAAGTCCACTCGGCGGCCGGCTGCGCGGGCACGCTGAGATGCACAACTTCCCGCCGCCGGTGCGCCAGCACGGCGAAAACCAACTGCACCTTCGGAGAAGCAACCTTGGTATCTGGCGGAGAGGGGGGGATTCGAACCCCCGGTAGACTTTAAAGGCCTACGACGGTTTAGCAAACCGCTGCTTTCGACCACTCAGCCACCTCTCCGCGGTGTTTGGTGGGTCGTACCATTCGATCCTAGCACAACCCACCACGTCCGGCCACGGCCGGGATGAAACCATTCAGATGCGCGAGGTGGCGACGCCCAGCTTCTTCAAGGCGTAGGCGGTTTCGTCCACGTAGCTGCCGTAGCAGGTCATCCAATGGAAGCCCTTCATCTCGCGCAGCAGTTGCCCCGTATCGCCCTTGAAGCCGACGTCGATCTGATCGCGGCAAATGTCCATGAACGGCACATCCACGATCTCGCCTTCAAAGGCCACCCACTTCTTGCTGGCAAAATCCGGGATCAGGTTGGTCACCTTCTGTCCCTTGCGCATCTCCACTTTCGGCGCGGCGCCGTAGTCGCTTTCAAAGTGCGTCAGGATGCGCACGGGGTCGAAGTTCTTACCGTCCATCTTACGCGGCCCGGTGCAATGCGCCAGCGTCACCACGTTGTGGTGCGGGTAAGTGGGATCGTTCAAGAACACCGGCACATTGGCGATGCCGTGCAACAGAATCCCGGACGGAATCACCACGAAATCGGATTCGCAGAACGCCATGTAGCCGTCGTCGTTGAGCAGGCTCAGCGGTAAACACGCCGTGGTCTCCGACATGGGCATGATGGTGCCCATGCACTCGTTGATGGTGAGGGCGTCGGTCTTGGCTTCATCCAGCAGATCGCGGAACACCTCGGTCAGCAGGAAAGCGTTCTCGACAAACTGCTTGGAAGTCTCCAGCTTCACGTCGCCGTCAGCGAGGTACTTTTCGGCGTCGGATCTGGCTTTGCGCACCAGAGAGTCGTTGGCCTTGGCGCGCTTGATGCGTTCGGCCAGGCTGGCGTAATTCTCGGTGACGATGTCCAACTGCATCTGCGCGCCGCCGATCCACGGCGCTTTCCGGCCACTGGCGCCCCAACCGCTGGGCCCGCCGATGGCCACGATGCGCTTGCCGAGCGCGTTCTTCAAACCGTGGAGGGCGCGCAGGCGCATGGCGATGTCGGCGTAGCTGTCCACCACCACGTCGTCCTCGTCCATGCCCGGCTGGCCGAACTCGTCCACCGCCTTGCGCAGAAAGCGGCAGTGGGCGGTCTCGTAGAGCAGATACGCCGGACCCGAGCGGTGCCGCACGAACATGATGGGCCATTTGTTGGTGGGCGCGGCCAGACGCTCATAAAGATTCGTGTCGCCGGAGGCCGCGTACATCAACGTCACATCGTGCCGGGAGCGCGCCACGGCGGTGGCCTGCTCCATGTTCTGCACCGAGACGATCGGCAGAATCTGAATGGGAAGCCCCATTCCAGCGGTCATCTTCTGGAGTTCGGCGGTGATCCGTTCGCGTTCCGCGGTGGCGTCCTGCTCGGTGTGTATGCCGCCCCATGAGCGCCAACTGGTCGATTCCCGCCGCTTGGGAATGCCGTAGACGAATACCGGCTGAACCACCAGCGGCAAGCGAATGGGCGGCTGCCGGAGGGGGTCTTTCATGGCACCGGCCAGCGCCGGCGCCAAAGTGGAAATGCTAACGCCGGCCGCGCTTGCGCCCGCGAAGAAATTGCGGCGCGTAAGGCCCGCGCCGGGGCATCCGGCGCACGACGGCGCCGCGCAACACTTATGTGGTCCTGCTACCGCTCTTGCCATGAATACGAACCTCCTGATTTGAATTGCGGAAATAATTCTCTCACAAAGCGGTTTCCATGGGTAGCGCCAGCGGTGCGTCCACCAAAAAGTCGAGAGCCGACATTTCCTCCACCGCCTCGCGAACGCTCTGTTCGGTGGTCGCCTCCAGCGTGATGACGAATGGAAGATCGTTCTTGTTCTCGGCCGGCAACTGCAGCACGGCTTCCAGGCTGATCTTCTTGGCCGCCAGGATTTGCGAGAGCGCCGTGATGATGCCGGGCCGGTCGACCACGCGGAAGCGCAGGTAGTAGGCGCGCTTTTGCCGCGTCACCGGAATGGGTTCGTATTCGCCCAGCCGGTGGTGCGCGAAGGGAGAGACGCGCATGGGGCTGCCCTCGCGAATTTCGCGTGCCACCCGCATCAGGTCGCTGACCACCGCCACGCCCGTGGGCCGCGCGCCCGCGCCCCGGCCATAGTAGAAAGTATCCTCACCGTAGGCGCCCCGCACCCACACCGCGTTGTAGCTGCCGTGCACGCTGGCCAGAATGGTGGACAGCGGAATCAGCGCGGGCCTTACAGAGAGCACCAGGCCATCGGGCGTCGAGCGCGCCGCGCAGATCAGACGGATGGTGTGCTTCAACTGGTGCGCGTATTGGAAATCGATGGGCATGATGCGGCGGATGCCCTCGGTGAAAATATCCGATGGCGTGATCTTCACGCCGAAGGCCAGCGCCGACAGCAGCGCCAGCTTCGAGCGCGCGTCGAAGCCGTCCACGTCCGCGCTGGGGTTGGCTTCCGCGTAACCCAGCTTCTGGGCCTCCGCCAGCACGCTCTCGAAACTCGAACCGTGCTTTTCGATTTCCGTGAGGATGTAGTTACTGGTACCGTTCAGGATGCCGTACAGCGCCACAATGCGGTCGCCGGAGATGCCCTCGCGCAGCACGGTGTGTATGGGAATGCCGCCGGCCACGCTGGCTTCCATGGCCACGTTCACTTGCGAGGCGATGGCCTGCTCCCAAATGTCCGCCCCGGCCAGCCCCATCAGCTCTTTGTTGGCCGTCACCACGCTTTTGCCCGCGGCGATGGCCGTGTCGATTACCTCGCGCGCGATGGTAGTGCCGCCCACTAACTCGACCACAATCTGCACTTCGGGATGCGTCACCAGCTCGCGCCAGTTCTTGGTCTTGAGCAAAGGCTCGCTCATCGACGGCAAGGTCTTGGTGTCCACCAGAAGATCACACAGCGCGCGCACGTGCAGGCGGAAGCCCAACTTCTCAGCGATCTTCTCCGCGTTCTCCACCAGAATGGTCAGCGTTCCGGAGCCGACCGTGCCAAGGCCGACAATTCCAATGTTCACCTGGTTCATAAGCGCCTATGATAACAATACGGATAGGACGACCATGCGATTCGCATTGCTCTTCGTGACGATGCTCGCCGCGCCGCTGGCTTGCCAGGAGCCGCAGGACGCGCCCGAGCCCACACGCTTGCCCAGCGGTAAACTGCAATTGGACGAAATCTTGAAGGCCGACCACCAGCGGGCGTTGCGCGATGTGGACCGGATTGGCAAACTCGCCGCCGAACTCAAAGCGGCGTTGGAAAAGGACGGCTACAATGTGTACTCGCTGGATGCCGAAAAGAAAGCCGCGCAGATCGAAAAGCTCGCCAAAAATGTTCGCTCGAGCATCCGCCGGCACTAGAGCCGCAAAATGGGGACTGGCTCGAATTTCGCTGCTTTTGCGAAACTTCGTGCCTGTCCCCGATTTTGCTCGCCGGGCATCTTACGCCTTCTGCTTGCTGTCCTTGTTTGCCGCCCTTCTGGGCGCGGCCGAACCCGCCGCCGTCTTACTCGGCGGCAACCCCGAGCCGTGGAAGAAAGCCCTGCAGGATCGCGGTTGGCGTCTGGTGGTTCCGCCCGCCATGCCGGCGCCGTTGTGGACCGAAGCGGGCGCGCAAGCGCTGGACACGTACCTGCGCGACCCAGCGAAATCCGGCCTCACGGATTCGGGCGGCGCCTTCTTGATCGCGGTGGGCGATGGCGCCACAGCCGCCTTCTATCTGGCTTCCCGCATGAGCGACCTGTGGCGCGCGGTGCTGGCTATCGGCGGAAATCCCAAGATCGCCATCGAGACCAATCGTCTTTACGCGGCCAACACGCAGCTAGTGCCGTTTTTGTGGACGGTGCCGCCGGCGGCGCGCACGGACATGGAGCCGCTCTACAAGAAACTCGCGCGCGCGGGCTACCACGTGGAACTGCGCGGCGGGGAAGGCTTCACGGTGGGACAGGCGCTGGATTGGCTCGCCTCACAGCGCCGCGATCCGGTGCCATACAAGATCGATTGCGAGACCGGCAGCCCCGCGTTTCCGCGCTGCTACTGGGCCGAGATCGTGAAGTTCGACCCCTCGCGGCGCAACGATGCGCTACCTTCCACGCGCGTCCCGCCGGGTAGCGGCGCCTCGCTCGGTCTCGGTAGATTCGGTTTCGACCCGGCCGCTCCCGGGCCCGGGCTGTTGGTCGGCTTTTTGCCGCCGGACTACCAAGGCAAGCTGAAGCTCGAGGACCGCATCGTGTCGGTGGGCGGGCGAGCCATCCGCGACGCTCGCGACTATGTCGAATGGATGGACCAGGCGAAGGAAGACAAGACCATCGCCGTGGTCATCCAGCGCGGCAAAGGCCGCCTGCGAATCGAAACACGCATCACGCTGCCCCAGCGCGAGGAACTTCTTACGGCGCGCCTACAGGCCGAATTCGTGCTCGACGGCCGCGTGTTGCAGGTGGTCTCGCGCAACATCGCCAGCGTTCGTCTGCGCATTCCGGAAGCGTGGGTGCCGGCGACGGTCAATTGGAACGGCAGCGAAGCCGGGCCGGTTCCGAACGCGGGCTGCTGGATCCTCAGCGACGAGAACGGAGCGCGGCTCAGTCCCTGCCAGTAGTCGCGTCAGCGGCCCAGTTCTTCCACCAGCTTCTGGGCGCCGTAAACCGTCTTCAACGCTTCGATGATGCCCTCCGAGTGTACCGAGACCGCGCGCGCGCCCACGTCGGTGTATGCGAAACGATACACCAGCGACTCCAGGTTCATGTCGAAGATGATGCCGACGAATTCCCCCGCGCGGTTCACCACCGGGCTGCCCGAATTGCCTCCAATGATGTCCGCGGTCGAGACGAAGTTGAACGGCGTGGCGGCGTTCAACTTGTCCTTATTGTCCAGCCAGGACTTCGGCAGGTTGAACGGTGGGCGATACTGATGATCGGCGGCGTGCGCGAAGGTACCGCCGAGCGTGGTGGTCCAGGGAATCTTCCGGCCGTCCTCTTCGTACCCTTTCACTTCGCCGAAGGCCAGGCGCAGCGTGAAGGTTGCGTCGGGGTAGACCGAATCCTTGTACACGGCGAAGCGCGCCCGCGCCAGCTTCGCGTAGCCTTGGCGCAGAGGCTCGTCCACGCGTTCTTCGTAGGCTTTGCGAAGCGCGCGCGCCGGTGCGTCCACCAGCTTCGCGAAGGCGATCATCGGATCGGAGGATGCATCGATAGCGGCAGTGCCGCCTTCGGCCAGTTGCTTGCGCACGGCCACGTCCGCGAGCTTCGTGCCGCCCACCAGTTCCGCCGCGCGCGCGCGTGGACTCTTTCCGTCGAGGACTTTGCGCACTACCGCGTGATCGGCGCCCAGTGTCTCCATGAGCAGGGCCAGCGAATCGGCCATCTCCACCGTTTCCAGAGTCCTTATAGATCGGCGCTTCGGAAAACAGATCCTCCTTGAGCGATGCGAGCGCCGCCTCGGAATACTCGCGCAGCCGTTCGGCGTTGGGCTTCTGGCTCTCCTGGGCCATGCGCAACAGCGTCCGCGCTTTGCGGAACAGATCGCCGCGGAAAGCGGTGCCCAGTTCGAGCAACTGATATTCGGGCTGAATTGGCCGGTAATTGCCGATGGCGGTTGAGATTTGGTCCCAAGCGTCGCCGTACTGGGCGCGTAACTCGCTCGAGTTCTCCACCGCCTGGCGCAGCGCCTTCTCCTGGGCGCGCTTACGTTCCATCAGCGCCGGGTCCTGCAAGCCCGAGAGCGCGCCCAGCCGGGCTTTGCGGCTGTTCTGCACTCCACGCAGATCTTCCTGTGCGCGCCGCGCGTTCTCCAGGCTACGCTCGCTGTAAGTGCTCAACAGTACTTCCAGGCGCCGCAGCCCATTGAGCCCGCGCGGTTCGACGAAGTCGCGCAGGAATTCCAGATGCGCCACGGTGTTCAAACGATCGGTGCGGCCCGGATTCCCGGCCAGGAACACCAATTCCCCGTCGTGCGCACCTTCGCGGCTCCACTTCAGATAGTGATCCACTTTGACCGGAACGCCGTTTTCGTAAGCGCGGAAGAACGTGATGTCCAGGTTGTAGCGCGGATACTCGAAGTTGTCCGGATCGCCGCCGAAAAAGGTGATATCGAGCTCCGGCGTGAACACCAGCCGCACGTCGGTGTACTTCTTGTAGCGATAGAGATGATACTGGCCGCCGTTGTAAAGCGTGACCACATCGCTGCGCAGCCCGGTACGGTCGAGCGATTCCTTTTCAATCGAATTGATGGCCGCGCGCCGCGCTCTTTGAGCCGCGCCAGGGGGCATCTCGGGCTTGACCGCCGAGTTGACGCGCGCGGTGACATCCTCCATCGAGTGCAGCACGTTCAATTCGAGATCCGCGCATCGCGGTTCGTCAGCGCGCGAGGCCGCCTGGAAGCCCAGGTGGATGTAGTCCTTCTCCCGCGTGCCCAGTTTCTGAATGCAATCGGCGCCCACGTGTTGGTTGGTCAGCACCAGGCCGTCGTGTGAAACAAACGCGCCGGAGCCGCCGTTGTTGAAGCGCACGGCGGAGCGTTGCAGGTGTTCCAGCCACGCCGCGCTCGCCTGGAAACCGTACTTCTCCTGGAGCTGCCGCGTGGGCGGGTGGTTCATCAACCACATGCCTTCGTCAGCCGCGGCCGCGGCCGCCAGTAACGTCACGCCGATGGTCAGTTTGCGCCACCTCTTCATTCCATCTCTCCTATCTGGATCATGATATCCTCATTTGGCCGGGAACGGCATTCTAACCGCAGTTACTACCATGCGTGGACTGGTCAAAAGCAAGCGGTGGTCGCTACGCAGCCGTTGGGTGAACCTGGAAGATGATGAAAGCCTGTCTGCTCAAGGAGAGTCTGGATCGGCTATGAACGTACCGCTGAGCGGGTGCGGCGCTGCGATACCTCAATCAATGGATTGATCCACTGCGCTGGCAAAGCCTGGAGCCGTTCAAGAAGGAGGTTGTCAACCGGGTACAAGAATCTCTACTACCTGCGCTGAAAGCCCAGCGACTGGCAACGCTCAAGGTCAAATGCCCCGTCCGCCGCATCGCAGCCTGAGATGCGGCGGACGAGGCATTCTCGCCCAGACCCGAAGGTAGATTACCGCCGGTGTCCGCCGCCTCCGCCCGCACGACCGCCGGAGGAACCCGATCGGCCCCCTGAGGAGCCGGAGTTTCCGCCGGAGAGCGTCCACCGGAGAATCCCGAACCTCCGCCGGAGGAGCGCGGACCGGAGGACGATCGCGGCGCGGAATAGCTCTGGCTGCGCGGCGCCGAGTAGGACCGCGGAGCGGAATAGCTCTGGCTGCGGGCGCCGAGTACGATCGCGGCGCGGAATAGCTCTGGCTGCGGGGCGCCGAGTAGTCGACCGCGGCGCGGAATAGCTCTGGCTGCGCGGCGACGAGTACGACCGCGGAGCGGAATAGCTCTGGCCGCGGCGCCGAGTAGGATCGCGGCGCGGAATAGCTCTGGCCGCGCGGCGCCGAGTACGACCGCGGCGCGGAATAGCTCTGGCTGCGCGGCGACGAGTACGACCGCGGCGCGGAATAGCCCTGGCCGCGCGGCGACGAGTACGACCGCGGCGCGGAATAGCTCTGGCCGCGCGGCGCCGAGTAGCTCTGCCCTAAGGACCGGTTATACGATGGGGCGTTCCGGTAGCCCTGCGAACGGCCGCCCGCGCCATAATTCGGCGATGCTTGCCGGTCGGACCCTGTGTAGCCACGATTGCCCGATCGAAATCCGGAGTCACCGGATCGCGAGAATCCTCGCGCGCCCGATTGTTCCCGCGGATGATCCCCGGCTGCCGTTGCCGAAGCGTTGCCACTGGCCCGAAGAGCCTGATCGAAATCCGCTGGCGCCGGAGCGGTTGGAATCGAATCGCGCCTCCACTGCGCTGGCCGGCATTGGCCCGCGCGCCGCCATGAACTGGCCCCCATTCATTCTGCCGCCGCCGGAGCGGCCCGAGTTGAATCGGTTCGAGTTGAACCGGCTCGCAGTTGCCCGGTTAGAATATGGAACGCCCATTCGGTGGCCTGGATTGTGCTGCCAGGCAGCCCGCCCGCCGAATCCACGGTCTCCAAAGCCGCCGCCGAAGCCGTCCATAGTAGCCCCCGCGGAACCCGTACCGATGGAAGAAACCCGTATTGAGATACAAGCCTCGGCCAGACCATCCGCAGCCCCAACCCCAGCCTCCCCAGCCGCCCCAACCCGGGTAGTAGCTGCTCATGTAAATGCCTGGGCCGAATCCGAACCCGAAGCCGAAGCCCGACGGGTACCACAGATCGTAGTAATCGCCCCCGACCGGCGGACCCCAGACGTAACTCGGGCTGTAGACCGGAACGTAAACCACCTGCGGATCGGCCGGCTGGATCTCGATGGCACTCTGGTCGTCCTGGTTGTCCATCGTCACCACCTGTTGCGGAGTGCTGTTCAGCCTGCCGTTTGCCCTGGCCCGCGCGCGCATGTTCTGCACCGCGCTCATCACATCGGCCTGCTGGGCCAGGAACGCATCCCCCAGATCGGTGGTCCACTGGACATCGTTGGCCAACAGCCCGAGCGCGTCAGGAAACGCTACCAGGGCCTGGACGCTGGGGTCCCAGTTCTGCCCCTTGGCGGCGTCGATCAACTGATCTCCCGGAAGGTTGCTGTTCTGACTGAGCCACTGCTGCGCCTCCACGATCTCCAGCGGATACGTGCTGGCGGCCAGCACCTGGCTGAGCAGCGGATCGGGGTACAGCGCAATCGGCGCGACCAGGTTATCCAACTGGTCAGGCGACAGAAGTGGCGCCGCCTGTTGCATGTCCGGGTTTTCCATAGGCGGATCCGCCGGAGTTTGAGCGAAGCTTGCGGGGAGGGCGATCAGCAGCGCGCAGATAGCTGCCACCGTCCGAAAAGTTGCCGAACCACTTCCTAGTGATCTCATTTGCTACCGCCTTACACCCCTCGAGTACTGAGGTGTACCATTCTGTGTGCAAGTGGAGGTCCGTACACAACCAATTGAAACCACGCATCTTATGATTCGTCTGGAGCTGTTCCGCTGGCCGCCAACCACCACTGCGGTTGGAATGGGCCAACCGGCTCGCGGTGCACCCATCCCTATGTGTAGCCGTCTATGAGAGCGCCGCGACAGCGCACTGGCGCCACGGATGGCCGTATTCGCCTTGCCGGCGCCGCATTTGATTCGCCGTCCGTAGCGGGAGCGGGCGCGGTTTAGCGCGACTTCCGATAGGCGATTCCAACTCCCAGGACCCACACCAGCGCACCGAGATAACCAGCCAGCACGTCGCTGGGATAATGAACGCCTAAATAGATCCGCGAGAAACCGATTGCCCCTACCAGAACGGCCGCCACGGTCCAAATTGCAATGCGGACCCAAAGCTTCTTCTGATCCGCGGAGAACAGAGCTGCTGCGGCGCCGTACAGGCAGAACGAAAGTAGTGCGTGGCCGCTGGGAAAACTATAGGATGCCGGAAGGAGCGTATCGAAGAACGGCTGGGGCCGCGGACGGTGGAAACTGATTTTAAGTACCCCCATCAGCAGGCTGCCTCCGATGACGGTAATGGCTATCAACACGGCCCTGCGGCGCCGGCCGGTAACCCACAGTGCGAGGCAACCCGACGTGGCGCCTATCGCCACAAATAGCGAAGAGCCCAGGAGTGTAATGAACTGCATGGTGGCCGTAAGCGGGACCGATGAGTGGGAGTGTACAAACTCTCGAACCGCGGTGTCGAACTGGCGCGTATCTCCTTCGAGCATCTCCTCGGCAAGTCCGGCAAACAGCACGAGAGCAACCACGGCGCAGACCAAGCTGACCAGCAGTGGTGTGGTAAGACGCGAAAGCACCGGTCTGCTCACCGTTGTTCAGCTCCGCCTGGCCTCAGGAATGGAGTCTCGTCTCCGGTTCGAACCCAGCCGCTCGGCCGATTGATCAAAACGCTGAACCGAAGAGGGCTCAAACCCCGTGATCGCGGCGGAAAGTGTTTGTATTTCCATGGACGAATGATCCAGCCGAATGACGTTGTAAGAATTGGGCTCTCCTCTCCCCCGTGTGGAGCAGGCGGTACCGGCCTGGACGAATATAGCCGAACGTGACCCTGATTCTAAACGCACGGCTGTCGGACCGGAGGCGCTGACGTGCAGATGTCCGGCTAGCAAGAGATCCAGGCCGCATCGAAGCAGGCGAGCCATGGCTTTCCCGGAACGGCCGGCAAGGTGTTCCGGTTCATAGCCTGGCGGCAGATCGAAAGGGTGATGCGTTACCACGATTTTCTTGACGCCATCGGGAAGCCGGCAGAACTGTGCTTCCAGCCATAGCATCTGCCGGTCATTGATACGGCCGCCTTTGATCACGAGTCTCCGGGCCGTATTGACGCCGGCAATGGCGATTTCATCATCCCGGTAGAAGGGCTCCAGGTTATCGGTAATATATTGCTTATAGACGTCAAACCCACCTCGACACCTGGCATAAATGTTGTACAGCGGAACGTCATGATTTCCCGGCACAACTATTTGCGGTGTGGGAAGGGCCCGCAAGAACGCACGCGCTCTTTCGAACTCACGTGGCCGGGCGCGCTGCGTAAGGTCGCCCGAAACGGCGACGACGTCCGGCTTCATTTGATGAACAGAATGAATCAACTGCTCGACCACAGCGTCATCTGTTCGACCGAAGTGGACATCGGAAAGATGGACTAGGGTTCGAATGCGATCTCCTTCTCAGGAACAATGACGCGCAAGGCGCCCGGGCGCGTACGATACTGCAAGGGCGTTTCCAGTCGAGCCACCTCCCCATCCAGCGAGACCTTCACCCACGGCCGCCGTGTTTCGATGCATGCCTCAACCACAGATAAGGAATCAAAGTCTTGCGCCTGACGAAGCCGCCCCAACAAGGCCAACAAGGATAAGTGTATGAGTTTGGTTGGCGTAGATGCATTCACCGAGTAGATGAACAGCCGGCCAGCGTCAACGCGACGCCGCATGCCCGCTTGAAAGCCCTCAATTTCATACTCGTTGTTGCCAACGAAGATCATGGGCGTAAGCATCGCCACCTCGGTGTCGGCCGTGGTCAACCGAAGCCGCAGGAAAGGCATCCTTCGCAAAGCTGTCAGGGCGGCCCAAAAGAGCGCCGTCCATTTGGTCCACCCTTTGCGCCGGTATTCCTCCCGCCATGCCAGCATCTGCGGGTAGACGCCAATGCTCGAATTATTGATGAACGCACGGCCATTGACCTCGCCGACATCGATTTTCGCAACAGCGCCATTCGCCAGAACACGGGCCGCATCCTCGATGTCTAAGGGAATCTGAAGATCCTTGGCAAAGTGATTGAGCGTTCCCATGGGAAGCACGCCCAGTACAGCCTCAGAATCGAGGAGGGTGGAAGCCACGGCACTGATGGTGCCGTCTCCTCCCGCGGCAACCAGTGTCTTTGCGCCGCGTTCTAGCGCACTGCGGGCGGCGTCCCTAGCGTCCGATCCCTTCTTAATCAGAATCGGTTCAGGCCGCAAGCCGTATCGTTCCAGCGTAGCCATCAGTTCATTCACCGGTGGTGAAGTTTCGAGTCCTGCCCGCTCGCTGGTTCACGATTAAACTGATGGCAGAACCTCGGGCCGTCATGCGTTCCTCCTCAGCCTCCGATGCGCCAGCGGCTTCCACCAAGTTATCCTATATCAACGCCCTGTTCCGATTTAAGCAATCGAGCGCGCTATTCGCCGGAATTGGCCCATTATGTTGTGCTCAACATAAGACCCAGGTTTGCTCGCCAACCGTGGCCCACTGCTGGCCCCAGACGTAAGGAATGGTAGGCGCGGCAGGACTCGAACCTGCGACCCTCAGCTTAGAAGGCTGATGCTCTATCCACCTGAGCTACGCGCCCGCGTTTGTCCCTTCCAGTTTCGCATACGGGGCCTGCGCGCCCCAAGCGTGCTACAACAGTGGATTACCTACCGATATGCATCGCATCCTGTTCATCTTCGGCACCCGCCCGGAAGCCATCAAGCTCTGCCCCGTGGTGCTTCACATGCGGCGGCACCCCGAGGAATTCGACGCGCGCGTGTGCGTCACCGCGCAGCATCGCCAGATGCTGGATCAAGTGCTGGCGGCCTTCGATCTTACGGCCGATCACGATCTGGACGTCATGCTGCCCGCGCAAACGCTGTTTCAATCCACGGCGCGCATTCTCGCGGGGCTCGAGCAGGTCTTCGACGCCGAATCGCCGGACATGGTGCTAGTGCAGGGCGACACCACCACCACGCTCTGCGGCGCGTTGGCCGGCCTTCTACCGGCGTGTGCCGGTGGGACACGTGGAAGCGGGCCTGAGAACCGGCGACATCCATGAACCGTTCCCCGAGGAAATGAACCGGCTGCTCGACGACGCGCCTCGCCTCGCTGCACTTCGCCGCGACCGAAGGCGCCGCGCGCAACCTGCGCCAGGAAGGCGTGGCCGAAGACCGCATCGCCGTCACCGGCAATACGGGCATCGACGCCGTGCTGCACGTGCGCGATGGCCTGGAAAGCGGGCGTCTGGCGGGCGGCGCCTGGCCGCAACTCGATCCTCGACGCAAACTCATTGTGACCACCGCGCACCGCCGGGAGAGCTTCGGCGCGGGCTTCGAGGAAATCGTGCATGCGCTGGCCGACCTGGCCGCGCGGCCCGATGTGCAAATCGTCTACCCGGTGCATCCCAATCCCAACGTGCAGGCTCCCGTCGATCGCGTACTGCGGGGCCGCGCCAACGTTTTCCTGGTTCCGCCTCTGGACTATGTACCGTTTGTCGACCTGATGCGCCGCGCCTATCTTCTGCTCACCGATTCCGGTGGGGTGCAGGAAGAAGCGCCCTCGCTGGGCAAGCCCGTGTTGGTTCTGCGCGACAAGACGGAACGGCCCGAAGCCGTTGAGGCGGGCACCGTGAAACTGGTCGGACCGCACCGCCAGCGCATCGTGGAGGAAGCTTCCCGGCTGCTCGACGATCCGGCTTTGTACCAGGCGCGCTCGCGCGTTCACAACCCTTACGGCGATGGCCAGGCCAGCCCCCGCATCGCGGGACTAATCCGCTCATTCTTAAGCAAATAAAATTCGCGCAGAACCGCGTTCGGGACCTCCAAACGCGCTTGCCGGCGCCGGAAAGTTTGGAGCCACTCCCTATAATGTGACCGGGAGGAAAACAGTGCCCGCGAAAACCACTGCGATTTCGGCGCGGACCCCCAGGTTGAGCCGCGTGTTGGTGGACGATTTGCTTGCCCGGCTCACCGGGAAGGTGGTGGGCCAATCGACCGCCATCCAGGCCATCGTGCCCTACGTACAGATCTACCAGGCGGGTCTGGCGCCGGAAGGGCGTCCCGTGGGCGTCTTCCTGCTACTGGGTCCCACCGGCACGGGCAAGACCAGGACCGTGGAAGCGCTGGCCGAAGTGCTGCACGGCAACGCCAGGAACATGCTGAAAGTGGACTGCGGCGAGTTCCAGATGGAGCACGAGGTGGCCAAGCTCATTGGCGCGCCGCCGGGCTACCTGGGGCACCGCGAAACGCAGCCCCTGCTGACGCAGATGAAACTGAGCGCGGCGGCCAGCGAGCGGTCCAGCCTGTCGATTGTGCTGTTCGACGAAATCGAAAAGGCCGCGCCCTCCATGACGCGCCTGCTTCTGGGCATCCTCGACAAGGCCACGCTGCGGCTGGGCGATAACACCAGCGTGAATTTTGAGAGCAGCATAATCTTCATGACCAGCAATTTGGGTGCGCGCGGCATGCTGCGCGAACTCTCGCCCTCGTTCGGCTTCGAAAGCGGCGTGCCGCGCGAGACGGGCGATAGAAGCCGCCAACTGGGCCGCATCGCGCAGGACGCCGTGCGCAAAAACTTTTCGCCCGAATTCGTCAACCGCATCGACGCCGTGGTGACCTATCAGCCGCTCGGCGGCGAGGAACTGGCCGCCATTCTCGACCAGCATCTCAACGAATTGCAGCGCCACATCGTGGCGCGCCTGGGCCAGCGTGGCTTCGAACTCAGGGTGGATGACGAATGCCGCCGGCAACTGTTGCGCCAGGGAACCAGCGTGGAATACGGCGCCCGCGAGTTGAAACGGACCATTCACCGCCGGCTCACGCAGCCTTTGGCCGTGATGCTTTCGCGCGGGGAGATCGAACCCGGCGCGCGCGTTTCGGTGCAGTACGACGAGCCCCTCGACGACTTCCTTTTCCGCACCGGGAAAGCCAGCGCCTGGGCGGCTTGACCGCTCGCTGACCCGCGCGGCTCATTAACCGGGCCGCGCGCGTGAGGGAGCGGACCGCCTAGTTCAGCTTGTACAGCCGGATGGGGCCATACTCGCGCACCAGCGAGACGCCCCAGACGGCCGTATTGACGCGGATCTCGTCGGCGCCGAAATCGCTGTCCCAAACCAGCAGGTGCGTGATGCCGCGTGCTTTCAGTTCCTGAATGGCCATGCGCCGTAGTCCCTTGGGCACGCTGACTTCGGTGATCTCGGGCTTGTCCGAAAGCGTGATCCAGGTCCCCGTGCCATCCCACCCTTCGAGCTTCATGCGGACATTGTACTGATCGTGCGAGGCCTCCACGCGCACGGAGTCGAGGGCTTCGCTCCGGCCGAAGTCGGTCTCGATAAACATGCCAGGTTCGATCTTGCGCCAACTGCGCCAGCGCGTCGCGGGGCTGTTGTCGAAGGCCAATTGGACGCCCCACGGATTGGGATGTGCGCGCAGGCGCCAGCGCGGCTCGCGGGGGAGCTCCGCGGCGCCATGGAAGTAGCGCAACTCCGCCACGCTCCACAAATCCGGCGCTCCACCGGCGGTTTGCACCACGCGCACGCGCCGCAGTTGGCGCTCCGGAAAACGGAACGTGTGGTGCCCGGTGGGTGGCAAATCGGGAGCCAGCCCCACCCAAAGGATGTCGGAGAGCACGCGATTCTCCGCCGCCTGGAACGACACCAGCACGGTGCGCTTGGTGTAGGCTTCGGCTACCTGATTGAACGAAAAGATCCGGCCTTCCGGCGGAACGCACTCCTCCAACATGCGCGCGATGCCGTACGCCGGCGACTTGCGCCGCAGCCAGTTATCCTCGCTCTCCATCCGCAACGCCTGCTTGTAAACCACGCGGTCCAGCCGCCAGGCATACTCGGCGCAGTACTTACTGAGTATGTCCGGCCAGGAAAGCGCGCCGTGCGCCACCACCAGCGCCAGGGCCAACCAGGGCGCGCGCGCCACCACCATTGCCAAGGCCAGCGCGAAAAACGGCACCGCGGGAATCAAGAAACGCGTGCCGATGTTGGCGAAGTAAGTGCTCCGCGAAGATGGCCCCGGCCAGAAGTACTCTCCGTCCAGCGCTCTTCGACAGGGCCAGCAGGCCCAGCGGCGCCAGCAGAAACAACGGCCCCAGCAGACCGCAGAGCGCGCCGCCGTGCACGGTCAACTCCAGGGGCAGTTTGCGGTAGTCGTAAATATCGCCGTAATGCCGCATCATGAACGTGTAGCTCTCTTCGAAATCGACGTGGATGTAAGGGTTCGGGAACAGTTTGTTGAAGAACGGCGAGACCGGATTGCCAAGCCAGAGCGCGTTCTTGGCCATCCACGGAGCTATCATGACCAGGGCCGCGACCGAGATCACCAGCGCCGGCCGCCACCACTTTTGTTTCGCGCGCCAACTGGTCCAAACCACCACTCCCAGCGCGTAGGGTACCGCCAGGAACGCCGTGTACTTGACGGCGTAGGCGAAGCCGGACACCAGGCCGATCACCGGCAACAGGCCGGGCTGCCGTTCGGCGCGCCAGATGTCCACCAGATAGAAAACCGCGAACAGCACCGCCGCGGTGGCCACATCGTTGTACGCGCTGATGCCGTCGATGCCGATGACGGGGCTCAGGAACGTGAACATGGCCGCCGCGGCGCCCGCCACCGGGTAGCCGTTGCGGCGCCCCCATGCGGAGATCATCCAGGGCAGCGCGAACAAGTACAGCATGTGCACCATAGCGGCGGCCGAGTGCCGCCCGAAGACGTAGGCGAACAGGAACAGCAGTTCGAGCCCCTGCGAGAGGTTCGCGTACATGTTCGTCGTAATGCGTAGGAAGCCGTGCGCGCGATGGTAGTCGGCGACGAAGCGCAGATGGTAGGCGCCACCGTCGGGGCTGATCTCGGGGGCCATGGCGTTGGTCAGATACAGCACGCCGAACAGCGTGAAACCCACCCCCAGAACGATTCGCCAGACGCGGGGCAGGGAAGGCAGCGCTTCCCCCTTGCTCCGGTACGCGCCGCTGCGGAACACCCAGAAGAGGATCCCGGCGCCCAGCGCCAGCAGCAGACCCTTGCGCACGCCGTGCACGGCGGCCAGCAGAAACATCCCCAGGCTCAGCACACTCGAGCCGGCGACGAAAGCCAGTACGTGCTCCTCATTGCGATAGAGCTTCAGTTTGAGACGTTCGAACAGTACTCGTCCCAAAGCCCAGGAGACCGCTCCGGTGAAAGCCGCGCCAAAAAGGATATAGAAGGCTTGGGGCATCGCGAGGTCAGAAGGAGAAACGGATCAACCGACTTTCAGGCATTCGGAGATCTCTTTCTCCGATATAGCGCCTTCCTTGATCAGGCGCCAGATAGGTTCGGTGATGTCCACGGTGGTGCCGCCCACGCCCGCGCACGGGCCTCCGTCCAGTACCAGGTCGATGCATCCGTCCATGGTGCCGAACACCTCGATGCCGTTGCGGCAGGTGGGCTGGCCGCTGATGTTGGCGCTGGTGCCGATCAGCGGCTGGCCCAGCCAGAGGATGAGCGCGTCGGCCACCTTCGAGCGCGTCTGGCGTAAAGCCAGGCGGCCCGTGTTTCCGGTGACCTTCAGCGGCACTTTGGCCGACGCCGGCACGATCATGGTCAGCGGGCCCGGCCAGAAGCAGCGGGCCAGGCGGAAGAAACGGCTGCTCACGTCCCTGGTGAGGTCCTCGGCCATGGACACGTCGCCCACCAGCAGCGGCAGCGCGTGGTGCACCTCGCGGTGCTTGGCCAGGAACACGTTCCCCACGGCGTGCAGGTTAAACGGATCCGCCACCAGCGTGTACAAAGCGTCGGTAGGGATGGCCACCACACCGCCGCGCCGCAGCGCCGCCGCCGCGCGTTCAATGGCTTCCGGCGAGGGCTGCTCCTGGTCGATTTCGATGAGGTCGGTATTCACTGTTCGAATTAAACCGTCTTTCTATCTAGAACCGATTGCCCCGGCCACGTCAATAGCCATTTGATAGCGGCCGAAGGGCGCGCTGAGCTGCACGCCCCGCACCATGGGCATGACCTTGCGCACCATCTCGCGGGCGATGGCCACACCCTCGTCGCGAGCCTTATCGGCCGAATCGGCGCGGCGCATACGTTCCACGTAGTCTTCGGGCACGCTCACGCGCAGTTCGTTCACCATGAATTCGGCGTTGCGCAAGCTGGTGAGCGGCCAGATGCCCGCGATCAGCGGGATCTTCAAATGCTCGATGCGGCGCAAAAATTGTTCCAGCAGGCCCAGGTCGAAAACCGGTTGCGTGACGGCGTACTCGGCGCCGGCTTCCACCTTGCGCTCGAAGCGCCGGATCTCCTCGTCCAGATTTACGGCGCCCGGATTGGCGCCCACGCCGATCAGCAGGCTGGTGCGCGAGCCCATGGGGTTGGCGCCGATGTCGAGCCCGCGGTTCAGGTTGTCCACGATGCCCACCAGACCGATGGAATCGACGTCGAACACCGCCGTGGCTTCCGGGTAAACGCCCATGCGCGGCGGATCGCCGGTGATGCAAATCAGGTTACGGATGCCGGCGGCATGCGCGCCGATCAATTCGGACTGGATGCCCAGGATATTGCGGTCGCGGCAGCAGAAATGCAACACGGCTTCGATGGAAGCCTGCTGCTGGATGAGCTGGCAGGCCACCTGCGCGCTCATGCGCGCGCTGGCGCGCGGCCCGTCGGGCACATTGATGCAGTCGATGCCGTGCCCGGCGCACAGGCGCGCGCCGGCGATTTCCTTGCTCGCGTCGACGCCGCGCGGGGGCAGGATCTCCACGAACGCCACAAACGTTCCTTGCGCGAGCTTGGCTCCGAGGGCGGATTTTTCCGCCACCGGCACTTTGGGCAGCGCGCGCGAGGCCGCCTCCGGCGCCGCCACCGTTACCGCCAGCCGTCGATGTTCGCTCCGAAGCGAGCGCGTTTCGGCTCGAACCTGCCGGATGTGCTCGGGCGTGGTGCCGCAGCAGCCACCGATGATGCGCACGCCCGCGTCCAGAAAGCGCCGCGCGTATTGCGCCATATATTCGGGCGAGCACAAATAGATGCTGCGGCCCTCCAGGCGCACCGGATGGCCGGCGTTGGGCATGGCGGTGAGCGGCTTGGAAGTGAACTCCGCCATGCGCTCGATGGTTTCGAGCATCACTTTGGGGCCCGCCGAGCAGTTCAATCCGATGGCCTCGGCCGGCCATTGGTCGAGTTGGCGCGTGAAGGCCTCGGTGCCGGTGCCGTCGCGCAGCGAGCCCGCGTCGTCGATGGTGACCTGCGCCACGATGGGGAACTCCGCCCCAGCGGCTTCGCGCGCGGCCGAGAGCGCCGCATCGAGCTCGTGCAAATCAGAAAACGTTTCCAGAACCAGCAGGTCCACCCCGGCTTCCAGCAGCGCGTCGGCCTGCTCGCGGAAGACTTCGCGCGCCTCGTCGAAAGTGATGCGTCCGATGGGCGCGATGCGCGCACCGAGCGGCCCCATGCTGCCGGCCACGAAGACCGCTTCGCCGGCGGCTTCGCGCGCCAGGCGCACACCCGCCTGGTTAATAGCAGCCACTTTCTCGCCCAGACCGTGGGGCGTGAGGCGTGCGCGATTGGCGCCGTAGGTGTTGGATTCGAGGATCTCGGCGCCGGCCGCAACGTACTCCCGATGGATCTCACCGATCAGCGCTGGGGCTGAAAGGTTCAGTTCGTCGAACGAGCGGTTGATGAAGACGCCCTTGGCATACAACATGGTGCCCATGGCGCCGTCGGCCACCAGCGCTCTGCGCCCCAGAGTGTCGCGAAATTGTTGGGATTTGGTAGTGCGAGCCAATACTGCCCGATTGTACCGCAACGTCCCTGTCGATGGTCTCTTCACGCGGCGCCTGTTCGAGAAATCCGCCCCGGCCGATTCTCCCGTCGCTGAGCGGTTCGGCGGAACCGGCCAGGGACTGGCCCTCTGCAAAGCGCTGGCCGACAGGATGAGTGGCCGCATCGGGGCGGGGAACCGCCTGGACGGTGACGCCCAGTTCTGGTTCGAGGCTCCCTTTGACCACGCCGGCGCTGCACGTCATGACGCTCTGCGGGCGCTGGGCGGCGCGTTGGCGCGCCGCTCCAGCCTCCCGGCAAGCCCAAGTAGCCGGGCGAATCCGCCAAACCGCTAGGCCTATGCCCCGCTTTGCCGGAAGCTTAACGCATTAAGTCTAAGCTCGTAGCTGAATTTAAGATAAGCGGTACTTATAATTGTTGCGCCCGGGCGATACTTGGTCTATCATGCTGTAGTATCTAGCTTTGAGGTTAGATCTCGCACGAGTAGAGTCCGGCTGCCTCGCTTTGGTCGGGCGGACTCCGTTTTCCTCGGCGAATTGCTGAAAGGACATTAAATAATGAGGTTATTCAAAACTTGCGTTTTGATCCTGGCCGTACTGTGCCTCATCGCCCCCGCGGTGTATGCGCAGTCCACGTCAGGTTCCATGTCCGGCACGGTTACCGACCCCAACGGAGCCGTGATTCCGGGCGCGAAAGTTGTCGCCACGCACACGCCGACCAATCGTGACTATGACACCGTCACGACGGACGCCGGCATATACGTGTTTCCGACGCTGCCAGCCGGTCCGTATACGCTGACCGTCACGCAGCCGGGTTTCAAGAAGAGCGTTCAGACGGGCATCGAAGTTCGCGTTGCCTTGCGCAACACCATGGATGTCAAGCTGGACATCGGCGACGTGGCCGAGAGCGTCGAGGTGAAAGCGGAAGTTCCGCTGCTCGAAACCACCACCGCCACGCGCGGGCAGAACATCAGCCCGCAGTTGGTCGCGAGCCTGCCCCTTTTCTCGGGCGGCCTGCGCAACGCCGAATCGTTCGTCGGCTACATGCCCGGCGTAAATAGCAATGGCGAAACCAGCATCAACGGCTCCATCGGCCGGTGCCAAGGAAATTCAGATCGACGGCGGCAGCATCATCAATCCCGAATCCGGCGGCGTTTCGTTCACCTTCCCCGGCTTCGAGGCCTACCAGGAGTTCAGACTGATTACCTCGAGCTTCGCGCCGAGTACGGCCGCGTGGGCGGCGGTCTTGAGTTGCTGGTCACCAAGAGCGGTACCAACGGGTCCACGGTTCCGCGTTCCTGAACATCCGGCGCGATGTGCTGAATGCCGCCGGCTGGGCCTCCAATCACATTGTGGGCCGCACGCCGGGCTTCCGCGCCAAGGAACGTTACAACGAAGAAGGCGGTACCGCCGGTGGTCCGGTCTGGATCCCCAAGGTTTACGACGGCCGCAACCGCACCTTCTTTTACTTCAGCTACGCCAAGGACATCCGTCCGGCTACCATCGCCTTTAACACCGGCGAGACGCTGCCGACCACTCTGATGCGGTCGGGCAATTTCAGCGAAGTGGCCACCATCTACGATCCCGCCACACCTCCGGTTCCACTCGGCTGCCCTTCGGCGGCAACATCATTCCGACCAACCGCTTCAGCAGCATCAGCAGCAAGATCCTGCCCGTACATCCCGGCCGTGAACCGCCCCGGCGTCACTCCAACTACGACTTCATCAGCACGACGACGTATAACGACTACATCGCGACCATCAAGGCGGATCACTCCATCACGTCCAACAACCGCATCGCCTACTTCATGACCTTTCGCAACCAGGTCAGCAGCACCGTCCAGTACCTGCCCGGACCGTTGAGCAACGGCCTGGACAGCATCCAGAAGCCCCAGTTGTACCGCGTCAACCACGACTGGGTTGTGAAGCCCACCACGCTGTTGCATACCACCTTCGCCTTCACGCAGGACCGCGCCCCGTGGACTAACCCGCTGCAGAATGGCTACGGTTCGAAGTACGGTTTCAACCTTACGGGCGATCCCGACGCGACTCCGTATATCAACTTCGCAACGGACAACCTCCAGGCCTACGGCATGAACCAGGGCAAGGTGAACAACGGCTATCAGTACAACCGGACGTATCACGTCAGCCAGCAGTTGACCTGGACTCGCGGCAAGCACGAGTTCAAGATGGGCTGGGACATCCGTCGCCTGGCGACCCCCTACGACGACCGGGCCGGCCAGAACGGTATGCTATGGCTTCAGCCGGGTTCAGACGGCTCTTCCGACGGCCCATGGCACCACCGGTAACGCTTTCGCCAGTTTCCTGCTGGGCGCTCCGAATACCGGTACGCAGGGAGATTCGCACTACACGCCGGGCAATATCCGCTATGGCTACCACGCCGGTTTCTGGCAGGATACCTGGAGGGTCACTTCCCGGTCTAACACTGGACGTCGGCTTCCGTTACGAGGTCCCTATCGGTTGGCACATGGCCGATGGCAACTACACAACCCTGGACCCGACTCTGCCCAATGCGGCCGCGGGCGGTCTGCCTGGTGCTTTGATTTACGCCGGCAGTGGTGCCGGCCGTACCGGTAACAAGCGGCTCTACCCGACCGACTATACCGACGTCGGTCCGCGCGCCGGCTTCGCCTTCCGCGCCACCAGCAAGACCGTGATCCGCGGCGGCTACGGTATCTTCTACGAGACGCTCGGCAACGGCGGTTGCGGCTGCACGGACGGTTTCAACGGAAGTTATACCTCGGCCGGCGACGGCGTCAACCCTGCCTTCTATTGGGATCAGACTCGCAACGTGCCGACACCGCTCGGCTACAAACCTCCACCGCGCATTGACCCTACGTTCGACAACTTCGGCGTGGTTTACTACCAGGGTCCCAAATATGGCTACGCTCCACGTATCTACAACTGGAGTCTAACCATTCAGCACGAGTTCAAGAACTGGCTGTTCGAGACCGCTTACGTGGGCAACCGCGGCAAGGGGTTGAACTCGACCATATACATGAACCAGCTTCCGACCAGCCTGTTGTCGCTCGGTTCTACGCTCACCACGAAACTCACCAGCACCAGCTACGCAGCGCCGTTCCCGAACTTCGTGGCAGGATGGGGCAGCGGCGCCACCGTGGCGCAGTCGCTGCGTAATTTCCCGCAGTACGGGACCATGGTCAGCGTTAACTCCGGCAACGGCCAGACCTGGTACGACTCTTTGCAGACCAAAATTGAGCGCCGGTTCGGCAACCTCAACTTGATGGGGAGCTATGTTTGGTCCAAGAGCCTCGGTATGCTCACCTATCGGCAGATCTTCAGCCAGGGCTCCAACGTTCAAACCCAGGACGCTTATAACCTGAAAGATGCCAAGAGCTTCCTGTACATGGACGTCCCGCACTACGTGAACATCCTTGTGAGCTATCGGTTGCCGATTGGCAAGGGTCAGAAGTTCTTCAGTTCGGCGGGCCGCGCCATGGACCTGGTGGTCGGTGGATGGAACATCGCCAGCATTCAGACGTATCGCAGCGGCGGTCTGATTCAGGCACTGTCAGCCACCAACCAACTCTCTTCGACCTCTTCTCGCCGCTTCAGAAAGCCGTCGCGACCGGGTACGCCATCAAATCCGGCGTCTCCTGCAGGCGACCTGAATCCGGATAACCCGAACATTCGCTGGTTCAACTACGGCGCCAGTTCGCCGTATGCGAACACGGCGGCCTACACGCTGGGTACCGCTTCCATCTACAACACCAACTTCCGCCAGCCCTGGTTCCGCCGGAGAACCTCTCGATCTCCAAGGACTTCGAAGATCTGGGAGTCGGTGAAGTTCACCTATCGCGCGGATGCGTTCAACCTCTTCAACCGCACGGCCTTCGGCGGTGTGAACGGCACTATCGGCAACGTCGAACTTTGGTCGCCCGCACCGGTGGAAACGGCGCACGCATCATCACCATGGGTCTCCGCATGGAGTTCTAAGCGGAGATCCAAAACCGTAACCTAACAACCAAGGGGGCCGGGCGAAAGCCCGGCCCCCTTGTCTTGTCCGGCCTGCCAGGACCTACCGGCCCGTACGGCAGCGAGTGGCGAGAATGGAGGACGTAACCGCGGACCCGGCGGTGGCATCCAGGCGCAGCAAAATCTCGAAGCGCGCGGATGGGTTGGTGGGTTCGATCCCGCAGCGGCGAAGCACAGTGGCTAGCTCTTCGGGGCGCGTGATGGCCAGGCTGCCGGCGACGTCGGTCCCTTCCATGTTGGTGCCTTGCGCGATCAGGACCGCGCCCCGGCCATCCAAACCGTTAACCAGCGCCAGCGTGGCGTAAGCCTCGCCCGTGGTGCCGCTGGAGACGTGCGAAGCCAGGAAGGTCGGATCATCTGGTTTCGGATGCTGCACGGTGACCGTAAACCGGCCAGACTGGTCGAGGTCCAGGCGGAAATCCAACTGGTCCTGGAACAGCTCTACCCAAGGGTTGGAACTGCTGCTGCCCAGCAAGATCAGGTTGTCTCCGAGGTGGAAGTCCGAGAGCTGAAGGTCGCGGGCATAGCGCAGCACCGGCTTGCGGCCCGCAGCCGCGGCGAGCGAGGCATAACTTGCCGCCAGGCGGGCATCCACGATGCTGGTATAGGCTTTGGGGGCCACCTGATTCCACACCGCAAGGAACTCCGGCGACAATCCGGACGGCGGCGCCAGGAAGCTGCGGTTGGCATAGACGGGGACGGAAAGAGGGAACCAGCTCAGATAGCGCAAGGCCCCCATGCCGCTGTCAGCGAGAATCAAGTGAGGAGGGCCGCCGTTGAACAATGCGGGCCAGGGGAGGTGCCGGAGGGCGTGTTGCTGGGGCGCTCGGCTGGAACCAGGCGGACCCCGCCCAGAGGAGCCCGATCAAGATCGCGACAGACCAACCCGTGATCGCGGCCAGATGCCAACGCGAGGCAGGGACCGGCGACGGCGGCACAACTTCCGGAGCAGACCCGGCTGCCGGCGCAGCGTGCCGGTCCACCATTTCCATGTGGATCTCCGGGATGTAGCTTCCGGTCGGCAGTTCGATCTTCACCGGCGCGTCCCCTGCCGTCCCCTCATAGTACATTTCCAGCCGCTTGCGCACTTCGGCGGCGGTGACCCGGACAATGGAATCCGTTCCCGTGTCGTAGTCCGGTTTCCGGCCAAAGAGCGCGGAGCCGATGACCCGCTCCTTGAGATGGTCCAGTTCACCGTCCAGCGCGTGCTCCACCACATAGCGCAGGAAGGCCTGGGCTCGCTGGCTCGATTCGAAGGCCGGGCTGACGGTGAGGGTGTCGAGTGCTTCGAGAATGGTCTTGCGCTGGGGAGAGAAGGCCACCACGCGTCTGATCGCGGCAGTCTGAGACTCTGCTGTCGCGCGTCCGCGGGTGGGGGCAATACCCATAAGGCACTATACTATCGCACTTAACCGTTACGTTCCACCAGGCTTTAAAATCAATGGTTTACATGGAACGTTTGAAACTCACTTAACCTTTTCTTTGGCTGGGACGGAGTTCATAGTTGTTGGTAGTCCGCATTAGGTTAGTTCTCGCAATAGTGGAGTTTGCCTGCCCCGCTTCCGCACGTGGCCTCAGTTCTCCCGTGCGAGTCGATGAAAGAACGGAGACAATATTAATGCGGCTTAAACAAACCTGCATTCTACTTCTGGCGCTCCTTGGTGTCATTACCACCGCAGTGTTCGCACAGACCACCTCAGGTTCCATGTCCGGCACGGTTACCGACCCCAACGGGGCCGTGATCCCGGGATCGAAAGTTGTCGCCACGCACCAGCCGACCAATCGTGATTACGACACCGTCACCACGGACGCTGGTATGTACTTATTTCCGACGCTGCCAGCCGGTCCTTATACACTGACCATCACGCAACCGGGTTTCAAGAAAAGCGTGCAGTCGGGGATTGAAATTCGCGTGGCTTTGCGCAGCTCGATGGATGTCACGCTGAACATCGGCGACGTGGCCAGAGCGTCGAGGTGAAAGCGGAAAATCCGCTGCTCGAAACGACGACACCCATGCGCGGGCAGAACCTGAGCCCGCAGTTGGTTGACAGTCTTCCCATTTTCGCGGGCGGCATCCGCAGCGCTGAATCGTTCGTCGGTTATATGCCCGGCGTGAACACCGTTGGCGAAGTCAGCATCAACGGGTCCATCGGGCGCGCCAAGGAAATCATGGTGGATGGCGCCAGCCTGACCCTTCCCGAGTCGGGTGGCGTGGTGTGGTATTTCCCCGGCTTTGAATCCTTCCAGGAATTCAAGCTGGTCACTTCCAGTTTCAACGCCGAGCACGGCCGCTTGGGTGGCGGTCTGGAGTTGTTCGTCACCAAGTCCGGTGCCAACGCCCTGCACGGTGCCGGGTTCTTGAACCTGCGGCGCGACATATTAACGCCGCAGGTTGGACCACCAACCACGTTGTGGGCCGCGCCCCTGGCTACCGCGCCAAGGAGCGATACAACGAAGAAGGTGGTACCGTCGGCGGTCCGGTCTATATCCCCAAGGTGTACGACGGCCGCAACCGCACCTTCTTCTTCTTTACCTACGATAAGGATTCCCGCCCCGCCGCCATCTCTTCCGCCCCCGGCGAGACAGTGCCCACCGCTTTGATGCGAACGGGCAATTTCACCGAAGTAGCCACGATTTACGATCCGGCCACGACCTCCGGCAGCACGCGTCTGCCTTTCGGCGGCAACCTGATTCCGACCGCTCGCTTCAGCAGCATCAGCAGCAAGTTTCTGCCCGTCATCCCGGCCGCGAACCGGAGGCGTCAGTGCCAACTACGATTTCCTCGGTTCTACGAAATCGACTGATTACGTCGCAACCATCAAGGCGGACCATTCCATTACTGCCAACAACCGCCTCAGCTTCTGGATGGCCAGACGCAACCAGGTCACCTCCGGCGACCAATACATGCCGGGCGTGTTGAGCAATATGGTGGATGTCATCAACGACCCCTGGTGGTATCGCATCAACCACGATCTGATTCTGTCTCCCACCGTGCTGTTGCACACGACGTTCGGCTATACCAAAGACCGCAATGCCTGGCAGCCCACGAACCAGCAAGGCTTTGGCTCCAAGGCCGGCTTCTCGACCACCGGTGTCGCCGACATAACCCCGTACGTCACCTGGGCCACGGATAACCTTCAGTGGTGGTCAGGCAACCAGGGCAAGGTAGCGGACGGCTATCAACAAAACTGGATCACCCATGTGAACCAGCAGTTGACCTGGACCCGTGGCAAGCACCAGTTCAAGGTGGGCTGGGACATACGCCGCTTGCGGACGATCGACAACTACTCCACCTTTCAAAACGGCCAGTACAACTTCAGCCGGGTGCAGACGGCCCTGCCGACGGCTCTCGGCACCACGGGCAACGCCTTCGCCAGCTTCCTGCTCGGTGCCGTCAACAACGGCACGCAGATGGATCAGAACTACACCCTGGGCCAGATTCGCTACGGTTATCACGCTGGGTTCTGGCAGGATACCTGGAGAGTCACTCCTAAGCTCACGCTGGATTACGGCGTCCGCTACGAGGTTCCCATCGGTTGGCATATGGCCGACGGCAACTACTCCACCCTCGATCCGACCATGCCCAACGCGGGCGCGGATGGTCTGCCCGGCGCTTTCATTTATGCGGGCAGCGGTTCCGGCCGCACCGGCAAGAAGCGTCTGTACCCCACCGACTTCTCCAATATCGGCCCGCGCGCGGGCTTCGCTTACCGGGTAACCGGCAAGACTGTGTTGCGCGGCGGCTTTGGCATCTATTACCAGTCACTGGGCAATGGTGGCTGCGGCTCGGCCGCGGGCACCGGCGGATGCATCGATGGCATCAACGGCACCTACTCGGCGACTTCCGACGGCGTCAACCCGTCGTTCTACTGGGACGACAGCCGTGGCGTACCCAAACCCGTCGGCTACAAGGCTCCGCC
Organism: Terriglobales bacterium; assembly: GCA_963745655.1. Classification (GTDB taxonomy): domain Bacteria; phylum Acidobacteriota; class Terriglobia; order Bryobacterales; family Bryobacteraceae; genus JAJFUV01. The sequence continues at coordinate 70,045 of CAVUYK010000011.1, read as the reverse complement.
TCGCATCGACCCGACATACGTCAATTTTGGGAATAGCGTCTGGTACCAAAGTGACAACTTCGGAAAGGCCCCGCGCATTTACAACTGGAGCTTTACCGTGCAACACGAGTTCAAAAACTGGCTGTTTGAGACCGCCTACGTGGGCAACCGCGGCCATGGTCTGAACTCGACCGTTTGGATGAATCAGCTTCCCACCAGCTACCTGTCTCTGGGCTCGACCCTCACCACCAAGCTTGCCAGCACCAGCTACACGGCGCCGTTCTCGAAGTTTGTTTCCGGTTGGGGCAATAACGCCACGGTGGCACAGTCGCTACGTAATTTCCCGCAGTATGGAAATATCTATAGCGTCAACGCGGGCGTGGGCCAGACCTGGTACGATTCCATACAGAACAAGATCGAACGCCGGTTTGGCGCCATGAACCTGATGGCCAGCTATGTGTTTTCCAAGAGTCTGGCGAACATGACCTACCGCCAGATCTTCACGCAGAGTACCAATGTCCAAACACAGGATGCCTATAACCTGAAAGATGCCAAGAGCTTGATGTACATGGACGTACCCAACTATGTGAACATCGTCACCGGCTATCAGTTGCCGTTCGGCAAGGGCAAACGGTACTTGAGCTCGGCCGGCCGGGCGCTTGATATAGCGGTCGGTGGTTGGATGTTGTCCGGCACGCAGCAGTATCGCAGCGGCAATTTGATCCAGGTGGTTTCGGCGACCAACCAACTCGCTTCCACCATTTTTTCACCGCTCCAGAAGGCCACCCCGACCGGTTATGCGGTCCGGTCCGGCATCTCTGCTGGCGACCTGGATCCGGATATCTCAACCAACCGTTGGTTCAACTATGGTGCGAGCGCGCCATACGCGAACACGGCGGCTTACACATTGGGTACCGCTTCCATCTACGACACACACTTCCGCAATCCCTGGTACCGCACGGAGAACCTCTCCATCTCGAAGAACTTCGCGATCTGGGAATCGGTGCGCTTCACCTACCGCGCCGATGCGTTCAATCTCTTCAACCGGACGGCGTTCGGTGGTGTCAACGGCACCATCGGCAACGCGAACTACGGTCGAGCGACGGGTGCGCAGGTTGGCGCGCGTGTTATCACCATGGGTCTCCGCGCCGAGTTCTAAGCGGAATCCGAAACCGTAACCTGACAATCCAAGGGGGCCGGGCGAAAGCCCGGCCCCCTTGGCGTTTCAGGCCTGCTTGCGCAGCGACACCCGTGCTCGCGCGGGCAATTTCTCGTACGGTAATCCCTGGTACCGGGGCGAGAACATCTCGATCGTGAAGAACTTCGCGATCTGGGAGTCCGTGAAGCTCACATACCGTGCAGACGCGTTCAATATTTTCAATCGCACAGATTTCGGTGGTATCAACGGAACCGTCGGCAACGCCAACTTCGGCCGCCCGTCGGGCGCTCAGATCGGCCCACGCGCCATCACCATGGGTCTCCGCGCCGAGTTCTAAGCGGAAATCCGGAACCGTAACCCAACAAAAGGGGGCCGGGCTTTCGCCCGGCCCCCTTTTGTTGTTAGTGGCACCGCTCCCTTACGGTTGCGGCTCGGTAGCATCGCACTGAAACCGAGCCGCGACCGTAAGGGAGCGGTGAGCCAGTTTCAGCTCATCTTGTGCAGCGTTATCCGCGCTCGCGCGGGCAATTTCTCGTACGGGAATTCGATCCGCGCGTTTTCTTCCACGGTGGCCCAGCGTTTGCCGTTGATGCGCGCCTCCCAGCGTTTGCCCGCTCCTTCAGATACAGAGAGCCATAACTCTTTTTTACCGTAGCCCATGGGCCAATCGACTTCCATCTTCTCGACGCCGCGCGGCAAGCGTGGGCGCAGGCTGAGCGCCGTCGAGGAAACCCGAAAATCGAAGATGCCCCGGAACAGCATGCCGAAGGCGCCCGCCGAGGTCACCGAATAGGAATCGCGGCCACGCTCTTTCCACTGCGACTCTTTGTGGCGGCCGTAGTCGTTGTAATAGTCGATGGTGAGATGGTGGTCGAAATCCTCCAGCAGACCAGCCGCCTCTTGGAGCGTCGCCGTGTGGGCTGTGACTGCGTGCGAGCCCAGGGCGCTCGCGCCGGTCATCCACATCCAACCGGCGTTCACGTGCTGGCCGGCTTTGGGATACCAATCGCGGGTGTCCATTTCCTCGAGCGGGCGGGCCGGGTAGTTCACCAGCGTCAGGTGATTCTCGATCAGCGCGGGGATCGAGCGCAGCTTCGCCACGATGGACGCCGAAAGGCGTTCGTCCGCCACGCCCAGCACTACGGCGTTCACGTTGTGCCAGGCTTCGAAGTAGTCCGAAGGCGTGCCATCCAGACGCCCCGATCCCAGCTTGGTCTTTCCGTCCGGGGCAAGACCGCCGGCGAACCACTGGTCCTGTTCGAGGAAGCTGCGCACGCCTTCCGAGAGCGCTTCGGCGCGCGCCGTGTACTTGCCGGACAGCTTCCTGTCGCCGGCCATGCGCGCCACTTCCACCATGCGGCTTACCACCGCCGTCAGGTACACATGCGTGTGGGCGGCGTAGCGCCGGCCACCGTGGCCATACTCGATCTGACTGGCCTGCGTATCGGTGAGCAGCAAGCCATTGGATTGTTCGTCCTTGCGCAGGGCTTCCAGAAACCGGTCGATCTTCGGCAGGTACTCTCGCGCGGTGGTGACGTCACGTTCCCACAAGCACCAGTCCAGGGCGCTCACCAGGTTTTGCAGCGGATAGTCGGTGTTCTCGCCGTGGTCCATCCCCGTGGCCACTTCCAGGCTGTCCTTCTTGAGGAAGGCGTTGGCGTAATACTGCGTGACGGAACCCGAGATTACGCGGTGCTTCTTCAGCGGATCGTAGCTGGTCGGTAGCCAGCCGAGCGGCGGCACCTTGGGTGCTTTCTGCTCACGGCGAAAGAACTCCTGCAGCGCGGGCGTGACCTGGTCGCGGAAAGGGGTGCTCCAGGTGGTCCGGTCGATGCGCCGGTACTCGGGCGTGAAGAAGGGGCGCCAACCGTAAGTGGCGTGGTAGCTGCATTGCGAGTCGGTCCACAGCCACCAGACGTTGTCATTGATGAAGTGGCGCTGCCCGTCCACGCCCACCACAGCCAACCGCCCCAGCGTGTGTTGATCGTCGCGTCCGGCCAGCACGGAGAAGGCCCGGTTCAGCAGGTCGCGCGCCGTGGCGTCGCCCTCGACTTTGATGTAGTCGCGGCGCGCGGCGAGTGCCGCACCCGCGAGGCCGGCGCAAAAACTACGACGTCTCATAGCGGTTCAGCTCCTGGATGATCTCGCGGCAGTTGAAAATCTTTTCCACCAAATCCAGCGGCCGGTAGTAATAATGATTGGACGCCTCGTAGGCGATCACCGAATGGCGGCGCGCGATGCGGTACTGGTCCACGGCGAGAGCGATCTCGCGCCGGGCGATGTCGCGCATGGCTGCGGCCACGGGCGCGGAACCTAGCTTCGGGCGCAGCAGGTAGAACTCGACCTGGTTGGCGACGCTCGAGAAATGGTTGTAACAGGTGCGTGCCACGGCAAGATCTTCCTCCGCCGCGCCGCGGCGGCGGCCGAGCGCGCGTTCCAGCGCGACCAGCCCGCCCTTCCAGGCATCCGCCATTTTGCGGAACTGCGCCAGGACCACTTCCGGCGGGTAGGCGCCGCACCAGCCCTTCAGGTCGTCCTGCGGGAACAAGATCATGGAAGCGCGGTGTCCGGTGGGCTTCAGGCGCAGCAAGTTGGCCGGTCCGTGCTGCGTGGGAATGGTGTAGATGGCCACCCCGTAGGGGAATTCCTGGAAGGCGCGCGCGAATTGCTCCCAGGCCTCCACCACTTGCGGCGCCGTGTCCGCGCCGTAGCGGCGCGCGGCCAGCTGCGCGAGAATCTCGTTCTTGGTGGGATGCGGATGGCGATAGAGGGCCTCGGCCGCCTCGAGATTCAGGGAAGGGTAGCCTCCGCAAGTCCACGACGCCATCACGCCGCTGATGCCGGCTCGTGTGAGATTCAGGCAGTGATCGACGATGAGCCCTGGCACCGGGATGTACGGCACGGCGGAAATTTCCCAGGTGTTGTTGAACTGCGTTTTGGCGAGTGTTTGGAGCCCGCGCCCGGAGGCGATCTGCCAGTTGCGCGTCGCGCGCGGACCCGGCCCCACCACGCTGATGGAATACTCGCCCACGCGCGTGTGCACGCCGCCGCGTTCGACCGGCGCGTGCCACTCGCTGATGCTCAACAGTTTCACGTCACTGGCCAGCAGCGGGATGAGCTTGTCGGCGAGCCCCTCTCCCCAACCCCAATCGTAGGCGATGATTTCGGCCGTGGGGCTGGCGCGGCGCACGCCTTGGCGAAACGTGTCGAGCAATTCGGCGATCACCTCCCAACTGTTGCGCCGCGAGCAGCGCGGGCAACCGCTCGCCACCGGCACGGCCTTGGCCCATCCGTTCGAGTGGCTGAAGCAGTTGGTCAGGTTCTCGGACATGGTGATGGAGAAGATGCCGCCCAGCGCGGGTGCCTGCCGGAAGACGTGTTCGAGACTGGCGCCGATCCAGTCGCGAACCACCGGCGCGCTGGTGCACATGGCGTAGAATTCGTGCGATTTCGAGCCGCGCAGATCCGCATGCCGCGCGAAAAACTGGTCCGGCTTGGAGCGCGGCTCGTTCAAATAGAGGTACACCTTGACGCCGAACTTGCGGGCGCGCTCGACCAGGCGGCGCAGGTTCGCGAGGCGCGTTCCGGAACCTTGGCCGAATTCGGGGAAGTGCTTCGAGGGCGCCAGCGTCTCGAGCACCGCCTGCATCCAGACGCCATTGATACCGCAGTCGGCCAGGCGTTCCAGATAGCCGTCCGGAAAGGGATCCAGATCCGGCTCCATGAGCGGGTCGCCGTAGAGCGCGAAGTGGGAATAGAGATAGCGCGTGGTCCAGCGCTCGTTTGTCCCGACGGGTGCGGGGCGCGGCGGACGGCCCAGCGGTGCGCTCAGACGGGCGATAAAATCGAAGGGCTCCTCGCCGTGGGCGGCTATGGGGGAGCCTGGCGTCTCTTTTACGATCTTCGCCAGTTGCGCGGCGGCGCGCTGCTCCTCGCCGCTCGGGTCGCGATAGACCAGTTCGGCGCATGCGGGCTTGAGGCCGAGCTTGATCTGAAGGAAATCGTCCTCGCGCAGTGTGAAGGCGTAACGCTCCGGGGTCCAGCCTAGCAACTGTACGATCTGCGCATCCGGCAGGAGGTGCCAATTCTGCCGGATGGTGGTGATGTAAATGCGCCGCAACTGATCGGGGCGGAGAAGCGGCTTGGGCGGGAGTCCCATGGAGCGCCCCAGGCGCAGGATGTTGGCCGGGGTAGTGTGCACTACTTCGGCCATGCGCTCGGCGTTTGAGAGTTCCCAATTGCGCCAGACGAACTGATGCAGGCGGCTGGGGAAGTGCGTCTCCGCTATGGCGTTCGTCCGGACCGTGTCCTCGGCGGGCAGGATGCCAGCTCAATCCCGTGGTGGCGGCCAGGAAGTGTCGTCGAGCTAACATAGAGGATTTCAAGTATATCGTCAAACGGTTACCTACGGTCAGGGTGGTGGTTTTCAGCCAGTGCGGGAAGATTCGTTGATTGGTAAGTCGCTTATTATGAATATGGTGCGTTTGGCATCCCGGATGCTATGGTAAGAGGGTGATGTTTGTGAGGCTGGCCATGAAACCGGCGTTGCTGAGCCTCCTGTCACTGGCAATTGGCCTCGCCGGTGTGGCTTGGGCCCAGGCGCCGGAGGACGAAGGTCCGGGACGTGGAGTCGCTCGCATCAGCGTGATTGACGGAGAAGTTTCCGTTCGCCGGGGCGACACGGGCGACTGGGTCGCGGCGGCGCTCAACGCGCCCGTGATGGTGGACGACCGCCTGGCCACCGGCACGGGGTCCCGCGCGGAGGTCCAGTTCGACTGGTCCAACATGATCCGCCTGGCATCTTCCAGCGAGATTCGTTTCTCCGAGCTCGAGTATCACCGCTACCAGGTGCAAGTGGCGAGTGGGCTGGTGACCTTCCGGGTGCTGCGGGACATCGACGCGCAGGTCGAAATCTGCACGCCGAGCATTTCCGTGCGGCCCCTCAAGAAGGGCACCTACCGAATTGAAGTGCGCGAGGACGGGACCAGCGAAATCACCGTGCGTGGCGGCGAGGCCGAAGTTTTCTCACCGCGCGGCAGCGAAAAGCTGAGTGGGGGCCACTCCATGCTGGCCCGCGGTTCTGCCTCCGATCCTGAGTTTCAGATGGCGCGCGCTCCGCAGGCCGACGATTGGGACCGCTGGAACGTGCAGCGCGACCAGGATTTGGGGCGGTCTCAGTCCTATAAGTATGTGAACCGCGACATCTATGGTGCCGAAGACCTGGACAACAACGGCAGTTGGGTCAACGACGATAGCTACGGCTATGTGTGGCGTCCGCGCGTGGAAGCGGACTGGGCGCCCTACCGTAATGGCCGTTGGGTGTGGATGGACTGGTATGGCTGGAGCTGGGTGAGTTACGACCCGTGGGGTTGGGCGCCCTACCATTACGGCCGTTGGTTCAACAGCCCCGGCTACGGCTGGTGCTGGTGGCCGGGGGCCTACGGTCCGCGCTACCGCCAATACTGGAGCCCGGGACTGGTGGCGTTCTTTGGCTGGGGTGGCCACGGCGGTGTGGGCTTCGGCTTCGGACACGTGGGCTGGGTCCCGCTGGGTCCGCATGAGTCCTACCATCGCTGGTACGGCAATGGCTACTACCGCGGCTATCGCGGCGGCCGCATCGACAAGATGTACGGGCGGATGTCCGCCCCTTACGTGAACAACATCAACATCATGCATACCTATCGCAACGCTCGCGTGCGCAACGGTATGACCGGCATCGACGCCGACGGCTTCGCGCGCGGACGGCGCGCAGGTATGGTGGGCATCGGCGAACGCGAGGTGCAAGGTGCTCGCCTGGTGCGCGGCGTGGTGCCCATGGCTCCGGGCCGCGAGAGCCTGCGGATGGCGGACCGCGAGGTGCGCGCCGGCACAGTGGCGCGGGGCAATTCCAACCAGCGGTTCTTCAGCACGCGGCAGGCGGCCCGCGTGGCTCGGGTTCCCTTCGACGACCAGCGGCGCGGTGTAGAGCGTATCGCGTCGCGTACGTTGGGTGCGCCGGCCCGGATCGACAACGCAGATCGCGGCGGTTGGCGTAGAGCCGACACGCTGAACCGCGCAGGTGAATCCAACCGCGTCAATCGCCAGGGTGGCGAGAGCACCGGTTGGCGGCGCTTTGGCGCACCGGGCCGTACGGGAGCCGCAGGGCAGTTGGACACGCGCAGTGGACCGCAGTGGTGTGCGGACCTCCGGGCGAAGCACGGGAGCTCTCGATCGCGGCGGCAGCAACCCTCAGAGCGGTGCAGGGAACTGGCGGCGCTACGAAGGTGGAGCAGGGAATTCCACAATGCAGCAAGTTCCCCGCAGCTACGGTAGAGAGAACTATCCACAGGACCGGTCCGGCGCCTCCCGTTCGGATTCCTCCCGCTGGGGATCTCCGCGCAGCGTGCGGAGTTACGATGGCCCGGTAAGAATTAGCCCGCCGATCGTTCGCGAGCGTCCCTCCGGCTACGAGAGGTCTGGCGGTCGAAGCAGCTCCGCTTCTCGCTCTCCCGAGATGCGCTCCAGCGGGGCCTCGCGCGGTGGCGGCGGGGGTGGGAGCCGGGGCGGTGGTGGTGGCGGAGCGGAGGCGGCCGCGGCGGCCGCGGACGGTAACAGCCGATAACGATTTCTTCTTCCCCTCAGGCCCGTCGTGGGAGGTATCCCAGGCGGGCCTATTTTTTGTCGCCACACCGTATAGTTTACATAATATGTGTTATCGGAAGTTGTTCTTGTGCTCCAGCCATGACCGCAGAGCTGCGGGCATCGCGGCAGAGTTCTCTACCCTAAGAACATCGAATCCCGCGGCTCTTGCGCTGGCGATTCCAGTTGGAGAATCTTCCACTACCAGCGGTTTCTTGGCTTTGAGCAGGCGCGCCGCCAGCAGATACGGTTCCGGATCAGGTTTCTGTTTTTGAACGTGGGATGCCGTCACCATGGCCGCGAATTGGGCACGGATGCCAGAAGCCAGCAGCGGCGGCTCGATCTCTGCCACATCACTTGAACTGACAACCGCTAATCGATAGTCCTTCAAACTTGTTATCAGATCTACAGTGGCACCAGAAATGGGCGGGTCCGCTTCCATCCGGGCCGCGAAGAACCTCTGTTTCTCCGGTCGTGCGGCGTAGAGCTGGTGGGGATCGAGCGGCGGATTGTGCTGGCGCCCCAGCATCACCAGGATTTCCCAGTCGGAGGGGCCTATGCAGCGCGTGCGATAGGTCTCCCAATCCAGGTCGATGCCAAAGGGCGCGAGCACTTCCCGCCAGCAGGCATGATGGATGGGCTCGGTGTCGGCCAATACGCCATCAAAGTCGAACAGAATAGAGTCGTAGTAATGCATCATCAGTATTTTAGGAGGAAGTGTCTAATGTCACACATTCACTTTGTACGGGCGGTTTGGGCCTTCTCTTTCCTCTCCGGCGGTGGAGGCAGCTTGGCCACGATCTGCTTCATTTTTGCGAGGTCGGACGACGAACCTTCGGTGTAGCTGCGCTGCGGGAAATACTCAATCAAATCTTCGACCGCCGTCACGCGGTTCCCCGGATTGGGGTGCGAGGAGAAGAATTGCATCGTACGGGAAGAGCCGGGTTCGGCTTCGAGCTTTTCAAAGAACCGCGCCATCTCGACGGGGTTGTAGCCGGCGCCATAGAGCAGGCGCGCCCCCAGAAGGTCCGCGTCGCGCTCGGCGTTGCGCGAGTACTTCAACAACACCGAGTTGGCCCCGAACCCGATGCCAATTTGGGCCAATTGCCCGGCCAGCGAGTTCCCTGCCAGGCTGCCCGCCAGCAAAGCCGGCAACTGGATCAGGTTGGCCTTGGTCGCTTGGTTGGTGCCATGGCGTAGCACCACGTGGGAGATCTCATGGGCCATGACGCCGGCCAGTTGCGCCTCGTTGCCGGCGGCCGTGATCAGTCCGGTGTTCACGAAGATCGGGCCACCCGGCAGGGCGAAGGCGTTAATGCTTTTGTCGGAGACCACCTGGAAAGAATAAGGGTAGTCTTGGGCTTCCGGTTGCGCGGCGAGCTTCTTGCCGATGCGCTCGATGTAGGCGCGCAGTTGCGCGTCGCGCACCAGCGTAGTCTGCTTTTCGATTTCCGTGGCGGCCTCGCGCCCGAGTTGCACGTCCTGCGCCTTCGAAAAGAGGTTGAATCCGGGGCGTGGCGGCCTGGGCTGAGCCATCAACGCGGCCGTGGCGGCCAGGCAAAGTACCGCTCGCGGGCATGTTGTTCGCATGAGGGGTGTCTCCTTCGCGAAATTCTCCTACAAGATATAATAACGAGATGCTGAAGCCCACCGAAAAGATCTGGCATAACGGACGATTCATAGCCTGGGACGAGGCCCGGATTCATGTACTTTCACACGTGGTGAGTTACGGCAGTTCTGTGTTTGAAGGCATCCGCTGCTACTCGACGCCCACCGGTCCGGCCGTGTTCCGCCTGAGTGAGCACGTACGGCGGATGTTCGATTCCGCCAAGATTTACCGCATGGACAACCTGGGCTACACGCCCACTGAGCTGGCCGAAGCGATGAAGGAACTGGTACGGATCAACAAGCTGCAGGCCTGCTACATCCGGCCCATCGTGTTGCGCGGCTACGCCGAGATGGGCGTGTACGCGCTCAACAACCCCATTGAGGTTTACCTGGCATGTTGGGAATGGGGCCAGTATCTGGGCGAAGAAGCGCTGGCGCAAGGCGTGGATGTGTGCATTTCGAGCTGGCGGCGCATCGCGCCCGATACCCTGCCCGCCCTGGCCAAGGCCGGCGCCAACTACATGAATTCGCAGTTGATGAAGATGGAAGCGGTCATAAACGGATATTCGGAGGCCATTGCTCTGGACGCCGCCGGCTACATCAGCGAAGGCTCGGGCGAAAACATCTTCGTGATCCGCGACGGCAAGATGCACACACCGCCCTTGGGCGCTTCGGCGCTGCCCGGCATCACGCGCGACGCCGTAATCCGCCTGGCCGAAGAAGCCGGTATTCCGCTGGTCGAGACCACCATACCGCGCGAAATGCTTTACATTGCCGACGAGGTTTTTTTCACGGGCACCGCCGCCGAGATCACGCCCATCCGATCGGTGGACCGCATCGTGGTTGGCCAGGGACGGCGCGGACCCATTACGGAGAAGTTGCAGAAGGAATTCTTCGCCATCATCAACGGAACCAAGCCGGATCGCTACGGCTGGTTGCACCCGGTTCACGTGAATCAACCGGTGGGTGCCTGACGGCGGCGAATTCCGCGGGCCTGATCCGGGCGGCCACCTCCCCCGAGATTTTGCGCTCGGATCACGCCCGCGGAGATCTTAGAAGAAGGTAACAGGCGCGCGCGGGAAAAGCCAGTGAAAATCGCGAGTCCAGCTCGTTTTTCAACACATTTCTTCTCTTTGATCTTGCACGCGTTTAGCACCCGAACCCTGTTCGAAAAGTGTGGATAAAACGGTATGGCACAAAAATGTTGTGGACGTGACGTCGTCTCCGGAGCCGTAATCGAGATCGGCTTCGACGCCGGGATACTCTCGGTGGATCATCTGCTCTCTCCGCCGGCCGATGTGCCCTACGTTGCGCCGGGGTGGATCGATCTGCAGGTGAACGGCTTCGCGGGCGTGGACTTCAACGCGCCCAAAGCGAGCCATGCGGAGATTGCCCGCGCCATTCGCGCCATGTTTGCGACCGGCGTCGCGCGCTTCTATCCGACCATCGTCACCAATTCGCCCGAGGTTATGGAGGGCGCGTTGGTCAATTTGATGGCGGCGCGCACTTCCCTGCCCGAGGGCCCGGCCATGGAAGGATTCCACATGGAAGGCCCGCACATCACGCCGGAGGATGGCGCACGCGGCGCGCATCCCAAACGCTGGGTGCGTCCGCCGGACCTGGAGGAATACAAACGCTGGCAGGATGCCGCGCAGGGCTTGGTCCGGCTGGTCACGCTTTCGCCGGAGTGGCCCGAAGCGCCGGCTTACATCCAAGCGCTGGTGGGCGACGGCGTCGTGGTGGCGCTCGGCCACACGCGCGCCAATTCCGACCAAATCAAAGCCGCCGTCGACGCCGGCGCCACGCTTGCCACGCATTTGGGCAACGGTTCCCACCAGATGCTGCCGCGCCATCCCAACTACATTTGGGATCAGCTTGCCGAAGATCGGCTGGCGGCGAGTTTCATTGTCGACGGCATTCACCTGCCGCCTGCGTTCCTCAAGGTGGCCTTCCGCGCCAAGGGCGTCGAGCGCTGCGTGCTGGTTACCGACGCGGTGCAACCGGCCGGCTGCGCGCCGGGCATCTACATGCTCGGCGAAATGGAAGTTGAGTTGTTGCCCGAAGGCAAAGTGCAACTCACCGATCCGAACCGCCAAGGTTTGGCCGGCAGCGCGCTCATGATGCACGTGGGCATCGGCAACTTGATGCGGCTGGGCGGATTGAACCTGATGGAGGCCGTCACCATGGCCACGCGCAACCCGGCGCGGGTAGGACGCATCGCGTCGCGTCAACGCGGCCTGGCCGTAGGCGAGCGCGCCGACCTGGTGCTGTTCCGCGTCGACGAAGCCAGCCAGACGCTCTCCATCGAGCAAACCTACATGGACGGCAAGCTGGTCTATTCGGCCGCATGAAATCGAAATACGAGACCTTCGACCGTTCGCGCTTGAAACTGCTGCCCCTCGTCGAGCGCCAGCACGACATGGATATCGGCTACCTGCTGGCCGCGGATGCGCCGTCAGATTGGGACCATCCGGATCTGGCCACGGTGGCGGCGGCGATCCGCGCGGCCCAGGCACAGGGTGCGGCGCGCATTCTTATGATGGGCGCGCACGTCATCAAGATGGGCGCCTCGCGCGTGGTGATCGACCTGCTCGAACGCGGAATCTTCACGCACGTGGCGCTCAACGGCGCCTGCATCATACACGACTATGAGCTGGCCCGCGTGGGCGCGACCACCGAAAGCGTGGCGCGATACATCCGCGACGGCCAGTTCGGGTTATGGCAGGAAACCGGGTTGCTCAACGATTGGATTCACGAGGCGGCCGCTTTGGGTCTGGGACTCGGCGAGAACCTGGGCCGGCGCATTCTCGAAAGCGGCTACAAGCACACCGGCGAGAGCATCCTGGCGGCGGCATACCGTTTGAACATCCCGGCGACCGTGCATGCCGGGATCGGCTACGACATCATCCATGAGCATCCCAATTGCGACGGCGCGGCGCTGGGCGCGGCCAGCTACCAGGACTTCCTGATTTTCGCGCGCACTATCGAAAAGCTCGAAGGCGGCGTGATGCTGGCCTTCGGCTCCGCCATCATGGCGCCGGAAGTATATCTGAAGGCGCTCTCGATGGCGCGCAACGTGGCGCATCAACAAGGACGTGAAATCCGGCACTTCACCACCGCCGTCTTCGACATCGTGCCCATCGGCGGCGACATACACCAGGAACTTACCAAGACCGATCCCGGTTACTATTTCCGCCCGCACAAAACCATTCTGGTGCGCACGGTGGCCGACGGCGGTAAGAGTTACTACTTCCAAGCCGACCACCGCGTCTCGGTCGCCGCGCTGCGGCGCAAGCTTTTGTAGCAGGGTGCGTTGATCGTCCGCCAAAAATCTCGTATAGTGAAAATGAAGGTAGCGGTGGAGTTCGCTTAACGCCGTCCTCAACGGCCAATAACTCCTACAGTGGTTCTGCTGTGGGAGTGTGCGCCAGTTCCCCTCCCCGGCAAAACGACAAGAGGGCACAAATGCGGCCCCGTCTAGCCATGAGCGAAGCCATCGACGCGCCGGGAACCTCCTGTTTTGCTCAGGATCTCCTGAATGCCATCGAGAGTATCTGCCGCCATCACGGAATTTCCGCCCTGGAGGATTTCGTATCTGCATGCCGCTCGTTCGAGGCCGAAGAGATGCTCAATATTGCCGTCTTGGGCCGCTTCAAGGCAGGCAAGAGCAGTTTTCTCAATCATCTGATGGGACGGCCGCTGCTGCCGGTGGGTGCGATACCGGTCACGGCAGTAGTGACAGAAATCCAATACGGGCCGGCTGAGCGCGCCGAAGTTCATTTCCTGGATGGACGCTCTCGCCAGGTGCCGGTGGGCGACGTCGGAACATTCATCTCCGAAACCGGGAATCCGGAAAATCAACGGGAAGTGGAGAGAGTGCGTCTCGAATTACCCTCCCTGGCACGCTACCACGGCATCCGCTTCATCGACACGCCCGGGCTGGAGAGCGTCTTGGATCACAATTCCCATACCGTTCTCGATTGGCTTCCGAATGTGGGGATGGCTTTGGTCGCGGTGGGCGTCGACCCGCCGCTGACGGAACACGACATCGAACTTATCGCCAGACTGCGCCGCTACACGCTCGACATACGCCTGCTACTCACCAAGGTAGATCTTCTGGAAGCTCCCGAGAGAATCCAAGTCATGGAGTACGTCCAGAGCCAGCTCGCTCGTCACGGGGAGGAAACCGTGCCCGTCTACCCCTTCTCGGTGAAGCCCGGATTCGAGTGTTTTCGCGAGCAACTCGAAGGCAACTTGCTGTTGCGGGTGCCGGCCACGGCGAAGGAACGGCGAGCCGCGATCCTGCGTCACAAATTGGACGCGTTGTCGCTCGAGTGCGCCGGCTACCTGCGCGTGGCCCTGAGGTCCGCTGAGACCGCCGATTCGGAACGGACGCGGTTGCGGATGCGGATTCTCGGTGAGAAGGAAGCATTGGACGACACACGCATGGCTCTGCGGTTAGTCGCTCGCCACGAGGCCGGCGAGTGCCGGTCCCGGTTCGAAGCGCTGCTTAAAAGCGAGGAGTTACCCGTCCGCGAGCGGTTGCTCGCCGGGCTGGACGCCGGATTCCCCACCTGGAAGAGCAGCCTCGCCGTAGCGGTCGACCGGTTCGAAGAGTGGCTCCGCGCACGGCTGACAATTGAGATGGCAACCTTGTCCGGCGTGCATCGCGAGGAGTTTCTCGACCCGGTGCGCCACGTGGCCCGGCAACTATCGCAAACACTCCAGGATTTCCGCAACCGGCTCTCGGAGCGAATGCTGGAAACGCTCGGCGTGCCGCTGCGGACGACCGAAATGGAGTTGCGCACTCAGGATCCGCGCGCGCCGGATGTGCGTGTGGGCAGGATCTTCGACCACAACTGGGAACTGGCGTCCTTCCTGGCACCCATGACGCTTCTACACCGAGCCGTAAAGAGGCACTTCAAACGCAAGGTCGAAGACGCCGTCTTCGTGAACCTCTCCCGGCTGGTGTCGCAATGGGAGGACGTCGCGAGCGCGTCAATCGGTTCACTGGAGCGAGAAGCGGCGCGCCGGTTGGATAACTTAATCGAAACCGTGGAGAAGTTGGTGGCCGCCGCCGGCGATCAAGCCCCGCGTATCCGCGAGGATCTGGAAGCTTTGGGAGCGTGGCGGGAACGGCTGGCCGGAAGTGAAGATCCCGACAATAGAAAGGAGTCCTCATGTACGAAATTGTGGATGTGACCGGGCGAGAGATCCTCGATTCGCGCGGAAATCCGACCGTGGAGGCGGAGGTCTTGCTTGCCGGCGGCACGCTTGGATCCGCCGCGGTTCCCTCCGGCGCATCGACCGGAGAAAAAGAAGCCGTGGAACTTCGCGACGGCGACCCAAGCCGGTACGGCGGCAAGGGCGTGACCCGGGCGGTGGACAACATCAACCACCGGATCCGCGTGGCCGTCGCGGGTCTGGACGCCACCAACCAACGGGCGGTGGATGCCACCATGCTTACGCTGGATGGAACGGTCAACAAGGCGGAGTTGGGCGCCAACGCGATTCTGGCCGTGTCCATGGCAACCGCCCGGGCCGCGGCCAGCGCGCACGGCCTGCCGCTCTACCGCTACCTGGGCGGGGCGAACGCCGCGCTGCTGCCGGTCCCCTGCATGAACGTGCTCAATGGCGGCAAGCATGCCGACAATACGGTGGACTTTCAGGAGTTCATGATCGCGCCGCACAACGCACCGAATTTCAAGGAGGCGATCCGCAAGGGCATGGAGACGTTCCACGCACTGAAGCGGGTGTTGAGCGCGAAAGGTTACAGTACGGCGGTCGGCGACGAGGGTGGCTTCGCGCCGGATCTCAAGTCCAACGACGAGGCCGTCGAACTGATCCTCGAAGCCATCGTCAAGGCCGGCTACAAGCCGGGCGACGACATCTCTATCTGTCTCGATCCCGCTTCCAGCGAGATGTGGGCCGATGGGAAATATGTTTTCTTCAAGTCGAGCAAGAAGGCCATCACGTCCGCGGACCTGATCAAGCTTTGGGAATCCTGGGTTAAACAATACCCCATCGTCTTAATCGAAGACGGCATGGGCGAGAACGACTGGGATGGGTGGAAGGATCTGACGGCGTCTCTCGGCTCGCGCGTCGAATTGGTTGGCGACGACGTTTTCTGCACGAATCCGCGCATCCTGCAACAGGGAATCGAGCGAGGAATTGGCAACGCGGTTCTCATCAAGCTGAATCAAATTGGCACGGTTACCGAAACTCTGGACACGATCGAACTGGCGGGCAACCACAACTATCGCTGCTTCGTCTCCCACCGTTCGGGGGAAACCGAAGATACGTTCATCGCGGATTTGACCGTGGCGACGGGGGCGGGTCATATCAAGACAGGATCGGGATGCCGCAGTGAGCGCGTCGCCAAATTCAACCAGTTCCTGCGCATCGAGGAGCGGCTGGGAAGCGCGGCGCGGTTCGCCGGCCGTGCGGCGTTTCGCTGCTGAACGGCGGCGGCGCCAGGGATCCTGTTACGCGGTCCTCCCGGCGGGGGGCACATGAAACGGAAGGAGACCATTGCGATTGGACAGATACATGGTTGTGTTGGCGGGAGCCGGGCTGGGAGGCTTGGCCCGCTATGCGCTGGGTACGTGGATCATGGCGAGATCCGGAGGACGGTTCCCATGGAGCACCTTCGTGATCAATATCAGCGGGGCATTCTTCATTGGCCTCTTGATGACGCTGCTCACCGAGCGTTTCCAGATCCACTCCCATTGGCGGCTTTTTCTGGTGGTGGGGGTGTTGGGCGGCTACACCACGTTTTCAACTTTCGAGTACGAGACCTTGCAGGCGGTGCGTGACGGCGAGCGCTGGGTGGGGTTATTGTATGTGACGGGGAGCGTGCTGCTCGGCTACGTTGCCGTTTGGCTGGGCGCGGCCCTGGCTGCCCGCCGGTAAGGAACAGGGAGGAGCCATGCTGAAAAAAGGTCCCGCGAAGAAGGTCACCATCTTCCTCAACGAAGACACGCAGCACCACATGACCGCGCTGCACGACTCCATCATGACCTTCCTCATGCACAAAGGAGTCTCGGGCGCGACCGCTACGCGGGCTTATTCGGGCTTCGGATCGCACCGGTCGCTGCACACGCCCAAGGTCGAGGTTCTGGCGCAGCACCTGCCGATCCGGATCGAATTCGTCGAAACTCCGGAGAAGGTCGATGAGGTCTTGCCCACCCTTTACGAAATGGTCTCGGATGGCTTGATCGAAGTACAGGATACGACGGTGGTGAAGCTCGCGCGCAAATCGGCCACGCCCGAGCCCACGCTTCCACATGAGCGAAAAGCCGCCCCCGCGAAGCTTCTGCGCGTGTTTCTGGGAGAGGCCGACCGGTGGCACGACGAGCCGCTTTACGACGCCATCGTGAAGAAGTTGATCATGATGGACATTGCGGGGGCGACGGTTTATCAAGGCATTTTGGGATACGGCGCCAAAGGACATCAGCACAAGGCGACGTTTTTTCATCCGATGCGCGATATGCCCATCATTGTGTCGGTAATCGATAGCGCCGAGAAGATCTCGGCCGCGGCCGCGGCCATCGAGGAGATGCTTGAAGACGGTCTGATCGTCATCTCCGATGTCGAGTCGGTTCGATTAGTTCGCGGTTCCCAAGTCACGGAGGCGGCCCATGCGGCAAAGCTACCCAGCTAGACACCTGCGGATTCTCATTTCAGAGAGGGACCTGTTTCAGGGCCAGCCGCTGTATGAAGCGATTGTCACGAAGTGCCGCGAACTGAAGATCGCCGGCGCAACCGTTCTAAGGGGCCTGGAAGGCTATGGCGAGACCGCTGAAATACACAAAGCGCATTTGACGCGACGCGACGACCGGCCCATCGTGATCACGATCGTCGACACAGCGGAGAACCTCGCCCGCCTGACCCCGGTGGTGGAAGAGATGATGCATACCGGTCTGATGGCGGCATCCGACGTCGAGGTGATCCGCGTGCAGAAGAAGGCCCTCGCGCCGGCGCACACCCCTACCAGTGCTTCGTAAACAGATGCACTACCCGGCGCTGGCGCGCGTTGGTCGCTGGGATGGGTGTGGCCGCGATGGGCGTCGGCGCCACCACATAGGCGGCGACGCTGGATGCTCCGGTAAGGTCCATTTCGATGCGATGCTCGCCGGCGGGGAGATCTGCTACCAGGAACGTCCAGCCGCCTCCTCCGACGCTGAGGCTGGCTTCGCCCGTGCGCGGGCTGACGGTGGTGAACTTCAGGTCGCGACCGTTCGCGCGCAGGCGCGGCGTGAGCTTCGCCGTCGATTCGCAGAGCAGCGCGAGGCGGCGCGGTTCGCTGAGGGTCAGCGTGAAGTTCTCCGGGTTGCCGTTGAAGCGCGGCTCGGCGGCGCGGGTAACCGCGGCGGGTGACGGCGGAAGCGCATCGGCGGAAAACTCGATCACCTGCACCTCAAACCCTTCGAGCGCCAACGTGGCCGTGTCGCCGTAGCGGTACTCGCCCGGGAGCGTTTCGGTAAAGGGATAGACGACGCGCGCGCGGTAGGTACGGCCGCCGTCCACGACGCCCGCCGATTCATCCAGCGTCAGCTTGAACGATTGCGGCTCAATCACGGGGTTGCGTAAGGTCACGAGGCCGTGACCTTCTCGAAAGTGTGAGTAGCCATACACGGAGCGCTCGCCGGGATCGCCGCCCACAAATCGCGTGTCGTGCAAGAGCACATCGGCGTGGGCTTGTCCCCACTTCATGACGCCGCCCAGCGCGCGCCATTCGGCGTCGGTGAGGATGGCGGGCGACAGATACAATTCCGTCATCATCACGCCGCGGCTGTAATTCATGATGGCGTTGTTGGTGAAGCTCGATAGCGTTTCACCCAGGCCGCCTTCGTTTCCCAGCGTGCCTTTGATGATGCCGATGGTCATCAGTGAATTCTGCGGGAATTGATAGGCATACTTGCGGAAATCGTCGTAGAGAACCTTGTCGCGATAGGTGATGGCCTTATCGCGCTCGGTGAGCGCGGGCACGTTGTTCAGGAAACCGTAATCGAGCCCGCCCATGAAGACGACGTCGGTATACTGCAGCCACCACGGGCTGAGCCAGATGCTGGTGGTGATGTTCAGGAACACGCGGCGGTCTTCGTTGCGGATGGCTTTCAGAATGTCGATGAACGCACGCAAATGCGCTTCGCGCGAGTGCACCCCCAGCAAGTGGCCGTGCGCGGGATCGTTGCAGCCGAACGGCAGCCCATCGAACTTGAAATGCGTCACCTGATAGCGGCGCACCATGTCGAGCACACTGCGTTTGAACAGCTCGCGGTAGCGTGGACCGGCCAGGCAGAAATAGCGCCCGCCGGAGGTGATCTCGTAACCGTCGCGGCGGCCGGTGGCCAGGCGCTCCTGGCGGCCTTCGCCATATCCGCCGATGGGGCCGTACCACAGGCCCAGCGAACTTCCCTGCTCCGCCAAACTTTTCACGAGCGGCCTGAAATCGCCGTGGAACCGCACGGGATGGATGGTCCACAGTTTGTCGTGAGTGTCCCAGCCGTCGTCCAGCACGAACGAATCCAGGCGCAGCCCGAACGGATCGAACAGCTTCGCCTTGAGCGTTGCCATACGCTCGCGGGCGTTCGCATCGGTGAGCGTCTGGTTCTGCATGTCGTACCAGGTGTTGAACACCGTCACCGGACGCACCGGGCCGCTGCGTATGCGGCCCACATACTCCATAAATGCTTCGCGCACCGGCCCCGCCGCGGCCGCGCCAAGAACGGAACACTCGCTGGTGAACGCCGTGTTCGAGGTCGTCTGTCCGCCGTAGTACCACAGCCGCACGGCGCCACTTGAAGCCGTGTTGTAGCCGCCGGGATACTCGACGCCCAGAAACAGATCGCCCGCATAGAGTGGTTGTCCGAAACCGCCGTGCTCGAAAGTGGCGCCGGCCACGGTCATGGATTCGAGCGCGATTTCTTCGACGAAATGCGTGTTGCGGCCCACGCTGCGCACGGCGAGTTGCTTGCGCAAGTAAAAGTCACCTTCGGCGAGCGTGTAGGTGAGGTCGGCTTCGACCGAGAGCCACTTGTTCGCAAGATGGAAAACCAGCTCGTCGGGCCGCTGGTCGAAGCTCTTCAGCGTGAAGTCGTTCGCGGTGAGCACCACGGGGTTCTCCCACCTGTGGTCGTAACCCGAGCGCTCCCAAACGAGTTTCAGCTCGAATTCACGAGATTCGACCGTATAGAGCCGGTGGGTGCGCTGGTTCGTGATGGAAACCGTGCGCACTTTCCCGTCGCGGATTTCGAAGGCGCGCTCCAGATACTGGTTGCCGATGGCGATGCGTTGTGGCGCGGCGGCGCCGAGCGCCAAGGCGCCGCCGATCAAGATGCCCAGCAGTCTCATGTCAGTACCTGACTTCTGTCTCTTAACCCGGGACAGTACCCTCAATTCCTATCTTCCAGCGCGCGCAAGAAAATAGGAATTGAGGGTACTGTCCCGGGTTTGCGCTCAGGGTTTCACCCGGATGGTTACCACTTGCCAGGGCTCGATACGGAATTCGACGCGCCCTTCGGAGACGCGCGCCACTGCGGTGGGCCGCTCGACCATATCGCAAAGCTGGGCGCCGGAAGCCTTCACCGGCCCCGTCCAGGCGATGTCGGCCGCTTTGCCTTCGGTCTCGTAAAAGCGGGCCACGAAGCCGTTGCCGTCCTCGGCCATCTTCAGCGCTTGTAGGATCACATGATCGGGGAGCCCCTGGCTGTAAGAGGCTTCCTTCGGCGGGAGCGTGCCCGTCTGCTTGGCCGTGAAGTAAGCCATCTTGCCGGGGACGGTGCTCTCGGCTTTGTTGGCGAGGACGCGCGCCACCAGCGGCGTATTATGCTCCCAGCCGAAGTGGGTGGTCTTCCCTTCCCGCCAGCCGCCCTGGTGAGACGTGACAGCGAAGTTCACTTCGAAGAAGCCCAGCCGCCAGTCCTCGCTGCCCTGCCAGAAGGCGCCGTTGGTGTTCTCCTTGTTGTTCATGATGTAGAAGAAGAACGCCGGGCGCTTGGGCTGATACTGCATGTCCCACTCATTGGTGCGGATCTCGCCGAATTCGATGGCCGGCACTTCACGGGTGGCCACGGCCACGCCGAAATCCTTATTCGAGGCGTCGGCCCAGTGCTGTATGCCGCTAAAGCCGGTGAACGATCCGGAGAGCTGGTCTTTGTAAGGCTGGAAGACCGCGCCAGGCAACTCGCAATGGATCGTGAAGTTCGGCACGTCGAACGGAAACGCGTAGTAGACCTCTTCCTTGGCCAGCGTCGCCTGCTTGTGTATGCGGTTCACGAAGTCGATGCGCTTGATGCCGGGATAGAGAATCACTTCCTGCGTGATGTGGCTGGGCGCGGGACCGTAGTCGAGTTGGATGTCGGCGATGAGGCTCTTGGCGGCGGGTCCGTCCATGCCCACTGCGACTTTCGCCACCATGGGCGAATAGATGCCGATGTTGTACCAACTGGTGGGGACGCGGCCCAGGTGCGTGCGCGGATGATTGTCCTGATAGAGCGCTTCGTGGTTGCCCGTGAGGCTGTAATAGAGATACTGGTTCACTCTCTCGACGGCCTTGCGGTCCACCAGTTCACGCTTCAGGTTCTTGTCCTGGATACTCAATACGCCGCCCGAGACCGGGTCCATCTCGACGCGGTAGAACTCGTTCTCGAGCACGTTGCCCGCCACGCTGGCGGTGGAGGCCGCGAACACGGGCCTCTTTTCGACCGTCGCCAGGCGGTAGGTCTTGTAGCCCAGCGCGGGAACGTTCCTGGCAACGAAGATGATGGTGTCCTGCAAGCGGTCGCCCATGATGGCCTGGTAGGGCACGCGCTCGCCGGTCGTGTTGTCGACGATGTCGTAGTACTCATCCGAACGCCCGATCTTCAGCGCCCGGTGCAACACGCGAACAGCGTCGGTGCGCGCCCAGGAGAGAGGATTGAACACCACGATAGTGCGATCGTCCACCGGTATTTTGGCGGCGATGCCGGCCAAGCTGTTGCCCAGCAGTTGATCGGAAACGCGCGCCGCCGAGTAGGCGTATTCTTTCTTGTCCTCCCAGGATTCCTTGTAGTAGTCGAACACCGGATGAGACAGCACGCCTTTGGATTGCTGCATCACGAGATGCTCCCAAAACCAGTTGTCCATGCCATACGTGTGGTCGGTGTAAACCAGCATGTCGCTGTAGGTCTTGTGGATGTCGGCGCGCGGGTAGGGACGGTCCGTGCCGGATAGCTCGTTGATGGCGGCGAACTTCTCGGCCGAGAGAATTTCGCTGGCCGCCTTGCGTTTCAGCCCGGTGGCCTGCGCGTAGATGCCCGGATCGTCGGTCCAGGCGCTGGTGAGGTCGCCGGAGACTTCCGGGATCTTGGCCGCGAACTTCTTCTCGACGTACTCGAAGAACTCCGAGGGGGTGGCCATGTAGACGTGCGGGTTCTGATGCTCGCGGTTCCAGGCGTTGATGTTGTCCACCAGTTCGACCTGCGGGTTCACGTTGTCGAAGGCCATCTGCAGCAGAATGGCGTCATAAGGATATTCGGCTCCCATGGATTCGTAATAAGTGAGCAGATCCTCGACACCCTTCTGCATGGCCGCGGCGCGCAGGAAGATCTTGGCCTGCGTATAGTCGCGGTACTTGCCGCTGCGCATCTGGGTCAGCACGCGGCTGCCGTCTTGAGACTTGAACCAGAACAGGTGGGGCAGCTTGGACTCACCGAGCAGTTCTTTGTAGGCGCCCGGGCCGAACAGCAGGTAGCGCGTGCCGGTGCCCGAGAGCGCCCGGGGCAGCCCCCAGGTGAGACCCGTGATGTCGCTGAGCATGGCGGTCTTGGACTGGATGCCATACTGGCGCCGCAGCGTATCGTTGGCGTAATAGCTGGCGCGGATGAGTTCTTCGGGCCCGGCGTTTTCCTGTTCGATGTTGGTATAGAGGCTGGCGATTTCAATGCTGCCCTTGCGCACCAGGTCCACCAGTTGGCGCACCTTCTCCGGTTTGCGATGGCGCGCGTAGGCGTCGAACAACAGCGAGCCCTCCAGCGTCCACTTCAGGCCCTTTTCGCTGGCCGCCACGGCCATGTCCATACCCTGCGCCCACACGCGCTCCACTTCGGGAATCAGATCCGTGTAACCGATGTCGGCGTGAGTGTGCGTGATGACGTAGATCTTCCAGTCGCGCGACCATTTCTTGCCGGGCGTCTGAGCCGCGGCGCCGAAGGCGAGCGCGGCGCACAACCACAGGGATAGAAAACGCATACGAAGAGCATAGCAAAGCGCTTGAGTTGACGCCCTCGCGTTCGCCGCACGATACTGGGACTCTATGAGCGGCGCCGAGAGCCTGCCCGAAGTGCACAGCAGCGTGTCCACCACGCAAGTGACGCTGTGGAAGCGCATGTTCGCCTTCGCCGGGCCGGCCTACCTGGTCAGCGTGGGCTACATGGACCCGGGCAACTGGGCCACGGACCTGGAAGGCGGCGCGCGCTTCGGCTATCAGCTCCTGTGGGTGCTGTTGATGTCCAACGCCATGGCCGTGCTGCTGCAGACGCTCAGCGCGCGGCTGGGCATCGTGAGCCGGCGCGATCTGGCGCAGGCCTGCCGCGAAACGTATCCGCGGCCGGTGAACGGGTTGCTCTGGATTCTGTGCGAAGTCGCCATCGCCGCCTGCGACCTGGCCGAGGTTCTGGGCGCGGCCATCGGCCTCAACCTGCTGTTCAAGATACCGCTGCTGGTGGGCGTGCTCATCACCGCCACCGACACGCTGTTCATCTTGTGGTTTTCGCGCTTCGGCATACGCATGATCGAAGCCGTGGTGCTGGGACTGATCACCGTGATCGGCGTTTGTTTCGGCGTCGAGATGTGGCTGGTGCGGCCGCCGATGAACGAAGTGGCCGGCGGATTGATTCCGCACCTGACTCCGGAAAGTCTTTACGTTGCCATCGGCATTCTGGGCGCGACCGTGATGCCGCACAACCTCTACCTGCATTCGGCGCTGGTGCAGACCCGGCGCATCGGGAGGACCTACGAGGCTAAACGCACGGCCTGCCGCTACAACTTTGTGGACTCGCTGATTGCCCTGAACGGCGCGTTCCTGGTGAATGCCGCCATTCTGATCCTGGCGGCGACCGTGTTCTTCAAGCGCGGCATCGTGGTGACGGAAATCGCGCAGGCGCATTTGCTGCTGGCGCCGCTGCTGGGCACCACGCTGGCCGGCGTCATGTTCGCCGTGGCGCTGCTGGCCGCCGGGCAATCCTCGACCATCACGGGCACCATGGCCGGGCAAATCGTCATGGAAGGCTTCCTGGATCTGCGCATGCGCCCCTGGCTGCGCCGCCTGGTCACGCGCATGGCGGCCGTGGTGCCTGCGGCCGTAACCGTCTACATGGCGGGCGAACAGGGCATCTACCGGCTGCTCATCTTGAGCCAGGTGGTGCTGAGCATGCAGTTGCCCTTCGCCGTCATCCCGCTGATCCATTTCACCAGCGATCGCCGGCGCATGGGCATCTTCGCCAACCGAAGCTGGGTGAAGCTGCTCGCCTGGACCACGGCCATCATCATCGTGGGACTGAACGCGCGCCTGGTGACCACCATCCTCGCCGAGTGGCTTAACCAGGCGACGGACTACCGGTTGCCGCTTGCGCTGGTGCTGTTCTCGGTGGCCGCCGGCCTGGGAGTGCTGCTGCTCTATGTCGCTTGCGAGCCCTGGCTGCCAAGTTGGATACGGCGCCTGGCGCAAGCGCCCGAAAAGCTGGAACCCGCTATCGGTGCCACGCTGGCCCCGGCGGGCTACCAGCGCATCCTGGTGCCCCTGGACCACACGGCGCTCGACCGCACGGCCGTCGCTCACGCTGCCTCCATGGCCCACATGCACAAAGCGCGGTTGCAGTTGGTCCACATCGAGGAAGGCGTCACCAGCCTGATCTATGGCGCACTGGCCGAAACGAAGGAAGTCGAGACCGGACAAGAGTACCTGGACGGAATTGTGGAAGCCTTGCACGGGCAAGGCATCGCAGCGGAAGCCTTGGTGATCCATTCGAACAAGCGGTCGGAGGAAATCGTGCGTGTGGCGCGCGAGTGGAAGGCGGATCTGGTCGTAATGGGAGCGCACGGTCATAAAGGTTTAAGTGACATGGTTTTCGGGACAACTATTAATTCTGTACGTCATGGATTATCCGTCCCGCTGCTCATTGTCAGGGATTAACCGCGGGTGTGACATGGTGTCACGCCACCGTGTCACAGCTACTCATACCAGGCTGCAAATAGTACCTTAAATCCTTTATTTTCAATCTGTGCGGTTGGAACGCAACATGCTTTCCCAGGTGTGGGTGCACTATGCGTCATTGGCTTGCCACAGGGATTCTACTTACGCTGGCTGGCGGTACTTGGGCTGCAACTTTGGAGCAGTTGAGCTTCGATGAGATGGTGGACAAGTCCACCGCCATCGTGCGCGGACGAGTAGTCGGGTCATACACAACTTCCAAAGGTTCATTGATTTACACGCACTACCGGGTGTTGGTTTCCGAGCGCTGGAAAGGTCCGGCGGCATCTGACGTAGACCTGGTGGTGCCCGGCGGCACGTTGGGGAACCTGCGCCAATCCTTTCCGGGGGCGCCCAAGCTCGCGCAGGGCTCGGACTACGTATTCTTCCTGTGGACGGCGAGGAGCGGGCTGACGCACATCATAGGGTTGACGCAAGGGCTGTTCGACGTGAAGACGAATGCGAAAGGCGCCACGCTGGCTGTACGCGGTGCCAGCGGCGAAACCATGCTCGACCGCGCCACGGGCAAACCAATTAACGAGGAAGCCCTGAGCCTGTCCATGGCCGACATGAATACCCGCATCTCGCGGGCCATGAGCGGGGTGAGCAGGTGAGCAAGATGCGAAAGACGCGGCGAATGGTCACGCTGTTGGCGGGCCTGATGTTGCTGGCGGCTTCTTCACCGGCATATTACCACTTCATCCACTACACGGGCCGTTTTTCACCCTACTCTCCAATTCCTGAAAAGTTTGATATCGAGTCGTTGCCCGGCCGTGTTCTCCAGGTTTTCGTCAGCGACCAGGGCCCCGTGCAACTGGGCGAGTTGGACACGTTCGCGGGTGTACTGAGCCAGGTCCGCCTGGCGGCTTCGACCTGGAACAACGTGGGCAATTCCGACTTGCGGGTGGCTTACGCGGGACTCGCCACACCCGGCACACCTCGCAATACGCCGGGAGTCGAGATTGTTTTTGAGGAAGTGCCTCCGGGACTGGTGGCCATGGGGGGGCCCACGGTTTGGGGCGAGACAGTCGCGGGCGCGAACGGATCCTACGTGCCCATCACGCGCTCGATGGTGATCGTGCGCAACGATCTGACGCAGAAGCCCAGCTACGGCGAGGGCTTCTTCATGACCCTGGTCCACGAATTGGGCCACGCATTGGGTCTGCAACATTCGTTGACCTCCGCCACCATGTCAACGGACTACACGCGGGCGACCACCCGGGGACGGCCTCTGGCGACCGACGACATGGTGGCGCTGAGCCTGCTGTATCCGGCGCGTGGATTCTTATCGTCTACCGGCGCGATTACGGGTCGCGTGGCCATGGCCGGCGAAGGCGTGCACCTGGCGAGCGTGGTGGCGTTGCCGCCCAATGGCACGCCGGTGAGCGCGCTCACCGACCCCGACGGAACTTACCGTATACAGGGGCTGCCGGTGGGACCTTATTATGTGTACGTGCATCCGCTGCCGCCCACCGAACTCACGAGCAACGGCATTCGTCTGCCGGCGGATCCCGACGGGCAACCGGTGGCGGCCGGCCCGGCCTTTGCGAGCCAGTTCTATCCTGGAACTCGCGACGCACAGCAAGCCGTGCCCATGTCGGTAAACGCGGGGACCACCATCGAAGGCGTGGATTTCGCCGTCGAGAGCCGCCCCTACGTTCCGCTTTATGCGGTGACTACCTACAGCTACCCCGGACAGACCGCCGCCAAGCCGGCGTTCATCAGCGATAGCATGATGGCCGGCGGGACTCGTAATTTCCTGGTGGCAGGCGGCGCGGGCCTCATCTATGACAGCCAGCCAGCGGCGGGCTTGAACGTCTCGGTCCTGGGTGGCGCCGCGTTGGTGCCGGACGGCGGAGTGACGGCCTACAGCGCGGACACGCGCTTCCTCCGGGTAGACTTCCAGTACGGCATGATGGCCAGCGCGGGCGCGCGCCATCTGATCTTCAGCATTCCGGGCGACATGTACGTGCTGCCCGCGGGCCTCACGCTCACCAGCAATTTGCCGCCTTCGATTACATCGGTCGCGGCGCAGCTCGAAAGCGACGGCACGCGCGTTGTGCGACTGGGCGGAACAAATCTGAGCGCTTCGACGAGCATCTACTTTGACGGCGCCCGCGCCCCGATTCTGCGCGTCGATGAAGAGACCAGGGATTTGGTCGTGGTGGCGCCGCCGGCCTCGGGAGGCCATCGCGCCATTGTCACGGCGGTGAATACGGACGCGCAGAGTTCGCTGTTTATGCAGGCGGGCGCTCCGGCTACCTACACCTATGACGAGGCTGCGGCGGCATCTTTCACCGTGAGTCCCACTTCCCTTCCCGCGGGCAGCGAAGCCATGGTCGAGATCAGCGGAGCCGGCACCAACTTCCAGGAAGGACGGACGGTGGTGGGCTTTGGGTCTCCGGATGTCTTCGTGCGGCGGCTGTGGGTGTTGAGCCCGACGCGAATCCTGGCGAACGTGGCGGTTTCGGCGGGCGCGGCGATCACGGCCACCGAGGTGAGCGTCACCAGCGGGCTGCAGATTTCTACGTTGCCATTCGGATTCCAGATCGAAGCGGCCAACTCGAGCACGCCCATTTTGAGCCCCACGGTGGTGAACGTCGCCACGGGCCAGGCGCTGGTGTGCGCGGGCTGCACCGAGACGATGACGCTCACGAATTTCTCCGCCATGTCGGGTTTTTCGGGCATCAGCGTCACGGTGGGCGACCAGCCGGCGACTTTGCTGGCGGCCACCGAGTCTCAAGTGACCATTCAGGTCCCGGAGGGCTTGCCGCTTGGTCCGGCGATCATGCGCCTGCAAGCGGGAGCCGCCGTGGCGCAGCCCATCGTCGTCATGATCGAACCCCCTCCGCCGGCCATCCTCTCGGTGGGGGATAAAGCGTTCGTTACGCTGGGCGAAGTGGTGACCGTGACGGCCTCCGGATTCGGCGATTCGAGCCAGGAAATCCTTACGTCGCGCGTTTCTATCTCGGTCGGCGGTGTGCGGCATCCGGCCATCGCGGTGACTAGCGTGGCCGGGCAGCCGGGCGTCTACCAGGTGCAGTTCGTGCTTTCGGACCATGTCACACCCGGCGAGCAAGTGCCCCTCACTTTGACCTTCGACGGGCGCCTTTCCAGCGCCGTCGCCATCGTCGTGAGCCCGCCACAGACCGAAAATCAGTAGCCGCGCCGCCACGTGCTATACTGACATTCGACCCACCCCAATGGGCCCGTAGCTCAGTTGGTTAGAGCGCCTGCTTGACACGCAGGAGGTCACAGATTCGAGTTCTGTCGGGCCCACCAAACCGCGAAGAACCCATTAGTATTGGTAGAGAAGGGAGACCAGTGCCAATGGGTAGCTCACCCATCCCCGATCACGTATCCGACTCGCCGGTCGCCGGGCCGTCTAAGGTCGGCTATCACGCAGAGCGAATGAGTGCCTACCTCGCCGGTGAGAACATCTACCCCGTCTGTCTCGAACTCGACCTGACCAGCGCTTGCACGCTGTCCTGTCCGGAGTGCCCGAGCACGCGTGCACCGCAGCGCCACTCTCTGCCAGGGGCCACCATTGACCATCTGCTGAAGGTGCTCGGCGGCCGCACCACCGGCCTGCTGCTCACGGGCGGCGAGCCCACCATGGCCCCCTCGTTCGGACCTACTCTGGCACGCGCCCGCGAGTGCGGCTTCAAAGAGATCGCCGTAGTGACCAACGGCAGCCTGCTCGACGACCCGGCGGTCAGCGATGCATTAGTCCGCTACGCCACGGCCGTCCGCCTGTCGCTCTATGGCTGGGACGACGCGAGCGCGGAGAATTACAAGACCACGCTGTGCCGCATCGGGAGGCTGCGTGAGCGCATCGAAAGCGCGGGCAGTGCGTTGGAGATTGGGGTCAGCGCCCTGACCAGCGACCGCTGCGTCGATCGCCTGGGGACAATAGCTGATCAAGTGCGGGCAGCCGGGGCGCACTGGCTCTACTTCCACCCGCTGTGCCGGAAATGGGGCGTGGGCCATCCGGAACTCGCAGATCAACACGGCGTGCGCGCCGAGGTTGCCAGGCTGGAAGCCAGCTCCCCGGATGGCTTCCGCGTTTACGCCCTCCAGGATCGCTACGTCGCCTCACCCATTTTCTTCGAAGGCTATCATGCCGCGCACTTCCTGCTTGTCGTCGGTGCCGACGGCGCCAACTACCTGGCCCCCGAGGTCAAGTACCAGCCTGCCCATGTGATCGCCTGCCTTGACGACCACTGGGACGAAGGCTTCCTGTGGGCGAGGGCGCGCCTGCAGCGAATCGCAGCGGTGCGCAGCGCGAGTTACCCGGCGGTGGGCAGCCGGCACCGCGGCATCCTGTACAGCCACTTCATGGAGGCGCTGAGGCGGGGCGACGCGGCCGCGCAACACGACCTCCAGGTTGCAGCACAATGCGGGTTCCGCTTCCCTCACATCCTATGATCCACGCCTGGCCGCGAGCGTGAGCCCAGTCCCGCCCGGCGCCGGTAGAACCAGTACAAGAGCCGGTTCACTGGCCAACGATCAATACCCCAAAGACCCACCAACAGCGAAAGCAGCATCCGCAGAGCTCCACGCAGCCCTGGGCGCCTGACGATGAGGCTGTCGGAGAAAGCGGTTGCCAACTCGAGCAAAACCTCGTCCCGAAAACCCCGCGGGTCACGGCGCAACCGATCCACGGCGCTCTCCTGGGGCAGTTCTCGCCCGGGGTCATAGAGACGCCAGACGGTGGAAGGGTACTTGAGCACAGTGAGTTGCCTGCAAAAGGCAATCGGCACGCGCGCCTCGAACACCCGGCGCAAAAACTTCCGATCGTCGGCCCATCGGGAGTTGATCGACCAGCGCCCGATGCGCTGGTCGAGGTCGCACCGGTGCAGCCAGTTCGACGGAGACAGCTCCCCACCGCGCCGGGGATCACGCGGGAGCGAGAATGCCGCCATCGCCGCGTGCGGCCCCAGCAGCGCACCGAGCGAGCAGGCAAACACGGCCTGCTCGCGCTCAAGGGTTGCGACCACCTCCGCCAGATGCCCGGGAAACCAGAGGTCATCGTGACCCAGGTAGGCAATGTATCGGCCGTTGGCACGCGCCCACCCTTCGTTTCGGGGAACGCTCGGGCCGCCGAAGTTGGACGGCAGGTTGACCCAGTGGAGGCGCTGATCCGCGAACGAGGCAACCACCTCGCCGCTGTCGTCGGTGCAGCCGTCACCCACCACCCAGATCTCAAAGTCGCTGAGCGTCTGCATGAGGACACTCTGGATTGCCAAACGGAGCGTTCGGCTGCTGTTGTAAGTGGGAATGATTACCGTGACGGTCGGTGCCAAGCTTGCCATCTCGATAGGAGGCGATCACACTGACTGCCGGTGACGCGATGAGCGCATCTATCACCAGGTAGCCTCATTATGGCATGCCCGTCCGAGGTTCGACGGAACCCGCCTACCATCACGCTGTAGATAACTGCCAGGGCCGCCCGCATCCTCCGGCGGTCCGTTCCACGCGGTGGCGATACAGCGAGGATAGAAGGCCTCTGGTTCCTGGCCGGCGCCGCAATCACCCTGGTTCGGGGATCTGCAAAAACCGAACAGCCCTGAGTTACCCACAACCGGTGTAGCGGGATGGTATCTGACCGGCACGGACGCGGCTGCTATCTTCTCGCAGCCGACCAGTTGCCGCGGTAGCCTTGTTACCATGTGGCTTATGTTGAGACCCGGCATCGGCAACCGGCCGTTCGCTCTGGCTGTGCTGGCGTTGCTGGCCACCTGCGCGTTTCTGCAGGTGAGTTCGATCCGGCGGGAATCGCAAACGTGGGATGAGGCCATCGAGATCGCGAGCGGATACCGATATCTCAAGACCTCGGAGTACCGCTTCTTTCTGGAGCACCCGCCGCTAGGGCGCATCTGGGTTGCGCTGCCGCTGTTGGTGATGAACCCGTCGCTGCCGGTGGAAAATCCGGCGTGGGGCAGCGATGCGAATGTGGAATACGGCGCGGCTTTCCTGTACCGGCAATCGTGTGCCTGCCGATACGATGTTGCTGGCGGCACGCAGCATGACGATCGCCGTGACGTTGACGCTAGGCCTCGCGTTGGCCCTATGGGTAAGAAGGACGTTCGGTGCCGCGGCGGCGCTGTTCGCCTTGGGGTTGTTGGTGTTCGATCCGAACATCCTCGCGCAAGGGCGCTACACGAAGTCGGGCTTACTTCTGACGCTGCTCTGCTTTCTGGCGTGCCTAGCGTGGGCGGGGTATCTGGAGCGGCCGGGAAAAGGGCGTCTGATTCTGACGGGTGTGCTGTTCGGACTTGCCATCTCCACCAAGTACGCGGCGCTTTTCCTGTTGCCGGTGTTCGCGGTTCTGGCCGTATTGCACGGCTGGCGGCGCGGCGTATTCTCTTGGAAGAGGTGGATGCAGGCGCACGGTGTTGTATTGGGCTTGGGCCTGGCGATCCTGCTGGCCATGTATGCGCCCGAAGCGAAGGCGCTGCTGCCGCGCACGCGAAGCATGACAGCCGCGTGCCGGGAGCCTTCCTTGCGCTCGCAGGTCAACCAGAGCACCTTCGCCGGCAGGGCCATCGCGTGGACCGGCGCGCGGCTGGGATGGCGGCGGCATTCCATGCTCGTGGGCATGGCGGAGTTTGCCGCGTACGCTCAGCGCGGTCATGAGGCCTATTTGCTGGGCATGCACTCCCCGCGGGGATGGTGGTACTTCTATCCCGTGGCGTTCGTGTTGAAGACGCCGGTGGCGAGCCTCGTGCTGATCTTGCTGGCGGCGGGATGGGCCTTGCGGAAGCTATGGAACGGGCGGCTGGCCATTCTGCGCAAGGTCCCCTTCGCCGTCTGGACGATGGCAGTGCCGCTGGTGGTCTATGTTGCGATCTGCCTGACGAGCACCATCGACACGGGGTTGCGGCAGCTTCTGCCGGCCTATCCGTTTCTGTTTGCGCTAGCCGGCGCGGCGCTGAGTTCCATGCGATGGCGGTTGTCGCTGGCCGCATTGGCGTTGGTGGCGGCACTGGAGACCATGGCCGTCTATCCGCACTTCACAGCGTTCTTCAACTGGGCCTCGGGCGGGCCGGCACAGGGGCCAAGGTATCTGGTGGACTCCAGCCTGGATTGGGGCCAGGACCTGAAGAAGCTCAAGGGGTACATGGACGAGCACGGTATCTCGAGCGTCTGTCTCTTCTACTTCGGCACGGCCGACCCCGGCTATTACGGCATTCACTTCGAGCCTGTGGGGTCGCCCGAGGAATCTTCGCGACGCTGCGTCCTAGCGGTCAGCGCGACATGCCTGCAGGGCGTTTACGTCCCGGAGGACATGTTCGCGTGGCTCAGGAAACAGACCCCGACGGCTCGCGTCGGGTATTCAATTTACGTCTACGACCTCCGCCATTAGAGCCTCGCAAACCTTCGCGCGGAGAACGAGCAGTCGCTGCGTGCCAGGCCTCGTTATGCCAATCCGGGACGGCTGCGGCAACCTGCATGTGCACGCCGAGAGATTCGTGCGGAGCATCACACCCAGCGTCGGCACCACGGCCTGGCTAACCTCCCGTTCCGAACTCGGTCCATGTCTTTCGCTGAAAAGTGTGAATTGCCCGAAAGCGGCGAAGGTTCACTTTCCGGGACCTGCCGGCGGCGTCCCTCAATATTCAGTCCCTACTTCAGCAGCGGCTCCAGGTATTTCATTACGTTCCGCGCGACTGTGGCGTTGCCCTCCACGGTGGGGTGCAGACCGTCGGGCTGCATCAGGTCGCTCCGCGTGGCCACGCCCTCCAGGAAGAACGGGACCAGCGGCGTCTTCTTTTCGCGCGCCAGATCCCGGAAGAGCATCTCGAAACTTCGAATGTAGTCCGGGCCGTAGTTGCGCGGCAGCGTCATGCCGCACAGCAGCACGCGCGCGCCGGCGCTCCGGCAGGCGTCGATCATCGCGGCCAGGTTCGCCCGCGTATTTTCCACCGGCAGGCCGCGCAGTCCGTCGTTGGCGCCCAGCTCCAGGATCACCACCTTGGGCCGCAGGCGCAGGGCCGCGTCGATGCGTGTCACGCCGCCGCTGGTGGTGTCGCCGCTGATCCCCTGGTTCACCACACGGTACCGGTAACCCTTGCCGTCCAGTTCCTTCTGGAGGAAGTCCGTGTAGCTCAGACTGGCGCCGTGGCCCGCCGTCAGGCTGTCACCGAAGGCCACGATCACCGGACGGTGGTCCGCCGGCGCCGGTTGCGGCGCAACCTGCGGTGCCTGCTGAACCGGTTCGGCGCGCCGGTCCTCCCGCGCGCATCCGGCCAGAATCGCCGCCAACCACAGGATCAACCAGCGCCGTGTCATCATCTGCCATCATAAAGGAAGAAATGGACCGGCCCATTCTCTCGCTGCGCGGCGTCACTAAGTCCATCGATACCGGCGCTCATCGCGTGGACATCCTGCGCGGAATCGACCTCGACATCGCTCCGTCCGAATACGTCGCCGTGATGGGCGCTTCGGGCTCCGGCAAGTCCACCCTGCTGGGCCTGCTGGCGGGGCTCGACTGTCCCACCTCGGGTTCCATTCTTCTGGACGGCACGGAGATCTCGCGGCTTTCCGAAGACCATCTGGCCGATCTGCGCGGCCGCAAAATCGGTTTCGTTTTTCAGAGCTACCACCTCATCCCGACGCTGACCGCCGAAGAGAACGTCCTGCTGCCCGCCGAGCTGGGCGGCCAGACCGGCGCGGCCGCCGCCACGCGGGCGCGCTTCCTGCTCGAAGCAGTGGGCCTGGGCGACCGTCTCGACCACTATCCCGTCCAGCTTTCCGGCGGCGAACAGCAGAGGGTGGCCCTGGCCCGCGCCTTCATGCGCAAGCCCCCGCTGCTGCTGGCCGACGAGCCCACCGGCAACCTGGACTCGGCCACCGGCCGCCAAGTGCTCGATCTGCTTCTCGCGCTGAACCGCCAGGAAGGCGCCACGCTGGTGCTGGTGACGCACGACGCCGACCTGGCCGCGCACGCCACCCGTATCCTCACACTCAAGGACGGCCTCATCATCGCCGACGAACGGCGATGCCCGTCATGATCCACGACTCACTGGCATGGAGGATGGCCTGGCGCGAGGCGCGCGCCTCGGCGGCCAAGTTCGTCTTCGTGGTCTTGGGCGTGGCCGCCGGCGTCGGCGCGCTGACAGGGGTGCGCGGCTTCTCCGCGGCCTTCGAAGACTTACTCCGGCGCGAGTCGCGCACCATCCTGGCGGCCGACCTCACGCTGCGTCAATTCGCCGCGCCGTCGGAGGCGCAGATGAAGGCAATCGAGCCCTGGCTCCGCCGCGGGGTCCGGCTCACGCGCGTCACCGAGACCGTTTCGATGATGAGCGCCGTGCCTGGCTCCACTCCGGTGCTGGTCTCGGTCAAGGCCGTCGACCCGCGCGCCTACCCATTCTATGGACGGGTGAAACTCGATCCCGATCGCCCGCTGCCGGAAGCGCTCACCGCTCATACCATCGCGATCTCCGACGACCTGATGGTCCGCTTCAACCTCTCCGCCGGCTCCGCCATCCGGCTCGGATCGGCGGACTTCACCGTCTGCGGAGTGGTCCGCCTGGAGCCCGACCGCATGACCGGATCGCTCAACATCGGCCCGCGCGTACTGGTAACCAACGAGGGTTTTGCGCGCACCGGGCTGATGATGGAGGGCTCGCGCGCCGCGTACCGATTACTGTTCAAGCTGCCGCCACAGGGCGTCGACGTGACACTCATGCGCGCGGCCATGCGCAAAGTGTTTCCCGAGGCCATGGCGGCCGACTACCGCGAGGGCCACCCCAGGATCGCGCGGGCGCTGGAGCGCTCCACGACGTTCTTGAGCCTGGTCTCGCTGATTGCCCTGATTGTCGGTGCGCTGGGCGTCGCCACCGCCATACATTCGCATCTTCAGCAGCGGCTGGATTCCATTGCCATCCTCAAATGTCTCGGCGCGCGCTCGGCCCGCATCATCCGGATCTACACCCTGCAAACCTCGCTGCTTGGGCTGGCCGGAGGCCTGGTAGGCGTGGGAGTCGGGGCCGCTGTGCAGGCGCTGTTCCCGCTCCTGCTGGGCAAATACTTCCAGTTCGACAAAATCGCCTGGAGCCCGTCCTTCGCCGTGGAAGGAATCGCCGCGGGGATGCTGGTCACGCTGCTGTTCACCATCCCGCCGCTGGTCGGGATTCGCAAGGTCAAGCCCGCGCTCATTTTCCGGCGCGAGATGGCGGAGATAAAGCCGCCGTTGGCCGAGCGCCTCCGCAATCAGCTTCCCTCGATGGTTTCGGGAGCCGTCATTCTGGCCGGCCTGGGCGGAGTGGCCGGGTGGCTGGCTGAGTCGGCGCGCATGGGCGGCTACTTCATCGGTGGCCTGGTGGTGGCGCTGCTGATTCTGTCCGGCGTGGCCTGGCTGCTTTTGCGGGGACTGCGCCTGTTTCTGCGCTGGTATCCGCTGCACCTGCCGGTGGCACTGCGCCACGGCGTTGCCAACCTCTATCGCCCCGGCAACCATGCCGCCAGCGTCCTGGTCTCGCTGGGCATTGGGGTGATGTTCACCCTCACCATCTACCTGGTGCAGAAATCGCTGCTGGTGGAGGTGGTGGGTGCGGCGCCGCCCGGTTCGCCCAACGTTTTCCTAATCAACATCACGCCGCGCGAGCAGGCGGCCGTGTCCGGGTTCCTCCAGTCCCGCCGCGATCTTCAGGCCAGACCGCGACTGGTGCCGCTGGTTGCGGCGCGCCTGCTGCTGGTGGACGGCAAGCCGGTGGAAGAGATCGAGCGCGGCCGGGAACGCCAGCATCATCCCCGTCACTCTCACCAGGTGACCTGGATGGAGGCCCGGCCCGACGACATCCAGGTCCGCCGCGGCGCCTGGTGGACTCCGGGTGACGCCACACCGGCTGTTTCGGTCTCCGAGAGCGCCGCCGCCGGTTTGAAGATTGCACCCGGCGCCACGCTGCGCTGGAGTTCCCTGGATCGCGAGTTCGACGTGCGCGTGGCCTCCATCCACCGTTTCGAGTCCGAGCGCCCCGGCTACGACGGCGATTTTATCTTCAATCGCGCCGCCCTCGCCGGGCTTCCCGCGCAGTGGTTCGGCGCCGTCCGCATGGCTCCGAACAAGGTGTCCGCGTTCCAGCGGGAGGCTTACCAGCGCTTCCCCTCCGTCACCGTGATCAACGCCGCCGATGTGGTCAGCATCGTTCAGGAGGTGGTGGATCAGGTCGCGCTGGTGGTGCGCTTCATCTCCGCTTTCGCCATCCTGGCCGGCGCCATCATCCTGGCATCGACGGTGGCCGGCACTCGCCTGCACCGCACCCGCGAAGCCGCCGTCCTCAAGACGCTGGGCGCGCGCCGCCGTCTCCTGATAGCCATCTTCTCGGTGGAGTTCGCCATCCTGGGCGCCGTTGCCGGTCTGATGGGCGGGGCGCTGGCCTCCGCTTTCTCACGGCTCCTGCTGAGGCGTCTTCTGGACGCCAAGTTCCAGTTCGATCTACTGCCGAATCTCGCCACCATCGTGCTGACGGCCGGCCTGGCCATCGCCACCGGCTGGCTGGTTTCGGCGCGCATCCTAAGCCAGCGGCCCATGGAGGTCCTGCGGGATGAGTAGGCACGAAGAGGCTCTCCGGTGCGAAGACCATGGGGCCTAGTGGATGCCGCCGGCGACGCCTGCAACGCGTGCTTAGTAGCAGCGCTCCGCGGCGGCCACGCCGGAGCCGGGTAGCGCGTAGCCCTCTGCGCGCAGCGCCCCTTCGAGTGCTTCGAGCAACAGTAGTACGTTCTCCTGTGTCGAAGACGCTCCCATCAGGCCGATGCGGAAGACCTTGCCAGCCAGCGGGCCGAATCCGCCAAAGATCTCGATGCCATGACTTTGCAGGAGCCGTTGGCGGATTTTCAAATCTTCGATCCCGTCCGGTACGCACGGAGTGTTGAGCATCCACAGACGGTACGGCTCGTCGACGTGCATTCGAATTCCCATGGCCGCCAGGCCGGCCACCAGCGCCAGGTGGTTCCGTTTATGCCTCTCCCAGCGATGCGCAAGGCCTTCCTCGGCGATCACGCATAGGGCTTCCCGCAGCGCATAGAACATGGAGATAGGCGCCGTGTGGTGGTAGCGGTGCGCGCTGTCGTAATACTCGTCGAGCATCTTCAAGTCCAGGTACCAGGTGGGCGGCGTGGACTTGCGCGCGCGCAGCACCTCCATGGCGCGTTCGGAAACGGTGATGGGCGCCAGCCCGGGCGGGCAGCTCAGCCCTTTCTGTGTGCAGCTATAGGCGATGTCGATTCCGGTTTCGTCCACCTGGACCGGCATGCCGCCGAGCGATGTGACGCAGTCGGCGATCACCAGCGCGCCCACTTCATGCGCGGCGTCGCAGATGGCCTTGCCGCGCTGCCCGGCGCCCGTGGAAGTCTCCGCGTGAACGAAAGCCACCAGCCGCGGTTTCTCGCGACGGATGAATGCAACGGCCTCCTCGTCTCCAAACGGCACGCCCCAGGGTTTCTCGGCGCGCACGATTTCAGCGCCGTAACGCCGGCCCATCTCCGTGATGCGGTCGCAGAAGTAGCCGTTGGCGAATATGGCGAACTTGGCGCCGGGCTCGACGAAATT
Organism: Terriglobales bacterium; assembly: GCA_963745655.1. Lineage (GTDB taxonomy): Bacteria > Acidobacteriota > Terriglobia > Bryobacterales > Bryobacteraceae > JAJFUV01. Next base: position 32,890 of record CAVUYK010000011.1, on the reverse strand, counting down.
CGCCACCGCCGCCTCCATGCCGGCGCTGCCGGTGCCGGAGATGACCATGGTGAACCGGTTCTGGGTGCCGAAGACCATTTGGAGTAACTTCCGGATGTCTTCGGCGACTGTAAAGAAGTACGGATCCAGGTGACCGACAATCTGAGTCCGCATGGCCTCGTAAACGCGAGGTTCCACGTTGCTCGGGCCCGGACCCATCAACAGACGTTTCGGAGGACAAAGAGGACCGTAGGAATCGGGCATACAACGATGGTCGGGTAGCCAGGCGGAAACTGTCAAGCCGAGGACGATGCCCGACCATGACACCCGCCGGATCAGGCCGCCTTCCGGGAGGACACCGCCAGGCGGCAGGCGCAGGGCTGCCGCGCGTTGGTTTCGTGTATCATTATCGTAATTCGGCAGCGGAAGGAGACAAAAATGACGAGCCGTAGGACATTCTTAGGCGGTTGTGCGGGAACCGGGGCAGCCATGACGATGGCGGCTCAGCCGCATACGAAGGTGTGGGAAGGCATTTTTGTGATCATGCAAACTCCTTTCCACGAGAATCTGGAGATCGACGAGGAGTCACTGCGGCGCGAAACGGACTTCCTGTGCCGCTGCGGCGCGCACGGGCTTGTCTGGCCGGCCGGAGCGGGCGAGACCAACTCCATCTGGCACAAGGAACGGCTGCGCTTCTCCGAGACCGTTGTGAAGGAAGCCCGCGGCCGCTCGACCGTATTGATTGGCGTGCATGGCGCGAACAAGTTCGAGGCCATGGAGTATGCCCGCCATGCCGAGAAGATCGGCGCCGATGGATTGCACGCTATGGGCCCGGCAGACGGCGCTTCCGACCCTGAGATTCTGACGGATTACTTCACGTCCATCGCGTCGGTATCCAAACTGCCGCTGTCCATTCAGGTTTCCACGCCGGGTATGACGACGCCGTTTCTTCTGAAGCTCGCCGAGCAGCTTCCCACGTTCCGCATCCTTAAACTAGAAGGCGCGCAGGTGCCGCATGACGTGACCATGGTGGTGAAGCAGGGCCAGCGCCGTGTCATTCCATCCACCGGCGGCGGAGCGCTGAACCTGTTGAATGAGATGGAGCGCAATTCGGGCGGCACCATGGCGGGCGCCGGCCTGGCGGACATTCAGGCCGAAGTTTGGGACCTGCAGCGGGCCGGCAAGAAGAAGGAAGCGCGCGACCTGTTCATGAAGTTTCTCATGGCGGGCGTGTTGGAGCGGCTCACCGGGTTTGTACTCCAGAAGGAGATTCTGCGGCGCCGCGGCATCTTCAAGAACGTCGTCATGCGGAACACCCGCAAGTTCAGTATGGATGCAGGCGACCTTAAGGAACTGGATACGATCATGGAGATTCTGCGGCCACACTTCCGCGTCTGACGGCCATCGCCTTCACACTTGAATGCGCTGTGGTGCCCTGCCCTAGGCAACAGGCATCTCGAATGCGATGCCGTTCCGCCGCTGCCAATCGGCCATGGATGAGCGGAGCTTCTTCACAACCTCCCGCAAGGACGCATTGGGGACAAGGTTCCGCATCTCTCCAGGATCGGTCTCAAGGTCTGTAAGGAATTCGCGCCGGCCGCCCTTGTCGGGATCAAAGGCGGAGTACTTATACCGGCCGTCCGTGATCATGTAGCCGATTTCCGTCTCGACGAACAGGGTGTCCCGCCATTGGACGCTTGGATGGCCCTCCACAATTGACCGGAGGCTGAGTCCCTGCAGCCCGGCCGGGGTATGGATGCCCGCGTAATCACACAACGTAGGAATCAAGTCCAGACCATTGCTGACCAGGTGCTTTCGGTCCACCCGCCCGGCTTGCGAGCGTCCCGGGCAGGAGACGATCATCGGGATGCGAGTAGCTTCTTCGTAAAGCACCGTCTTGTGCTCCAGACGGTGAGCGGAGTTCATGTCGCCGTGATCGCTCGTCAAAACGATGAGCGTGTTCTCGAGGAGGCTAGCTTTTCTTAATGCGGTCAAGACCCGGCCGATCTGAGCATCCACTCGCTCCGTAAGCCTGCAATACGCCCACCGGTGCCGCCGCCACTGCTGGTGGCTCCAGTTCTCTCTAGCGTTTTGCCGGAAAGGGCGAAGCTTCGTCAGCCAGGTGATGGCCTCCGGCTCGCCTTCCGGAATTTCGAAATTGGGCGGCAGTGGCGGGCAGTACTTCTTGAAGAATTCATCTTCCGAGACTCCCGCGGGCATCTTGAGGGCTTCGTCGAGCGGCGGCGGAACTCCGCGGACCTTGCTGTCGTAATCCCGAATCGCCATGTAGCAAATGTCGTGGGGGTTGATGAACGACGCAACCATTAGAAACGGTTGGTCGTGCTTCTCCCCAAGGTAACGCACGCATGCCTCAGAGAGCCCCTCGCGTTCGTCCGATGTCAGAACGTCGAAGCCGCATGCCGTGATGTGCCGCATGGGGCCTGGCAGGTGGACCTTTCCTCCGTAGACGGTCTCGTAACCGGCGGCCCGGAACAAATGGCCCATGGCCTTGCCAGGCATCGAGTTGACCGCTTCCGTGGGCTTCGATTCGTTGTGCCGGACTCCCACCGCCGAGCTATAGCGCCCGGTAAGGAAACTGAACCTCGAGGGGAGGCAGACTGGATTCGTACAGTAGGCTTTCTCGAAGCGGACCCCGGAGGCGGCGAGACTGTCCATGGCAGGCGTCTTGAGCCAAGAGTTGCCGGCTGCGCTCAACATGGTGGCGGATTGTTGGTCGGTGATGAGGAAGAGGATGTTGGGGCGTTGGTTCTTGCGTGGCCAGGCTGCGGGGAGTGCCGCCCCAGCGGTCGCGGCAGATGCGGCGACGGCTTTGAGAACCGAACGCCGGGAGGGTAGCGGCATGTTCAATGCAAGCTCCTTTCGGGTAGCGGGATCACCGCCCGACCGGCCTCGGATGGAACCAGCGGACGTGTCATCGAAACGATAATTATGCATCTTATTCCTTGACGTTGCCAGCAGTCTCGCAACCCCGTGTCGAGGTAAGTCATGCTCTCCTTACGGCCTCACCCGGTACACCTCGAACTCCAGTACCCCGCTCGACGATTCCGGATCGTCCACGTACAGCGACAGCGTGTAGCCGTTCTTCTCGGCCGGCGCTTCCAGCACGTGTGCGATGCCGCGCGTACGGAGCGGTTTGATGGCCCATCTCCCGCCCGCTTCCTGCGGCACTGGTCTCGCGAAGGTGGCTTCCACGGCGTGTATGCCGTCGCCCGTCAGCCGCTCGATGCGGATCTGCTCGCCCTGAATCCGCAGGATGTTGCGTGCGTCCACCGATCCCTTCCAGTGCAGGATCTTCTCCGCGTCCGGGTGCGCCGCCAGCAGTCGCAGGTTCTCATCCCGCGCCGCCAGGATGCGCTGCCGGATCTGGTCCGGTGTCGGCGCTTCGCGCAAAATGCGCTCCGCTTTCTCCAGATCGCCCAGCGCCCGCTCGGCCAGCGTCACCGTCTGATCGATGCCGGCAAGTTCGAAGAACTTGTGCCGTGCGCGGTACGCCGCCGCCGATGCGCGCATAGCCGCCGTGTCATTCACCAGACGCTCGCGCGCCTGAGTGGTGCGCCGCTCCCGGTACGTAAAGTAACTCAGAATCAGCCGCGTGTAATCGCGCGTCAGCGCAGTCACCGCGTCATAGTGGCGCAGCAGTTGAGCGAGCTTCTCGCCCGCCTCCGGTGGATCGATGCGCCCGTGCATCCCGTCGAACAGCATCTGCATCCGCCCCACAATTTCCTTCCCGCGCCCCGCCTCCGCGTAGGTTTCTTCCGCGTACGGCTTCAGCTTCAAATAGATGGTGCGCAGGAACGCATCGTGTTCGCGCCCATGATCCCAGAACGCGTTGCCCTTCAGGATGATCTGGTTCACGCGGATGTGCTGCTGAGGAGGCCAGCCGTCCAGCGCCACCGGCTGCCAGTAAAATGAGTGCCGCGCCGCGTCGCTTCCCAGGAACAGGATGCGCGTCGACGTCCGCCGCCGCCGCCGGACCGAACGTCGCCGCCGCCCACTCCCGCGCGATGGCATCCGCGTCGCCCTTCGGGTTCCAGCTCATCCGCGAGAACACGTACAGCACTCCCGGCTGCAGCAGGTTCTGCATCGGCTGCCCCGCCATCACGCCTTCCAGGCCACGCTCCGCGGCGTATTGCAGCGCCGCCGCGGCCCACCGCGCGGGAAAATCCACCACCGTCCCCAGACCCTGATATTGACTGCCCAGCTCCGCCAGCGCGATGCTGGTGTGTTTGGTTTGGCCATAGGTGGGATTGAATGGCGTGCCGTAGTACCAGGCATCGTGTTTGGTCAGCTTGATCACCGGATGCAGATTCTCCAACGGCAGTGTCTCGAAGGTTTTTTGGTAGATGTCCGGCACGGCGCTCAACTCCCAGTCGTTGGTCGCCCAGGTCCACGGCAGCATCAGCTTGCCGAACTCGCCGGAGACCACCTTGTGGACTCTACCGAAGAAGGCCCGGTAGCGCTCTTCAATCCGCGGATCGGGCTCTGCCTCTGGCGAATGCACCAGGTCCAGCGCGCGGAAATCGTAGCTCGGAATGATCTCGCCCACGCACGGAGTCACGCCGTCCAACTCCGGCAGCGCGCGCAACAGTCTCCGGTATTTGTCCGCCATGGCGTCCCAGAAGCGCGGATCCTTTACCGAAGCCTTGGCACCCGCCTTTTCCAGCCACACCGGAAGGTAGATGGCCTCCTCGGCGTAAGGGATCACTTTGATGTGGTGGGCGTGCGCCTCGGCGATGATCGCCTTCAAGTAGCGCCGGTAGCGTTCGGATCGTGGGCCGTACACCGGATCGTCCGAAGGGACGTAGTGTTCCAGGCCGCGGAATACCACGCCGTTGTAACCGAAGCGCAGCACGTCGCGAAGCGTGTTTCGAAACCGCGCCACCACACGTGCGATGTCCTGGGGATTGTCCGGGGGACCGCTGGCCGAATCCGGCACGGAGTTCCAGATAAACATCAGACGATGCCGGAGGGCCGGCGCTTCCCTTCCGTCCGGAGGCGGGAACGCGCGCAGGCTGCGCGTCAACCACGCCAGCCGCTCGATTCCGTAGGCCGCGCCCAGCCCTGTAGACGCGCGCACTTCCACACGAGCGTCAGCGGTTCGCCACGCATACCCCTCCGCCGGCGCGGCGCCCGCTTCTATACGCACGTCCACGGGTGGTCCCTCCGCCGCGCGGCCGATCGACGCCGAGCGCGGCTTTCAAATCCTCCATCGCCAGCGCCACCGCCGGGTCCGCCGCCCACAGCGACGGCGCCGCAGCCATTGCAAACAACCACTTTCGAAGCATCTGCCCAGATTATCAGAGCGCCGCCGTGATGCTCTGCCGCCGCAGCGCGCCCCGAGTTCATCAGGCCACAGTTAATGATAATGTTTCATTCTTCAGGAATGGGCAATTGAGATGACCAATCATCGAACGACCTCTTCCTTGCGCGCGGGGGCTTCCGCGCGATCTCTCGCGTGTTTGTGCTTGCTGTTCACTTTCCTTGCGGCTTTGCCGCTCGAGGCGCAGAGCGGCGCGGAACACCCGGCCGGCCCGCTCGACCAGTTGTACCGGCTGAAGTCCACTGCGACGGCCCGCATCTCCTCAGCCGATCCGGCGGGCGGCAACCAGGACTGGGTCACCATTGGGCCTGGCGAGACCAAGACGCTGGCGGAGATTTCCGGAGCCGGCGTGCTCCGGCGATTCTACATGGCGCCGCTGGCGGACGACCGCATGCGCTATCGAAAGCTCACGCTCAGGATGTACTGGGACGGTGAGACCGAGCCCTCGGTGGAAGTGCCGCTGGGAGACTTCTTCGGCTCGGGCTTGGGCACGCTGCGGTACTTTCATTCGCTGGTTGTGGATGTCAATCCGGGGATCCGCGCCGGCGATTTCGATGGCCTGGTCTCCTACTTGCCCATGCCGTTCGCGAGCAAGGCGCGCATCACGCTCGAGAACGACGGGCAGGTGGCGGATTTCCGGGTCTGGTACCACATCGACTACGAGAAATTTGCCGACGGGGCACTGCCGCCCGATGCGGGACGGCTTCACGCGCAGTGGAGACGCGAAGCGCACACGCGGGTCGCCGAGGGGAATGCCAAGAATACGACGCTCGGCAATGATAAGGCCACCAATCTCACGGGCGAGGATAATTTCGTCATCCTGGACGCGAAGGGAAAGGGCGCGTATGTGGGCCTATTCCTGACCATCGACAACCTGGTGGGAGGCTGGTACGGCGAGGGAGACGACATGATCTTCATCGACGGAGCCAAGAAGCCGGTCTACCAGGGGACCGGTCACGAAGAGGTATTCAATGCCGGCTGCTGCCCGGATGCGGAATTTTGGGGAGCCTACACGGGCTACTACCTGATAGAGAACCGCGATGGCAGGTTCGGCGGCAAGAATCAGATGTACCGCTTCTACGTCAATGACCCGGTCCGCTTTTCGAAGCAGATTCGCGTAACCATCGAGCACGGCCACGCCAATAACTTCGAGAACGACTACACTTCCACCGCGTTCTGGTACCAACACGAACCGCACAAGCCATTCCCCGTCTTGCCGCCGGCTCAGGAGCGTGTGCCTGCCTGGCCGGCGGAAGTGGCCCAGGCGCTCGAGAAGGAGGTGCGTTTCGTCCAGGAGCTGAACCGGCTGAAGGCGGCGAAGACTCCGATCAGCGCGGAGCACAAGGCACAGATCGAGTTGATCCAGCGAGAGCGCAACAAATCGTTCCGGGAACTGCGGGGCCGGGATTTCGCTAAAGCCGTGGATGCGCTCGGATCGGTATTGGAGTCGTATCGCCGGCCGGGGCGTTGAGTAAGCGCGAGGCGCCTGGGTGTATGATGTTCAGTATCCGGGAACCGAAGATGGAAATCCCGGAATACTGGGTAACGGTTCAGAGGGGAAGTAGAGAGGGACTGGGCTGGGATGGGCGAGTTCTATTTCCGTATCAACGGCCTTACGGATGGGGTCCTTCGCCGGTGCCATCAATCCAGAGCCACTACATCTTTGCCGCGGATCCGCCCGCGTGCTTGGTTCGTAGTTAGTGTCGTGGCCACCGCGGCGGTCTACACGGTTTCCGATGCGGGAAAGTTTACGCTTGCTCCGGTGTCTTCGGTAAGTTCCAGCTATGCTTCAACCTTCCAGGTCGCTGGGGAAGTGGGTAACGCGAACGTTCGAGAGGTGGTTGTTTCAGCCAACGGATTCCCTCAGACTGTTCCGGTCAGCAACGGCAGGTTCCGGGCCACCGTTCCGTTACAGCCGGGTGCGAACGCCGTCCGCGCCTCCCTCAGCGGGACTGCCGCCGAGGTCAGTCCGATCTCGGACGTCGTCCTGGTAACCCGGCTGATGCCTTACGCCGGTCCGCTGCAACTGCCGGCCGGAGGTTTCGTGTCGGAGGGCTCGCCGAGAACCATTGAACCCGGCCCCCAGGAATTCGAGGTCACTCTCGGGCGACCACCGCAACTGGGTGGCACTCACGGAGCCATCGGCGGTGGTGGCTACTATCGCGGCGTTGTGACCGTCGCGATCATCTATGAGTTGCCCGGCGACGGAACCATCCGGTTGCGCGCGGACAGGGGCCGCTCGAAGGTGAACACGCTTCAGCAACAGAATCCGGGAGGCCTGGCCAGTCTCACTTGGGGCTTCGCCCTTTCGAATCTTGTCGCGGGATGCTGCGTTTCCGGCGGACGAGCCGTCTTCGACCATGGCATGGCCGCCTTTGAGAAGGCTGAAGACGGTTCGCTTACCGCTTATGTTCCGCGGGGTCAGAGCCGTTTGGACCACATTGAAGTTCTGTGGAAGTGGGTAAGCAATTCCAGGACGCTTAGATTCTGATCGAAGCATTACGACTGTCCGTTTAAGTGCAAGCGGGTGGAAAGGAGTCAGTCATGGATCAAACAGCACCAGTGGTAGCCGTTCCGGGGATCACCGCGATTGCCGCGCTGTTGATCGCGTCGTTCGCCGTCGACCGCGTGGTAGCAGGCCTTCTGTTCGTGCTCTCGTTTAACGAGGGATTCGCCCGGTCGTTCCCGGATCCCGCTGCTCAGGCGGATCCAGCGGCGCGGGCGTCCGCGGACCGGAGGCGCAAACTTCTCTACTTCGTCTTGGCGGCGGTGATCGCTTTGCCGCTGCTGGCCTGGTACGGCAAGATTCGGATTCTGGCCGCGGTGGGATTTGTCACCATCAGCCCACTTCTTGACAGAATCCTTACCGGGATCATCCTCGTAGGCGGAGCGGACCGGATCGCCGAGGTTCTGAAATGGGGATCCTCGCCGGTTCCCCCTACTTCCCAAAAACCGCAGCCGATCGAGATTACCGGGAAACTGATTCTGGAAGAACCCTCAGTACGCAGAGGGGCGATGGGGGCTGGATAAGAGCGGCCGGGGCCGCGGATCGAGGCGCATGGACACAGACGTACTCTTCCTGCCTGCCGGCTCATTTGTGCCTGTCCGCGCTTACCCGGCGCGGCCGGCTTCAGCCACGCTTTTCGAAGCGGCGGTGCAGTTGGGCGTGGGCTTCCCGGAGCGCCTGCAACATCTGCTCGAGTCGATGTTTTTCCGGGCGTATGGCCAGACGCTCCATGTAAACCTGGGAGCCCTCGATGAGTTTGAGAAAGTACGCAGCGGCCGGCGCCGAAAACAACTCGCGGCCCGGGATGGTCAGGTACACGGGCGAGGTATGCGCGGCCACTCCGAAGCGCGCCACTTTGACGCGCGAACCGCAACGTGCGGCCAGCCAGCCAGGTCCCGGTACGGTCACGCGTTCCGACAGCTTCATCTGCCGCGTGCCTGCCGCATCCTCGCGCGAGGCCACCACTTTGCCGTTATAGATAATCTCGACGCGATGGAAGGGGACATAACTGGTGGCCTCCGCAACTACCTCAACGGCGCCGCCGCCAGCGCCCAGGCGAATCTCATCACCGGACATGTGGCCATCCACGCGGAAATCGATCAGGGGCCCACTGGTCGCGAATGTGCGTCCCGCGCGAACCGCGGCGGCCCAGTTGGGGAAACTGAACTCCTGCTGGCCGAGGTAGGCATAGGTGCGATTGCCGCCCAAGGGCGTGCTGGCGGCCATCTTGTCGGTCCCTCCGGCGGCCGCGACGCGATAACCGCAGTTGAGGTAACGGTACCACTCGGTGTAGCCCACCGTGCGGAAGGTGGCATCCGAGCGCGGATAAAGTTCCACCGCGTCCACTTTACCCGTGACGATCTCGGCCGCGAGTTCCGCGTTTGGACTCGGAAAGTGAACTGCCACCACCAGGCCATCCCGCATGCGGCAGGCATCCGCCCACTCCGACATGGTGTTCCAAACCGGGTCGCCGAGGTACGCCTCGCTGGGACCGTCGCCGGACATGGGGAACACCGGCTCCCCGTAGCCGCCCAGTAAACCCAGGTGCCCCATGAGATGTTGGCGGTTCTCGGTCCCCACGCGCACGACGGTTTCCTTGTCGGCGGTGATCATGTGCCCGCCGCCCAGGTCCCCGACGTTGGTGTACAGGTCGCCCCACTGTGCCGCCAGCAGATTGACCAGGTTCACGCCTTCGGCCTGGGCTTCGAGAAGCGCGGTGGGGGGCGAAAGAAAGTGCACGTGCGTGTCGGCGGTCACCCAGCCCTTCTTGCGCCAATCGGTGAGCCGCGGAATGCGCAGTTCGAGTTCTCGTTGCCCCGGCGCAATCACGAGCCGGTCGCGAACGGCCTGGTACTCGAAGCCCTTGCTCAGTTCGACGTAAATTTCCCCCACCGGCAGTTCCACCTGGAACGTACCGTCGATGTAGGCGAACGACGCCTCGCCCAATTGCAGGTCCGCGCCGTAGTCCTGGTACCATCCGCTGTTGATCTCCGTGCGGTGGCCGTAAGGGGGAATGTAACCTCCGTGCTTGGAGCGGAACGCCAGGCGCACCGGCGACGGCTTCCCGGTGGAATCATCCACGACGCGGCCGCGCAGCCAGGTCTTCTCCCGTTCAAGGACTTCAATTCGCGAACCGCCTTGGCGGGCTTCGAGTTCCCGGCCAGGCGCGAGGCGGGCGAGGTCGAACTCGTAACGCGCACCGGTCCTGGCATCCTGCAAGGTGAGCGTAGCTTCGGAGCTGGCGGTCACTTCCGTGAACAGATGGCTGACGCTCTTCAGGGGCGCCGCGCGTTCTCCCAAACCCGCGCTCTCGGACTTGAGCCAAGCCTCCGGCTGGAACTCACCGAGCGCGTACGTTCTGCAAACAATGCCCAGGTCAACGTCCACTTTCCAGCGGTCCGTCTCCTCCGCCGCCGGCGCCGGCAGGGTGATCCGGTACAGGGCGCGGCGTTCGTGACGAAGAGGATCCTCGCGGCCGTGGAACAAGGTAAGGCCGCAGATCACCAGACAATCCTCGCCCGCGGCTCGGACTCTCAGGGCTTTCAGCGGACGTTCCGGAACGGGGTTCTGGAGAGCCCAGATCCAGATGGCGGCGCCGCCCAGGTTCTTGTAAAGCGCGGTGCATTGCAGAAATCCCCAGTCGGTGCCATGGGCCAGCGGATCGTCAAGCTTGGCCGCGCGCCAGGTATTGCTCTGCATGGCGTTGAAGCACTCCTGGCCCCACGCGGCAATCGGTGAAGTCACCTCAAATCGCCGGCGCACCGGAAATGCGCGTTCCGAGCCGTCCTCATAAACCAGGATGGCGTCGGCTAGAAGTTGGCCGAGTTTCTGGATGGTTTCCGGGCCCGCCGGATCCATCTCCGCGGGATCGAAATCACAGAATTGCGCCAGGCATAGGAAGCCGGCGGCTTTGCCGATGGGAATCTCGATGGCCGGTTTTGTCCAAGCCCGCGGGAGTGTGCTCAGCGCCACCCAGGATTTCTTCCCCGTCTCCGCAGGCCCCAGTTGGAAGGGGATTCCCTGGATCTGTTGCGCGCCGCCCAACGTGCGTATCAAGCCGTCCTGCGTGTGCGGCAAGTTCCGCACCTTGGTGCGATCACGAGGCCCAAAGTCAATTGACGACGCGTTGAAATATTCGCCCAGGTCGATGGGCGTGAACTTCTCCGAAACAGCCGCGCCGGACGCGGTGCCTACCAACGCCAGTGTCGGTGCGCTCGCGCCAACAGTTTGAAGAAACGATCTGCGCTGCATGGATTTGTCCTTTCGCGTTGACCTGATCGAATGCCAACTTATCACGCGACGCGCAAGGAAGGGTCGCTTCGTCGCGGTATCCGGAATCGAGCAGGTGAGGAGCGCGCGGGCGACCCACGCATCGGGCAACTCGCGCTAAAGTTATCTTTCTGATGACACGGAACGCCTGCCTTCAACTGGTTCTACTTCTGGGATTGTTGCCGGCCACGTTGCCGGGCCAATCCAATCCTAAGCAACTGCAGCCCATCCTGACCAAGGTCGTCATTGAACCCGGAGTGGTGGAGCAGCAAATCAAGACCTACATGGCGGCACGAATCCCGGCGCTGCCGTCTCCACGAACGCCGAAGGAGTGGACCGCCGAGGCTGAACGCATCCGCAGGCACGTGCTGGAAGCCGCGCGCGTCAGGAAGCGGACTTGGCACGCTGGCACAGTTATTTCGGAACAGCCGCTAAGTCAGTTTCTGCCGGTTCTCGTAGATCTTGACGACGGCATTGACGATGTCGTCCATATCCTGCCGGGAGCCCAGCAGCATAGCCTGATGGAAGCCGACCGTTTCCGCAATCAGCTTCTCGGATTCGGGGCATTCGTTTTCTGCTGGGTAGTTGGCGAGCTTCTCCTTCGGATACAGCCGCTGGTAAGTCTTGGATTTGAAGGCGTCCTCAATACACCCTTCCTTGTTCATGGGCTTCTTTGAGATGACTCCCAGACCATTGTTCGACGGGATGCCCTCGGCGCGCAGCGCGGCGATGAATTTGCTTCGGGAGAGGCCATTGAACTCCGCCGGTTTGTATCTGAATCCATAGAAATAGAAAGCGGTCCGGGTCACGCCGGGATAATCGGCCCGCGGCACGATGCCCGGTATCTGTTTCAGCTTCTCCGAGAGGTACGCCGCGTTCTCGCTCCTAACCTTGCATTCAGCCTCGAAGGTCTCCATCTGTGTCATGAGGATGGAGGCCTGGTACTCCGCCATCCGGCACTTGCTGCCCAGCATCGGAAACCCTTCATCGCCGCGCGGAACGACGCTGCCGTGCGGACGTCCCAGGTTGTGGAAGGAAAAACAGCGGTCCATCAGGCTCTGGTCGCCTCCGAGGATGGCTCCGCCTTCGCCGCAGGTCAGGGACTTGCCGGTCTGAAAACTGAAACATCCCAGGTCGCCCAGCGTTCCCACCTTCCTGCCCTTCCACTCACCGCCGTGCGCTTCGCAGGCGTCTTCGATCACCTTAAGGTGGTGTTTTTTCGCGATCGCGTTGATGCGGTCCATGTCACAAATCCCGCCGATGATGTGCACCGGCAGGATGGCGACCGTGTTCCCGGTGATCTTAGCTTCGATCCTGGCGGGGTCGATCTGCCAGGTTACGGGATCGATGTCCGCGAACACCGGCAGGGCATTGGCCAGAAGAATCGGATGGATGGTTGCGACAAAAGTGTACGGTGTCGTGATGATCTCGTCGCCTCCGCTGATGCCCGCGGCGCGGATGGCAGTGATGATGGCGTTGGTTCCGTTGCAGGTGGACACGCAGTACTTCGCTCCCATCAGCTTTGGCGAACCGGACCTCGGCCTCGTCAACTACCTTGGCCCTGGACCAGACGCCGCTGCGGAGCACCGGCAGCACCGACTTTTCATCGGTCTCCCGGAACATCGGCCAGCGGGGGAAACGCGCTTTTCTAACCGGTTGGCCACCGAGGATGGCGGGCGTACCCGCGCTGCCGCTGAGCGTCAGGGCAGAACTCCTCGGCGTCATGGCAAGAACGGCTGTGCCGATGGACGAGGTCGTCAGTAATCGGCGTCGAGATACGGTTTTGTTATGCATCGGGTTGCTTTCTCCTTGCGGCCGGGGAGGTGCTGATCCCGGCCGGTCTGCTGACATTGTACAGCCGCAAGGGGCGGAGGGCGCGGGCTACATTGGACCGTAATGGCTGACCAAGCGTAGGGGGATCTCCGACCAGTGCAAAACTCATTCAACTACCCCGCCCCGGGCTTCGTATGCACGGCCCCAGAGCGCACCATTTATCTGGGCGGTGGATGATTCAACCCCTGCAGAAACCAGCTCACGGTTCGGAAATATCATGGGGCAGCCCAACCCACAAGGCCAGCGGCTCTCAATATTGAACCGTCTTCAATCGCCGCTTCCGCGCCAGGTCTTAGGTGGAGTGGAGGCGCGCATACTGTCGAACGATCAATGCGCACGATTGGACTGGTCGCTTCATCTCATCCATGAAGCGTTCGCCGCGGTCCATTTGCTAGGATTGCATGAGGGCGTCCAATTTCGAAACCCAATGGACGCGAGGCTTCCTAATCCCCGTGATTCATATGATTCGCAGAATTATTACCGGATTCTTGACGGCTGTTTTGGTTGTCGGCTTCGCGCGAGCGCCGCTTTGCGCCGGCACGTCCGCCAACGACGTGGCGCGCCTGTTGGCCGGCAAGCCGGTTGGCGAGACCAGCGCCCTCAAAGACCTGATGGAGTCTCCGGTGTGGAAAGCTCACGCGGCGGAATTCGATCGCGTGTGGAAGTTGATTGAGACCGACCGTTTGCCCGCCATGCGGCGCTTCCAAGCCTCTCAGCTCGACGATGCACGCATCCGGCAACGTGTCCTGCTCTATCCATTCGGCGGCCCCGATGTGTTCAACGCCGTCGCGCTGTTTCCGTACAATCCGGCTTACATCCTGATCGGCCTGGAGCCGATCGGGGACCTGCCGGATGAAAACGCGTTGCGCTCGGATCTGGACCGCCTGCTCGATTCGGTGCGCGAAAGCCTCGGCTCGCTGTTTCAACGCAGCTTCTTCATCACCCGCGAAATGGACCGCTCGTTGCGTGGCCAGATGTTCAGCGGCGTGTTGCCGGACCTGCTGGTGCAACTCGTGCGGCTGGACGCCGAGATTCTGAGCATCTCGACAGTGCATGTGGCCGAGGGCGGAGTGATTGCGCCTTGGGATCGCACGAAGGTGAGGGCGCGCGCGGTGAGCAATCGCGGGGTTGAGATCTTGTTCCGAAGCAAGGGTGCACAAACGGCGCAGAGGCTGTACTTCTTCACCGTGAACCTGGGCCCCAAACTCGCCAGCAACCGGGCTTTCCTGACCTACCTGGACCGTACGGCACCCTTTGTCACGTTCCTCAAGTCCACCAGCTACATGCCGCATCAAAAGGAGTTTCGCGCGATTCGCGAAGAGGTGCTGGCGACGAGCGAAGTTGTGTTGCAAGACGACTCCGGCCTGCCCTACTCCTGTTACCAGTCGCCCGAATGGGAATTGCAACTCTACGGAGAGTACCAGAAGCCCTACGGGAGTTTTCACTACCTGGAGCAACCGGACCTGCACCGGGCCTACGAGACGCCGGGCGCGGCCAAGCCGCTTGAATTCCGCATCGGATACGGGTTCAGCAAAGTGCCGTCTAACCTTCTGCTAGCGCGGCGCAAGGCGGCTCCCACGCCTGCTCCGCGCGCTTTCGCCGGACAGTCTCACTCCTCGACATCGACAGCGCCCAGCCCATAGAGCGCCAGCGCCAGCGCGCCGGGACCCTGGATGGCGTCGTAATAATCCGGCCGGTCGACGATGGCGGTGCCGCGAATCAAGCCACTCGGATGGACAAAGGCGCGGATGCCATAGTCGCCCGCCTGTCGCGCGCCTTCGAGCCAACGCTGGTCGCGCGTGGTCTGGTAGAGCGCGACCAGCGCGTTGATGCGGTCGGCTTGCGAGGAAGCCATCTGCGCGCGCGGCGGCGCGGTGGCCAGAATGGCCTCGCCGATTTGCACAGCCATATCGAGATAGCGCCGTTCACCGGTGGCCCGGTAGGCGCGCAGGGCGGAATCGATGAACGGCCAGCGCACCCCAATGGAGGCGGGCTCGCCCTGGCCGGCCATTAGCAAGGGAGCGCAGGCCAGCAGGTATCGGTTGGCATCGTCGAGCCAGCGCTTGTCGAGCGTATACTCGTAGGCCATATACATGCCCAGCGCCACGGCGGGCCGGGGCTGATAGATGAACGGCAGTTCGCGCATCTGCCGGTCGGTCCAGTTGTCGGGATAGAGCCCCTGCGGGTCGCTCTTGGATTGGAAGGCGAGCAGGAGGCGTCGCGCCCAATCCTGGTACTTTTCATCGCCGGTCCTGGCTTTGAGAAACGCGAACGAGGAAACGTAGACGCCGACATAGCCGAGAATGGTAGCCTGGTCGCGCTCCGGCATGCCATTCCAGAAGTTGGCGTGGCGGTCGTAGGCCATCGTGCGTTTGTCGGTGATGTGATAACGGTAAACGCCTTCGATCTCGCGCCGCACGGCGTCGGGATCGATGCGCCACAACTCCTCCCAAAGCGGCGCGGGGTGCTGCAATTCATGACGCTTGCCGTGGACCTGATCGTCCACCACGTTGTAGGCGACGTGTTCGCCCCAGGCGAACAGGCCCGTGGTGGGACTGATGCAATGCTGGAGGAAGAAGCGCATGTACTCATCGGCGGCGCGATGGAAGCGCTGCTCGCCGGTCGCACGCGTGAGGGCCTGCAGCAAACGGACGTTCTCGGTGTCCCACAGAAGGTTGGAATCCTGCGCCCAGTCCGTACTGCTGCGATCCTTGCCCCACATCAAGTAATTCTTATCTTCGCGCCAGGACGACATCTCCGCGCGCCAGGCCGCGGCAGTGCGCTGCCGGGGCACTTCGAGCGTGCGCAAGTCGATCATATGGACGAACAAGGGTGTCTGGCGTGGTCCGTAGTGGTCTCGTCCGTGCTTCAATAACGCGTCTGCGTATTGGTACGCCGCCCGATAGAAACGCGATGGAGGAGGCGCGGCCACCAGGAACGAGGCCGCCACGGTGAGAGATGCAAGCAACCGGTTCATAGTCGTTTCGACACCACTATTATGCGGCAGGAAACCGGGACAGTCAGCAATTTCACCTTTTCCGCGTTCGGACACCCGCGGATGTGGATCAAAACCGCCTAGCGGAAAAAGGGGAAATTGCTGACTGTCCCGGTTTAGTTCACAATTCATGTAATGCGCACTCTTCGTCACGATTCAACTAGACTTGGCTTCTGGGTGGAGGGAGCGGCATGAGTAGCGAACCGGTGGTCTATATCGATGGGCGTTACGTACCCGCGTCCAAGGCGCGCATCAACATCTTCGATTTCGGCATCGTGCTGGGCGCGACGGTCACGGATATGCTCCGCACATTCCACAAGCGGCCCTATCGGCTGGAAGACCACGTGCGCCGCTTCCACGAGAGTTGCAAGTACGCGCGCATCCCGGTGCCGCTGGCGCCGCGCGAGAACGCCGAGATCGCCGCGGAGCTTGTGCGGCGCAACGCGGAGTTGTTGCCGGAAGGCGGCGAACTCTGCGTGGTATGGTTCATCACGCCAGGCGAGAATTTGATCTACGCCGGCTCAGCAGCGGCCCCGGCGCCACTCGAACCCACTTTCTGCATCCACAGTTTCCCCATCCCCTTCCGATTGTTCGCGCACCTGTTTACCGTGGGGGCGCATTTGGTGACGCCATCCACACGACATATTCCGCCCGAATGCGTCGACCCGAAAATCAAGAACCGCAGCCGCCTGCATTGGTGGCTGGCCGAGCAGGAAGCGCATTTAGTGGATCCGAAAGCCATCCCGCTGCTGCTGGATCTGGGGGGCAACCTGACCGAGACCAGCGGCGCGAACGTGCTGTTGGTGAAAGACGGCGAGGTGCTGTCACCGGCGCCGCGCAATATCCTGCTGGGAGTGAGCCGCAAGACAGTGATAGAGCTGTGCGCCCAATTGGGCATCCGGTTCGTCGAACGCGACCTGCAGTTGCACGACGCGCTTACCGCCGACGAGATCTTCCTCACCACCACGCCGTATTGCATGGCGCCGGTGGCACGCGTGAACGGCATTCAGATTGGGAGCGGGACGCCGGGAGGACCGGTGTTTGAACGCATTCTAAGAGCCTGGAGCGAACAAGTGGGACTGGACATCCGCGCGCAAGCGGTGGGAGCGGCCCAATGAGCGGCTCCAGTAACATGTTCCGGCTGGACGGCAAGGTGGCGTTGGTCACGGGTGGAGCGGGCATTGTCGGCAGGCATATCGTCGAGGCTTTGGCCGAGGCAGGCGCATGCGTGATGGCCGCTTCGCGCGATGGCTCGAAGTGCGCCGAAATCGCCGCGGCGCTCACCGGACGCGGACTCATCGCCGAAAGCGCCGCGTGCGATTTCAGCGATGAGGCGTCCATCGAAGCGCTGCGGGAGAAGATTCTGGGGCGTCACGGCCGGCTGGACATCCTGTTTAACAACGCCGTGGCGCGGGCCGGCGGCGATCTGCGGCACTCGACGGTGGAAGAGTGGGACGAGACCATGAAGCTCAACTCGAGAGGCCTGTTCCTCACCTCGCGAATACTTTCCGAGCCCATGCAAGCCGCCCGCTCCGGCTCCATCGTCAACATCGCGTCCATTTACGGAGCCGTAGGTCCGGATTTTTCCATTTACGAAGGCACCGCCATGACCAACCCGGCGCACTACGCTTTTTCGAAAGGCGGCATGATCAACTTCACGCGCTATCTGGCCAGTTACCTGGGGCCCTACCAGGTGCGCGTGAACTGTCTTTCGCCGGGCGGGTTCGTAAGCGAGGGGCAGGACGAGAGCTTCCGCGCGGCCTATGCGCGCCGCACGCTGCTGGGCCGCATGGCGGTGGGCGAGGACATCCAGGGGCCGGCCGTGTTTCTGGCCTCCGACGCCTCGCGCTACATCACCGGCCAAAACATTCTGGTGGACGGTGGCTGGACGGCCATCTGAGGAGCGAGATCCCGATACACTGAAAGATTCCCATGCGTATCGATTCGATCGCCGTTTACCACGTCGCCATGCCGCTAATCTATCCGTTTCGCACCGCCTACGGCAACGACGACACCATTGAAAGCGTGCTGGTCCGAATGACCTCCGGCGCCACCACCGGATGGGGCGAAGGCGCGCCGTGGCGTCTGCCGGGCTACAGTCCGGAATGGGCCGCCGGCGCCTTCACACTGGTGCGCGATTACCTGGCGCCGCAGGTGGTGGGCAAAGCGATCGAAACGCCCGACCAGTTGCAGTCCGCCATGGCCGGCATCAAGGGCAACTACTTCGCCAAGGGCTCCCTGGACACCGCGTGGTGGGATCTTCACGCGCGCTTGCGCGGCGAGCCACTGTGGAAGGCTCTGGGCGGCAAGGATCCGCAAGTGCGCGTGGGCGCGGACTTCGGCGTCATGGAATCCATCGACGCGCTGCTCAGCAAAATCGACGAGGCCATCCGGATGGGTTTTTCACGCGTGAAACTGAAATTTCGTCCCGGCTGGGATGTGGACATGGTCGCGGCCGTGCGCGGCGCGTTTCCCACACACACGTTTCACATCGACTGCAACAGCGCCTGGACGCTCGACGCTCTGCCGATGTTCAAGAAACTCGACCGCTACAATCTGGCCATGATCGAGCAACCGCTCTCGCACGACGACTTGATCGATCACGCCACGCTGGCGCGCTCCATCGCGACGCCGGTTTGCCTGGACGAGAGCATCACATCGCTCGACCGCGCGCGGAAGGCCATCCAAACCAAGGCATGTGGCTACATGAACCTGAAGCCCGGCCGCGTGGGAGGCCTGACGGTGGCGGTCCAGATTCACGACTTGTGCCGCGACAACGCAGTTCCCTGTTGGGTGGGCGGCATGCTCGAATCCGCGGTGGGCGCACAGCACTGCCTGGCGCTGGCGACGCTGGAGAACTTCACTTATCCGGCCGACGTTTTCCCCAGCGCGCGCTTCTACAAGCGGGACCTCTCGCAGCCGGAGTTGGCGCTCACGGCGCCCGGATGCATGACCGCGCCGGATGTGCCGGGCGTGGGGGCGGTGCCGGACGAAAAGGAACTTGCACGGCTGACGCTCGGGAGCGCCTGGATCCGAGCGGAGTAAACCATGACCGACGAACTACGCTCATGGGTGGAAGTCTCGCTGGACCGGATCGCGGCCAACTACCACAACATTCGCGCCGCGGTGGGCCCCCGGACCGTGGTGGCCTGCGTCGTCAAATCGGAAGCCTACGGCCACGGCATGGTGGAAGTGGCCAGGCGTCTGGTGGGCGAGGGTGCCCCGTGGCTGGCGGTAACATCAACCCAGGAAGGCTTGGAACTACGCCAGGCCGGCATCGAAGCGCCGGTGCTGGTGATGGCCGACACGCTCAGAGTGAACTTCTCCGCGATGCTCGATGACAAGCTCACGCCGGCGGTCGCCAGTATCCAGGATCTGGCGGTATTCGACGCCCTGGCGAGCGCCCGCGGCACCCGCGCGCGTGTACATCTCAAGATCGACAGCGGCATGGGGAGGCTGGGCCTCCCGAGCGAGGCGCGCGCCATGGTTCAGGCCGTTCGCGCCTGCCCCCACGTGGAGATCGAAGGCTTGATGTCACACCTGGCTTCGGCTTCCGACTACGACAGCGACCAGACCGACAAGTCAGGTGCAGGTCTTCGAGCGTGTATCGCACGAACTCGCCGAGGCCGGCATCCGGCCGCGGCTGCGGCACATGTCGGCGAGCGGCGGCGTGGCGTACGCGCGGCGCGGCTCGTGGCTGGATCTGGTACGGGTGGGACTGAGCCTTTACGGTTACGTGCCGGAGCCCAGCGGCCGGGCGCCAGAGAGCCTGATCCGTGTAAAGCCGGCGCTCACCTGGAAGGCGCGCGTGCTCCAAGTAAAGGAACTGCCGGCCGGGGCGCCGGTCGGCTATGGTGCGCGGCACATCACTACGTGCCCCACGCGCATCGCGATGGTTTCGGCGGGCTACGCCGACGGGGTTTTCCGGCAGCTTTCCGGGTGCGGCTCGGTGCGCGCCGGCGGCCGCTGGGTGCCCATGCGAGGTGCCGTTTCCATGGACATAACCACCATCGACGCCACCGATGTGCCCGGGTTGAAGGCCGGCGAAGCGGTGGAACTGCTCGGAGATGGCTTCGACGCGAGCGACATTGCCGCTCTGACGGGGACGATCCCCTACGACGTCCTGTGCAAGATCCACCCCCGGGTGAAGCGGATACACGTTTGAGCGAACCAAGTGATGGTTAGGCGTATAGTCCGGCTAAGGAAAAGGTCCCAGCCGGCCGATAGACAAGAAACAGAGGATTTATCTAGCGCAGAAACGCTGCCATGAAGATACTCATCGCGGACGACAGCGTGATCGATCGCCACGTACTGGAGAGTTCCCTGCGCAAGTGGTCCTACGAGGTGATCACGGCTTGCGATGGCTTGGAGGCCTGGGAATTGCTGCAGAGCCCCGACGCGCCACACTTAGCCGTGTTGGACTGGATGATGCCCGGCCTCACGGGCGTCGAGATCTGCCGGCGCCTCCGCCAAGAGTCCCGCATCGCCTACACCTACGTCCTGCTGCTCACTTCGCGCAGCGAGAAGGAAGACCTGGTGGAAGGCATGGAATCGGGCGCCGACGATTACATCACCAAACCATTCGACAACCATGAGCTGAAGGTCCGCTTGCGAGCGGGCCGGCGCATTGTCGAACTGCAAGCCGAACTGGTAGCGGCGCGCGAGGCCTTGCGCGTCCAGGCCACCATCGACGCGCTCACCCGCGCCTGGAACCGCTACTCGATCCTCGAGATTCTTGAAAAGGAACTCAACCGCGCCCAACACGAGCAGGGCTTTGTGGGCGTGATCCTGGCGGATCTGGACCATTTCAAGGTGGTCAACGACACGTATGGCCACGTGGCCGGCGACGCCGTTCTGCATGAGTGCGTGCGCCGCATGCAAGCTTCCATGCGGAGCTACGACTCCCTGGGCCGCTACGGCGGCGAGGAGTTTCTGGTGGTGCTGCCGGGTTGCGACGACACGGCCACTGTGAAACACGCTGAGCGCCTGCGGCTAGCCCTGTCGAGCGAGCCCATGAATCTGGTTGAAAACCGCGTGACGCTGACGGCAAGTTTTGGCTGCACGGTTGTCGCGCCCGGCATGCAGCCCACCGTCGCTCAGGTGGTGCGTTGGGCCGACGAAGCTCTGTATCGCGCCAAGGACGATGGCCGCAATTGCGCAGCCCTGATCAGCCAGCACCCGAGCTTGGCCCCATCCACCTAAGCGCGCCGCCGTCCAGGTCTACTCGCCAGCGCGCCGCGCCACTTGAAAGTGACTCAACGTGGAAGCGTACGAGGAGAGTCCCCGATAAAGCGCGTCGGCGATCTTCTGGCGCTGGTCGGCTCTTTTCAGCAGAATACCCTCCCGCGGGTTGGTCACGAAGCCCACTTCCGTCAGGACCGACGGCATGGCCGCGCCGATCAACACCACGAAAGGCGCCTTCTTCACGCCGCGGTTCTTGCCGGCCACCGACTTCGCGGACAGAACGTACATCGAGGATTGGATCCTGGAAGCGAACTCGCGCGATTCCTCCACTTTGTCGCGCAGCGCGATCTTCTGGATCAGGTCCTGCAATTCGTGGATAGACCTGTTGGACGTGGCATTCTCGCGCGCCGCAACTTCCAGCGCCTCGCGCGACGTGGTGAAGTTCAGGTAATAGGTTTCGGAGCCCGACGCCGCGCGGTAGGGGGAGGAATTAACGTGAATGGAGAGGAACAGATCGGCCAACTTTTCGTTGGCGATGCGGGTGCGCTCTTCCAAAGGCACGAAGGTGTCGTCCTTGCGGGTGTAGACCACTTCACTGCCCATTCCCGCCTCGATGAGCGCGCCGAGGCGGAGCGCGATATCGAGGACAATATCCTTTTCAAACACACCGCCCGGCCCGATGGTTCCCGTGTCGTGTCCGCCGTGGCCTGCATCGAGCACCACGCGCCCGATCTTCAAGCCCAGCGCGCGGGTGAGCGAGCGGCCTCCATCCCGATTCTGCCTGGCCGGTTCAGCCGGCAAGTCGGCGCCCGCCGGCGGAGTCTTCAGCCTGGCCGTGGCGGATGGGGCCGGTGGCACGCGACGAGCGGGGGCCGGCGGGGTTGAGAGCCTAGCGGATCCAGGATCGGGCGTCAGCTTCCATTCGGCGGACAGGGCGGGCGGCGCGGGCAACTCGATGGGTGCCTGGGCCGCGTAGCGCGGCAGCGGAGGCAGTTCGAAGGGTCTCCTGGCGGGTTTGCGTGCCGGGGCCGGCGCGACCGTTTCCTCCAGCCGCTCGCTGCCGGTCTTACTGGTTGATGCGGTGGGTTCCGGACCGGCGCCGGAACGGCGCACCTCCACCACCAGGCGCTCGGGAGACGATAGTTGCGAGGCCTTGTACTCGACGGCGCAATCCAGGTCCAGAACCACTCGCGTAGTGCCGGGCTGTGTTTCGGCCACGCGGATCTGTTTCAGAACGCCGTCCCCAACCGGGATGGTGTGCACCTTGCCGCTGCCGTCGGCGGGTTTCACGCCCAGCAGGTCGAAGAAAAGACGGTCGGGATTCGCCAGCCGATCCAGCCGGTAACGGAAGTCTCCGTTGGTTTCGATGGCGACGCGCGTGGTATCGCCAAGAGACCAGAACCTGACGTGGATGACTTTGAGCGGAGCCTGCTCCGCGTGCGCCGTGGACAGAGCGGCGGCCAAGGCGATGCATGGGACAACCACCCGCACCCAGGCGGGCTTGCCCGGTCGCGTCACGAATGTAGGTATCAGAACAACCATCTGATCCTAGCGTGTCCGAATGTGCAGCCGTCCCTCCGCGTCGACGAACTGCTCGATAGGCCGATAGCGCGGTTCCTCGGGCGCTGCGGCGGGCGGCGGCGCCGTAGCCGGGGCAGCGGCCGAGGCCTTCTTGGCTTCGCCGTACCGCTTGCCTACCTTGTGCACATAGCTCCTGGTTTCCGGGTAGGGCGGAATCCAACCGTACTTGGCCACCGCGCCTTCGCCCGCATTGTAGGCGGCCAATGCCAAGCGGTCGTCCTTGAAGGTCTGCTGAAGGTACTTGAGATAGCGGACGCCGCCTTCGATATTCTGGCGCGGGTCGAAAGTATTCTTCACGCCGAAGCGCCGCGCCGTGGATGGAATCAACTGCATCAATCCTTCGGCGCCTTTGGTCGAAATAGCCAGCGCGTTGTAGCCGCTCTCCACCTGTATGACGGAGTCCACCAGCAGCGGGTCCACGTCGTGGCGTCCGGCGGTCTCTTCCACAATGGTCCGGATGTCGCGGCGGGCGGCTTGGGTGTATCGAGAATCCGCGCCGGCATCCCCTTCGCGCGGCGTCACCACCACCGAACGTACCAGCCGTCCGGTGCGCGAGTCGGTGCGCACGACGCTGGTGGTCTTGCCGGAGGGCGCGCCGGCCATCGCCGCGGTAGTGCCGCCTAGGACGGCCGCTACCACCAGAATGTTAGAACAAAATGACATTGTCCTGTTTTATCCGATTATACAGTCAAATCGCGCCGCCGCCAACGGAATCCTTTATAGTCGCCAATGTTATCATTCTCTCATGCGCCGGTCGGGCTTTGTGCTGGTGGGCGGCTCCAGTTCCCGGATGGGCTGCGACAAGGCACTCCTGCCGTATCGCGGCGAAAGATTGGTGGACCACATTGCCAGACAGGTACGCGGCGCGGCGGGCTCGGTCACGCTGGTGGGCGCGGCGGAGCGCTACGGCGCTCTGGGCTACCGGGTAATCTCCGACCAGATAGCCGGCCGGGGTCCCTTGGGCGGCGTACACGCGGCGCTCTCCGATACGGAGGCCGAGTGGAACCTCCTGGTGGCCTGCGATATGCCGCGACTCGAACAGGCCTTGCTGGAAGGCCTGCTCGACCGGGCCGAAGAGCAAGGTTGCGACTGCCTGGTCCCCCTCTCGGCCCCCCATAAAGTGGAACCTTTGTGCGCCGTCTGGCGCCGTTCGGCGCTCGCGAAGATCGAGGCCGCGCTCTTCGATGGGGTTCTGCGCATGACCGACGCGTTGCAACTTCTGGATACACACTACTGGACGGGGGCCGCGGCATGGTTCGTCAACGCCAACACACCACAGGAATGGGCTAGGCATGCTTGAGCAGTTCCCGCACTACATCGAATTCCGCCACGTTTATAAGACGTTCGACTACCCCGTTTTGGACGATGTGAGTTTTCACATTGATCCGGGAGAGACCGTGGCCGTCATCGGCCGCAGCGGCGTGGGCAAGTCGGTGGCCCTGGCGCACATCATGGGTTTCCTCAAGCCGGACGCCGGGCGCGTGGTGGTGGCGTACGAAGACATCACCGATTACGCCGAAGCCGCCTTGCGCCGCATACGCAGGAAAGTGACCATGGTGTTCCAATCCGGTGCGCTGTTCGATTCGTTAACCGTGGCCGAGAACATCCTCTTTTCCCTCGAACTGCGCGAGGACTACGACTCGAGCAACAAGGATGACGTGGTCCACGGCCTGCTCGACATGGTGGAACTGGCCGACTACGCCGAAGCCTATCCCACCGACCTGTCCACCGGCTTCAAGCGCGCCGTGGCCATCGCCCGGGCGCTGGCGGCACAGCCCGAGTGCGTGCTCTACGACGAGCCGACCACCATGGTCGATCCCATCATGTCCGACCACCTGGCGAGCCTCATGCTGCGCTTGAAGGAGCAACTGAATCTGACCTCAGTGGTGGTGACGCACGACCTCGACCTGATGCGGCGCGTGGCCGACCGCGTGGTGGTCCTGCACGAGGGCCGCGTTATCTACTTCGGCCCGGTCGCGGAGCTCGAGCACTCCGACCATCCGCACATCCGCGAGTTTCTCGAACTGGACCGCGTGTAAGCGGAGGGCGGTTCCTACTTCCGGGGAAGCTCACAACCGTATTGGCGGGGCGGAGACCCCGGGTACAAGATCGACGGGGATCAGGGCGTGACCTTGCGCCGCGTGAGGACACCCGAGTCGACGATCTGGCCCAGGCGCGAAATGGCGTTAAAGTACATCTGGTCGCCGTCGATTTCAGCGGCCATGAACGCCAGATCGGTATCGAACCCCTTCGCCGTAAGGCCCGACTTCCGGTCGATGTTGCCCACCCGCAAGCGGCCCCCGGAGCCCACGACAAAGTACGCGATCCCCTTCTGTGGCTTCACGCGCTCGTAGACGTGGTCGTGGCCGCTGAGCGCGAGGCTGACATTGTGCTTTAGGAAGATCGGTTCGAGCACTTCGCGCAGTTGCAGGTCCGAGCCGTGCGTTCTGCCTGACGAGTACATGGGCTGATGGAAGTAAACGATCTTCCAATCGTCGTTCGATGCCGCAAGCTCTTTCTCGAGCCACCGGATCTGCTCCGGCTCTGGGTAGGTGCTGTCGAAGGCGAAGAAGCGGATGTTCGACTTCGGGCTGAACGAGTAGTAGAGCTTCCCTTCCATGTTGAACAGCTTGTAGAAACGCTGCTCGCGCGAGTCGTGGTTGCCCAGCGACGCGTAGAACTTCACGCCGGCATCCAGCAGCGGCTTGTAGGGGATCTCGAACTTCTTCTGGAAGTCCTGCGGCCGCTCCGATCCGAGAATGTTGTCTCCAACCGTCACGACGAGGTCGTACTTGAACCGCCGCATGGAGTGCGGCCATCTGTTCGGCCAGTTGGTACTGCTTCTGGTCGCCGACGCCGAAGTCGCCGAGGACGCTGAACTTGAACGATCCATCCTTGTTCGGCAGTGGTACGACCGATTCGGCCGGGGACTGGATGGCGTGGACGACAGCGGCCCCGGTCCCCATCAGGAGGAGCAGGAGTACGACGGCAGACCAATGACGGATGCGCATGATGACCTCCCTTCAGGTTACTTGGGCACTATGTCTTCGATGAAGTCCGCGATGACGTGCGCGCGCACGTCCAGCAGGATTAGCGAGTCCCCGATGAACCGGTACTCCAGATCCTCAGTCAGCTTCGGCAGCGTCTGCAGCACCTGGGGGGGAACGGTGGCCAGCGGCACGGTATCGGGGTAGCGGCCGTTGACGGCGAGCTTGACCGCGGACGGTTTGGCCCGGTTCTCATCCATGATCGACGCCTTCAACTGCTTGCCGTCGGGCCCTCCAAAGACGCTGGCGAGCAGGCGTTGGATGACCGGACGCGCCTCCGGCGTGAAGATGTCGCCGGGCTTCGCCGTCGCCCGGGCCTCCCGCACCAGTTTTTCCAGGGCGCGCTGGTTCTTGTCGATCTGTTGGGGCGTAGCTTCCTTCGGCAGCTTCGGCTGCGATCGCGCGATCTTATTGCGCAGGTCCAAGTATTGTTTCAGACGGTCATTCATGGTCGCGAGCGCCTGGGCGTCCGCCGGGGTCAGCGGCCCGACCACACGCTCGGTTGCCGGCGCCGACGCCGGAGACGCAGTGGTGGCCGGGGGCGTCGGAAGTTTATCGCAACTGATGCACGCGCCCAGCGCCAGGACCACCGCCGCGACCAGACTGACCACGCCGATCCGCGAGCCGGCGGGCCGCGTTTGGTCTTCGTAAGGACTCTTCGCTTCTAATTCCAAAAGTGTTTCTGCCATATGTTTCGCTTCCGGGCGGCAGCGATCCTCTACGGTCGGGATTTCCGCTTTGGATTCCCGGACGGCATCAGTATACACCCGCACGACCTCCTGCGCCCGGGCGGTACTTCATGGTGGTATTTCATGGTGCGCAACTGGCTTTCCGAATATGGGTTGTTGTGGGTGACAGAAGGCCGGCAAGGCCGGCTGTGAGTCTTAGTGAGGCCCAGGTCACTTGGCCGCGTCTGCATGGCGTAGGAGTGCCTCCGGCGCTGCCGTCCTAACTCCGCAACCGCTTTCTGGCTCTGAGCGAGAATTCGTAGGAGGGCTGACTGGGCGGGCGTTCTGAGGATCGGGTTTTTCAGTTAAAGTCAGAGGTTGCCCACTGACAACGAATTCACGCGCATCCTGCAATGGCCCGGTTACCGCGTGTACAGACATGTGATCGACGAGAAGAACAAGGTGTTGGATCTGTGGGTACGCCGTAAACGCGGCAACAGGAAGCTGGAGTGTTCCGGGTGCGGTCGCAAGTTCAGCGATATCCACGACTGTAATGAACGGACAGTGCGGGATCTGCCTTGGAGCGAGTTCAGGACCACCGTCCACATAGAAGTGTATCGGGTGGAATGCCCGGATTGCGGCGTGAAGGTGGAGAGGGTGCCGCTGCTGCCAAGTAAGGCTCCGTTCAGCAAGCGTTTTGAGGATGCGGTAGGCCAGGCGTGTGAAAGTGCGTCAGCGCGACAAGTGGCTCGGCGGTTCGGTCTGGCGCAGAGCACGGTGCGGGCGATCGATCTGCGCTATCTGGAGCGATGGGCCGCCACGAGGCGGAAGCCGGCTCTCCGGCAGATGGGGGTGGATGAGATTCATCTGGGGAAGAAGCAGAAGTTTCTGACAGTGGTGTGCAATCTGGAGACGACGGAGCCTCTGTGGTTCGGCCGAGAACGCAAGAAGGACACGCTGGATGCGTTCTTCAGGGAAGAGCTGAGTTCGCGGCAGCGGCGAGGCATTGAGGCAGCATGCGTGGATATGTGGGAACCCTTCCGTTTGAGCATTGAGCAGTGGGCTCCAAACTGCCGGATTGTCTATGACAAGTTTCACATCATGCAACATGCCCAACGACGCCATCGATGAAGTGAGGCGAGCCGAGTTTTTCCGGAAGGGCGGGCGGATCCGGAGCTTGGTGAAAGGAAAACGCTGGCTGCTGCTGACCCGCTGGATGAACCTGACGACCGGCAAGCGTCAGGAGCTAAACCAGCTCTTTGCTCTCAACCGGAAAGTGTTCAAAGCGTACATCCTCAAAGAGAGTCTGGACCGGCTGTGGACCTACCGCTATGAAGGCGCCATGCTGAACTACCTGCAACGTTGGATCAATCAACTCCGTTGGCAGCGCCTGGAGCCATTCCAGAAACTGGCGGAGATGCTGCTGGACCATCTCGACGGCATCCTGAACTACTGTCGGACGAAGGTGCCACTTGGGGTAGTAGAAGCCGTGAATGGGAACATCAAGTCACTGCTGCGCCGCGGCCGTGGATATAAGAACCTGCGCTACCTGCTGCTGAAAGCGCAGCGTATGGCCGTGACGAGGACAGAATTCGTTGTCTTCGCGAAGGCGGCATAATGTAAGCAGCGCTAACGGTCTTCCCTCTATGCCTGAGGTTGACATCACGAGCAAGGACGCCGAAATCCGCGAGGTCCTTTCGTGGCTCAGAGACCGGTTCGGGCCGACTTTCCTCGTCATCGATCATTGGGATGGCGATCTGTGTGCCATCGGCGTGGCCGCAATGCATGATCCAAAGCAACTTGTTTACATTTCGTCCTGGAAGCGACCCAGTGGACGGTACTTCGTAGAACTCGAAATCGCACCGGCGCCCGGCTCGGAAATGCCCTATACCAGCGTCAGCAAATTCGATACCGTCGACCGGGAAGAGCTCGCGCGCCTCGTTGCGCAGCATCTCACCCCGGGTCCATAGCACACCCGCCCGGCTTGGCTTTCGGCCATTTAGCTCGATTCGCGTACTCCCCGAAAGACAATGGGGCCGTCAGATTCCTGCGCAGAGCCCGCTTTCTGAACCGAAAGAAACTAGCGTTGAACCGCCAGCGTCGCCGCTGGCGTTGTGGTGCCCGCGTAGCTGACGGACACCTGAGCGTCGCCGTTCGGCGTACCGGACGGCACCTCCACGTTCAATTGGTACAGACCGGGCGCACCGTTGATCCCCGCGAAGTCAGCGCTTCTGGTGGTGATGCCGCCGATCTGTATCACCGGCAGCGTAGACAATATGCCGAATTGGCTGGACGATCCATTCAGCAAGGTGGATCCCGGCAAGCCGAAACCAACCGCATACATCACGATAATTTCGCCGGGCTTTGCGGGCGTAAACGTGTAGCCGGGAACCGACATCGACGCAGGACCTAGCAAGGAATTGTCTCCGTGGGTCGCGGTGATGTAACTGGTCGCGCCGAAGCGCAGAAACGACGGACTTACCGAGCGTAGTTTCACGGTGAACGGCGCGCTTGCAACCGTGCCATTCGTCAGCACCACGGACACATCACCCGTGGTGCCGTCCAGTGGACTCAGCGCATTGATTTGCCCCGGGCTGACGAAATAGATGAACGCGGGTTTGCCATTGACGGTCGCGCTGACCCCGTTCAACTGGGTCGGCATCTTCCCTTGGAGAAATTCAGGTGCGCTGCTCCAAACCGCGCCGGTCCCCACGCTCGCGGGGCGAGATTAACTCCCTTGATCTCCATCCAAGCGTTCTGCGAGATCTCAGGATTTCCGGAAGCGGTATTCACCGATGAAATCACAACGGACGACGTCGCGGGAGCGGGTGTGAGTTTGCGAATGCGCTGCGAGTCGGACTCATTTACGTAGATGTTGCCCTGTGCGTCCGAGGCCAACGCGACCGGTCCACCCATGGCCGCTAGTTGGGACTGGACACCTTCTCCGTTGTAGCCGGGTGTGGGACCTGCAATGGTGGAGATCACACCTGAGGTATTCACCATGCGAATGCGGTTGTTGTCGTGCGCCGGGCTGATGGTGGACGCGGCGGATGGTCTGTCCGCGATGAACAGATTTCCAGAAGGGTCCAGTGCAATGGCTGCCGCGCCGCTCAGTTCAGCCTTGATCGCAGGGCCGCCATCGCCACTGAAACCCTTGGTGCCTTTGCCTGCGACGGTCGTGATGATGCCACTCGTATCCACTTTGCGGACCACCGAAGCTGTCAAATCCGCAATGTATATGTTGCCGTGGCTGTCCACTTTCACGTCCACAGGCGTGGACACTTGTGCGATAGACGCAGGTCTGCCATCGCCGGTATAACCAGCCTGCCCGGTTCCCGCGAATGTGGTGATAAGTTCTGTGTGTTCACCTTGCGAACGCGGCTGTCGAATGGCTCCGTGATATAGAGGTTTCCGTTCTGGTCGAACGCCAGGCCGGAAGGGTTGCTGAGCCTGGCGGCGGTCGCCAAACCTCCGTCGCCTAAATCCGGCGGGAACCCAGGGGCACCGGCTATCAGGGTGACGCTACCATTCGGCTCGGCCCTGTATACTTGCGTGAAAGTACTGAAATAGATACCCCCGGATGGACTTATCGCAATTGCCTGGACGGAGAAAGCGCCTTTGGTTGGAAGGAGCGCCGGCGTGTTCAACGCGGAGAGAATTCCAGTGGGCGCCAGCTTGTCGATACGCTGTGCCAGATCGCCGTCTAACTCCGGAAAGTAGACGTTGTTATTGGCATCCACCGCCAGGCCAATCAGCAACGGATTCAAGTGGAGATGCACGCTCATTGCGGAGGCAGGAAGTCCGTCTACATCGTAAGGATAGGCGCCTGCGATACGGTCGGCACTACCGTTGACGCTCCTGAAAAGCCGCTGCGTATTTGAGGAGCAGAAATAGAGCGCGCCCGATGGATCCACCGCAAGACACGAAGCGTCGTTGGGACGGGCTACGGTAGCCGCGACCACGGATGCGCCCTGGACTAGCTTAAACACCTGAGTCGTGCCGGTAACATAAAAAGGCGTACCCGAAGCGTCCAGAGCCAGCGCGATGAGAGTCGCATTCACATCGGTGACCGTGGTGACGGTACTGATTCGCTTATCCGAGGTCACCTTTCGGATCGCGAAATTGTAATCATCTGCGAGATAGAGATTGCCACTCGCATCGATTACGATGCTGCCGGGAAACCCTATTTCCGCCGCGGTGGCGAGGCCGCCGTCCCCCTTGTTTCCATATCCTCCGTTGCCCGCGATGAGAACCAGCGAGCCATCCGCGCCGATCATCCACACCCGGCCGCTGGAACCGAAATAGACACGGCCCTGTGTGTCGACGGCAACTGCGTCCACATCGCATAAAGGTGCGTTGGTTGCCGCCATGCCGGATGTCGTTGTGCCGCAGGTCCCGTTGCCCGGCGATCGTTTTGGCGATGCCTGCCGCGGTCACCTCGCGGATGCGGAGATTCCCTTCGTCTGTAAAGTAGAGGTTGCCAAGAGTATCCAAGGCAAGACTATATGATCCGGCGATCTGGGCGGCCGCGGCCGGCCCGCCGTCGCCGGAAAAAGCTCCGCTGCCGGTGCCGATCAACGTAGTGATGGTGCCGAGGCGGTCGATCTTCCGGATTCGATAATTTGTGGGGTCCGAGACATATAGGGTACCGTCCGAAGACGTCGCGACTGCTCCGGGGTTTACGAGTGCGGCAGTGGCGGGCCCCCCGTCGCCTCCGAATGTGCCGAACCCGGCGACCGTGCTGATTTGAAAGTTTTGGGCCGAACCAAATACAGACAAAAAGAGCAGGAGAGAGGAAACTTTTGAGTACATTCCAGGACCTGTGCGAAGTATAACATGGCAGTTCACGGACCTCCCTGTCAAACTTACCCGTCCGGTCCCGCGGCCCGCATCCTGGCCCCACCTGAACCCGTCGGCAATAACATTGGCAGGCCCCGGAGAAGGACGAAGCGGTCCGGAAGTCGCGCGGTGCGTAAAGGTGCCCCGGCTGAGAGCCGCGTCATCCACTTCGGCAAAGTCGCGGAACCCGAGAAGTCCGACCATCCACACAACCGCCAGTTTCTCGAACTGGACCGCGTGTAACGGGGGTCGGAATGGGCTTCTCTCCGGTGAGGCAGAAGTCGTGACTGGAGATCCGCTAAATTGTCGATAGTGCCGTGGAGTGTTTCCGAGCCGTGACCGTCAGGGAGCGATCGGACAGGTTATTCCATGCTGTGTATGACAACCGCGTAGGGCAGGAACAGAAGCCACGTAGTAGCCGCGTTCATCCCGCTCCACGATCACGTTAAACTCTTGCGTCAGGACTCCGTCCTAACCCAGGGCTGACAGACGGGCGCGCCCAAGCGCGCAGGCGGGTGCATGCTGCTAAGGACTTCAGGGGAATACTCTCGGGGATCGCCGCTTGGAGCCAGTCTCCGAGCGGTCACTCCCAGTGCGAAAAGAACACTCTCTAACCGTGCACTTCGTTGGGCTACCATGGATTATGTTCCCCTACGACGCTACGCTCCTTGCCACTGTTGAGACCGCTCCGCAATCAATAGGCGACGTTCTCCAGGTTCTGGAGACCATCGACGGAACTTGTGCCGACAGTGATGGCCTGAGATGGTTCAATTGGCTGTATCTTCAGGTGACGCAGGCCGTCGAAGCGCGGGTCGACGCCGGTGGCTTCACCGATCCCGCCTGGCTTGCCCAGCTCGACGTGCAATTCGCATGTCTCTATTTTTCTGCGCTCAGGGCCTCGCTCTCGGGTCAGGTAACGTCCACTTCCTGGCAAGTCTTGTTTCGTAGCCGCGACCAGGCCGCCGTCGCGCGCATCCAGTTCGCGCTGGCGGGCATCAACGCCCACATAAATCGAGACCTTTCCGAAGCCATCGCCGCCACCTGTCAGGTCACCGGCACAACTCCGGATCGCGGTGGAACGCACTATAGCGACTACACCGCACTCAATTCCACGCTTGACGGCCTGGTTGAATCCGCCAAGCGTACACTGAATGTGCGCCTCCCCGGCGGCGCGCTCCCGCCGATCTCTCGTCTGGAAGATACGATCGCCGCCTGGAACGTGAGCGCTGCCCGGGAGTCAGCGTGGCGAAACGCCGAACATCTCTGGCAGCTCCGTACATCTCCGTTGCTTGCATCGAGCTTCATGGATGTGCTGGACGGCTTGACAACTGTGATCAGCAAGGCGCTGCTGGTACCAGTGCCATGACCGGAGAGCCAGCCTGTAGCCTGGGGCGAACGTAGAACCACCGCGATGACCGGGGGGCGGAGAGCGCGCCACTTGCCGGATCGCCGACCCGCCCAGTCAGTAGCTAGCCGCGCAGTTGGTACAGCTAGCTAGTGGAGTGCGGCGCAATTCCTGACGAGTAAGATTCCCGGTAGGCAAAACCGGGAACAGGCACGAAGTTTCGCAAAAGCGGCGAAATTCAAGCCAGTCCCCGTTTTGCGCGCAATGCCGATACCGGGCGCTATTTCCGCCGCACTGCACTA
>CAVUYK010000010.1:0-12756 GCA_963745655.1 Terriglobales bacterium | reverse complement strand
CCGCTGGCCGTCGGGTTCGGCATCTCGACACCGGAACAGGTGGAGGCTGTCGCGCAATTGGCCGACGGAGTGGTCGTCGGTAGCGCCTTCGTCAGGATTATTGAACAATGCGCCGGAGGCGCGTCGCTGGAAGCAAATCTCGAAACGGCGACGCGCGAACTGCGGCGCGGCATCCGACCTAAACCAATATGAACCGTGAAGAAGCGCTTCAAGCTCTCGGCGAGTGCCGGCGCAAGATCGACGAAGTGGACCTACGCATTCTCGGGCTGCTGAACGAACGCACGCGTGTCGTCGAGAAGATCGGCCGCATCAAGCGCGAACTCGCCTGGCCCATCTACGAGCCGAAACGCGAGGACGAGGTTTTTCGCAATGTAACCGAAAACAACACGGGTCCCTTGCCGCCGGAGGCCGCCAAACGCGTCTTCGAGCGCATCATCGACGAAATGCGCAACGTGCAGAAGCTGCGCATGGTGGAACAAAAACCGGATCAGACCAAGTAGGAAGAGGACAGAGCGATGTTTGTAGTCATGCAAGCGGGCGCCAGCGAGGCGCAGGTACAAACCGTAATCGACCGCCTGGTGGAGTTGGGTTTCACCGTGCACCGCTCCACGGGCGTGGTGCACACGGTGCTCGGCGGCGTAGGCCCGGTCGAAAACATCGACCTGGCCGACTTCGAGGTGATGGACGGCGTCAAAGAGTGCCATCGCATCATGTCGCCGTACAAGCTCGCCAGCCGGCACTTCCGGCCCGGCGGCACCGTGATCAAGATACGGAGACGTGGACATCGGCGGCCCGAAGGTGGTGGTCATGGCAGGCCCTTGCAGCATCGAGAATCCAGCGCAGATCGATGCCGCCGCGGGCGCCGTGGCCCGCTCCGGCGCACGCATCCTGCGTGGCGGCGCATTCAAGCCGCGCAGCTCTCCTTATAGTTTTCAAGGACTCGGCGAAGAGGGTCTGAAAATGTTGCGCGAGGCGGCGGACCGTTACGGCCTGCTCACGGTGAGCGAGGTCATGGATCAATCGCAGATCCAGACCATGCTCCCGTACACCGACATCCTCCAGGTGGGCGCGCGCAACATGCAAAACTACACTCTACTCAAGGAACTCGGCAACGTGGAAAGGCCCGTGCTGCTCAAGCGCGGCATCGCGGCCACCATCGAGGAACTGCTGCTTTCGGCCGAGTACATTCTGGCGGGTGGCAACCAGAACGTGATTCTCTGCGAGCGCGGCATTCGCACGTTCGAGAGCTATACGCGCAACACCATGGACATCTCCGCCATCCCGGTGGTGAAGAAGCTCTCGCATCTGCCGATGATTGCCGATCCGTCGCATGGCACCGGCCGCCGGGACAAAGTGGTTCCCATGGCCCGCGCGGCGGTGGCCGCGGGCGCCGACGGCTTGCTCATCGAAGTACACCACGATCCCGATCACGCGCTGAGCGACGGCGCGCAATCGCTGCGCCCGAACGAATTCGAGGAACTGATGCAGCAGTTGCGCATCATCGCCCGGGCCGTGGGCCGCGAGATGTAGCCATGCGTACGGTCACCATCGTCGGTGTGGGACTGATCGGCGCGTCGTTCGGATTGGCGCTCCGCAAGGCCGGTTTTCGCGGACGCATTTTGGGCGTCAGCTCGCCCGGTGCCATTCGCGATGCGCTCGCCGTGGGCGCCATCGACGAAGGGTTGCCGCTTCAGAGCGCGGTTCCGCCAGCCGACCTGGTTTATCTTTCCCAAACCATCCGGCGCATCGTTGCTACCATCGGCACGCTGGACGAGTGGCTCAAGCCCGGCGCCTTGGTGACCGACGCCGGCAGCACGAAGGTCGAGATTGTCGCCTGCGCGAGCGGCGCCATTCGTCGCGCGAAGTTTCTGGGCGGACATCCGCTCGCCGGTAAGGAAACGCGCGGGGCCTCTTCCGCCGACGCGGATCTGTTTCGCGGCCGCACCTACGTCCTGACTCCCTCGGAGACGCAGGAACTGGAGACTCCCATGGCTCGAGAGTTTCTTGAGTGGCTCAAGTCGATGGGTGCGCTCACGCTCGCGCTCACCCCGGCCGAGCACGACCGCATCGGTAGGCTTCACGTCGCATCTGCCGCAACTCGCCTCCACGGCCCTGGCCACGCTGCTCGCGCGCAAGCTCACCTCCGGGCGCGACGCGTTGGTCTCCGGGCCGGGCCTGGCGGATATGACCCGCCTGGCCGCCAGTTCCTACGACGTGTGGGCCGATATTCTTGCCACCAACGCGCGGGAGGTCGACCAGGCGCTGGCCGCCTACATCGCCGAACTCGAGACGCTGCGCGCCTCGCTCCACTCCGAGCGCACCAGCGACGCTTTCGAACGCGCCGCGACTTTTAGCCGGCGGCTGCGATCATCTTCGCCACCAGACCCGACCGCGTGAATTCCGCGATGGACTGCCCTTCCAGCGCCATCGGCAACGTCCAGATGGCGAGATTCGAATAGTAGTCGTCGCCCCATTGCGGCAAGCCGGTCTGCCCATTAATGAGGCAGCGCTGATTCCACGGCGCGCGCGTCTTCATGGCCAACGCTTCCCACAACCGGCGCGCGACCTCCAACCCAACGTCGCGATGTCCATGATAGAGAAACGTGCCCGCCGCGCAGAGATTCTCGCCGATGAAGATGTGCGTGGCGTGGTCGCCCCCCGGATGCACCTTCGTGTCGTAGGGGATGCCCTCCGGCGTGACGCCGTTGATGAGGCCGTAGGATGTGGCGGAGAAGTTGAGCCGTTCGACGCTTGCCAGCGCCGCCTTCACGTGGGCGTCCGGAAGCACACTGCCAAGCCCCAACACTTTCACGCACCACTCGGCCATGAGCTGATTCGCCAGCACCACCTCGTTGGTGGTTCCGGCCCGCGCATTGTTCCACAGCCGGTAGTATTGGCCGTTCCACAAGCGCTCTTCATAGGTCCGCTGCGCCTGGCTCAGCCGCGCCGCGCATTCGCTCGAGAAGGCGCCGTCGCCGGCCGCCTCGCCCAGCGCCTTGGCCGCGGCCAGCGTAGCCAGCCAGGTTCCGGCTACGTAGCAGGAGACGCCTTCCCAGGGCCACACGTCGTAAAACTGATTGGCGGGCCAGGCCTCGCCCGGTGAGACGTGCGCCTGGTCGTGCACCAACCCCGTGCCATCGTCATCGAGGGAATACTGGTAGCGCACCGCACGCTTCACCGACTCGAAGAATCGGGAGAGTTGCCGCTTGTCGCGCGTGCGCAGATACTGGCGGTAAATCATTTGCACGTACTGGCCCGAGTTGAGCGGATGCTGGCAATGGAAGCGCGGGTCGCGCATGCTGGTGGGAATGCCGAAGGAGAAGGGGATTTCCCCATCCGAGATCTGAAAATGCCGGAATGCGTTCAGGGTGGTGTCTTCCAGCTCCGGGTAGAAGAACAGCAACGGGAAGTGCCCGTGCATGCGGCAGACCATGGTCTCGACGATGGGGCAGCCCGTGTGGCTCTCGCTGTGCGTGAACCAGCCATCGTCGCTCCACCATTCGTCCTTGCGCGTGCGCGCGATCCACACCGAGTTT
Organism: Terriglobales bacterium; assembly: GCA_963745655.1. GTDB lineage: Bacteria > Acidobacteriota > Terriglobia > Bryobacterales > Bryobacteraceae > JAJFUV01. The sequence goes on along the minus strand of CAVUYK010000010.1, from coordinate 9,220 downwards.
TTCGTCAGGCTGTAGAAGCTTTGCACCAACCAGTCGCGCAACCAGCCCGGCAGGCTCGACTCGTATATCACCGCCTGCCACCGCAGCACGCGTCCCAGCCACGCATCGAAGTTTCTCAGGCCCGCATCGGCGGCCTCGCCCGCATCCTTGAAACGCTGCGTGTAGCGGTTCTGATGCGGCTCGCTCGAACTGTCGCGCCAGACGGGAGCGTACCAGGTCACGGCGATGCGCTTGCGCACCGCGCCGCCGGCGGGCACATCCACCGCGACCGTCGCCTCGTTCTGCTGCCCTTCCCGCGCCACCACTCCATCGCCTCGCACGGCGATGGAACCTTTCGGCGTTGGCGGCGGAAACCGAAGGTGCAGCTTCAACCGCAGAGCTTCGCTCGACGTGTTACGCAACTCGATTTCGAACAAGGCCGCCGGGATGTTCGACGTCGCGCGGTCTCCTGGAATCAGCGGCGAGAACGCGCGCAACCCAAGGTGAAGCGGAAGCTCGTTGAAATCCGCTGCCAGATCCGCCACCGGGTGGTGTCCCCAGTAGGCGATGTGGGCGGCTGAGAGCGGCACGTGACGGGTTCCGCACTCGATGGTTAACCAGTCGGCGAAGTACTTCTTCGGCGGCACCAGATCGTTGTAGATCGAATGGTACCCCAACTTGCCCGACCCCTCCATGCTCATGTAGCCCGTGCCGAGGCCGCCCAACGGCACGCCGGACTGCAGCCAATCGCCGTCAAACACACAGCCGTACACGCGCTGGCGAAAACCGCCTGCATGGAACTCCGCCCAGCCATTCCGCGGCGCGGAATGATCGAAGGGCCAACCCGCCCCATCCTGGGCGGATGGCAGCGAAACGGAAGCGGAGGCGCTGGCCGCGCCTAACAGTGAGAGGACTTCGCGCCGGTGCATATTGTTCACATGATAGAGTAGTCCTTTCGGGCGTGCATGGAGCTTGTCAAACCACAAACGGAATTGGAGTTAGCGGGAGCCTTGCGTGACGCGGCCGGGGCCGGCGCGACCATTCATCTTGGCGGACTATTCTCTAAGACGCGCCTGGGCGGTCCGGTGGCCGCGGCGGCCGTTACCGTATCCACCGCGGCTCTCAATCGCGTGCTGAAATTCGAGCCACGGGATCTCACCATCAGCGTGCAGGCAGGTGTGCGCTTCGCCGAACTCCGCTCCTTGCTCGCCGGCCACCAGGTCGAGCTTCCCCTTGACCCTCCCTTCGCTTCCGATTCCACCGTCGGCGGCGTGGTGGCGGCCAATCTCAGCGGGCCTCGACGCCGCCTTTACGGCACCGCGCGCGACATGGTGATCGGCATGAAGTTCGCGACCCTCGACGGTAAGCTGGCCCAATCCGGCGGCATGGTGGTGAAGAACGTCGCGGGCCTGGACATGGCCAAGCTCATGATCGGTTCGTTCGGCACGCTCGCCGCCCTCGCCGTGGTGAACTTCAAGCTGGCCCCAGCGCAGCCCTTCCGCGCGACCTTCGTTCTCCAGTTTGCGACGCTCGCCGATGCCGTCGCCGAGCGCGACCGTATCCTGGTCAGCCCCCTCCAGCCGGTGGCCCTGGATCTGGCGAACGAATCCGCGGCGCGGCGCTTAGGATTCAATGGTTCGCTTCTCTTATTGCGCGCCGAAGGCTGCCGGGCCGTGATGGCGCGAAATCGCGCGGAACTTCCGGGCGCCACCGTTCTGGATGACGATGCCGGCGCCGCTTTGTGGCGCAAGGTCGAGGAATTCGTGCCTGACGTTTTGAATGAAAGCGCCGATGCCACGGTGGTTCGCGTGTCGACGACGCTACCGAAGCTCGGCGAGGTTCTGGCTTCCTTGCGCGTCTGCGCGCTGGCCCGCGCCGCCAGCGGAATCGTCTACGCGTGCTTCGCTACTCCCAGCGACGCCGCAACTTGGCTCGACACGGCGGCCGCGCGCGGCTGGAAGACCGTCGTCGAAGCCACTTCCGTGAAGGCCAAAACGTCGCTCACATTGTGGCCCGCACCGGGCAACGACTTCGAGCTGATGCGTGGCGTGAAGAACCTTTTCGACCCCGGCAACTTGCTCAATCCGGGGAGGCTGTATGGCCGCCTCTAACGAGCACGCCACGCCCGCGCCGGCGCCCATCGATCTGGACCGCTGCATTCATTGCGGGCTGTGCCTGTACGCCTGTCCCACGTACCGCGAGCTGGGCGTCGAGATGGACTCGCCGCGCGGGCGCGTCTACCAGATGGTCCAGGTAGCGAGCGGCGCCATGCCGCTGGGGGATTCCTACGTCTCGCACATCGGCTTGTGCCTGGGGTGCCGCGCCTGCGAGACGGCCTGCCCCAGCGGCGTCGCCTACGGCCGTTTGGTCGAAGCCGCGCGCGAGCAGATTGAAACCGGGCGCCGCCGCGCCTGGCCCGTGCGCTGGTTGCGCAATTTCCTGTTCCATCGGTTGGTGCTCTCGCCGACCCTGCTCACCATCGCCGGCGTGTTGCTCTACTTCTATCAAGCCACCGGCCTGCAGCGATTAGTGCGCGCCACGGGCATCTTGAAGCTGTTCGGCAAACTCGGAAAACTGGAGCGGCTCACGCCGCACGCCGAGTGGCCGTTCTTCTTCCGCCACATCGGAAAGACGTTTCCGGCCGAAGGCGCGCGGCGCTACAAGGTGGGGTTTCCTCGCCGGCTGCATAGCCAACGTGTGCTTCGCGCGGTTGAACGAAGCTACTGTCCGTGTGCTTCAGAAGAACGGATGCGAAGTAGCCGTGCCCGGCGGACAGGGCTGCTGCGGCGCTTTGCACGCACACGTCGGCCTGCGCGAGAAAGCCCAGGAGTTGGCGCGGCGTAACATCGACGTCTTCCTCGCCGGCGACTACGACGTCATCCTCAACAACGCCGGTGGCTGCGGTTCCACGCTCAAAGAGTATCCGGAATTGCTCGAGCACGATCCGGCTTACGCCGAAAAGGCCCGCCGGTTCCGCGCGCGCCTCAAGGACGTGAACGAGTTTCTGGCCGAAATCGACCTGAACCGCGAGATGGGCCGCTTCGAGGCAGTCGTGACGTATCAGGATTCCTGCCACCTGGCGCACGGGCAGAAAGTCCGCCTGGCGCCGCGCAACTTACTGCGCGAAGTGCCCGGGCTCACCTTGCGCGAGATGCCTTTTTCCGACCAGTGCTGCGGCAGCGCCGGCGTCTACAACATCGTCCAGCACGAGATGGCCATGGCCGTTCTCGATAAGAAGATGCAGTACGCCAATGCCACCGGCGCCACCGTCATCGCCACGTCGAACACCGGCTGCCAGCTACAACTCGAAGCCGGCGTGCGTATGCACGGCCGCGGCCAGCGCGTGATGCACGTGATCCAGATTCTGGACGAAGCCTACCGCAACCCGCGTTAGGGATTGGGTCCGCGCCCACTACGCTCCCGTGGCCGCCAGAATCGCCTCGCACCGGCGATTGAGATCTGAGACCAGGCGTTTCAGATCCGCATTCTTGATCAGGTTGTGAGCGCTGGTGCATTCGCAGGTGGCACGCACTCCGGCGAGCAGGTTGTTCATCTGGGCAGGGTCAACCTGGATGTCGTACAACTCGTCCACGTCCCAAACACCGTGGTGCTGCGCGTAGGAATACTGCTGGGTGCGGAGGCCGCGCACAGTCGGAATCTGTGGGAAACTCCTCTCCCAGGCGTACTCGTAAAGAAACTCGGTGCGCCAATCTCGAGCCGTTCCACGGGCTGGTCCAAGCAGCGAACGGCCGTGGACATGCGGTGGAGATTCCATGCCCGCCGCATCGAGCAAAGTGGGGAAGATGTCGATGTTGAGAGCCATCCCGGCGACGCGCCGCCCACCCGCGAACAGCGCCGGACAGTGCGCCATCAGCGGCACGCGAATGGACGGCTCATACATGCAGCGTTTGTCGATCAGCCCGTGCTCGCCCCACAGGAATCCGTTGTCTCCCATGTAGACGACCAGCGTTTCATCGAGCAACCCGCGCGCGGCGAGCGTATCCATCACGCGTCCCACGCTGTCGTCCACCGCTGCGAGCGTCCGGCAGTAGCCGCGATACGCATCGTCGAACCCGATGCGGCGGTTATACATCCCGTCGACACCCAAACAGGATTCGCGAGCGCGCCGCAGCCAATCCGGCTTGCCGTGATAGTTCGCATCCGTGTTCGCCATCGACTTCGGATAGGGAATCGGTTCTCCCGCGTAAAGACTGCGGTGACGGACGGCGGGCACAAACTCCGCGTGTACGCCTTTGTGCGAAAGGTAGAGGCAGAAGGGCCGCGTGGAACTCTCTCCGATGAAACGAAGCGACTCTTCGGTGAGGATGTCGGTCATGTAGCCGGGCATCCGGCGGCGGACGCCGTCGAAGTTCATCTCGGGGTCGTTATAAACACCTTGGCCGCGAAACGAAACCCAGCGGTCGAAGCCCGGCTGCGCCTCATCGCTGCCACCTCCCATGTGCCACTTGCCGATGAAGCCGGTGCGATAGCCGTTGCGCTGCAACAGAGATGGAAATGTGACGGCGCTGGCGGGAAACGGTCGCGTGTTGTCGAAGACCCCATGCGCGTGCGCGTATTGGCCCGTGAGAACGGAAGCGCGGCTCGGCGAGCACAGCGACGTGGTGACGAAAGCGTTCTCAAACAAGACGCCGCCGCGCGCCAGCCGGTCCAGATTCGGCGTCTTCAGCCACGGATGCCCGAGGCAGCCCAGCATGTCGAAGCGATGATCGTCGGTAAGAATAAAGATCAGGTTGCGCTGGGGGCGTTGCGCGCCCAGTACGGCCGGGGCGGCACCGCCGAGAAAAGATCGGCGCTGCATGATGACCTCACTCGCGAATCATCTCGTAATCCGATTCCAGATCCAGCGACTCTCCGGGCTTCAGGGTTCGCTTCACGCTCCAGACGTTCATAATGGCGCGAACACCCGCCTTCAAGGGTCCAATGCAGATAAGCGCGGTCCACCTGCGGCGGACGGAACCGATTGGACAATGCAAATCCGTTGGCCGGATTCACAACGCGCCATTCGCCGTCCGGGCGATCAGGGCCAGCCCACGTGCGCGTGCCGGTGGGTTCACGGTTCGGCTGAATGAATTTCTCGCGGAAGACGTCGCCACTAGTCTTGCGGAAGGCGACGAAAGCGTCGTCGATAGATCCGGGATTGGCCTCGAAGCGATACTGGAGCACTACATCGAGCGGCGCCGTAGTCGCATTCGTGACTCGGGTTGCGTCATGGATCGAGGCGGAATCTTGCACCAGCGCGATGGTGCGATGCAGCGCGAGCCCATTGGAGGCGGTGCCGGCCAGCGAGAGGCGGCGCGCATCGCGCGAATCCTGAAGCGTCCAGGCGACGTCGATTTGCGCGCCATGATGATCCGGAAATAAGAAGACGCCCAGGCCGGCCAGATCCGGGTAGGAGCGCTCGCCCGAATCGGCGCTCCGCAGAAGATTACGTCCGGTGCGCTTGTCGACCATCTCCACGACGCGGCCACTGAGTTCAGGGACCGCGTGAAGTTGGAGGAGGGAGTTCTCGATGGAAGCCGCCCGATAGGGCTTGATAAGAGCCGTAAACTGCTTCTCGTCATCGGTGATCGGGATGCCTTCGTGAAACTCGGTGATGCCGAATTCGCGCGCTTGCGCTACGACGCTGCGAAGCCGCGAGCGCATCTCATCCATGTCGCGCGGCGCGAACCAACCCTCCTTCACGAAGCAACGCATGGACCAGAACATCTCAACGTAATCCATGGAGAGCCGCGCCTGGCGAACGCGCCGGCGTGACGGTGAATCGGTGGCCGCCTGTTCGGCGTGAAGCAGAAGTTCTTTCGCCTGCCGTACGAAGTCCTCCGTCAGAAAGGGCGTTCCCGGGTGGGTGAAGATCCAGATGTGATGGCCCAGGCCCTCAGGCGGCTTGCGCACCTGGCGATGCTGCAATTCGAAGTACTGCCGCATGAGGGGCGCGGCGGCGCCGTAGGCCGCTTCCATGAATTCGTTCACGGCCTGCTTTACGTCCGCCTTGGAATCCCACAGCAGACGCGAGAGCACCCAGGACTTCAGCGCCGCGTTCTCGGCTCCACCGCCGGCCGCCGCTCCGCCCTGCATGAACAAGCCCACCACACCGTGCCGCTTGTACATGGGAATGTCGGCGGCCAGTTCGTCGAAATCCGGGAAGGGCTGAAGATAGTGGCGGAAGTTCGTGTTGTAGTGCCAAACGTAGAGTTGGCTGGTAATCTTCGACCAGGCCCGCAGGTTGTTCATGACGTACGCATTGTAAGGGCACTGCTCATAAGGGTGCGCTTCGCACGCTCCGATGGGGCAGAGCCTGATGCGAACGTTGTGGCGTGGGCGCACCCGCAGAGGTGGAGTCTCTGTGTAGGTGTAAGCCAGGGTGTCGATCAGCTTATCCGGGTAGTGCTTTTCCACCTCGGCGGCCAAGGCGTTGACAAAGCGCAACAGCGGGCCGGAGTGCGCACCGCCTTCTTCCGCCTCCACCTGGCGGCAGCGGTCGCACTCGCACCAGCCGTCCCAATCGTTCTGCGACACGGAGCAAATCTGGGCTTCCGGATGTTCCCTGCTCCAATCGAGAACCTTCTTGACCGACAACCGCAGCACGTCCGGATTGGTGAGGCACAACTGGCCGCCGCGTTCCCGCCGCTGGCCGTCGATCAACGAGAAATACTCCGGGTGCCGCTGGAAATGTTCTTCGGGCGGAATGAGAGCGTAGAAGGAGTGGACGAAGGGATAGTATTTCAAGCTGCCGCCGGTGGATTCGTCTAATTGGAGCGAGCCGCCGTTCATCTTGTTGCGCGCGGCCCAGTCCTTATTGAATGCTTCGCTGAAGTAGGGTTCGCGATATTCGAAAGCCGGTGCGTGCCGTTCATTCAGCGCTGCGATGGAGATGGTGCGCTTCCTGGGAATGCGGCTGAGATCGGGTGTGAACCACCGGCAACCCAACTTCTCGAGGAAGGTATAGACGCCGTACATGGTGCCGCGCCGCCGGCCACCGGCGATGATCAGGTGTTCGCCCGCGGTCTTCAAGACGAATCCCTCGTCACCAAGCGCCGGGTACGGTATCGGCTGTTTCAAGGAGTCCGTGATACGGCTCCGGCCCACCAGGATCAACGGGCCGGGTGGAGTGGTTTTGTCGTCGATGATCGCCAACCGCGCGCCGGACATCTCCTGGAGGAATTTCTGCAGTTCGGCGGCGCCGCGGCGCTCGGATGGAGAGGCGGAAGCGGACAAACAGATGGAATAGCCCGATACGCCTTCCCGAACCAGTGTAAGTTCGGCACCGCCTGCCGGGCGGGATGCGCAAACCAGCGCCAGAAGAGCCAGAATCGAAGACCCGACGGCTGCGAAACCAGATGGTTTTGTCATCGCAACAATCCTCAGCGGATCTCGACCGCCACTCGTGCCTGGCCCGTCGCAAGCGGCATATCGATGACAATGCGCCCTTGGCTAGCTTCGGCGCGGCCGTCCTTCTTATAAGGATCGTGCGGCAGCACAGGCCACACGATGGTGGCATCTTTCGGAATTCGCACGCGCACGCCGGCCAGCTCGATCCACGCGCCCGCCTCGGCCGCCGTCCAGCTTAAAGGCGTCTCATCCAGCACCTTACGTTTACCCGAGGCCGACATGAGTTCCTTGCCCATGCGCGGCAGAAGCTGCAAGTGCGCCATCATCACCGGGTCGCCCGAATAGGTGATCTCCAGGCGATCCTTACCGGACGTTTTCAACCGAACGCTGCCGCGCTTGCCGCCGTAATCGAGTTCCACACCGAAGCTCTTACCATCCAGCAATCGTGCGGATTTCGGAATGTGCACCAAACCGGCCCCGGGCACGAAGTTCGGGTTCTCGTCGCCGGCGCGGTGCCGTAGTAGATTCAAGTCGCCGATGGTGAAGGTGCTCCAGCGGGGCTGCAGCTTGGTATTACCGCCTCCAAAGATCAAGCCGGTGCGGTCGTGATACACGCTGAAAAAGTTCTGCCGGTCTTGAATCCAGCGCACCGTGGACAGTGGAGCGGTCAGCGCCGATGCCGCCAGGAACCACGGCCCTCGACGACGCACGGCGGCGTCGCCTTTGCCCAAGACGAAATCGAAACCCGATTCCATTGGGTCCCGCGCTAACCCGGGGCCCTCTTTACCGTAGAGCAGCAGCAACGCAGCGGCATCGGCGGGCAGAGGTTTCTTGTAGAGTCTGAGCAGCCGCGCGGTGTACGTGCGCCCTTCCGGGCTCATCGTGAAGCCGGCATTGGGAAGCCAGATCTCATCGTGATACGGGTTGCGCTCGTCGATAGTCTCGACCAGGGTACCGTCCGGATAGGTGAAGTGCGCATGGAACGTGGCGGCCTTTCGCAGCGCGGCGAGCACCGTTTCGTCGCCCGAGGCGGCCAGATACACTCCCAACGCATCGCAATACACCGTGTTGTACAGCACCACCGGACCAACGTGCTCAGACCAGTAGCCATCGGCGTGTTGCTGGGCCACCACACGATGCAGGAACTCCGCCGCCTGCTTGCTCCATGCCGGCTCGTTCAACAACCGCCCGGCGAAATACAGGCCCATGGCGTGGTGCGCGGGGATGTTCACCAGCCGCGCTTTGCGCAGTTCGCGTGAGATGCCTGCGTAGCCCAGCCGAAGAGCCTTCTCCCATCTGGCGCGGCGCGCTGGGGGCATCGCGTCGCGCACAATGCCGTAAGCGCGGATCCAGCGCGAGTAAGTCCAAGGCATGTAGATCTTGCCCCAGGTCGAGCCATCTTTCTTTCGGAACATCCACTTGCCTTCGGCATCCGCATCATCAATCAACGCGTCGCCGCCGGCCATGATGGCCTGCAGGACCTTGGGATCATGATAGTAGCGGTTACTCGCCGACTCGGTGGACCAGGCGGCGGCCAACGCCAACATGATGTTTTGGTCGGTTGAGATCCAGATACCGGAGCCGAAGCGTCCCGTCCGAACGTCCTGCGAGGCCAGAACACTGGGCACTTGTCCGATCAAGTCGTCCAGACACCGCGTCTTAAATACGACCTCCCCGGCGCAAAGACCGGAGACGACCAGGAAAAGAGCGGCTACAACCGCGCGTATTGACATAAGGATTAAATGATAACGTCGGATACCGTTCAGTTGCAGCTAGGAGTCCGCCGCGCCCGCCGTGCGCGGAAGTTCTCCACCGCGGAAGGGTCCGTCAGGAAACCGGGGGGCTTCAAGGCGGGAATCTCGTACAGCCTGTCGAGAACCAGCAGTCCCGC
>CAVUYK010000009.1:0-203820 GCA_963745655.1 Terriglobales bacterium | reverse complement strand
ACGTAGCGTCACTGGGGTTCGAGGTCGATGATCTCATCAAGCGCAAGAAGCTGATGATAGATTATGTGTTCATCGAGCGGAGCCTGGTGGAGGAGACCGGCGAGTACGACCTAGAAGCCCTGTTCCTGCGCCTGGGTCAAGCCATCAAGTCCGTGGGAGCCAAGCGGGTCCTGCTCGATAGCGTCGAATCGCTCTTCGCCGGCCTCTCCAACGAATCGGTTTTGCGCGCGGAATTGCGCCGCCTGTTCCGCTGGATGAAGGACAACAAGCTCACCGCGGTCGTGACGGCCGAGCGCGGCGACGGGACTCTTACGCGGCACGGCCTGGAAGAGTACATTTCCGACTGCGTCATCCTGCTCGATCACAGCGTGATCGAGAGCGTCTTTACGCGGCGGCTGCGCGTGGTGAAATATCGGGGCTCGAACCACGGCACGAACACATATCCGTTCCTGGTCGATGACGACGGCATCTCGGTCCTGCCGGTGACCTCCATGGGCTTGAAGCACGGCGCGTCCGACGAGCGGGTTTCGAGCGGCATTCCCGAGCTGGATACCATGCTGGGCGGCCCAGGCTTTTACCGGGGCAGCACTGTCCTTGTTTCGGGCACCGCCGGCACAGGAAAGAGCAGCATTGCGGCCCAGTTCGCGAACGCGGCCTGCGCCCGCGGGGAGCGAGCCCTGATCTTCTCATTTGAAGAGGCTGCCGATCAGATCCTCCGGAACATGCGATCGATCGGCATCGACCTCGGGCCATGGGTATCAAAAGGACTGCTCCAGATTGACGCCGCACGGCCCACCACTTTCGGCCTCGAAATGCACTTGGTCCGGATGCACAAGCTCGTAACGGCGCTTAAGCCAAGGGTCGTGGTAGTGGACCCGCTTTCGGCGATGCTGTCCGCCGGCGGCGGTCCGGAAACCAGAAGCATGGTCACCCGGCTGGTCGATTTCTACAAGCAGGCGGGAATCACGGCCGTGATGACCAACCTGACCGGCGGAGGGACCGCCCCGGAGCGTACGGACGTGGAAGTCTCCTCTATTGTCGACACCTGGGTGCTGCTGCGCGATATCGAGACCGGAGGCGAGCGCAATCGCGGCCTCTACATCTTGAAGGCCCGGGGGCTGGCGCACTCTAACCAGATCCGCGAGTTTGTCTTAACCCGACACGGGGTGGAGCTTCGGCCGGTCTACCTCGGCCAAGCCAACAAGTTGCTGACCGGGTCGGCCCGCGTCACTCAGGACGCCAGAGACAAATCCGAAGATCTGCTCGCCCGACAGGAAGTGGAAAGGAAGCGGCTGGTACTGGAACGCAAGCGCCGGTTGCTGGAAGCGCAGATCGCGTCATTGCAGGTGGAGCTCGAAACCGAGCAAGAGGGACTGGCGCAGCTCTCGGCGCAAGAGGAGCTGAGATTGAGAGAGTCCGAACACGAGCAGGGCAAAATGGCCGAGAGCCGGAGACTCAACGTAGCCGCCCCGGGAAACGGAAAGAGAGTGAAATCGCGCGGAGGCCGAAAGTGAGTAAACCGGCAAAGCGCCCGTCTGAATCGCCACCGGAAACGCCGGCAAGCGAGTCGTGGGATCTGCGGCTCTACGTCGCGGGCCAGACGGCGCGGTCGTTGCAGGCCTTTGCGAATCTGAAGCGCATCTGCGAGGAACACCTGGCCGGAAGGTATCGCATAGAGGTCGTCGACCTGATGAAGAGCCCGCAACTTGCCAGGGGAGACCAGATCCTGGCCCTTCCAACTCTCGTGCGGAAACTCCCGGAACCGGTCAGGAAGATCATTGGAGACCTCTCCAACACGGATCGCGTGCTGGTCGGCCTGGATTTGCGGCCGCGCGACTAGCAGAAAGGAACCTCCGTGAAGCGCAAGAAACCCACCGACGAGAGCACAGCCTTTGAAAAAGCCCTTGCCGCGCAAGCGCCAGCGGAGCGTTACCTCCTGCGGCTTTATGTGACTGGTACCACCCCCAAATCGGCGCGTGCTATAAAGAACATTCGGGCGATCTGCGAGGAAAAGCTGGCTGGACGGTACGATCTCGAAGTGATCGATATCTACCAGCACCCCGAAGGAATCCAAACGGAGCAAATTGTGGTCACGCCGACTCTGGTGAAGAGTCTGCCGGTGCCAGTCCGCAAGCTGATCGGCGATCTGTCGGATAAAGCGCGTGTTCTGCTCGGCCTGGACATCGTCCCCCAACCACCCGCCAAGAAGCCCGCACCTCGCGGCGGAGGCAAGGATGATCAATGAGGACCGCGAGGAACTGATCGAGCGCATTCGCGAGCTCGAAGGGCAGCTCGAAGAAGCGGAAGAAACCCTGCGCGCGCTGAGATCCGGCGAGGTGGATGCCATTGTCACGTCCGGCGCCAATGGCGAGCACATCTACACACTGAAAGGCGCGGATGAGGCCTACCGCCTTCTAGTGCAGGAAATGGCCGAGGGTGCGGTCACCATTACGCCGCAGGGCGTAATCCTGTTCGCCAACGGCCGGTTCGCCGCGATGGTCGGCACGCCGCTCGAGCGCGTGATGGGCTCGACGGTCCAGGGCTTCATCGAAGCGCAGGATCAGGACTTGCTGGCAGCTCTCGTGGAAACCGGCCTGCGAAGCCCCGCGACGGGCGAGGTGCGGTTTAAGAGCCCGGGTGGGGTGTTCGTACCGGTGTACGTGTCCGCTAACCGCATTGCGGTCGAGGGCCTGGAATGCCTCTGCCTCATGCTGACGGATTTGACCGAGCAGAAACGCAACGAGCAGATGGTAGCCTCCGAGAAGCTCGCCACTTCGATTCTGGAGCAGGCGGCGGAAGCCATCGTAGTGGTAGATCCGGAAGGCAGAATCGTCCGCGCCAGCCGCGCTACCCACCACCTTGCCGGCGCCAATGTGCTGCTGCGCGATTTCGACGGGGTCTTTCGGCTTCGCTTCGGCGGCACCGAGTATTCGTTGCGGCATATCCTCTCCGCCGCCCGGCTTAAAGAAAAAGATAAGTTACAAGCGGTTGAATCGACGGGTATTATGACCGATGGCCGCGTTCTCCACCTGGTGATAAGCGCCGCCCCGCTCCTGGGACCGGCCAGCGAACTTCTCGGCCATGTCGTCAGCCTCACGGACATCACGGAGCGTAAACGGGCCGAAGAGCGTCTCCACCAGGCGCAGAGACTGGAGAGCATCGGCATTCTGGCCGGCGGAATTGCCCACGACTTCAACAATCTGTTGGTGGGCATCATGGGCAATGCCAGCATGGTGCTCGACGAGACTGCCGGCGGGACCCGGAGCAAGATCGAAGCGATCATCGACGCGAGCCAGTCCGCCGCCGATCTGACGCGGCAGCTCCTGGCCTATGCCGGCAAGGGCCGGTTCATAATTGGGGCAGTCGATCTCTCGAAGCTCGTGCACGAGATGACGGAGCTGCTGCACGCCGCCATTCCGAAAAAAGTGTATCTGCGGGAAGCGCTGGAACCCGATCTTCCGCCGGTGGAAGCCGACTCCGGCCAAATGCGGCAGATCGTGATGAACCTCGTGCTGAACGCCGCCGAGGCCGTCCCCAAGGATGAGCCCGGCGAGATTTTCATTCGGACCAGCGTGCAGGATGTCACCGCCGCCACGCGAATCTACGACGATATTTCCCACGAGACCCTTAGCCCGGCGCCTACGTCTGTCTTGAAGTCCGAGACACCGGATGCGGCATGGATCCGGAGACCAGGCGCAAGATCTTCGATCCATTCTTCACGACCAAGTTCATCGGACGCGGCCTGGGGCTGGCGGCGGCCGCCGGGGTGGTGAAAGCGCATCATGGAGCCATCCACGTCACCAGCGAAGTGGGCCAGGGCAGCACATTTCGGATTTTCCTGCCCGCGGCGGCCATACGCGACGCCAGCGTGAAAACCCGCGATGCCGTGGACCTCCGGGGCGACGGCACGGTTCTGGTGGTGGATGATGAATCCATGATGCGCAATTTCACGCGCGCCGCCCTGGAGCGATTCGGCTATAAGGTGCTGACCGCGAACAACGGCCGCGAGGCGATTGCCGCCTTGGACGTGAACGGATGCATCAATCTCGTTCTTCTGGATCTCTCCATGCCGGTGATGGGCGGCGAGGAGACTCTGGGAGTCCTGCAACAGAAATGCCCCGGTCTGAAAGTGCTGCTCATGAGCGGCTATGGGGAGAGTGAAGCGCTGCGCCTGTTCGCCGGCAAGGGAATCTCATCCTTCCTCCAGAAACCGTTCACGGCCCAGCGCCTCGCCGAGCAGGTGAAATCGGTCCTAGCGGCCCGGACCGTAACGGAGCGGTGATCGACCGCTCGGTGCCTACATTCAGCGCCGCCTCCACTAACGCCCCGAGTGGGTTCCACTTGGCTGGTTTGTCGGCCAAATCGGACTTGTGCCGCAGGGCCGCTCCGTGTGAGAGCCAGTCGGAGGTTTGGGCGATACGGCGGAGTGAATGCGGCATTGTGGAACGGCCAGTTCCCGGCACGACCACTATCACCCTCTACGCCTGCTACGATGAACTCCTGTGCCGTACGAAACAGATGATCGACTCAAAAGCTACCTCGACACAAATCAATTGCACCGCGAGCAAATGTGTCTAGCCGTGTTGGCTGTGGACAAGCGCTTTTCGGACGTGCGTCCGCGGCACCCACGCGGCGGGCCTGACGGCGCTCGCGACATTGAAGCGGTATTCAAGGGCGTTCTGCGCGTCTTTGGCGCCGTGGGGTTTGTCAACCAGGCAAACGACTCCAAGCAACACAAGAAGACGATATTTGCGAAGTTCGCCGATGATCTTACGGAGGCGCTGAAGCAGGACCCGAAGCCAGAGGTGTTCGTGTTCTTCACGAACGTGAATTTATCAGTGGGCGAGAAGGATGGTCTCATAGCGATTGCTAAGGGAAAGGGTCTCTCTGAAGCAGACGTGTTTGATAGGGAGCGGATACGGCTTTCATTGGATAACCCTGATGGACTGAGCCTTCGGTTTCAATATCTCGGCATGCCATTGTCCGAGGCCGAGCAAGCCACTTTTTTCGCTAGATGGGGTGATGACATTCAAAGTATCATCACAGACGGGTTCGGCAAGCTCCAAAGAGCTATCAACCGCATTCAGTTCTTGCAGGAAATAAACCAACACTTGAGCCACTTCACTGCTGTTCTCCAACTGGATCGGGCATACAGCGGGAACGAGATTGGGCACTACAGAGTCTTCTCAACTCTTCAATTAAAAGGGCCGGTCAACGGAATTTTCAGCCTGCTATTCGGCGCTACAGATAATTCTGAACGGGGCGACGCCAAAACCGAACAGGATCTTCTACGAGGCGAGTCGGGAATTTGTGGCAGCCTATATGGTGGTCAATGGGAGATGCGAATCCCGGAGGCCGAGGTAGATGCACCGCCAACCGAAGACACGGATGACGACAATGATGAGCCTACGTTTCCATATATACCGGCGGGGAACATTCGGGGCGTGGGGTTGGATGACCCCGTAAAGACCATACGCATCAGCTACCGGAAGGACGGGTTTATTCGGTTCTCGCCAGATCTCCGCCTGCAGGACTTTGACGAGTGCATGTTTATCTTCTTTTTAAACGCGTCTCTTGCCGAGAAGCTCCACTCGATAAAGATCTACGCCAACCAATACAAGGTCGCAGAAATACCGAATGGTGGTTTCAAGATCGATCCCACACCGGTCAAGTACTACGTACCGCTTCTGTTTAGCGATGCAGAACTCGCCGACCCTGGATACCAATCCGTCCCGAAAACCTTTCGTCGGCGTTTCATATCCACTTTTCGGAACACATACCGCCACGTTTTTTTGATGCACGTGAGATTGGCGCTGACGAAAATCTCCGCGATCGAGTCTATAGGCGGAGGCGGCTTTACCGGAAAGCTGATCTCACTTGAGCGAGAAGTCGCCATACCGCGGATATGACCGCACGGGCTACTCCCCGCGAGTCGCAATCGCGACGAAAACGCGCGGCCACTTCGTGCGCCACTTCTACGGGTCGGGCGTTTTCCGTCAACTTGACGAGGCACGGCTCGCCATCGGCGTGTCACCGCCAAGCCGACGCACTTCGGTATATAGGCGACTACACCTGAGTCATCCCGCCGTCCACAAACAATTCGATGCCCGTGATGTAACTGCTGTCTTCCGATGCCAGAAATACGACGGCCTTTGCGATTTCGTCCGGAGTGCCCGCGCGCCCAAGGGGAATTGCCGGTATGGCGCCCGCAACGTATTGCTCGACCTGCTCTGGAGACATTCCTAAGCTGGTGTTGTAGCCAGGAGTCGGTACGATGCCTGGGCTAATCGCGTTAACCCGTATGCGCCTCTCTTTCAGATCAACGGACCAGGTTCGTGCAAAAGACCTGACGGCCGCTTTACTGGCGCTGTATACGCTCATTGCGGCACTGCCCGTGACCGAAACTATGGAGGCGTTCAACACGACTGCGCCACCATCCTGCAGCAACGGCAGAGCTTCCTGGACAGTGAAGAGGAGACCTTTCACATTAACATTGAACTGCATATCGAAGTGTTCTTCGGTAATCTGCCCCAGCGGGGCGAAAGCGCCCGTACTTGTACGGCATTCGCAAAGACGATATCGATCTTGCCCTTTTGCTCTCGGACCGTCGTATATAGCCGCCGTATGTCCGCCAATACTGCCATATCGCCCTGCACCGCACTAATATTGCGGCCAATGCTGCGAACGGCATCATCGAGTTCTTTCTGCCGCCGCCCTGTGATGAAAACGAAAGCGCCCTCCTCGACAAAGCGTCGCGCCGTCGCGAGCCCCAGCCCACTACTGCCTCCCGTGACGACTGCGACCTTACCGTCCAGTTTCAATGCCATTCTTCTTCTCCTGTGACGAATCCCTCGTGCTTCTGCACCGGGTCAGATGCAGTGGGTCAGCGCCGGGTCGCACATTTCAGGTTACGGGTTTGGTCGGTGAGCAAAGACGGGGCGGGCTTCAGGGTCTAAAGTCGCTCGATCAGGAGGACAGATCAAGCCTGGATTTCTTCGTATCGAAGTGGGCGATGGAAGAGGGCTGCGAGAATGGCGCGGCGCTGGATCTAAGCGTTGAAGAGAAGCCTCATCCGCACAACAACACCGGCGAGCGGGGCACCTCATTGGCAGACCTATCCGACTTTTCGACTCGGAAGCCATCCACTTGGATGTATTGTCGCCATGTCGGACTTGTGCCTTCGGTTCCCGAAACGGCGTTCTCTGAGATCAACCCCGTGAAGTCCCGCCACCCAACTTCCGGTTTGCGCGATCCGGACGCCGATCAGAAGGAGCGATCAGTTCGTTCCGCTCTTCAGGTGCCCGACAGCCCCCAGGCAAAGGCGAGTCCATCGCCCTCCGCCAAGGAACCAGAAGCCGTCGCCCCTCAAACTAAATTCCCGCGCAGATGCGCAGGAATGAATCGGAAGTCCTTACTTACCCAACTCCATGATCTCAATCTTCCGGAACTCCGCCGGAGCGCTCTCCGCCTGAATCGCGAGATATCCCTGGCTCAACGGCGTCCCGTCCCTCTTCACCGCCGGGTCGTAGTGGATGACGCTGCCGCCGCCGATCTCCAGCTTTCCGTACTCCAGAACCGTCTTCCCGGCGATCCGATGCACGACTTTGTCGGCGCCGTCCACCTCGATTTCCACCCGCACCCACTCGCCGTCGCGATACGTCTTCGAGGTCGAATTGATGCAGTGGCTCGGGACCTTAACGCCATTCCGGTACACTTCGGTCCCCGGCGAGCACATGTTCGCCGTCGTCCGCTCGCCCGTAGGACCGCCCCCAAGCAGTTGCGCCTCCACCGAGATCGGGAAATCCTGATCCTTGCCCATGATCTCCGGCGCCTGGCAGTGCAGCATAACACCATTGTTCCGTAGCGCCCATCCTCGACCTGCTCGCCGACGAACCGGTACTCCACCGCCACGATGTAATGCGAGAACTTCTTGTTTTTGTAGAACAGGTGTCCGAAATGCGGCGGATTCCCGAAATCAGTCCACTTGTCGTACGATACGTGCAACACGCGGTTCTTCCACCCGAAACGTGTCGTTGTAGTTCACCCGAGATCGAACCCGCTGAATTTCGAAACCCAGCCGTCCAGGTTCTTGCCGTTGAACAACTGGACCCACTTCTGTTTCTGTGCCGGGGCGTTTGTGGCCACGACCAAGGCGCCGGCGGCCATTACGAAAAAGGTCGTCGCGGCGCGCCGGAGGATGCGATGCGTCATGAGTCCTAGCTTACCGCCGCCGCGCCCGCCCGCGTAGCCAGCGTCGCTTCGTCCCACCGCCGAACAGCATCGCCGCCACTGTGCCAGGTCCTCGTCTCGCGCAAATCAGAACCTGTTCCACTTTCGGATCGCGAGCCGTTCGCCAGGTTCCCTGTATTCGGCTAGGAAGGTCATGAACACGGGAATGCGTCGCCAGACTTGGTTTTCTGCGAGTGGTTGGTCGGCCGCTCGCAAGTTACGGCGGCGCGGGATCGGATAAGTACCGCCAAGTCCTTACCCTTGATCGGAAATGCTCCGGCGATCGGCATCCGCCACACCCGCACATTCCAGCGCCGGGGCACTTCCGATCAAGCCTAACGACTTCTGGGGACTAATCTGGGCCAGCTCGGCATCAACCACCTGCGACGGGCTGCCAAAGCTCGACACGATTTCCTTCTGGGTCGGTGAACCAGCCAAACCTTCCAAAATCGTAGCTTTCGCGTTTGGGATCGACCGTGACACCTTCTCCTATCAAACGGTCCAGCACTCCATCGAGGTCATCCACTTGGAGGTTGATCATCGCTTTCTGTGCCGGAGGAAAGTATTCATCATCTTGCCCGAAGAAGGCAAAGACGACCTGAGCGCGTTGCGTCGAGGCAGGAAACGCGAAAGACCCTTCGGACCTCATTAGACCGAGATGCCCCTCGTACCACCTATACAGAGCTTCTGGATCATTCGCTCGGACAAACGCACCGCCAAAGCCGGTGATTGAAGCCATGCAGCCTCCCATGGAAAACGGCTGTAAAGAGCTTACGCCAGAAGAATATCACAGTGCGAACGTGAATCTAACGTCGTTGATTACTCCTGCGAAACGCGCCCGGCTCCGCGAATATCGGTTCCGCAACGGTCCTGGAGCCGATCACTCCCATGCAGTCCCCGCCACCTCAACCCGCCCGCGCTTCATCGGCCAGTCCGCTCAACGGACCATCTCCTGCGCCCGCGTCCAGCGCTTGCCTGTCCCCCGGGAGGAAAGCCAGCAAAGCAAACGTTGGCCGGTTACCCCGGTTCACGTTCACAACTCCACGTACTTTTTTAGTAGCTTGATTCTATTGCTCCTCCCGGCCTCTGCCGTCGTCTCCGCCGGGGCCTCCCGCAACCCTCGTGCAAACATGTAGACGGAGGTGCGAGAATCTTTGGCCATGGGGAATTTGCTTCGAGCGGTTCGCCCTTCCCCGCCTGGACCCACGCGGCCGTCGCGCCGGAAATCCTTCAGGTTGAATAGCGCCGGCCGCGCAAACCGCTTGGGCCCAAGCGGTCGTCAGGAAACGGCATGGATGATCGAACCACTACCCCGATGTGGCCGCCAATCCGGGCTCCACATTCGACTTGCGGGGGCCTGGATCGGCCGGGGACAAACCTTCAGCTTCGTTGCGAACCACCGCTCGGCGGCCCAAGCCGAGTGCCTCGCCCGCATCCGCAAGGACGGTCTTAACAAAGCCCTGAACCTTACCTGGGATGAGTTCTGCAAACAGCATGCCGGCGTCAGCCGCGCGCACGCCGACCACATCATCCGGATCTCGCCCGTCCTACCGCACGATGCAGGCCACGGTGAAGGGGGAAGCCATCGAGCTCGGCGGCGAGTCCATTCCCATCACTCCGGAAAACGCCCCCAGAATCCGTCAGCCCATCAGCGCGCTCCGCAGCGCGGGCCTCCATCTTGCGCTGGTCGAAGGCCCCGGCATTGACGGCGTTGTCGGTGCAGTAGACATTGCCGCCGTAGGAGGGCACTGGGTTTGTGGGGTCGTAGGTGAAGCGGTCGGGATGGTCCGCGGCCGGGGACGCGGCAAGGAGTGCGCCGCGCCATGGAGGCTGTTGGCCCGGCCGGCACTGGCCAGATAGTAGGTGACGGGTTTGGCCGTAGCCGGCGGCCAAGTGCCGGAGGAGTGCCATTTGTTCGAGCCCATGGTGAAGTAGCGGACTTGGGGCATCCTGGCGACGGTCTTTGACGCGTCCTCGCCCTTGAGGAAGTGATCGAACCAAGCGTAGGTGAGCTCGTCGGTAGTTGAGCCGGGCATCGCCGACGCTGCGCTCGCCGACGATGGTGTTTTCGGTGGCGCGCTGGTAGCGCACAGTGGCGCGTAGGCGCGATGATGGCGTACTGGCGTTCCGCAATCTCCGGGCTGGCGGTCTTGCGGACATGGTGGTAGGCGGCGAGATATTTGCCACTGCTGATTGCTCTTGGTAGCAGCAGGTGAGCAGGAGGGTTCTTGAGGAGCACCAAACTCAAAGCGAGCGTTCGAAAAACCCTAGCTTTCTGCCAGCGCCCGGTGTGAAAAGGATAAGCTTTTCGCACACCTCCCAGGCACGCCTCCCGCTCACGGGAGCGATGCGCGCTGAGCCCGGGAGTTGCCTGCCAATGGCGTAGCCTCCACTTGAACAATCCCATGGTATAGTTCGAGTGGCCCTCAGAGCAGGAGCCAAGCGCATCGAACTCGACTACGGCAAACCGATCCAGGAAATCCTGGCGTAACAAGGCGAAGTCACTTGAAAGCATGGCTGGTTCGAACGTCAGGCCGCCTCGCGGGGACTCGATATCCGATTCGCGACTCCGTCACGCGTGTTGGCCGCGGCCCGCAGAATGACATTCTCATCGAGGATGATGCCGGAGTTTCTCTCAGTCACTTTGAGATCCACACGGATGGAGATCGACACGAGATCCTTGACTCGGATAGCACCAACGGCCTCTATGTAAATGGCGTGCGAACAAAGCATGCGGTCCTCGAGGCGCCGTGCTCCATCCAACTCGGGTTGAATGGGCCGCAGCTCGCTTTCGTTCTTGACGATTCCATTCCCTTTGATCCTGATCAGACCCTCCGGACGACCGGGTCTCCCGAGCCTGTTGGCCTCGGAGTTCACGAAGGTCTCTTAGCCGAAGCCCTGGTCCGAATTCGCTTGGCCAGGGGCAGAATCACGCGCGATCATACGCGCGCCATCCTGCACGATGCGATCCACGAGGCGGTGAACCGCACCCGCAGGAGCGCGCGAGTCCTCATCGCCAGCCTGGTTTTTGCGCTGCTTGCTCTGGCGGCGTTCACAGTCTGGAAAGTCTACGATCTGCGGATGGAGAAGCGTGCCATTGATAACCGCATTCTGGAGGTGGAGGCGCTGCTTCAGAAAGCGGGACAGAACCAGGAAGAGGCCGATGCGCTTCTGGATCGCCTGAATCGCTATCAAGGGGAAGCGAAGAACGTAACGAGCGCCTTTCTCTACCGCGTTGGAGTGAGAGAAAAGGCAAATCCGGTGGAAGAGGAGCTCAAGTCGCTGATGGCCGAGTTTGGCGCCGAGACGTTCCGGTTTCCGCCGGAATTCCTGGAACAGGTGGAGCGCTTTGTGGGCCAATACCAGGGACCGGAACGCGCACGCATCACCAGTGCCCTGGGCGGCGCTCGTAAAGATCTCGAAACGATGCGAGCGATCTTTCAACGCCAGCAACTGCCTCCGGATCTTGCCTACATGGCTATTGTGGAGAGTGCCGTGACCAATGTTAGCAACCGTAAAACGGGGGCGGCGGGGCCGTGGCAGTTTATGGCTCCAACAGCCCGCGCATTTGGTCTGGTGGTGAATGAGAAAGTGGATGAGCGGCTCGATGTCCGAAAATCCACACTTGCGGCGTGCAAACTGATGCGGGAATTGATTCTGGATTTCGGCGCGGAAGGCTCGGTAATGTTAGCAGTGGCGGCGTACAATGTCGGTTCGGGGAAAGTGAGACAGGCGGTAAGAACGGTGAAGGACCCGATCAAGCAACGAAACTTCTGGTACCTCTACCGCATCGGAGCGCTGCCGCTGGAAACTCGCGAATACGTTCCCAAGGTGCTGGCGGTTCTGATTATCGCCCGCAACCCCGGGAGGTTTGGCTTTTAGCCCCAGTACTGCTCACATACCCCAGGGTGCTTACGGCGCGGACCTGTAGCCATGCGCTTGCCGTCGCGCATCGGCACCATGATCTTACGCTCGACGACGCCGGTGGATTGGAGCTCACTTTCGGTGGCATACCGTACCGCGATGTCACGCTGGGCGGCGGACTGCGCAGGGAGGAGCGCGGGAAGCGAGAGGAGGCCGAGAAGGGAGAGAACGCGGCGCCAGGCTTTCCTGGTTGCCGTAAGTTGTACCGCAGGCAGCGGCGGTTTAGAGCCCGGAGCAGAAAACGATCTTGCCTCACGCCGAAGTGCATCGCCGTCCAACTGCCGGTTCGTCGGCCATTCGGAATGGCCAGTTCTCCGATAGTCGAGCGGGATTACTCCCCTGAAGTCGGCATGGCGTCGCTCAACTGCCGGATGGGCCGTCAACCGACCGCAAATTGGTAGCGACCGGTGTTCACGACCCATGCCGGTCATTGACTGCCTTCCAAAAGATGTTGCTTGCAACCGAAGTAGCGCTCTGTCCTTTGAATGCTGACGGGCCCTAGCTTGAATTCTTCGAGAAGTGCTTTCGAAACGTGGCGATTTCTTCACTGGATGGAGGCCAGTCCGTGTCGCATGTATTGCAGTGGAATACCAGCGTATCGGACTTCAGCACTTCTTCGAATTCTTTTTGGCTGAATGTAACTGTCTGGTTGTGGTTGTTCGGACACACAATATCGAACTCTAGGCGGTCGTTCATGGGCCCTCCTGCAGCCTGCGAAAGTTCGTCAATGGTTGCGTTGCCCCTGCGGGC
Organism: Terriglobales bacterium; assembly: GCA_963745655.1. Lineage (GTDB taxonomy): Bacteria > Acidobacteriota > Terriglobia > Bryobacterales > Bryobacteraceae > JAJFUV01. Next base: position 190,917 of record CAVUYK010000009.1, on the reverse strand, counting down.
ACCACGAATGTCCTGCGGCTGTGGCAATCTGCCGCAGCGCTTACTCCAGCAGTGCTGTCAATCCTTGATCGTAGCGCAAGCCAGAGTCTTCAAGCTTTGCTGCCTCGGCCGGATGGTCGGCCGCTCGGAAGTTACGTCGGCGCGCCTCCCCCCTACTGCGCCTTCACCCAGGCGGCGATGTCGTCGATGACGCTCTCCGCGACGCGGCCCGGGCGCATGTATTCGGCCGGCCGGCTCTTGCCTTCGCCCACGATGAACAGGTGGTTCAGCTTCGGGTAGGTCTTAAAGACCACGTTCTTGCGGTCGCCCAGCGCCGTCTTCCAGCCGTTGAAGTCGTCCATGGTCACCTGGTAGTCGCGCTCACCCTGCAAAATCAGCATGGGCTGCTTCAACTGCCTGGCAGCTTCGGCGGGCTTGTAACCACGCAGGTCCAGCCAATACTCGGCCGGGATGGCCAACGGCAGATCCTTGGCGGAAGTGTCGGCCGAGAGCTTCGCATCCTTCACCAGCGCGACCTGCGCTTTGATGCGGCCGAGCGCCTCGTCTTTCTTCGCCTGCGGCATGGACGGCTGGTTGGACAGGATGTAGGTCATCTGCTCGAGGATCACATCTTCTAAGGGACGCGTCGTGCCGGCCAGTACGATGAACCCGCGAATGGCCGGGTCCGCGGCGCCGATTCTCGGGATGGCCATGCCGCCCAGGCTATGGCCCAGCACGAAGATGCGCTTGGCGTCGATGCCTGCGGTTTTCTTGAGCAGCGCGACGGCGGCCACGGCGTCGTCCACGGTTTCTTCCTTAAGCGTCATGGCGCCGCCCGCGGTCGAGCGGTTCGGATAAGCCTTGGTGCGTTTCACGTAGCGCAGGACGGCGATGCCGCGCGAAGCCAGGCCCCACGCCAGATCGCGGAACGGCTTGTTGGCGAACACCGTCTCATCCTGATCCTGGGGACCGGAACCATGCACCAGCACGACCACCGGGAACGGTCCGCCTGTCGAGGGCGCGGACAGCGTGGCGGGCAGCGGCCAATCGCCTGCGTCCACCACCAGTTCGGTTTCCTTTACGTTGTCCGGTTTGGGCACCACCACCGCGCCCGGCACCACGCGCACACCCACCATGCCGCCCGCGCTGTTGAAGGTGAAACGGAAGTCCATGGGCGAGCGCTGAAACTCGCAGTTCACCACCACCAGTTCCATCTGTCCGGCGGCTTCATGCTTGGCGCCCACCTGCTTCTGATAAGCGCCGAACTGCGCCGGCAACATCTTCCAGACCTTGGAAAGCTGTTCGGCAGTGAGCAACTTCTGGATGGAGGCGTCCAGCATCTTGTTGGCGCCGGCGAAGTCGTCCTTCGCCATCAGGTCGACGAAGGCCTTGCCACGGGCAATGAGTTCCTCGGGTTTGACGTTTTGCCCCAGGGCGGGCCAGGTACACACCAGGCAGGCAACCAGTAGGAATGCGAAGAATCGGCTCATAATTTCGAACATACCACGAGAGCGAAAAGGGGACAGACGCATTTTGCGTGGGCGACACCTGCGAAAAGGGATCGAAGCCGCGCGTGGAAAATGCGTCTGTCCCCTTTTCGAGTGTAGAATATGGCAGGGATCGGAGATTCCGCGGAGAACACACTTATGAAACTTGCTCGCGTTCTGATGGGGGTGGCCGCTTTGGCCGCTCTGTGCGTGGTTTTCGGCTTCACAGCCACCGATGCGCCGGGCTCGCCGGCCGATCCCGTGATCGCGGGCTTCCGCAAAACCACGGTGGCCAGCGTGGCCGATGCCGTCGATCAAGTAGTGGGCGAACGCGGCTTCCTTTCCCACGATATGCGGCCGCGCGTGGGCGGCCAGATCGTCGGACGCGCCACCACGGCCCTGGTCAAGCCCGCGCCGCCCGAGAAGGCCACTCCGGCACTGAGCGCGAAACACACGGTTGAGATTATCGACCACGCCAAGCCTGGAGAAGTCGCCGTGATCGTCATCGAGGATGGGCTGGACATCGCCGGCATCGGCGGGCTCATGGCCACCACGGCCAAGGCGCGAAACCTGGCGGGCGTAGTGGTTGACGGCGGCGTTCGCGACGTCGCTGAAATCCGCGCGCTGGGCCTGCCGGTCTATTCGCGCAGCGTCACCAGCGCCACCAGCGTCGGCCGCTACGCCAGCGTCTCCAACCAGACCCCGGTGCACTGCGCGGGAGTCGTGGTGAAGCCCGGCGACATCATCGTGGCGGGCGAGGACGGAGTGGTCCGCGTGCCGCTGGAAAAGGCCGCCGAGGTGCTGAAACTCGCCCAGGAAATCGACGCGCGGGAAAACAAAATGGTCCCCTATATCCTGAAATTCAAATCTCTCACCAAAGTGGTGCAGATGTTCAATAGGATATAGGTCTCAGGTGCTTTACGTATGACTGCTCCGGCAACGGCTAGGTTGTTGACTCTCTAAACCTTTCTGGCCGGAACGTCGATAGTGAGATTATGCAAGAGCGGCGCTCCCAACCTAGAATGCTCTGCGCTGACCTGGTGAAGATTCACTTCCGGGACAAGCTAGGACGGCAGAGAACCAAGGTGGCCAACCTGGAGGATATCTCCATACACGGCGCCTGTCTCCAACTCGACGATCCAGTGCCCAAAGAGACGCCGCTGCGCATCGCGCATCCCAAGGGGGAATTCCGCGGCCGCGTGCGCTACTGCATCTATCGGGAGATCGGCTACTTTATCGGCGTGGAATTCGAGCCGGGATGCAAATGGTCCCGCCGGCAGTATGTTCCGGAGCACATCCTGGACCTCCGGCAACTGGTTTCGCGCTCCATGAAACGCGCCGCCCGGCAGGCAGCCCAGGCCGGCCCGCTTCAGTAGTTCAGCAACCAGCGAGCCTTTTCGACCACTTTCTCCACACTAGGCAGGAACGCCTTCTCCAGCGGCGGGCTGAACGGGATGGGGGTGTCGGCCGCCGCTATGCGCACCACCGGACCGTCCAAGCTATCGAAAGCGCGCTCGGTGATGCGGGCGGCGATTTCGGCGCCAATGCCGCAAGTAAGTGTATCTTCATGTAAAACAATTACCTTGGAGGTCTTTCGGACGCTTTCCAGGATAGCTTCCTCATCGAACGGATATACCGTGCGCAGATCCACGATTTCCACCGAGCAGCCCTCTTTCTCTAGCTCGGCGGCGGCATCGGAAGCCATGTAGACGGTGGAGCCGTAAGTGATGATGGACAAATCGCGACCTTCGCGGAAGATGGCCGCCTTGCCGATCGGGATAGTGAAATCTCCCTCCGGAACCTCGCCTTTAATGCGCCGGTACAGACCCTTGTGCTCGAAAAACAGCACAGGGTCGTTGTCGCGGATGGCCGATTTGATGAGGCCCTTGGCGTCGCGAGCGGTGGCCGGGGTCACTACCTTGAGCCCCGGCACGTGCGCGAACCAGGCCTCGGGATTCTGCGAATGGAACGGGCCGCCGTGGATGCCTCCGCCGGAAGGGGCGCGTATCACCAGGGGCACGGGAGCGTTCCAGCGGTAACGGCACTTGGCGGCGAAGTTCACGATCTGATCGAAGGCGCAGGTGATGAAATCGGCGAACTGCATCTCGGCCACCGGGCGCAGGCCCATGAGCGCGGCGCCGATAGCCGCTCCCGCGATACCCGATTCACACACTGGCGTATCCACTACACGCCGCTCGCCGAAGCGGTCCATCAGGCCGGCAGTCACTTTGAACGCGCCGCCGTAAATTCCAATGTCTTCGCCGATCAGGAAGACGTCGGGGTCGCGTTCCATCTCCTCCCAAATGCCCCGGCGGATGCCTTCGAGATAGGTTATTTCCATGGCTTACTCGCGCCAGGCAAATCCGGCCGGCTCTTCATAGACGTTGCGGGTGAGTTCGGATGGATCCGGATAGGGCTGCCGCTCGGCCCACTCGACGGCTTCGTCGATCTCGCGCTGGATGCCGGAGGCGATGGATTCAAGGGTCGCGGCGTCCGCCCATCCCTTTTCGAGCATTTTGCGCCGCAAACCGTCGATGGGATCCTTGCGCGCCCACTCCTCGAATAGGGCTTTAGGCACGTAATCGCCGCCGTCGTGCGCGGCGTGTCCCGTCATGCGAAACGTTTTGCATTCGATCAGGTAGGGTCCCAGGCCCGCGCGGGCGTGGGAGGCGGCGCGCTGGGAGGCTTCGTAAACGGCGAACACGTCGTTGCCGTCCACGATCTCGCTGGGCACGCCGTAGGCCGGTCCCCGGTCGGCCACGTTGGCCACCGCCATCTGCTTTTCAAGCGGCACCGAGTAAGCGTATTGGTTGTTGTTGCAGACCATCACCAAGGGCAGCTTTTGCACCGCGGCCAGGTTGAATCCCTCGTGCCAATCGCCGCGGCTGGTGGCGCCATCGCCAAACACTACCCAGGCGATATTGGAGGAACCTCGATACTTGAGCGCCAGGGCCGCGCCCGCAGCCACCGGGATGGTGGCGGCCAACGCGCTGATGATGGCCACGATGCGCCGGTTCATATCGCCCATGTGCATGTTGGCGTCGCGGCCGCGGGTAAGCCCGCCCACGCGTCCCATGTACTGCGCGAACACTTCCCGGGGCGTCACGCCGCGAATGAAGTACATGGCCATATCGCGGTGGCAGGGGAACAGAACGTCGTCGGGTTGCGCGGCCAGGCCGGCGCCTACCGGGATGGCTTCCTGCCCGCGACCGGTATAAACGCTGCCCACGATCCGGCCTTGACGGTACAGTTTGCGCTCAATGCGATCCTCCACCTCGCGCATGAGAGACATGTAATAGAGGAATCGCCGGGAAAGTTCGGCTTCCGAATCGGGTTGCGCCAAGCCCCCTCCGGGCAAAGGCGCGGCCTCAATGGACTTGGCTGCCGGCATGACAAACTCCGCGTGAACTAAGGTGGAACGTAGCCCCAAACCCTGTAGTATACGCTATTTGCCGCGTTCGCCGAAGGCGTCTCAACAGTAGGGACGGATCGCCTCGAATTCGGACTGGAAGTTGCCAATCACGTAAGGCTCCTTATGGCCCAGGCCGAGCGGCGACAAGGTATCGAGGCTCTTCGGGGGTGGCGGGGTGCCAGGGCGCGGCAGCAGTGTAAGCCCCAAGTGGTTGACGGTGCGGTCGGCGGTGGCGAGCACGGAAGCCAGGGGCAGGGGCGAGCCTGCCTGGAACGGCTGGTGGTGATGGGCCACGGCATACTGGACTTCCAGCGGAAGATTCCAGCGCTCCAAGGCGGCGCCGGAGAGTTCGGCGTGGCTGAAACCCAGCACTTCATCTTCGCATTCGTCCTCGTCGCGGCCGGTTTCCTCCGTCATGTCCAGGATCTGTTCGAACTGCGTGGGCAAGCCTACGGCGATCACCAACTTGCCGACGTCGTGCAGCAGCCCGGCCACGAAGGCGCCTTCGGGGTACGCGACATGCGTGTTCTGCGCGATGGTGTCGGCCAGGATGGCCGTGGCTACACCGTGCAGGTTGAAGCGACTGCCGGGCCAGCGTCTGGCGGCCCGGGCGCGCGTCCACAGTTGCGAGATGGACAGGCTCAAGACCGTGGTGCGAAGCCGGTCGATTCCAATGAGCGCCACGGCGTGCCGCACCGAGCTGACCGTACCCCGGCGCCCGTACACGGCCGAGTTCACCATGCGCAGCACGGTCCCGGCGAGCACGGTATCCTTTTCGATCTCCGCCGCCGCTTGCTGGAAGGAGACGTCCTCCCTGGCCAGCGTGGCGGTCAGTTTGCCCAGAATGACTGAGGACGGCGGCAGTTGGCTCAGCGAGCGCAGCGCCTGGTCCCTTAGATTGAAACGCGTGCTGTCGATGACCATAATACCCACGTCTGTCTTATCGGATTCCGGAAGTTTGATCTTATTGAAATTTGCGCGGCGCGCCACCCGGCTAGTACCCTGGCGGCCATGGTATGCTACCGTCCATGACGGCCACTCGCAAAATAGCGTTATGGGTCTGGGTCTGGGCCTTCGTCGCGTTGCCTCTGGGCGCGCAGTGGGACCAGGGCGGCTTCGGCGGAGATGTCCCGTACGTCCCCACCCCGCCAGAAGTCGTCGACGCCATGCTGAAGATAGCCGGCGTCTCCTCAAGTGACATTGTGTATGACCTGGGTTGCGGCGACGGCCGCATCGTGGTGAGCGCGGCCAAGACCTACGGCGCGCACGGCACCGGCTTCGATCTGAATCCGGAGCGCATCAAGGAAGCCAATGAGAACGCCCGGCAGGCAGGCGTAACCAAGCTGGTGAAATTCGTCGAGAAGAACCTGTTCGAGACCGATGTGCGCGAAGCTTCCGTGGTGACACTCTATCTCTTGCCGGATGTGAACCTGCGCCTCCGCCCGAAGCTGCTCAGGGAACTCAAAGTCGGCTCGCGCATCGTCTCCCACGCCTTCGACATGGGCGATTGGAAGCCAGACAAGAAGACCGAGGTCAACGGCCGCTCCATCTACTTCTGGGTGGTGACGGAGAAAGCCCGGGCCGATTTCGCGCCCGTACAACCCGCCGCCCACTGACGCCGGCCGTCAGGTGGCGTCTTGCGCGCGGCAGGCCCGCTGCACGATCTCTTCCGCGATGTCGCGGAGCACGGTCCAGTGCAGGCTGCTGCCGAGTTCGCTGTCGGAACCGGCGGCGAGGTTCGAACCGCCCCAGATCCGGGCGTCCTGGACGTCCTCGGCCGCCTGGAAGGCTTCGATCAGCTTGGGCACCTGGAAGACGTCCTCGTCGTAGGGCGACCCGCGGATGACGCTGTAGGTGTAGCGGCCGTTAGGGCGTTGGCACACCAGGCTGATCAGGTTCGTATGGCCTTGCGCGGCCAGCACCAGGCGCGAGTGCGGATCGCCGTATTCGTTGGCGATCACGAAATTGTGCGGAGACTGATAGAGGATTTCCGGCTGCGCCGTGATGGGCGCGACGCCGGCGCGATCGTGGATCAGGGCGTACAACCGGTCGCACACCTGGCGGATGGTGTTGCGGACCAGCTCCGCGTCGCCCTGCGTTTTGCCGTGCATGCGCTGCTGGCGGTAAGGATCGAACACCCAGGTGAAATGGTTCTTCACCAGTTCCTCCAGGTTGACCGGATACAATCCTCCGCACACGTCGATCTTGTTGTTGTACTGCACGATCCAGCGCAGCAGCGGCGTGCCTTCGGCCCGTTCGAGCAGGTAGTGGTATTCGAGCACGAAGGTGGCCAGGCATACGTCCTGGTCGGCGTTCCAGGTGTGGACGTTCACGGGCCGCTGCTTGCGCAGCCAGCGCTCCATCAACCGGCCCTGCCGCACCGCGATGTAAGCCTGCATGGCGGCGCTCATGGTGGCTTCCCGCACCACGCCGGCGTGATGGTCGAAGTGCACGTAGTTCCCGTGGTGGCCGGGCGTGTCGTCCATCACTTCCAGGCCGATGGAGTACTCGGGCGCCTCCCGAATGAAATGCGCCCAGTCCTCGAAGCGTCTTTCGAGGACATGTATGGCTATGTTTTCGAACCCGTCACCCACTATCGTCAGGTTAGCGCGGAATGGGGTCCGCGTGGGAGCGCACCGGAAACGCTTCCCGGGCGGCCCACTCGAACAGAAGTCTCTCTGCGCCTTAGCGGCTGGGCGCGAGATTCTGGATCACGGCGTCGGTAAATTCGGTGGTGGAGGCGGTCCCGCCGACGTCGCCGGTGAGGTGCCGCCCCGTTTTGTACACCTGCTCGATGGCGCTTCTGAGCCGCGTGGCGGCGTCGATTTCTCCCAGATGGTCCAGCATCATGGCGCCCGACATCATGATGGCGGTGGGGTTGGCGATGCCCTTCCCCGCGATGTCCGGGGCCGAACCGTGCACGGCTTCAAACACGGCGTATTGCTCGCCGATGTTGGCTCCCGGCACGATGCCCAGGCCGCCCACCAGTCCCGCGGCAAGATCGGAAATGATGTCGCCGTAGAGGTTCGGCATCAACAGCAGGTCGAACTGCTGCGGGCGCATCACCATCTGCATGGCGGTATTATCGACAATCAACTCCTTATATTCAATTTCGGGATATTCCCGGGCCACTTCGCGCGCGCAGCGCAGAAACAGGCCGTCGCTCAGCTTCATGATGTTGGCCTTGTGCACGGCCGTGATCCGCTTGCGGTTCAATTTGCGCGCGTATTCGAAAGCGTGGCGCGCGATGCGCGCGCTGGCCGCGCGCGTGATCACCTTCAGGCTGGTCACCACGTCGGTGACCACCTCGTGCTCCAGGCCGGCGTAAAGATCTTCGGTGTTCTCGCGGAAGATGACCAGGTCGATGACCACATCGGAGTAGCGCGTTTTCAGCCCCGGCAACTGGCGCACGGGACGCACGTTGGCGAACAGATCCAGCCGCTTGCGCAGCGCCACGTTCACGCTCGTGTAGCCGCCGGCGATCGGGGTGGTGACCGGCCCCTTCAACCCCACGCGCGTTCGCTGGATGGATTCGACGACGTGCGCCGGCAGTTCCTCGCGGTAGGCGGTGATGATGTCGGCGGTGAGTTCGACACGCTCCCAGCGGATATCGGCTCCCGTCGCGTCAATGGCGCGCATGGCGGCCACCGCCACCTCGGGCCCGATCCCGTCGCCGGGGATGAGAGTGACATCGTGCGGCATGCTCAAGATTATGGCAGAACGGCAAGGCGCGAAAACAGTGACAGACAGCCTTTTCCGGCAAGACACAACCGGTGCGATTGCGAAGATCTTTCGTGCCGGAAAAGGTGTCAGTCCCGGTTTTCGCCGGCGCAGAACTGGACCTTCTGACCCTTTTGATACGCCTTGATTTTGATGTAGACGTGGCTGGTGTCGTCGCGCAGGTAGCGCTCGGCCCGGGCGAGCGTAGCCTGTTGACCGGTTGAAAGCGGCTGACCGCGCAGTTGCGCGAGGCAGGCTTCGGCAAGATGCAGAGTAAGTGGGATGTCCACGAACCAATCGCCCAGAGTATAGAACCCGGCCCACTTGCCGTATTCGGCCTGGCGAAGCGCATCGAGCGTCGCGCGCAATTCCCGAATACTTGCCTCGATGTTCGCAAGCTGCGTGTCCGTGGAGGCGCCCGGCGCGGCGGCCTGGGCGATGTGGCGCAGCATGAGGTTGGAATGCCGGTGCACGCCAAGCTGCGTGAGGATGTGGGCCTGGAAAAAGTCGCGGCGATCGGCGCTCACCAGTGCGCGAGCTTGCCTCGGCCAGACGCGCGGCTTGCTCCCAGCGCGCCTCCGCCTGGCGGCACATGTTCGCCACGTGAGACGTGTAGCCGGAATAAGTCGCGACTTTCAGGAAGCGGAAGCGCACGGGCATGGACGCGTCGCGCCGCATAATGCGCACCAGCAGATCGCGGCCCAGTTGCTGGTAGAAATCGTCGCCCATGGTGTCGTCCTCGCGCTGGCCGTAGCGCGCCGGCGCGTCGAAGTAGGCGCGATAGTATCGTTCCACGCTGGGCGCGGCCTTTTCGCCGAACTCTTCCCTGCACCACTGGGCGGTCCAGTCCGCGGCCGAAGACGCACGCGCGTTCCAGGCCACGTCCATCACGGCGCGCGTGCCCATGACGTGGGGCCGGATGTTGGCTGGATTCAGCAACATGTATTCGGTGGCGCCGGCTTGGGCGGCGCGGCCCAATTCACGATGGATGCGTTCCATGGGAACGCGCTCGGTGAAGTTGTTGGCGTTGCCGCCGAGCACGCCGGTGTGATAGTAGAGGCCCTGGCCCCGGCCGATCTGGCCACCGTCCTGAAGCAGGCCGGAGCCATCGTCGGCCCAAACCAGGGTGACTTCGGGAGGCAGCTTCAGCAGCCCTTCGCGCATGAGCGCGCTGCCCTCCATCCAGGAGTTCATGATGAATTTCGGATGCGGATCGGGCCAACCTTTGCGGACGATGGCGATCTGCCGGTCGACCGCCTCGCGAATCAGCCGCGCCTTGCCCTCGGAGCGTGGTGGGGCCGTTGGGAGTGTCCCTCCAGAAGGGGCGGTCGTAGCGGCCGCGCAAGCCCACGGTCCACACGATTTCGAGATCGCGCGGATACTGCGCCACCGCGCACTTCCAGGCGGCGGTGAGCAGATCCAGGGTGTAGGGCTTGTCGTCAGGCCATTGGTAGACATTCAGGCCCAAAGGTTCCATGTGATGCTGCGTGATGGCCAGGCCGCGATCCGCCGCGGCGCGTACCTGCGGTTCGTACGGGAAGACAAAGGTGTTGGGGATGATCATGTTCCCCTTGAGCCGCAGCAAGGCTTCGAAGACGCGATCCCAGGTCTTTAGCGAAATGCCGGTTTTGTCCTGGATGCCGGGCCGCCACGCCGTCATCAGGTCTTCGTCGTTCATGAACCATCCGCGGTAGCGGAAGGTGGGCGAGCCCTCGCGCGCGACGAAGCCGGCCGGGATCACGACGCGCTGGCGCCGCGCGGGGCGATTATCAGTCCACCAGTAGAACGGGTCGACTTTCAGAAACCGGTGCGAGAATTCGTAGATGGCATAGATCGCGCCGCGCACATCCGATCCGGTCAGAACCACGGCTTGGCGCACGGGTGAGCCGGGCCAGGGGTCGCTTACGGCTTGGATTGCCAGCGTCTCCCAGCCCGTGGGCCGCCTAACGCTTTTGGGCAGGTTCTGCGAAAAAGCGATGCAGATGGTCGCGGACGAGGCGGCCGTACGGTCGTGCGTCAACCGCACCGTTTTGCCGAACACCGCTTGCATGTCGCTCGCGAGATCGCGCGCCGCCTTCTGAATCGGCCCGGGCTCGCGCGCATCGATCAGCACGCTTGTGCCGGCGTCGATCGAGATCTGGGCCTGAGCGGCCGCGGCGAATAACAGAACGGCAAACCAAGCGTACTGGCGCATGAACGTTCTCCCTGGGGTGAGCTATCAGCATACACCGGAGAACGTGGCGCGCGGTGCGCGCTCAGTATTGTTTTCGTTCCACCACCTGCACGGACGCTAACAGAAACGCGGCCGAGAGTGCCAGGCATATCAGGATGCCCGGCCAGGGTAGCGTGCTCACCGTCAGATGTGTCGGATCCCCCAGCATGCGCAAGATGTCATAGGAAAAGAATTTCTTGATGGGAAGGCGGAGAAACAGCATCACAGCAACTCCGAGAAAGCTGCAGTTGGTCTGCCACATTTCGTCCAGGAAGGTTGCCAGGAAAGTGGAGAGGCAGTAGAAAACCGAACTCCAAACCAGGGATACAAGCGCGTACGCCAGGATGGCGGATACCTCGACATGGGCCCGGAGCAGCGGCGACACGGACCACATGAACAGGCAGGCGAACATGATGACGACGGCGGTTTCCAGGGCGCCCAGCGCCGCGCGGACACCCAGGAGCCGGCGGCGGCGGACGGGAAGCGACAGCGTGAAGAGCATGGAGCCGTGCGGGCCCTGGGTCACGCCTCTGAAAGTCTGGGTGTTGATGCCCGCACCAGCCAGCATCACCGCGACTACCGTCCACAGGACCCAGAATGAACCTAGTGTGACTCGTCCGGTCTGCGCGAGCGCCGCGGCGGGTTTGGAGTCCACCAGAAGCCGCCCCAGGACCTCCGGGGTGACGTACCACGATATTAGAACGTACACTCCCGCTATCAGGAAGAATCGGACTCTCGTTTCCAGCCAGGACTTGTACCAGAGCATGGTCACCTCGCGTACTCCAGGAAAATGTCTTTCAAAGACATGGGATGGACCTCGATGGCGTGGGCACCCAGAGATCGCGCTCTCTCGACGATGGCGCCTGGATCGTCGAACGTCGAAACGGCCACCGTGCGGCCCTCCTGCCGCAAGCGCTCCGGAGCGCCGAAACCCAGGAGGGTTTCAGGAGCTGCGTCGTCCAGCGCGAACTGCACGCGTTTGTAGCGGCACTTGATTTCGTCCAGTTCACCGTCCACCACGGCGCGCCCGGCGTGGATGATGCAAACGCGGTCGGCGATCTGTTCCACCTCGCCGAGTTGGTGCGAGGAGAAGAACACCGTGGTGCCGGCTTCGCCGGCGATGCCGACCAGAGCCTCCAGCGCCAATTCGATCAGGGCCGGGTCGAGACCCTCGGTAGGTTCGTCGAGGATCAGCAACTCCGGGGCGCGCGCCAGGGCGAGCAACAGCATCAGTTGCGTGCGCATGCCCTTGGAGAGCTTGGGAACCGGCCGGTCCAGCGGCAGGCCAAAGAGCTTCAGGTACTTCTGCTCGATATCTGCACGCCAGCCGGGATAGAAGGCGCGCGTGAAGCGAATGATCTGTACCACCGTCATGAACGGGTAGAGTTCCTTGGCCTCGCTGACAAATCCGGTTCGCCGCCGGATCTCCAGGCTGCCGGTCTCGGTGTCGATGGGGTGGCCGAAGATGAACCCCTGGCCCGCGTCGGGCCGCGTCATGCCGAGGAGCATCTTGATGGTGGTGGTTTTGCCGGCGCCGTTGCGCCCCAGAAAGCCGCACACCGACCCTCTCGGCACGCCGAGCTTGAGGCCGTCCACCGCTTTCACGTTTTGGTAGTGCTTGCCGAGAGCGTGGGTTTCGATTAGAAAGTCACTCATGCGTCAGCTCCGTTCTTCCGCCGGAACATCTTCTTCAGACAACCGCAGAAGTTCGCTTTCAAAGAGCCGCCGAATCTCCTCCTGGTCCAGCCCCATGCCCCGCAGTTGCCGCACGGCGCCGCGCGACGATGGCCTGGCCGCGCCGGATGGCGCTGGTCTCCACCCGAACCAGCCAATCGTCCGAGATGAAGGCGCCGGAGCCTTGGCGCAGTTCGATGATCCCGGCGTGCTCCAACTCGCGGTAAGCCTTGGCCACGGTGTTCGGATTCACCACCAGGCTCTCGGCCAGCTTGCGCATGCCGGGCAACTGGTCGCCGGGCCGCAGCGCTCCGGTCTCGACGGCGTGCTTGACCTGCTCCATGAGCTGGATGTAGACGGGCACGGCGGAGGCCGGGTTCAGTCTGGACTTGAAGAGAATCACAGTATCACTCAACTAGTACAATAGAACTGTAGCACAGTGCGCGCCGCGGCGCAAGACTTTTTTCGAGAGGCCGCGCGACTCGTTCGTGATCGCGCCCAGTGGTGGTGAAAAGGGGGACGGACAGTCAATTCCACAACGTCGGCGCCGCCCGCTTGTGGGAAAATGGAAAGCCATGCCGATCATCCGACGCGCGCTCATCAGCCTGACGGACAAGGGCGGAATTGTCGAATTCGCCCGCCACCTGTCCGAGCTTAAAGTCGAGCTTGTTTCCACGGGAGGGACGGCCCGCGTGCTGCGGGACGCGGGCCTCGCGGTCACCGACGTATCTGAGGTGACCGGCTTTCCCGAGATGCTGGATGGCCGGGTGAAGACCATCCATCCGCGCATCGCCGCCGGTGTGCTCGCCATTCGCGACAACCCGGCGCACATGGCCGCGCTCGCCGAGCACGGCATCGGCGCCATCGACATGGTGGTGGTGAACCTCTATGCCTTCGAAAAGACCGCCGCCAAGCCGGGCGTGACGCGCGAAGAGATGGTCGAGAACATCGACATCGGCGGTCCCACGCTGATCCGGGCCGCGGCCAAGAACTGGCAGGACGTCGCCGTGGTGACCGACCCGGGCGACTACGCGAGTCTGGCCGAAGAACTCCGCGCCAACTCCGGCAGCCTGAGCCAGGCCACGCACTGGAAGCTGGCGCAGAAGGCCTTCTCGCTCACGGCGAGTTACGACCGCGCCATCAGCGCACGCCTGGCATCGATCGACGCCCAGGGTGTAAGCCAGGCGGCCGAAGAGTTGCCCGCGGTGCTGGACATCCGCGCGCCACGCGCCGCCAGCCTGCGCTACGGCGAAAATCCGCATCAAAAGGCCGCGCTCTATGCCACCGGCGAGCCGGGCATCGCCAGCGCGGAACAACTCCAGGGCAAGGAACTCTCCTACAACAACTACGTCGACCTGGACGCCGCCTGGCAATTGATTTGCGAGTTCGAAAAGCCCGCCACGGCCATCATCAAACACACCAATCCGTGCGGTTGCGCCGAGCAGGAGACGCTCGCTGAGAGCTATCGCAGAGCCTGGGTGTGCGATCCGCTGTCGGCCTACGGCGGCGTGCTGGCGTTCAACCGCCCGCTGGACGAAGAGACGGCGAGGGAACTCGCGCGCACGTTCGTCGAATGCATTGTCGCGCCCGAGTTCACCGGCGAGGCCCGCGCTGTGCTGGCCGCAAAGAAGAACCTGCGCCTGGTTAAGATGCGGGAGGGCGCCAGTACTGGATTGGTAATCAAGAGCATCCCGGGCGGATTTCTGGCGCAGACCGCCGACACGCACAAGTTAATTCACTCCGAAACGGTATTGAGAACGCTGCGCGCGCCGAGCGAAGAGGAATGGGCCGCGCTGGGTTTCGCCTGGAAAGTGGTGAAGCACGTGAAGTCGAACGCCGTCGTCTATGCGCGCGCCGGCCAGCTTGTGGGCGTGGGCGCCGGACAGATGAGCCGCGTCGACAGCGTGAAGCTTGGCGCGATGAAGGCCGTGCTGCCGCTGGATACCACTGTGCTCGCCTCGGATGCGTTCTTCCCGTTCGCGGACGGGGTCGAGGAAGCCGCCAGCCACGGCGTCACGGCCGTGATACAACCGGGCGGATCGGTGAAAGACGAAGAGGTAGTGGCCGCGGCCGACCGGCTGGACCTGGCCATGGTCTTCACCGGCGTGCGGCATTTCCGGCACTAATAAGGAGCCAGGCAAATGAGACGAGTAACAGGTGTCTTTATCCTGCTTGCGGCCCTCGGCTGGGCGGAGAGCGCCGCTCCAGTTCCAAGCGTGGCCCAGGCCAAGAGCTTCCTCGATCAAGCCGAAAAACAACTGCTCGCGCCGCTGGTCGAATCCGGCCGCGCCGATTGGGTCAAGTCGACCTACATCACCGGCGACACGGAAACGCTCGCGGCGGCCGCCAACCAGCGGCTGATCGATCTGAACGTGAAGCTGGCCAAGCAGGCCACCCAGTTCGACGGCGTGAAGCTGCCCGCGGATCTTGCGCGCAAGATGAAGCTGCTCAAGTTGTCGCTCACCATGGCCGCGCCGTCAGACACGGCCGAGAGCGCCGAGCTGACCCGCATCGCGGCGGCCATGGAGGGCACTTACGGCAAGGGCAAGTATTGTCCGGCGGGTAACCCGGACGCGTCGAAATGCCTGGACCTTGAACAGATTACGCGCATCATGGCATCCAGCCGGAACGCACCAGAGTTGTTGGACGTCTGGCGCGGCTGGCACACCATCTCGCCGCCCATGCGCGCAAGCTATCGCCGCTTCGTCGAGCTTTCCAACAAGGGCGCGAGGGAGCTGGGCTTCGCCGACACGGGCGCCATGTGGCGCTCGAAGTACGACATGCCGCCCGACGCCTTCGCGCGCGAAGTGGACCGGCTGTGGGAACAAGTGAAGCCGCTCTACGTTTCGCTGCACGCCTACGTGCGCCGAAAACTGCGCGAGAAGTACGGCGCCGCTGTGGTGCCGGAGCGCGGACCGATACCGGCGCACCTGCTCGGCAACATGTGGGCGCAGAGTTGGGACAACATCTACCCGCTGGTGGCGCCGCAAGACGCCGATCCGGGTTACGATCTCACATCCATTTTGAAGCAGCGCGGCTACGACGCCCGGCGTATGGTGCGATCCGGGGAGCGCTTCTTCACCTCGCTGGGCTTCGCGCCGCTGCCCGCCACTTTCTGGGAACGTTCCATGTTCCTCAAACCGCGCGACCGCGACGTGGTCTGCCATGCCAGCGCCTGGGACATCGATTACGTGGACGACCTGCGCGTGAAGATGTGCATCGACGTTACGGGCGAAGACTTCGTCACCATTCACCACGAACTCGGCCACAATTTTTACCAGCGCGCCTATGACCAGCAGCCGCTGTTGTTCCGCGACAGCGCCAACGACGGCTTCCACGAGGCCGTGGGCGACACCATCGCGCTCTCCATCACGCCCGAGTACCTGATTAAAATCGGCCTGCTCGACAAAGCGCCGGATGCGTCGAAAGACATCGGCCTGTTGCTCGCGCGCGCCCTCGACAAGGTGGCGTTTCTGCCCTTCGGCCTGGTGATCGACCAATGGCGCTGGAATGTGTTTTCGGGCCAGACGCCTCCGGAAAAGTACAACGAAGCCTGGTGGCAACTGCGGCGGAAGTATCAGGGCGTGGCCGCGCCCCTGGCGCGCACGGAAGCCGACTTCGATCCCGGCGCCAAGTATCACGTACCGGCTAACGTACCCTACACGCGCTACTTCCTGGCGGACATTCTACAGTTCCAGTTTCATCGCGCGCTAGCGGCCGCGGCCGGCTGCCATGAACCGCTGCACCGCTGTTCCATCTACGGCAACCAGGAAGCCGGCAAGCGCCTGAACGCCATGCTCGAAATGGGGCAGAGCCGTCCGTGGCCGGAGGCGCTGGAAGCGCTCACGGGCGAGCGCAAGATGGACGCCACGGCCATCGTGGACTACTTCGCGCCGCTCAAGAAGTGGCTCGACCAGCAGAACCAGGGCCAGCCCGTCGGCTGGTAGCCGCGGTGCGAGCGGCACACGTGCCTGGTAGGCGCGCCACGGCATCGCCACGGCGGCGCCGGTTTAGTCGCCTTCGTGGGGCGCGCCGACCAATTCGGCTTCACCGTTCGCCTTGCAGGCGTCCCGATGCTCGATGCCGTACGCGTACCCTTTATCGAAGGCCCGCAGGTTCAGGTCCTTGAAGGAGGGCGGCACGGAATCGGCCACCGCCGCCCGCAGCGCATCGCTGGTGAGGACGCCCGCGATGGCGGCGAAGAACCCCACCATCACGATATTGAGCACCATGCGCTTGCCCAGTTCCTCGGCCAGGCGCGTGGCCGGAACGCCGTAGACGCGGATGCCCTCGGGTACCTCCGCCAAGCGCACCAGATCTTCCTCGACCAGCAGCAGGCCGCCTTTCTTCAATTCGGGCACGAAGCGCGTGCAGGCTTCCTGCGACATCACGATCAGGATGTCCGGGTGCGCCACGTAGGGATAGAGCACCGGTTGATCGGAAACGATCACCTGCGCGCTGCAGGCGCTTCCCCTGGCTTCGGGTCCGAAACTCTGTGTCAGCGTGGCGTAGCCGTCCGTGAAAATGCAGGCCGCCTTGCCGATGACCATGGCCGACAGGATGACCCCCTGCCCTCCAAAGCCCGCCACGCGGATCTCGGTCATACTGCATGTGATCTCTCCCGCCGGAACGTAGCGCTCGCCGAGCGATTCGGCCAGTCGCCCTCGCATGGTATCGAGGTAATCCGGCCGCTCGCGATCGACGAACTTGCCCACCACGATCTCGCCGTCGATGGTCATATCCGACTTCGCGCGTGGGGGCGCCGTTGCGAATCTTGCTGTGTTCCTTGTAGAACTTCATGGCGTCGAGGCCGTCGCCCATCTTGTTGCGGCGCTGATAGAGCGTCGGGCAGGGCGAAATAATCTCGATGAAGCAGAAGCCGCGCCGCGAGAGCACTTCCGACATGGAGCGCGCCAGTTGCCGCACGTGGAACGTGGTCCAGCGCGCGACGTAGGACGCGCCGGCCGCTTCGACCAGGTTCGGCAGATTGAAGGACGGCTCGTAACAACCGTAAGGCGACGTCGTGGTGATGGCGGTGGCGGGCGTGGTGGCGCTGGCCTGGCCGCCCGTCATGGAGTAGACCAGGTTGTTCACGCAGATCACCTTGATGTCGACGTTGCGGCGCGCGGCGTGTATCAAGTGGTTGCCGCCGATCGAGGCCAGATCGCCATCGCCCGAGTAGACCACCACGTCGAGCGAGGGGTTGGCCATCTTCAGACCCGTGGCGAACGGGATGGCGCGGCCGTGCGTGGTATGGAACGAATCCAGTTTCAGATAGCCGGCCACGCGTCCGGTGCAGCCGATGCCGCTCACGATGGCGAGCTTCTCCAGGTTGGCCTTGGAATCGATCAACGCGCGCGTGAAGCAATTCACCGTCGTGCCGATGCCGCAGCCCGGACACCAGATGTGCGGCATGCGGTCCATGCGCAGAAGATCTTCCACGGGATTCAATACAGCCAGTTGGCTCATTGCGCGGCCTCCAAAATCGCTTTGAGGATGTCTTCGGTGCGGTGCACGCCGCCGCCGGCGTGCGGTACGCCGATGACGCGCGCGCTGCCTCCGGCCGCGCGCTCCACCTCGCGAACCATCTGTCCGCAATTAATTTCGGGCACCACCAGGGCCTGGGCGATTCCGGCCAGCTTGCGAATGTGCTGTATCCGGGAACGGCCACACGCCGATGAGCCGGCACTTGCCCACCTTCACGCCGCGCTCGCGCGCCATCTCAATGGCGTTCTGCGCCACGCGCGAGGTGATGCCGTAGGAGATCACCACCACATCGGCGCCGTCGATGGCTTCTTCGTCCACCAGCGTGAGCCGGTCTTCGGCGCGCAGAATCTTCTCGCGCAACCGGCCAATGAGTTTGGCCTGCGCCGTTTCGTTCATGGCCGGATAGCCGCGCTCGTCGTGTGTCAGGCCGGTCATGTGGAAGCGATACCCTTCGCCGGCGTGCGCCATTTCCGGCACCAGGTCGGGTCCGGTGGCGTAAAGCTGGAATTCGCCGGGCGGCTTGGAGGCGCGCCGGCGCGGGTAGATCTCGATTTCGTCGGCCGGCGGGATCACCACTTTCTCGGTCATGTGCCCCACGCACTCGTCCATCATGAACATCACCGGGACGCGGAATTCCTCGGCCAGGTTGAAGGCCGTGATGGTGAGGTCGAAGCACTCCTGCGGAGAATTGGGCGAGAGCGCGATGATCTCGTAATCGCCGTGCGATCCCCAGCGGGCCTGCATCATGTCGGACTGCGCGGGGAGCGTGGGCAAACCCGTGGACGGGCCGCCCCGCTGCACGTTGACGAACACGCACGGCGTTTCGGTCATCACCGCGTAGCCGATGTGCTCCATCATGAGCGAGAAGCCCGGCCCCGAAGTCACCGTGAAGGTCTTGGCCCCGGCCCAGGCCGCGCCGAGAATGGCGATGGAGGCGGCCAGTTCGTCTTCCATCTGGATGAACATGCCGCCCACGGTGGGAATACGGCTGGCGAAACGTTCCACGATTTCGGTCGAGGGCGTGATCGGGTAGCCGGCGGAGAAACGCGCCCCGGCCGCCAGCGCGCCTTCGCCGCAAGCCTGGTCGCCATCCAGAAAATGCGCGCCGGTGAGCACCCCCGCCGGATCAGCGCGCATCGGGAGCCTCCACGGCCGCCTTGTGACCGAAAATCGCGAAGTCCGGGCAGTACATCCCGCACAGATCGCAGCCGCTGCACTTCTCCGGCTCTATGGCGTGAGGCGGATGGTAGCCCTTCGCATTGAAGGCGGAGCTGAGGGCAAGCACCTTCGTGGGACAGAATTCGACGCAGAAGCCGCAGCCCTTGCAGCGTTCCACGATAATCGAGACAGTACCTTTGGCCATCACTACCTTTTAGTGTAGAAAACCATGCGGGCAAACGCCAAATCGCGCGGCGCGCCCGGCCGCTACCAAACCACGCGCGCCGGATAGCGTGCGATGCATTCGTCGGGGGTAAGCAGCACCAGGCCGTGTACGATCGCCTGGCTCACCAACATGCGGTCGAAGGGGTCGCCGTGCAGCAGTGGAAGGCTGGCAACGTGCGCGGCCGCCTCCTCGTCGAGCGGCAGCGCCTCGATGCCATGCGCTTCCCTTTGAGGCCGGACGAATTGCGACGGCGCCGAGGGAAGCTTCAGCCGCCCAAGCCCCCACTTGGTGGCGATCTCCCAAACGGACACGGCGCTCAAATACAAATCGTTGGCGGGATCGGCGACCCATTGCCGCGCGCCGTGGCTCAGTCGCTTCGGCTCGCTCACCATCCAGAGGAACGTGCAAGTGTCCAGGAGGATTCTCATCGCTTGCCTTCGAAGTAGTCGAGAATTTCTGCGGGTAGCGGATCGAAGAACTCCTGGGGAATTTTCACCTGGCCCGCCGCCAACCCCAAGGGGCGCCGCTTGGTCCGGCGGGACGGCAGCGGGCGAATCTCCGCAATGGGGGTGTTGCGCTTACACAGCACAATGGTTTCGCCCTTCGCCACGCGGGTCAGATAGCTGGACAAATGAGTCTTGGCTTCGTGAATGTTGAGCCGCACCATGGTCCAATTATAACCTAAAAAGTAAACTAACTTCTGGATCCTGCGAGGACCCGGCTCCAGAATTCGATGAATATGTTCGCGCGTGGGGCGGTCCCCTGGACCGCGCGCCCGACGCCCTCGTCGGCCTCTTCGGGGCGATGGCAGGGGTTCGCAGAGCCGGACCAGGGGGTCCGGCGCGGACGCGGGCGTCCGCCCCACTCCGACTTCCGCGGCGAACTTTAGAGTCAGTGGACTAGCGGAGGGCGGCGCAAATCCTGACCAGCAACATGCCCGGTGGGCAAAATCGGGTACAGGCACGAAGTTTCGCAAACGCAGCGAAATTCGAGTCCCCATTTTGCGCGTAGTGCCGATAGCGGGCGGTATTTCCGCCGCACTACACTAACGCTTGTCCGGAACCACTTCGCCCTTGCGGCGCAGGGTGGGCACCTTCCGCTTGGCGTCGGTTTGTTTCTTTTCGGCCGTACGCTTCTCTTTGAGTTCCTCGGGCCGCATGGCCGCCTCGCGCTCGGCGCGGTCGCGGCCTTCCTTGGCGGCCACCCCCGCGCGCCGTTCGCCGAGATCCTCGAGCGCCAACTCCAGGCTGTCGCGCGTGGTATCGAGCGCCGTCTTCAGGGCGAACTCGTAACGGGAGCGATCCTTGGCGGGCTTCTCTTCGAGCGCCTGCAACGCGGCGAGCATCTTCTTTTCGGCGCCGGCCACGGCTTGCACGCCCAAATTGAGATCCAGATTACGCTTGAGCGCGTCGCCGGAAACCGTGTCGATGGCTTCGATGATCTTGGTGTATTCCTCGAGCGTTTCGTGGATGCGCGCCGAGCGGCCCGCCTTTCCCGGTGGCGAACATGTTCTCGAGCAGCGCCAGGCGATCTTCGGCGAACTTGATGTACAACTTCAGGCGCGCGTTGGGCTCCTGCGCCTCGCGCACCAGGTCGACTTCCTCGGCGGTGAGGAAATCGTGCTGCGCCGCGAGCGGTATCGCGGCGGCCAGCCACACGGCGGCGGCAAGCCACTTCATCGCGGTCACCTCCATTTGGTCCGGCCCATAATCGCGTCGAGCAACTCGTCGTGCACACGCTGCACATGCGCTCTCAACTCCTCGATGGGGGCCCGCTCATTCCCACTCGCTTTTTGCCGGAAGCTTTCGATATTGCGCACCAGTTCGCGCATCCGAATCTCGGCGCTCTTGAAGTACTTCCCGCCTCGCCGCGGATTCTTCCCGGATTGCCTCAGGCTTTCGAGCGCCAAATCCACCGAGGCGCGGGTTTCCTGGAGCGCCGCGGTCACCCCATCCCGGCTGCCGGAATCGTAGGCTTTGTCGGCCGCATCCATTTGCCGGTCGGCGTTCTCCAGCGCCAGGCGCGAGCGCTTTTCGAGATTCGGTTCGGCCTTGGCCGGCCCCAGGTCGGCGAGCAGTGGGCACGCGGCGGCCACTAGCAGCAGTAGAACGAGATTGCGAGGCATTAGCGTCTGCTCAGCTCCTTCTTGATGACCTTGATGCGCTGGCGCGCCTTGAACTCCTCGTCCAGGTGCTGATTATGGCTCATGGAGAGGAATTTTTCGTAGCAAGGGAGCGCTTCCTTGTACTGCCTGCTTCTATCGAAAATAATGGCGCGGAAATAGTAGTGCGCCGCGGTCTCGCCGCCGAGCGCCGCGGTTCTGTCCAGCGCTGCCAGCGCCTGCGGATAGTTTTCGGTGAGGATGAGCATGGCGGCGAATTCGCTCCAGGCTGGCTTCGAGTCGGGCTTGATCTGGGTGGCCCGTTTGAACTGTTTGGCCGCGTCCATATAGCGCCGCGCATCGCGCAGCGCGCGGCCGTAGGTCATGTGCAGTTCGAGGTTGGAGGGTTCGGCTTCCACCGCCTGCGCGAGCAGCGGCAGCGCTTTGTCGCTCTGCTTCGCCCGCAAGTAGGCCATGGCCAGCGCCAGACGATTGGCCGAGGTGGGCGACTTCGCGACCGCGGCTTCCAGATTCGCGGCGGCCTCCTCGGGCTTGCCGGCCTCGAGCAACAATTCGCCCAACCGTTCGCGAACAGCCGGATTTTCGGGGAACTGCCGGTAGATGGCGATGGCGTCGGCGCCCCGCTTGGCGGCCTCGAAAAACGAGGCGAGTTCCAGCAGCGCGTCGCGGTAAGCGGCATCGAGTTCGGCGGCGCGGCGATAGTGCGGTTCGGCTTCCGGCAGACGGTTCTGCTTCGCCAGCGCGCGGCCCAGGCCGGACTCCGCCGCTGCGGACTTCGGGTCGGCGGCGAGCGCCGCAAGGTAGCGCGGCTCGGCGTCCGGGAAACGGCTTTCGGCCGATAGCGCTTCAGCCAGGTAGAAATTCGGGCGAAATTCCTTGGGCTTCTTCGCCGCGGCGGCGTCCAGATACGGGAGCGCCTGGCGGGCCTGTTTGTCGCGCAGCAACAGTATACCCAGGTTCAGCTCGGCCTGGTAGAGACCGGGCTTGAGTTCCAGAACGCGCTGGTAGCGAGGGATGGCCTCGGCGTCCTTGCCGGCGAGGCTGTAGGCGAGCGCCAGATGAAACAGGGCGGCGTAATCTTTGGGGTCCGCGTCCGAGGCCTTGGTGAACAACTGCACAGCCTCGTCGTACTTGCGCGCGTCCAGAGCCTTCATCCCCTCGGCGCTGGGATCGGGATTCTGCGCGAGGGCGAGAAGAAGTCCGGCGGCGGCCCACACCATGTTTCTATTTTAGAGCACTACGGGACAGTACCCTCAATTCCGGTTTTCTTGCGAGCGTCGTTCGCCGCTGCGCGCCATGGGCAGGTCGGGAGTCTCGCGCGCAGGCGTTCCAAGGTCACTGAACGGCGCGCGCGCAAGCCCGGCACGTTCAACAATGCTCGCGCCGGACCAGCCAGAGAAGTCCACTCATGATGAGAACGCCGAGGAGCGGCGGATTGCGCCGGAAATCCGGAATTGAGGGTACTGTCCCACCTTTTACCCACTCACCGCGCGGCGAGTGCGCGCTGGAGGAATTGGCCGGTGTAGGAGGCTTCGACTTCAGCCACCTGCTCGGGCGTGCCCTCGGCGACGATGTAGCCGCCGCGGTCGCCGCCTTCCGGGCCCAGGTCGATGACCCAGTCCGCGGCGCGGATCACTTCCAGGTTGTGCTCGATGATCAGCACGCTGCCGCCGTTGTGGATCAGGCGCTGGAAGGCGTCCAGCAGCTTGGCGATGTCGTCGAAGTGCAGGCCGGTAGTGGGTTCGTCGAACAGGAATAGCGTGCCCGCGCAGGAAGCTTGCGCCAGGTGCGCGGCCAGCTTCACGCGCTGCGCTTCGCCGCCCGAAAGCGTGGTGGCGGACTGCCCCAGGCGCAGATAGCCCAGGCCCACGTCGGCCAGCATGCGCAGACGCGCGGCCAGGCGCGGCACGTCGCGAGAAGAACGCCAGCGCCTCCTTCACGGTGAGTTGCAGAACTTCGTGAATGTTCAGCCCGCGATAGCGCACGTCGAGAATGGCGCTCTTGTAGCGGGTGCCCTTGCAGTCCTCGCAGACCAGTTCGACGTCGGCCAGAAACTGCATTTCGACGGTCACGGTGCCGTCGCCCTGGCAGGTTTCGCAGCGCCCGCCCGGCATGTTGAACGAGAAGTGGCCCGGGCTTGTAGCCGCGCCGGTCGGCCTCGGGAGTGGAGGCGAACAGGTCGCGGATGATGTCGAAGGCTTTGATGTAAGTGACCGGATTGGAGCGCGGCGTGCGGCCGATGGGCGACTGGTCCACCAGAACCACGTTGGTGAGCAGGTTGCCGCGCCTCCACCTTGCGGCATGTGCCTTCCGGCGGCCGGCTTCGGGTACTTCGCTCTTCGGCGGCCAGCGCGCCGTGGCGCATCTGCTTGGCCAGCGCCGCGTAAACCACGTCGTGCACCAGGGTCGATTTGCCGGAACCCGACACGCCCGTCACCGCCACCATCATGCCCAGCGGAATAGCGACGTCGATGTTCTTCAGGTTGTGTGCGCGGGCGCCGATGAAACGCACGATGCGCTTGCGGTTCACGCTCGCGGCGCTCGGCGCGCAGAGCCGTCTGCAGCTCGCCGCGCAGGTAACGGCCGGTGAGCGAAGTTCGAGGTGGCGATCGAGCTTCCGGATAGGAGCCCTCGAAGACCACGCGGCCGCCGTTTTCGCCGGCGCCGGGGCCGAGGTCGACGATGTGATCGGCCGCGCGCATCACGTCGGCGTCGTGTTCGACGACCACGATGGTGTTGCCGAGGTCGCGCAGTTCCTCGAGGATGCGGATCAGCCGCCCGGTGTCGCGGCTGTGCAGTCCGATGGATGGCTCGTCGAGCACGTAGCAGGCGCCCACCAGGCGCGAGCCCAGGCGACGTGGCGAGTTGAATGCGCTGCGCCTCGCCGCCCGAAAGCGTCGCCGAGAGCCGGTCGAGCGTCAGGTACTCCAGGCCGACGTCGTTGAGAAACTTCAGACGCTGGCGGATCTCCACCAGCACGCTTGCGCGGCGATGGCGGCGGCCTCCGCGTCCAGATCCAGGGCATCGAAGAAACCGTAGCGCCTCGGCGATGTTCATGCGCGAAACTTCGGCCATCGTCTTGCCGCCACGCGGACGTACAGCGCCTCCGTGCGCAGGCGCGCGCCGTGGCAATCCGGGCACTCGGTGTAGCCGCGGTAGCGGCTCAGAAACACGCGCACGTGCACCTTGTACTTCTTGGCTTCCACCTCACGGAAGAAACCGTGGACGCCGCCGAAGCGCTCGTCGCCGTCCAGCACGAAGCGGCGTTCCTCGTTGGTGAGATCCATCGCACGGAACGTTCAGGCGCACCTTGCCGCGGCCCAGGCGCTTCAACTCGCCGAAGTTCCAGCGGTACTGCGGCTTGGTCCAGGGATCGACGGCGCCTTCGGCCAGCGATCAGGGAAGGATCGGGAATCAACAGGTCCAGTCGTAGTCGATGGTGTTGCCGAAGCCCTGGCAGGTGGGGCAGGCGCCATACGGGTTGTTGAAGCTGAACAGGTGCGGCTCGGGCGTCTCAAGGAGATGTCGCAGCGCTTGCAGGCGAAGCGCTCGCTGAAGCGAAGCCGCGCGGGCTCGGCGCCGCCCGGCTGTTCGAAGATCACTTCGCCGGCTTCGCGGTAGCAGATCTCGACGGTATCCACCAGGCGCTGCCGCAGTCCAGCGCGATAATCACGATGCGATCCACCAGGGCGAACAGCGGCTGCGCGAAATCGATGTCGAGCAGCGATTCGGGCGTGGAGAACTCGAACATGCGCCCGTTCTGAAACAGACGGTTGAAGCCCTTCTTGCGCAGATCGAAGAGATGATCGCGCAGCGCGGCCGTCTCCGCGGCGCCGCCCAGGCGAATGGGAAACAATGCGTACCAGCGCGAGCCTTCCGCTTCGGCCAGCATGTGCGCGGCGACGTGGTCCACCGTGTCGCGTTCCACCATTTGACCGCAGGAGGGGCAATAGGTGCGGCCGGCGCGCGCGTACAGCAGGCGCAGAAAATCGTATAGCTCGGTGGCGGTGGCCACGGTCGAGCGCGGATTGCGCGTCGTGTTCTTCTGGCGGATGGCGACCGGCGGCGCCAGACCCGTCCATCTCGTCCACGTCGGGCTTCTCCATGCGTTCGAGGAACTGCCGCGCATAGGCCGACAGCGATTCGACGTAGCGGCGCTGGCCTTCCGCGTAGATGGTGTCGAACACCAGCGACGATTTGCCCGAGCCGGACACGCCCGTGACCACCGTTAAACGGTCGTGCGGGATGGCCAGCGTAATGTTGTGGAGATTATGGACCCGCGCGCCGCGGATGACAATGGCGTTTTCCAAAACTGGTAACCTACTGTGGAGACCGGCGTTCGGTGGTGATCATCTCAGTATAACAACCGCGAAATGAAGAACCTTTCCCAGTTCCGGCGAAGTCTTCTCACATGGTACGGAGACGCGGCGCGCAACCTGCCATGGCGGCGCACACGCGATCCGTTTCGCATATGGATCAGTGAGATCATGCTGCAGCAAACGCGGGTGGCGGCGGTGCTGCCGCATTACCAGCGTTTCCTCCAGCGTTTCCCCGATGTGAAGTCCCTCGCCGCGGCCGGCGAGGCTGACGTGCTGGCCGCCTGGAGCGGGCTGGGCTATTACTCCCGCGCACGCAACCTGCGCCAGGCCGCGCAACAAATTGTCGAACGGGGCGGCTTCCCCCGCGATTACGCGTCGATTCGCGCGCTGGCCGGCGTGGGCGACTACACGGCGGCGGCCATCTCCAGCATCGCCTTCGGCCTTCCGTACGCGGTGGTGGACGGCAACGTGCTTCGCGTGCTGAGTCGCGTCGCGAACGATCCAGGTGACATCACTTCCGCGGGCACCAAGAAACGCCTGCGCGAAGTGGCTGAAATAATTCTGGACCGCCAGCGGCCGGGTCATTTCAACCAAGCTCTGATGGAGCTGGGCGCGACAGTATGCGTGCCGCGACAGCCGCTGTGCGGCCAGTGTCCACTGAAGCGTCATTGCGAGGCGCGCCGGTTGGGTGTCCAGGACGAACTGCCCGTCAAGAAGCGCCCCGCGGCGGCGAGTGAAGTGCCGTTGACGCTGCTCGCGATCGAACGCGCCGGCAAGATGCTCTTCTACCAGCGCGAGCATCCGCCTATGCGCGGCTTCTGGGAGCTGCCCGAAGCGCTGCAAGTGCCGCTCGCCAAACGGGAGGGACCGGGGCGCCGGTTCCGGCACAGCATCATGAATCACAACTACGTAGTGACGGTGGAGCGTGCGCAGCTCGCGCGCGCGCCGAAGGGCTTCCGTTGGCTGAGCGAGCGCGAACGCCAGGCGCTGCCGCTGAGCACCATGAGCACAAAAGCCCTGAAAGGCCTGTAACGGAATAAGGTCCCCACTGGCATTGATTCGTGGGGCGGTTCCCCTGAACCGCGCCGGACCCCTCGGTCCGGCCAGGGCCGACGAGGGCGTCGGGCCGCGGTCCAGGGGGACCGCCCCACGCAGAATAAGTGAACAGTAATGGTCCTAGACCGGTTTCACCGCGCGGATGAACGCGCTCATGAACTTGCCGGCCACTTGGGGCGCAATGGAGTCCACCTCCATCCCCTGGGTGCCGAGGAATCTCCGCGCATCCTCAAAATCGTACACTCGCGTCGGCTCGATTTCGATTTGCGCGAAACCGGCGGCGGCGAGTTTACTCGCGTACGCGGAGTCTTCCAGCGCGCCGGCGATGCAGCCGATCCACAGTTCGACGTTCTTGCGCACCGCGGCCGGAACCTCACCGCGAACCACCACGTCGGAGACGGCCAGGCGCCCGCCGGGTTTGAGCACGCGAAAAGCCTCGCGCAACACGCGATCCTTGTCGGCGGAAAGATTAATGACGCAGTTGGAGATGATGACGTCAACGGTATTGTCCGGGAGCGGGATGTTCTCGATCTCGCCCTTCAGGAATTCGACGTTTTCAACGCCCGCCTGGCTCTGGTTCTCGCGCGCCAGCGCGAGCATTTCATCGGTCATGTCGAGCCCGTAGGCTTTGCCCGAAGGCCCCACGCGGCGGGCCGAGAGCAGCACGTCGATGCCGCCCCCGGAACCGAGGTCGAGCACGATCTCGCCGGGATTCAATCCCGCCAGCGCGGTGGGATTACCGCAGCCAAGCGAGGCGCGCAGGGCCTTCTCCGGCACTTCCCCGCCTTGGGAGTCCGAGTAAAGATTCAGGCTGATCGGATCGCAGCAAGGATCGGCCGCCGCTCCGCCTCCGCAGCATGGGCCGCCGCCCGTGTGAACGCGCAGCGCGGCCTGGCCGTACTTCTCCTTCACGACGTCTTTGATGTTCGATGCACTCATGATTGCTTTCCTTTCTTACTGATTTGAACCATCACCGGCGGCTCCACTGCCTGGTTGCGCGTGCAACATTCGGCGTAGAGAAATCCCAGCAGCTCGCGCAGCGCCTCGGTGTTCGCGGAGTAACGCAAGAACGTGCTCTCCCGCTTCACCGAGACGAGCCGCTCGCTTTTGAGCTTGTCGAGGTGGTGCGAAAGCGACGAGCCCGGCATCCCCAGTTCCTCGCCGATTTCACCCACCACCAATCCGTGGGGATGCGCCGCCAGCAGCAACCGCACGATGCGGAGCCGTGGCTCGGTGCCCATGGCCGCCAGCATGCCGGCATAGCGGCTCACTTCGCTATCTTCCATATTTCTATAATAGTGGAAATATAGAAAATGTCAAGCGCGCACAAAAAAGCCGGGGAGAGGCTCGCGCCTCCCCCCGGCTGTATTTCGGAAACCAGTACCGTCTAGAAGTCGAGCTTCAGCCCCAACTGGATGTTCCGGGGATAGTTCGCCTGGCCGGTCAACTTGGTGTAGGTGGCGCTGGTGATGCCGGTATCCAGGCCGCCGAACCACACCCGGTTGAACGCGTTGATCATCTCCAACCGGAACTGGAGCTTCACCCGCTCCCTGTACACCATGGTGTTCTTGATGATGGCCATGTCCCAGTTGTTCATGGCCGGGACCCGCAGGCCGCCCCAATAGAAGGGTAGAGTCCGCGCGGTGAAGGCGGGCATCACTGTCAACGAGGCGCCGTTGAACCAATGGTCGATGGTCGGATTGTCGATCTTCGGGCTGGTGCCGGTGGCCACCGCCGCGGGTAAGCGCGACCGCCGCCCCTGTCTGATAAATGTACAGGCCGCTCCACTCCCACCCGCCGATGATCTTGTTCACCGCGCCGATGCTCGATTTCATCGCCTTGCCTTCGCCGATCGGCAACTGGTAAATGATCGCCGCCGACACCCGGTGCGGGTTGTCGAATTGGCCCGTCATCTGCGTAGTATCCAGATCGCTGGTCTCCACGTAGCGCATCTTCTCGAGTTGCTTGGAGAACGTATAGGCAAACTGGGCAGTCAAGCCGCGGCTCAAACGCTTGTTCGCACCGATCTGGAGCGAGTGGTAAGTGCTGGTCCCACCCATGGTCCGGATAAGGTTAATGCTCGTAAACTGCGGGAATGGATTCAGCAACTGAGAGACGGTGATGGTATCGCCGGCGAGGCTGCTGGGTTGGGGGATGAGCCCCTTGAACGGATTGGGAACTTTCGCGTTCAAGCGGGCGCCCAGCGCAATGTACTGCTGATTAAAGACGCCTCCCGTGCCGTTCCATCCGGCGTTGATGACCCGGCCGCTGTCGCCGCTCCCCGTGGCAAGGAGCAATTGGC
Organism: Terriglobales bacterium; assembly: GCA_963745655.1. GTDB lineage: Bacteria > Acidobacteriota > Terriglobia > Bryobacterales > Bryobacteraceae > JAJFUV01. The sequence goes on along the minus strand of CAVUYK010000009.1, from coordinate 161,763 downwards.
GGGCCTTCTGACCAACGTAGTTTACCTCGATCTGGAGATCGTTCATGAGCTCATGCTGGAAACCGAAGCTCCAGCGGTCGTTGCGGATGTTTTTGCGATAGTAGTCGTAGAGCGACAGGCCCTGCCCGAGAAACGTGCTGAGTCCCTGGCTGGAGCCCGTCGGCGTTTTCTTGCCATTCGGGAACGGATTGGACAGGGTGTCCGCCGGGGTCAGTCCCCCATCCAGGCTGGTAATCATATCGGTCTGGTTACTATAACCCGTTGAATTGACGAACGGCTGCCACCAGACCGAGTAGAAGATCCCGTAGCCGGTTCGAAGCACCGTGCGAGGCAGGATGCGGTAGGCCAGGCCGATACGCGGCTGGATGTTCCCCTTGTCGGTAACGACGTTGCGCCGGTTGTCCGAGGTGGCGTACATCAATCCGCCCTTCACGTTGAAGGCCGAAACCGGAAGCTCCGGAATCGGGTTCAGCGCGTAGGCCGCCTTGGCGGCGGCTTCGATGGGACTCGCGACGGTGAAATTCAATCCGAAGCAGTTGTGGTCATAGCGCTCGGTGAGGCCCAGCATCAGGTCGTACCGGAGGCCGAGATTCAAGGTCAATTTCGGCGTGACCCTGAAGTCGTCCTGGAAATACCAGCCATACCAGGGAGACTGCGGAGTGGTCGCCGCGTTGGTGCTGATATACCCGGAGCCGGGATTCCCCAGCAGCAAACTCGCAATTCCGTTGCCCAGGTTGTTCCCCGACACAAACGCGTTCGGCTGAGTGAAGCCGCGATCGAAATTGTACTGGCCGGTCGGACGATTCGCGGGGATCGAGTTGTTCTGCTTCACCTGGCCCTGGAAGCCGAACTTCATGTTGTGGCTGCCGGACATCCGGGTGACGCCAAGGTTGTAGGAGAAGGTATTGGTGTGCTCGAACCACTGGCCTTCCGAGGCCCCGATGTAGTACATGTCCGAGTTTTCGAACTGCGGGAAACTGTGCTGTTGCATCTGGGCAACCAGCGCACGCGGGGAAACCGAGTGTCGCCGGATCGAACTCCGGGTGAATACCTTCCTGCGTCCAGCGCGTGAAACCCGCCTGACCCGTGATGACCGTGGATGGGTTCAGGACGAAAGCGTCGCTCAGACCAATGGAGGTCTGCGCGCGGTTGTTGCCTTCCGGAGCGCCCACCCCTTTGCCGCCGATATCCCACGGAGTCGGGCCCTCCGGGAAGCCCTGATTTTGCGACCAGCGGACAAAGAACCGGTGCTTCCTGAAGTTGGGATCGATGCGCAGCGAGTAGTTCTCGCCACCGTAGGGAGCCGGCACCTCACTGAAAAAGTTGTTGGCGTCGGTGAAGGGATCGCCGAGCGAGGTCGGGGCAGGATACCTGGCGAGGACATTCTTCGCGATGGTATTGAGCCGGCTGGCGGGAATCCTGTTGTCCCCGAAGAGGGTGCGGGCCCCGGTTGCCGTGGTGGTGAGAGGATCGGCGATCTGGAACAGAGCGCCGGCCGCGTTGAAGGTCTGTGAGAAGTCGCCCGTGCGCTGCAACGCCGTGGGCACGGTAAACCGGTATTGCCGCGGGGTTTTCTGGCGTATACCCTCAAAGTTGAAGAACCAGAAAACCTTGTCCTTAATGATGGGCCCGCCGGCGGTCAAGCCGAACTGGTTGAAACGGAAGACGGGGCGTTTGGCACCGGCTTTGTTGGAGAAGAACGCGTTGGCGTTCAGCTTGTCGTTGCGGAAGAACTCGTACAGGTTGCCGTGGATTTCATTCGTGCCGCCCTTGGTGGTGACGTTGACGTACATTCCGCCGCCATGCCCGTACTCCGCGTCGAGAGCATTGGTTTGGACGGTGAACTCTTCCACCGCGTCCACGCCGGGGATGTAGGCCACGCGGTCGGACACGTTATTGGGGATGCCGTCCATCAGGAACTCGTTCGTCCGGTTGTTCGCGCCGGAGGCCGACGTGTAGGAATAGCTGTCGATGTCGATCAGGCCGTTCGACCCGCCGCTGGGCGTATTGTTCGTGATCCCCGGAGACAGGTTGATCAGCATGAGCACATTGCGGGCCAGCAAGGGCATGTCCGTGATGACTCGCTTTTCAACGTTCCGGCTGATCGCGGACGTGGTGGTTTCCAGCAGCGCCGCTTGCCCGCTCACCTGGACCGACTCAGTGATCTGGCCGAGTTCCAGAGAGAAGTCGGCGGTGGACCGGATACCGGTCCTGACGCCGATCTCTTGCGTTCCCCGCTTGAACCCGGTCTTCTCAGCCGCCACTTCGTAGCGGCCGGGAATGGTCAGCGGGAAGAAGAAGTACCCGCTTTCATTGGTAGTGGCGTCCCGGCTGACTCCGGTGTCCAGGTTCTTCAGGGTAACCTTGATACCGGTCAGCAGGGCGCCGGAAGGATCTTTAACGGTGCCGTCCACCGTACCGACAGGCAACACCTGGGCGGTAAGAGTGGTCACCAGCACGAAGCAAAGGCTTACAATCAGTTTCTGAAGCATGCTCCCTCCCCGTAGGAAAATTCTAGTCACTGGCGTGACTTCAGGTCCATTGTATGGTCTAGTCAAGATACAGTCAACAAAGAAATTACATCACCGCCTGAATATGAAAATTGGAATCGCCTTATGCTTTGTTGGAGCCCTCGGCGCGGGCGAACTGGTCAATCGCCCGGTCGCTAACCTCTATGCCAGCCCGGCGGAAAATGTCGAGGTAGTATCGCAGGCCATCTACGGAACCCCCGTGGAGATTCTCGAGGAGAAGACCGATTGGGCTCACGTGCGAACGCCGGACGCTTATATGGGATGGATGCGGCGCGCGGCCCTCACGCATGCCAGGGAGAGGCCCGCGAACGCAAAGATGGTGACGGTGGAGAGCCTGTTCGCGAACCTGTATGCGCAACCCAGCATCTCCCAGGCGCGCGCCCGAGGCGACGGTGCCTTACGAGACCAGCTTGGAGGTAGCGTCGGAGCCGGGCATGGAAAGCCGCCGATGGATCAAGGTTTCGCTGGTGGATGGCTCAACCGCCTGGATCGAGCGAGGCAATGTTACAGAACATACAGGCAGGCTGAACGCCGAAGAAGTAATTTCGCACGCGAAACGTTTTATCGGCTTGCCTTACTTGTGGGGTGGAGTATCCACGTTCGGCTACGATTGCTCGGGCTTCCTACAGATGTTAGGCCGGCGGCGCGGCCTCATGCTTCCGCGCGACGCCCGGCAGCAGGTTCATTGGGAGGGATTCATGAAGGTGGAGAAGCGGGATTGGCGTCCTGGCGACCTACTCTACTTCGGACAGTCGCTCGAACGCATCACCCACGCGGGAATGTACCTTGGCGGCGGGGTGCTGATTCACGCCGCGTCTCCCTATATTAGAATCCAGGCAGTGGAGGAAGTGGCCCGGACCAGGGGCCGGGTGTTTGGAAGGAGGCTGAAGTGAACCGGCGGGAATGGTGGAAGACGTTCGGCGTGGCGGCGGCGCTGCCGCGCGCGACGCGCGGGGCCGGCAACGCGCTGGAGACGGCCATCGTGCGGCTCAAACTGCGCCACACCTGGACCACCACCATGTCGTCGAGCGATTATCGCGACACGCTCCACGTCAAGTTCACCTCCGGCGGCATCACCGGATACGGCGAGGGCGCGCCCATCGTTCGCTACCAGGAGAGCGCCGAAACCGCGCGGCGCGCCGTCGAATCGGTGCGCGACCTGCTCCTGGCGGCGGACCCGTGGCAATTCACCCCGCTCAACGCGGAGATTTTCCGGCGCATCCAGGGCGAGTACGCCGCCAAGGCCGCCATCGATATCGCTCTCATGGATTGGGTTGGGAAAAAGCTGGGTGTGCCGCTCTACCGCTACTTCGGCCTGGACAAGAGCGCGACGCCGGTGACGACGTTCAGCATCGGGATCGACAAGCCGGAAGTGGTCCGCGAGAAAGTACGCGAGGCCGAAGCATTCCCGGTGCTGAAGATCAAGGTGGGCCTGAAGGCGGACGAAGAGATGATCGCCGCCGTGCGCAGCGTGACCAACAAGCCCCTCCGGGTGGACGCCAACGAAGGCTGGAAGGACAAAGAAGAGGCCGTCCGCAAGATCCACTGGCTCGAATCGCAAGGCGTCGAATTCGTCGAGCAGCCCATGCCCGCGCACATGCTCGAGGAAACCGGCTGGGTGAAGCAGCGCGTGCGCATGCCTCTGATCGCCGATGAAGCGTGCCGGCATCCGCGGGACATTCCGAAACTGGCGGGCGTCTACGACGGCGTCAACATCAAGTTGATGAAGAGCGGCGGGGTGCAGGAAGCCTTCCGCATGATCCAGATCGCGCGCGCGCTGGGTCTGAAGGTGATGTTGGGGGGCATGATCGAAAGCTCGGTGGCCGTGGCCGCGGCCGCGCACTTGTCGCCGCTGGCCGATTACATCGATCTGGACGGCAACCTGCTCATCTCCAACGATCCTTTCACGGGCCTCCGGGTCGAGCGCGGCAAAATCATCTTACCGGACGCGCCTGGCTTGGGCGTAATAAATCGCTCAGCCTGATGTGCGCGATTTTCTTGATCTCTTGAATCCGGCGGCGTCGGGAAAAATCGCGCACATCAGGCTGAGCGATTTTTGGGGCGTTGTAGTATGCTGAGAATTGAATCCATGAAATTTTTGGAGGTCTCATTCATGTACCGTAAACTCAGTAAGTTGGCGATGATTGCGGCACCCTTTGTGCTGCTGGCGGGCGGCGCCTGGGCCCAGACTACTTCATTTGAAGGCGAAGTCAAGGGCGAAGACGGTTTACCGCTCAAGGGCGCGCTCGTAAAGATCGAACGCACCGATATCAAGGGCAATTACAAAGTCAAAACCGATAAGAAGGGCCGTTACTTCCATGCCGGCCTTCCCATCGGCACCTACAACCTCGCGGTCGAAGTGGACGGGAAGGACCGCGACACAGTAAAGGGCGTTCGCTCGCGCCTGGGTGATCCCACGCCCGTTGACTTCGATCTTCAGGCCGTCAAGAAGAGGCAGGAATCCCTGCAGCGCGCCGCCGAAGCGGGAACCCTCACTGATGAGCAGGCACGCCAGATGTCGCCCGAGCAGAAGGCGGCCATGGACAAGATGATGAAGGAACGCCAGCAGGCCATGGCCAAGAACAAGGAATTGAACGATGCGTTCAACCAAGGCATGGAGGCCTTGAAAGCCAAGCAGTGCGAGCAGGCCACCCAGGCCTTCACGAAGGCGGCCGAAATGGATCCGAAGCAGGTTGCGGTGTTGGGCAACCTGGCCGAAGCCTATGTTTGCCTGGCCGGCCAGAAGACCGGCGCCGAATCGGAAGCGGCCATGGCAAAGGGGTTGGACGCCTACGCCAAGACGCTCGAAATGAAGGACGACGCCGCCACGCGCAACAACTACGCGCTGGCCCTGGCCCGCGCGAGGAAGTTCCCCGAAGCGCAGGCCGAGTTGCAGAAAGCCGCCGCGCTGGATCCGCCGAACGCCGGCCGGTACTACTACAACCTGGGCGCGGTGCTCACCAACATCAATCAACTCGAGCCCGCCGGCGAGGCGTTCAAGAAGGCCATCGAGGCCGATCCCAACTACGCCGCGGCGCAGTACCAATACGGTCTGTACCTGGTTTCGAAGGCGCAGATGTCGGCGGACGGAAAGCTGACGCCGCCGCCGGGAACCAAGGAAGCGTTCCAGAAGTACTTGCAGCTCGAACCGACCGGTCCGTTCGCCGAGGCAGCCAAAGGCATGCTGAGCAGCCTGGACGCCACCGTCCAGACCCAGTACGCCAATCCCAACGCGCCGGCGAAGAAAGCCACCAAGAAAAAGTAGCCGTTTCACTTGCATCGGGGCGTCTGGAACTGGAACAGGCGCCCCTTTCCCCATGTTTCGCGCCCTGGTCTACATTCTCGTAAGCCTGCTCCTGCTAACTTTCATCCGCAGTGTGGTGGGACTCATCATGAAAACCATGAGCGAGCTGATGGGGTCGTCCGCGCCGCCTTCGACGCCCCAGCCCAAAGCCGCGCCGCAAGGCGGCGAATTGAAGCGCGATCCCGTCTGCGGCACCTATATTCCGGAATCCACCGCCGTGCAACTGAAGGTCCGGGGCGAGACGCTCCACTTCTGCTCGACTGCCTGCCGCGACAAGTACAAATCCTGACGCTCCTCACGGAGCGAGGTATACCTCGCCCCTACTTCGCGCGCGGGCGCTGCTGCAAGCGGTTGGCTTGCGAGTTCAGCGCGTCCAACTGGCGCAAGTCTTCCTCGGCCAGCGAAACGGCGTGCTGCAAGCGGCTGAGATCTCCGCCTCCCGAGCCAATCCCTTCACGGTCCGACCGGCCAGCCAGCATGCGGAACTGATCGGTGAGATCCCGGTAGCGGCGTTGAATCTGGTTAAGCAGGGCGTCGCGGCGCCGGTTGATGTCGTCGAGATCGCGCGTCACACCGGAGGCCTGAGCGGACCTCTCCGAGAGCTTGCGGTTCTCCTCGCGCAGCGTGCGGTTCTCTATGTCGAGCTGGGTAAGCCGCTCCGTGCGGCCTTTCATCTCTACCTGCATCGCCTCGACTATGCGGTTGGTGCCCGAGAGACGCTCCTTGAGATCGGCCTCCGACGCCAGCAGCCGCTGGTTCTCGGCGTTGAGTTTCTCCATGCCGATCTCCAACTCGCCATTGCGCGCTTCCAGCGAGATAGCCTTGCTGTTGGCGGCGGTCACACCTTCTTCGAGCTTCCCCACCATGCGCGTGGCTTCCAGGCGCGCGGCGTTGGCTCGCTCCAGTTGACGGCGGTCCTGCAGAAGTTTCTCTCCGCCGTCCAGGTGAACCGGCGGCATGCCAAGTTGCCGGCGCAGGTTATTGTTTTCGGCAGCCAACTGATCGACCTTGGTGCGCCACCCCTGGCTTTCCGATTGCATATTCGCCAGGGCCGCGGCGGTGCCGGAATACAAACGCGCGTAACGAAAGAGGGCGACGCTGGAGGCGACCACGCCGGCGAGTAGAAAAATCATTGTCCAGCGAACGAATTTGTGCGATTCAGGTGCGCTCATGTGGGGTCACTTCTCCTTGAAGGTGAAACGCGTACGGTAGTTTAAGCGCGCCTCTCCTTCCAATTCGAGTTGCACACTCTTCAACGGCTTGCGCGGCAGCTCGATTTCCGCCACGTAGCTGCCGGCGATGATGCGCATGATCTTGTCGATGGACGCGGGAATCTCCGCCATGGAGCGGCAGAACGCGCTCGCGCCGCCGCTTTCGGCCGCCAGCGACATTAGACCACTCTGGTAGGCTTCGTTCAAGCGATCCGATTGATAGGACAGGTGCACGAGGAACAGCGGCGGAGAATAAGCCGATAAGTTGGCCGCCAATTTGGAGATTTTATCCTTGACCAGGCCCTCGGGAAAAACCCGGCTCATGTCGCGGGAGTCGCTCGAATTGATCACGGGATTCGTATAGTCGTCTTGGTAATTATAGATGCTGCTGTCGGTGACGTAGAAGACGGCTACCCGCACGGCCGATTTGTCCAGGATGGCCTCGCCGATTTGCGCCGTGGTTTCCAGCGTGTCGAGCATCCCAGCTTTGCCGCTGACGGGCAGAGCCTCCAGGGCGGTTTGGATGGCCTGGCGGCGCGGTGTGGGATCCACCAGCACGCGCAGGCCGTCCTGCGCGCTCAGCAGCGCGAAGTAGCAATTGGCGGGCATCTCGTTGAGCGAAGCGCTCAACGCCTTCTTGGCGGTCTCCGCGGCCGGGGGATCGCCGGCCAGATCCAGCACCAGCAGAACCACCAGACCGCTCTTAGGCCCTCGCAGCGCGACCACGCGCGCCGCATTCACCCCCAGCTTGGCCGTGAGATCCTTAGCCGTAAGAGGCGGTGCGCCCTCCGCGCGGGCGTCGGTCCAGAAGGGCACCCGCAGGACGCCTCGCAGTTTCTTGGGGGGTGCGGCCGTCAGCACCAGACAGCACAGCAGCAGGCAGAGGATGGTCCGCACTTAAAAACTGATCCTCGCTCCCAACTGGATGACCCGGCCACCGCGTGAGCCGATGATCTTGCCGGCATTCACGTTCGGGGCGTCCGCGGGGCCGATCACCGAGTCCGGATCGTTCCAATTGGCATGGTTCAGGAAATTCAGACCCACCGCGCTGATTTCGATCAGGCGTTCCGCCGACACGGAAAACCGTTTGGTGATCGAAAGGTCGTGGTTCTGATAGGTCGGATTGCGCAAGGTGGGATGCGTGCGCGGGCCGTTGCCCAATGTGAAGTCGGCGGGCTGGTCGAAAGCCAGCGGATTAAACCACTGTTCGGCGCTACGGTTGGAAACGTTCGGATCGACGCCCGGCACCACGTTCACGCGTAGCGCCTGGATGACGCCGCCCGTGTTGTTGTACTGCGGGTGCAACATGGTCGGCGCACCCCCAATGAACGTGGTGCTTCCGCTGAGCGACCAGCCGTCCACCAGGTGCCGCCGCCAGCCGGAGAGCGAAAGCAGCCCCTTATTGGTGCCAATCGGCAGCTCGTACATGTAAGTGAGCGTCATGCGGTGCGGGTTGGCGCCGGCCGTCATCGACCACTCGCTTTCGCGGCTGTAAAAGTTCTGCCTGCCGTATGGACCGGAGTAGTCGTCCATCTGCTTGGAAAATTCGTAGTAGAAGTTAATCGACAGGCCCTTGGTGGATCGCTTGTCCACGCGAACGTAGCCGGCGTTGCGGTTGTAACGGGCCGCCGGGTACAGCCCGGCCAGATCGAAGCCCCGATACTGCGGATAAGGCCGGAACTGGCTACGGAACGAATCGTCGAAGAGCTGGTCCCGGTACTGGAGCACATCCACGTGGTAAGCGTTCGGATTCACCGAGCTGCCGCCCACGTACATGTTCTTACCGCCGGCGTAATTGCCGCCCAGCGCAACCAGCATGGCGCCGGGCAGTTCCCGCTCGAGCGAAATCCCGGCGGACTGGTAGACGGGGACATTGTCGGTGCCGTTCATGAGGTCCGCGACCGTGTCGTTGACGGCGTTGGCGCGAAGATCCGGCAGCGGGTAGGCCGGCGCTGGTATCCCCGTGGAAAAATTCACGGCGGCATCCAGTTGGGAGTTCTGGGTGAGGTACGTCTGGCCGAGGTTAAACCCTTGCGTGCCCCACTGGCCGAAGTAGATCTCGCGCGCGCCGTAACTCCGGCCGAACGAGAGGCGCAGCACGGTCTTTGTGTCGCCCCGCGGATTCCAGGCCAGGCTTATACTCGGATCGGCATGCAGCGTCGACGGGTAAAAAGTACGGCCGTAACCGCCGACGCCCGCGAAGACCAACGCGCCGGGGCGGCCGTTTTCGGGGTTGATCGCATTCAGATCGACGGTGGATTGGCGATCGTACTTCTCGGTGCGCGGTGTGTAGCGGTTGAGGCCCACATAGAAGCTGATGCTCAGCCCTTTGCGCGGCTCGTACTGATCGCCGAATCCCAGATGACTCGAACTGCGGCGGAAATACGAGGGCGAACTCACGTCACTGATGCTGCCGGAGCTGGCATCACCCAGCAGAAAGCTGGCGAAGTCGTGGCCAGTGTCCACGATGCCGGGCAGAGACGTGATACCCGTGGAGAAGCTGAAGTAGCCTGACGGATAGTCCGGCGAGTAAGTATTCACCTGCACGCTCAGGTACTGGACCACGCCGCGGAGCGAGTGCTTGCCGTGCCGGAGTGAAAACGAATCGGTCCAGATGTACGTATTGCGCACATTCCGGCTGTCCGGAGTGCCTCGGCCCATGTCCAGATAGCTGAGGGCCAGCACCGGAAACGCGGTCCCGTACGCGCCTTTCAGGCCCAGCAAAGCGGGATAGTTGGTCTGGTCCTCACTGCTGGTCTCGGAACCGTCGGTTACGGCTTCGAAGGTGAACGTGTTCACGGTGCGCGCCGAAGCGGTGAAGACGTGCTCGATGGAGCCGCGGCGGTTGTGAAACTTGCGGTCCGCGGCTCCCGGATTCGCGGCCGTCGGCATCAGCGCCGCGGCCCCGGCAAAGCCGTTGGAATACGACAGGCCCAAGGTCAGGCGGTTGCGTTCGTCGACGGTGTGATCGACCTTGCTGATCATTCCGTTGGCGGTGTTTTTCTCCGGGCTGACGACGAAGTAGTTGTTACGGTCGAAGGGGCCCGCGGAAGCGTTGGAATGGGGATAGTAGTCCACCATCTTGCGCACCACCGGGTCCATGCGCGTGGAAGGTATCTGGTTGCCCGGGAATGGATCTCGCAAGTATTGCAGGTTCCCGGTGGAAACCACATTCGTGGAATCATAGTCCGGATTCGCGCGCGTGGAATTCGGATCGTAAATCGGCAAAAACAGGCCGGCCTGGTCCACCGTTTTCGAAAAGTCTCCCGTGCGCTCGCCGTCGGTAGCCACGGTCTTCAGATTGGAGCGCGAAACGCCCTCGCGTACGCCTTCGTAAGAGAGCGAGAAGTACGTATTGCGGCCCCCGTGATAAAGGTGTGGAAGGAATACGGGCCCCGAGACGTTGAAACCGAACTGATTGCGGCGCAGTAGCGACTTGGTGCCGCCGCGCTGCACGATTTCGTGCGGCACTGCGTCCATGAAATCGTTGCGCCAATTCTCGAACAGCCGGCCGTGCCAGGCCATTTTGCCGCGCGCGGCGCGCATCGCCTTGGAAGGGCTGTCGGCACGTAATCCCAGGTTGCGCGTCTGTATCTTGAACTCCTCGACGGCTTTCTCCAGTTCGGATTTGGGCGGCTGCTGTTGAGCCAGCAGCCCTGACGCGAGCATCGACGAGAGCGTCAGAAGCCCGATGGCGGCACGCATAATATGAGTGTACCCTGAAGCTTGATTATGAAACTCCGGAACATCGCGGCCGCGCTCGCATGCGAGTTGTCGGGCGACGGCGAAATCGAAATCGGCGGCGTGGCGGGAATGCAGCACGCCACCGAAACGCAGCTCACCTTCCTGGCCAATCCCAGGTACGCGCACAAGGTGAAGCACACGCGAGCGGCGGCCATTCTGGCCACCGAGCCAGTGCGCGGCCTGCCCATCGCCACGCTGGTGTCGTTGAACCCCTACCTGGATTTCGCGCGCGCGCTGGAACTGTTCTACCAGCCGCCCCGCCCCCAGCCGGGCATCCATCCGCTGGCCTATGTGGCGCCCAGTGCGCGGATCGGCGAAGACGCCTCCATCGGGCCGTTCGTCTGCGTCGGAGAGCGGGTCGAGATCGGCCGCCGCGCGGTTTTGCATCCGCACGTGGTGGTCTACGAGGGAGCCCGGATCGGTGACGATTTTACGGCGCACTCGCACGCCGCCGTGCGCGAATTCTGCCGTATCGGCGACCGCGTCATTCTGCAAAACGGTGTCGTGGTGGGCGGCGATGGGTTCGGCTTCGCCAAGCGAGCTGACGGAACGCATTACAAGATCGTGCAGTCGGGCGTCACGGTGATCGAAGACGACGTTGAGGTGCAGACGCTCTCCTCGGTGGACCGGGCCACGGTTGGCGAGAGCCGCGTCAAACGGGGCGCCAAGATCGACTCTCTGGTGCAGATCGGACACGCCTCGGTGGTGGGCGAGGATAACATCATCTGCGCGCAGACCGGTCTGGCCGGCAGCAGCGTGCTGGAGAAGAATGTGCTTCTGGCCGGGCAGGTGGGCATCTCCGGCCATCTCACCATTCACGACAATGTCGTGGTCTATGCGCAGAGCGGCGTGGGCGGCGACATCCCCGCCGGCTGCGTCGTGTCGGGCTCTCCGGCCTTCGACGCGGCCGCCTGGCGGCGCGCGGTCACGGCCTATCCCAAACTTCCGGAGCTTCTCAAGACGGTGCGAGAATTGAAAAGTAAAATCCAGCGGCTGGAGGCCGCCGCCAAGGAGGGAGCCGATCGCCATGCATGAGGAAACCTCCGCTAAGTGCCGCCGGCCGGTGGCCTACAAGAACAGCGAGTTTATCGAGAGTTCCGATGCCCGTCCGTTGCGAATTCTCTCGGAGTACCTCGAGCCGTTGCATCACTTCCGCGAACACCGCATCCGCGACACCATCGTGTTCTTCGGGTCGGCGCGCATCCAGGACATCGGCCCCATTGGCCGCTACTATCGCGAGGCGCGCGAATTGGCGCGGCTCATCACGGAGTGGTCCAACGGCCTGGAGAATACCTCGCGCCGCTTCGTCATCACCACCGGCGGCGGTCCCGGCATCATGGAGGCGGCCAATCGCGGCGCCCATGACGCCGGCGGAGAGACGGTCGGCCTCAACATCCGGCTCCCGCAAGAGCAGTGGCCCAACCCCTACATCACGCCCTCGCTCTGCTTCGATTTCCATTACTTCTTCATGCGCAAGTTCTGGTTCGCCTACCTGGCCAAGGCGCTGGTGGTGTTCCCGGGCGGATTCGGCACCCTGGACGAGCTGATGGAGCTGCTCACGCTCGCGCAAACGCAGAAGCTCGAAAAGAAGATCGTCATCCTGCTCTACGGCTCGGATTTCTGGAAAGAGATCCTCAACTTCGAAGCGTTGGTGCGGCATGGCGTGATCAGTGAAAAAGATCTTGAGCTTTTCGAGTTCGCCGACGATCCGCCCTCCGCCTTGCGCCGGTTGCAGGACGGTTTGACGCGGTACTACCTCAAGCCGGGCGAGCCGCTGCCGGCGCCGGAAAAGGAGACTCCGGCGATCGCCAAGTCGCGAATCTGAAATGACCATTAAGGCACGCCTTTCGCTGCTGCTCCGGCGCGCCAGCCGGATGGAGAAAGCGTTCGCCATTCTGCTGATCCTCTACGCGGCCTGGAATCTGGTTCGGCCTGGTTCGGCGTTTCTGATCGGCATCCCTCTGTTCCTGGTGGGCGCGTGGCTGGTCGTCCGCCTGGCGAACTATCTGCTCAAGAAAGCCATCTGGCGGCTGAGAAATCGATTGGTCCTCTGCTATATCCTGATCGGAGTCGTGCCGGTGGTGCTGGTGGTGGTCTTGGCCGGCATCGGCATTTGGCTGATGGCCGGGCAGATCGCCGTGTATCTGGTGACGTCGGAGCTCAATCATCGCGTCAAGGCCATGGACGCGCCCTCCGCGGGCCTGTTGGCGCTGCCGCCGGCCGAAAGGGAAGCGCGTCTGCAGTGGATGGCGCCGTACCTGCAGAGCATCTTTCCGGATATTGAGTTCTACCTCGGCGGCGAGCGGGAGTTTCGCTACCCGGCCGAATCCTCCATAGAACCTGCTCCCGAAGGCTGGGGGAACGTCCGCGGATTGGTGCTCAAGCAGGGCCGCATCTACGCGTGGGCGCATGCCAGGCGCGGAAACTCGGAGGTCGTGCTGGCGGCCCCCTTGAATCGCGAGAACCTGGACAATCTGGTGCCCAATCTCGGGCGGGTGACGCTGCTGATCCCACGCTCGCTCAGCAACGCCGACAACGGCGCAAGACAAACCGCCCCCGCCCGGCGTTCACGCATGGACGAAGGCGATCTTCCGCGGCCCGAAAGGCTTCCGCCGCCGGTGCACCAGTTGGACATCGTCGTGAGCTGGGCGACTTACGTGCCCATCGCCAACTGGGAGAAACCGGGACAGACCGTAACCGGCATCCTGAAGGTAAGCACGAGACCCTCGGCCGCGCTGCGCACCGTGTTCACCCAGCGAGCCGAACTCATCGTCGGAGGAGTGCAACTGTTGTTGGTAAGCGTCGCCGTCGCGTTCCTGATCGTCGAGTTGATTTCCCTGATCATCGGCACCTCGCTCACGCGTTCCATTACCGGCGCGGTTCACAACCTCTACCAGGGCACCGCACGCGTGCGTCACGGCGACTTCGCGCACCGCATCGAGGTGCGCGGCGATGATCAACTCGCCGAACTCAGCCGTTCGTTCAACCTCATGACCGAGGATCTCGAGCGGTTACTCGCCGTGGCAAAGGAGAAAGAGCGCCTGCAAGCGGAAATCGAGATCGCGCGCGAGGTGCAGAACCAGCTCTTCCCCAGGAGCGTGCCCGAGGTCAAGACTCTGCGGTTGATGGCGCGATGCAACGCCGCCCGCACGGTCTCGGGCGACTATTACGATTACCAGCCACTGACCGAAACGAAAATCGCCCTGGCCTTCGGCGACGTCGCCGGCAAGGGCATCTCGGCCGCGCTGCTGATGGCCACGGTGCAATCCTCGGTTCGTACACAGATCCAGTCGTGGCTGGAAGCCGCTGGGCACCGGCGCGCGCTGCGATGTGTCGACTTCGGAGCTGGTCTCGCAACTCAACCAGCATCTGCACGTGCACAGCGCGCCGGAGAAGTTCTCCACCTTCTATTTCGGCGTCTACGACGACTCCACCAGCGTGCTCACCTACACCAACGCCGGCCATCTGCCGCCCATTCTCATCCGCGGCGGCAAAGCCTCGCGCCTGGAGGTGAACGGCATGGTGGTGGGCGCCTTCCCGTTCGCGGAATACGGCGAGGATCGCGTGCGGCTCCAGGCCGGCGATATGCTGGTATGCTTCACGGACGGCGTCACGGAACCGGAGAACGAATACGGCGAAATGTTCGGCGAGGAGCGGCTGGTTGATATGCTGCTGAAGAATTCGGAGCGGGAAACCTCCGAAATCATCGACGCGGTGATCCACGCGGTGCATGAGTGGACCGGATCGCCGGAGTTGCAGGACGACATGACCTTGCTGGTGGCCCGGAGGTTGTGAAGCGCGATGAGTAAACTCGTCAGACGCGTATTGTTCATCGGCGCGGCCATGCTGGTGGTCCTGACCATCGGGACGGTGGGCTTTGTGCTGATCGAAGGCTACCCCGTCTTCGACGCGTTTTACATGACGCTGTACACCGTGTCCACGGTGGGCTACAGCGAATTGCACCCGCTGAGCCGTGCGGGCCGCGTCTTCAATTCGTTCATCATCTTCTTCGGCGTCACCGTCATGTTCTTTGCCATCGGCGCGATGACGCAGACCATCGTTCAACTCGAGTTGGGCGACATTTTCGACAAACGGCGGATGCGACGCATGATCGATAAACTAGCGAACCACTACATCATCTGCGGCTTCGGCCGCGTGGGGCGCGGCGCGGCGGAGGAATTGCGCGCGGCCGGCGCGGCCGTTCGTGATCGTGGACCGCGATCCGGAGCGGGTCGAGCAGGCCATCAAGGCGGGCATGCTCGCCGTGCAGGCAGATTCCACGCTCGACGAAACGCTGCACGCGGTGGGCGTGACGAAAGCTCGCGGCTTGATCGCCGCACTCGGCACCGACGCCGACAACCTCTTCGTCATTCTCTCGGCCAAGACCCTCAATCCGCTTCTGAACCTGGCTGCCCGCGTGGCCGAAGAGGAGGCCGAACAGAAGTTGCGCCGCGCGGGTGCCGACGCGGTCTTCGCGCCCTACGCCATCACCGGCCACCGGCTGGCGCAAGCCCTGTTGCGGCCCCACGTTTCGCAGTTTCTGGATTTCACCGACAAGAGCCTGGGGCTCGACGTGGCCATCGAGCAGGTCCGCGTGGGCGATGCCAGCGAGTACGTTTCGAAGTCCTTGCAGCAGACTCAACTCCGGCGCGACCTGGGCGTCGTCGTGCTCGCGATCCGCAAATCCGAGCGGCGCCATGCTCTTCAATCCGCCCGCCGAAACCGAGATTCAGGGCGGCGACTACCTCATCGTCATGGGCCGGCACGCCGACCTCCGCAAGCTCGAAAGCCTGCTCACCGAGGTGCGCGCATGAAGGTCCTGACAGCCGCCCAGATGCGCGAGGTGGACCGCCGCACCCAGGAACTGGGCATTCCGGGACTGATCCTGATGGAAAACGCCGGCCAGCGCGTGGTGGAGTTTCTGGAACGCGCCTACGCGCCGCTCTACGATCGCCGCATCGTGATTTTCTGCGGCAAGGGCAACAACGGCGGCGACGGAATGGTGATCGCGCGGCAGCTCTTCACCCGCGTGCATCCACGTTCGCTCGATGTAGTGCTGGCCGCGGACCCGGCGCAGTTCACCGGCGATGCGGCGGAGAACTTCGCGATGCTCTCGGCCTGCGGGTGTCCTTACTCGCGCGAAATCACGTCCGGCATGCGCACGGCCGATCTGGTCGTGGATGCGCTGCTCGGCACCGGCGTGAAGGGTCCGGCCTCCGGCGCCATCCTCGATTTTATCCGCGAGATCAACACCGGGTTTCCGCTGGCGAGCGTGGTGGCCGTCGACATTCCCTCCGGCCTGCCGAGCGACGCCGGCCTGGAAGCCGGCGAGTACGTGCGCGCGCACCACACGGTGACCTTCACGGCGCCCAAGGTGGCTCAGGTGCTTCCGCCCTATTGCGACTGCCTGGGCGCGCTGCACGTGGTGGCCATTGGAACCCCGGCCGAATTGTACGAGAACGACCCGTCCATCTTCCTCTCCTTAATTGAACGCGAACAACTGGGCTCGCTGTTCGGCCCGCGCGCGCGTGGCGCGAACAAGGGAGACTTCGGTCACGTGGTCGTGATAGCCGGCTCGCGCGGAAAAACCGGCGCCGCCGCCATGGCCGGTATGGCGGCGCTGCGGGCGGGCGCGGGCCTGGTGACCGTGGCTACGGCCGAATCCGCGGTCGCGGTGGTGGCCGCCCACGCGCCCGAACTGATGACCGAACCGCTCGCGGAAACCGCGGGCGGCGGCATTTCACTCGAAGCGCTCGAGAGCGGACGCCTGCCGGCGTTTCTGGCGAACAAGGACGTCGTGGCCATCGGCCCCGGTCTGGGCACGAATCCGGAGACGGTGGAAGTGGTGCGCCGGCTGGTGGCGGAATGCACGCTGCCCATGGTGGTGGATGCCGACGCCTTGAACGCCCTCGCGGGCACCGGGTTTCGCGGCCGCGCGCTGGTTCTTACGCCGCACCCCGGCGAGATGTCGCGCCTGGCTGGCGCATCCATCGCCGACCATCCAGGCCGATCGCGTGGGCGCGGCCCGGCACTTCGCCACCGCGCGCGGCGCGACGCTGGTGCTCAAGGGCCAGCGCACGCTGCTGGCATTTCCGGATGGCCGTGTCTGGATTAATCCCACCGGCACGCCGGCCTTGGCCAGCGGCGGCAGTGGAGACATCCTCACCGGCCTGATCGCCGGGCTTCTGGCGCAGTTCCCTGGCGACGCGGACCGCGCCATCGCCGCCGCCGTGTACCTGCACGGGCGCGCCGCGGAGTTGGGCGCGGCCGAATGGGGAGAGAAGGCTTTGGTGGCGACGGACCTGCTGGAGTTTCTGCCGGAGGCCATGGATGAGTGCGCGCGTGTGGCGGACTAGCAACGAAGAGGAGACCATCGCGCTGGGCGAAACCATCGCCGCCGAATTGCCCCGGCGTGGGGTGGTCCTGCTGATCGGCGAACTGGGCGCCGGCAAGACCACCCTCGCCAAAGGCATCGTGCGGGGCCTGGGCGCGGCGGAGTTGGATCAGGTTTCCAGCCCCACCTTCACGCTGGTCCACGAGTACGGCGTCGAGCGCAAGGTGTATCACATCGACTTGTACCGGCTGGAGACTCAGCGCGAGGTGGTGGCGCTGGGCTTCGAGGAAATTCTCGATCGCGAAGCCGTGACCCTCATCGAGTGGGGCGAGCGCTTCCCCGCCCTGCTGCCGGCCGAACGCATCGAGATCCGCATCGAAGCCGAAGACGACGAATCCCGCGTCGTAGCTTTGACGCGGCTCCCGAAACAGGTCCTAGTTTAGTTTCGGGGACAGGCTACCTGATCCCGAAACTGTCGGCGAGTTTCGGGATCAGGTAGCCTGTCCCCGAAACTTCGAAACTTTCCGAAACTTCGAAACTTTGTCCCCGGACTCGAAACTACTCCGCGTCTTCCCTGCCCTGGCAGAGTTCGCTCACAATTTCGCGGAAATTTTCCAGCACGCGGTCGCGGCGCACTTTCATCGTGGCGGTCAATTCGCCGTCGTCGATGGTGAAATCGCGCGGGAGAATGCGGTAGCGCCGGATCTGCTCGAACGGGGCAAGCTGCTGGTTCACGCGCTGCACCGCCTGGTGCAGTTCGGCCACCACCGGCGGCGCCGTCACGATCTCGCTGGCCGGGCGCCCCTGCCACTCCCGCATGCCATCGAGGGTTTCCGCCACCGCGGCGTTCACCGTGAGCAGCGCGGCCACATAAGGTAGTCCATCGCCGATGAGCAGGATGTTGCTGACGATGGGCTCCATTTTGAAGAAGCTTTCGATGCGCGACGGAAAGATCTTCTTGCCGTTGGAAGAAACGATCAGCTCTTTCTTCCGGCCGGTAATGTGGACGTAGCCATCGCCGTCGATTTCGCCCAGGTCCCCCGTGCGCAGCCAACCGTCGGCCAGGATCTCCTTGGTGGCCTCGGGATCTTTGTAGTAGCCCGACGACATGCAGGGCGCGCGGACCAGCAATTCGCCGTCGGCGGCAAATCGCGCTTCCACGCCGGGCAGAAGCTTGCCGATGCTGCCGGCTTTTGGTTTTTCGATGGGGTTGAAGCACACCACGCCGCCTTCGGTGAGCCCGTAGCCCTCGATCAGGGGCATGCCGATGGCTTCGTAGAACTGTGCCAGACTGCGGCCCAGCGGCGCCGCGCCCGATGCTGGGATGCGCATCCGGCCACCCAGCCGCGCGCGCAGTTTGCGGAACACCAGGCGGTCTGCGACGGCCAGCGAGGCGCGCATCCAGGCCGGAGGCGTCTTGCCTTCGTGGCGCAATCGCGCCGCTTCCAGCGCCAGCCCGAGCGAGGCGTAATACATCTTCTGCGCGTAGGGCGGCTGTTTGCGGATCTCCGTGCAAACGCTTGCGTAGACCCGCTCCCACAGGCGCGGCGGAGCCAGAAACACAGTGGGCCGGATGCGCCGCATCTCCTCCGGCAATCGCTTGAGGCTCTCCGAAAACCACACCGGGCAACCGATGTGCATTGGAAGAAGTTCCACCACGATGCGTTGCGCGATGTGCGCCGAAGGCAGGAATGCCAGGATGCTGTCCCGTGGTGTGGCCGAAGCCAAACCCAGGATCATCTCCATGTTCGCCACCAGCGCGCCGTTGGACACCAGCACCATCTTCGGTTCACCCGTGGCGCCAGAGGTGAGATAGAGAACTGCGTGGTCTTCCGGCGCAACCTCGTCGCCCAACCGGCGCCGCAGATTCTTGTCGCGGCCCAGAGCTTGCCGGCCGAGTTCGCGCAGTTGCCGCAAACTGACCGCGCCCTCGGCCTCGCCGGTTAGCAAGAACCACATGACATGCGGCGAGTCCGCGGCGCCGCGGAACGCCGCCAGGGTCTTGGGGTCTTCCACGAATACGGCTCTCGCGTCGGCGGCGCGGATGCGGCGGACCAGATCCGGCAGCGGATAGGTCGGATACAGCGCGGCCGAGATGCAGCCGGCGGCCATGACACCGAGGTCGGCGAGGTAGAATTCGGCTCGCGTCTCCGAATTCAACGCGATGATGTCGCCTTTACGCAGGCCCAACTGCCGCAGGCCGGCGGCGATTTCTTCCACCGCGGCGCAATACTCGGTCCAGGAGTACGTGTGGTACTTTCGAACCCCGTTATCTGTTACCGGCTGATGCAGCGCCGGAAGGTGGCCGTATCGGGCAGCGGCCAGCGCCAGGGCCCCATAGACCGTGCGCGGGCTCATTCAATCAGATCCTAACACGCGCGCCGCGCGCCGCGTTTGACTTGGCGCCGGTCTGAACGATAATTGAATATTCACTCCAATCCCGGAACCGCGTGAGGAAAACCAGGTGAGTCAAAAACCGATCCGGCACCTGCGATGGTGGATCGCAGGGTTGCTGTTCACGTCCACAATCATCAACTACATCGACCGCCAGACTCTGAGCGTGCTGGCGCCGTTTCTGAAGCAGGACTACCACTGGACGAACACGGACTTCGCCACCATCCTCATCGCGTTCCGCATCGCTTACACCATCGGCCAGGGCGTCTGCGGACGGCTGCTCGACTGGCTGGGCACGCGCCGCGGCCTGAGCATCACGGTTTTCTTCTATTCGGTGGTCGCGTCGCTCACGGCGCTCGCCCATGGGTTGTGGGGCTTCCGCGTGTTCCGCTTCCTGCTGGGCGCGGGCGAATCCGCCAACTGGCCCGGCGCCACCAAGGCAACCTCGGAGTGGTTCCCGGCCAAGGAGCGCGCCTGGGCGGTGGCCATGTTCGACAGCGGTTCCTCGATCGGCGGCGCCATCGCGCCGTTCCTGGTCCTTTGGCTGTACCGCTCGTTCGGTAGCTGGCGGCCCGCCTTCCTGGTCACCGGATCTCTCGGTTTCCTGTGGCTGCTCGCGTGGCGCGCGCTTTACCATTCGCCGCGAGAGCATCCGCGGCTTTCCCCCGTTGAGTTGCGCATCATCGAGCAGGGGCGCGAGCCGGTGTCGGAATCCGCCGCCGAACTGCCCGTAGTGTCCTGGGGCAAACTGCTGCGCTACCGCCAGACCTGGGGCATCATGCTGGGCCGCTTCCTGCTGGACCCGTACTGGTTTCTGATCGCCGAATGGTTCGCTCTCTACCTGATGAGCAAGGGCTTCCAGATCGAGCAGAGCATTCTGGGCTTCTGGGCGCCGTTCCTCGGCGCGGATCTCGGCAACTTCGCCGGCGGCGCGCTGTCAAGCTGGTGGATCTCGCGCGGCTGGCCGGTGGGCAAGAGCCGGCGCGCGGTGATTTGGATTTTCGGACCTAGTATGCTTGTACTGATCCTGGCCGTGTACGTCAAAAGCTACGTCCTGCTCATCCTGCTCTTCGCCTGGGCCACCTTCGCTTACGCGGCCTGTTCCACCATGTTCCTGGCGCTGCCCGCCGACGTGTTCCACACCCGCGCCGTGGCTTCGGTGAGCGGACTCAGCGGCTCGGCGGCCGGCATCGGCACGCTCATTTCGACCTACCTGATCGGCCGCATCACCGACAAATTCTCCTTCGAACCCATCATCGTCGCGGCGTCGTTCGTTCCGTGCATCGCCACGCTAGTGTTCGTCGCCATGGTTCGCGCTCGCAAGACCCCGGACCCGGACGGCATCGTGCAGCACTTCTAAGTTCGCGCCGCGCGAGGTTTGCGGCTTTCCGGCCGATCCGCTAGATTGGGAATTGCAAGCGGAGGAATGGCCGAGTGGTTGAAGGCGGCGGTCTTGAAAACCGTTAGCGGGGTGACTCGCTCGGGGGTTCGAATCCCTCTTCCTCCGCCATCCAGACAAGCGCGTTCGTCGCTCGAATACGTTCCACCGGCCGCCGGGTAGGGGCGGCAGTGTAACATCAAAATGGCGACTATGAGCATCTTCTTGGCGGCGCCCCCCGCGTTTCTATTGGCCGCGGGCACGGAGACGGCGGGCCTCCTGCTCAGTATGCTCATCTTGTTCGCCTCGGCGAAGCTGCTGGGCGAAGTTGCCGAGCGGCTCAAGCAACCACCGGTGGTGGGAGAACTCGCGGCCGGCATTCTGATCGGCCCGAGCGTGCTCGGATGGGTGCAACCCACGGACTTTCTTTCGGTTCTTGCCGAGCTCGGGGTCATGTTCCTGCTGTTCCGCGTGGGCCTCGAGTTGCGCGATTTTAAGCTAACCAGGATTGGCCGCGACGCGCTGCTGCCGGCCATGCTGGGTGTCGCGTTGCCGTTTGCCGGCGGCGCGGGCGTCATGCTGGCGATCGGGCATCCTTCGGTGGAGGCCGTCTTCGTCGGCGCGGCCCTGGTGGCGACCAGCGTGGGTATCACCGCGCGCGTTCTCGCATCCAAAGGATTGCTCGAGGAGAGGGCCAGTAAGGTGATCCTGGCCGCCGCCGTCATCGACGACGTGCTTGGATTACTGGTGTTGGCGGTGGTGAGCGGCGTCGCCAAAGGCGGCGTCAACTTTGTCGAGCTGGGCCTTACTACGGTGCTGGCCGTCGGCTTCACGCTGCTGGTGGCAACCTGGGGGACGCGCACCATGACGCGAATCGTGCCCCACGTGGAACAGCGCGTGCAATCGGGCGAAGGAGAATTCACGCTTTCGATTGTGCTGCTGTTCGGCCTCTCCCTGCTGGCGATTTACGCGGGCGTGGCGGCCATCATCGGCGCTTTCCTGGCTGGGATGGCGCTCGCCGCGAGCGTCGGCGACCGGGTGCACCACATGACCGACGGCGTGACCGAGTTCCTGGTGCCGTTCTTCCTCGCCGGGATCGGCCTGCACCTGGACGTCTCGGTTTTCGCGGACCGGAAAACGCTCCTGCTGGCGCTGGTCATTCTTGCGGTAGCGTGCGTGACCAAGTTCGTCGGCTGCGGCCTGGGTGCGCTGCGCCTGGGACGCGCGGACGCGGCGCGCGTGGGCACGGGGATGATTCCACGAGGCGAGGTGGGCATGGTAGTGGCGCAGATCGGTTTGGGGCTGCGCGTCATTCCCCAAGACGTTTACGCCATCGTAGTCTTCATGTCCATCGCCACCACCATCCTCGCCCCGCCGCTGTTGAGACTTAGCTATCGTAGTTTGATCCGGCCGCAAACCGCCGGCGACGGCACCGCATGACCACCCTTTCCCGAATCGCCTTGGCCGAGCCACATCCATGGCTGCGGCGGCACTCTCTACGGGCAGTTGTGGCGTCTGGCCCCTCCGCGAGACGGGCGCGCGCAGCTTTCCCGTTCGATGCGAAGATCGGCGCCGCACGGATGCTGCTGAAAACGGAGGAGGTTCAGCCCACCTCCGGCGTGCTCGTCTGGTCTCGCGACAGTCATTCGATCCTGCCCGTGCTCGACACCGAAAGCGGCCATCATCTGGCCAAACTCCGGTTGCCGGAAAATATCCTGGTGGGACTGCCGAGCGTCGAGTGGCCGGCGCTCTCGCCGGATGGAACGCGCATGGCCTGCGACACGTCGTATGGGGGCGGCGGAAACCCTATGTAATCCGGTTGGTGGTGATGGGCTTCGACGGCAAGCCGGTGATGCATCTGGGCCGCGGCGCAACTGGTTTACGCTGCGCCCCGGCGGCCGGTCAAGGTGGAACAGAAGGACGCGATCGTGTCCGGAATTCGGATGGCGCAGGCCCCTGAGTTCCGGCCGCGCGACGTGTTGGCCCCAGCGGCGCTGCCCGACGCTCCCGCCTGGTGCACCGGAGCGCGCGTCGCCGCTAAGATAAAATTTTGGTGGGTGGGCTCTTTCATTCCGCGTGAAAGTTTCGTATATATGGTTCTGCGCAGTTCGAAGGAGGAGAGGAGATGGTTAAGTGCCCGTTGTGCGATGGCGCGGTCGACGTCGAGGAAGATGAACTCGACCAAGGCGACATCTTCACGTGTGACGAGTGCGGCGCAGAGATTCAGGTCGCGGGCGTGAATCCCCTCGAACTCGAGGCCGCCGAGGAAGAGGAGCTGGACGAGGAGGAAGGCGACCTCGATGAGGAAGATGAGGAAGAAGACGAGGAGGCGGAGTGGCGCTAGGGCCGCCGTCCGCCTGGCTCGCGCTATCGCCTGGGCGTTTGTATTCCTGAGCTTGATGGGGGTCGCTGGAACTCCCGCCGCCACCAGAAGAAGGACAAACAGCCGTCGTTCGCCTTGATCGCGGGCACGGTGTTTCGCGATTCCGGTTTCGCGCTGCCGGGCGCGGAGATCTTCGTGAAACCTTCGCCGGAGGGAGCGCCCAAGCTGAAGATCAAGTCCGTGAAAACCATGTCGGACCCGCGCGGCGAGTTCGCGATCCGGGTGCCCACAGCGCCCATGCGATATACTGTGAGGGTCAAGGCCCCAGGCTTCCGCGAGCAGTCGAAACCTGTTTCCATTTCAGGCGACGAGCGAGTGGACGTCTTTTTTCATCTGGAAGCGGAGTTGAAAAAGTAGGATGAAATCCGTGAAGTTGGCAGCCGCCTCACTCGTGCTCCTCGCCCTGGTCGCCATCCCGGCGGCTTCCCAGTGGAAGAAAGACAAGGACAAGCAGGACCCCAGCGCCCGGTCCTTGCAAGGCTTCGTCCTGGACGAGCAGGAGAAGCCGGCCAAGATGGCCGTCGTGCAATTGAAGAACACCAAGACTCTCCAGGTTCGCTCTTATATTACGCAAGAGGACGGCCGCTACCGGTTTCACGGCTTGAGCACCAACATCGACTACGAACTCCAGGCCGAGCGCGGCGATTTGGTCAGCGCGGTTCGGCGTCTCAGCGTCTTCGACACGCGAGCGAAGGCGGTCATCAACCTGAAGCTCGAGCCGAAGAAGAAGTAACGTCGTCCTGAGCCCGCTCTACTGGGAGGGACCATGAGACGAATACTCAGTCTGGTAATGTTCTTGGGGATCGCGGCGTCGCTGTGGGCGCAGGGCTCCGTCGTCGGCTCGAGGCCCGGGGATTTCACGCTGCGGGATCTCAAGGGCGTCGAGGTGGCCTCGCCGGCACTGACCGGAAACGTGACGGCGCTTCTGTTCATCGCCACCCAGTGCCCGGTGTCGAACGCTTACAACGATCGCATGAGCGCCCTCTACCGCGACTACGAGCCCAAGGGCGTGAAGTTCATCTTCGTCAATTCGAACGAATCCGAGCCGGCCGCCGAAGTCGAGGATCACAGCCGGAAGCACGGTTTCCCGTTCCCCGTATACAAGGATCCCGGCAGCCTGGTAGCGGACCGCTTCCGCGCGCAAGCCACTCCGGAGGCCTTTGTCCTGGATGCCGGCGGCATGGTGCGCTATCACGGCTACATCGACGACTCTCAGAACGCCCAGCGCGTCACCAAGAAGAGTCTGCGCCTGGCCTTGGACGCGGTGCTCGGCGGCTATAAGGTCGATCCGGTTGAAACCAAAGCCTTCGGTTGTTCCATCAAGAGAACCAAACCATGACCTGGCGCTCGCGGTTTCTTATTGCCGCCATTCTGACGTTGCCTTTGTGCGCCGGGCAGGCGCTTCTACCAATGGACGAGGCGGGCTATCGGAAAATGCTCGCGGCGAATATAGGCAAGGTGCTGCTGGTGGATTTCTGGGCCTCCTGGTGCCAGCCTTGCCGCGCCGAGATGCCGCAGTTGGTGAAACTGGAAGCCTCCTTGCGCGCGCGAGGATTCCAACTGGTCACCATCTCCGCCGATGAGCCGGAGCAGGAAGCTACCGCCCGCAAGTTTCTCGGGCAAACCGGCGTGCCGGGCCCGTGGTACCTGAAGAAGCCCAAAAGCGACAGCGCTTTCATCGATGCCGTGGACCAGCGTTGGAGCGGCGCGCTGCCGGCCATGTATCTCTACGACCGCTCCGGCCGCAAGCGTCATATCTTCATTGGTGAAACCGCCACGCCCATGATCGAAGCCGCCATTCGCAAGTGGCTTTAGCGTAGTGCGGCCGAAATTCGGCCCGGTATCGCCACCGCGTCAAAATCGGGGACTGGCTCGAATTTCGCTGCTTTTGCGAAACTTCGTGCCCTGTACCCGATTTTGTCCACTGGGAATCTTACTCGTCAGGATTGGCGCCGCACTCCGCTCGCTACTCGCCGCGAACCAGGTCTTCGTAGCTTTCCCGCGAGCGGATGACCCGGCACGTCTCGCCCTCCACCAGCACTTCCACCGGGCGTGGCCGGGCGTTGTAGTTGGAAGACTGCGCGAAGCCGTAGGCTCCCGCCGTGCAGACGGCCAACAGATCTCCCGGCAGTACGTTCGCGATCTCGCGGCCGCGCGCCAGAAAATCGCCCGTCTCGCACACCGGTCCCACGATGTCGGCGCGGAGGCGGCCGCGAGGGCAGCGCCGCAACGGCACAATCTCGTGATACGCGCTGTAGAGCGCGGGCCGGATCAACTCCGTCATGGATGCGTCGACGATGACGAATTCCTTGGCGCCGTTGCGTTTGCGGTAGAGCACGCGCGTGAGCAGCACCCCGGCTTCGGCCACCAGCGACCGGCCCGGTTCCAGCAACAATCGCAGGCCCGTGCCTGCCACGCGCGCCGCCAGCGCCGAGACAAACGCCGGGATCGAGGGAGACGCTTCGCCCGGCCGGTACGGCACGCCCACGCCGCCGCCCAGATCGAGGTGCTGAATATCGAATCCTTTGTCTCGCAATCGTCCGGCCAGCGCCACCAGCCGGTCCGCGGCTTCCAGCAGCGGATCGCAATTCAGAATCTGCGATCCGATGTGGCAGCTCACGCCTTCCAGCGAGAGATGCTTCCGCGCGCGGGCGCGTTCGTACACGGCTTCCACTTCCTCGATGTCGATGCCGAACTTGTGCTCGCGTAATCCGGTGGAGATGTAGGGATGCGTCGCGGCGTCGACATCCGGGTTCACACGCAACGCCACACGCGCCGTCACCCCGCACCGGTCGGCCAGCGTATCGATCAGCGCCAGTTCGGCCTCGGATTCGCAGTTGAACCCGTGAATGCCTGTGTCCAGCGCGTAAGTAATTTCGTCCGCCGTCTTGCCCACGCCGGAAAAAACCACGCCCGCCGGATCGCCGCCGGCCTTCAACACGCGGAACAACTCGCCGCCCGAGACAATATCGAAGCCCGCGCCCGCCTCCGCCAGCAACCGCAGCAGGCTCAGGTTCCCGTTGGCCTTCACGGCGTAACAGACCGCGTGCGGCATCTCGCCGAAGGCTTCGTCGTAGGCGCGGTAACGGCTCAGTATGGCGCGCTTCGAATAGACGTAGCAGGGCGTACCTTGGCGCGCGGCCACGTCGGCCAGCGCGACATTCTCGCAATAGAGCGTGTCTTGTTCGTACCGGTAGGAAGCATCCATCACAAAACTTTCATCACGATCAACGTCTGGTCGTCGGCGACCGGCAGCGCGCCGCGAAACGCGTCCAGGTCCTGGAAGATTGCGTCGAGGATTTCTCCGGGCGCTCGCGCGCCGATGCCGGTAATCAATTCCGCCAAAGGCCCGCGGCCGTATTCGGCCTCCTCGGCGTTCAGCTGATCCTGCACGCCGTCGGAGTAAAGCACGATCAAGTCTCCGGCTTCGGCCTGGAAGAGCACTTCCTCGTACTCGCGAGCCTCCAGCAGCCCGAGCGGAACGCCTTCCACTCGCGGACGAACAATCGAGCCGCGGCGCAGAATGATAGGCGGCACGGCGCCGGCGTTGGCCATATTAAAGGTCCTGGCGTGCGCGTCCCACACCAAAACGAGCAGCGCCACGTATTGCGCGTCCACCCGCCGTTCGAGCAACGCCGCGTTGAGAGCCTGCATGAGTTGCGACGGACTGCGCGAGCCGCGCCGTCCCAAACTGCGCAGCAAGCCGCTGACCAGCGCGCCGTAGAGCGCCGCCGCCGCGCCGTGCCCGCTCGAGTCGCCAAACGCCACCAGCGCCTGATCGCCGGGGCGATCGAAAAAGTCGAACAGATCGCCGCTGATTTCCCGCGCCGCGCGAAATCCGATGGCGATCTCCAGACCCGGAATGTCGGGCGCTTGCTTCGGCAACAACACTTCCTGCAACCTGCGCGCGGCTTCCAGGTCCTTGTCCAGACGCCGCTCGCGCTGGGCCACCTCTTCATAGAGCCGGGCGTTCTCGATACTGCTGGCGATTTGCGGCGCCAGCAGCGACAGCGTCCTCACGTGGTCTTCGCTGAAGTAGCCCAGCCGCTCGCTCTCCAGATCCATCACGCCGATCACGCGGTCCTTGACCACCAGCGGGATGGCCACCTCCGAGCGGATATCGGGATGCGATGGAATGTAGCGGGGGTCGGCCAGCGTGTTGTCCACGCGCACGGCTTCCCGGGTTTCAACCGCCGCGCCCGTGATGCCCTTGCCGTAGGGGATGTTGTCCAGATCCACGCGTTCGTCGTAGCGCAGGCTGAAGCGGTTACGCAGAAACTTGCGCTCTTCGTCGAGCAGCAGAACGCTGAAGCCATGATAGTCGATGATCTGGCGCACGCTCTCGGCGATGCGCTTGAGCAGCACGTCGAGATCGAGAATGGAAGCGAATTCCTGCGACAGGTGCGCCAACGCGCGCAGCGTGCGGTTCTGGCGCTCCACGCGGCGGTACAGGCGTGCGTTGTCGATGGCCACGGCTACGCGCGAGGCGATCAGACGCAGCAGCGCGCGATCGTATTCACTATAGGCGTCGACGCGCGTCGATTGCGATGTCGATCACGCCCACCAGCTTGCCGCGCGCCTCCATGGGCACGGCCAACTCCGTGCGCACCGCGTCGACGGCGTTCAGGTAGCGCGGGTCCGTGCGAACGTCCGGAACCAGAATCGGCTTCCGCTCCCGCGCCGCCGCTCCCGTGATCCCCTCCCCCAGCGGGATCACCAGATTGCGCACCACTTCCTCGCGGTGCCCGATGGCGTAACGGATGCGCAACCCGCCAAGTTTCTCGCTGTAAAGTAGGATGGCGAAAAGCTCGTGGGGAATCACCTGCGCGACAATCTTGCCTACGTTCTCCAGCAGCCGGTCCAGTTCGAGCGTCTCCGAAGTTCCGGCCGCCACTTCCAACAGGAAGTCGAGCAGCTCGGCGCGTTCCCGAAAACGAACGGCGGATTTTCGATGGCCCGGCATCGGAGGCAGGGGTTAGGCTGCGGTGGCCTCGACGATCTTGACGCTGGCGCTGGCCCCAATGCGCGTGGCACCCGCCGCCGTCATCTTTTTCAGGTCCTCCAGCGTACGGATGCCGCCCGCTGCCTTGACACCCATCTCCGGGCCCACCACCATGCGCATGAGCGCCACGTCTTGCGCGGTCGCTCCCGCCGGTCCGAAACCCGTGGACGTTTTGACGAAGTCGGCGTGCGCCATCTTGGCCAGTGTGCAGGCGACGGCTTTCTGCGTGTCGTCGAGCAGCGCCGTCTCCAGAATCACTTTTACAATGGCGCCCTGGCGATGACACGCCTCCGCCACCGCTTCTATATCGTTCTTCACCGCGTCGAAATCGCCCGAGCGCAGCGCACCCACGTTGATCACCATGTCGACTTCCTGCGCGCCGTCGCGCACGGCTTGCTCGGCTTCGGCGGCCTTCACGCTGGTGACGCTGGCGCCCAGCGGGAAGCCGGCCACCGCGCAAACTTTCACCTTCGATCCGGCCAACTCCTGGGCGGCCAGCGGAACCCAGCAGGGATTCAGGCAAACGCTGGCGAATCCGTACTGGCGCGCTTCGCTGCACAGCTTCTTGACATCCTCTCGCGTGGCCTCTGGCTTCAGCAGCGTGTGGTCGATGAGCCGCGCGATGGAAGGATCCAGCTTCCGCACGCCGGCGCAGGACGATAAGCGCTCCGCGCCCGCGGCGACAATCTCACGCGTGTTACGCACGCATCCTTCGGCATTGCCGCCGCCGCAGGTGATGCATGTCCGCCCAGCGGCTGGAGCATCCGCACGACATGGCCGCCGGGCTTAAACGCGCAAGAAACGCCTCGCCAATGCTGGCTACGAGTTGTTCGAGTTCGCTGGTGACCACTTCTTGTAACGCCGCTCCAGTTCGGAGATCTTGCCGACACGGGCGGTGTGACGCCCGCCCGCGAAAGGCGTCTCAAGCCACGTCCGCAACACTTGTTCGGCTTGAGTCGGCGTCAACAAGCGCCCACCCAAAGTCAGCACGTTCGCGTTGTTGTGCTCGCGGCTGTTGCGCGCGGAAGCCCTATCATAACATAGGGCTGCGCGAATTCCTGGAATCTTATTGGCAGCCATCGCGGAGCCTATTCCAGCGCCGTCGACGATCACTCCGCGCGCCGCTTTTCCCTCCACCACCAGCAGCGCGACCTTCTCGGCGATGTCCGGATAATCCGCGGGAGTTTCATCCATGACGCCCACGTCGCGCACCGCCAGACCCAACTCCTCGATCACCGGTTTCAACAATTCCTTGAGCGCGAATCCGCCATGATCGGCCCCCAGCGCCACCGTCCGTTCTGGCGGCGCAAGACCCGGAGCCTCTCCCGCTGGGATTTCCACGAGGCGCACGCCGCGCGCCGCGGCCAGATCGCGCGCCGAGGGCGTGAAGAGCGTTCCTTCGGCGGCGCGCAGCTCGCCCGTAGCCGGTATATCGCTCTCGGTTACGACCTTGCGTGCCATCCTCCTCCATTGTAGTGGAGGCCGTCCGCTACGCGCTCATTTTGCGTTTGCGAAGTTCGTCCACCGTCACCGCGAGAATGATCACCGCGCCGATGATGGCCTGCTGCAGGTACGGCGAGATACCCAGCAGGTCGCTGCCGTTGGACAGCAAGCCCATGATGAAGGCGCCGATCAGTGTCCCGATGACGCTGCCTTCCCCGCCCCGCAGACTGCCGCCGCCGATCACCACCGCCGCGATGGCCTGCAGCTCGTAGCCTTGCCCGGCGGTGGGCTGTCCGGTCATCAGGCGCGAAGCTTCGATCATGCCCGCCAGCCCGGTCAGCATGCCGCCGATCGCGTAGACCGCCGTGGTGTGAAACGCCACCGGAATGCCGGCGTAAATCGCCGCGTTCTCATTGCTGCCGATGGCGAAGGCGTAGCGCCCCAGCCGCGTGTGTTCCAGCAGGACGTGCGTCACCACGGCGCACACCACCAGCAGCCACAACACGAACGGCACGCCCAACAGCGTTGCCTTCGCCCAGAAACGAAAACGACTGCGGAATGCGGTGCACCGGCAGGCCGTTGGAGACGATCAGCGTGATGCCGCGAAAGATGCCCATCGTGCCCAGCGTCACGATGAACGGATTGATCCTCAGCCGCGTGGTCAGCAAGCCGTTCGTCATACCACAGACCAGGCCCGCGAGAACGCCGACCGCTACTCCCGCGGGGATGGACGCGCCGTGCTCCATGGCCATGGTGCCGAACAATCCGCCCATGGCCAGAATGGCGCCCACCGACAGGTCGATGCCGCCGGCGATGATGATCAGCGTCATGCCCAGCGCCATGATGTTGATGACGGCCGTCTGTCGCACCACGCTCGACGAGGTTCGTCTCGGTAAGGAAGTGCGGGCGAGGCCAGCGCCAGGCCGACGAACAGAACTGATCAGCGTCAGAAACGGCAGCAGCCGTTGGATCATTCCGACCTGCTCCTCAACTCGCGACGTCATCGAGCGCCGCGTAACGCATGATCTCTTCCTGCGTCGCGCGCCCCGGCAACTCCGCCGGTGATGCGTCCCTGCCGCATCACCAGGATCCGGTCGGCCACCTGCTGCAACTCGGGCATCTCGGAACTCACCATCAGAATGGCCGCGCCCGCGCGCGCCAGCTCGTCCATCAGCTCAAATACTTCCACCTTCGCGCCCACGTCGATGCCGCGCGTCGGTTCGTCGAACAGGAACACGCGCGCATCCCGCAACAGCCACTTGGCGATCACCACTTTCTGCTGATTGCCGCCGCTGAGCCGCCCGGCGAGTTGCCTGGACGAGTCCGAGCGAACGTTCAGCCGCGCGGTGAACTTCTCCACCGCCTGGCTCTCCGCGGCGTGATTCAGAAAACCCCAGCGGCTGAACTTGTCCAGGCCGGCCAGGCTCATGTTGTAGCCGATGGAGAGGCCCATGGCCAGGCCGTGCTTCTGCCGGTCCTCGGGAATGAGCGCGATGCCGGCGCGCACCGCCTCGCGCGGAGAATCGATGCGCCCGGGCTTCCCGTCCACCAGAACGCGTCCCGCGTCGATGCGGATCCAGGCCGAACAGCGCGCGGCACAACTCCGTGCGCCCCGCGCCCACCAGTCCCGCCACCCCCACGATCTCGCCGGCGTGCAAGGTGAAGCTCACGTCTTTCAGTAGCGGTGCGCGGCTCAAATGCTCCACCGTCAATCGCGCTTCGCCCGGGGCCAGCGCGTCCCGCTGGTAGATGGCCGTGACCTCGCGGCCCACCATGTAGTGAATGATGCGTTCGGTGGTGAGCCCGGCCAGTTCGCCGGTGTGCACGGTATCGCCGTCGCGCAGAATGGTGACGCGGTCGCCTACCGCGCGCAGTTCCTCCAGCCGGTGCGTGATGTAGATCACACCCATGCCGCGCTCGCGCAGCGTGCGCACGATGCGGAACACTTCCTGCGGTTTCCGATTCCGACAGCGACGAGGTCGGCTCGTCGAAAATCAGCAGGCTCGAGCCGTGCTGAATGGCGCGGCAGATCTCCACCAGTTGCTTGCCCGCCGGGCTGAGTCTTTCGACGCGCCAGTCCGCCTGTAGCGGAAAACCGTGTTGCTCAATGAGCCGCGCGGCCTGTTCCTGCATGCGCCGGCGATTCACCCACCCGAGCGGCAACCGCTGCTCGCGCCCCAGGAAAAGGTTCTCGGCCACCGAAAGGTGCGGCGCCAGTTGCGATTCCTGGTGCACCATGGCGATCCCCACCGAGGCGGCTTCCATGGGACGCCGGAAGTTCACGGCCCGGCCCTCGAACAGCATCTCGCCCGCGTCGCGTTCGATCATGCCGGCCACGATCTTCATCAGGGTCGACTTGCCCGCGCCGTTCTCCCCCAGCAGCAGATGCACCTCGCCCGCATGCACCGCCAGGCTGCCCGCGCGCAGCGCGACCACGCCGCCGAACCGCTTCTGGATTCCCTTCAGCTCGAGGAGCACGGTAAACGAACCAGTTTACACCGGAAACCGGGACAGTCAGCAATTTCACCATTTCGGAAGACGGTCGCCTCTTCAGACCGCGACGAAGAAATGGTGAAATTGCTGACTGTCCCGGTTTCCGGTCTTCACTCTTCCGGCAGGGAGGATTCGCCGAAGTCCTCCTTGCGGTTCTCGAACTTGGTGAACTGCTTGAAGAACACCATCTTCACCGTGCCGGTGGGACCGTTGCGCTGTTTAGATACAATCAGATCCGCAAGGCCTTTCAGGTCGGCGCGGTCCGGCTTGTAGACTTCCTCGCGGTAGATGAAGCCCACCACGTCGGCGTCCTGCTCGATGCTGCCGGATTCGCGCAAGTCGCTCAATTGCGGCTTGTGCTCGCCGATGCGCGTTTCCGGGGCGCGGCTCAACTGCGACAGCACCAGCATCGGCACACCCAGATCCTTCGCCATGAGCTTGAGCCCGCGCGAAAGCGCGCTCACTTCCTGCACGCGATTCTCGTACTTACCGCGCCCGCCCATCAACTGCAGATAGTCGATGACCACCAGCGCCAGGTCCTCGTCCCGCTTCAGGCGCCGCAGTTTGGCGTGCACGTCCATGAGGTTGGCGCCGGAGGTGTCGTCGATGTAAATGGGCGCGTCCATCAACTGCGCGGCGGCGGCGCTCAACTGGCGGCGCTCGTCCGAGTTGAGATAACCGGCGCGAAACTTCGAGTTGTCCACGCGAGCCGCGGAGCAGAGCATGCGCGTGAGCAGCGACTCCTTCGACATTTCCAGCGAGAAGATGGCCACCGTCTTGCGCATGCTGGGATGCGTGGCGATGTGCTGCGCGATGTTGAGTGCCAGCGCCGTTTTGCCCATCGACGGGCGCGCCGCCAGAATGAACAATTCGCCGGGGTGCAGCCCGCCGGTCATTTCGTCGAGCTTCAGAAAGCCGGTGCTCAGTCCCTTGACGCGCTTGCTCGGATCGAGGAAGGCGTTGATGCCGTCCCCGAATTGGTCGATGATCTGCGCGGGCGTGGCCAGGCCCGTGTCGACGGATGCTTCGCCCAACTTCAGGAACGCGTCTTCGGCGCTGGCCAGGATGTCGTCGGGTTCCTCTTTGCCCACCAGGCAGCGGTCGATGAGTTGCTGCGACCTGAGGATGATGCGCCGCAGCAGCGATTTGTCCTTTACGATGCGGACGTAGCTGTCGACGTTGGAAAGCTGCGGCAACCCGTCGTCGAGCGACACCAGGTAGCTCAGCCCGTCGCAGGATTCCAGTTCGCCGCGCTTGAGCAGTTCGTTGGCCAGCGTCACGCGGTCGATCTTCTCGCCGCGTTCGTACAGCTCGCTCATGCGCAGGAATATGCGCCGGTGCTTCTCCAGGCTGAAGTCGCCCGCTTCCACCGTCCCGGCCACCTGGATGTAGGCCGAGTCGTCCATCATGACGGAGCCGAGGACGAACCGCTCCGCGTCCAGATTCGCGGGAAGGCCCTTTTCAAAAGCGATGTCGATGGCAGCCATGATGTGGTTACCCACTTTACCGGCACGCGCGGCTCCGGTAAAGGCCTTTAGCGGGAAACTTGTGGATATCAGCCTGTGAATTTCAGATGACTCTTCCGCATGGGCTTACTCCCCATCACGCACCCGGTTTTCCACAAGCTCCCGGAAACAAGTCTCTATGAGATTGTTTTACCGCAATTCGAGCCGCGGCGCCAGCCCCTATTTGGCGAAAAGGGGACAGACGCATTTTCCGCCGCGCCATCGCCTCGCGCCTTCGCCGGCGTCGGGCGGAAAATGCGTCTGTCCCCTTTTCGCTAGAATAACAGTGACGCCATGGCAGGAGAGTCCATTCCGCCGCCCATCGAGGACTTCCCGGACCGTCCCTTCTCCTTTTTCCCTCCCATCCGCAACATCGAACACAACGAATGGCGATTTCGCCGTTCTAATTGGGCGGAACTGCTGGTGGTGAATTCCAAGACCGAAATGGAGTTGTGGATTTCACGGCGCTTCATCGGCGACATCTCCGAGGTAGATGAACCGGTGATGATCGTGGGCCTCAACAAGGAACTGGAATACACGGCCGGCAACCTGGTACCGCGCACGCGCCGCGTGCTGGGGATGCCGCCGCCGGTGTTCGCCCCGTCGGTGCCGTCGCTGACCCCCGCGCCGCGCCGTCCGCGCGCCGGCTTGCGTTTGGACTCAAGCGCCGAATCGCGTGTCGGCTGGCTCATCCTGGGTGCTTTGGCCCTCGGCATCGCCGCCACTTTCCTCGTCGTCAGCGTGTCCCGCGTGGGGCGCTCCGGCGAGAACGTGGTCTACAAGCCGGTTCTGCAATCGGATTTGGGTCTCTCCGCGCAAGACGATTATTGGGCTGTCGTGCGCAAGCTCGGCATGCCCGCCGAAGACCGCTGGCGCCCGGACACAGGCGAACTGCAGTACCGCCTGCTGGCCTACCCCAAGCGATCTCTCTTCATCGTCCTGATGGGTCCGGACCGCGCGCATATGCGATACATCGGCGCGCTGGACAAGGACTGGAAACCCATCGACAGCGTCGCCCAGTCGAGCGGCATCGGCACAGCCAGCATGCTGCGCGCGCTGAAAAAGTTCTGACCAATTCGCTACCATTCATCCTTATGCGCAAAATCGCCGGTCGTCTCCTATGGGCCGCCATCTGCCTGCTTGCGGCGTTCTGCCTCGGAGGGATCGCGCTGGGCCGCGGAGAGCCGGTTAACAGCCTTTGGCTGGTGGTGGCCGCGGCCTGCACGTACCTGGTGAGCTATCGCTTCTACGCCAAGTTCATCGCCGTCAAAGTCATGATGCTCGACGACCATCGCGCTACGCCGGCCGAGCGGCTGCGCAATGGCCACGACTTCGAACCGACCAACAAGTGGATTCTGTTCGGGCACCACTTCGCGGCCATCGCCGGCCCCGGCCCCTTGGTCGGGCCCACGCTCGCCGCGCAGTTTGGCTATCTGCCCGGCACATTGTGGATCATTGTCGGCGCGGTAGTGGGTGGGTGCGTGCAGGATTTCATCGTGCTGTGCTGCTCCATGCGGCGCGACGGCAAGTCGCTCGGGCAGATGGCGCGAGAGGAGATCGGGAAAGTCGGCGGCCTCACCGCGCTCATCACGGTGCTGCTGATCATGATTATTCTGCTGGCGGTCATCGCCCTGGTGGTGGTGAACGCGCTGAAGGGCAGCCCCTGGGGCACCTTCACCATCGCCGCCACCATGCCCATCGCCGTATTCATGGGCCTGTATCTGCGCTACTGGCGGCCCGGCCAGGTGCTGGAGTGTTCCGTGATCGGGTTTCTGCTGGTGGTGGCCGCCATCTTCGGAGGACAGTGGGTTTCCCAGTCGGCGGCCGTGGCGCCGTGGTTCACGCTGTCGGCCATGACGCTGGCCGTCAGCGTGATCGTCTACGGTTTCCTCGCCAGCGCGCTGCCGGTTTGGCTGCTGCTCGCGCCGCGAGACTATCTGAGTACGTTCGTCAAGCTGGGCGTGGTGATGTTGCTGGCCGTGGGCATCCTGCTGGTGCGGCCGCAACTCCAGTTGCCGGCCTTCACGCGCTTCATCGACGGCTCGGGTCCCATCTTCGCCGGCAAGATCTTCCCGTTCTGCTTCATTACCATCGCCTGCGGCGCCATCTCGGGCTTCCACGCGCTGATCTCGTCGGGCACCACCCCCAAGATGATCGCCAGGGAAGGACACGCGCGGCCGGTGGGCTACGGTTCCATGTTGCTGGAAAGCTTCGTCGGCATCATGGCCATGATCGCGGCTTGCGTGCTGCAACCCGGCGTTTACTTCGCCGTGAACTCGCCGCAAGGCATCGTGGGCGCGACGCCCGCGGCCGCCGTCGCAACCATCA
The DNA here is from genome assembly GCA_963745655.1 of Terriglobales bacterium. GTDB lineage: Bacteria > Acidobacteriota > Terriglobia > Bryobacterales > Bryobacteraceae > JAJFUV01. The sequence goes on along the minus strand of CAVUYK010000009.1, from coordinate 125,713 downwards.
CGAACTGGGGCTTCCCCGTCACCGTGGCTGAAATGGAAATGCTGGCGCGCCAGGTGGGCGAGCACACGCTGTTCCACCGCACCGGCGGCGCGCCTTCGCTCGCCCTCGGCATGGCGCACATCTTCGCGCGCGGCGGCGGCGGCGAAGCGATCCTGGGCTTCTGGTATCACTTCGCCATCATGTTCGAGGCGCTCTTCATCCTGACCATCATCGACGCCGGCACGCGCGTGGGCCGGTTCATGTTGCAGGACCTGCTGGGGCAACTCTGGAAGCCGCTCGGGCGGACCAGTTGGATGCCGGGCGTCATCTCCACCAGCGCGGCGATCGTGCTGGCCTGGGGCTACTTCCTGATTCAAGGCGTGCGCGATCCCTTGGGCGGCATCAATTCGCTCTGGCCGCTGTTCGGCATCGCCAACCAATTGCTCGCCACCGTGGCGCTCTGCGTCGCCACCACCATCCTCGTGAAGATGCACCGCGCGCGCTTCCTGTGGATCACCTGCGTTCCGCTGGCCTGGCTGGTGACGGTTACCTACACGGCGGCCTACCAGAAGATCTTCTCGCCGGAAGTTCGCCTGGGCTTCCTCGCGGAGGCCTCCCGCCTGGAAGCTCAGCTCGCCGCCGGAAACCTCACCGCCGCCAAGATAGCGGACACCCAAACGCTTATCTTCAACGCGCGGCTGGACGCGGCCGTCTGCGGCATCTTCCTGATGCTCGTAACGCTGATCGTGGCCGACTCGCTGCGGGTGTGGATCGGCATTCTGCGCGGCACGCGCGACGCCCGCACCACCGAAACGCCATTCGTGCTGTCGCGTCTCAAGCCGGAGGAGATATGAAGCGATGGAAGGCCCTGGGCCGATTTCTGCTTGCCCTGGCCCGCGAACTTTCCGACGAGAACGCCTACCGCCGGCACCTGGCCGCCCACGGTTGCGCGCACTCGGGCGAAGAGTGGCGCAAGTTCTCCGAGCATCACCTGAGGGCCAAGTACACGCGCGCCAAGTGCTGCGGTTTTTTGCTGGCGGCGCTGGCCTCCGCGCCATGGCCGAGCCTGGCCGCTGCCGCCATTGCGCGAACGCAACCCAATCGAGCGGCAGTGGTTGCGCGAACGCCTGGAGCGCGTCCTGCCCGCTCTGATGCGCACGCACGCCATCGACATGTGGCTGGTGGTCTCCAGCGAACACCACGAAGACCCTGTGTTCTTCTCGCTGGCATCCCCCACCGCCTTCGCCGCCCGCCGCCGAACCATACTGGAGTTCTTCGACCGGCCGGACGGTGGCGGGATCGAGCGCCTGGCGCTCGGCGGCGGCTCGCAAGGGGGCCTCTATACGGTCTACCGCGATCCGCGCTTTCCGGGCCGCGAACTCGACGGCCAGGCCCAGTGGGACTTATTGCGAACGCTGGTGGCCCAGCGCAACCCGCGGCACATCGGCATTGACATGTCGGAAACCCACGTCTTCGCCCACGGATTGTCGGCCACCGAGTGCGATCTACTCGACGCCGCGCTCGACCAGGAGGGCCACACTTCGTGGGTGGCGCCGCCTCCGCGCGCTTTTCATTTGGTCCGTTAGGCTGTCGCGGGTAACTTCGAAATCAACCGGGGGAATTGCTCAGGCGGCGTCTGCCACCGCCACCGCCACCGTCTCACGTTGGCACTCCACGCGCGACAGGTAGGCCCACTCGAACGCCTGGCTCATGGGATGACAGGAAGAGTGACGGTAAATCTCAAAAAACGTCGCCTGAATGGTGTCCGGAACCAGGGTCGGGCAGATCGCGGCGATCTGCGATGCCGTCGCGTGCGTGCATGTGCGGCAATCCAGCCCTTCGTTCAGGCAGCTATCGGGGCGTAGGTCGTTGAGTAGGACATCCATTCGATCGGCCATGGCAGCAAGGTAAAATTTAATATAAGGCCTCGTTGTCGTTTCCGCCACCATGAAAAGAGGGGAAAGGTGTATGGTCTTTTGAGGGCAGGTGTATACCCCCCCAGGATGCGGGGGGATGGTACTAAACAGGCGTAGATCCCCCAAGACCGGCTCAAGCCGTAGGCGTAGGAGAAGCTGAGGGTTGGGCCACCGGGGCGGCGTAGTACTGGCTGTCCTTCGGCATTGCGATCCAGGCGATGAGGTAAGCCACAAACCCCACCCCGGTTACCAGCGCAACGGTCAACCACGCGATGCGTACCAGCACAATGTCCAGATCCAGGTAGTGCGCAAAACCGGAGCAGACTCCGGCGATCTTCTTATCATGCATGCTTCGAAGCAGCCGTCGCTTCGAGGCCGGACTTTCGGCCGCGTGCCCGGGCGTGGCCACTCCACACTGGGCGCAGAAACGATCCTGGTCGCGCAACTCAATGCCGCACTTGGTGCAAAACATGTAATGTCTCCGCTTAGAGAAACGCGGAAGAACGCCGGAATGTTCCGTGGTCTATCGAACACATTGGTCAACCACACCCGCAGGCTGTAAAATAGCCCAACATGTGGCAACCGAACTACGCACCGGTCGCGGGCTCCATCGCCTGGTCCGCCTGGCTGGCCGCGCTCCCGGTTTTCGTACTGCTCTACTTACTTGGAATCAGGCGTACCCCCGCCTGGTCGGCGGCCCTGGCGGGACTGGCCGGTATGGTGGGGGTCGCCGTGCTCGTCTACGGCATGCCGGTGGGGCCCCTGGTGGCGGCTATCGGCTTTGGCGCTGCCTTCGGCCTCTTCCCCATCGGGTGGATTGTGTTTTCCGCGATTCTGCTTTATCGAATTACGGTGGAGACCGGAAAGTTCGAGGTTATCAAGGACTCCGTGGGCGGCCTTTCTTCGGATCGCCGCATCCAGGCCCTGCTGATCGCTTTCGCCTTCGGCGCCTTTATTGAAGGAGCTGCGGGCTTCGGCACGCCCGTGGCGGTGGCCGCCGCCATGCTGACCGGCTTGGGCTTCTCGCCCTTCTATGCGGCCGGCATCTGCCTGCTGGCGAACACCGCACCGGTGGCGTTCGGTTCCATCGGCACACCCATTCTGGTGCTGTCCGGAATCACCGGTTTGCCGCTCGACCGGTTGAGCGCGGGCGTAGGCCGCATCTGCGCCCCCGTGTCGCTGTTCATCCCGGCCTATCTCATGCTCGTGATGGGCGGCTGGAAGTCTTTGCGCGGCGTGCTCCCGGCGGCCGCGCTTTGCGGGGCGACCTTCGCCGCCACGCAGTTCGTCGTCTCCAACTTCCTGGGACCGCAGCTCACCGACCTGCTCAGCTCGCTGGCCGCCATGCTGTCGTTGATCGTGCTGCTGTTGTTTTGGAAACCCAAGGACAGGTTCCACTTCGGGGAGGCCAGCGCGGAACCCACCGCTCGCCCGAGCCATTCCACGGCCCAACTGCTCTCCGCCTGGACGCCCTACGCGCTTCTGGTTGTGCTGGTGCTGTTGTGGGGCATACCTGGCTTGCGCACGTCGCTCGACGCCGTGACGGCGGCCTTCCCTTGGCCCGGATTGCACAACGCCGTCAGCCAGGCGCCCCCCCTCACTCCCGCCCCGGTGCCCTATGCCGCCATCTTCAAATTCAACTGGCTGGCCGCTCCCGGCACCGCCTGCCTGGCCGCCTGCATCCTTTCGGCTATGCTCCTGCGCATCTCGCCCGCGCGGTTTGGAAAGATTGTCCTGGCAACCGTGAAGCAACTTCTCCTGCCGGAGTTGACCATTGCCACCGTACTGGCGCTCGCGTTTCTGATGAACTACTGCGGCGCCACGGTCACCCTGGGTTTGGCGTTCGCGGCCACTGGCGCGCTCTTCCCGTTCTTCAGCTCCATGCTCGGGTGGCTGGGCGTGTTCCTGACCGGCTCGGACACTTCCGCCAACGCCTTGTTCGGCAATTTGCAGGTGGTCACGGCCGGCCGGCTCGGCTTGAACCCGGTGCTGATGGCCGCCGCCAACTCCAGTGGCGGCGTGATGGGCAAGATGATCAGCCTGCAAAGCATCGCCGTGGCTGTGGCGGCCACGGGGATGTCCTCCCGCGAGGAGGGCCGGCTGTTCCGTTTCACGCTGCGGCACAGTTTGCTGCTGAGTAGCATCATCGGACTGGTTACGCTCTTCTACGCCTACCTTGTCCCAGCCTGGGCTCCCTGACGTGACCAGCCACCGGCTAGGTGGGTATAATGACCCAATTTTGGTTATTTCGCGCAGCCACCTGCCCCATCCGGTGGCCCGATTTGCCCGTAAGTTACTGTAAATGAATCCGACAACGTTTGGTATTGTATGTGCACACTAAAAGGACAACATAAGTCATCATTGACTTATTAGCATCCCCGGCGACGAGTCCCAGCTCGTCGCCAGCCCCTCTGAGTGAAGCCCCGGGTTCCCAGACCCGGGGCTTCTTCTTTCCGGAGACCTCTTTTTGCCCCCTATCCGCAACTTGACTGCGCGCTGCGGCACTTCTCGCGGGAATCTACAGCGCACTCGAGAATCCCGTCCTATTTCGATTGGCTAATAGGGGATGGATGGAACGGAAATGCGCGCTCAGGCGGTGGCGATGCTGGCGGCCCGTTCCAGTCCGCGGTCGCGGATTTCCTGTTCCCGCATTAAGTACTTTTGAACCTTGTTGGTCACTGTCATCGGGAAGCTATCCACGAAACGGATGTACTGCGGAACCTTGAAGTAGGCGATGGTGCCGCGGCAGAACTGGCGGATCTCTTCCTGGGTTGCCGTCTCGCCGGGCTTGAGGCGGATCCAGGCGCACACGGTTTCGCCCAACCGCTCGTCGGGCAGGCCCACGACGTATACGTCGGCGACCTTGGGATGGGTGTGCAGGTACTCCTCGACCTCGCGCGGGTAGATGTTCTCGCCGCCGCGGATGATGGTTTCCTTGGCGCGGCCGCGCATACGGAAATAGCCGTTGGGCTCCATGATGGCCAGGTCGCCGGTGTGCAGCCAGCCTTCCTTGTCGATAGTGGCGGCGGTGGCTGCGGGGTCGCCGTCGTAGCCCTTCATATTGAGAAAACCGCGCACGCACAGTTCGCCCATCCCACCCACGGTCAGGATTTCGCCGGTGGTGGTGGAGACCACTTTCACTTCCGCGTTGGGAAGCGGGCAACCCACCGTGGAGACGCGCAACTCGAGCGCATCGTCCACGCGCGACATGGTGCAGACCGGCGAGCACTCGGTCTGTCCGTAGCAGATGGTCATCTCCGGGCAATGCATGTCCTCGGCCACCTGGCGCATGACCGCGATGGGGCACGGCGAGCCGGCCATCACGCCGGTGCGCAGCGAGGAGTAATCGAAGCGCCGGAACTGGGGATGGGTGAGTTCGGCGATGAACATGGTGGGCACGCCGTAAACCGCCGTGGCGCGCTCTTCGTGAATGGCTTCCAGCGTGGCCAGGGCGTCGAACTGCGCGCGAGGGCAGGATCAGCGTGGCGCCGCTCACCAGCGACACCATGCTGGCGATCACGGAGCCGAAGCAGTGATACAAGGGCACCGGAGCGCAGATGCGATCCGCCGGGGAAGCGTTCAAGTAAGAGGCGATGCCGGCCCCGTCGTTGAGCAGGTTGCGGTGAGTAAGAAGCACCCCCTTCGGCGAGCCCGTGGTGCCGGAGGTGTATTGGATGTTGGCGACATCCTCCGCCCGGGCCGCCTGGGGCGGCAGATCCGCGCCGCGCTCGAGCATGTCGAACCAGGAGTCCTGACCTAAGTAGATGGCATGCTCGAGCGGCAAATCGTCTCCGTTGCGCGATTCCTCGAGAATGGAGCGGTAGTCGGCGCGCGCGTCGCGCTCGTGGAGGAACAGGGCTTTCAAGCGCGACTTGCGCAACACGTAGCGCAGTTCGTGCGAGCGGTAGGCGGGATTGACGTTCACCAGCACCACGCCGGCGAGCGCGGCCGCGTACTGCAGGTAGATCCACTCGGCGCAGTTGCTGGCCCACACGCCGGCGCGGTCGCCGGGCTCGAGTCCCAGGCCGGCCAGGCCGCGCGCGGTGCGCTCAACTTCGCGCAGCAGTTCGTTCCAGGTGTGGCGCACATTCTGGTGGCGCACCACCAGCGCCTCGCCGTCGCCGCGGCGCTCGACCGTCGCGGCCAGCACTTCCGCCATCGACTTCTCGATCAACGGCGCCGCCGGCCCCCGGGCGTAACTCCACTCGGGCGACACGGCGCCGCCGCCCGGCACGGCGAATGTCGCAGGCGCCCTCAACGCACCCCTTCCGCGCCCAGCAGATCCGCCACGAAGGCGCGGCTGGATTCGACCAGTTCCCACGACCCCGGCCAGAAGCACAGGTCGATGCACCACCACTCGATGTTGGGAACGGCCAACAGCGCCGGAGCCAGGGCCTTGAAGTCTACCCGGCCTTCACCGAACGGGCGGTGCGTGCTGGTTTCGTCGCCGTGGAGCGTGCCGTCGGAATCGATCAGATGGATGTGGCCGATGCGGCCGGTGAGCTTCTTGAGAAACTCGGCCACGCCGCCTGGAAGCGTTTCCTTGGGCGGCTTCTGGCGCGCGCCCACCACGCCGCACATATAGGCGTGCGAGGTGTCGAACATGACGCCGAAGTTGGGATGGCCGACTTTCTCGTGCATGGCCACCACCTCCGACGGCTTGTTGAAAGCGAAGCCCGGCTCGAACTCCCAGACCAGCCGCAGGCCGGCCTGCTGGGCGATGCCGGCGGCGGCGCGCCAGATCTCCGCCAGGCGGTCCATGGCGGCCTGATAGTCGGATTCCGGAATGGAGCCCGGCGCGGCGATCGAGTCGACGCGGATGCCGGCGCTGCCGATGTCGGCGCACAACTCGGCGTTGCGCTTGAACAATTCCAGGTACTTTTGTTTGTTTCCGGCCACCGCCGGATTCACGCAGGTGAAGTCCGCCGCGTAACCGGAGACGCCCAGGCCGGCGTCCTTGAGCAGCGTCACCAGTTCGGCGCGGGAGGCCGTGGTGGGATAGCGCTCCAGGGTCACGTGCGGAGGAAACCCGCATACTTCGATGCCGTCGTAACCGGCCTGGCTCAGCCTCTCGACGCACTTCTCAAAGGGTACGGGGTTATCCGTGTAGGGGCCGAAGGCGAAGGCCCAGCTTCCAAGCGAAATCTTCATGGCGTTGTCCTCAATGCGCGCCGACCTCTTGCGGGTGGCACAACTTGGCATTGTACAGCGAAAAGGGGACAGACGCATTTTCCGCCACCCCATCGCCACGCGCCCTCGACCGCGTCATAGCGGAAAATGCGTCTGTCCCCTTTTCGCTCCAATGGAGTATCGTATCGGAAAATGCGTCTGTCCCCTTTTTGAGAATTCATTGTATATTGGTTGCTCCTAGGAGCAATCATGGCGAAAGAACTCAGAGTTGGACTCATCGGTTGCGGCTTCATGGGCCGCACGCACTCGAACGCCTATCGGCGGTTGAATAACTTCTTCGACGTTGAACATCGCGCGGTGCTGAAAGCTATCTGCGACACCAACGAACCCAAGGCGCAACGTTACGCGCAGACCTGGGGCTATGAACGGGTGGAGACGGACTGGCGCAAGCTGCTCACGGCCAAAGACATCGATCTCATCGATATTTGCGTGCCCAACGTGGCGCACTGCGAGATCGCCGTGGCCGCCGCCGCCGCCGGCAAAATGGTGTGCACCGAAAAACCCATGGCCATGAACGTGGCCGAGGCCGAGGAAATGGTCCGCGCCGTCGAAATGGCCGGCGTGCCCAACATGGTGTGGTACAACTACCGGCGCGTGCCCTCCATCTCGCTCGCCAAGCAGCTTGTCGACGAAGGCCGCATCGGCCGGCCCTTCCACTATCGCGCCACCTACCTGCAGGACTGGACCATTTCGGCGGACGTGCCGCAGGGCGGCGACGCGCTGTGGCGGCTGGACGCCCGCGTGTCCGGCAGCGGCGTCACGGGCGACCTGCTGGCGCATTCCATCGACACGGCCATGTGGCTGAACGGACCCATCGCGCGCGTGGTGGCCAAGACCGAAACCTTCATCAAGGAGCGCAAGCACGCCGTCACGGGGCAGGTGGAACCGGTGACCATCGACGACGCCTGCATGTTCCTGGCGCTGTTCGCCAACGGCTCCATGGGCACGTTCGAATCCTCGCGTTACGCGCGCGGCCGCAAGAATTTCAACACCTTCGAACTCAACGGCGCCGACGGCAGTGTGTACTTCGATCTCGAGGAGCCCGAGTACCTGCAGTTTTTCGAGTACAAGCAGATGCAGAGCGGCAAGAAAACCGAATCGCACCTGACCGGCTGGCGCAAGATTCACACCACCAATTCCGAGCATCCCTACATGAGCCATTACTGGGTGCCGGGCACTTGTATCGGCTATGAGCATACGTTCCTGAACGCGCTGGCGGACTTTGTCGAAGGGATCGAAAAAGGCACGCCCACGCAACCGAATTTCCGCGCCGGCCTGCAGACGCAGCGCGTGTGCGACGCGGTGATCGAAAGCGCCCGCCGGGGTGAGTGGGTGGACACCGGCGCGGAGTAGTGGGAGGTTTGAACGGATTGAAACCCGTTTGTCATCCGACTTTCATGGGGTGGGTTTAGTATCCTAAGGGAAGGGGTATTTGAATGAGGAAATTTTATCTAGCCGTATTTTGTCTATTGGCTCTCGCAGCGGGAGCGGTCTTTGCTCAATCGTCCGCCGGAACCGCGTCGATCCAAGGCGAGGTGACGGACCCGAGCGGGGCAGTCATACCGGGTGTGGACGTGACCGTGCGCAACGTGGAAACCAACGTGGGCCGCACGGTGCAATCCAACGCGGCGGGCCGTTACGAAGTGGTCGCGCTGCAACCGGGTCCATACGAAATCAAGGCCGTCCAGGTCCGGCTTCGCCAACCTGGTGCGCACGGGCGTGACGCTGGCGATCGGCGCGCGCACGGCGGTGGACCTGGCGATGACGGTTTCGGGAACCGCCGAAACGGTCACCGTGGAAGCCAACGCGGCGGCGGTCGAAACGGATAAGACCGACGTCAGCACAACGGTCAACCTGAACGACATGCTCAACCTGCCGCTGAACGGCCGGCGCTGGGATGCGTTCGTGATGACGACGCCCGGCGCCACCAACGACGGCGGCTACGGATTGATCTCTTTCCGCGGGATTTCCGGGCTCTACAACAACAACATGGTCGACGGCATGGACAACAACCAGGCCTTCTTCTCGGAAGCCAAGGGCCGCACGCGTTTGTCCTACGGCGTCAGTTCGGAAGCCATCCGCGAGTTCCAGGTGGGCACCAGCAACTTTTCGGCGCAATACGGCCGCTCGGCGGGCGGCGTGGTGAACGCCGTGACCAAGTCGGGCACCAACGAAATCCACGGTTCGTTCTTCTACCTGATCCGCGACGACAGCCTGAACGCGAAGAATTCCATCTCGGCCCCGGCGCTGCGCGCTCTAAAACTCCCCGAACAGCCCAAGGACCGGCGTCAGCAGTTCGGCCCGTCGGTGGGCGGAGCCATCAAGAAAGACAAGCTGTTCTACTTCCTGAGCTACGACCAGCAGAAGCGCGTGTTCCCGGCCGTGGTGGTGCCCTATTCATCGTCCTTCCTGACCGGGACCGGCACCGCGCCTGGTTACAACAACGCGGTCAACTTCTTCAAGAGCTTGACCGGCCCGCAGGACCGGCAAGGCAACCAATGGCTGGGCCTGTCGCGCATCGACTGGAACGCTACGCCGCGCAATCAGATTTCGACCACGGTGAACATCCTGCGCTGGGATTCGCCCAACGGCATCCAGACCGCGCCGACCCACGGCTATCACGAGTCCGCCAACGGGCCTGATATCGTCAAGACCGAGACGCTTATCACGCGCTGGACGGCGGTGGTTACGCCCAGCATGGTCAGCGAACTGCGCTTCCAGTGGGGCCGCGATTTCGAGGCGCAGGAGGCCAACGGGCCGGGACCCTACGTCAGCCCCACCAACGGCATCAACTTCGGCATGGCGAACTACCTTCCCCGCGCCGCATACCCGGACGAACGCCGCTGGCAGGTTTCGCAAAACCTGAGCTCGCTCAAGGGACGCCACTCGCTGAAGTTCGGTTTCGACTTCACGCGCGTGAACGACTTGATGATCAACCTCTATCAGGGCGGCGGGCAATATAACTACTCGACGCTCAACGATTTCGCGTTGGATTGCTCGAACCCCGCGCTGCCGTTGCCGCTCAAGAATTGCGTCGCCACCGACACTACCGGCTCGGCGGGCGTCACCGGCAAGCACTACAGCAGCTTCAACCAGCAGTTCGACAGTCTGGGATTGGACGGCAAGACCGAGTTTCCGACCATCGACCTGGCCTTCTACATTGAGGACAGTTTCAAGCCTCTGCCGAACCTCACGTTGAACTTCGGGTTGCGTTACGACCTCGCAGACCATGCCTGGGTTGACCGGCAACTCAGCGCTTCCCGGCACCATGCGCATCAACACCGATAAGAACAACTTCGGCCCGCGCGTGGGCCTGAGCTGGGATCCGTTTGGCAAGTCCAAGACCGTGATCCGCGCGGGCGCCGGCGTTTACTACGGACGCACGCAAAACTCCACCATGGCGAACTTCATCACCAACAACGGCGTCCGCTTCAAGTCCTTCAGCTTCATCCCGGCGACGGCCGGTTCGCCGGTGTCTCCGACCGTGCTGACCGCGATCCCATCGGGAACCGCCGGCAAGTCCGATGCGCTGTTCGCCGCCAGCGATTTCGCCAATCCGCTGATCTACCAGATGGAATTCTCCGTCGAGCAGGAAGTCGCCCGCGACTTCACGGTCAACGCCGTCTACATGGCTACGCGCGGACAGCGCATGCCGCTATTCCGCGACACCAACCTGTATCCGCAATCGCAGACGGCCACCTATACCGTGTGCGCGGACCCGCAGGTGGGTTCCAGCACGACGTGCTCGAACGTGGCGCGCACCTTTACCATTCCGTTCTCCAGCGGCGCGCGGCCGAACACCAACTACGGCTACCTCACCATCGCCGAAAGCACGGTCAACACCTGGTACCACGGTCTTGTGCTGCAGGCCAAGAAGCGTTTCTCGCACGGCGTGCAGTTCCAGGCCGGCTTCACCATCTCCAAGGCACAGGATAACGGTCAGAGCTCGCAGACGTTCTCGTCGAGCAATCAGCCGTTGAATCCGTTCGACCTGCGGCAGGACTACGCGCTCAGCGACTTCGACCAGCGCAAGCGCTTTACCACCTCGGCCATGTGGCAGCCCCCGTTCAGCAAGCTAAGTAACAAGGGTCTGCGCCGGGCTTTCGACGGCTTCCAGATCTCCACCATTCTGACGCTGGCCGACGGCAAGCCGTACTCCGGATCGACCTCCGGCAACCCGTCGCCCTCCGGCATTCTGGGCGGACTCTACGGCGTGGGCGGCAGCTCCCGCGTGCCGTTCGTCGGCCGCAACACTTACACCTATCCGGGTCTGGCCACGCTGGACCTCCGCCTGGCTCGCGAAATCAAGCTTGGCGACCGGTTCCGCTGGCAGTTGATCGCGGAAGGCTTCAACATACTCAACCGCGTCAACATCAGCGGCATCAACCTGCCGCAGTATAACGTGCGCGGCAGTGTGCTTTTCCCGCGTACCGACTTTCAAAGCATCTCGGCGACCGGCACCAATTTGACCCGCGAGCGCCAGTTCCAACTGGGCACCCGTTTCACGTTCTAGATATAATGCAGGGCGGCTGGTTCGCGCCGGCCGCCCTTGCTCCCCTCGCGATCCGGCGCCTCGGCCGGTTCCAGGTTTCCTCGATATGACTTCACGGACTTGTTCCGCTCTTTTGGCTTCGATCATTCTCACGTGTGTGGGCGCCCCCGGCCAAAGCTGGCAGATGATCGGGCGCGTAACGATGGAAGACGGCACGCCGCCACCCAAGCCGGTCGGCATCCTGCGCGTCTGCGACGGCGGCACCGTGGTGGAATCACGCACCGACAAACAAGGCCGCTTCGTAATGAAGCGCGTCTCCTCGGGCGGAATCGAGGATCTCGATCGAACCTCCTCAGCGAGTGGCATGGTCGGCAGCGGCAACTTTGGCGGCAGTGTCCGGTTGATGACCAACTGCGTGTTGCGCGCATCGCTCTCTGGTTATGTGTCGAACACCATCGATCTGCACGACCCGCGTATCCGCGAGACTCCCAATTTGCCGCCGTTCGTTTTGAAGCGCAGCGATGCGGATGTGGATGTCCAATCGGAGTTCGGCGCGCGCCTGCCGAAGGCCGGACAAAAGGCCTGGGAAAGCGCGGTGAAATCCTTGGCGGCGAACGACTGGCCGGAGGTGGAGCGCCACGCCCGCGCCGCCGTCGAGTCGCAGCCGCGCTTTGCCCAAGGGTGGCGTCTGGTGGGCGCCGCCTGCATGAACCAGGGGAAGACGGCGGAAGCGCGCGAGGCCCTGGAGCGCTCCATTGAGCAAGCTCCGAAGATGCTCAGCTCGTACCTGATGCTGGCGCGATTGAACTCCAACGCCAAGGACTGGGAAGGTGTAGTCAAGGCCGCCAATCGGCTTATCGCGTTGGACACCCGGCGGCGTTTCCCCGAAGCCCAGTTTCTGCTGGCGGTGGCGCAATATCACTTGAAGGACTTCGAAGCGGCCGAAAAGAACGCGCGCGCGTTGCTCTCCCAGGCGCGCGAGATGCCGCGCGTCGAATACGTTCTCGGCCTGGTGTTGGCCGCCCGCAAGGATTACGCGGGCGCCGCCGAGCACCTGAAGCGATATCTCGAATTGGAGCCGAAGGCGTCGGAAGCCGACGTTGGTGAAGACCTGGATCGCCAACCTGGGCAAACCCGGCCCGGTCCAGCCTGCGCCCGAAACCGAAGCCATCGATCTGACGCTGCCCGCTCCCGGCGAGATTTGGATTCCCGGCGGCATGAAAGCGCTGGCTTTGGCCGCGCATGTGGACAAGCCCTACAACACCGAGGACTTCTTCGCCGCGTACTCGGAAGCGCTGGTGCGGGGCGGTGAACCGGGCTCGACGCAGCGCATCTCGGGCTATCAGGGAACGCTCTCCGACTACTTCGCCGCCGTGAGCGAACTGGTGCAGGCGGGCGAGAGGAAGGACCACAAGACCGTGATATTCCTTTCGCTGGCCACGCCCGAGAAGCGCACGCAAGCCGAGAGGATCCTGCCGCTGCTCGGATGGAAGCTCTCGGTGGAGGCCGGTGCCACGCGGGTCGAACTCGGCAACCATATCAAGGAAGGGACCCGGCAGGCCGTACCCGCTCTGCTCGGCATCAACGAACTGGCCATGCAGGAGGCGCTCGAAGCCGGCCGTGACTTCAAGATCGAGATCGTCTCGGAAAGCGCGCGTTTGATGGGAGGTGACGCCTGGGGCGCCATGCTGCCGGCCAACTTGACGCTCGCCGGCGGACTCTCGGAAGCCTTCGCGCGCGACTTGCGGCTGCCCAAGCTCTACGCGGCGCTGAGCGCCATGGGCAACGACACCGCCGCCGCATTGGTCGAAGCCGTGGGCCTGCGCATCCTGGCCACGCAACACGCCAATCTGTTGTGGAACAACGCGGAAGCGTTTCGCCTGGCCGGCGCCGCCGCCGCCGTGCCGGGTGGCGACAATGCGTTGGCGGTATGGACCCGGTTGCTGGGCCCCAGCCCGCGCGACGCGAAAGGATTCTTCCACGCTCTGTTCGAGAAGGATCGCGGCCGCATGGCGGGTTTCTACGCTGTCGTCGCGAAATCGGATTCCGCGCATCAGCGCTTCCTCACCCGTTCACCCGAGGACGCCTTGCGGTACTACGCGCTGTTCCGCGATCCGTACATGGTGATGCGACCCGGAGACACGCCGCACGGGACCTGGCCACCGAGCTATTTTCAGGACCTGCCGCTCGACCAGGCGGGGCGTCTGCGGTTCCCCGGAGCGCGACTCGCCTGGACGAACGCGGCGGATGCGGACGCCAAGCTGCTTGCTGGATTCGGATCGCCGGAAGCCTTGATCGCCGCGTCGCGTCTGGAGAGTGCGAGGAAAGCACCGCTGGACTCTGCGTCCGCCAAAGCTCTCGCCCGCGACTACGCCGCGTGGCGCGGTTTGTTCCCGTATTTCGAAGGGCTGCCCGGCTTGGGCGCGGCGGAGTTCTCGTCGCTTGAATCGTTCGAAGCCGGAGTGCGGAAGCTGGAGGTGGCCAAACGCAACTTCGTCATGGGCGAGTGGCATTCGCTGGTGGAATTGATGGCGCTCGGCACCGAATCCGGAGCGCTCGACACAACCTCCAGTGCGCGCCTGTTCCGGCGTGCTTGCGTGGATTTGCTTGGGCGCGATTCGCGGGACCGCGCGATGGCGATCCTTCTCGAAATGACCGGGCGGCCGGCCAACCTGGATGAGGCGGTCCCGGCCAAACTCCTGCGGCTGAACCCAGAGCGGCGGGCGGCATACGACCGGGTGAGGGACATGCAGAAGATCCCGCGGCTCAACGCGCGGGATGAGGATGGGTTCCTCGCCGCGCTAAGCGGACTCGTCTACGCGGCCCGGCTCAATCCCCAGTTCATTGTGCTGCGCGAGGACGCGGACTTCTCGCGCCGGCATCGATTCGCGGACTCCTCGCCCGACTCGCCGGTATTCCTTTCCACCTCGCTACGGCTAACGAGCGTGGCTCCCGGCAGCTACTTCATCGGCGGATTCGCCGGCTTCGCGGCCACCGCGCGGAAGCTCGCCATCAGTCCCGCGCAGCCTTACATCGCGCCGGGACAATTGGACGACTCCGGCGCTGCGCCCACCACCTCGTTCGCCAAAGCCAACGCGCGCGACGGCGTGGCCGTGTTCAGCACCGACGCCAGGCTGGTGGAAGTCTATGCCACCGTCGCCGACGCGCACGGGCGCTACATAGACAATCTGCGCGCCACGAACTTCGAGGTGCTCGACGAAGGCAAACCGCAAACCGTCAAGGCCTTCGAGCCGAGTTCGGCCAGCTTGAGCTGCGCCCTGCTTCTGGACACCACCGGAAGCATGCAGGCAGCCCTGCCCGCGCTGAAGAACGCCGCATTGCGCCTTCTCGCCGAGTTGCGCGAGGACGACTCGGCGGCAGTGTACAGCTTCAGCGATGTAACGCTCGAACGCCAGGCCTTCACCAAGAACAAGCGCGCCGCCAAACGGGCCGTGCTCCCGGCTTACCCGCATGGCCGGACGGCGCTCTACGATGCCGTAGCTGAGGTGGCTTACTCCATCACCGGCCTCAGCGGCAAGAAGGTCATCGTCGTGTTCACCGACGGCGACGACAACCAGAGTTGCGTCACCGCCGAACACGCCATTCGCCGCGCCAGGCTCGCCGGCGTGCCCGTCTACACCATTGCGCAAGGCGCCGCGCTCAACCATCCCGCATTACTGCGGCAGCTTGAGAACATCTCGACCACCACTGGCGGCCTGGCCTTCAGCATCCGCGATCCACGGCAGATCCAGAACGTGTTCGAGCGCGTCGCCAGCGACCTGAAACACGGCTATCTGCTCGCCTACCAGCCGCCGGAAGCGAAACCCGGCGAGTGGCGAAAAATCGAGGTGCGACTCAAGGGCGCCAAGGAGCGCAAGGTCCGCGCCAGGGAAGGCTATTACCAATAGCAATCCTTCGCCGCAAGTGTTACAGTAGCTCGTCGATGGGCATTTAGGTGAAGCTCTTACTGGCTTACTTTGTATTGTTTTTGAGTGTTTCACCGTCCCTGGGCCGCTCAAGCGCGGAGAGCCTGGTGGTGAAGGGCCTCGTGACCATGGAAGACGGCTCGGCGCCGCCCCAGCGTACCGCCATCGAACGAGCCTGCGGCGACGGACGCAGCCGCGTCGAGACCTGGACCGACCGTCAAGGCCGCTACCAGTTGCGCAGGTCGGTGGTGGCGGGTTCCATCGAGGCTCCTTCCAGCGGAAGCAGAACCACCGCGGATATCGACGGCTCCACCACCTGCGAACTCCGCGCCTCGCTCGGCGGCTATCAGTCCACCAAGATCAACATCGACGCGTGGGTCAAGAGCGGAGCCACCAGCTTGCCGACGCTGGTTCTGGGAAAGAGCGGCTTGGAAGACCGGCTTCGGCAAGAGCGCGGCGGCGAGGTGCCGCGCGAAGCACTCAGAACGTGGATAGAGGCCAGTAAATTCGTGGAGGCGCGGCGCTGGCCGGAAGCCGAGCGTCAGCTTCACGCCTTGACTCGCGCTCATCCGCGTTTCGCCCAGGCCTGGTATCTGCTGGGTACGACCCAAGAGGACCAGAAGAAGCCCGCCGAGGCGCGCAAGAGTTACCTGCGCGCTATTCTGGCCGATCCGCAATGGTTGCAGCCGTACTCCGCACTGGCGCGGCTGGACATCCAGCAGAAGGATTGGGACGCTGCCGTCAAGTCGACCGGGCAGTGGATCGAAGCCGACACCCGGCGCGCGCATCCGGAAGCCTATGTTGACAACGCACTGGCGCGGATGAGAGTGCACGACCTCGACGGCGCCGAGAGAAGCGCGCGCGAAGCGATCCGTTTGGAGCGCCAGGGCCTGGCGTCCCGGGCCGAGTACGTCCTCGCGGCGATTCTATTGGAGAAACGCGATCGAACGGGAGCCGTCGAGCATCTGGAGCGGTACCTCAAATTGGACCCGTCGGCCGCCAACGCCGGCGCGGTGCGGACGCTGATCGCCAAACTCAAAACTCCGAACCAGGAACCCGTGCGGCAACTCGACCTGGCGCAGTCCAGTCTGCCGTCACCCATTCAAGCCTGGGTTCCCGGAGGAATGCGCTCACTCGCGGCGATGGCGGGCATCGACGAGAAGTTCTCGTTCGACAACTTCTTCACCGCTTACTGCAAAGCTCTCGCACGCGGCAGCGTGACGGGTCCGGAAGATCAGGTGGCGCGATATCAGGCGCGAGTTCTGGCGTTTTTCGACGTGGCGGTCAAACTGGGCCCGGCCGCGGATGCCCAGGACAAGCCCACCAAGGTGACGCTATCGCTCGCGAGTTCCGAGCAACTCGCGAAGGCGAAAGAGGCGCTCGCGCTGTTCGGCTGGATGGTGGTCAATTCAAACGGCGCGGCCAAAGTCGAGCCGGGCGACCAGGAAGCCGACCTCGCGCGCCAAGCCGTGCCGTCGGTGCTGGACATTGACGAGATCGCCATGCAGGAAGCGCTCGAAGCGGGCAAGTCCTACCAGTTCGAGATCCATGGCGATACCGCGCGCCTGTTCGGCGGACAGGCCTGGCAGACGATTCTGCGTCCGGATCTGACCTTTAGCGGAGGAATCGCGGAAGCCTTCGCCAAGGACTTCCGGCTCGCCCGGACGTACGCGGGCCTGAGCGAAATGGACCCCGCGTCGGCCGATGCCCTGGTCGCATCCGTCGGCCTGCGCGCGCTGGTGGTGGAACATTCGAAATTGTTGGCCGGTTCGGCCCGGCTCTTCCGCGTCCGCAACGGCGTGGTGGAGGTGCCCGGCGGCGAGCCGGCCGAAGCCCTGTGGAAGTCGCTCTCGGGCGCGAGCCCGCGGGATGCGCGGCGCTTTCTACGCGCGCTCTTCGCCAAGAAAGGCGGACGTTTAGCGGAGTTCTACGCGGCGGTGGCGCAGTCGGACGACACGCACCGGAGGTTCTATGCCAAGAGTTCCGCAACCCCGCGCCTGTACGCCTTGTTCCGCGATCGCAACTGGCCGCCGCATTTCCTGAGCGACCTGCCGGTGGATGCGCAGGCGAACCTGCGCCTGCCGGGAGGCGCGCCCGCCTGGCAGGCCCAGGCGGGCGCCGAAGAGAGCCTGCTCGCGGTGCCGGGCCGCGTAGAGGCGATCCTCGCGCTGGCCGGCCTCGAAAGAGCGCGCGCCACGCCGCTCGACCAGGAATCGTCCCGTATCCTGGCGCGTCACTTGGACGAATGGGAATCCCTGTGGGCCTATTTCAAGCGGCTCCCGGGATTGGGTGACGCGGAGTTTCGCGCGCTCGAGGCGTTCGCGGCGGCCCTGCCCAACTACCCGCCGGCGACGCGCAACCAGGTGCTCGGCATGTGGCATTCGCTGGTCGAGTTGACGGTGCTGGGCGTCCAGGCCGGTTCGCTGGATGGCAAGACCAGCGCGCAAGCCTTTCGCCAGGCGTGCGGCATTCCTCAAGGCGACCAGTTCGCTGCCAACGCGCTGACCGTTTTGCGTGCCATCGCGGGGCCGTCCGGACCGCTCGACGAGGCGGTGCCTTCCCGCCTGCTGCGTTTGGACGGTGAACGTCGTGCCGCGTTCGAAACCGTGCGAACGTTGCAGAACGTACCGGCATTGGATGCGCGCGGAAAAACGTCCGGCGAGAATGTGCTCTACGCGCTGAGCGGGCAAATCTACGCCGCGTATCTGGCTCCGGACGGACTGCTGGTGAGCGAGGACCCGCTGCTGGTGCGAAACACAAGTTCCTCGAGTTGCAGTTGCAGACCAAATACCTTCCGCCATTCCCGCCTACCGAGTTGCGGCTGTCGGCCGTGGGCGTGGCCAGCTATTTCCTGGGCGGTTTCGGAAAGTTTGGCGAGTTGGCCAAAACGCTCGTCCCCGGCGGCACATACAGGGTCGAAGAAGCCCGGCAAGCCGCGGCGGAAAGGGCTGCGAACCGCGGCACCGCGAATCAACCGGGAGAGCCGGCCTCGGAGGCGACGTTCCACGCCGACGCGCGCCTGGTGGAAGTCTACGCCACGGTCACCGACGCGCGGGGCCGCTACGTCGACGATCTATCGCGCGATCTCTTCCAGGTGCTTGAAGAGGGTCGCGCGCAGCCCCTCGCCGCCTTCGAACCCAACACTTCCAGTCTCACCTGCGCGCTGCTGCTGGACACCACCGGCAGCATGCAAGCCGCGTTGCCGGCATTAAAAAACGCCGCTTTGAAGCTGATCGGCGAGTTGCGGGGGATGGATGCGGTGGCCGTGTACACGTTTCGCGAAACGCTCACCCAGTTGCAGCCATTCACCACCGACAAGCCGGCCGCTAAACGCGCCGTGCTGCGCGCGAAACCCGACGGCATTACGGCGCTTTACGACTCGCTGGCCCGCGTCAGCCGCGAGATTTCCAATCGCAGCGGCAAGAAAGTGATCGTGGTCTTCACCGACGGCGCCGACAACGCCAGCACGCTCGCCATTGCCACCGTCGTCAAGCGAGCCAAGACGGTTGGCGCGCCCATATACACCATCGCCCAAGGCCAGGCGCTCAGGTTCCCGCACGTGCTCAAGGAGTTGGAGAACATCGCGACGGCGACGGGTGGGTTGTCTTTCGCCATCCACAACCCCGACGAAATCCGCGCGGTGTTCGAAGGGATCGCGGGCGACCTGAAACATGGCTACCTGCTCGCGTTCCGGCCTTCGGAAGCCAAGCCCGGCCAGTGGCGTAAAATCGAGGTGCGGCTCACGGATAGGAAAACACACAAGGTGCGCGCCAGAGAAGGATTCTACGGCCGATAGGAAAGGCGCATGGCATTGAATCGAGTAGTACTCATTTTCGTTCTTGCCGCGGGACTTGGCTCTGCTGGTCCCGCGCTCGCTCGCCCAGAGCTGGTATGTCATCGGCCAGGTAGTGATGGAAGACGGTTCGCCGCTGCCGAAAGCGTCCCGATCATACGCGACTGCGGCGGAAACAACTTTGTCCACGAGGCGGTCGCGGACCGCAACGGG
The DNA here is from genome assembly GCA_963745655.1 of Terriglobales bacterium. Taxonomy (GTDB): domain Bacteria; phylum Acidobacteriota; class Terriglobia; order Bryobacterales; family Bryobacteraceae; genus JAJFUV01. The sequence continues at coordinate 106,204 of CAVUYK010000009.1, read as the reverse complement.
CGATTCGTGCTGCGTCTGATAGAGACAAGCGGTCTGCCGGGCGCCCGTATCAATGAAGGGATGGATCTCGACCCTGTCGGCCGCGCGATGCGTGTTGCGGCCGTCGCTCTCGGGTTACGAATCGAACGTTATCGACCTCTCCGAATGGCGCCCCACCAACGATCCGCACTTGCCGACGCTGGTTCTGCGCCGCCCGCGGCCGGAGGCGGCTTTTTCACCAGAGGCCGATTCCACCGTGCCGAAATCCGCGCGCAAGGCGTGGGTTCTGGCAATGAAGGCTGTCGAGACCGGCAACTGGCAGAGCGCGGAAGAGCGCCTCCGGCCAGTGGTGGCCGCCTACCCCAAGTTCGCGCGAGGTTGGCACTTGCTGGGCGCCATGTATCAGAACCAGAAGAAGGGCGAAGAGGCGCTGGATGCGTTCCAACACGCTATCGAGGCCGATCCGAAAGCCCTGGGGCCGTACGTTCTGCTGGCCCGTCTGGCGATACAGATGAAGGACTGGCAGACGGCTCTCACTACCAGCGATGCGCTGATCAAAGCCGATTCCAGACACCGGTATCCGGAAGCCTACGTCCACAACGCCGTGGCGCGCTATCAACGCAACGATCTGGACGGCGCCGAGAAGAGCGCCCGCGAAGCCGTGCGTCTGGATCGCAAACACTTGGTTCCGCGCGCCGAGTTCGTTCTTGGGATGGTTCTCTCGGCCAGGCGCGACTACACGGGCGCGGCCAGCCACCTGCAACAGTATCTCGCATTGGAACCGAAAGCGGCGGATGCCGAAGCGGTGAGGACGCGCATCGCCAACTTGGGAAAACCCGAGACCGTCGCCGCTCCGGCGGAACTCGAAACCGCGAGTTTGAGTTTGCCGCCCGCCGGCGAAGCTTGGGTTCCGGGAGGGATGAAGGCGCTGGCCAAGGCCGCGCGCATCCGCGCGCCCGTTTCTTTCGAAAGTTTCTTCGCCGATTACTGCCAGGCGCGCGTGCGCTTCGCTTCCCCGGATTCCAGCCAGAGCCTCACGGGCTACCTCCGCGGCTTGCGCGCTTATTTCGCCGCCATGGCGGAACTCTCACTAGCGGGCGAACGGCGCGACGGCCGCACGGTGATCACGCTCACGCTTGCCGCTGGGCCGCGGCGCGAGGAAACCATGCGAGTGCTGCGCGCGCTCGGCTGGAGAGCGGTCACCTCCGGACGGCGTTATCAGCGTCGAGCCGGGCACGGAAGAATCCGACGGAGCCCGGCAGCCCATTCTCGCCATGCTGGGCGTGGACGAAATCGCCATGCAGGAGGCGCTGGAGGCGAACCAGAGTTTCGGCTTCGAAATTCCAACCGAGAACGCCCGCCTCATCGGCGGAGAAGCCTGGGAGAGCTTTCTCGGCGCCCGGAAGGAAGCTTTCCCGGGAGCTTTGGCGGAGGCCTTCGTGCGCGATCTGCGCCTGGCCAAAGTCTACGCGGGACTCAGCGCCATGGGCACCGATACCGCGGATGCGCTGGTGGCCGGAGTGGGCCTGCGTAGACTGGTACGACAATACTCGGACCTGCTGGGAAATCACGGCGAGCGCCTTCGCGCTGAGCGGAGGCGACAGCAGCGGTGCCCGGCGGCCAGCCGGCCGAAGCGGTGTGGGCGAAGCTGGCCGGGGCCAGCCCGCGTGACGCGGGAGGCTTCTTCCGCGCGCTGTTTGCCAAGGACAACGGCAGGCTGGCGGCGTTCTACGCGACCATTGCGCAAACCGGCGAAGCCCACCGGCGTTTCTATACGCGCACCGAGGCGGGTGCCGCGCGGTTCTACGAGCTGTTTCGTAACCCCTATGAGACGCCGCGGCCCGGCGAGAAGCCCCGTGGCTCCTGGACGGCGCGATGCTATGCGGACCTTCCCCTGGACGCCGCCGGACGCGTGCGTTTCCCGGGAGGCCGCGCCGCCTGGTCCACCGCGCCGGCGCGCGGACGAGGAGATCCTGGCGAAACTCGAATCTCCGGAGTTGCTCATCGAGCTGAGCCGCATCGAGCGGGAACGCCACGTGCCGCTCGACGAGATCTCCGCCAAGACGCTTCTGCGCAACCACGTCCAGTGGCGGCCGTTGTTTGCCTATTTCGAAAGGCTCCCAGGTTTGGGCGGGGCGGAATTCTCAGCCTTGGAGAGATTTGCTGCGGCCGCGCGCGCCTACCCGCCGGCGCGGCGCGAGACGGTAATCGGAGAATGGCATTCTTTGATCGAATTGCTGGCCCTGGGCGTAAAATCCGGTGCGCTCGACAAAGAAACCAGCGCGCGTTTATTCCGGCGCGTCTCCGACTCCCTGCAGGCGGGCGACTACTCGGCCAAGGCCGTGGAAGCGCTGCGCGCCATGCTACCGCGAAACGGCGATCCGGACGACGCGGTGTCCCGGGACCTGCTGCGCTTGTCCGGCGCCGGCCGCGCGCGGTTCGAGGAAGTAAAACGCTCGCTCGCCGTTCCGCCCCTGGCGCGTCTGAATGTCAAGGATGACGCCAGCGTACTGCATGCCCTGAGCGGCTTGGTGTACGCGGCCTGGCTGGATCCCGAGGCGCTGCTGGTGGGCGAAGATCCGCTGCTCGTACGCAAGCACCGCTTTGCGGACCTCGCCTCCGGCCCGCGAGCCGCCGCGTTGTTCGCCAGCGCCGAACTGGTGCGTTCGCACGAGCCTCCGGGAAGCCGCTTCCAAGGTGGCTTCGCGGGATTCGGCGAACTTGCGCGCGCGCTCCCGCAGGGCGGCGTGGTGGCCGCCGCGCCCGGGCAGGAGTCCGCGGCATCCCAACCGCGCGCGGCCACCTTCGCCACGCGGGCGCCAGCCGCTGCCGGCAAGGGAATGTTCCGCGCGGATTCCAGGCTGGTGGAGGTTCCGGTGACTATCACGGACACCCACGGGCGTTACGTCGACAATTTGCGGCAACCTCAATTCACCGTCATGGAAGAGGGCCAGGCGCGCCCCATCACGGCGTTCGAACTGCACTCCTCCAATCTCTCTTGCGCGTTGCTGCTGGACACCACCGGCAGCATGCAAGCGGCGCTGCCCGCGCTGAAGAATGCCGCCTTGAAGCTCATCGACGAATTGCGGGAGAACGACTCGGTGGCGGTGTACAGCTTCCAGGAGACGGTCTCGCTGCTACAGCCGTTTACTACCGACAAGCGCGCCGCCAAGCGGGCCGTGCTGCGCGCCTATCCGGACGGGAGAACCGCGCTGAACGACGCCCTGGTGACGGTGGCTCGCGACATTGCCGGCCGCGGCGGAAAGAAGGCCATCGTGGTCTTCACCGACGGTGCCGACAACATGAGCACGCTCACGGCCGAGGCGGCCACACGGCGCGCCAAGATGGTGGGAGCCCCGGTCTATGCCATCGCCCAGGGCGAGGCGCTGCTCCATCCGGCCTTGCTCAGGGAACTCCGGAGCGTTTCCGTGGCCACCGGCGGTCTGGCCTTCGCCATCCGCCGCCCGGACGAAATCCGGAGCGTCTTCGAAAGCGTCGCCGGCGACCTGAAACACGGCTACCTGCTGGCGTTCCGCCCGCCGGATGTGAAGCCCGGCGAGTGGCGCAAAATCGAAGTGCGGCTCACGGATGCCAAAGCGCACAAAGTGCGGACCAGAGAGGGATACTATTCCGAGTAAGAGTGGCGCATAACGCTCCGTATCGTGAAAACCGGGACAGTCAGCAATTTCACCATTATTTGCGAAACTTTGTGCCTGTACCCGGTTTTGCCCACCGGGAATCTTACCGGTCAGAATTTGCGCCGCACTCCACTGGAGTGAGTACTCTTGATGAATAAACTCATAGCTTTCTGCTTGGTTCTTGCGGGAATGGTCCTCTGGGTCGCCCGCAACCGCCCCATCGAGACTGTTTACGCCGCCGATGGCAAGTGGGTGCTGGTCGGTTGGAACGACCTTGGCATGCACTGCATGGATGCGGACTACTCGGTCTTCTCTATCCTCCCGCCCTACAACAATATCCATGCTCATTTGATGGACTCCAGCGGCAAGCTGGTGAAATCCGCAGACGGGAGTCACGGTGACGTATGAAGCCGTGCAGGACCTGGGCGGTTCCATCAACACTTACTCGGGCGACAAAACGAATTTCTGGAAGTATGTCCTGCCGTTGTTCGGCGTCTCGCCACCGGCGGAGAACGGGCTGGCCGGCTATGCCATGCCCGGCGTCTCGAACCAGGCCAAGCCCATGAAATTCGACGCCACTTACAACTGGTTCAGCGCCGAGGGCATTCCGCTCACTCCGTACGACGATCAGTTCGTGAAGAACCCCTACCCGATGATGCGCCTTACAGCGCGCGACTCGGCGGGAACCGTGTTGGCCACCACCGACATCGTCCTGCCCGTCTCCGACGAGATGACTTGCGTCGCCTGTCACGCCTCAGGCGGCCCGGCATCGGCCAAGCCCACGGCCGGCTGGGCGTGGAGTGCGGATCCCGAGCGCGATTACAAGCTGAACATCCTCCGGCTGCACGACGAGAAGAAAGGCACGTCGCTGTACCGTTCCGCGGTGGACCAGGCGACGCCGGTTTTGTGCGCCAGTTGCCATGCGTCGAACGCGCTCCCGGGCACCGGAGTTTCCGGTATCACGCCGCTCACGACTGCCGTGCACCGGTCGCCATGCGTTGGTGACGGATCCGGCCAACGGGAGCACCTTGGACGCGAGCACGAACCGCTCGGCCTGCTATCGCTGTCACCCGGGATCGACGACGCGCTGCCTGCGCGGCGCCATGGGCGACGCGGTCGCCTCCGACGGCAGCATGGCGATGCAGTGCCAGAGCTGCCACGGCACCATGAGCGTGGTGGGCGCGGCCACGCGCCGCGGATGGCTGGACGAACCAACCTGCCAAAGCTGCCACACGGGCACCGCCACCAGTAACAACGGCCAGATACGCTACACCTCCGCGTTCGACACCACGCTCCAGTGGCGTACCGCGGCCGACCAGACGTTCGCGACGAACGCGGACACTCCGGCCACCGGCGTGTCGCTGTTCCGCTTCTCGAAAGGACATGGCGGCCTGCAATGCGAAGCCTGCCACGGATCGACGCACGCCGAATATCCCAGCTCGCACGCCAACGACAACGCGCAGAGCATCCGTTTGCAGGGGCACGCGGGGGTGATTTCGGAATGCTCGGTATGCCACACGTCGACGCTGAGCAGCACTTCCGGCGGACCGCACGGCATGCATTCGGTGGGGCAAACCTGGGCTCGCGATCACGAAAGCGCCGCGCGTAACGCCACGGCGTGTCAGGCTTGCCACGGCACGGATTATCGTGGGACGGTCCTTTCGCGCGCCTTCGCCGATCGCACCCTCTCCGCTCTCGGTACCCGGACCTTTTGGAAGGGTTTCCAGATCGGCTGCTACACCTGCCACAGCGGCCCCACCTCGGACAACGCGAATTCGAATCGCGCGCCGGTGGTTATGAACGCGACTCTCACGACTGCCGCGGGCCAGCAAGCATCCCTCGCGCTCGCGGCCTCGGACGCGGATGGGAACACGTTGACGCTCCGCATCGTCTCGCAACCCGCGCACGGTTCGGTGGCGCTCTCCGGGAGCACCGCCACCTACTTCCCGTTTGACGGCTATCAGGGCGCGGACTCGTTTACCTTCGCCGCCTGGGACGGCTCGACGAATTCGAACCTGGGAACGGTCTCGGTCACCGTGACCGGAAATCTGCGCCCTGCGTTCACGGCGGCAGGCGTGGTGAACGCAGCAAGCTACGTGGGAGGTTCGGTGGCGCCCGGCGAAATCGTGACCATCTTTGGAACGAACCTGGGGCCGGCAACTCTCGCTACGACGCGACTCAATCCCGGCGGGCGCATCGCGGTGGACATGTCCGAGACGCGCGTGTGGTTCGACGGCGTTCCGGCGCCCATCGTTTACGCATCGGCCGGCCAAACCAGCGTAGTGGTGCCGTACTCCGTAGCGGGCCAATCCACCACCGGCGTAATAGCGGAGTATCGGGGCCTCCAATCTGACACTGTGACGTTACCCATCACCCCAGTCTTGCCGGCGCTGTTCACCATCGACGCCAGCGGACACGGCCAGGGGGCCATCCTGAACCAGGACTACACGGTGAACGGCCCCGCGAACCCCGCCGCGCGCGGCACCTTCGTGAGCATCTACGCGACAGGCGAAGGACAGACCACGCCTGCGGGCGTGGACGGTAAACTGGCGGCCCAGCCGTTGCCCGCGCCGCAAGCCTCGGTCAAGGTCAAGATCGGCGGCGTGGACGCCGTGGAGGTTCCTTACTCCGGCGGCGCGCCCGGGCTTCTGGCCGGCCTTATCCAGATCAACGCGCGCGTCCCGGCCAACGCATCTACTGGCGACGCCGTACCTGTGGTGGTCACCTTCGACGGTGTCTCCAGCCAGACCGGCGCCACCATGGCGGTGAAGTAAGCCGAAGGATCAACCGGCCTGCGACCGTGCGCGGTGACGGGGGCTTTCGGCGCTGCTCGCATATGGCGGCTTTCCGCGGAGTGCACACGGCCGGATCGGCGTGCGTTCCGCCCAGGCCGCGGTGGCGGCAACCGGAGATGTTCCACCACACCAGGAGCGCGTTGGAGTTGTCGCGGCGCGCGTGCCGGCGCTTTCGCTCCACATTCGTGTCGCACATCGAACCCTACTTGGCGGCTTGCCGGCGGGTGACAACCTTGTGCGTCACGTAATCGATCTTGACCGGAACCAGGGATTGAAACTCCGCGTGCACGATCAACTCGAACAACTCCGGCACATTCCCCCCGGCATCGGCCATTCTTGCGACAAGCTGTTGTGCGAACCGCGGATCGGTCATGGCTTCCGCGGCGGCCCAGTTGCCGGCCGTGCTGTCCGCGCCCAGGATGGTGATGTAACCGTTGCCGCCGATGCCCGGAAGGCGCGCCACTACCGCATAGTCGGCCACGGTTTCTTCCCTCTCGTTCAGCGTGGGCTGGTAGAAGTTGGGCTCACCTTTGGAGCGATGCACCACCTGGATGCCGCCGCGAACCAGCCGGTAGTTCACCAGGATGGGCATGTCGCGCAGATGCGGATTCGATTTTGAGCTGCCCAGAAGTACGACGTCCTGCGAACGCAGTTCTTCCCAGCTAAGCGCAGTGCTGCGGCTGATGGATACGGGTTTGCCCGCGGCCTGAAACAGGCGCCCCAGCAGGAACGCGTCCACCGTCTCGCCCAGACCGTTGAATCCGTACTCGATCCGGACGGGCTTTTCGCCCACCAGCCGGAACACTTCCTGCACGGTCTTGGAATTCGGAATGTCCGCCGGAGAACTGACCGAGATGTGGCGGAAATAACCACCGCGCAGTCGCATCCAAAGCGGCATGCCAATAACCAGCGTGAGCGGCCGGGGACTCGACAGCAGCGGCTGCCACAACCGCGCCACGTTGGCATCCAACTGTCTCTTCTGAACCTCTTCCTTGAGCTGTTGGACAACCAATCCTTGATAGATGAGAACGGCAATCAGGACCATGAACGCCGCCGCAATCAAACCCCTGCGCCAAGGCAGGTGTTTGAGGCGTTGCGCGAAGGAGGCCGGCACCGGCGAGGCCTGCCCGGCATCCACCCCGGAATCCGCTGCCACTTGCCGGGGCTGGAAGACCAGCGTGAAAGACCCTTTCGGTAGCCGGATGATAACCTCAGAGTCCGCGCCTTCGGTCCGGTAGTACTCGTCCAGCCGGCTGCGCAACCGGCTGGTCTGCACGCGCACCGAGGGGTCCGACTGTGGGGAATAGGATTCCGGCTTGGCGAACAGATCCGTGCCAATGGAATACTCTTTCAACTCATCGGCGGTGCCGGCTAAGCTCTTCTCTGCCAAATAACTTAGCAGCTTGCACTGCCCGGGAGCCTCGGAGAACAGACGGCTGGCGAGAATCCGCTGCAGCGCCTCCCGGTTTTGATCTGGCCGCTCCACCGCTAAACCTATGCCCCCAATGATGTTAGCATAGGTTACTTCAGTTACGTTACAGCAACACACTACATCTTCATTGCAAACCTCAACAAGCAGGCCCATACTGCTAGGCAGATTCAGGCAACAGGAGGCGTCTATGATGAGGAAATCTCGCTTGAGGACAGGCTTGCTACTGCCCTGTCTGTTCTTCACTATTCTTTTGTCCGGTTTGATGGCGCAGGCCGACCGCGGCTCCATCACCGGAACCGTATCTGACCCGGCGGGAGGCACCGTGGCGTCGGCCACGGTGACGCTCTCCAATCCGGCCACGGGCACCAAGACGGTGACCCACGCCACGGGAGCCGGCGAGTATTCTTTCCCGCAAGTGCTTCCGGCGGTCTATGATATTGAGGCCGAGGCAACGGGATTCAAGAAATCGGTCGTAAAAGACCTTCGCGTGGGCGTGTTGCAGCGCTTATCGGTGGACATAAAGCTGGAGCTGGGAGCGGTGACGGAAAGCGTGACGGTAGCCAGCCAGGCTCCCTTGCTCACGCCTACCAGCGCCTCGATTTCGACCAATATCGCCCCGCGCGAGTACCAGGATCTCCCCCTCTTCTTCGGCGGCGGGTTCCGCTCCGCTTTGGGACTGATTGCTCTCTTGCCGGGCGTCAATAGCACCAAGTTCGGCACGCACATCAGCGGCGGCCAGGCCAACAGCCGCGACTATCAGCTTGACGGGGTCTCGACCCAAACGGCGGAATGGCAGGGCGACAGCCGGGGGTTCCAGGTCCCCGTCGACACCATGCAGGAGTTCTCCGTCATTACCAACAACTTCTCGGCGGAATTCGGCCGCACCGGCGGCGGCGTGGAGAGCTTCACGCTGAAGTCGGGTACCAACGATTTTCATGGAATGCTGTACGAGTACATGCGCAACGACTACCTGGACGCGCGCGGATTCTACCAGCCCAAGAAGGGCACCTACCGGCAGCACGAGTTCGGCGTCAATATCGGCGGCCCGGTGGTAGTGCCGAAGCTCTACAACGGCAAGGACAAGACCTTCTTCTTCTTCAATTACAGCGGATACCGGCAGAGCAACGCCGGCGCCAACTACCTCTCCACTGTGCCCAGCCTCAAGTTCCGCGATGGTGACTTCTCCGAACAGGTAGACACCAAAGGCGTGCCGATTCCCATTTACGACCCGGCCAGCACCACTACCAACGCCAGCGGCCAACTGGTGCGCAACGTGTTTTCGGGTAGCGTTATCCCGAAGTCCCGTTTCAGCAAGGTGGCGTCGGCCGTGCAGGCGTATTTCCCCGCCCCCACGCTCCCGGGCTGGCAGCTCAATTACCTGTCCTCCGACAAGGGCAGCAACCGGGTGGACAATTACACCGGCAAGCTGGACCACAGCATTGGCTCCAACCACAGGGTTTCCGCCAGTATCACGGCGACCATCTGGCCGCAAATCGGGACCGCCGTGCTGCCTTTTCCCATCAGCGGAAAGCGTAACACCTTCCTGGATAGCTGGATCGCGCGCGCCACGGAGGACTGGGTGGTCACGCCCACCATGGTCAACCACTTGACCTTGGCCTATAACCGGTCCATCGTTCAAACCGCGGGTGAGTCCAACGGCTTTAACTACTACGGACAGCTTGGTTACACCGGGCGCTTACACGGGCGCCACGTGGGGCTTCCCGGGCTTCAACGTGTCCGGAATCGGCGCCTTCGGTGGCGGCGGTGGGTTCTCGACTTTCGACAACACCTACAACGTGCTCGACTCCTTCTCCTGGGCCAAGGGCAAGCACAACATCAAATTGGGCTTCGAGGTCCGCCGGTTGCAGAATAACTCCGTGAACCCCGGCAACGGTCCGAGTGCGGTGATCACCGGCGGCGCGACGGCGCTTCCGAACGCCGCGGGGCAGGGTTCGACGGGCATTGGCTATGCCAGCTTTGTGCTCGGCGAAGTCTACCAGACGGGCTTCTTCGTCAACGACATCACCAACGGGCCGCGCTGGGGCCAGTATATGGGTTACGTCCAGGACGACTGGAAAGTCACGCCCAACTTGACCCTGAACCTCGGCTTGCGATACGAGGTACCCCGCCCCTTCTACGATGTCAACCTGGCCATGTCCACCGTGGACATGACCAAGCCAAATCCCGCGGCGGGCAACCTGCCAGGGCACCTTGATCTTCGGACCGCAACATTACAAGGAGACCGGCCAGAAGTCCTTTATGGATACGAGCTGGCGCGAATTCGGGCCGCGCATCGGCCTCGCCTACCGGCTGCCGAAAGATACCGTACTGCGCGTCGCTTACGGCATCTTTTACAACGCCAGCTTTGGCCTGGGCAATGGTTTCCGCGGTTCCACGGCGGGCTATTCCACCAACGTGACAGAGGCTGCGGGCAATGTCTGGGAGACCCGATGGAACCTGGACAAGCCGTTTGTCATCAACTTCCAGATGCCGCCGTTCCTGGATCCTTCTTTCGGGGTTGACACCTCCACCAGTCTGAGCGCCATCACCCCGGACCTGGGCAAGGACGCCTACATCCAGAGCTGGAATTTCGGGTTCCAGAAGCAGCTCCGGGGAAATATGGTATTGGAAGCCGATTACGTGGGCAACAAGGGAACTCGCCTGCCCAGCCTTCGCTTCCAGGGGAAACAATTACCAGGCAAGTACTTCGGTCTGGGCGATTTGTTGACCAAGAACATCCGCGACCCGGCGGTTTTGGCCGCGGGCTACGGGCCGCCGTACCCGTCGTTCCGTTCCACCATTCTGGCGCAGGCGCTGGTGATGCTCCCGCAGTATGGGCGATTCACCCCCAACGTGGCGGATGGCATGTCCACCTATCATTCGGCTCAGTTCAAGTTGCAGAAGCGATTCTCGAGTGGCCTCTCCTTCTTGGGCGCCTACACGCTCTCGAAGATGCTGACAGACTCCAATTCCCAGCTCTTGCGCCAAGCCTACGGCTCCGTGACGGCGCGCGACAGCTACAACAAGGCGTTGGACAAGACCCTGGCGCCGGACGACCGCACCCACGTGGTGAGCATGTCGTTCATGTACGAATTACCATTCGGTCCGGGCAAACCCTGGCTAAGCAACAGGGGTATCGCCCGGTATGTCTTCGGTGGATGGCAGATCAACGGCGTGTTGTCTTATGCCAGCGGCTACCCGCTGGCCATCGGCGGCAACTATAACCTGATACCCGCGGGTGGCGTTGGGGAAAACCGCATTGTGACCCCCAATGCTGTGGCGGGGGCAACCCGCGGTCTGGCGCAATCCGGCAAGTGGGAACAGGGCGTTTCCGTGTACGCAAACATCAACGCCTGGAGTCAGTTGTCCGGCTACGGCATCGGCTCGTCGGAGTACATCCTGCATGACTTGAGAGGCTTCGCATCCAGGAACGAGAACCTCGCGATCTTCAAGTCGTTCGACATCTATGAGCGGGTCAAATTGCAGCTCAAGGGTGAATCGCAGAACGCTTTCAATCGATTCGTCCCGGCCGACCCGAACATGAGTTGGAATCCCACCAACACCCTCTGGGGCAAGAGCACCGCTCAGGGTAACGGACCCCGCGTGATACAGGTTGGCGCAAAGCTGACCTTCTGATTCGTTTTTCGCAGGCACAGTGCGTATGGGGGGCCGGCTTGGGGCCGGCCCCCATTTTTATTTAGGGAGACGCTCATGCGTCGCAGGGAATTCCTCGCGACATCCACAACTGTTCTTGGCGCCAACGACCGGATCCGCCTTGGCATCATCGGTGCCGGAGGCCGTGAGTTTCGTGAGTTTCGAGTTTCGGGGACAGGGTCGAAAAACTCCAGTTGCTCATGCCGGGGTCCCCGCTGGAAGTGATCCGCCTTCTATGCGATAGCCGAGTTTTTGGAGCGCCTTGATCATTCGCGCAGCGCGCGTGCGCTGGGACTTGGCGCTCACTGCGGGACCACGTTCTTGGTAACGAACGCCGTCGTGCAGAATCTTCCACAGCAGTCGGCAGAGTCGATGGGCGATGGTCCAGATGGCCTCTTGGTATTCCATGCGCGGCAGCAATCGGCGAAACGTCACCTCGAATATGCTTCCTTTGACCTTTACCGCAGCATGAGCAGCTTGATTCAGAAGCCGCCGCATGTTGCGGTTGCCCTTCGGCGAACGCGTACTGTGCGACTCGCCCGCGCTCACGTTGTCCCCCGGACATACCCCTACCCACGAAGACAGATCCTTCTCCGATTTGAAATTTGCTGCCTTGGGGCCTACTTCGGCGATCACCTGGACTGCCGAATCCACTCCCAGGCCGGGCACTTCCGCTACTCGTTGCACCGCGTCCTGATGCTGTTGGAGCAGACCTAGCGCCTCCCGATCCAGTTGCTCGATCTGGTCTTCCAGCAAATTCAACTCCTCCAGCGCCATCTTCAGCAGCCGACGATAAACTCCATGCAGTTCCCTACAGGCGCCCAGGGCGTCGCACAATTGTGCCGGCCTGGCCCGCAGCCGTTGATCGGCCAGAGCCGCTACAGCGGCCGGGTCGGTTTCCCCTTCCGCCAGAGCCTTCAACATACGCCGCGCACTGAGGCCGAGCAGATCCGACACCAAAGCTCGACAATTTGATGTGCGCCTGTTCCAACAGACTCTCCAGTTGGTTCTGCAAAGCGCACCTTGTCGCGCGTCAACTGGTACTTGCGCCGCGTCACCGTTCGCCACAGCCGCTGCTCGGGATCCGGCACGAAGCTCAAAACCAGTTCCTGCGCCACCAGCCGTTTGATCATCCGTTCGCCGTCGGCGAAATCGTTCTTTCGCCCGCGCGGCCCGCGGTTCGGACTTAGCCTGGCACAGGTGCAGCGTGCCGGACATCTTGGTGGCCCCCTCGCGCTGCTGGCGTGCCGGCTTCCAGTACGCTCCAGCGATCCCCACACCGGCTTCCAGTACTGCGCGGTCGATTCCATCACTACTTCCTCGACCTCCTGCTCGATCAGCCATTGGGCCAGCACGTGCAATTCATCGGGGGTAGCACCAAACTTCCGCCGCTCAAACTGATACTCGCCTTCCACGGCGACGTCAGCCACCACCACCGCCAACATCTTCTTGTGAACGTCGATTGCTGCGATTCGATAAGCCATCCTGCTTCTCCTTGGCGGAGCGGAGAGCACGCGAAAAGTTAATCCCAGGCAGGGTCACGTGGCTATCACCGCTCCCGACGGGAGACGAACGACGCCCAACTATTCGCGCAAAGCGCGCGTGCTCCGGATCAAACAGGCTAACAGCCTCGACTTATCCACTGTCCCCCCGACCTCGCCGCGCCGCCTTACTCATTCTGCCACTCTGCCCATTTTTCATGAACTTTCGCGGGCCGCAGGCCCATCCCAAACAGGCTACGCAATCCCGAAACTCCGGAGTTTCGGGATTGCGTAGCCTGTCCCCGAAACTGCGGAGGTTGCATGGAGAATGACCTGAGCCGTAGAGATTTCGTGCGGCTGGCGGCGGTGCCGGCAGCCGCTTCCCTCGATGCGGCCACCGTCATCGAGTCCGCGTATTCGCCCACGGAGGGGGCCTGGCGGATCGACTGGCCCGGCCGCCTCGCGCAGCACGATCTGGTGTACCTTTCGCCACCCGAGGACCCCTCGCTGGGGCTGCCCATCGGCAACGGCGATCTCGGCGCGCTGCTGTGGACCACCGAGCGCGAACTCATCCTCGCCATCAACAAGTGCGACACCTTCGATGACGACGACCCCGGCCCTTATCGCAACCGCGAGGAAAAGAACACCGCGCTGCGGCACTGCGCCCGGCTGGTGGTGGACTTCGGCAGTCCAGTGTTCGACCTTCTCTATTTGAAGGACTTCGCCGGCCGGCTGGAAATGGCCACCGCCGTCACCACGCTGCACGCGGAGACTCCTTTTGCTTCCGCCCACGCGGAGAGTTACCTGAGCGCGCCGCATGGCGTGCTGGCGCTCAAGTGCCGCGTGCGAGGCAACGATCCCGTTTCGCCGCGCGTGACGCTGGAGCGTTGGGGCAGCCGCAACCTCCAGCACTGGTACATGAACGTGAACCGCGATCCGGCTCTGGGCCTGGACGGCACCACCACCAGCATCCAGCGAGGGCGCGTGGTCATCCGCCAGCAACTGCGGACGCTGTTCTTCGTAGTCGCCGCGCAGGTGGTTCCGGACGGCGAGAATGCCGCGCCGCGCAGATTGCACAGCCGGGCGGGCGAGGTGCAATTGCCCGCCGCGGGCGAGAGCGGATTTACGGTTTACGTCACCGCGGTCACCTCCGAGAACGATCCCGACCCCGAAGCCGCCGCGCACCGCATCCTCGATCAAGCCGTGGCCGACGGCGAGACGGCCATCCGCAAGGCGCACGAAGAGGACTGGCGCAGGTTCTGGTCCGCCTGCATGATCGACCTGCCGGAGAAACACCTCGAGAACATCTGGCACCTCACACTCTATTTCGCCAACTCCTCCTCACGCGGCGCGTACCCGCCGCACTTCTGTAACGGCTTGTGGGGCTGGCAGCACGACTTTGTGCCCTGGAGTTCTTACTTCCACTGGAACATGCAGGACTATGTCTGGCCCCTGCAGACGCAGAACCACGCAGAACTGGCCCTGCCGTATCTTCGTTACCGCCGCGATTCGCTGCCGCAAGCGATGTCCTACGCCATGGAGAAGTTCAAGAGGCCCGGCGCGTTCTATAGCGACGTGGCCAACCGCAAAGGCTACAACGCGCTGGGGGCGCAGACCGATAACAACCGCACCCCGGGGCCCCAGATCGCGTTGGATTTCTGGCGGCATTACGCATTCACTCTCGATGAGAAGTTCTTTATCGAGTCGGCCTGGCCGGTGATCCGGGAGGTCGCCCGCTTTCAGGCCGCGTCGCTCTCGCTGGGCGAGGACGGTTTTTACCACGTCCTCCAGACCAGCGCCTACGAAGGTTCGCCGCTATTCGACGATTCCGTGACGGATCTGGCCATGACTCGCGGCCTGTTCCCGGTGGCCATTCGCGCCGGACAGAAAGCCGGCCACGATCCCACGGAGATCGGCCGCTGGCGGGAACTGCTGGATAAACTCGCGCCCTTCCGCCTGGCGGATCTGACCGAACCCGAGATGGAGCGCCGCGGCAGCGAACTGGTGCACCGCAAAGGCGTCGGCGCGGGCAAGAAGGTGGAGTCGCTGAAGGTCTTCGCCGTGGGAAAGAATGCGAAAAGCGAATGGATCCGGAACCGTTTCGCTCACCTGGCCGACAAGATGGCCTACTACGGGGTTCCCGATCCGGAGCTGGCGACGGTCTTTCCGTCCAGACGTCATCGGGCTCGCCCAGCGCGGCACGGATCTGTTCAAAGCGGCGGTGACACAGGTGCGCCTGCACCCCCCGGCGGATCATGACCTGGATATAAGCAGACCCGCCAGCATGGAGGGCCGCGCGGACCAATGCATGGGCTGGTGTCCGTACCCCATCGTCCTGGCGCGGTTGGGCCTGGCCCAGGAGTTGTCGGCCGAGCTGGTTAGTTCCGTTTCGATGTGGCAGTTCTATCCGCAGGGTTTCGGACATTACGGACCTTATCACGTTTTCAAGCCCGAAAGCCAGAATCGCTGGCTGCTGAATCACCCGCGCGACGCCGCCACCCGCAAGAATTTCGATTCCCCCACCTGGCAGTTTCGCCATTTCGACAACGAAGCCATGCCCATCGTCTCGTGCGCCATCAACGAGATGCTGCTGCAAAGCCACGAAGGCGCCATCCGGGTGTTCCCCGCCGTGCTGCCAAACTGGCACGTGCGCTTCGAACTGGCCGCGCAAGGCGGCTTTCTCGTTAGCGCGGAGCA
Source organism: Terriglobales bacterium (assembly GCA_963745655.1). Classification (GTDB taxonomy): domain Bacteria; phylum Acidobacteriota; class Terriglobia; order Bryobacterales; family Bryobacteraceae; genus JAJFUV01. Next base: position 90,528 of record CAVUYK010000009.1, on the reverse strand, counting down.
TCGTGACGGCAAGGTGCTCTTTGTGGCGGTCACCAGCCGCGTGGGCGGCCCCTGCCGCCTTGCTTCTCCGTGGCCCGCCGAGGGAACCGTGGCCGTGATGAGCCAAGGCACCCAGGTCCCCGTGCGCCGCGCGGGAGAAATCATCGAATGGGACACGCGTCCGGGCCATCGCTATGTAATCGTCCCCGATGCAGGCATGTTGGACCGTTGGAAGGTGGTGCCCGTCTCACCGCCGCGGCGCGAGACACCCAGCAAGCTCAAGCGCGCCATCCTCGGCCGCGACCGTTTGTTTTAAGATCAATCCAATGCGAAATCTCTTGCTCCTGTTCCCCGCGCTGGCGCTGACTTTATCGGCGCAGTCTTTCGTGGATGTGAAAACCCGCCCGGCGCCGAACGCCGGCGCGCGCTACTCCAGCGAACTGACCATCTACGACGAAGGTCTTCTGGACGGCCGGCTGGTGGGCCGCTACTGGTCGCCCATCGGCCGTCTGCGCGCCGAAAAGGAGATGAAGGCCGCCGAGTACGCTTCGCCGTGGGCGGACGCTTTTCTCATCGAGATCGGCGGGAACGTGGTACGCCCGCAGTGGAGTTGGGTGAGCGCGAAATCGCAAGGTGCCACCACCGTGGTCGAACTCCAGCACTCCAGCGAACCCTTGCGCGTGCGCGTGCACACCAAACTGGACGGCACGCCGGTCCTGATGCGGTGGCTCGAAATCACCAACACCTCGGACAAACCAATGCCGCTCTCGGGTCTGGCGCCCTTCAGCGGATTGCTATGGCGCGTCTGGTGGCAACCGCAGTTGTTCTCCAAGAGAATCGACCCGCCGTTCCGACTGGGGCGGTTTCGTCAGACGAGTTGGGGAGAGGAAGGCGACTTCGGCTGGAGCGCGCTCCCGGATGGCGAGTTCGCATTCGACAACGGCCGCACCGGCAAGTCCGGTTGGGGCAATCCGTATTTCGTCGCACGCAATGAAGCCAGCGGCGAGTACTTCGTCTGCGCCCTGGGTTGGTCCGGTGAGTGGAAGATGGAGTTCCTGCGTGAGGGGCGTGCGGCGGAAGCCGCCGAGTCGCTCTACTTCCGCGCGCGCGTCACGTCCACCGATCCGGCCATGCGCGTGATTGCGCCTGGCGAAACCATCACCTCGCCCGCGGTTCACATCGGCCACCTGACGGGGGCGTTGGACGACGTAGTGCAGGCCATGCACGATCACATACGCCGCTCCGTGCTGCCGCCGCAGCCCGCCGGCCGCGCGCAACGTGTGCAGGACAACCACTGGGGCTATCAATCGGGCATCGAGACCGAGGAAGGCATCCGGGGAGTGGTGGATGCCGCCGCCTCGGTGGGTGTCGAGCTGTTCATCTTCGACGCCGGCTGGTACGGCAACAAGCGTAATGACTGGGGCAATCAAGTCGGCGATTGGCGTCCCGGTTCCTGGCTCCCCAACGGGCTGAAGCCCATCTCGGATTACGTGCACCGCAAAGGCTTGTTGTTCGGCTTGTGGCTGGAGGCCGAGTCCATCGGCAAGGGCACCAAGCTGCGCCAGCAACATCCCGAGTTCGTCCTGCTGCGCAACGGCCAGCCGGCCTTCGGCGGCCGCGCGCTGGATCTGACCAAGCCCGAGGTGGCGGCGTGGCTGGAAGCCGAGCTCACGCGCGTGTTCACCGAATACGGCGTGGACCTGTTCCGGCTCGACTACAACGTCACCGATTCGCGAGGCGGCGGCAATCGTGTCCGCGACGGCTTCCTGGAAAACACCACCTGGCGCCATTACGAGGCGTTGTACGCGATGCTCGACCGGTTGCACCAAAAGTTCCCGAAGATGATTTTTGAGAACTGCGCCGGCGGCGGCGCGCGTACGGATTTGGGCATCCTGCGCCACGTGAACACCACTTGGATCTCCGACATGAGCACCCTGCCCAAGTCGATAAAGATTCTGAACGGCATGACCATGCTGCTGCCTCCGGAAATCTGCAATCGCACGTTCGGCACGCAGCACGACATGCAGCGCCTTTACGGAGATCTGGACACGCAGTTGCGCGTTCCCATGTTCGCGCACCCCACGGGCATCGGCATCGCGCCGTCGCTCGCTGACCTGAATCCCTCGAACGCCCGCCGCGTGCGGCACATGATCGAGCTGTACAAGACCTTCGTCCGCCCCATGCTTAGCAATTCGCGCGTCTATCACCACACGCCGCTGATGCCCTCCGATGCAGTGGGCGACTGGCTGGCGCTTGAGTACGCCTCGCGCGATCAAGCGCGCGCTTACGCTGGACTATTCCGGCTGTCGCAGGAAGGCCAGCCCGATTACCTCTTCCGGCCCCGCGGCCTCCGCGCCGCCACGCGGTATCGCGTGACCTTCGACAACTCCGGCGAGTCCATCGCGAAGACCGGCTACGAACTGCGCCAGGAAGGCATCCGCGTGCGTCTGGAGAACGGCATCCGCAGCGAACTGCTCCTGTTCCAGGAAGTGAAGCCATGATCGCCGCACTGGCGTTGACAGCCATTTCCATCGTTGCCCCCGATGCACAGGACCAGGTGCAACAATTCGCCGCCGGCGAGCTGGCGCGCTATCTGACGCGGGTCACCGGGCAAACCGTCACGGCCGGCGCGCCCAAGGCTCCGCACCGCATTCTGTTGGGACGCGCGCCTGCCGAGGCCGCGCTCAAGGAAGACGGTTTCCGCATCCGTCGCAAGGGCGCCGACGTGGTGATCGAAGGCGCGGGCCCCCGCGGCACACTCTATGGCGTCTACGCGTATCTGGAACGCCTCGGCGTGCGCTTCTATTTTCCCGGCGCCGCGCACGAAATAGTACCCCGCCGCGCCATCGATTGGACCGCGCCGCTCGACGTTTCCGAATCGCCGTTCATTCGCGACCGCATCATTTACTACTGGCCGAATAACTTCATGCCGTTTGAAGACTGGATCGACTTCGCGGCCAAAATGCGCCTGAATCGCATCTACTTCTGTTACGGCCCCCCGGCGCTCGACTGGTATACGTCCCAGCGCGCCAAACTCCAGGGCGAAGTCAACAAGCGCGGATTGATGATTGAAGTCGGCGGCCACCTGCTCCCGGAGTTTCTGCCGCGTGAGATGTTTGCCGGGCATCCGGATTGGTTTCCGCGCAACGCCGCCGGAGAACGGGTCCCCACCTTCAACCTGAATCCGTTCAACCCTGAGGCGCTCGAATATGTCACCAATCGCGCCGCGGCTTACTTCGGGAGAATTCCGGAGGCATCGCTGTTCCATGCCTGGCCGGACGACATCGATGGCGGCGGTTGGAGCAACGAGCCGGGCAAAGAAGACTACACGGCATCGGATCAATCGCTGCTGGTGATGAACCACATCGTGAACCGTCTGCGCGAGAAGATGCCGGAAGCGAACGTCGCCTTCCTGGCCTACCACGACACGGTGTACGCACCGCGCGTGGTGAAGCCCGCGCCGGGCATCGTCTACTTCTACGCGCCGCGCGAGCGCTGCTACGCGCATTCTCTCGACGATGAGCATTGCGCGCTGAACCGCGTCTACGCCCGCGCGCTGGAACAGGCGCTGCCGTCGTTCGGCGCAGCCAACGCCGAAGTGTTCGAATACTACACCGACGAAGTGCTCTTCCAGAACGCCACCAACCCGCCGCTTCCCGAGGTGATGGCGGCGGATGCGCGCTACTACCAGAGGCTGGGCATTCCCCGCGTCGGCTCGCTGGCGGTGAGTACCAGCCAGTACCCCTCGCCCATGGTCAACGCGTTTCTCTTTCCCAAGGCGCTGTGGAATCCAGCCAGCGATTTGAACGCGGCGCTCAGCGAGTACGCGCGCGTCTATTTCGGCGACCCCTCCATGAGCGAATTTCTGCAGTCGATCAAGAGCGCTATGGTCGATTTGGTGAGCACCTGCGCCTACACCACCCCCGGTAGCGACTGGTATCGCGTACAGACACCGAAAGAAACCGATGCGGCCGTTCGTTTTCGCGTCGAGAGTATCGAGCGCGGCTTGCGCGGCCCGCTGGTGCGCGCCGCCGCGATCATCGACGGCGCCTTGCGCCGCTCCACGAACAAGGTCCACCGCGCGCGCCTGGACCTCGAAAAACGTCAACTCGAATTCACCTCGCTGCAGGCCCGGACCTATCTGCATCTGTTCCGCGCCCAGCTCTCCTACCGGCTCTGCGACGGCGGCAAGAATCCCCGCGCCTGCCTCGCGGCCGCCGAATCGACGGCTCTCGCGCGCCTGCGCGCCGCGGACTCGCAAGAGTATTGGCGGCGCGCGGGGCTCCTGGGCGAACCGCTGGTCCCCGTGGTGGATGCGACCATCGGACCCCGGTTGCGCAGCCTGGTGCGCAACGGCGCGGGCCTGCACATGGGCGAGCTGAGTCAATTTCTGCCCCAGGGCGTTACGGGTTACACCGCCGACACCGCCTGGGGCGCGGTGGCCGTCCTGCACACACAAACCGGCGGTCCGGTGCTCACGCGCGGCGCCGTCGAATCGGGCATCGAGTACCGCGACGAACTCGGCGACCCGCTGGGTGTCTCACCGCTGGATCTCTCCGGCAGGCCCGTGGTAGTGGAAGCGCGCGGCCTCAATCAGCAGCGGCTCATCAGTCATATCATGCGTGGGCTTCAATGAGGCGAAGAACATTTCTCGCCGCCGCCGCGTCACGAACGCTCGCCGCCGGGGATGAGTTCTACCTTCCCGAAAATCCCGCCTACACTATCGTGCGGAGCATGGAGGATTCGCTGCGCTTCACCGTCGAGCGGACTCTAGCGCCTTACAAGGGCCGGCTGTGCTCGCGTTCGAGTTTCGTCGACCCGGAAGGCACGCCCATGCTGTGGCATGGATTCGGGCCGCTGGAAGGTCCCGGCTGGGCATCCAACGCCGTGGGCGGAGCCTACGAAATCTACCGCTTCGGCCGCTACAGTCGCAACACCAAGTACCAGGCGGCCGCGCTCGACATCCTGGATCACGTGCTGGAGGACGGCTTCGTGGACGAAGCTTCCGGGTTTGTCCGCGGCTACCGTCACACTGTTAAAGATATCTTCGTCCTGAATTTCCTGCATAACAACGACTGGTTCGCCCCGGGTGCCATGGCCAAGATCGGCTACCAACTGCTGCTGTTTTCCGACCTGCTCCCGCGCGGCGCGCGGCGCGACAAGATGCGCCGCGTCTCCACCCGCATGGGCGCGTGGATCGACGCACGCATCCAGCCTCTGGACAACGGCTGGTATCCGCGCCGCGCGACGCCGGAGGGTGAGCCCTACAAATGGCGGGCGGAGAGCCGCAAGAAGGAAGACCCGCAGTTCGATGCGAGCGCGGACGGCCTCTACATTCTCCAGTTGATGACCGCCCTGAGCGAGCGCAAACTGGCCGACTACCGGTCGGCCGTACGAGCGCGCGCGGCGGCCTTCATGAAACGCGGCGGCATCTTCGGCAGCATCAACCAGGACGTTTACGACGACCACGAAGACGTGGCCTACGCCGTCGCCTTCCGCGTCCTGCGCCAGACCGCGCGCCTGCTCCGGGACCGCGAGATCAGAGAGTTCGCTTATTCGAAGTGCCTGGCGGGTCTGGAACAATTCAAGATGCGCGAGGACCGCAACGGCGTGGCCACCAAAGGTCTGCTTTTCATGGCGCGCAGTTGGGACACGGCGTATCTATGGGAATGCGCCGAGGCGTCGCTCGCGTATCTGGAAGCCTACACCGACACCAAGCGGCCGGAACACCTGCGCGACGCCCTGACCATCCTGCGCGCTATCGCCAAGCATCACCATGGACCGCACGGCTTCCTCACCGAAGGCGTGGACTGGAACAACCACGTCGGCGCCGAGCATCACATCGGCGGCGCGAAGTTCGGCGACATCCAGTACACCGAGCCTTTTCTGAACAACCAGCACATCGCCGAGCCCACGCTGTACTACCTGGAAAACCGGCTTCGGTAAGCCGGCGCGCGCGGCGTCTACTTCAGCCATCCGCCGGCCCAGGTGTGAAGCGTATTTTTCGACTGACCTGGAGTAGAGGTGCGTCGGTCTACCCTACGGCGTCAGGGAGGAGTAACGCGCATCGAGGGGCGGCAGAGCCGGGTTGCCGCTACTTCCGGATTTGCGTCAACCGGGACCAGTTACGCTCAAGCCCCGTCAGCAGTCAGTCTGTCGGTGTGCCCGCGCAGTCAAACGCGGTGGGCTGCCTCGATGATCGAAACCAATTCACCGGGAACGGCGATGATGCGTTGGCACTCGAATGCGGCACTTCTGAGGAGGCTCTCCCATTCGACTGCGCTACGCTCCTTGCCTCCAGTAACGGCCAACATATTCAGGTCGCTCATCAAGCGGTGCTCCAGTTCTAAGTCGGCATGATCGACGACATCGGGCAGAACAAACTCGATCACCAGAAGACGACCATCCGCTGGCAGAACAGAACTGCAATGACCGAGAATCTCGATCGCTGTCCCATCGTCATACCCGTGAAGCACGTGTTTCAACATGTAGACGTCAGCTCCGGCGGGTGCGCCCTGGAGCAGGTCGGCGCCCACCACCTGACAGCGCGCGGCAAGACCTTCTCTCTCCAAGCGCGCAGCCGCCTTTTCGATGAATTCCGGCCGATCGACGAGCACTCCGCGCAGGCTGGGAAAGGCGTTCAGGACCGCTGTAATCAAAGCGCCCCCGCCTCCGCCAAGATCGGCAACGGTGTGGCAGTTCGAGAAGTCCCAGGCACGCGCGATCGGTTCATAGTTTTCCGCGGGTGCCGTGCCCATCACCGCGCCGAAGATGGATCTGGCGTTCGGGTCTTTTGACCAGCGTGAGGCCACGCCCTCGCGCTCCATGATGCGCCCGGCGTTTTCGCCGGTGCGGACGCACTCTGTCAGATACGACCAATTGTCGGCGAGCAGGTCCGCCCAGAATACAACCGCCGCCCATTCTGAATTGGGCGCGTCCTTACGGAGGGGTTTCCCAAACGGTGTCAGGACGAAGTGCCACGTGGTGGTTTCGGCAACCACGCCGAAGCTGGCGAGGGCGCGTAACAGCCGATACAAGGAGGCCGACTGGGCGCCGCACAATACGGCCAGCTCGCCCACGGATCGCGGGTCATCGCCGAGAGCATCCGCTAAGCCTAACCGGGCGGCAGCGGCGAGAACTCGGCTACGTGAATAGCCCATCGCCATCTCAGTCAGCGCTGTGTTGTGTGCCACATTACCAACCGCCGCGCGAGATCCAGCCATCTCTTTTTCCTCCAGAGGTCAGCATAGTCCATCATGAAGGCGACTAGCGACAACGGACGGATCTTCGGTGATTCGCAAGTTGGCCCTGCCTGGTCGCGCAGCGTTTACCGATGATCCGTCACGCATGACATGAACATTCCGCCTGCACGACGGCCCACTCGGAAACCACCCGGAGCGCCACCGTGCGCCTGGTGCCGGTTTTCCATATGTCGCTCGCATAAAGTGCCCTGAGCGAGCGCAAACTGGCCGACTACCGGACGGCCGTACGAGCGCGCGCGGCAGCCTTCCTGAAACGCGGCGGCATCTTCGGCAGCATCAACCAGGACGTCTACGACGACCACGAGGACGTGGCTTACGCGGTCGCGTTCCGCGTCCTGCGCCAGACCGCGCGCCTGCTCCGGGACCGCGAGATTCGAGAGTTCGCTTATTCGAAATGCCTGGCGGGCCTGGAACAATTCAAGATGCGCGAGGATCGCAACGGCGTGGCCACCAAGGGTCTGCTTTTCATGGCGCGCAGTTGGGACACGGCGTATCTATGGGAATGCGCCGAGGCGTCGCTCGCGTATCTGGAAGCCTACACCGACACCAAGCGGCCGGAACATCTGCGCGACGCCCTGACCATCCTGCGCGCTATCGCCAAGCATCACCACGGCCCGCACGGCTTCCTCACCGAAGGCGTGGACTGGAACAACCACGTCGGCGTCAAGCATCACATCGGCGGCGCGAAGTTCGGCGACATCAAGTACACCGAGCCTTTTCTCAACAACCAGCACATCGCGGAGCCTACGCTGTACTACCTGGAAAACCGGCTCCGGTAAGACGGCACGGGCGGGCGTCTACTTCAGCCCTCCGCCGGTGTGGAGCACCCCTACCGACTGGTCAATTGTCCGCGCGGGACACAGATGCTCATGACGTGCCCCCGTTGTCTCTACCAGTGATAACTAGAGAAGCTCATGTCAGACTACCACTGCTCAGCAGGCGCTTTGGGATGCCCCCGAGGGAGCCATCTCACGCGGCGGTTGTTCGGGAGCATGGTCCGGCGGATCGATGCACTGGCGGTGGCGACCGGGTAGCAGGGAGGCGATGACACAGCAATAACCAGGCAGACCAGCGATGGGGGCCGGAGAGGTGTTTGTAGAAATCGCTAACAAGAAGCAGCTTCCCGATTTTGAGTTTTCCGGAGGGACGGAATTGGCGCTTGGCCGAGCCGGGAGACGGCTGCGGAACAAACAAGTGCTAGAGACCTCTGCCTCGGAGGATCAAAAGTTGGTAGCTCGTGATAGACTACCCAGAGTCTGGGAGCCCAAATGGAAATCCCGGATTGGCTGAAGAACGGGAGCGAGAGAGATTGCTTTCGGCGATGTTCGCGTCGATACGTGTTTCTCTTGCGAGGGCCATTGACTGGATAAGGGAGAACTCGATCTCATCCGGCGGAAAGAGGGCCGCCTCATGGGGAGGATGTTGAATGTGTTTCGCTGACGACTCACCGGCCTGGAGGAGCCTGCCGGCATCCGATTCAAGCAAGGTATCAGTCTGGTGACCGTAGACATCCGCCATGCCGCCGGCGCGTCCGCGGGTCTCCAAAACGATTGCCGGATCACTGTAGAACTGTTGTCCAAGGAGGATTCTTGCAGATGACACGCAGAAGAGCCTGCGCGCCGCCATTAGCCGGATCGAGGACCAGGCTTGGCCAGGGGGTTGGGCGTGCGCTGGAGCGGCAACGCGACGGGGCGGCGGCTCCGGCGCCGTCGAAGGCCGGTGGAGGTTTAGAACCGTGAGCACGCTTCTTCCGGTCAATTGCTGGGACGACATTCTGCCTGCCTACCGGAGCACGCCGGTCGCCGACGTGCTTGCCTACCACAACCTGAGAACCGCTTCCCGGAGCTACGACCGGGCAGAGCTTCTCATCGGTATGTGTATGGACAACCGCATAGCGCTTCGGATCCCGGATAATTTCGCCTACGTCCTGCGTGCGGGGGGCGCGAATCTCCAGCGAATTGAATTCAAGGTCTCCTATGCGGTGGCCGTTGGTGGTGTGCGCACGATCTGTCTCATAGCACATGATCAGTGCGGCATGGTCGACCTGCGCGCCCGGCGCGATGTCTTCGCGAACGGCTTGGTTGAGAACGGCGGCTGGGAGCGCCGTGAGGCGGAACGGCATTTCGACCAGTTCTCGCCGGTCTTCGAGATCCGCGACCCGGCGGAGTTCGTTCTCTCGGAAGCGCGACGGCTGCGTGAACGCTACCCGCGTGTGATGGTTGCGCCGCTCTTCTACCAGGTTCGCGAAGGCCTTCTATACCAGATCACGGAAGGATAGGGCTGATGGTCAGCTTGGCCGGTTGGAGTTGCTCTCGCCGGACGTGGGACAGGAACGCCTGGATGCCGAACAAATCGAACTCCTTCAGCCAGGCCCGCACCGATTTCCTGACCATGCCACTGTGCTGGAAGAAGAACAACCAACAAAGTCCAGCGTCCCAGCTCAGTAAACAGTTCTGCGCCATTCGCATGTCAACGAAGCCGAAGGTGCCGGTCCAGCAGAAATAGTCCGAAAAGCGACAGAGATCCAATACCGAGCTATGCCGGCTACCGCCGCGGCGCCCCCCGCCGGTTGCACGAACGGCCCCGCAGGCTCACCCCAGCGCTACTCTTCGTCCGTGACGCAGCCCATGCTGGCGTCTTTCACCAGACGGATGTACTTGGCGAGCGTCCCGCGAGTTGCCTTGTAAGGCGGCATCTTCCACGCATCGCGCCTGGCTTTTAGTTCCGCACCCGAAAGATCGACGGTGAGCAGCCGCTTGCCGGCGTCGATGGTGATCTTATCCCCGTTGCGGAGGAGCGCGATGGGACCCCCTTCCTGCGCCTCCGGCGTCACGTGTCCGACAAGGAAGCCGTGCGAGCCGCCCGAGAAGCGGCCGTCGGTGAGGAGAGCGACGTCCTTGCCGAGTCCCGGCGCCCATGATCGCCGAAGTCGGGGTGAGCATCTCCGGCATGCCGGGGCCGCCCTTCGGACCTTCGTAGCGAATGACGATGACATCGCCCTTCGCGATTTCCTTGCGTTCCAGCGCGTGGAGCATTTCCTCTTCGGAATCGTAGACCTTGGCGGGGCCCGTGAAGACCAGGCCCTCCTTGCCCGTGATCTTGGCAACCGCGCCCCCCGGTGCCAGGTTTCCCCTGAGGATCTGTATGTGGCCGGTGGGCTTGATGGGATTCGAGAGCGGCTGAACAATCTGCTGACCGGGCTTGAGTCCGGGAAGGTCCTTGACGTTTTCCGCGAGGGTCTTGCCGGTGACGGTCATGCAGCCGCCGTTGATGAGTCCGGCATCGAGCAGCATCTTGATCACCGCGGGGATGCCGCCGATGTCGTGCAGCTCCTCCATAACGTACTTGCCGCTCGGTTTGAAGTCCGCCAGCAATGGCACACGATCGCTGACCCTCTGGAAGTCGTCGATGGAGAGCGGCACGTTGACCGCGCGGGCGATGGCCAGCAGATGCAGCACGGAGTTTGTGGAACCGCCCAGGACGGTGACCAGCACCATGGCGTTCTCAAAGGCCTCGCGCGTGAGGATGTCACGCGGCTTCAGATCGAGTTCGAGCAGGGTTCTGATGGCGAACCCGGCGCGATGGCATTCGTCAAGCTTGGCCGGATCTTCGGCGGGGATGGAGGAACTGTAGGGCAGCGTCATGCCCATGACCTCTATCGCCGAGGCCATGGTGTTGGCCGTATACATCCCGCCGCAAGCGCCCGCGCCGGGGCAGGAGTTGCGGACGATCTGGCTGCGTTCCTCTTCGGTGATGTTGCCGGAGAGAAATTCGCCGTAACTTTGAAAGGCGGAGACGACGTCGAGCTTCCGGTCGCCCTGGCAGCCGGGCTTGATGCTGCCGCCGTAGATCATCAGCGCCGGGCGGTTGAGGCGTCCCATGGCGATGAGGCAGCCAGGCATGTTCTTATCGCAGCCGGGAATGGAGATGTTGGCGTCGTACCACTGGCCGCACATCACGGTTTCGATCGAATCGGCAATGAGGTCGCGGGACTGCAGCGAAAAGCTCATCCCTTCGGTGCCCATGGAGATGCCGTCGCTCACGCCGATCGTGTTGAAGCGCATGCCCACCAGTCCCGCGGCGGTGACGCCCTCCTTGGCCTTCTCGGCGAGTGTAAGCAGATGCATGTTGCAGGGGTTGCCTTCGAACCACATGCTGGCGATGCCCACCTGCGGTTTCTGCATGTCCTGCTCGGCAAGTCCGGTGGCGTAAAGCATCGCCTGGGAAGCGCCCTGCGATTTGGGTTGGGTGATTCGAGAGCTGTACGTATTCAGTTGCCTGCCCATATGTGCCCCTTCCTTTCAGTCTGTCTGATAGGAGAACACCTCCGGCACCTCCCCGTCAAACGACACCCCGCCGCAGCCAATCGCGCTCGCGGCTCTGCTTCGCGCGGGCGGCAAGCCACCGCCTCACCACTTCGGCCCGCGGCGCTTCAGAATCTCGTCAGCTTGGCGCTTCCATTCGACGTAGGAGCCGGCCGGAAACAGAGCGGCCCGCGGCTGTTTTTTGAGCCGCACGCGTTCCTGCGAGCCCGGACGCGAGGGCTGCCGCGGATCGGACCGCTTGAGCGTGCCGGTCAAGACCGTGGCCTTCAGCGTGCCATCGAACTCGAACAGGTCTCGCGACGGCTCCTGCCGGCCGCCGGGAAGAACAGCCAGCCCGGTGGTGAGCTTTGCGGTGAACGACAGCGCGCCCGTGCGCGAGTCAAACCTTACGTTCTCGAGCATCCCCGTAGGCGTGTCGCCCTGGAGCCCTTCGGAAGCCAGAAACAAGCCGATCGCTGAATCGCCGTCGCGCCACACTTCGACGGCATAGCCGTAGGCGTGCTCTTCGGTGTAGCGCATGTTGGAAAATTCGCCGATGGCGCGGATGGGCCGGTTGAGATTCTGGGCGAGCGCGGGGAGGGCCGCCCCTGTCGAAAGGAGCGCGAGCAAGCCAGTAAGCCGCCGGAACACGTCACCCTTCATACGATCCGTGTCTGTCGCTGACAGCGCACCCCGGCTGCCAATGGCGCGCCGTCTAATTCAACCGTCCGCCGGCCCATTGGACCGCGTTGCGGATCAGGTTCCTGTAAGTGGGGTGTAAGTGGGTGCGGCGGTCGTGCCCAAGCTGGATGTAGACCACGCGCGATTTCTCGTAAGGACTTACCCAGCCCACCTGGCGGTCCGCCAGCGGATGATCGGTTTCCAGTATCACGTGCGCGTCCGGGCGCACCCACATGTACTTGTACGGCTCATCCCACAAGTGCAGCGGCCCGATGTTACGTGTGATGGGGTGCTTGAGGTCCTGCTTCACATACATTTCTTTATTGGCCTTGGCGGTGGAAGCCTTTTCCTATTGACAAGAATCAAGATGCACAGTACAATAAACCCGCCATTAGTTGAAAATGGATGCAACACGTTTGACCAGCGACTTTTCAATTGGTCCCTAAGCCTCGGAACTAGGAGAACCATTTTGTTCATCAACCGCGTCTCATCTCCATACCGCGCCTCCGTGACCTTCACGCTCCTGTTTCTTCGTGCGCTCGATCGTAAATCGTTCATGCGGTATCGCGTTATTCACGTTGTGTGTGATGCCAGCATTCGCCGGACAGGTGAGCCTGTTTCCTCGCCAGCCTGACGGCACTCATGTCGGAGCGGTTCGGATCGATAGCGCCGGGAACATCTACATTGCTGGTTCGGTAGCGCCGGCCAATGCCAAAGTGGGCAATCTCAACGATGCCTTTGTGGCGAAGTTCTCTGGAGACGGATCGCAGCTCTACAAAACCGTCTTGCCTGGTTCCGCGGACGATACTGCTAGCGCGATTGCGCTCGGGACAGATGGATCGGTCTACGTCGCGGGCCGTCACGTCTGTCGAATGATTTTCCAGATAACCTCGAGTGCACTGCAGTCCGACGTTGGGAACGCGAACGTGGCCAGGCTTTCCTCGCCAAGCTCTCTCCAAACGGACAGATGCAATCCGCAACCTATTTCGGTGGTGGCGCGCAGACATCGGGCAGTGCCTTGGCCATCGACAATACCAGCGGAGGTGTATCTCACCGGAACGTCATCGGCCGATGGGTTTCCAACTACGCCCGGCAACACCGGCGCCGGAAACGGCTTCTTCCTGGCGAAATTCGACTCTGGCCTGAGCAAACTGCTGTTCGCAACGCTCGCCTACGGTGGTACAGTGCTGACACTCGATCCGCAGGGGAATATCTACACGGCTGCTGCAGTCCCTGCCGAAGTCCCTGGAACACCAGGCGGAGTAAACGCGCCCCTACAAACCAGCCCTGGTGCATTTCAGGGCAGCGTGGAAGTTAGAACTTGCCGTGGCAGCGGCATTGTTTTCTTCCCGTGCAGCTATCAATTCGTGGAAAAACTCGATCCCACTGCCACGAAACTAAGCTATGCCACGTTCGTAACCGGTTCGCATGGAGCAACGCCCGCCGGCATCGCAGTTGACGCTGCCGGAAACGTGCTTGTCGCAGGCACGACCAACTCAGCCGACTATCCGGTCACGGCACAGGCGTTGCAGACAGTGTACCTGGCCGATGCGGCAGAACCACCAATCCTGCCTTCCCCTCGAGCCTCGATTTACCCACCACCGTCAACCGGCTACATCACGAAGCTCAATGCCGCTGGTACTGGCCTGATCTGGTCCACTTTTTTCGGCGGCTCGGTGCAAGATGCGATCTCCGGCGTTGTCGTGGATCCTAATGGCTATATCTATATTACCGGTCAGGCGAATTCGAACGATCTGCCAGGTTTATACGCGTCAGTCCCGTCGGGCTGCAAACCGAGTGTTAACCAGGGTCTCGGGTTCGTTGCCCGATTGAATCCGGATGGCACGGGCCTTAGCCCGACGCAACTGATCTATGGGACGCCGTCCTGCACGTATGCATCGTGTTTCCCCAATACGCAGAGCACTTCGTCAAGTGCTTGGGCCTTAGCCGTAAAATCGGACGGAACCGCGATCGCAGCCGGCGCCAACGGTGCGATTGCAAGAGCCGACCTCTTTGGATCTCAGCGCCTGGCTTGTTTGACCGATCCCGCCGACAACGTGCAGCTCACAGCGTTAACGCCCGGGCAGGTCCTCAGCATTTTCGGTTCACGTATAGCGCCCTCTCGCGGCGCGGTCCCTCCCGGAGGGAGCGCCTCCTCGTTTCAAAGTATCACCGTGACGTTTAATGGCGTTGTTGCGCCGATCCTGTACACCTCAGGCGAGCAGATTAATATTCAGGTGCCGTATGAGATTGCCGGCCAGGATTCCGTTGAGATGCAGGTGGTCAGTCTTGGCAGAGGATTGATGGAGCGGCAAACGTTTCCTATTGTTCAGCGACAGCCGAGCGTCTTTCTCTCGCCAGATACGCTCCTCTCGGACGTACCGGGCTATTTCTACTGTGGCAATGCCTTCAGTCGCGCGCAACATGCGCTGGCACTCAATGCCGACGGGACCTTGAACACCTGCTTACATGGAGCGCAGCCTGGTTCAACAGTGACAATCTTCATGAATGGCCTGGGGCTGACTCAACCTCCGCAAGCAACCGGTACGATTGTTGCTGGTCCACCCGTCGCAATCGCTCCGGGCGCAACGGGAACAGGTATTCTCTCCACTACGACTTTCCCTGGCGCCATCTCTGGAGTCGCTCAGGTTCAGCTTCAGCCTACGAGTGCGGGATTTGCGGAGGTAGTGCCTATCGGTAGCGGGTGTTGCAGCTCGTGAACCGGTAGTTATTTGGGTCGCTGAGCGGTAATCTGAATCGGGTTCTCAAAACCGCCGAGAGCGGCCCGCCTTTCACGGCGGGTCCCTGATACTCCACAACGACGCAAGCTCGATTCCACGAAACGATGCCCCTGGGCCGGGCAGATTGCCGCTACGAGAAATAGGAGGTGCCCCCGGACGTGCATCTGTAGCAGGGATAGCATACGGGCGGCTTCCATACAAACACCGCGCCGGCGGGAGCCGGCTTGTCGTGCGCGCGTCGCGCCCCCTACTTCAGCCGTCCGCCGGCCCATTGGACCGCGTTGCGGATCAGGTTCCTGTAAGTGGGGTGTAAGTGGGTGCGGCGGTCGTGCCCCAACTGGATGTAGACCACGCGCGATTTCTCGTAAGGACTTATCCAGCCCACCTGGCGGTCCGCCAGCGGATGATCGGTTTCGAGAATCACGTGCACGTCCGGGCGCACCCACATGTACTTGTACGGCTCATCCCACAAGTGC
Source organism: Terriglobales bacterium (assembly GCA_963745655.1). GTDB lineage: Bacteria > Acidobacteriota > Terriglobia > Bryobacterales > Bryobacteraceae > JAJFUV01. Next base: position 75,085 of record CAVUYK010000009.1, on the reverse strand, counting down.
AGCGGCCCGATGTTACGTGTGATGGGGTGCTTGAGGTCCTGCTTCACATACATTTCTTTATTGGCCTTGGCGGTGGAAGCCGGGTGGCCGGGTTCGGGCTTGATGTAGAACTTGCCGCCGATCACTTCCTGATACCACCAGGGCCAATCCGTGAAATCGACGATGGCGTGATGCAGCGAGACGATGCCCTTGCCGCTTTCGACGAAGTCCTTCAGGTTCTTCCGGTTGGTTTCCGAGATGGTCTCCTGCAAATCGTAGAAGACCATGACGTCGAAGCGCTCACGCGAGCTGGCCAGGGCGTTGGGTTGCGCATCGGTCGAGACCACCCAATCGTCGTAGCCCTCGAAAACGGAGTAGAAGGTGGTTTCGTGCGGATGTCCGCCGGTGACGATCAGAATGCGCAGCGGATTGGGCTGGCGCACCTCGGGCGGAATCGCCGCGGGCAGCGTCACCTTGCCCGTGGCCGCCCATTCGGTGCCGCGCGCGAAGATGGTGACGAAGCCGCTTTCGTACATGGACGTCAGGTCGTGGCCCAGCGTGGTGTGGAACACGCGGCCTTTACCGTAGTCCACGGTCCAGACGATAGGCTCGTTGCGCCCGAAGCCGCGCATCTTCGGATCGTCGAAAGCGGTGGCGATCACCTGCGCTTCGCGGACCCATGGTGACGCTGTGATAGAGTTCGTCGGTGGCCAGGAAGCTCTCGCCCATGCCCTGCGCGATGGGATGGTCGGGCTTGACGAACTTCACCGGGAAGGTGTGCCGGCTGCCATGGCCCTTCTTTAATCCGTCGGCCGTCCACCAGGAGCCCAGCATCTTGCGGTACTCGGGCCAGATCAGTTCGGAGACGCCGATGGGAACGTGACCGTCACCCAGAATTCCCGTGTCGCCGAACGCGTAGCTGTCGCCGTGGTAGGTGGCCAGGCCCTTGCCCGAGCGCACGAAATCCTCGATGGCTTTCTCGGTCGCCGCGCCCAAACGCGGCCCGTTGTAGTCCAGCACCAGGACATCGTAAAGCTCCAGGGTCTGGGCCGTTATCCCGGCGGGTTCCTCGTCCACCCGCACGTCGAAGCGGCCGGTCGAGAGCAGGATCTGCTTCAAGCGGGGCGTCGTAGTGCGCCAGTCGTGGTCGTTGCGTCCGGAAAGAATCAGCGCGCGCAGCAGGTTGGGCTTGAACAGCTTCGCGGCGGGGGGCTGCGCGATGGCGGCAGCCGCCAGAAAGAGAGCCAAAGTGAATCGCACCATACAGCGAGTAATCATACGACAAAACGCGTGCCGCTGATGAATATGTTCGCGCGTGGGGCGGTCCCCCTGGACCGCGCGCCGACGCCCTCGTCGGCCTCTTCGGGGCGATGGCAGGGGTTCGCGCAGAGCCGGACTAGGGGGTCCGGCGCGGACGCGGACGTCCGCCCCACGCCGACTTCTGCTGCCAACTTTAGAGTCAGTAGACTATCGGCCCCAGCTCCGCAAGGACTTCGTGCTCGACCCCACCCGAGGTTGGCGCCGCTGCCGCAACTCCCGTGACCGTACGCGCGTAGAGGCCCTATCACCTCCCAGCGACAGGGTCACCCACGATGGTGTAGGTGGAAGGCACCTGGAACAGAGCCGGGTCGGGCTCCCCGCGGAGGATCTTCGTGCGCCGCATCACGCTCTCCCCGAATCGAGGATCGGTGTGCTTGTTGAAGATGGCGAGCGCCATGTCCGGAGCCACCCATCTCTCGTCGGTGACCACGAACGCGCGGTCGTTGCCAAAGATGCCAGCCGGGAAATTCGTGACAAAACGGAAGCCCTCGACGTACACGCCTTCCATCGTCTGCGGCCCTAGCGGCTGCCGGGTGACGTAGGGAGAGCGGAGCGGACCCGCCAACCGGGCCTGGTAGATTTCCTGAGCAGGCTTCGCGCCGGTGGTGTGCAGGGGCGCCCGGTGGGCCACCAAGCGCTGGGAATCCAGGCTGTAAACGACTTGGCCCACAGGGTCCCGAATCACGATGAACTTCCGATCCGACCCTGCGTCCCCGGTGGCTAACGGACTCTCCGTCCGGAACCGCCCATGCGCGTCCCGGTATTCGCGCGTCACCACCGACTGACGGTGGAAGTTCGTCCCATCCAGCGCGGTCTTGGTGGTCTCGGTGGCTAACTCGCAGGAATAGGGAGAGCCGGTGACGACAAGCTCGTCCAATGCCGGCTGTCCGGAGCCGGGAGCCGGCATCCGTCTTATGACCCGCCGCATGTCCAACGTCGATGGCGCTGGCGGCTGTCCCCAGGCCACAGCGACGAAGCACATCAGGAACCCGAGGATCACGAAAGTGTTACGCGAAAACGGCATGGCTATCCTCACTTTCAAGTCCAGATTACAGATAATCGATACCGAATACTCGTTTCCTATGCGTCTGTCACCAGAGTACATCCGATGCTGTTCGCCGACAAGACTCAGAATTGTCCTCGCAGCAGTTTGGAAATAGCGGTGCGGCGGGCGCGGGCTTCCCACTACAACGCCCGCGAATGCGATAGGATACTAACGCGGACGATGGATATGACCTACACACGCAGAGATATGCTCGCGGGCCTGGCGGCCTCGCCCCTGGCCCTGGCCGGAACGTCGTACAAGCCCAAGCTGGCCACGCAGACGGTCATCTGGGCGCAGCAGTTCTCCCAACGCAAAATCGCGACCGTCGATGGGCTGGAAGAAGCCTTCGCGTCCACCCACAAGGCCGGCTACCACCGCGTCGAGTTGATGAACACGTGGCTGCAGGGAGACGCGCTCTCGAAGACCCAGGCGCTGGCGAAGAAGTACCAGATCGCCTGCCCCATCTGTTACAACGGCGGCGTGATGCACGAGCAGGGCGCGGCCGAAAAGACTATCGCGGCCACGCTCGAAGTGGCCACCGGGCTCCAGAGCGTGGGCGGCGAAATCATCAGCTTCAATCCCAGCCCCAAGCCCAAGGGCGCGCTCAAAACCGACGATGAACTGGCCCTGCAAGCGCGCAACGTGAATCTGCTCGGCAAGCAATTGCAGTCGCGCGGCATGGAACTGTTCGTACACCACCACGACCCGGAAATGAAGGACGGTGCGCGCGAGTGGCGCTACATGCTGCACCATACGGACCCGAAGTTGATGTGGGTCTGCATGGACACCGACTGGGTCATGCGCGGCGGCCAGGACGTCCTTGCCCTGCTCCAGGAGTGCCAAGGCCGGCTGGGAAGCATGCACTTGCGCAATTCGCGCGACAACGTCTGGCTGGAATCGCTCGAATCGGGCCAGGTGGACTACCCTGCCGTGGCCGCGTATCTCAAGCGCAACGGCTTCACCGGCTACCTGGTCGTGGAACTCTATTACGCCAAGGAGACCAAGGTGACGCGCTCGGTGGAAGAGAACCTGCGCCTCAGCCGCCTCTACGCCGAAAAAATCTTTGGGGTGAAAGCGTAATCAGGGACTGGGGGCCGCGAGCCCCACGCCGATGGCCGGCAGGTAAGTGATCAGGAGCACGGCCAGAGCCAGCATCAGGCAGTAGGGCAGCGTCGAAAGATAGATCTGTCCCAGCGGTTTCTTGAAACGGAACGACGACAGGAACAGGTTCTCGCCCATGGGCGGAGTCAGGTACCCCAGTTCCATGTTGGCCAGAAACACCACGCCGAGATGCACGGGATCGATGCCGTAAGCCTTGGCGATCGGCAGGATCAGCGGGACCACCACCAGAATGGCCGAATAGATATCCATCATGGCGCCGACAATCAGCAGAAATACGTTGAGCGCCAGGAGAAACACCCACGGCGATTGGATGTGCGCCTGCACCCAGTCGAGCATTTGCATGGGCACTTCGGCGGCGACCAGGTAGTCGGTGAACGCGAGCGCCACGCCCAGAATAATCAGGAACGCTCCCACCAGAGTGGCGCATTCAACGGTGATGCGCGGCAGATCTTTGAATAGTTTCAGATCTTTATAGATAAAACACTCCACCACCAGGGCGTAGATCACGGTCAGCGCCGCGGCTTCCACCAACGTGGCGAAGCCTCCGAACAGCCCCACCAGCACCACCACCGGCAAGAGCAGTTCCCATTTGGCGTCCCACATGGCCGCGGCCGCTTCCCGCCAGCGGAACGGCGTGCTTCGCGCGCCCGCGAACCAACCGCGCCAGGCTCCCCACGAAGCCTACCGCCGCCACCAGAACCAAACCCGGAACCAGGCCGGCGACGAAAAGCCGGTCGATGGGCACTTGCGCCGAGATGCCGTAGAGGATCACGGGCAGGCTGGGGGGAAACAACAATCCAATGGAACCCGAAACGGTGACCAACCCGAGCGAACTGTTTTCCGGATAGCCCGCTTTGACCAGTCCGGGAAGCAACAACCCGCCCATCGAAAGAATGGTGATTCCGGATGCTCCCGTGAAGGGCGTGAAGAAGGCCAGGAGCAACACGGTCATGATGGCCAACCCGCCGGGCATCCAGCCCACCAGCGCGGTGAAGACGCGCATGAGCCTGCGGCTGGAGCCCAATTCGGAGAAGATGAATCCGCCCAGGGTGAACAGCGGAATGGCCGGCAACATGGGCGAGGCGCTCAGCCGGTAGATCTCCGACGGCACGGCGGTGAACGGGAGGGCTTCGCGCATCCCGAACAGGAATGCGAGCGCGCCCAGAGCGGCGAAAATGGGCATCCCGAAAACGGTTCCGGCCAGCACCAACAGTCCCAGGGGAAGCGTCCATGCCGGCGCGGTCAGGGCTTCCACGTGCGTGAACAGGAGCGGCGCCGCAAGGCCCAGGGCCGCCACCAGGCGCCAGCGCCAGCTATCTGAGGCGCGAAACACCAGCCGGGCGGCGATGAGCGCGAAGCCCGCCGGCAGGATCGCGAGCGCTACCCAAACCGGAATGCCCCAGGCCACCACACCTCCCGCCTGACGCATGACATCCATCAACTCGACGCTGGCCGCGGCCAGAGAAGCGCACACTCCCGCGCCCAGGGCTGCCGTGAAGATGCGAACCCTGGAGCGCCAGCGCTCGGCGAAAAAGACCGTGGTGGACAGCGCCAGAAGACGGTCGGAGCCGGCCGCCAGGGCCGCCCCGAGCAGCGTGACCCAAAGCGTCAGATGCTGCACCACGGGAATGGAACCGGCGATGCTCGTCCCGGCCAGTTTCCGCAACACCATCTCCGCCAGCGGAAGCGCCGTCATCACCGCCAGGGCGGCGATGGAAAGTCCCGCTTCGGCCTGCTTCAGTTTCGCCAGGGAGGACCACTTCATTTGGAAGCGCCCTGGGCCGCTTTCGACCGGAACTCGTGGTGGAGGCGGACCACTTCGTCGAACAGATCCGGCGGGACCAGCGTTCCGCGAAGTTTGGGGTAGGCGGTTTGCGCCGCGGTTTGCCATTTCTGGCGCTCCGCGGCATTGGCTCGAACCACGTTCAAGCCTTTCTCCCGCATGACCGCCACGGCGTCGTCGCCCATCTTGCGGACTTCGTCACGCGCGCGCAGCGAGGCCGCCCGCGCCGCCCGCAACATCTCCGCGCGCGTGCCTGCCGGAATACGGTCCCAGGTTCGCTTGGAAACCAGCGTCGCGCCGGCCAGCGGCGCCCACTTTACATCCAGCATATTCTTGGCCAGGCCGAAGGACTGATCGAGCAGCGCGAATAGCGGAGGCACGTCGAAAGCCTCGATGATGTTGGTCCGCAGTGAAGGCAACATGTCAGTGACCGCCAGCGGCACCACCAGCAGTCCAAAGTCCTTGTAAAGTTTCTCGGCCTCCGGATCGCCCGCCGACGTGAATAGCTTCAACCGGCGCAGATCGTCGGGAGTCCGCACGGGCGTCTTGGTGAAGAAGTGTACCCAACCCACATCGCTCCACTGCAACAGAACGAAGCCGCGCTTTTCCAGCAGCGCCTCCAGACGCGGAGTGATGCGCTCGCGGATGTAATCAAACTCCTCATAGGAATCGATCAGCATGGGGATTTGCAGGCAGGCCACCGCCGGCTCGACCAGTGCCAGGCCGACTCCCGACAACCCCACCGCCTGGAGTTCCCCGATGCGCGCTTTCAGAATCATGCCGGACTCGTCGCCACGCACACCGCCGGGGTAAATCCGCATGGCATACTTGCCCCCGGAAATCTTCAACCAGTCCTCTCGCGTGCGGTCCAGGATCTTGCACCAGGGAGAATCCCTGGGGGCGGCGGTGCCCAGATTGATCACGATTTCCGGACGCACGGCGGCGCCGCCGGACATCTGCGCGGCTTCGGACGATACGCACATCAGCGCCGCGGCGGCGATCAGCAACAACCGGTTCATTCGCTTGTTCCCTTCTGTTTGTCGCCGGATTCAGGTTCCGGGGTAAGAATCAGTTCATCGGTGCGGGAGAGCAACCACTCCGCGCGCCGCCGCGCCACCACATTGAGCAGCCGGACTTCGGCGTACTTTTCCGGGTCCACCGCCAGCGCCTTCTTCAGCGCATCCTCGAACGAACGCTTGTCCTGCCGGGCCACCGAAACGCTTTCGGCGTAGGCCACGTAAAGGCTGGCGCGCTTGCCTTCGGAGAGTTCCAGCGCGCGCCGGTAGTGTTTTTCGATCCGGTCGAAATCCGGTTTGCCGGGCTTGGCCCCCGCCAGAATCACCATGAACTCGTGCAAGGTGCCGGCCTGCCAGGTTTCGTCCAGAGCCAGCGCCCGATCCACGAACGCTTCCACCTCGGGAAGGCGCGCCAGCATGCGTGCGTCTCCCTTGGAAACCGAAACCGCCAGGCCCAACGCCGCCGCGTTCCAGTAGAGCAGCGGCACGTCGTTCTTCTTGTGGAAGATCGCCAGGGCGGCGTTGGGGTCCGAGCCGAAGGCGCCGGCGGTGCCCCGGTGCGTGGCATCCAGTGCGCGAAACCCGTACTCGTGCGCCCGCAGATAGAGCCGCCGCGCCCGGGCGCGGATCCGCTCCGCCGCGTCAATATCGGTTTCCGCCACCCGGTCCGCTTCGTCCTGCACATAGAGGTAGGAATAGGTCGCGAACCCCTGACAGGCCGTCTGCAGCAAGCCCCGGTGCCGCGGCGACTTCGCCAGCAGGCTTTCCGTCATCTTCAACGCGAACGGCAGCGCATCGCCCACCAATGCGATATCGTTGTCCGTTTCGAAGACCGAATTTCCCGAAGCCAGCGCATCGCCGATTTTGTTGACCGCGATTTGTTCAATAGAGCAACCGTTCAGCAGCAGCACCACCGTCACTAGAGCGAGCACCCGCCAACACCGCACTAGACCACCTCCCGCCGCGGCGCGGTCGGCATAACTCGCCGCGCCCGTGGCAAAGGGACATTATAGTCCGAGCCGAAACTGCGAGTGGCTCAGCCCCAGCGTCTTGAGGTCCGCGGCCTTCTCGATCCAGTCGGCATTGAGCAGCGCCGTCCGCATGGTGTCCCCGTTGAGCTCGTCTTGACGAACAGGTGAGCGGGAATGGCAAACGCATCGTCCCCGTCTTTCGGCGTCACATCCAGGAACGGATGCCCCCTCAACTTCACCAGTCAGCCTTCCAGCGGCGTCATACCTTCGCTGCAAACAATCCTGTACCCGCTTTCGCCGTATCTCTGAACAGTCCAATGGTTGTTTGCGCCGTCATGCTCCGTCCAGGTGCCCAACAGTCCGGGGTCGAACACCACGTCCTTCCCGCTGTAGAGCGGGTTCAAGGAGCGGACCGTACACCCATTCAGCAGGACGGCTAGGGCACGATCGTGATGCTCTCCCAGCGCCGGTCCCTGGCCCGGCCGAGGAAGTACAACGGGATGGCGGCAACGCTCACGAGAACGCCGGCCACCATAAACCCGCCGCCCTCGAATACACCCTTGGAGGCGCCCGCACCGGCGATCGCCGCTCCAGCCGCAAGTGGGACGACGGAACCTAGAACTTGCCCTCTCAGCCGGTTCCTCCTCAGATCCAGAGTCTTCACCGTGTTACGCGGTACCGTCAGCGACCCTCTCGGGTGAACTCGCGGGCTGCTGCTTCGAGCCACCTGCAGCACCACGCCGTCTTCGGTGAATCGCGCCCCTTTTCCCTCAACCACGGTAGTGTCCGGAAGAACCAGCCGCACCGTCCACTCACTTCTTATCTCCCGCGAAAGCTCGCTCCAGCTCTTTCTCGACGACTCAGCGGCGTGGACATTCGGTACGGCCATGAACAGGGCCAGCGTAAGAGCGATCTGGGCTCGAGGCGGCATGGTAATCCTCCTGTAGTCACTCTGCTATGCTTCTCCAGCCTCTTCGACGCGTAAAGCCTGAGCCGGAAACTTCATGTGGGCGCCCGGCTCGGCACCAGTATACATCCAGCCTCCTTCCGTCAGTCTGCGGTTCAGATCATCTTCTTCGGCCCAACGGTCGAGCCAAGATCGTTCCATCTTCTGGACCTCCGGCGTGTGATAACCTTTTGGGTAAGTGCTGCCCGCGGCTGGGATGCGGGTGGGATGCGGATTCATATTCAAACAGCTGGTTATCTTGTTGAGGATGTAATTCGTCCAACACTTGGAGGTCAGCTATGCGAATGCGTGAGCGCGTTCAGTTCCTACTCGAACCGGTCCATCCTGCCGCTCGAAATCCCATCGGAGCGTGGAGGGTTCTCGCGGCGGTCTTGCTCGTCGCACCATCCCTGTTCGCACAGGGCCGGGTGAGCGAATTCCTGACGGTACAAAACTGGCACGGTACCGTGAACATCACCGGGACCGCTTCGGGATCGACCAGTGGCGGGATCTACTCCGACGTTTGGCAGTTCGGCATCACGTCCAAGGTGACGATTCAACTGGGCGTCTACAACCCGAACATACAGGGGTGGACGGGGACCTATACCGGCACCTCCAACGTGAACGCCAGCGATGTGGCCAGTTTCGGCGGCTGCAAGCAGACCATGACGCAGATCTTCCAGGGTGCGGTCGGCGGCGCGGGGAAGACGTTTACGCTCATCCTGCAGGGCACCAACCAGTACGCCTTCTATCCCTCTTCGTATCAGGAGGACGGAGCTACCAGCAGCACCAGCAACAGTTGCACGCCCGGAACGCTAGGTGGCACGGGTCCGGCGAACTGGTCCCCGGTGCTGTCGGACAAGATTCAGACGCTGCCGGCCTCGGGGTTCATATTGAAGGGCTCCACGACGGTAAAGGTGGATTCCCCCATGCAGCCGATGTCGCTGGTCCTCGGAGGGACGCCGGCACAGACGGACGTCACCATCGATTGGGACATCGAACCGGGGCTGGCGGGGCAAAACGAAGTCGTGATCCAGAGGACCACGGCCTTCCAGAACTGGCGCCCCACGGCGGGAGCCGGAGGCGCGCGAGGCAACAGTATCGATCTGACCGCCAAGCTGCAGGCCTCCAACGGCGGGACTACGAACGCCAAGGTAGCTTATTGGATTTGGGAGCTGACCAACTGCTCCAAAGAGCCCGGATACACCATGAATGCGCCTCCCAGCAGCCCGGGCACGGACTTCGATCTCAAGCTGGAGAGCCTCGCCGAAGGGGTGCTGACGCCCGATCCGGCCGGGCAGCGCCTGCAAAGCAAGCCGGGACAATACACGCAATCCACGGTCACCATCGCTTCGTATGACTGGGGCGCGTTCGGCACCGTCAAGGTGACGGCGGTGATGCCCGACCAGAGCCAGATTGTCGGTTACCTGGAGGGCGATTCGGCGCAGACTGAAGTGCGCCTGCCGATGCGCTCGGCCAACAGTTCCATCCCCGACAAATGGAAGCAGGACCTAGGCGTGTCGACCCTGGCCGACAACAGCGACAACGAGGCGGATCCGCCAGGCGACGGCAGTCCCGGGGACGGGCTGGCGCTGTATGAGGAGTACCGCGGGTTCATCATCGACGGCAGACATGTGGAGGGGAATCCGAAGAAGAAGGATTTCTTCCTTGTGAACACCGCCGGCGCTTTCTATTTGCCGGCGTTCCGCTTGTTCAAGAATCTGAGTGGGATGGAAGTTCACTACACGCTGAGGCGGGCGGAGATGTCCGCCGGGCGTGTGATCAACTTCAACCACGGCGCGGGGGCGCATAACGGAGACCAGCACGGCGTCGTCATCGTGCCGTTTGCCGCGGACGCGGGCTACGCGGAGGCGCAGGGCGGGCCGGGAACGCCGAAGTCGATCACCCAGGTGGTGACGCCGAGGATTCTTCCCAGCGCCGACTCCACCTGGATCGCCTACCTGGCGCCCACGCTGGCCCATGAGTTGTTCCACTGCTCCAACGTCTATCACCACGGCGACGCCCAGTCCAAGTACGGCACCTTCTATCGGAGTTCGGCCACCAATACAACTCTCTTTCAAGGAATAGCCGCCAACGTGCTCGACGAATCGGGCGATGCCTACCCGCTGCCCTACGACACGCAGCTCACCTTCCAGTTGGGCATGCCGGGAGACACGCACGGGGGGGACGACTCCTGCGTGATGCGATACGACGACGCCAGAGGATATTTCTCGGAAGCGGATGCACACACAATTTACCTGGTCGATGCGGAGCCCGCCGGTTACAGCCTGTGCACGCAAGGCCTGGGAACGGGAGTGAACGCCCCCGACCGTCAACCGCAGTCGCGCTACGGCCCTTCGGCGCAGGGGCGCGGAAACTGCCGGGGGCAGGTGCTGGTCAACGATAATGTGCAGGCGCCCACGAGGTGAACCATGAGACACGCCTGGCTTAGCCTGATGTTTCTCTGCTCGGCCTGCTGGTTGCAGGCGCAGGGCTCGCCGGAGTTAGGTTTGGACGTGAACGGACAAGCCGAAGCGGTGGTGGCGAAAGGGTGGCCGCTGCTGATCCACGTGGTGGTGATTCCGGCCGGCAATCAGCCTCTGCAGATCGGCCTCGCGGGCGGTGCCTGGACGCAGGCGCTGCAGTTGACCATTACGGACCAGAACGGAGCGGTCCAGCATTGGCCGGCGCAGTTATTGGCTCCGGCCACGCCCTCTCTTTCCTTGAGCGGCATCCATACCGCAGAGGCGGTGTGGCTGGTGGCTCCCACGGACACTTCGGCCATTCCCAACGGCCTGTACAGCCTGTCGGTTGCGCTGAACACCACCACCGGCGCCATGGCTGGCACCTGGAGCGGAAGCGCACAGAGCAGCGGCGCCACGGTACAACTGGGAGCGGAGCCGGGGTCGCTTTCTTCCGAGGACGAGGCTTCCAAGTACCTGGCGCTGGCCGCCTACGCGCGGCTGCGAGGCGATACCGCAGGCGTTCAGTCGGCGCTCGATACGCTGATCGGCAGGCAGCCGGATATGCTGGAGGCGTACACCGAGAAAGCCGATCTGCTAGCGGCCGGCGGCGACTATGCCGGCGCCTTGGCTCTCAGCCAGCAGGCGTTGGACAAGTTCAACGCCAAGCACCCGAATGCCGCGGAAGCGCCGGTGATCCTGCACCTGCGCGTGATGGCCATGGCCGATCAACTGGCGGCTCAGCCGCGCATTCAGGCGGGCAGCCAGGTGACCAGCCTGCTGGCCGGCGACAAGGTGCCGGTTCTGACGCCGGAGTCGATCGCCTCGGCATACGGGACCAAGCTGGCGACCGGTACGATGCAGACCAGCGGTCCACCACCGACCGTGCTGGGCGGGACCACGGTGAGCATCCAGGACTCCACCGGGGCAGTGATCCCCGCACCGATCTACTTCGTGTCGTCGGGCCAGGTGAATTACCTCGTGCCGGCGACCGTGGCTTTGGGTCCCGCGGTGATCACGTTTAGCGCGGGCGACGGCACGGTGCAGACGGGTAAGGTGACCATCGCGAATGTCCAGCCCGGGCTGTTCACACTCAACGCCGTCGCTCTTGATTGCCGCCAATGTGGTCCGGCTGACTCCCGACGGCCGCCAGGTTTACGAGAATGTCTACGCCGTGGACAGCACGGGCAGCGTGGTGGCCGCCCCGGTCGACGTGACCAACGGCCAGGTGTATCTGGTGCTCTACGGAACCGGTATCCGCCGGGCGACGGTGGACCAGGTCACGGTGACCATCGGAAGCGCAAACGCCCCGGTGCAGTACAGCGGAGAGCAGGGGACCTGGGCCGGGCTGGATCAGATCAATGTGCAGGTACCCGCCTCGCTGGCCGGGAAGGGTGATGTCCCCATCGTCCTGTCCATCGCCGGCAAGCAGGCCAACATCACGCGGATCACCATCAAGTAGGCCTTACGGCGGGAAGGCCGAGGCTGACGGTCTGAGAAGCCGCCGGCCAAATGGTTCAGCGGTTCGTCAGATGGACACACATCTCCCGAACCGGGAGCCACACCTGGCTAGAATAGAGTTCATGACATCCGCGCGGCTTTCGTGTTGTGTCGTTCTCGCGGTCCTGGCCTTGACGCTGCCTCTGGCCGCCGCCGAAATCTCCGCCGAAGCCCGGCGCATCCACTTCGGCTCCCTGGTGCTCGATGGTCACGTTCACGTGGCCGACCGCCAGTTTTATCATGGCGGCAACATGGGAGACCGCCTCGAAGGCGGCCAGTTCGATCTGCCACGTGCGCGCGAAGGCGGCGTCAAGGCCATGTTCTACACGGTCTTCGTTACGGAAGAGTATTACCCGCCGCGCTACGAAACCAAGCAGGTCCTCCGGCTCATCGACAAGGGCCTGGAACAACTCGAGCTCAACCGCGCGACCATCGAGCTGGCCACCACCGCCACCGAAATCGAGCGCATCGTCGCGCGCGGCAAAATGGCCGCCGTGCTCGACATCGAAGGCGCCTGGGATTTGGATGGCGATCTGGGTGTGCTGCGCGACTTGTACCGCCTGGGTGTGCGCGTCTCCATGCTGCCCGCGCACAATTGGGCCAACAATTTCGCCGATTCCTGTTGCGCCCCGCCCAAGTGGAACGGTCTGAACGCGCGCGGCCGCGCCGTGGTGGCCGAGATGAACCGCCTGGGCATGCTCATCAATGTGAGCCACGCCTCGGACGCAACCATCGAGCAGACCATCGACGTAAGCACAGACCCCATCGTCGCCACGCACCACGGCCTGCGCAGCGTCAACGACATTCCGCGCAACATGCCCGACGCGCTGTTGAAGAAACTGGCTGCCAAGGGCGGCGTCATGGGCTTCCAGATCGGCAACGAATTCCACAACGTGCGCGTCTACGACTATCGCAGGAAGGCCGCCGGCAAGACGTTTTGGGACCGCTCCGCCATCGGCAAGAAAGAAGAGCGGCTTTCGATCGAAGAAATCGACCGCATCGTAGCGCCGCAATTCCCCATGATGGGCTGTGACGCCCCCGACGACATCAAGCTGACGCCCGAGGGCTGGGTGGAAGTGGTCGAACGCGCCATCGCGCTAGTGGGCGAGGATCACGTCGCGCTCGGCACCGACATCGACGGCGGCCCCACGCTGCCGCGCGGCATGCGCGACATACGCGACCTGCCCCAAATCACCGACGCCATGCTGCGCCGCGGCTGGTCCGAGGTGCGCATCAAGAAGTTCCTGGGAGGAAACCTGCTGCGCGTCTTCCGGCAGGTCACCGAGAAAGCCGCGCGCTGATTGCGGCGGAAATAACGCGCGGTATCGGCATTGCGCGCAAAACGGGGACTGGCTCGAATTTCGCCGCTTTTGCGAAACTTCGTGCCTGTACCCGGTTTTGCCCAGCGGGAATCTTCTCGTCGGGATTTGCGCCGCACTCCACTAGCGGTTGTAGTGGTCTCCTCCCGCGTTGCACTCCTCGTACAGGCACGGCACTTGCCAACCGCTGGTTTGGTCGCCTGCCCGAGTGCCCATCAGTAGCGGTCCATTCGCCGTCGACTTTGGCAAGCGAGTGCAACCATCAACGGGAGACTTCCGCGGCTGCCAGGACGGGTCTTGAGGCGTCCGCGAGCTTCTCCGCAAACACAACTTGTTTGGACTCGATCCACTTCGGCGCAACGTCGCGCTCCTCGTCTGGACGATTCATCGCGAATGCCGCCACGACGACGCGCTGCCGCAGCCACCACACGCTGAAGCTGTTGGTCGCAAGATCGCCCCGGTGAACAATCTCTTCCGCATCGGAAGGGTCGCCCCAAAACTCGTAAGAGAGATCGAAGATGTCGGAAAAGAAGTAGGGCACGTGTTTGAAAGGAGTCCGCTCACCCATCAGCGCCCGGGCGCAGTACTGACCCTGTGAAACCGCATTGTCCCAATGTTCCACCCGTCTTCGTTTCTGAAACAGCACATCCGGGTAGTTCGCCACGTCACCAGCGGCAAAAATCCCTGGTGCACTGGTCTCAAGATATTCATTCACCATCACGCCGTCGGCCACCTGGATGGCGCTATTTGCGAACAGCTCGGTGGCAGGCCGGACGCCGATACCGGCGACCACCAGTTGGCTGGCGATCATCTGTCCGTCGCCGAGCATTACCGAGCTTACCGCTCCCTCGCCCCGCAACTCTCTGACTGCCGCCATTTTGACGAACCGGACGCCGCGCGCCGTGTAGTATGCCTCAAAAAAGCGGGACATCCGCGGTGAGAAGAACTGCTTCCAGATACGGTCCTCGCGCAGGACCATCGTGACTTCGATGCCCTTCTGCGCCAGCACGGCGGCCACCTCCATCCCGATGAACCCACCTCCGATGACCACAGCCTGCTTCACCTGCGCGGCGAGTTGCCGAATGGCTTTCGAGTCGTCCATCGAACGCAGGTATTGGACGTTGGCGAGTTCGGCGCCGTGGATGTCCAGCTTTCGAACTCGCGATCCTGTAGCCACAATCAACTTTTCGAATCGGAACTCCCCGCCAGATTGCAGAGAGAGCTGTTTGCGCGCGGCGTCCACGGCTGTGACCTGACAGCCGAGCCTTACCTCAATTCCGTGTTGACGGTAGAAATCTTCCGAATTGATCCTGACACTCTCTTCCGTTTCCCGGCCTGCCAGAAAGCCCTTCGACAAAGGCGGCCGTTCGTAAGGCACGGAAGTCTCCGCCGACAGGATGGTCAACTCGCCGGATTTCACGCCCAGCTCTGCGAACTGCTTCGCCGCATAGCCCGCAACCATCCCTCCGCCGGCAATTACAAATTTCGATTCGTTCATGTGCCCTCCCTTCCAGCTTCACTTCGTCGACTTCAGGAACGTCCCCTTCTCAAGTTCCGCGAATGCCTGCTGGAGTTGTTCCTGCGTGTTCATGACGATCGGACCGTACCAAGCCACCGGCTCTTTCAACGGCTTCCCCGAGACCAGGAGAAAGCGGATCCCATCCTCTCCGGCGTGTACCATGACCTCGTCGCCGCGGTCAAACAGGACCAGCGAGCGGTTCCCGGCTTCCGCGGGAGGCTTCGTGTCCGCCCATCCCACCGGCTCGGTGGGTACCGCAAGCGGTCCTGAGGCGTTGCAGAATTTTCCACTCCCGGCAAAGACGTACGCGAACGAGTGGCGAGTGGTCTCGACCGGGAAGCTCCTCTTCTGGCCCGGAGGTACCGACACATCGAGGTAAATCGGATCGGCGGCTATGCCGTCCACGGGACCGGCCACACCCCAGAAAGTTCCGCAGACGACCCGAACGTGAGTGCCGTCGTCATCGGTGACCTCCGGGATTTCGCCCGCTTTCACCTCCTGATACCGGGGTGCCGTCATTTTGAGCGAAGCCGGAAGGTTGGCCCACAACTGGAAACCGTGCATTCTACCCGCTTCGTCGCCTTTGGGCATCTCCTGGTGGATGATCCCGCTCCCAGCCGTCATCCACTGTATGTCGCCTGCGCCGATCACCCCGCGATTCCCCATGCTGTCGCCGTGCTCCACGGTTCCCGCCAGGACATAAGTGATCGTTTCAATCCCGCGATGAGGGTGCCATGGGAAGCCCGCCAGGTAATCCTCTGGAACGTCGTTGCGGAAGTCGTCAAGAAGAAGGAAAGGGTCGAAGTCGGTAGTGTCACCGAAACCGAACGCGCGGCGCAGATGCACCCCGGCGCCTTCGATGGCCGGCTTGGCTTTGACAAGCCGCTTGATGGGGCGAAGAGACATGGGGCCTCCTGTTTAGAAAAGTATATAACGGACTAAGCTCAATACTGTTCACTTACCGCGAAGGTTGCCACTGGCACGGATTTGTAGGGCGGTCCCCCTGGACCGCGCCGGACCCCTTGGTCCGGCCGCTCCCCGTGGACCTGGGAGGGCCGGCATGAGCATACCCCAATGGATGTGTCTTGGAGCCGCGGGGGCTCATCTGTCTTTCCTCAAGGCCTGCCCCGCAGTCCCGAAAGTCACACGCCGAACCGCCTCTATCCGGCCCTCAGTGCAACACCACAACCGCGTACGTATCCAGGCGCGGCAGCGTGAACTCGATTTCTCCCGCCGCGCGCTTCACGCTCTCCGGTCCGCGTGTTTCCGCGTCCGGCGTGAACAGGCGCGGCGAGGCCAGGCGCGTCCCACGCAACTTCACCTTGACGCCGGCGACGGCCTGTTGATCGTAGTTGAGCAGGTGCACCGCCAGGCGCTTGCCTTCGTCCAGACTGGTCAGTGTCGCCAGCACGTGCGGCGCGCCCTCCACTTCGATCCACTCGGCGCCATCGGCCAGTTCCCGGATCTTCGCGATGGCTTCCACCGGGGCCTCTTCCTCCAGCACGAGTACTTTGCCGCCGCGGCTCTTGTAACGTTCAAGCATGGCAACGTCCGCCGGCGACAACACAGTCGAGCGCGGCACCACCACGCCCCGATGTTCGCCGAGTTGATCCTCGCTCACCGCGCCGAGCATGCGGACTTTGTACGGTACGCTCTTCTTCGAGAGCAGATCGTAGAACTGCGTGTCGCCCTTGTTCCAGGTGAAGCCACCATCCGAACCGTCGCGCGCGATGGGCGACCGCAGCACCCCCACCGGCGCTACGCTCCGCGCGCCGGCATAGAGCGCTTCGTTGCGCTTGAGGAATCCGTTGGCTTCGGCGATGGCTTTCCACGCCGCCAGCGCCGAGGCGTCGCCTGCCATCAGCGCACCGTCGAACGGGCCTTCCATATCCCACGAGTAGGCCGACCCGAGCGCGGCCGCTTCCAGAATGCCGAGCTTCTGCGAGCGCGGCCCCAGCCACGTAGTGGCGCGGTTGCCCTGGCGGAAAATCGAGTACTCGCTGGTGTGCGCTTTCCACTCCGGAAGCACGCCGCGCACGTAGCGCATGCGGCGCACATTCGAAACTTCCCAATCGTCGCCCCATGCGCCCGGCTCGCGCCAGCCTTCGTTGAAGACGAACTCCATGTTGCCGTTCAGCGTGATGCCTTCCAGGCGCAAACCGTAATTGGTGAACAGCAGGATGTTGGACTTCTTCTCTTCATGTATGTAGCGGCGCAAGGCGGCGAAGTGGCCTTCGAGCGCCTCGCGCGTGTTCCAGCCGGGACAGGCGGTGTTGTCGAAAAAGATCCCGTCCAGCCCCGCGTCGATAATGCCCCCCACGCGCTTCTTCTGATATTCGAGCCACTCGGGGTTAGAGACGTCGGCGATGAATCGCAGCGCGTCCTTGCCGCCCGAGTAGCGGAAGGGCGTGCCCTCTGAGTCGAACCGGAGCCAGCGCACCGCGCGCGGGTGGTCGCGGAACATGGTCTCCCAAAAGATGCTCACCGCGCACATGTAGGCCGCCGCCCGGATGCCGCGCTGGTGCAGTTTCTCGGTGATGATCTTGCACTGTGCGCGCTGTGCGGCTTCCTCGGCCTCCGAAAAGCCCACGCTCCAGGTGATCCACACCCAGTTAATGTTGGCCTCGGCCAATAGATCGGCCATGCGGTCGCCGTACTTCGAGTAAAGGTTGGCCAGCACCTCCTTCTGCTGTTCGTTGAAGTGCTTGCCCCATTCCGAACGCGTGGTCTTGCGTACTTCGAGCGGCCCGCCATCCAGGCGCGTGAATCGGAAGCGCCCCTGTTGCGCCCACTCGGGAACGTTCTCCGGACCCGGCTTCAAAACGTCGCCGGCCGCCGCAAAGGCCCGCGAACGCGAGCAGGAAAATCATCAGGCGAGACAGGCGCACCTTATCCTCCGCTGGAATTATAGCAATGCATCGTACGCGGTAAGATACAACGGTATCAGGCCAACATGCTCCGTACACAGCTTCTCACCAGGCGCCAGACGATATTGGGCGCGCCCGCGCTCTGGACGGCCGGATTCTCGACAAGGGCCACGGCGGCCCCGGCGCGGCGAGTCCCGGTCATTGATGTCACGGACCTCTATCATCCGTATCAGGACATCGGCGATAACGTAGACCTGATCGCGGCCTACGCGCTCCCGGAGATCGATCTCAAGGCCGTCATCCTGGACGTGACGGCGAAGTTCCGGCGCGCGGTGGCGACGAGCGCAAGCGGCAAGGTGCTCGACAAGGATGGGCCGCGGGATCCGGGCGTCATCCCGGTGCTGCAGCTCAACTATTTGTTCGATCGCAATGTGCCCTACGGCATCGGTCCCTTCCAAGCCCTGCGCGCGCCCGCCGACACGCTTCTGGATGCGCCGGAGTTTCAACAAACGGGCGTCCGCTTGCTCCTCGACACGCTGCGCGACTCGCGCGAGAAAGTTCACATCGTCTCTTTCGGATCGGCTCGTCCCGTTGCGGCCGCCTTCAATCGCGAGCCGCGTCTCATGCGCGCCAAGGTCGCCAGAATTCACTTGTGCGCGGGGTCCACCACGCCGCGTTACATGGAGTGGAACGTGGAACTCGATCCCCACGCCATGGTTCGCCTGCTGCGGTCGGATTTGCCCGTGGCCCTTTATCCATGCGCCTCGAACAAAGGACCCTTCGGCATGGATTCGAATAACACCTACTGGAAGTTGCCGGATCTCAACTTCGTCAAGAGAATGGATGCGCGGCTGCAACGCTATCTCTGCTACGCCTTTGAACGAAGCATGCGGACGAACTTTCTGGAAGCGCTCGATCACGACTGGCCCGCCGCTGCCATCGAGCGCATCGCCGCGCGTCCGCATCACGTCTGGGAAACCGCCGTGTGGATTCTGGCGTCGGGTCGCCGCCTGGTGCACCGTGCCGGCCTGGGTTACCGCATTCTGCCGGCGAACGAAGTGCAACCGGGCGACCGCGTGCTGCCCAACGAGTTGAAGCCCTGCCGCATCGAAGTTCGCGACAACGGGAGCTTCACCTGGGAATGGAGCACTCGTCCCACCAATTTTTGGATGTACAATCGCGGCGACTTCGAGGAAAACGCGCGGGCCCTGCGCGAAGCGCTGCCCGCGCTCTACGAATCGTTCCGCTGCCCACCGGCGCGCTAGTGCAGGTCGGCGGAAATACTCGTTATCGGCATTGCGCGCAAACGGGGACTGGCTCGAATTTCGCTGCTTTTGCGAAACTTCGTGCCTGTACCCGGTTTGCCCACCGGGAATCTTACTCGTCAGGATTTGCGCCGCACGCCGCTAGTACAACTCGCCGTGTGATTCTCGGGCATCCCCGGCCCGCGGCGCTGAGGAACGATCACGCCACCAGACCTAAACGATGCCTTCGAAAAGCACCGAGGTGAGATAGCGCTCGCCCGAATCCGGCAGGATCGCCACGATATTCTTTCCAGCGAACTCCGGCAGTCGCGCCAGGCGCACGGCCACGGCCGCCGCCGCTCCGCACGAGATGCCGCTCAGGATGCCCTCTTCGCGCGCCAGGCGCCGCGCGATGTCGATGGCTTCGTCGTTCGAAACCAGTTCCACGCGATCCACCACCGACAGATCCAGCGTGTCCGGAATGAAGCCCGCGCCGAGGCCTTGGATCTTGTGCGGTCCCGGCTTGAGCGGCTCGCCCGCGCGCTTCTGCGTGATCACCGGGCTCGCGTCCGGCTCCACCGCCACCGAAACGATGTTCTTGCCGCGCACGTTCTTGATGTAGCGCGAAACGCCGGTGATGGTGCCGCCCGTGCCCACGCCGCTGACCAATACATCGATCTGCCCGTCGGTGTCGTCCCAGATTTCGGGCCCCGTGGTCTTGAAATGGATATCGGGGTTGGCCGGATTCTTGAACTGCTGCAGGAGCACGTAGTGATTCGGGTCGGAGGCGTGGATCTCCTCGGCCTTGGCGATGGCGCCCTTCATTCCCTGCGCGCCTTCGGTGAGAACCAGGTTCGCGCCGAAGGCCTTCAGAACCTTGCGCCGTTCCAGCGACATGGTCTCCGGCATGGTGAGCGTGATGGGGTAGCCGCGTGCGGCCGCCACAAACGCCAGCGCGATGCCGGTGTTGCCGCTGGTCGGCTCCACCAGTTCCCGGCCGGCCTTGAGCACGCCGCGTTGTTCGGCGTCCCACACCATGGAAGATCCGATGCGGCACTTCACCGAATAGGCCGGATTGCGCCCTTCGATTTTGGCGAACACGGTGGCCGCCGCGCCGCCCGCTAACTTCTTCAACTTCACCAGCGGCGTCTTTCCGATGCTGTAACTGTTGTCTTCGTAGAATCTCATGACTTACTCCTGTGAACTCCGCAGAGCTTGGTCGAAATCGGCCTCAATGTCTTCGATCGATTCGATGCCCACCGATACACGCACATACTCGGGCGACACACCCGTCTTCTTTTGCTCTTCCTCGGTCAACTGCGAGTGCGTGGTCGAGGCCGGATGAATCACCAGCGTCTTGGCGTCGCCGACGTTGGCCAGGTGGCTGGCCAGCTTCACGCTATTGATGAACTTTACGCCGGCGGCCTTGCCGCCGCGAATGCCGAAACCGAGGATCGCGCCCGCGCCGTCCGGCAGGTACTTCTTCGCCATCTGGTAGTGCGAGTGGCTGGGCAGGCCCGGGTAGTTCACCCACTCCACCGCCGGGTGCTTCTCGAGCCACTCGGCCAGCGCCTGCGCGTTTTGAACGTGGCGCTCAATGCGCAAGTGCAGCGTCTCCAGACCCAGCAGGAACAGGAACGACGCGAACGGACTCATGCGCCG
Source organism: Terriglobales bacterium (assembly GCA_963745655.1). GTDB lineage: Bacteria > Acidobacteriota > Terriglobia > Bryobacterales > Bryobacteraceae > JAJFUV01. The sequence continues at coordinate 54,330 of CAVUYK010000009.1, read as the reverse complement.
CGCCCGTGTCCCGCAGCCAGTGCGTGCGGATGTGAATGATGTAGGCGAGGTTGCCGAGCGGCTTCAGCGCTTCGGTGAACACAATGCCGTGGTAGGAATCCGAGGGCGCCGTGAACTCCGGCCACTTCTTCGGATTCTCCGCCCAGTGAAAATTGCCGCTGTCCACGATGGCCCCGCCGATGTGCACCCCATGCCCGCCGAGGAACTTGGTGGTCGAGTACACGACGATGTCGACGCCGTGCTCGAAAGGCCGCAGCAGCGCCGGCGTCAGTCACCGTGTTGTCCACGATCACCGGCAGGCCGTGCTTGTGCGCCGTGTCCGTGAGCTTGCGGAAATCCGGCACGTCGTTCTTCGGGTTGCCCACCGATTCCAGATACACCAGCCGCGTGTTCTCGTCGACCAGCTTGTCGATCTCCTCCGGATGATCGGAATTGAAGAAGCGCACCTCGATGCCGAGCTTCTTCAACGTCTGCGTGAAGAGCGTCCACGTGCCGCCGTAAAGGCTGGTGGCCGAGATGAAGTTCTGCCCGGCATGCACGATGGTGAGAATGGCCGCCGTGATGGCCGCCTGTCCGGAGGCGAACGCCAGCGCCCCGATGCCGCCGTCGAGCGCCGTCAGGCGCTTCTCCAACACGTCGTTGGTCGGGTTCATCAGCCGCGAGTAGATGTTGCCGAACTCTCGCAGACCGAACAGATTCGCCGCGTGTTCGGCGTCGTGAAAGACGTAGCTCGAGGTCGCGTAGATGGGGACCGCGCACGCGGTGGTGGTGGGGTCCGGCGTTTGGCCGGCGTGCAGTGCCAGGGTGCCGATGCCAGGTTTTCTTTCAGAGTTTGCCATGATCTTGTCCCTTATTTTTCAATTCGTTATAAGACAACTGCGAGAACCATTCCAAGATCGCGCACCGTCGCCAGGACGGCTGTCGGCAACCATAAGTTGTGGTGATGCGCCTCGGAAGGCCAGAACAAAACGGCGTCGGGACCCCCTTCTCCCACTCCAAAAGAGGCTTTCCCAGTACCATCTAAATCCATTTTAGGGGTGACGGGAGTGACTGTCAAGAAAAAAGTTGATTACATCGATCTAGAATATGGTGATTATCGTTAACGGCCATTTAGACAGTATGATACGAGTGCCGCCCTTACCCGATCTGAAGATGCTAGATTGGATAGTCAGTGCGCACTCGCACCATATGCCATGAAGCGAAACCTGATCGTAGCGGCTCTACTAATTCTGACATCACTCGCGTCCCTGGCGGAGCCACCGCAGGGCATCTACTTCGCTAAGAAGACCTACAACCCCACGCCGCTACCCGTGTTCGCCGAGGCGCGGCTGAAGCTGCCGGCGCCCATCGTCGACGACGAGCCCGGGCTGGTCGAAATGTACTGGAAGGCCTGGGAACTGGCGTTCCGCAACTTCCATCAACCCAAGCCTGGAAGCGGCTACGTCTCGAACTTCATTGATGCCGCCTTCAACCAGAACATTTTTCTCTGGGACACCAGCTTCATGACCATGTTCTGCAACTACGGTCATCCGGTGGTTCCCGGCATCGCTTCGCTGGACAATTTCTACGCCAGGCAGCACGCCTCGGGCGAGATCTGCCGCGAGATCGATCGCTCCACCGGCGTGGATTACAGAGAGTGGCGCAACCTCGAGCGCGCGCCCTTGTTTTCGCGCTGGGGCTTCGGCTTTCCCCAGGCTCGCCTCGCGACGCCGGTCACCTATAAAGGACGGCGTCCGCCGGAGCCGAACCCCATGGTGACGCTGGACGCGCTGAACCATCCCATCCTGGCCTGGGCCGAAGCGGAAAGCTATCGCGTGACAGGCGACCGCGCGCGTCTCCATCTGGTCTGGGAACCGCTGGTGCGCTACTACGAAGCGCTCCAAAAATATCTGCGCCAAGGCAACGGGCTCTACATGACGGACTGGGCCTCCATGGACAACTCGCCGCGCAACCCGTATCTGGCCGGCGGCGGCACGGCCATCGACACCTCGGCGGAGATGGTCCTGTTCGCTCGCAACCTGGCCGAAATCGCTCGCGTCATCGGGCGCACACGCGACGAGAAACGTTTCCGCGCCGACGCGCGCGAGCTTTCCGCGCTCATCAACCGTCGGATGTGGAATCCGGAGCGGCGGTTCTATTTCGACCTGACGCTCCAAGGCGAGCAGTGCCCGGTGAAGACCATCGCCGGATTCTGGACGCTGGTGGCCCAAGTGGCGTCGAAAGCGCAGGTGGACGCTCTCGCCGGCGAACTCGCGAATCCCAAGACGTTCGGCCGTTTCCATCGCGTGCCCACGCTCGCCGCCGACGAGAAAGGCTATCGTTCCGCCGGAGGATACTGGTGCGGCGCGGTCTGGGACCCGACCACCACCATGGTCATACGGGGCCTGGAGGCGAACCACCACGCGACGCTCGCCCGCGCCATCGCCATCGAAAATCTTTACCGCGTCTTCGAGGTCTACAAGAAGACCGGGACCGTTTGGGAAAACTACGCTCCGGATTCAGCCGCGCCGGGCAAGCCCGCGAAGCCGGACTTCGTCGGATGGAGCGGCATCACGCCCATTCTGATGCTGCTTGAATACAAGATCGGGCTCCAGCCCAACGCTGCCGCCAACACGCTCGCCTGGCGCATCGACGCCACCCAGCGCATCGGCTGCCAGCGCTTCCGTTTCAACGGCCACACGGTGACGTTGACCGCCGCACCCGCCTCGCTCGGCCGCTGGAAGATCTCGGTTGAATCGGACGGCGAATTCACGCTGCGCGCCGAACGCAGCGGCCGCGCGCGCAAGTTCGCCGTGAAGCGCGGCCCGCGTCGCGCGCAGACGCTTCGCGCTACCGTCTGTAGCGACGTCCGCGGTGCGCGCGTTTGACGGCGCCCACCGCGGCCGATTCAGCGAAACTTCCGCGTCGATGATTCCGTGCATGGCCGCGATCCGCACGACCTTGGGAATGTCCTCGCGGGTCAGCACGCTGTAGAACGCCAGAGCGGGCGTGCGTTGGCCATCGGCCAGCAATCCCTCCGCGCAAAGCACACCGCCGGCGGCCACTGCCTCGCGCACGGCCCCCTTGGTTCGAGCCAGCGCGCCCTGTAACGCTTTCATGGATTCCAGGCCGCTGATGTGACCGAGTGCGGAGGCGGAGGCCCTGGCAACTTCGATATCGGCTCCATAGAGCAGCTTCGACAAAGACGGTACGGCCTTCGGGTCTTTGCGCTTCGCGATGGAGTTGATCACGCCCACCAGCGGCCTGCCCGGCAGCTTGCGCAGCGCCGCGCGCAGGGCATCGTCGACCGAAGGATCTGGAATGGTTTCCAGACCGTAGCGGGCGTAATGGCTGAGCTGCGGATGGGCCAGCAGCGCCACCAGCGCCGGCACCGAGTCCTTTGTACCGACGTTCGCCAGTCGCTGGCAGGCCTTGGCTTTTTGGAACACGGTCGCCTTCGGGTCCTGTAGGAGGCTGACCAGGGCGGCCGCGTCCAGCTTGAGAATCTTCTCAGCTTGAAACTCGGGAGGAGGAACCTGCTTGGGCGGTTTCTTGGGCGCCTCTTTGGCGGCCGGAGCCGGCTTCGTGCGTGGTATGGGGAACGCGCTCGAGGATTGTTCTGCATGTAGGTTATCTCCTTGTCGCCCAAGTCAAATGCGCCACGGCTCACGCAGCGCTCTGGATCGCATACGGTTGGCCACATCCTCGCCGGGGAATTCCTTCTTCACCGGGTCCCAGGTCAGCTTGCGGCCGAGTTGGAAGGCGATGAACGCGGCGTGGCAGGTGATGTGGGAGTTGCAGGCATGCGCGGCGACGCTGGTTCTTCACGTCGCAAATGGCCACAAACCGCGCCTGGCGGAAGCTGAGCAGCGCCCGCGGATCATCTCCGCCGCGCCCGCCGATGCCGATTCCACCCATCCCAATCCGGTCGCTGGGCCGCCGCCGCTCCGGCCTGGACCGCCGACTTAAAGAATCCTCGCCGTGAAACCGATCCGTCTTGCCTGGTTGTCATCATTATTTCGCGCGGCCGGAAGCGGTCTCTGGCATTATATCGGCGTGGAGGCCTCAGTTGCTCCGGGGCGAGTGCGCTAAGCTGGACCCGATGGAAGACCGGGGCTCCATCGCCGCGCTCGAATCAGCCGCCAGGTGCGGCCGGCGGCTACTTCATTGGGGAAACATCGCCAGACTTCGCGCCGGAGCCGTGCGCGATTTCTTCCGCGACCCAAAGTACTCCATCAAATCCGGCACGAAAGAGTACCATCGTCATCTGCGCGAAGAGGTGGAGCATTACTCCAGGCTGTTCGCCGCCCAGCGGCTGGATGCCAACCGTGCGGGCGGTAACTTGTTTGAACCGGTGCCGGCCGTCTGGCAGTTGGCACAGGAGCGCTCCGCGGCGCTGCTCAGGGAGAAGACCGGCGACGACATCACCGATCATCTGATCAAACGGCTACAGAAAAGGCCCGGCATCAGAATGGCCTCGCTGGGCTGCGGTCCCGGGGGCATCGAACTCATGTTGGCCGCCGAAGCGCCCACGGCCGAGTATGTCTGCCTGGACATCAACGAAGAGTTGATTCACCTGGGTCGCGAGCGGGCGCTCGCGGCGGGGCTTCCCGTGCGCTTCGAAAAAGCCGACTTGAACACGGCGCGGCTCCCCCAAAACCAATTCGACATCGTTTTCTGCCACGCCTCCCTGCATCATGTTCTCGAGTTGGAATGGCTGGCGGACCAGATCAAGCAGTCCCTGCGCCAGGACGGCGAATTGATCGTAGTGGACATCCTCGCCCCTAATGGCCACCGCATGCGGCCGCGCACCAGAGAGGTTGTCTCAGCCATCTGGCGCACGCTTCCAACACGGTTTCGCGTCAATCACACGGCTTACCGGGAGAAGCGCCTGGACCGCAAGATGTGGGACAAGAGCACCAGCAGATCCGGCATGGGGATGGAGTGCATCCGTTCGGGCGAAGTGTTGTCCGTCCTGGAGCGGAGGTTCCGCGTTAAGCTCCTGGTTCCCTACATGACCTTGAGCCGCCGCTTTTTCGACACCATGTACGGGTGGAACTACGACCTGGAGCAACCCCTGGACCGCGCCATCTTCGAATGGATCTGGGCTCTGGACTGCCACTATCTCTCGACCGGCGAGTTGCAGGGAGAGAACGTGTTCGCCATCTACGGCGCTTGACGCCGTGAGCGGCAATCGCCCTTCTGAACGGCCGGCGCTCGGGTGTCCGCCCGCCGGCCGGCCGGCCGAGGCAGCGCAAAGCGGTCTACAATAGAAGGCGAGGACACACCCGGTGCCACGCCAGTTCGATGTTGTCATTGAGCGCGACGCGGAGGGCTATTACGTAGCCTCAGTACCGCAGATACCCGCGTGCCATACGCAAGCGCGATCCCTCGACGAGGTCACCGACCGCATCCGCGAAGCCATAAAGCTGTGTCTGGAAGTCGAGGGTGCGCCGGAACAGGATTTGGAGTTTGTGGGCATCCAGCGCGTGACCATCGCGGCATGAGCCGGATTCCCCGCGTCACTGGTCCTGACCTCATTGCTGCCCTCAAAAAGGGAGGCTTTCGCGTTCTTCGCGTCAAGGGCAGCCACCACTTCTTGCGTCACGAGGATGGCCGCAGCACGGTTGTGCCCGCGCACTCCGGCGAAACCATCGGCCCCGGCCTCCTTCACAAAATCCTCCGAGATTGCCAACTGACCGTCGACCAACTCGGGGAGTTGCTGTAAAGCGATAGATCCTGCTAACGCCCTTGCGGCCGGGGATCCCCGTTCCATCAACCCCGCGAAGTCCCTTCCACGTCAACCCACCCACACTTCACCGGCCAGTCCGCTCAACGGACCATCCCCTGCGCCCGCGTCCAGTGCCTGCCTGTCCCCCGGGGAGGAAAGCCAGGAAAGCAAACGCTGGCCGCCCGGTTCACGTTCACAACTCCACATACTTTTTTAGTAGCTTGATTCTATTGCTCCTCCCGGCCTTTGCCGTCGTCTCCCGTCGGGGCCTCCCGCAACCCTCGTGCAAACATGTAGACGGAGGTGCCAGAACCTTTGGCCATGGGGGATTTGCTTCGATCGGTTCGCTCCCTTCCCCGCCTGGACCCACGCGGCCGTCGCGCCGGAAGTCCTTCAGGTTGAATAGCGCCGGCCGCGCAAACCGCTTGGGTCCAAGCGGTCGTCAGGAAACCATATGGATGATCGAACCACCACCGATGTGGCCGCCAATCCGCTCTCCACATTCGACTTGGGGGCCTGGATCGGCCGGGGACAAGCCTTCAGCTTGATCGCGAACCACTGCTCGGCGGCCCAGGCCGAGTGCCTCGCCCGCATCCGCAAAGACGGTCTTTACAAAGCCCTGAACCTCACCTGGGATGAGTTCTGCAAGCAGCATGCCGGCGCCAGCCGCGCGCACGCCGACGAGATTATTCGCCGGCTCCAGGAGTTCGGAGCCGCCTATTTCCGCCTCTCCGAGATCATCCGGATCTCGCCCCAGTCCTACCGCACGATGCAGGCCACGGTGAAGGGGGAAGCCATCGAGCTCGGCGGCGAGTCCATTCCCATCACTCCGGAAAACGCCCCCAGAATCCGTCAGTCCATCAGCGCGCTCCGCACCGAACTGCGCAGGACCCAAGCCGCGCAGGCCCGCTACAGCCTGGGCATCACCCAACTCCAGGCCCGCTTGGACGCCTGCTTCGACGACATGTCCTCCCTGAGCCTCCGTCCTCTGGACGTCGGCGAGCGCGCCGCCTTGCAGGGCCTCATCCGTTACACCTTCAACAAGATCAAGCGCCTGGCCCGGAAAGGCTGAAGACGTGTCCCACCGATCCTCCGTTTACCGAGCCGCTCGACCGTGAGGGAGCGGTTTCGCCTGTCTGCCTCGTAACCGGCGCCCCTGAAGACGATTGGGGCCGGGAGGCCGCCCAGCGTAGTCCGCAAGCTCCCGTGAAGTCCCCGCCCCTGAAGAATCGGGAACGACGAGCGCTCCAGCGTCCGGCTATCCACTTGGCCGGCTTGTCGGCGTCCCGGTCTTCGGGCGCTTCGGCCAAGCAGATCCGGGCGAGAGGAAGCAGCGAGCGTTCTGCGAACAAGTGTCGGGAGTCCCGGGAGACGTTCTATTGGAAATACAGGGTTTCACGGTTTCGGACTTTGCGGGCAGGGCGACAACTCCGCCTTGCGGGACCGAAGATAGCTCCCGGAGGAAAGAATGCAACTTGCAGGATCAAAGGACGGCGATTCGGTTTATACTGAATCGGACCGGGAAATCCAAAACGGAAATCCCGGATGAAATCCCGGGACAAGGAGGAAAGGTGCCAAGACCGTCCGTGAAGGACTACACAAAGTACCTGACACTTCGAAGGTGTCAGGGACCATATCCAAGAGGCGGTTGTTTCATCTGTTCGTCGCTGCACGTTCTCGACGCCCTCAACAAGAAGAATCAGCCGTTCACGCCCGACATGTCTCAGCGATTCGCCTTCTACGCATATTGGCAGATCTGCGGACTTCGCGCCGACTCGCGTTTGACGAAGAACTGGAATGACTTCAATGACAAGAACATGAATGACTTGCGGGTGCTTGAGAAGATAGGGGCCTGCCCCGAGGCAGCATGTCTTACTGATTTCGATGTCACCGCTGCAATCCCACTCGACGCAAACTACCAAGCCGCATCCGCACCGCTGCTGCGCCCATCCGATACAAACATCAAAGAAGCCTCCCGCTATCGAATTGCATCGTACTCTGATGAACAGCGCCCCCCGAACCATGACATTGAAAAGGTCAAGGAGTGGCTTTGGCTTCATGGGCCTCTGATCATGTACAGCTACTTCAAAGAACATGTGGTCGCGCTGTTCGGCTATGATGATGCCGCGCAGAGGTTCACCTATGTCGACTCCGGGTACGGCAGCAGGGGGTTCCCTACGATAGCGTACGCGGACTTCGCTACTAGGTTAAAGACAGCGCCGACACTGAACCCTCCGGAGGACATTAGGTTCCGTTGGATTGTGTACAAACCGCCGACCAACCCCGAGCCTTTCACCGGGAGAGTATCGCTGAGCAGCAGAGAGGGACGCAGGTTCATCACTGTCAGAGTTGGCGTCGAAGGTCGGCCGCCACTGACAGTATGGGAGCACCCCAACCACCTGCCGAACGCTATGTTGGACGATGATATCGACTTGAGGCTGGACTTCGCTCTGCCAGTTTACGCCTCTGCGCATTGGCCGCCTAGCGAGCGAAATCTCTGGTATATGGAAGTCGCCGACGATTCACCAGGCCCGGCGGGCGAAGAAGTGGGCCAGGTGTTGGACACGGTGCTCGTCCAGAGGCTGCCCCTCTCGGGGGGGGCACTGCTGCCGGTGATGCATCGGTCAAGCGGGCACGGCTTTCCCATAGTAAGAGGACGCTCTGTTAAGGTGTACATTCCAACCCGGGTATCCCAACTCCTGCGTCTGGGGGCCAGTCCAACCAGCGTAGCTGCGGGAGGGACCGTCAACCTGTCGGGCAGCCTTTTTAGGCACTACCAGCTGACTAGTCGGCAAGTTGCCCTCATCCCGTTTCCTGGCCAGCACACAATGGTGTTTCGTACCGGCTACGACCCTATCGAGCAGACTATCGTGGAGGCGGTAATCGGCGAATCTTTGACGGCTCAGGATGGGTCCTATTCAGTCACATACACACCAACTGCCACGGCGAACTACCAAGCTATGGCCGTTACGGCGAGCGGGACTACTCTGGCGACCTCGCCTCTCGTAAAGGTCACTGTAGCGTAGGACCGTGCGGCGTGGAAATTCGCTTTAAGAGCAGTGCCGCAAATGTAATTATTCCAAACCACTGCTGTCCAAAACGGGACAGGGTTGTAATGTCTGTGGTTGAAAAGAAGCAACTTGGGATCTCGGATTGGCGTTTTTCAGGTTGAGGTCTCCTGGTTTGAGCTATAACCGCCTGTCCAAATCATGCAGAGCCAGAGTAAGCTGCACGGGCGGAGGGATCAGTGGCGGTGTTTCGAACGGATCGTTGAGCCACTTCGTCAACTCGCGGTAGGTAAACAGGTTGAGCCGCAGCATGCAAGCCATGTTGGACAAAGACCAGTTGGCCTTGGAGAGGTGATGCAGCCATTTGAACAACAGCAGGGCGATCAAGGCTGTCCAAATCTGAATGCGCAACGCGTTTTCGCTGGTGCCGACGAAGGATTTCACGGTCAGGTTCTGTTTCAGGGCCTTGAACAACTGAACGACATACTGCCCATCAACACTGCCCTGCGGAAGTCACGATCCGCTATGACTTTCATCCGTTGCGCTCACACAGCTTGCCGGTGATCCGGCAGTACGACTTTCACGACGAGATCCATTATGTCGTGCGGCTGGCCGATGGCAGGCCGCTGGCGGTGCCGGCCTGGATGACTCACCCCGAGGCTGCCGGCACGAGAATCGTCTCCGCCGCGCGCCTGCCGGTTCGGGTGCTGCTGGAACTGCGCCGCGTCACTGAGACCAGCCTGTCCTCGCACATGCACAATGTGCACGAGGAGGATGATAATGCTGCAGCTCCGGGCAGGACGCCAACGACAACTGTTCGAAGAACCGCCAGCCGCTCCCGCCGTCCGTCTACCGCTGGACGTGCAAGAGCGACTGCGCCAAGCTCTGGTGCAGTGGATGCATGCGCTGGCCAAGACGATCCGCGAGGAGGAGGCCGGCGATGAACAAGATCACCGCTGACCATTTGGCCCGGCGGGCCTGTGTCTACATCCGTCAATCCACGCCCGATCAAGTGCGGCACAATCTGGAAAGCCAACGGCGCCAGTACGCCCTGGTCGATCGTGCCCGCACGTTGGGTTGGCAAGACGTCGATGTCATCGATGACGATCTCGGAATCTCGGGATCGGGGACGCAGCGCCCCGGATTTGAGCGCCTGCTGCGCGTGCTCTGCAATGGACAGGTCGGCGCCGTCTTCAGCATTGAGGCGTCGCGGTTGGCGCGCAACGGTCGCGACTGGCACACTCTGCTGGAATTTTGCAGCGTCGTCGACGCACTGCTGATCGACGCGGAAACCGTCTATGACCCCAGGCTCACGAACGATCGATTGTTGCTGGGCATGAAGGGCACCATCAGCGAAATGGAACTTGCGAGCTTTCGCGAGCGCGCGCACGCGGCGCTGCGGCAGAAAGCAGAGCGGGGCGCCTTGGTCCAGCGAGTCCCGATCGGATACGTCAAAGGATCGGATGACCGGATCGAAAAAGATCCGGACGCCAGGGTCGGCTCCACCATCGATTTGATCTTTCGAAAATTCGCGGAGTTGGGCAGCGTGCGTCAGGTGTTCTTCTGGCTGGATCAGCAGCAGATTCAGTTGCCGGTCGCGCGCGGGCCGGAAGCGTTGCGCGAAATCATCTGGCAGCCCGCTCGATACCACGCCGTGCTCAGCGTGTTGACGAATCCGGTCTACGCTGGAGCATACGCGTATGGGCGGAGCAAGACGATGGTGCGGCTGGAAGACGGGCGGAAGCGGGTCCGCCGACAGAGGCAGCGCCGTCGCGAGGACTGGGCGGTGTTGATCGTGGATCATCACGAGGGTTACATTGACTGGGATGCCTATCAGAGCAATCAGACGATGATTGCCCACAACGACAATGCGAGAGGCGCCGCGGTGCGGGGATCGGTCAAACACGGCGAGGCCCTGCTCGCCGGACTGCTGCGCTGCGGCCATTGTGGTGCCAAGTTGTTAGCTCAGTACCCTGGCCCCGGCGTGATTCGCTATCAATGTTCGGGGTATCTCCTCAATCGCGATCATGCGTGTTGCGTAATGTTCGGCGGGCTCCGCGCCGATCGTCTGGTGGCGGAGCAACTGCTGCAGTGCCTGACGCCGTTCGGCACCGAAGCGGCCATCGAGGCGATCGAGTCTATGCAGGGTGCGAGCGACGAACGGATTCAGCAGAAAGCCCTGGTGTTGGAGCATGCGCGCTATGAGGTAACCCGCGCCCGGCGCCAGTACGATGCGGTGGATCCGGCGAATCGGCTCGTCGCGGCGGAACTCGAACGCCGTTGGAACCAGGCGCTGACCACGGAGGCGCAGCTTGAATCTGAGCTCGCGGCCATGCAGCAATGCCGCGAGCGTCCACTCACCGATATCCAGAAACGGGAGCTGATGGGCTTCGCGCAGGATCTTCCCGGACTCTGGAACGATCCACGCAGTTCGCCGGAGCACAAGAAACGCCTCCTTCGGATCGCGCTGAAAGAGATCGTCGTCACGTCAGAAGGAGAGACTATACGCCTCGTGGTTCATTGGCAGGGTGGAGATCACACGCAGGTGGAGTTCCCGAAGATCCGCAGCGGCCGGCATCGGTATGTGACCGACGACGACCTCGTGGAGATCGTTCGCAGGCTGGCGCGGATCGAACCAGACGCGCGGATCGCCTCGATCTTGAATCGGAATCGACGGCGCACGGCACACGGGCAGAGCTGGACTGCGAAGCGAATCTGCTCATTGCGCAACAATCATGCGATTGCCGTCTACCGTGAGGGAGAGCGGCAGGCCCGCGACGAAATGTCCGTCAGCGAGGTCGCCGTTGTCCTCGGCGTCACGCCGACAACTGTACTGCGGCTGATTCAGCAAAGACAGCTGCCGGCGACGCAGCCCTGCGTGGGCGCACCCTGGATTTTGCGCAGAGCGGACGTCGAGCAATGCCTGGCCGAACGGAATCAACCAACGATCCCGCCCACGGGCGATTCAGAGCAATTGACTCTTGAAATTCCATAGCATCTAAAGGAGTGCACCATGTCGAGCTCTCGAAGAACAACTCGATCTGCCAACGCTCTTTGTAGATGGCGGCGAGGGTGGTGGCGCCGAACGCCAGCAGGTTGGTAAGCAATACGATTTCGCGTTGGTTGTCGGCGTCCCAGACCACCACGCGCCGCAGCAGGCAGGGGCAGTCGGTTTGAGCTTGGGCGCCGGTCAGACGGATGATCTGATCGGAGAGAATACCGCGGTTGGCAGGGAGCTTGCATTCTTCCACGACCTCAAAGGCGGCGTTGTCTTTGAGGCGCGTGACGAAGTAGACCTCGGCCGCAGTCCAGCGGCCGAACAGGGCGTAGTCGTTGTAGCCGCGGTCCATGGCCACGATGGAACCGGGATTCAGAGTAAAGGAATCGGCCAGCTTTACGTCGCTGCGCTTGGCTTGGGTGAGCAGGACGTAGGCGGGCAGGTAATCGTCATGATCGAGCAACACGTGAGCCTTGACCCCGCCCTTGGCGCGGCGGAACTTCGCCCAAGGAAACAGCGTGAGACACAGCGAAATGGTGGTCGAATCCAGCGAGAGCAGTTTGTTCTTGAAACGGAAGTTGTGCTTGCGGCCGCCGAGCGCCGGCTGCTCGCGGAAGCGCGCCAGCGCGGTCCAGAACAGATCTTCGAACAGAGCAGCGGGACGGTGTTCGTTGGCGTAGGAGAGCGTGGATCGACGGGGCGCTTTCGCGATTCCGAGATGGACGAGCCGGCCCAGGCAACAGCCAAGACCGTTGCAAATCTCACGCAGAGAATCGGCGCGTCCGAGCTGACAAAACAGCATCGAAACGAACTGAGTCCAGCAGGCGAAACCTTTCGCGGCGTGCTCGGCCTTGTGCTTCTTGACCAGCGTGGCGAATTCGGTCCGGGGAAAATGTTGCAGCAGTTGATTGAACAGGCTTGCGACCTGTACCATTGTCTTGCCCTCCTGTTGGGATGCGTGCGGCGAAAGTCCGGCCAAGGAGCAATTCGCTCACGGTTAATTATAGGAGGGCTTTCTTTTTGCTAACTGGAAGTCGAAGTTGTCTTGGACAGTAGTGATTCCAAACAACAGGGCTAAGGTCCACCGAGAAAAGCGACGAGGAGAATATGGGACCATTGCGTATGGTGATGCTGCGCTGTGAAGACGCTTCGGGATGTCTGGCGCGGATCGGACGGGACAGAGTACTCACGCCGCGTAAAGGACCCTGGCTTCGGCGTGGATGCGCGAGCGGATCGCGCGTTTGAGCCCACCCTTCGAAACCAAGTCCGCGCGCCGGCCCAGCGTCGCGGCGAGTTCTTCCTCAAGTTCAGCAAACTTCAGCAACCCGACTTTGGCATTCGGCTGGAACTCCACCAGCAGGTCCACGTCGCTGGATGCCAGCATTTCGCCACGCGCGGCCGAGCCGAAGACCGCCAGTTCGCGCACCTGAAAACGTTCACATATGCGCACGATTTCCGCCGTGGGGACTTCAACACCCGGAGCCAGAGTCGTTGCGACCTTCCCGCCCCATTGTCGGACAATCGCGGCGGCCACGCGCGCGTCGTCAAGCGGCATAGAGCAGTCTTCCCTCACGCTCAATGGTGGACGCGAGCGAGGCCTTCAGACCGAGTTGAGATTCGAAGTACTTACGGTCCAGAATCAGAACGTCGATCGGGACGGGGATGCCGCGCAACGCGTGGAAAGCCCGGTCTCCACGCTTCAGCTCCGGCGGCGTGTCCGGCGCGACCAGTAAGGCAATGTCGTAGTCGCTGTCCTCGCCGGCGTCGTCGCGGGCGGCTGAACCGAATAGATAGATGCGCTCCGGCTTGTAGACGGGCACAAGCCGCCGCACGATTTCCGTGAGAACCGCATCGTCGGCAGGCATAGCTACATTGTATGTCTTGGGCGGCTGGAGCGAAACCACCCCGCCCCCTTACGCCGGGGACTTCGGATACACGCGCGGGTGTTTCTTGCGGCGCATGTAAGTGCGCGCGAGTTCCATGTAGACGCCTAAGTCGCGGTCCAGGTCGGCTTGCGTTCCGTCGAAATAGAAAGTGCGGATGGGCATGCCGCCTAAGTCGCGACTAACTCGCGGGTAAATGGCTTCGCACACGATGCCGTTCATGCACGTGAACGGGCTGATGTCGATGATGCCGTCCACACCCTTGCGCGCCAGACAGATCGCCTTGCCGATGTTGAGCACCATCTCGCCGAGCGCGCCGTCCTGCGGCAGATAGGGCCGCGCCGCTTCCAGCACTTCTTGCGTGGAGGGCTCTTCGTAGCCCACAATCTCGTCCTTGAACGGCTCCAGAATCACGTGCTCGTCGTGTCTCTGCACCTTGTTACGCACCCAGGCGCCCACGCTCTCCATCGAGTACAACTTACCCTTCAGCTTCAGCTTGCGGAACTGCTCGGCGTTGGTGTACCAGATCCACTCGGTGAGGTCTGATATCCAGGCCTCGCCGCCGTATTCTTCCAGGCGCCGCACCAGGTTCTCGTTCGAGAAAGTGTGCAGGCGGCAGAAAATTTCGCCCACCACGCCGATCAGCGGCACCGCGCGGTCGCGCTGCGCCGCGCAGCGAGCGGAAACGCGCGAGACAGCGCTCCATGGCGCCGCGCACGGCGCGAAGCTGCACGGCCGGCTTGAAGGGCGTCTTTTCCACCGTCGCGCACAAATCGTCCAGACACTCCTCGAACACCGCGTCGGTGTCGCCTTTGTTGCGCTCGTGCGGGCGGTACTTGAGCAGCATCTTCTGCAGGATGTCGGCCGCCACCAGCATGCGCCAGCCGGTGCGCAGAAACGGTTTGGCCAGGCTGCCCAGATCCCGCGTACCCGTTGTTCGAAGTGGGGGAAAGCACTTCGGTCGTGCCGTAGCCATTGGCATCGAGAATGTTCTTGAGATACGGCGCGTACTGGCCGAAGCGGCAGGGGCCGTCGGCGGTGGGCATGAAGAGCACGATCTTGGACGGATCGGCGCCGGGCGCTTCCAGCACCCGCATGAAGTCGCCTACGGTGACCTTGGCCGGATAACACTCGTCGCCGGAGGTGTAGCGCGCGCCCAGTTCCTTGGTGCGGTGGTCGGAGGGCGGCGTGATGTCGGCGTCCACGCCCAGCGAGCGGAATCCGGCCGCGAACGCGCGGCCGCTGCCGTACGCCATGGGTGGAATGAAAATCTTCTTGCCGACTAGTGGATGGCTGCCGAGGCCCTCTGGGCCGCTTCCTCGGTCGAGTTGTAACATCGCAAAATTCCCTTGCTGTCCAGGTACGCCTCGCAGCGCGTCATGTAGCCGGCGTCGTTGCCGTGCCCGTCGAATTGCAGCACCAGAAGCGGAGATCCCACGGTTTCGCGCGCGAAGTGCTTGATGTAGGAATCCGGCCCGCACTTGAAATTCGAGATGTAGATCATGTGCAGGTTGGGCCGCTCGGCCACCAGGCGCGCCGCCTGCAGAATCTTCTGTCCCGAAATCCAGTACATGTTCGGATGCAGGTCCCGGGTGGACTCCATGCCGGTGACCAGGAAATCCAGCGGGATGACGTTGGCGCCGTAATGATGCCGGAGCTTGCGCGGGATGTCGCAGTTGATGCTGCGGTCGTAAATGTTGTAGCCGCGGCCCACCACAATCAGACCCGGCTCTCCGGTTTCATCCAGCGTGGCCAGCGCCTGCTTGCCCGCTTCGCTGAGCGCGATCTGAAATTCGCGCTGCGTGGCGTAGGCCGCGTCCACGGCCTGGTCGCTCGAGCGCCGGTTCACGCCCAGCTTGCGCATGGTTTCCGCGAGCGACTTCTTCACTACCTCGCGCCCCATCTGGAAGTGCAGCGTGGGCGCCAGGAACTTGTACGCGTGCTCCTCGAGCCGCGGCGCCGATTGCAGCACGAACGGCAGCGTCTGGTTCCACGGGCAGAAGTGCGCCGTGCAGGTGGAATCCTCGCTGGTCTCGGAATCCAGAATATTGGGGACAAAGATGTAGTCCACGCCCAACTCCACCAGCGCCAGCGCGTGGCCGTGCGCCACCTGCACCGGATAGCAGGGCTGCGCCAGCGCCATATCGATGCCGTCGGCCGCGATCTTCGGATCGGTCTGCCGCGACAGCACCACCTCGAAGCCCAGATCGCGCGAAGTAGCGGTGCCAGAACGGATAGCGGTCGAACATCGACATGGTGCGCGGAATGCCGATGTGAATCTGGTTGGGCTTGCGCTCGAACTTCGTCACGTTGCAGCGGACGCCCGGTGGCCTGCTCGATGGCTTTATCGCGAAATGCGAACAGGTCTTCGATGATGGCCTTGCGCCCGGTCTTCGAGGGTTTGCGGAAGCGGTCCGAGCACTTATCGCCCCAGAAACTCTTCTGCCCCTCGATGGTGAATTCCTTGATGTCGCACTGATTCGTGCAGGCCTTGCAGGTGAAGTCGCGCGTGGCCACGTCCAGGCTGTGCAGATCGTAGCCGCGGAAGCGGCTCTGGGCGTGGGTGGCGCGATGCCACTCGCCGCGCGATAAGCGCCATGCCGATCGCTCCCATCACGCCGTTGTACGGAGGCACGGTGATCTTCTTGCCCAGCAGGCCGCTGAAGGCCGCCGTCACCGCGTCGTTGTAAGCGGTGCCGCCCTGAAAGTAGATGACGTTGCCGATGTGCCGCCCGCGTACCACGCGGTTCACGTAGTTGAGCACGATCGAGTAGGCCAGGCCGGCCAGCAGGTTCGGCACCACTTCGCCTTTGTGCAGCCAGCCCGTGATGTCCCGCTCCATGAATACCGTGCAGCGCTCGCCCAGGCGCGTGGGCGCGGCGGCCGAAAGCGCCAGCTTGGCGAACTCGCCCTTGATGTTGATGCCCAGCTTGTCGGCCTGCTCTTCCAGGAAGCTGCCGGTGCCGGCGGCGCAGGCTTCGTTCATGGCGAAGTCCACCACCACACCGTTTTCAATCGAAATGAATTTCGAATCCTGTCCGCCGATTTCGAAAATTGTGTCCACCGGCTCGCCGCCGAGGGTTTCCGAAATGTGCACGGCGCCGGTCTTGTGCGCCGTAATTTCGTCGTTCACCACGTCGGCGCCGACGAACTCGGCAATCAGTTCGCGCCCCGAGCCGGTGGTGCCCACGCCGCGGATATCCAGGTGCGCGCCCCACTTTTCGTTCAGCTCGGCGAGCCCCTGCTGCACGGCCTCCACCGGGCGGCCGGCCGTGCGCAGGTAGACGTCGTGTATGACGTTGCCGCTCGCGTCGATGGCCACCACGTTGGTGGACACCGAACCGATGTCGAGGCCCAGATAAGCCGGAAGCTTCTCGCCCGCAACGGGCGCTTCGTACGGCGCCACCCGTTCACGCAGGAGCACCACACGGTCCATGCTGAGCGGTTGCGCGTCCTGCGGGTGGGAATCGGTCTCGTGCTGGCAGAGGCGATGAATGTCGCGCAGCGACTTCTTGCGGCGCTCCTCGCTTTCCAGAATGGCCGTGCCGATGGCCCCGCACCAGGCGAACATCTCCGGCACCACCAACTCGCCCTCGTTCAAGGAGAAGGCTTCGCGGATGGCGCGCGTCACGCCTTCGTTTTGCGAGACCGCGCCCAACAGCGCCAC
Organism: Terriglobales bacterium; assembly: GCA_963745655.1. Lineage (GTDB taxonomy): Bacteria > Acidobacteriota > Terriglobia > Bryobacterales > Bryobacteraceae > JAJFUV01. Next base: position 37,064 of record CAVUYK010000009.1, on the reverse strand, counting down.
CGGCGCCACCACGCTCCGCCCCTTCACAATGCTGCTCTTGAAATTGCGCGCCACGGCGTCGCACAGCCCGCGCATGATTTCCGGCGGCGTGTACCCCTTCTGCTGCGCGTGGATCATGTCGCTCTTGGCGAACACCGAGCAGCGCCCCGCGATGCGCGCCGCGCAGCCCGCCTCGCAGGTGATCCCGCCCACCTCCTCGACCGAGTAGCCCATGCGCTGCGCCTGCTGGTCGATGAAGGATCCGGTTCCGGCCGCGCACTCGCCGCTGCGGTCGTAGTCGATGATGCCGAACTTGCCGGTCTCGGCGTCCATCTCCAGGCGGATGTACTTGGAGCTTTCCCCCCCCACTTCGAACACCGTGCGCACCTGCGGATAGAACTCGCCCATCATGCGCGCGATGGCCTTGAATTCGTTTTCGTAGTAGATGCCCAGGATTTTGGCGATGGTGCGGCTGCCGGAGCCCGTGACGCGCAAGCCGTCCACGCGGTCCTCGTCCACCACCTCGTAAAGTTCCTGTAGCAGATCGAAGGTGGTCTGGATGGGACTGCCTTGGATGCGGCGGTACTCGGAGATCACCAGGGGAAGCCGCCGGCCGCGGCTGGTCCAGTCCAGGAGCCGGAACGTAGGCTTGTCCCGCACCAGCGCTTCCAGCAGTACGCGATCCTCGGGTGTTCCGATGGCGGCCAGCTTCAAGCTGATCGCGCCGATGTCCAAACCAAGATTAATGCCCATTAAACGCTACCGGAAGACTTATAATCCATCTTACATCAAGTCACAGAAGTTGGCCCTTTTCAATGGTTTGAATCCGAATGGGGCATTGGCGGGGGCGAGCGCGCCGGATTCGGGGCTGAACGGGGCCAGCCGCGAGTGGGTTAGAATCAGTTCCATGCGCATCCCTCTGGCCTGCCTTGCCGCGCTGGCACTGACCACCGCCTGCGTCGCTCAACCCAAGAAATTTAAGATCCTGATGATGGAATGGCCGCCCGAGGTCATTGCCGAGTTCCGCGCCGCCGTGCCCGAAGCCGAAATCGTCACACCCACCACCAAACAGGAGTGGCTCACCGAGATCGCCGACGCCGACGCCATGTACGGTCACGTGCGCCCCGAACTGCTGCGCGCGGCCAAGAAACTGCGCTGGGTGCAAGCCACCAGCGCCGGCGTCGAGGGCCAAATCGCCGCCGGCATCGCCTCCACCAGCATCGTGTTGACCAACGCGCGCGGCATCGCCAGCCCCAACATCGCCGATCACGCCTTCGCCCTGCTGCTCTCGCTCACCCGCTGCATCAATCAGGTGCAGGCCGACCGCGGCAAAGAGAACGTGAACCGCCAGGATTACCACCCCATCGAGTTAAACGGCAAGACCGCCGTGGTGGTGGGCGTGGGCAGCATCGGCACCCAGATCGCCGTCCGCGCGAACGCTTTCGGCATGCGGGTGGTGGGCGTCGATCACAAAGACATTCCCGCGCAACCCTACCTGGCCAAGCTGGTGCGGCCGGACCGCCTGGACACCGTGTTGCCCGAAGCTGACGTGATCTTCGTCTCCGCGCCGCTCACCCAGGAGACCCGCGGCATGTTCAATCGCTCCCGCTTCCAGTTGATGAAGCGCGGCGCGTACTTCATTGCCGTCTCGCGCGGCAAGCTCACCGACACCGCGGCGCTGGTGGAAGCCCTCGACTCGAGGCATTTGGCCGGCGCCGGTCTCGACGTAACCGACCCCGAGCCGCTGCCCGCGGGCCACGCGCTTTGGAAGTTTCCCAACGTCGTTATCACACCGCACCTGGCGGGCACCTCCGACAACTCCGCGCGCCGCCGCATCGAGCTCGTGAAAGAGAATATGCGCCGCTTCCGCGACGGTGAGCCGCTCTTGAACGTGGTGGACAAACAGAAGGGCTACTGAGCCTCGACACGCATCTTCTTCATGAGCCAGCCCAGCACCAGGCCGGCCAGGTACCAGCCGACCACGATGTCCACCAGTCCTCCCATCACGAATCGTGGCGAGAACCCGTACCAATTCCAGTAAGAGATCTCCAGGCCGAGGAACGCCGCCAGTCCCATCAGACCGGTCAGTTGCGCCCGTTCAAACACGCCCTTGGCACGACTTCGCGCCAGCAGAAAGACCAGCAACAGGGCCTCGGCGCAGTTGGTAACGAACTCCATCCCCAGGTTCGCGCCCAGGTCTTTCGACTTGTCGGCCATGTCCGGCCGCAGCGAAACCACCGCCAGCAACCCACGCGCGTCGTAGTAGACGCCGTTATCGGGCGCCTGCGCCCGTATGGCGTCAATCACCGCGGTTCCGTCCTTGAGCGGGTACATCGCCCCAGGCAGTGCAAGCGCCGTATGGGCGAGTGCGCCCCAAATGAAGATGGTCAACCCGCCGAGCAGCGCGGCAAGCAGCAGAAATTTCGCGTGCATCCAGGTGTTTCCTCCTGGGAAAGAAGATACCGCGCCAAGGGCGCCTGTGTCACGCGCGGGGCGCAAGCGTAGAAGGTGACGGGCTGTCGCGGACGGTGCCGCTTAGCTCTTCTCCGGGGCGATGATCGCGGGCGGCAGAAGGCTGTGCGCCAACGCCCGGAACGCTTCTGCCTGTTCGAGCGCCGCCGCCGTTTCCTCCGCGGTCGGATAGAATTCCTCGTCGTAGCGGATCCTGACAGCGTAGGGAATAAAGTCCGGCAGAGTAGTCCGGAAAGCCGCCACCGCGCCTTGAGAAGCTTCTCCACGGCTTGTTGTAGATGAAAACAGACCATGTCGAATGCTTCATGGTGATGGAATCCCAGCCGGGCAATGGCCAGGTCGTGTTCAGCTTTGAGCGCCAAGCCCCGCGCCCGCTGATGTGCGCTTGTCATAAATCACTCGTCCTTCTCGAAAGGCCCTTGCTATGACGTGATTCGGGGCGCCGGCCCAGCGCTCGATCTCCTCGGGCGAATAACACAAAATGTCCGCGGGGATGGCAAGACCCCGCAACGAAGCGTAGGCCCGCGTTTCCCAACTCCGCATGATCCCCGCCCCGGTCTTCACCAGCAGGAAGTCCACATCGCTGTCCGGACGCGCTGTACCCCTAGCACGGCTCCCAAAAAGGATGATCCGATCCGGATCCGCGGCCTCTACAATCCGCCGAACCATCTCGCGCAGTGTCGCGTCGTCAAAGTGTACGTGGTACATCGGCCGTTCCCGGTTGCCTTTCAGTGTATCGGATACGGCCAACAGATGTCTGTCCCGCTTGATGAACGCTCCCCTTCCGCGCCGCTTCGGCCGGCCGCTCACCCCTCCACTTTCATCTCTTTCATCAGCCACACCAGCACCAGCGTCGACAGGTGCGCCCGTTCCAACACGCCGTTGGCCCGGCTCGCACCAACAGAAAGGCCAGCAGCAGCGCGACCGGTAGCACCTACGGCCGGTCGGCCAGAGCGCCCAGCCAGACGGCGTCTGGAATTGGCTACAGACAGCACGTCAACAGCGACCAGCCTCACCACAACATGGCGCCGGCCGCCGCCACAATGCGCTCCTCGGCGCTGTCATCGATCCGCCATAGGCCGACGAACTTCCACGAGTCATTCACCTCATAGCCTCCAAGAGGGAACTCCACGCGGGTCGGAATGTAACCGCAGTAGGCGTTCGTGTAGCCCAACGTCCAAACCTCGTTCCCGTCTGGTGCGGCGGCGCGGATGCGCTCTCCGATCTCATAGAATGGCTCGCCGGAAATGCCGACCAGGGTCAGCCCCGGAATGCGGAACGCCTGCACCTCGCAATGGACCGGATCCAGCGGGATCTCCAGCCGGACGGTGCGTTTGAGCAGATGTGCCCAATCTTCCAGCGCGGCACGAACCCGGCGCTGGATCTCAACCTGTTCCCGCTCTTCGGCGCGTACGGTGCGCTCTTGCTCGCCAAGCAGAGCGTCAACTTCTTCTTCCGTGGGTAACGGCTGATCGAGACAGAGCACACGCCGCCGCCCCTCCACTCCTCCCTCACCGGAAGCTGGCTCCAGATTCGGGCGCAGTTCCGCTCAGAGCATTCGCCATCCGCCCGCCTTCGCGTTGGGCCGCTTCGAGCCCCTGGAACGCACATTCCGGTGCGATGTTCCCCGCACAGCCATTCAAGAACAACGCCACCGCTCCAACCCGGCGCTCTAACTTCTGGCAGGCGAACGACGGGAAATCGCCGCTCAGCCAGAGGTTGTCGCCACCGAGCACGTAAGGATGGCAGGCGTGCGTGAAGAGCCAGATCTCCTGGGTGTCGGTCTTCAGGTAGGCCAAGCGCAGCGACTCCGGCCGAGGCTTCTCCGGCGCCACGCCCAATACGACGCCGTCAGATCCCTCCTGCCGCCGATTCAGCCCAAAGCGGTACGGCGCCGCGCCCAGGGACGAAGAGGCCGGCGACAACACGGAAGCTGCGTCGTTGATCGCTTGCTGCACCTGCGCAACGACAAAGCGCTGATAGGCGTAATCGGCCATCCCGCAACCACGCACCAGCACCACGCCCGGACCCGAGTGTGTATGCGTGCAACTGATCATGCACCGTTCCCAGGGAATGCCGAATCGCTGTGCGGCGAACTCGCGAATCTCGGTCACCTGCCACGCGGCGAGGCCTACCAGATCGGCCTGAACCAGGGCGGCGCGTTCATCGCCGTCCGCAACAACAACGGCGCGGACATAAAGGGGATCGGACGCACCCACACATGGTTGCAGCCTGGCTATAAACCCCGTCAATGCCGTACCTGCGGCGGGAGTAATCTCGCGTTTCGCTGCTCCGGCCAGCCAAGTTCTTTTCATGATGCCCCCGATGGATCTGCAGTCCTGTCAATCACGCGCTCGCGCAGGAGTTCGGACAGCACGTTTTCGCGCGGGTAGGCGTGACCGCAGTGCTGGACGAACGCTTCGGCTTGCCGGCAAGGCCGTCCCGTGAGGTGGGCCGCATGCCGGGCAAGAAGGCCGTTCCAGCGCCTGACGGCCTCCAAATATTCATCGATCCCGTGATGGGAGCGCAGCCAGTCTCGCTGGCTCGCGTGTTGCGACAGCATTTCCAGCTTGCGTTCGAAAACGTCGCCGATGTCTATGTAAAACTGCGGTTCCACTTCACGACCGTAGATGTCGATTCCCTCCATTGGATGCGCATAATACAGGAAGGGAATGGCGGTCGTGCTGGGCGCTTGTGTCAGAACCGAGGTATCGTAGTTCGGCGCGGGAGCATAAAAAACAGGCGTTGCGCACCAGCAGACCCGTAATCTCGTGGTCGCTCGTCTACGTTCGCGCGGGGGATGGGTGATTACGACGGCCGGGTCCACTTCGCGGAGACACGCCGTCACCCGGCGGTTCGCGAGCTCGCCGTTGTAGATACAGAAATCGCTGAACCCGAGCGCCTGATAGTGCGCGCCGATGAGAGCGCAGGCGCGCTCGGCTTCGGCCCGCCGGACGCACCGGATTTCCCGAGGCGGAAGGCTCATCGACCCACAATCACCCAGAGTAAGCGTGGCGATATGGATCTCGCAGCCTACGGCGCCCAGGGCCAGCAGTGTTCCGGAGCACATGATCTCAACATCGTCGGGATGGGCTCCGACCGCCAGCACACGGCGATTTTTCATGCGACCTCCCGGGCGGTCACGCTGACGACCTGCTCGGTGTCCCCGATGCTACTCCGCCAGCGGCGTAGAAACAGGACCGCGGTGAAAATGAGGACCGTGGCGCAGCAGCCGGCCAGGGTCCATGAGGACGAGAACACCGCATTCAGCAACGTGACCATCGAGCCGCACAAGGCCACGCCCACCGCGCATGTCACCAAGTCGCGCTTGAGCTCAAATGCGGCCCGGCGGCGGCGGTCTTCCGTCAACTCCGCCGCCACAGGGCCCCACAACCCCGCGGGCCTGCAGCGCGCATAGAATTCCCGCAGCTTTTCCATCGGTTCCGCCGGCGTCATCAGCGTCACCAGCAGGATCACCACCCAGCCGGCCCCGAAGAGCATGAAAAAGGCCTGCCAGAACGGCCGTTGGGAGAAGCCTAGCGGGAACCAGATCAAGTACCCGAGTGGCAATCCCAGCAAAACGCCCGCCGCTTCGCCCCAGATGTTGAACCGCCACCAGAAGAACCGCAGCCATGCGAGCGGAAGCACGAAAGCAATCATGACGGCGTTGATGAACAGAAACCACGACATCATTCGCTCAACCAGAAACAGCGCAACCAGAAAGGACAAGCAGACTATCAGCACCGTGGCAACCTTGCTGGCAATTCCTAGTTGCCGATCAGTCGCTTTCGGGTTGATGGCGCTCTTGTAAATGTCGTTCGTAAGGAACGATCCGCCCCAGTTCATGAAACCGTTGGCGATGGCCATATAACCGGCCAGTTCGGCCGCCACAACCACGCCGAGCAGCCCTGTGGGCGCGAAGCGCAGCACCAGCTTGCTCCAAATCGTCTCCGGAGCGCCGGTTCCTTTCGGAAACAGTGCCGCCGCCACTACGCCGAAGATGATGAAGGGAATCACCCGCACCACCAGCGCCAGGAACGCGCTGAACATCTGGCCCAAGGCCGCGTGCGTCTCATCCTTGGCCGACATGAAGCGCTGGGCCGTGCTGCCCTCGCCCGCGGTTGGATTGGCGGCGAAGAAGAATCCCATGATAAAGAGTGCCGCGATCACCTGCGGTGTCAGGCCGGAATACGGCGGCAACGGCTGCATGAAACCGGCGCCCCGCGCGGCCACCGCCGCATGTACGGCTCCGTTCCAGCCTCCGAAATGACTCAACATTGCTGGAATCAACAGGGAAGCGCCCGCCAGGTAAAAGCACAGTTGGAACACCTGGTTGTAGACCACGCCGAACAGGCCGGAGACCACCGTGTAAGCCAGCACCAGGCAACCGCAGGCCACGATGATCTGGAACTTCGACCAGCCGAGGATCGGCTGCATCTCGGCTACCATCCAACCTGTCATGTAGCCAGTGGCCAAGGGCGCCCAGCCCAGGCAACTGTAAAGTGCGTAGATCACGCGGTAGGCGCGCGCCGCCCTGTGACTGTATCGCAACTCGATGAACTCGGCCGTGGTGACGATGCCCATCCGGCGCCAGTAGCGCGCCCAGATCACCGCCACCAGCGGCATCCACACAATCCAGGCCGGCCACCACCAGAAATTGCCTGCAAGGCCATCCTGATAAACCAGCATCACCCACGCCGCGCTGGCCCCCGTGTACGTGGCGCAATTGGCGAAGCCGATCACCCACCACCGTAAGGACCGCCCCGCCACGAAGTAATTCTCCATGCTCGATGCGGCACGCCTCATGAAGTACAGCCCGATGCCCATCGAAACAACCAGATAGGCTCCGATCACTAGCCAGTCGAGTACTTGCATCGCTATGCCGCCTACCTCATGCAGATGGCAACGTCTTCGACGACCTCGCCCATGATCGTGTAAGTGCCTTTAACCTCTTGGAGTATGGAGCCTGGCACCAGGGTGTTCACCGGCCCGTACGCCGCCAGGCGGGCAATAAATCGCTGCCAGCTCACACCCCCGCCCAGGTAGCCATCCAGCCAGAAGCTCCGGTCACGCGCGCCGAGAATATCTCTCGGACCGATTGTGTTTGCCTTCGGAGGTACCCACGACCAGTCGCCACCGAACGAATGGAGCGCGTTCTGCATAATCGTCATAGGGTACAGTTCCACGAGCCGCGTCCCGGCCTGCTTGTAGGCCACCAAGTCATTGGCGAACTCGAGCCCGAGATGGCATTCCCAGAAGGCAATGTGGCCACACCAGCCGATGCCCCCATAACAGACGTCAGCGCCGCCCGCGTCCTCGATCATCCGGCTGTAGCAGCAGGATCTTTTCCTTGGTCGGAAAATGAATCTGGCTCAGCGGCGGCCGCAGGTTCCCGGTCGATCTTCAGAAAGAAGTTATCCATCATCGCCCGCTTGAAAGGAGCCCGACCAATCGTAGGGCGCCGTGTTGCCGTCCTGGTCGGCATACTCGTCCATGTTGAACGATCGTGACGTGCCGGCAGCTGAGGCCGAACTCGTTGATTAACCGCGCTGCGAGGTCGTACTGCGGCATCGGGCCGACCGGCAGGATCATCACCAGCTTGCGTCCCGCGTCGACCGACTGCCTGATGTGCCGCACAATGTCAATGGCGAACTCCTGATAGAACTCCCCAGGATTCTCGATGACTCGAATTTGGAACTCGGGATTCCTGTGCCTGGTAATGTCCTCCTTCCGGATTGCCCTGACGCGCTCACAGGCCACGAGATCGCGAAAAGGAATGAACTCTGCCAAACTATAAGAGAATGTAGTAGTGGTCATGGTAGACTCCCTCAGTTCGAACGAAGATGTCCAGTTTGCCCTTCTACGACGCACCGGACTGCGCCATCCACTTCCGCCGACTCACGGCAGGCAGCGACTACCGGCATCACCCCCAGGGACTCCTCCGGTGGGCACACCGTCGGCCATTCGTTCCCAGCCGCAATGGCGCAGAAGTAACGCAACTGCTCCTCGTAGCTGTCGGCGGCGGAAACCGCAATATCGGTCATTGCGCCGTCTGGGCGGTACAGTCGTAAGCCGTTGACAGCCCGCTCGCGCTCCCTCACATTGCCGGAGACATCGAAAACGTACTCGAGGCAACCGTTGTCGCCGTTCACTCGAATTCCCATCCGGAACGGCCAGCCTTTTGGCATCATGTAGCTTGCCTCGATTTGAACGAGGGTTTCCGGCTAACGCAGTTCCGTAAGAACGTGATCGATGGCGCCCGACGAGGCGCGGCAACCGGTGGAGCGCACCGCAGCCGGGCCCCAGCCAGCACACGAAATCGATGTCGTGAATCTGTAGATCGAGAAAGCATCCACCGCTCAACGAGGGGTCCTCTGAACCACGTTCCCCAGGCCGGATACTCCGCCAGGCGCCAGGCGGAAACGGTTCTCACTGCGCCGATTTCGCCACTTTGCACCATTTGGCGCAAACGCACATAGTGGGGCCAAAACCGCAGCACTTGCGCGATCATGAGCCGGACGCCGGAAACTTGCGCGGCCCGCAGCATCCGCGCCGCCGAAGCCGGGTAGAGCGCGAACGGCTTTCCACAAAGGATGCCCTTTCCCGGCGGCTGCCGCGGCCGTAACGCACTCCTCGTGCAGATATGTCGGCACACAGATCGCTACTGCGTCCAGGCCTTCATGCCGCAGCAAGCCGCTCGCGTCGTCATAGACCGGGATAGCCTTGCCTCTGAAGCGGACAGCGCCCGGATCGCGCGCATCGGCCACCGCCACAACCTGCACGCCATCGAGCTTTTCCGCCGCGCCCAGATGGGTCCGGCCCATATAGCCGAGTCCGATGACTCCGAGATTCAACATGGGCGGCATCCTCTCGCTCTAATCATGGAACTCGCCGCGGCTGGCGTGAATCTTTTCAACCGCACGCGCGATGTCTTCCGTGTCCTCGCGCGAACCCAGTAGAAGCCGGTGCTCCAGCCAGACCGCCTCCCGGCAGGCCCGTTCCGAGTTGGGACACAATTCCTCGAAACTCCGGTAGTCGATGGAAGCGCCATAGTGGCCGCACTGGACCGGGCATCCCTTCGGATAGAAATCCTGATTCAGGAACATGGGGTTGCGGTAGAGCGGATGCTCGTAACCGGCAAATCCGCCAATGCCCTCGGCAGCGAGCGCCCGGAGAAAGGCGGCACGGGGGATACCGAACGCCTCCTCCTCGAAGCGGAAAACGTAAATGTGGAACGAATGGACGTCCTGAGGCCAGCTGACCTTGAGCGGGCGGATGCCGGGAATCCGCTCCAGCCGGCGATTCAGCCACAAGGCGTTCTCCATGCGTCGGCGGTTCTGTTCCTCGATGCGCAACAACTGCACCAGAAGGATGGCAGCCTGAAACTCGGTAATGCGGTAGTTCCATCCCAGCCGGTAGTGCTCATACCATGGCCGGCCAGTTTTGCGGCCGGCCCAAAGGTACGACTCACAGAGTTCAGCCAACTCGCGGCTGTTGGTGGTGATCAGGCCGCCCTCGCCGGCCGTCATATTTTTCGATGCCTGGAAGCTGAAGGTGCCGGCATCGCCGATGCTGCCGCAACCCTTCCCCTTCCACGTCGCACCGTGCGCGTGAGCTGCGTCCTCCACGACATGCAAGCCATGCTTTCCGGCGATCATCAGGACAGCCTCCATATCCGCCGCCTGCCCGGCGAAATGCACGGGAACGATCGCTCTGGTACGCGGAGTGATCGCTCGCTCGACCTGGTCGGGGGCGATGTTAAAGGTCTCGTAATCAATGTCGGCAAAGACAGGCACCGCGTTCACGTTGAGTACCGCGCTGGCCGTCGCAATGAAGGTATACGGCGGAACAATGACTTCGTCGCCCGGACCGACTCCCAGAGCTTTCAACGCAATTTCAATCGCCGCCGTGCCGTTGGCGCAGGCGATACCGAAACGAGCCTGTTGCAGGCGTGCGAACGCCTCTTGGAACTCGGCCACCTTCGAGCGCGGCTGACCTGGCTCGGGCTCCTTCAACTCCACGCCTTCGCCATAGGAAAAGCGCCACCACTTGCCACTATGCAGGACTTCGAGCAGCCCTTTCTCCTCCCGATCGTCCCACACTGGCCAGCCCGGATATGGCTTCGTGCGCACCGGGCTCCCGCCATGAATCGCAAGTTCGCTCACTACCATCTCCAATCCCGCGGCTTCGCACCGCGGAAGCATCAACTAAAATCGCTTGCCGGCTGGGCCGTGGAGGCCCGAATCACCAGCGTTGGCTTCAGCGTGCGGTGGCCATCCACGTTTTGTTTCTTTTCCTTCGCGTCGCGAATTCTCTCCAGCAGCATCTCCACGCCGAGGCTTCCCAGCCGCTCCATGCTTTGGCTGACAGTGGTCAGTGGCGGATTGTAGTAGCTACACGCGGGCATGTCATCATAACCGACCACTGAGCAGCCGGAAGGCACGCCGACACCGGCTTGGTTAAGCGCCGTAATGGCGCCGAAGGCGGTCATATCGTCGTAGGCCAGGAGCGCAGTGAAGCGCTGGCCCTGTTCCAGCAGTTGGCGCGTCAGTTCGTACCCGCCCTTGTAATACGACTGCGCCCCCTTAAGATCCACGATCAGCGTCCGGTCCAGTGCGAGACCGAATCGCGCGGCGCCGTCGATGATTCCGCGCCACCGCTCGCCGCTATCCACGAAGGTCCGTGGACCGCGGACGAACGCGATCCGGCGGTGGCCCAGTTCGCACAGGTGCTGGAGCGCCAGGGTCGCACCCTCCGCGTTGTCCGTAGAGATCGAGATCAGCGGAGCCTTCTTCATCTCGCGGCCAACAATCACGACCGGCACCGCCACGTCCTTCAATATTTCGCGCAGCTCGTCTTCGCGCACAAAGGGGTTGGCCAGTGCGATGAGACCTTCCACCTGCCGGTCGAGGAGCATGTGTACGTCTTTCTTGAAGCGGGCCCGGTCGTTCTGGATGTCAATGACCATCGCCACGTAGGAGCCCGCTTGCCGCAGTGCGTTCTGAATGCCATACAATACCTGGGTGCAATAAGCGTCCGCGATGTCAAATACGATGGTGCCAACAGTTTTGCTTTGCTTGCTTCGCAGGCTCTTGGCGAGCGCGTTTGGGCGGTAGCCCAGCTCGCCAGCGATTCGACGAACCTTGGCCTTCGTCGTCTCCGGCAGCGAAGCGGCCATCTTGGATTTGTTCAGAACGAACGAGACGGTGGTCGTTGAAACCCCACAGGCCTTGGCAACATCTCTGATAGTGATCATTGCGAGTCAGCCCATTCAGGCCGGCAACCTCCACGGCGCGGGGTACTGTATCCGCCTTCGGACGCCGGCGGTTGCGCACACACTCCACAAAGTCGCCGAGGTGCAGAACGTGGTAGCTAAGGTTGCCCGTCGCCTGCCTCGGCAGCACCGCCGCGTTGAAGGCCCGCCGCGGCCCGCGCGTGAAATCGTCCTGTCGATCACCGGCATGCTGTTGGTACCGTGGAACAGCCGATGATGTCGATGGCCTCGTCCATCACCTCGCCCGCAGCGAACTTAGGAAAGCAGAAGCTGCAGCAGCCGATCTTGGGCCGGCCCTTCGGCCGGACGGGATCCGCTGGAGCGGGCCCGGCCGAAACGGTACCCGCGGCGGCTATCGCCCCGAGAAATTCCCGGTGCCCAAACTCCCTGGATCGTTCCTTCATCAGTTCCCATTCGACTTAAGAAGTTCTTGCCTCGCGCCGAAGTAATCGGTGTACAGGCGCTCGATCATCTTCTTGTCCGGGCGCCCGGCGGCCGCTACGCTTGGGTAACGGGCCAGCATCAGATCGCGCGTGCGATCCTCTTCCGTTCCCAGGTCCCAACCGGCGAACCAGACGCACTTTGCCACGCCCATCGCGCGCGCGCTGCTGATGAGCCGGTCGGTACCGATATGCCGCTCCACCTGTTCCCACTTCGCCCGGGGAAACAGGAACGAGCTGCCGGTTGGCATGTAGACGATCCGCTCCGGGCCCATCGCGGTCACCCACGGCTGAATGGGCCATTTCCATGCTTCCTTATCGTTCCAACCATAGTGCCACACGCAGATCTTCATTTGTTTCGGCAGGCGCTTCTTATACACATCGATGTACTTGTCCTGCCACCAGCAGTTGAACATGATGAAGTCGATGTTAGCCTTCTTCGCAGCCGCAAGCCTGTACATTTCATTGGCAAAGCCGGCGTACTGTTCGTTGTACCAACGGAAGCGCTCCTCCTGGCTGGCTTCGTAAAAGTCCTTGTTCGTTTCCCGGCGGTACTTTTCCACCGTTTCCGCGTTGAAGCGGTCGGGGGTCGTCTCGGTGGGATGAATCACGATTCCGTCGGCTTCGGGATAAAGATCCAGCACTTCGGTGAGCGTTTCAAGAATGTACTTGCGGACCTTCGGGTTCTCCAGCGCCAGCTGGCGCGAACTGCGCGGGTGGCCGGACTTGTCTATGCGGACAGTCTCGGGGAAACGTTTGCCGAACTGTTCGGCATGATCGTCGGTGGTAACGGTCAGGTAGACGCGGACGCCCTTGGAGTGGGCGTAGCGGATCAACTCGCCGAGGAAATTGTATTTCGCGTTCTGCGCGAAACGATCTCGCAGCTCAGGGTACTTGTCGCTGGGATAACCGAGCGTGTAGCCGTTGACCAGCGCCCACAGCGAATCGATCTTGCGCTCCGCCATCCAGTCAATCACCTTCAGCCAGTCGGCCAGCGGCATCATGGCGTTCTTGTGGGTCGGTTTCGAATAATCACCCTGAGCCAGGAAGACGTAGTAGCCGCTGCCCGGTACCGCCGCATCGGTCTTCTTGCCGACCGACACCACGAAATCGCGGGTCGTATACGTCTTGGAACCGGCGCGGAGGGTCGCCTCGAAGGCGAATACGCCCGGCTTGGGCAGCTTGCCCTGCAATTGCAGCTTGCCTGCCCCCACCACCTTGATGCCATCCTGGGTTTGGAGCCCAGGGAAGTTGATGGTCACCGCCCCGGCAAGGTTGGATTTCGCCGGCTCGGGCAGACTGGCGAAATCCGGAACGGTGATCGTCACGGAGCAAGTCGTGCCCGCTGGCACAAAGCGCTTTTCCACTTCCGTGATGGGTTTGAACACCGGTTCGGCCGCCAAAGCGAGCCCGGCCAAAGCGATAGTCCAGATAAACAGAGATCGGAACAATCTTTTCATCATCATCGTGATACTCTCCGAACAGCTCCAACCGGATGGGGGCCCTCCCAGCCGGGAGTGGCCCCACGTCTCGAGTCTTTAGAACGTGTACCTTACTCCGAAGTCGAGGTCGCGCGGTTCGCCTGCGCTGCCGATCCTGCCGTAAGACGCCGAGGTGACCGTACCTCCGGGATTATTGAAGTTCGCGTGATTGAACACGTTGAATGCTGCTACGCGAACCATCAGGTTTCTGGTCTCGCCGAATGGGAAGTTTCGCTGCAAGCCGACGTCGAAGTTGGAGAAACCTGGGCCGGTCAAGATGTTGCGGCCGGCGTTCCCGAACTGGCCGGGCAGCGGCGTAGTGAAAGCCTCCGTGCGGAACCAGCGCAAGGGGGTGCGTTCGGAGTTCGAAAGCTGCCAGTCGCCGATGACGTTGGCACGGGCACTACCGCCCACGTTGGCCCAATCGCCAGGAGCCATAACCGAGAAGGCCGTGCCGCCGCGGAAAGTGGTGATGCCGTTCAGTTGCCAGCCCCTGACAATCGCCTTCACCACGGGCTGCCGGCTGCTGAAAGGCAGTTCGTAAATGTAGCTCATCACTAAGCTCTGGCCGATGTCCAGCGAGCAGCGGCCCGGTTCATGAACATAGCGAGGATCCTGGAACCCGGAGGTGTCCAGGCACTTAGACCAGGTATAGGAACCCAGGAACGAGAAGCCGGCGCTGAACCGTTTCTCGAAGGTTGCCTGTAGTGAGTTGTAGGTCGATGTCACGCCGGTGCCGAGGTAGTTGATGGTACCGAAATCCTGGTACGGACGGCGCGATTGCACCGTGCCCAGACCGGGCATTGCCATATTCACGTCGTACTGAAAGGGCAGTTTCGTACCCTTGTTGCCGACGTAACCTATCGTTGCCACGATGTTACTCTTCGGCTGGAACTGTGTGGTGAAGTTCCATTGCTGCACATAGCCGTCGACCCAGTTACGCTGCTGGGCGAACGTCAGCAGCGGGATCGGTGCAACGTTTAGGAACGCCGTCTGCATGTTGTAGCTCGCCACAGCTGCCGGTTCAAGGATTTGCGTCTGCTGGCGTACGAAGGGCGGGTTGATCGCGAGGTCGATCCAGTAATTGATGGTAGACCGCTGATAGATCAGGCCGTACCCTCCTCTCAGGACAACCTTACTCATCCCGAAAGGAACCCATGCAAAGTGGAACTTGGGCGCGAAGTTATTGTTATCCGGATCGATCAGCCCACGGGGAAACCCCTTCTGCTCCGCGTCCCGGGCCGTCACTAACTGCGGCAGCGGGGCCGTCGAGAAATCGATGTTCGAGATCGAGTTATCCCGCGAAACAGGGCGGCCGAAGTTCCAATAGCTGAGGCCGAAGTTCAACGTCAGATTGCGGCTCACCTTCCACGTGTCCTCGATAAACGGGTAGTACGTGCTATTGGTGAAGTGAGGATTGAAAATGTCGATGCTCGAAGTCTGAGTTCTCGGCAAGCCCAAAAGGTAGTCCGCCAGAGAGCTGTTGGCGTTCGGGGTTCCGGCCGGGTTGGTGAAGCGCCCGTCGAAGCCGTACAGGCCGCGGGGATAAATCGCCTCGGGGAACGTGTCGCGGTTGCGGTTGTACTGCATGCCGAGTTTCACATTGTGGGAGCCCTTGATCCATATAAACAGCTCGTTAAAGTGGAAGAGCTCGTTGCGCCAGCGGCGCGGCCCAGATACCACTTGACCCTGTCCGTGCTCACCGAAGTTCGAGTAGCCCGTCACGCTGAGATCAGGGATGCCCCAGGAGGCCGGGTCCTGCCCCAACCCCTGCAGACCGAGCAGGCCGACCACATTTTCCTTGAAAGCACGGCCGACCACTTCGTTTTGGGTGTGGCGGTTGTACGCAACTTTGAACTCGTTGACCATCGTCCCGCCGAAGCTGTGCGTATAGCCGACCATCGCGTTCAAGCCTCGCGAACCCACCTGGAAGGAGTCGGTCGGGAAGAACTTTGGACTGATGTTTCCAACGTTCTCTTGCAAGTACCGTGTGTAAATCTGGTCGTTGTCGCCCAACCGGTGGTCAACGCGCGCTATATACTGCTCGCTGTTGATTTTGTTTGAGTCGATTGACACCCAGTTAAAGGCCGGGTTGCCAAGATTGTTCGGTAGCGGGACGTATTTATCGAGAACGGTCTTGGTGACAGGGCTCAACCGTTGCTTGGGAATGACGTTGCCCGGGAAAGGCTGACCCGTCAGGGGATCCGTGATTATGAAGCCCTTGCCCAGCAGGTCCGAGAAGTCGCCCTCTCGCGTCTTGCTGTCCGGAACGAGCCCCGTCTGCGTATACCCTTTGCGGATTCGCTGTCCCTCGAAGCTGCCGAAGAAGAACGTTTTGTCCTTTTGGATCGGGCCGCCGAACGTGCCGCCGAACTGGTTGCGCCGCAGTGGAGGCTTCGACGGGGCGAAGAAGTTGCGCGCATCGGACTTGTCGTTCCGAAGGAACTCGAAAACCGCCCCGTGGAATGCGTTGGTGCCGGTTTTGCTGACCATGTTCAGTTGGGCGCCGCCTTCGCCGGAGAACTCCAAACCATAATTGCTGGTCTGGACTTGAAACTCCTGCAGCGACTCGATCGACGGGCTGAAGGCCGGCCCCTCATGCTGAACCTCCTTAACGGGAACGCCGTCGAGCAAATACTGGTTGTCGTTCGAGCTCTGACCATTCGTGATGAAAGAAACGCCGGTGCCGCGAGTGGCCAGGCTGTAGGTCGCCACGTAGTCGCCGTTCGACTGCACCGTGCCGGGGACCAGCAGGGCGAGTTGAGTGAAGTTCCTGCCGTTCAGCGGCAACTCCACCAAGCGCTTGTTGTCCACCACCGTGCCGACCTGGGAGCCGGTCGTTTGCAGCATGGGCGTTTCGGCGGTGACGCTCACCTGTTCGCTCATCGCGCCGAGCTCAAGTGTGAAATTCACCCGGGACACTACCTGAACGTCGAGATGGAGCCCGGAGACTACACCAAACTTGAAGCCGTCTTTCTCCACGCGGATGTCATAATCGCCGACCGGCAGGTTCGGGGATAGAGTAGTCGCCGACCTCGTTGGTGGTCGCGACGCGTTGTTGATTCGTTCCTGTGTTCGTCACAGTGACTTTTGCCCCGGGGACCAACGCCCCCGATTTGTCTGCCACGGTTCCCACGACGCCTGAGCGTTCCTGCGCCATTAGCGTCCCGGCGAGAGCCAAGACGGCCATCAAACTAAATAGTGTCCGCAAAGTAGCCTCCTTTACAGCGCGTTCTATGAACCATTCGAATATATAATCGGTGATTTCGCGCGTCAAGCATAAAACGGTTTAGTAAACGGATTTAGTTCAATGAATCAAATATGTATTTATTTGTCAACTACTTGCAGTGCTAGGCACCAAATCGCAAAGTGTGTTGCGTTAGGCATCGAGTGTCATGGCAGAATACAGATGCATGTCACTTTGCAAATTATTTGGCGTAGAACTTTGCACGCTATTTGGCACGTCTGACCCTCCTGGAAGTGGGTCGCGCCAATAGCCGCGAGACCGTTGCGGGGTGAACCTTGAACAACCGAGCAGCGTCGGCGGCGGTCTTGTCGCCCTTGGTGATCATCTTTCGAATCTCGGATTGCTGCTGATCGGAGAGCTTCGGGCGGCGTCCACCGATGCGCCCTTCCTCGCGGGCGGCATCCAATCCGACCTTGGTACGCTCTCTGAGCATGGCCCGCTCGAACTCGGCGAACGCCCCAACCATCTGCATCATCATTCGCCCTGCCGGTGTGGTCGTGTCGATGGCCTCGGTCAGACTGCGGAATCCTGCCCCGGCTTCCCCGAGCCGCTCCATAAGAGTGAGCACGTCTCGGAGGGAACGAGACAGCCGGTCCAGTTTCCAGACCACGAGTACGTCACCCTTACGCAGTTGATCGAGAAGCCGATGGAGTTCGGGCCGGTCCCAGCGTCCGCCCGAGGCCTTCTCGCGAAAGATGCGCTCGCACCCCGCGGACTTCAGCGCCGCCACCTGAGCGGCGGTGTCCTGATCGTCGGTGGAGACTCTGGCGTAGCCAATCTGCATTGCACAAATGTATCGCCAATCGAACCACTAATGCAATACCTTTTTGCAACGCAAGAATCCCCGTAAACTGGCGCTACTCGATTTGTTGCAATACCGCTCGTTGGTGCAACAGTCGCCGGTACTCAACACTTTCAAGTTTCGGGACAGACATTTGCAACGTCGAATGGCGCGTGACTATGGCCTTCGGCGCACGATGCAAAACTTACCGCCTTTGGAACAGGCGAATAGCCATGACGGTATGCGACTGGTGGTCGCTTAAAATGGCTCCATGGTTGAACCGCGTTTGTATCCAGAGTGGCGAAAAGATCAGAATGGCCGTTGGCGAGACGCCTTTCACGCCTTTGGTCATTTGTGGTTTTCGCCGCACGCGAGGGAAAATGCTTTGCGGGCCATTCCCGCTTCTGCATCGGAGGAGGCAAAGGCCCTTGCCGTCGCCGATCGTAAACGACTACTCGACGAACTTTACTCCTTGCCGAACTCGATCAAACAAGTAGGCGCGGATCATTCCAATAAGCGACATCCTCTAGTTTTTGGGGTTGCGCGTGGTAAGCTCAGATAACGCCGATGAGAACTCTGTTTCTGAATCCGCCATCCTTTGAGGGATTCGACGGGGCGTCCAAATTGACGGCCCGACCGACGAGAGGGCACGCGAAATGTCATTAATAAGCACTGGACTGACCAACATTGGTCTCGGCGCCGGCCAGACCACAAATTTTATCGTCCAGTACGAGAGTACGCTGCCCAACCAGGCGAACGTCATTGCGAACGCCATTGCACTTCTGCCGGTCCTGGAGACCGAATTCACCGTCACGACGGGTTGGTTCAACACGCCGGGCGGCAAGTTCGGGGCGGGACAACAGCAGATCGTCAACCTGAACCTGGCGGACACCAATGCGGGCGGCGGAGTCATCAACTTTCCGGGAGCGAACAACAACGGTTACGGCAGCGCGATCAACCTCGACGCCCAGAACCTGGTCGCAGGCGCCACCGCCGCAGAACGCGTCAAGAACGTGTTCATGTCCGAGTGGTCCGAGATCCTGATGTCGCTGACCAACAACTGGCAAGCCGGCGACAGTAGCGGCGAGGCCCTGTCGCAGTTTTGCTGCGTTATTCGCTTTCCCGCCGGTCACTACAGCTATTACGGCTCCTTCGTAAACAACTGGTTAAAAACCTCCCGGCCGGACTCGGTCAGCACAACGGAATCCAGCGACAAGAACCCGGTGAGCTTTGGCTGCGCTCTGGCGTTCCTCTTCTATCTCAACACTCAGCTCGGATTCACGATCAATCAGATCATTGCAGCCGGAGCGGCTAATCTTGCACAAACCTACACTACCCTGACGGGAGACCAAACCAATCCTTTTTCTTCATTCCACGACCAGCTCGGTATCGTTTATCCCGGATCCGCGACCATCATCCGTCCGAATCTGGATAACCCCTACCCGATTGGGAAGAAAGTGCTCTGGCACAACGGCCTGACCGACGAGACGCAGATCTGGTTCATGAACGACGAGTGGATTGCGCGCAGGGCAACCGTAGCCGATGAGAACGGCGCCGCGATCTTCGTCGGTCCGCCGTGGCGCATCGTCGGAACCACCGATATGGCCAATGACGGGCAATGGAACATCGTCTGGCACAATGGCCTCTCGAGCGAGACGCAGATCTGGTTGATGCACGCGGAACGGATCAGGCGCAGGGCAACCGTCATCGATGAGAACGCTGCCAATATCTTCGTCGGTCCGCCATGGAGCATCGTCGGAACTACCGATACGAACAAAAACGGGCAATGGAACATCGTCTGGCACAATAGCCTCTCCAACGAGACGCAGATCTGGTTCATGTTCGCGGAACGGATCCGGCGCAGGGCAACCGTCGTTGACGAGCACGGCGCCAATATCTTCGTTGGCCCGCCGTGGCGCATCGTCGGAACAAACGACATCGATGGAGGCGGGCAAGCGGACATCGTCTGGCACAACGGCTTCTCCAACGAGACGCAGATCTGGTTCATGAACGGAGAACGGATCGGGCGCAGGGCAAATGTCGTCGACGAAAATGGCGCCGCCATCCCCGTCGGCCCGCCCTGGCGCATTGTCGGAACCACCGATATGACCAAAGACGGGCAGGCGGACATCGTCTGGCACAACAGTTTCACCGACGAGACGCAGATTTGGTTCATGAACGCGGAACGGATCGGGCGCAGGGCAAATGTCGTCGACGAAAATGGCGCCGCCATCCCCGTCGGCCCGCCCTGGCGCATTGTCGGAGCCGGGGACCTGTACCGCGACGCGAGCTCAGACATCCTCTGGCACAACAACCTGACCAACGACATCCAGTTCTGGTTCATGAACGGCCCGCAGATTAGAGGCCGCAATGGAGTCGCCGACGAGCACGGCCACATTATCCAGGTCGGTGACCCCTGGAGCATCGCAGGTGTAACCGGCCTTGCCGGCGAAACCGCAATTCTCTGGCACAACAGGCTGACCAACGACATTCAGTTCTGGTTCATGAATGGCCCGCAGATCAAAGGCCGCAACGGAGTCACCGACGAGCACGGCCGCATCATCCAGATCGGTGACCCGTGGCGCATCGCAGGGGTAACCGGGCTTGCCGGCGAAACCGCAATTCTCTGGCACAACAGGCTGACCAACGACATTCAGTTCTGGTTCATGAACGGCCCGCAGATCAAAGGCCGCAACGGAGTCACCGACGAGCAGGGCCACATCATCCAAATCGGTGACCCCTGGCATATCGCAGGTGTAACCGGCCTTGCCGGCGAAACCGCAATTCTCTGGCACAACAGGCTGACCAACGACATTCAGTTCTGGTTCATGAATGGCCCGCAGATCAAAGGCCGCAACGGAGTCACCGACGAGCAGGGCCACATCATCCAGATTGGTGACCCCTGGAGCATCGCAGGTGTAACCGGGCTTGCCGGCGAAACCGCAATTCTCTGGCACAACAGGCTGACCAACGACATCCAGTTCTGGTTCATGAATGGCCCGCAGATCAAAGGCCGCAACGGAGTCACCGACGAGCAGGGCCACATCATCCAGGTCGGCGACCCGTGGCAGATCGCAGAGAACCAGGGTGCTTAGCGCTACCGACAGGCAGCGCATAAAATCGGCGTTTAACGCAAATCCGTGCCGCTAACGCGTGGCTCAGGAACGTCTGGATTGCTCCTTTCCCACCATTGTATTTTCTGCGCGGAAATGGGGCGTGGCCAAAGTCGCAATGCGCAAACGACCCTTTGTGGAACACGCGCGCGGCGGCGGCGTCGATGCTCGCACGGTTGCTCGCCCCGTTGATTGATCCGCCCCAAATAACGCGTAGCGGAGAGTTTCTAGACTTGCCCGATGACAAGATTCTCGCGTGCTGTCTCAACCACTTCTTTGGTCACCAACGGCAGGGCGTTGATTTCAAGAATCCGCTCGACTTGTGTCAGGAGGCGATTCAGCAGCCGGAAGTTGCCGCCAGTAATTCGGATGATCGAAGCGGCGGCGTTTGAATCAATCGAGTCGCCCGGAAGTTTAACGCCGGGTGGCGTCCAGTGACGCTCCAGCAGTTGACGAATCTCGCTCGCCGACAGCGGACGGAATTCATGAACGAAACCGATGCGGGAGTAGAACTGCGGATAGCGCGCCAAGCGCTTTTCGATGCCGGGCATGCCGATCAGAATCATTCCGATCCCGCCCTGATCAAAAATGCTCCGTGTTTGCTCCAGTCCGGCGATCTTGAGCCGGTCGGCTTCGTCGATGACCAACAGCGCGGTCGGATCAGGGACCAATTTTTCTAATCCCATCGCGCGATGCCGTTGTTTGAGGAGGGCGTCTTCAGCGGCCTCTGTCTCCTGACTGCGATATCCATCCGGATTCTTAAGACGCTCACGAAGCTCATCGAGAATACCAAGGAGCCTGCGCATTTCCGCATTCTCAATCTGACGCCGCACATCTATGGCAGCGCTATGCAGCCGGTCTCGGAGCTTCCCGATCTGTCTCTCAATAACGCTTGGAGCGCCGACCACCGGGGCGGTGTAAAAAACAGTGGAACTCGCAGCTATCTCCTCAACTGCTGCTGCGCCATGGCCGGGATGATTCCAGAGGTCCTGCATCCTGTCCCAGTTGGCATAGTGCCGTGCGGACACCGTCTTGCCGACGCCCGGCGCGCCGTAGCAGAGGCCGATGTAGCGATAGCGCTTGCACGCATCGCAGAATTCTGCGAATCGACGGTGTTCAAGGGTTTCGACTACGGCGTCGCTGGGCGCGGCGCTACTCGTTCCTGTATCGCTTGAGCCGGGGGACGGCTGATTGTGGCTTTGCGGAGTCTTCTGCGGAGCCGCTTTCCTGTTGGGCATGTTCTTTCTCCGTGATTTCTCCGCGCTTCAGATCGAGCAGAGTATTCACGGCGCTCTCGCGGTCCCGCAGGACGCCGCGCAGTTCCCGCCGTCGCCGATTCCGGGCGCGGAGAATCTCTCGAAGCGGCACGGTCTCACCAGCGAGTTCAGCGCAGACGGCGCGGCACAAGAACTTGTCCTCGTGGAAGACGCGGATCTCCGCCATGTCCCTCGGATCGAACCGCAGAGTGACCGTTTCCCCAACGTATGCCGCCAGCGTTGTCGAGATGTAGCGGAGGCTCTGGAAGTGAATCCCATCGACCCGGACCTGGCGCGCCTTGGCCACTTGAATCAGCAGCAGGTCCAGTTGCTCCAGCGAGTCCGGCATCCGCGGCAGAAAGCCGTTGGCTTCCCAGCGCTCGACGGGCGGTGTCTTCGTTTCCGCATTCTCGCGGCGGTGGTACACGTCCAGCAAGAAGGCGCGGAACCTCGTGTCGAACTCTGCCAGCGTCAGCGTTGGCTTTCCGCGCACAACGCCGCCAGCCGGAGCGTAGCCGTCCAACTCGCATAGGAACATCTCGTTCACGGTCGAGAAGAACCGTTCGATGCGGCCTCGGCCCCTGGGCTTGCCGGGAATCGAGAAGACCAGCCGGATCTTCAAGTCCGCGCCCACCTGTTCCAGATGTTGGGACGTGAAGTCGCTCCCATTGTCCGTGTAGAGAACATCAGGGATGCCGCACACGATCCAGCGCGAGTCCTCTTTGCGCCAGATCGCCTGACGCAACGCCAGAGATGTGTGCAGCGCGGACGGGTCTTCGAACGAGAGGAAGTACCCAGCCACAGCGCGGCTGTAATCGTCGATCACGGTGGTGAGCCACGGCTTGGCAGCCGCACCGTCGGGGCGTATCAGCAGAATGTCGAGCGGCGTGTGATCGGCTTGCCAAATCGCGTTCGGCCCATCCGCTTCTCGCCGATGCACCAACTCGAATGCGTTGCTGTACGCCTTCGTCCCGTCATGGGCGAGTGTGACCAGATCGGCGGGCAACGCGGCGTACGATGCGATAGACGAGCCAGTAGCTCGGCGGCTCCTCTCCCAAGTCTTGTGCCAACCGTCTGTGCTTGACGGCAGATTGCTGCAACCGGCAGCGGCGGCTTTTGCAGGGCGATGCCTTCGATAGCCTCCTTCAGCTTCGCCGACACCTCGCGGTGTTCGCCGCGATCGTCTCGCTTCTTTCGGGCCAGGGCGGCCAAGCCGAACTGCCGATACAACGACACCCAGCGTTGAGCGGTTCGGAACGGAATTCCCGCCGCCGCCGCGACCGCCTTCAACGGGCGGTTCATCCTCCAGATGAGGTTGAAGCAGGCGGAACCGATCAAGGGCGAGCTTTCGGGCCTCTTCCGGGAGCCCCGCCAGTTGGTCCATACTCGAAGAGTACGCCAAATAGCGCGCAAAGTTCTACGCCAAATAATTTGCAAAGTGACAGGATGCAGGAGGTAACGCGTGCACGAATGGTCTCTCTCGTATTTCCCGATGCCGGAGGTTGGGGGGTGGCGCCAGCGCCTGGACCGACCGGGCAATCCGAGGACGGAAGTGGTTGCGCTGCCCGTCAAGGACCCGTTTCATCTGCTGCGGACAGCGATTCTCGCGGTGCAGCTTCTCGAACAATATTCATGATAATATTCGTGATCATGATTGCCCAACTCTTTCTTCGAATCATCCTCGCTGGCATGGCAGCGGCTACGCTGCTTGCCGCGGCCAGCCCTTTCTGCAATGACTGCAAAGCCACCCGCGACTACTACCGCCAACTCTGCGACCGCATAGTCGCGGAAAAACCGGACGGAGAGGTGATCTTCACCAGCGGATACCTGATGCGCGACCTTGTCGCCGGATATCGTATCTTCGGCGACAAGCGTTATCTGAAAACTGCAATTGCCTACGCGGACAAGTTGCTGGCCAAACAATCGGAACGAGGCTACTGGCTCACCGGATATGGCAGGATTGTGTACCTCGCGGACACGGGTAGTGCTCTGGGACTCTTCATCGTGCTTTACGACCACGTGGACAACCAACGCCAGCGCAAGTATCTTGAGTCGATACAGCGCTATGTCGATGCTATTGAGAAGGATGGGCTGATTCTGCCTTCGGGCGCCCTCGATGTCGGATTGAGAGGAAAGCCGGACGGTGGTTTTTTGGGGGGCGTCAAGGAGGAATACACTATTTCCTCCGCGCTCACAGGTGGCGAGGTCTTCACTTGGATGTATCACATGACCAAACAGGAGAAGTATCGCAAGGTGGCTTACGAAGCGCTGAAATGGGTGCTGTCGAGCATGCGCGACGACGGCGTGATCCCCTACAATCATCCGACCGGAAAATCTGATTTGCGGAAGAAAGGCAACAAAGAAAACGACAGGATGTTGTGGGAGTGGTCGCCGTACCTCACGTCGGCGTACGTTGGTGAAGGGCTTCTTTCCTTCGATCTCTACTGCAACCAGCCGCAATGGAAACAGGAACTGCGCAGCAAGATCAAGCCTCATATCGAATGGCTGTTGAGAACGCAGAATCCAAGCGGTACGTGGGCGGTGGACGGGTGGTGGGATCAGAAACGCAGTCCGGGTGTGGTGAACTTGCTGATCTGGTATTACGAGCACGTGCAAAAGGACAAACGCATTGTCACCGCGGTGAACCGGTTTCGCAAGTTTATTCTTGTGCCTGAGCAGGCGGCCGCATTTGGAATGTTCGGCGACGGCTCGAAGCAGGAACAGAAAGACCGCATCGCCTATGATTGCGTAACCGGACTCACCGGGCGTGCCATTGCGGATATGATCCGCACGGGGATAGATGCCAAATGGTAGTCAGAACTCGCATCCTGCGCAATGCCAGACTCGATGGCTGGCGCGAAAAAATAGTCGGAAGATGATCATGCCGCGACCTGGCTGCGGACCCTGACTAATTCTCCGGTTGGATCAGCTTCGATGCGGTGGCGTTCAACCCCGTCTAGTGCGTGTTGAACTCGTTTGGCGGTGACCTCCTCTCTGCCGCTTTCATCAGGACACCGAAGAA
Organism: Terriglobales bacterium; assembly: GCA_963745655.1. Classification (GTDB taxonomy): domain Bacteria; phylum Acidobacteriota; class Terriglobia; order Bryobacterales; family Bryobacteraceae; genus JAJFUV01. Next base: position 11,999 of record CAVUYK010000009.1, on the reverse strand, counting down.
TTCGAGTGCCTGTATACACGTGATGGCGGACGGGCGCGTGGTGGAGTCCGGCACGCACGAGGAATTGCTCACGCGCGGCGGGCAGTACGCGGCGGGATGGCGCGCGCAGCAGCGCGACCAGTAGCGCCTACGGCCGGTCCGCCAGAGCGCCCAGCCAGACGGCCAGCATGGCGTTGGCCGGAACGTAGAGGTTGAAGTCGACCAGGCTGTGGATGGCGATGGCGGTGAGCCCGCCGGCGGTGGCCAGCGCCAGATACGCTGCGGGGCCGGGGCGCAGGCGCATGGCGTGGCGCACGGCGCGCGCGTAAACCACCACGGCCAGAAACAGCAGGGGCGCGAAGCCCAGGATGCCCAGCTCGGCGAGAAGCTGCAGATAGTCGTTGTGCGCGTAATCGACGGCGAGCAGCGGCGCGACGGTCTTGAAGGGCAGCAGAGCGGATTCGTAAGCGCCCAGGCCGCACCCGAATATCGGATAGGCGCCGGCGAGCCGCAGCGTGTCGCTCCAGATGAGCGCGCGGTCGTTGGCCGAAATCTCTTCGCTGCTGGAGATGTCCGCGAACCGCGCGATGAGCTGATCGGTGGGCAGCAGGACGAAGGCGGCGAACACAGCCAGGACCATGGCCACGGCGGGCAGCCAACGCAGGACGCGCCCGCGCGCGAGAGCCAGCTGTTTCATCTCGTTCTTGGTCTTCGCCGAGAAACGGACGCCCCCGCGCCCGCGCGAGAGAGCCAGCGAACCCATCACGGCCAAACCCGCCAGCGTCGCCATGAAGCCCATGCGCGACAAGGACGCCACCACGGCCAGCAGCATCACGGCCGCGCACACCAGCAAGCCGCTGGCTAAGAGCGCGGGCTTGAGCGGCGTGTCGCGGCGCGAGTTGGAGCGGCTTCCGTAAAATATCGTGGCGGCGCCCATGACGGCGAACGGCAGGCACATTTCCAGCAGGCCGGCGAAGTGGTTGCGGTTGGCGTAGCTGCCGGTGGCACCCTCCATTTTGCTGGTCGCGCCGAGCGCGGCTTGCAGCAATCCCAGCGCGGCCTGTAGCGTGGCAACCACGATGAGCGGCGCGGCGGTGATCCACGGGCGGTCCTCGTAGCGGTGCGAAAGTTCGCGGACCAGTAAGTAGGTCAGGATCAGCCCTAGCAGCGTAATGGCCCACTCCCAGGAGGCCGCCGGAGCCACGCTTAGGGGTGCCGCGCGAACGGGTGTCCCGATGGATCCCAGAGCCTCGGTTAACGATGCGCGCGCGGGCGAGAGCACCCGCAGCAAGCCCAGTGGAAGCGGAACCAGTTGAACGGCGGCCACCGCGAGCAGAGCCAGCAACGCCCATCGCCGGTTGGCCGGAAGCCGCGGCGCGAAATTCGCACGGCGCGTGAAAGCAAAGTAGGCGGTCGCGAGCAGCGCTACAGCGGCCAGGCACGGGTACCAGTCGCGGGGCCAGACGCCGCCGCCCATGAAAACGGCGTAAGTCCAGGCCAGCGAGAGGAGAATCAGAACCAAGGCGGGCACAGTGCTTTAAGATACAAGAAGACCGGCCGCTTTGACGCGGCCGGTCGATTCGTCACAAGGAAGAGTATGGGATCAACGTCCGATGACTAACTATACTTGCGGCGCACAAACAACATGGCCGCGAGACCCATGGCTGCCAGGGCGATAGTACCTGGTTCGGGAACGCCACCACCCTCGAACTGCACGTCGGCACGGCCGGAGCCATTGCGGCACGGCGCCAGCAGCGCTCACCAAGGAGTACGTACCGGTGATATACTGGCCGGCGAAACCCGCGAGGTAATCGCGAACGCCGTTCAGATCCGCCTGATTGTTGCCAGTGTACCGGAGGATTGGGCTCCCAGCCCACGAACTCGCCGACGTAGATGAGTTCGGATACCAATTGCGTCCCCGCGCCGCTGTCGATCCATGTGGCGCCTTGGCGTCCGACCAGATCGGTGGCATAGTCGCTTCCAGAGTAGCTAAAGCCGTAAGTCTCAGTCGGATAAAGATCCGGCGGATCCGTCTCGCTATAGCTCAACTGAGACAAAGAAAACAGCGCATCATTGGCGGCCGTGATGTGCAGCGCGAAGTATAGCCTGGTGCCCGTTTCGCCGGCGTACGGACCCGGTGCGGTGCCCTGCCACGACTCGAAAGAGCTCACGATGGGCTGGTTAGGGGCAATCGTGCCAATAAGGCCCGAAGAGTTGCTAATGAAATTGAAAGCCGTCGGACCCGAGCCGCCACTGGTATCACCGTTCTGTATCCCGGCAATCACATTAGCCGCGAAAGTATCGTACGACGGGCTGCCAAAGTAGTTCGGCCCCAGCGTCGCGAGCACATCGATCGTGTAAGGCGACTGGGCGTTGGCGAACATCGCGAACGCGAGCAGAACAACGGTCAACGCGAATCCATTTATTCCGTAACATAGAATTCTCTCCTCCTCCGTTCAAAAAACTCGTCTTCAACTACCGCCGCCGGCTAATGGTCGGCGTCGCCGCGGTACCAACTCCGCTTCTGGAGCCGATCAACGCGGCCGCGTCCACATCCGTCACAGCACCGGCAACCGCCGTTCCGGGAACACCGGCCTGCGCGCTCACGAGGTTGCCAGCCGAGTACAGGCGCACACTGGATCCCCTGCTGAGCGTGAAAGCCATGGCGCCATCGAGCAGTCGCAGCGCGGCGTTCTTGCTCTTGCCTTCCACCGTCGCACGCGAGTTCTTGCCCAGCGTGACGCGGCTGCCATCCTTAAAAGTCAGCACTACAGGCGCGCTGCCCACCATCAATTCGTCGCCGGCAATCACGGGCCAGGACGAAACGCCGGCTACGGGAACCGAAACCCCGCTCACTTTGAACGGCTCCGTGCTGGAAACGTTGGCGATGGGAGACGCCGCAAGGCAAACAACGGTGGAGATGAAGATGAATACCGCCACTCGAAATAGAATCTCCCTTCACTATCTACACCTCCTCCAGGTGACTAGTCCATTCTATTGCTAACAACCAGCGAGGTCAAGTGTAATCGGGTGAAAACAAAGCTCCTTGGTACCATGTTTGTCATATTTTGTCATACATTCAGTGACGCTGGCCATCAGGAGGCTTGCAGCGCGGCGTCCAATTGGTAGAATGGGGCGTCGCCATGGGAGATCTGACACAAATCGCGAGCGATTCGAGGCAACGATACGCCGAGTTGGTGACGGGGGCCCGCGACGTCGGACGATGGTGGACGGCGGTGGTGGTGACGGCCAGTTCACGCCACCAGGCGGAGCGCTACGAGGCGGAAATCCGCAGGCGGCGCGAAGAGGGCAAGCTGCCCCAGGGCGCGCGGTTCCTGGTCTCGCCCGACTGGCAAGACCGGCGTATGGGCAGTGGTGGAGCCACGCTTTACGCCTTGCGGGCGCTGGGGGCGGACCGGGCGGATGCACGCGAATGGTGGCTAACGCAACGCGTGCTGATGATCCACTCGGGCGGCGACTCCAGGCGGCTTCCGCAGTACTCGCTGTCGGGAAAACTCTTCAGCGCGTTACCGGTCAGGACACCGTGGGGCGAAGCCAGCACGGTGTTCGACGAGACCATGGCGCTGTCGGCCGGCTGGGTGGAGCAAATGAGCGCGGGTCTGGCGGTGTGCTCGGGCGACGTGGTGCTGACCTTCGACGCGGCGGAACTGGATTGGGACCGGCCCGGGGTGTGCGGGGTGGCCATGCGGCAGCCTCCCGCGGTGGGGTCGCAGCATGGCGTCTACGTGACCGGCGAAGCAGGACGTGTGTATGGCTTCCTGCAAAAACCGTCGCTGGCGGCAGGTACAAGCCGCGGGCGGCCTGCTGGAAGGCGGGCAGGTGGCGCTGGACACCGGACTCCTGCGCTTCGACGCGGCGGTCGCGGCGCGCCTGGCGGAGTTGGCGGCGGAAGTCACCGATCCATCCGTGCCGCAGGTGGATCTATACGAACACTTCACCATGGCGCTCACCGGGCAATGGGCGCCGGGCGACGGCGACCATCCCTTCCTGGGCCGCCTGGCGGATGCTTTGCGCGGCACGCCCTTCTGGTGCTCGCTGGTCACTGGCGAGTTCACGCACGTGGGATCCACCGCCCTGTTCCGCCGCCTGCTGACGGAAGAAACCGAGTTCAGCAGACTGTACGCGGCGCAGCAGCGGCTGGGGACGGGCGCCCAGGCGGGGGTGCGCTCGGCGGGCGTGGTGCTCGACAGCGCGATCGAGAACGCGGACGTGGGCGCCGGGGCCGTGGTGATTGAGACGAATCTCGCCGCGGGACTCAACGTGGCGCGGGGCGCGCTGGTGCACGGCCTGGAAGGGATCTCTCAAGCGGTAGAAGTCCCCGAAGACACCGTGGTACACCAAGTCCCGGTGTCGCTCGCGGACGGCACGCGCGGGGTAGTGATCCGCGTCTATCATGTGGCGGACGACGCCAAAGCGACCGGCGAAGGAGCCACGTGGCTGGGCCACGCCTTGGAGCAAACCATTGCGGATCTCGGGCTGGACCGGGCGGCGGTGTGGCCGGGCATGGCCCCACCCGAGCGCTCGCTATGGAACGCGAAGCTGTTTCCGGTCTCGACGGCCGAAGAAGCCTGGGCCTGCGCACGGTGGATGCTGGGTCTGGGAACCGATTTCACAGCCGCGCGGTGGAGGGAACTATCCAGGCTGTCGCTCGGCGAGATCGTCCTGCAAGTGGACGCGGCGGAACTGGAAGCCGCGCGCGCGCGGCGGCGGCGCGTGAATTGGGAGAAGACGGCGGTGGCACTGGCCGATTCCGGCGCGGACATTCGTCCGCTGGTGGCGCATGCGCCGGAAATCGGCGCCATGAGCTCGGTGGGACGTAGGCTGGATGCGCGCGCGAACGATCTCGCGACCTTGTCGCCAACCGGCGCGGCCAGCCGCCTGTATCAAGCAAGCTTGTTTTACGCGCAGGCGGGACTGGAGCAAGAAGCCGGAGACCGGCGCCGCGCGGCATTCGAGATGGTGGTGCAAGCGGTGGAACGCGGAGTACCTCCGGAGGCGCAGCGCACGGCCGGGTTCAAATGCAACCGCGTGGAGGTGCAAGCGCCGGCGCGCATCGATTTTGGAGGCGGTTGGAGCGATACGCCGCCGTTTTGCCTGGACTGGGGCGGGACGGTGCTGAACGCGGCGATCGAAATCGAGGGAGCGCTGCCCATCCACGCCGTTGCGCGCCGCATCGACTCGCCCCTGGCGCGGATGGTTTGCGAGGCTGGCGAGCGGACGTTCGACACCGCCGGCACCTGCGCGCCGGGTGACCCGTTCGCCATTCACTGCGCCGCGCTGGAGTTGACTGGGGTGGGGACAGGCGTGGAGATTCGCACCGAGGTAAACCTGCCGATGGGATCGGGACTGGGCACCAGCAGCATCCTGGCCGCGGCGCTGCTGCGCGCGCTGAACCAGTTGCGCGGCGTGGAACTGGGCGACCAGCAGTTGAGCGACCAGGTCATGCGCCTGGAACAGTCCATGACCACGGGCGGCGGTTGGCAGGACCAGGCGGGCGGGATCTTCCCGGGATTGAAGCTGGTTTCCTCCGGACCGGGGCTGGTGCAGCGGCTGCGCGTGGAACCGGTCGGATGGAGCGCGGCGCGCAAGGCGGAGTTCGAGAGGCTCGCGGTGCTTTACAACACGGGCATACGGCGCATCGCCAAGGACCTGCTGCGGCAGGTGGTGGGCAGTTACCTGGCGCGCGAGACGCGCACCATCGAGGTGCTGCACAGCATCAAAACGCTGGCCATGGAGATGGCCTACGCCATGCGCGAAGGCGACTGGGAACATCTGGGATGGCTGATGAACCGCCACTGGGAATTGAACCAGGCGCTGGACCCGCACACCACCAACGCGCCCATCAACGCGCTGCTGGAAGCGGCGCGGCCGTTCATCCGCGGCGCCAAACTGGCCGGCGCGGGTGGAGGAGGCTTCCTGATCCTGCTGTCCAAAGACGAGGAACGGGCGGGGCAACTGCGGGAAGTGCTGGCGCGGCAAGGCGGGGGAGAGGGGAAGGTGTGCCGCTGGAGGATTGCGGAGGAAGGAATGCGCGTGGAGGAGGGTTGAGGCGCGGAGGGGGCTACAGGATGGCGATCAGGGCGCGGAGGGGCAGGCCCAGCAAGGCGCCGCAACTGACGCCGGCGCCGTTTGCGACCACATCGCCGAATTCCACGGCGCGGCCAGGCGCGAAGGACTGGCCGGCTTCCATGAGCAGTCCGAGAAGGAACATGGAGAGGCCTGCCACGATGCCCCTGCGGCGGTCGCGGAATCCGATCACCGGCAGCAACGATAGGGCCACGTAGGCGCCGAAGTGCAGCACCTTGTCGCTCACGTGCAGATGGCCGACGGCGACCATCACGGGAGAGGCGACGGGCAAGAGGGAGCCGACGACCACGCAGCAGATGAGCACGGCCCAGAGAACCAGGAGCAGGGTGCGATGGTCCGGTTTTCGAAGCAGGCTGTCATTCACCGACTCAGTTTAGCACGCGGCCAGCGCGGGTCATGATTCAGGAGGCGCTAGCGGCCGCGGCGGCGGAGTGGCCGTCGGAAGCGGGCGGAGGCGGACCTGGGGGTCCGTCGCGGTCCAGGGGCGACCGCCCGCATGAGGGGCAGAGGTGGTCGTCGGAGGGGGTGGAGGGTCAATGCGGATAGTCCAGGAGGCGTCCGGCTGGGCTCGGCGCAGTGTTTGGAGTAGACGACCGCCAAACAGCGGGTTAATTGCAGGCCCTGCGCCGCAGGGATAAAGACCCAGGGGTTGGCATGGTCTCCCACCACGGATTGCCAGCGAGCCTCCGGCGTCCGCGACTTGAGCCAGGTATTGGCTGCTCCAGTTGGCGCAGGATAAGCTCGAGGCGACGAGCACGCGCCGGAAGCCGCCGGGAGCACCATGCGGCCGGCGACACCGAATTCGACATAGCCGAGGTGCTGGACGCCGATCCAGGCCGCGGCGCAGAATATCACGATGATGGCGCCCTTGAACTGGTTTTGGGAGACGCTGGCCAGCAGGGACATAGTGGCGGCCAGGCCGCAGGCCGCATAAAGCAGCAGGGCCACGCGGCGAGGGGTGAAGCCGCGGGCGAGCAGCCGGTGATGGATGTGCATGGAATCGGCTCGAGAGATGGGCTGCTGGCGTAAGAAGCGCCGCGCAATGGCGATGGCGGTATCCAACAGGGGCACGGCGAGGGCCATCAGGGGCGCCGTCATGCCCAGCATAGTGGTGGATTTCTCGGCCCACAGGACGGCAAAGCACCCCAGCAGGAACCCCACCGTGAGGCTACCCGAATCGCCCAGAAAGATGGAGGCGGGGTTGAAGTTGAAGCGCAGGAACCCGAGCAGGGCGCCGGCCAGGGGCACGGTGGCCATGGCGAGGGGGACGTTGTTGTGGAGGAGCGCGCCGAGGAGAATGGTGACGGTGGTAAAGAGCCCGGCCCCGGCGGCCAGTCCATCGACGCCGTCGATCAAATTGAAGGCATTGGAGCAGCCCACCAGCCACAACAGGGTGAGCGGGAGGCTCAGCCAGTGCGACATCGTGAGACCCGCCACGCCGGTCACGTGCACTCCGCCCCAGTAGGCGACGCCAGCCGCCAAGCCCTGCCACAGGAACTTCTGCCAGGGCTTCAGGCCGCGTAGATCATCGACCAACCCGAGCGCGAACACCAGGGCCGCGGCCGGCAGGATCTTGGACACCAGCGGGAGGCTTTTAATGAGGATGCCGCCGGCCGCAAGCGGCAACGCCAGCAAGAGGGCGAAGGCACCGAGGTAGGCGGCCACGATGGGGATACCACCGATGCGCGGGATGGGGTAGGCGTGCAGATGGCGGCCACCGTCCGGGCGGTCGACGAGGCCCCAGCGGCGGAAGAGGTTGCGAATCAGAGGCGTCAGGAGCAGGGCCAGGACGAACGACGAGAAGGCGAGGAGCAGCAAGGAGTACATAGGATCTCCGTTGGGGGCGCGAGGCAGTGGCAAAACGTGGACAGGCAAAAAGGGGACAGGCGGCGAAGTTTCGCAACTGCGGCGAAATTCGTGGTCGCGGTAGGGACGGCCATCGCTGACCGTCCCCCGCACAGATCCGTACGAGCGGAATTACCGCATACGGCTCCTACCTTGGATGGGTAACGTCAAAGCGCGTGTCCGGGTATGGATGCAGAACGCGGGGCCGAGGGATCCACCGTTCGAAGGCCGGTCGCAGTCGGTCCCATCCCGGCCGTCGCCGCTGGCTGCGACGTCGCAATACCGTTCGCCACAGCGCGCACAGACGGTCCCGGAATCGCCCCAGAACCACGATATTTCCAGGCACAGCGTGGTAGCGGTAATAACCTTCCACGACCCGTTTCAGCCACTGCCCCACGACGCCGACCGGCTCATGCATCTTCCGGCGCAACTCCTGCTTGACTGCCTGGAGCTTTGCCCTCATCCGCTTGGCCACGGTCCTCCGCCATACGACAAAATGACCCTGGGAGTTCGTCCCGCAATAATGGGTGAACCCCAGAAACGCGAACGTCTCCGGTTTCCCCGCCCCCCGTTGTTTCCGGTTGACCTGCGCGAATCGACCAAACTCGATCAATCGCGTTTTCTCCGGATGCACCTCCAGCCCGAACTTCGCCAGCCGCTCCTGAAACTCTCTCAGAAACCGCTCGGCTTCCGCCCGGTGCTGGAATCCCACCACGAGATCGTCGGCGTAACGGATCACAATCATGTCCCCGCTCGCTACTTTCTCGCGCCAGGCCTCTGCCCACAGATCGAAAACGTAATGCAGGTATACGTTCGCCAGCAGCGGCGAAATCACCGCCCCCTGCGGCGTCCCTACCGTCGTCTCCGACCACTCGCCGTCTTCGCTGACCCCCGCCCGTAACCATTTCCGGATCAGGCGGAGTATCCGCGGATCGGCGACTCGATGTTCTATAAACTTCATCGTCCATTCGTGCTTCATGTTGTCAAAGAAGCCCCGAATGTCCGCATCGAGTATCCAGCTCACCCGCTTCCGTTGGATGCCCGCATTCAGCGCGTCCAGCGCCTGATGCGGACTGCGTCCGGGCCGAAACCCGTACGAAAAGCCTCGAAAGTCCACCTCGTATATCTCATTGAGGATCGTGACCACCGCTTGCTGAACGATCTTATCTTCCAGCGCCGCGATGCCCAACGGACGCTGCCGCCCATCGGCTTTCGGGATATACACTCTTCGCGAAGGCTGTGCCCGGTACGCTCCACGGTGCACCCGGCCATGTAGATCGCTGAGCCGATCCTCCAGGCCGTTCTCATACTCATGCCACCTCATGCCGTCTACTCCCGGCGCCGCGTTCCGCTTCAGGGCGTAATAGCTTTCCCGTAGTAGCTTGACCGTCTGATCGGCGACAATTAGAACTCCCGGCCGACGACAATTAAAATTCCCTATCGACGACAACCATCAACGACCATCAAAGATCGCGCCTTCCGGCGCCCCGGAGATGGTCACCGACGCACAAGTCAGGAGGTTGAAAAGGTTGTCCAAAACAGAGAAGACACAAGAACTGGCGGCCGCCAAGGCCGGCATGGATGTAAAGACCGCCCGGAGGTACCTGGCCGACGGCAGGTTGCCCAGCGAGAGGATGCCGGAACGGACTGGCGCACGCGCCCCGACCCGTTCGACCGGGTCTGGGAAGAGGTCCGCCGAGCAGATCGAGGCGAACCCGGGGCTGGAAGCCAAGACGCTGTTCGAGGCGTTGCAGCGGAAGTATCCGGGCGAATTCGCGGACGGCCAGCTGCGGACGCTGCAGCGGCGGATCAAGAGCTGGCGGGCGACGGAGGGACCGGCCGCGAGGTGTTCTTCGCGCAGGTGCATGTGCCCGGCCGGTTGGGCCAGTCCGACTTCACGCACCTGAACGAGCTGGGCGATCACCATCGGCGGGCAGAGCTTTTCGACACCTGGTCTACCACTTCGTGCTGACCTACTCGAACTGGGAGGACGTCACGATCTGCTTCTCGGAGAGCTTCGAGAGCCTGAGCGAAGGGTTGCAGAACGCGCTGTGGGAACTGGGCGGCGTGCCGCTGGAGCACCGCACGGATCGGCTCTCGACGGCGGTGAACAACCTGAGCGACGAGAAGGAGTTCACCGCGCGCTACCAGGCGCTGCTGCGGCACTACGGGCTGGAGGGCCGAGAAGATCCAGGCGGGCAAGGCCAACGAGAACGGCGATGTGGAGCAGAGCCACCACCGGTTCAAGCGGGCGGTCGAGCAGGCGCTGATGCTGCGCGGCAGCCGGGACTTCGCCTGCGTGGCGGACTACGAGAAGTTCCTGCGGCAGCTGCTTGGCCCAGCTGAACGCGGGGCGGCGGCGAGCGCCTGGCGGAGGAGCTGCGGTGTCTGCGGGCGCTGCCGGAGCGGCGGCTGGAGAGCGCCAGCGAGTGGAGGTGCGGGTGGACTCCGGCAGCATCATCCACGTGGACCGCAACGCCTACTCGGTGAACAGCCGCCTGATCGGCGAGCAGGTGGAGGTGCGGCTGTAGCGCGGACACCTGGAGGTCTGGTATGCCGGCAGCAGGTGGAGGAGACTGCCGCGGCTGCGGGGCCGGGGCAAGCATCGCGTCGACTACCGGCACATCATCGACTGGCTGGTGCGCAAGCCCGGCGCCTTCGAGCACTACCGCTATCGCGAGGACCTGTTCCCCACCAGCCGGTTCCGCATGGCCTACGACGCTGCGTGAAGCCGACGCCGGGCGTGCCGACAAGAGTACCTGGAGATCCTGCACCTGGCGGCGCGCGAGAGCGAGGCGGCGTGGATCGAGGCGCTGCGCAGTCTGCTCGAAGCCAGGGCGAGATCGGCGAAGGCCAGCTCGTGGCGGACGCGGTTCGCGCGATGCTGCAGCCAGGCACGCTGGCGTGCTCCCGGTACGGCGAGTGCGGTCGACCGAGGTGGACCTGGCCAGCTATCGACGCGTTGCTCGGACGGCGGGGCCGCCCTGGAGGTGGGCCATGAGCCAACCCCGGATGTGCAAGACGGAACTGGCCGAGTGCCTGAAGGAACTGCATCTGCCCACGATCGGCCGGTGCTTCGCAGGAACTGGCCGACAGGCCGAGCAGGAGGCGCTGACGCACGAGCGGTACCTGCTGGAGCTGGTCGAGCGGGAGTGCCAGGTGCGGCGGCAGAACCGCATCGAGCGCCTGCTGCGGGAGTCACGGCTGCCGCTGGAGAAGACGCTGGAGACCTTCGACCTGAAGCGGCTGCCGGCAAGCTGCCGCACGCCAGGTGAGGGCCTTGCTGGACGGGACCTTTCGTGGACCGGCGGGAGAACGTGCTGGCCTTCGGCAACCCCGGCAGCGGCAAGACGCACCTGCTGTGCGCCCTCGGCCAGGAACTGATCCGCCAGGGCCGCCGCGTGTACTTCGCCACCTGCGGCCTGCTGGTGCAGGAACTGCTGGCGGCCAAGCGGGACCTGAAGCTCAGCCGCGCCGATCAAGAAGCTGGCGCGACTACGAGGCGCTGGTCATCGACGACCTGGGCTACGTGCAGCAGAGCCGCGAGGAGATGGAGGTGCTGTTCACGCTGCTGGCCGAGCGCTACGAGCGCGGCAGCGTGCTGATCACCAGCAACCTGCCGTTCTCCAAGTGGGAGGCGATCTTCAAGGACCCGATGACCACGGCGGCGGCCATCGACCGGCTGGTGCATCACAGCGTGATCCTGGAACTGAACCTGCCCAGCTACCGGGTGGAGCAGGCCAAGAAAAAGAAAGCGGAGGACGAGGAATGATCGCGAGACGAACAAGGAAAATGTCTATTCCTGATCTGGAGGCTCCGCCTCCAGACCTCCGGGATCTACCGCGATCCTGCCATCCCAGGCTGCTGATCGGAACCGGCGGGGCGGGTCAAGCCCGCCCCCGGCCTGGTCTGGCCCCGGAGGCAGCGCTCAGGTTGCATCCCTGCAGAGCCTTATCCTCTGCTCCGGTCAGCACCAGTGTAGAGAAGAAACGCTGCTACGCAAAGCTCGTAGTTGTCGCCGATAGGGAGAAATAGTTGTCGCTGACCGGAAAGAATAGTTGACGCCG
>CAVUYK010000008.1:0-90122 GCA_963745655.1 Terriglobales bacterium | reverse complement strand
GCACGAGCGACTATCGGATGTAGAACGACGAGCCGGCAGTCTCGAAAAGATCGTCAGGAACGGCTTCTTTAGTGCGAAGAGCATCGGGCTGGCGCACCAGTCTTACGAGCATTCATCGCACAGATGGCCGTTCAACTCGAGATGACGATTACGCTGCCTCACGCCAGGAGTACCGATGATGGAGACCGCCCAGGCGCGGGCGTGAGATCACCGTCGCCGTCGGTGACAGCTTGTGCTCGACGGCCCGTCGATTCGGGGTGTCCTTTTCCAGGGAATCGTGGATGCGACCTTCGTGATGGTAGTTCACGTAATCTCGGATCAGCCGACGAAGATGCTGTTCGTTCAGGACAATGACATGATCGAGGATTTCGCGCCGAACACTCCCCACCCATCTTTCCGCGATCCCGTTTTGCCAGGGCGCCCGGACGCTCGTTCGCTTCGGCTTCAGCCCCGTCGCCTTCAAGAAACTAATGACCTCGGTGTCGAATTTCGAGTCGTGATCAAAGATCGCGTATCGATGCGGAGCAGCCTCGGGAAACGTCTCCCGCAATTGCTGGACAACCCACTCCGCAGTTGGATGACGGGTGGTATTGAAGTGCAGGCTCTTGCGGCGTCCGTGTTCGATCACGAAGAGGCAGTACAGCAAGTTGAAAGTCACGGTCGGTACCGTGAAGAAGTCGAACGCAACGATCACCTCGCGGTGATTCTCCAAGAAGGCCAACCAGCTCTTACCCGGATCCCCGCAGCGGCGAAGTCGCCGCAGATAACGAGCCACAGTTCGTTCTGAGACGACGAAGCCGAGCTTCAGAAGTTCTCCTTGGATCTTGGGAGCACCCCAACCTGCATTCTCTTCTGCCATGCGGCGGATGAGCGTTCGAATCTCATCGGTGATCTTCGGTCGGCCACCCCGCGGCCGCGATCGCCAACGCCGGTACAACCGGAAACCGGCGCGATGCCAGCCGACGACGGTCTCGGGTTTCACGATGACGAGGACGTCGGCCCACCGGGACCACAGGTGATGCAGGGTGGTCCAGAAGAGCCGGTCGAGAGAGTTCAAGGGCGGCCGCGGGCGTTTTCGCTTGAGAACCGCAACTTGCTGTCGGAGGGCGAGAACTTCAAGCGCGGTGTCACTTCGACTGCGAAAGAAGACTCCGATGGCGGCGAGGATTGAGAGGATGAATTCGAGCACGAAGTCACCGTTGTAACATGACGTAACGTGACCTTAGCCGCCCAACGGCTCGGGCCCACAAGTTGCTGATTTCAAAACATCACGGGGTTTCGGCTACACACACGATTCCCCCCTTGGCATCCCAGACTATCGGACGTTTGGCTCATGGGCTTGACGCAGTGCCGCGTTCGGCGTAGCATCATTTCATGAAACGTTTTCAAGCAGCCATCTTCGCGATCGCAAAGCGGATTTCCGATTGTGTGTGGCCATCTACGCCGTTACGCTTGCCTGACATCCTGGAGATTCGCTCAAGCGCGCCCGATCGCTTTTGCGTTCGTTCGAACCGCCGTTTTCTGCTTTGGGTCTGGATTGGGTTAGCTCTATTCTTCGTTACGAGAATGGGAGCACAGGTTCGGGACTCGCTACCAGTTCCCAGCCTTCCCGGCTACAAAACCCTAAAGGGCGACTTCCACATTCACACGGTATTCTCGGATGGCGAGGTCTGGCCGACAACCCGGGTATCAGAGGCCTGGAGTCAGGGACTGGATGTTATCGCTCTGACCGATCATGCCGGCACGCATCCGCACCGGAGCGATGTGAAAGTGGATCTCCGTCGGCCTGACGAAATCGCTCGACCGCTGGGCGACCGCCTCGGTATCATTTTGATTCCAGGCGTGGAGATTGCGGAAGGCAACCTCCACTGCAACGCGTTATTCGTGACGGATCCGAACGTGTTTACCGGCCGAGGGCTGCTCGATGCGTTGAGGCGGGCGAAAGCTCAGGGCGCGTTCATATTCTGGAACCATCCCGGTTGGAAGCGCAAGCCGGAGTGGTTCCCATTGATCGCATCCGCTTATGACGAGCACTTGATCCAGGGCGCCGAACTGGTGAACGGGCTCGATTTCTACCCTGAGGCTTTTCCCTGGTTCCACCAGAGGAGCCTGACCATCTTCGCAAACAGTGACGTGCACGTACCGGCCACCGCGGAGTATTCCAAACGTACGCGCCCTGTGACCTTGCTGTTCGTGCGGACCGCGGATAGTGCCGGCGTGCGGGAAGCCCTGGATGCCCGGCGCACCGCGGCGTGGATGGGCGGCCAGGTTTGGGGGGACGAAGAGTACCTGGCCGGTTTGTGGCGCGGCGCCATCGTCATGGAGAATCCACACCCGCGCTTCCCGCGAGGTGTGGCTGCCACCACGCTGCGACTTCGAAATCGATCCGCGATTCCTTTCCGTCTTCGTGTCGTCGATACCCCAACGTGGCTGGGCGTGGGTGCCGGCGAAATTGCCGCCGAGAGCCTCACGGGAATCAATCTCTCCGTCGCCGACGCCGAGCGGTCCGGCACGAGGAACGTGGAAGTGCAATTCGAGGTGCAGAATCTTCACACCTCGCCTGGAGTCAATCTCAAGATCCGCGTCCCCCTCACGGTTGAGATCGATCGCCCGGAGCACTGACCCGGCTCACCCCAAGCGATACGGGGCCGCGCAGGCCGGCAGGCTCAGGCTCGGCGATGTAGTCCCGAAGGCGGACGTAGGGAGGTGGCAAGTCCGGCTGGTGCCCGAACATCCGGTTGAGGAGATGGTTCGTTACCCGCACCTCCACCCGGTTGACGCCCGGCTTAAGGACGCCACTGACATCGACTCGATAGGGGGGGCCACGCCGTTCCCTTCCCGACCCCATTGATCACCACGTCCGCAATATCCTGGACTTCGCCGAGATCGAGGACGATGCTCGCAGGCGGTCTTGCGAACGCACCACGTACCCGAATCTCCGTCGAATAAGATGCGGTACCCGAGAACTCCCGATACCCGGGCACATCGGTCCAACTGCGAAGCTCGTCGAGCGCTATCGGCTCCGCTCCCGGCCGGCGCAACATCCACGGTCCGGCCAACGGGATGATCCTCACCTCTTCCCGCCCGCGCGGCAACTGCTGACGGGGCTTCGCACCGGACCGGTCCAGCCGCACGAATCGGGAACCCCACGGCGGAAGCGGGAGGATCACGCCGGTAAAGGCGGCACTCGTCCGGAAAGTCGGGGCGGGCACGGCTGAGCCGGTTTCCGGGTCGAGCAGTTTCACGATCGCATCGTCGCACCGTAGGCGCGTTCGCACAGCTTTCCCGTTCCCGCTGAGGTTCGCGACGAAATAGATATCCCGGATTCCAGCCCGGCGGTGGATGAACCCGATAGTGGGGTCCGCCTCCTCCAGCAGGAAGTCCGGCTTCAGAACCGTCGTCAAGGCCCGAGCCACGGGATGCCACGGAGGAGACAAAACGCGTGCCGGGTCCAGCGGCACGAAAAGAGCGCGGTCGCCGTGATGCGACTCGCGCCTTGCGGCAGCGCCCGCCGGGCCGAACAGTTCATGCACGGTGGCGGTGACGCGCGCGTTTTCGGCCCTCCAATTTCGCATGCCGGGCGCGCGTTCCGGCAGCCGGTCATGAGCGATTACAACTCCGCCGGCGCGGCGAAAATCGCGCAGACGTTCGAGGGCGGCCGGCTCGATTGTTTCAATGGAAGGCAGCACCACAATGCGGTACCGCATGGGACCGGCAACCAGGTGTCCCTCTTCGACGCGGGCTCCGGCGAGTCGTTGTGCGTTGATGAAATCGAAATCGAAGCCGGCGTCGCGCAGTGACGCAAGCATCGCCGCGTTGCCGTTCTCAATCAAGCGCTTTTCGACCGATCCCGCTAAGTCGAACCACGGGGCCAGCGCATCTGACCAGACATCTTCCGTAGGTAAGTAGACGGCGATGTCCGTCACCGGAATCCCTTGCTGGAGGACCTAGTTCGTGCGTCGAAGGTAGTCCGAGAGATGCCGCACAAAGGGCCACCACGGATTGCCTGGCGACACGAATGTGGAGGCATAGAAAAAGAACCCGAGAGGTTCCGCCCAGTGGGGAGAGAGCGGAACCCCGTGATAGTTCACCTGATTGATGCCATCCAGGTAGATGGCGCCCGCCGCTGCCTTCATCTGCTCCAGAGTGACTCGGAACACGGGGAAGCGGAGCCCCGTGAAACTCTCGCACGAGATCTGTGTAACACCGGACAAGTGGGCCGCGGAGCTGGCGAGTTTGCGGTCACGGATTTGCATGACGCGGTGATCCTCGGGACCGTAGGATTCACCCTCCGGAAAGTCCGCCGAGCCGTAGGCTTCCAGAATGTCCGCCGGTGTGCCGTGCGCCTGGACGCGCACTTTCAGACCGCGGCCGTGGGCCCACTCGGCAAGAGGCATGAAGAAGTTCTCCAGTGCCAGTTCGGACACCGTCCGGCGGAAATCATAACGCACCCGGCGCCCTGCGTCTCCCGACGGCAGGAATATCGACGGCAAATGTGGACGGAGAGAATACCCACGGCGCCGTTCGAATTCTTCGGGCAGCTTCGGCGTCCAATCCGAGTTGAAGACTTCCCAACTATCGACGCCAACGGCGAGCGCGCCCGCGAGCGCCTGCTTTTGCGCCTCACCGGCGTGTTGCAGTTGCAGAGCGAGCGCATCCCGGTTGAAATGATCGAGCACGAGCCCTTCGCCGCCGGGTGCGGCCCGTTTTACTTTCATGGCCGTATACCCGCTCACAAATGTCATCAGGAGCCAGCGGCCTGGCGGGGCTGTCCACGCGAGTCGTCCATCCTCCGTAACCCGCGCCGTAAGATCGACGATGGTCTCGGGGTCAACAGCGCCTTCCGGGTTGAACTGCGCGGCTTTCACCGCCAGAAGGCGTTCGGGCGGCTGCCACTGACCCGGTATGTGAAGGTCAATCACTGCTGGACCACGAACTTCGGCGGAAAAGTACTTGAGTTGTCCCGCTCCGAGCTTGGGTGGAATCCACGGCCCTCCGTACGGCCAACCGCTGGTGAGAAACGTCTCCGGGGTCATTCCGATCGCGCGGGCATGTTCGACGGCGACGCGAACCAGATCCACGAATTGAGGGGAGAGATAGGGAGCATTCCGGACGCCCGCCGGGAGCCGCATGCCTGGGAATGTATATACCGGATAGATACGGAATCCACCCAGCCCCGCAGTCTTCATGGCGTCGAGGTTGCTTCGGATTTCCTCGGGAGAATAGGGAGCACCGAACCACCACCAGAAACAGGAAGGTCCGTAGCGAGCTGGCGGCGAAGCAAATTAACCCGTCAGAGATGTGAAGCTTACAAGCGATCGCGCGTGCAACATCGGGACAGTAGTGCGTCTGTCCCCTTTTCGCGCTATGTTGTAGCCTGAGTGGAGCGGTGGGGTCCGCGCCGCCTCCTTTGCATGTTTGAACAAGCCTTCAAGAACATCGACGACGTCCTTTGGAAAGAAGCCGGCTGCTCCAGCGAGCTGGATTACACCGAGCAGACCTCCTGGCTCCTTTTCCTGAAGTACCTGGACGGGCTGGAGCAGGACAAAGCCGACGAAGCCGCGCTGGAGGGCAAGAAGTACACCTTCATCCTCGACAAGCCCTACCGCTGGGACGAATGGGCCGCGCCTAAGGGCAAGGACGGCCAGATTGACCACAACAAAGCGGAGACCGGCGATGATCTTCGCGACTTCGTCAACGGCAAGCTCTTTCCCTATCTGCACGGCTTCAAGCAGAAGGCCAGCGGGCCGAACACCATCGAATACAAGATTGGCGAAATCTTCGGAGAGATCAAGAACAAGATTTCCAGCGGCTACAACCTGCGCGAGATCATCGACCAGATCGACGAGTTGCGATTCCGCTCGCAGACCGAGAAACACGAGCTGAGTCACCTCTACGAAGCCAAGATCAGGAACATGGGCAACGCCGGGCGCAACGGCGGCGAATATTACACGCCGCGCCCGCTGATTCGTGCCATCGTGCAGGTGGTGCAGCCCAAGATCGGCGAGCGGATCTACGACGGCGCCTGCGGCTCGGCGGGCTTCCTGTGCGAGTCGTTCGATGCACTCCAGTCGAAGAAGAACCTGACCACCAAGGACCTCCGGACCCTCCAGGAACGCACGTTCTGCGGCAAGGAGAAGAAATCGCTCGCCTACGTCATCGCGATCATGAACATGATCCTGCACGGCATCGACGCGCCGAACATCATCCACACCAACACGCTCACCGAGAACCTCGCCGACATCCAGGAAAAGGACCGCTTCGACGTGGTGCTGGCAAATCCACCCTTCGGCGGCAAGGAGCGCAAGGAAGTGCAGCAGAACTTCCCCATCCGCACCGGCGAGACCGCGTTCCTCTTCCTACAGCACTTCATCAAGATGCTCAAGGCGGGCGGGCGCGGCGGCGTGGTCATCAAGAACACCTTCCTCTCCAACACCGACAACGCTTCGGTGAGTCTGCGCAAGCTGCTGCTGGAAAGCTGCAACCTGCACACCGTGCTCGATTGCCCCGGCGGCACCTTCCAGGGCGCGGGCGTGAAGACCGTGGTGCTCTTCTTCGAGAAAGGCACCAAGACCCACAAGATCTGGTTCTACCAGCTCGACCCCGGACGCAACCTCGGCAAAACCAACCCGCTCAACGACGACGACCTGGCCGAGTTCGTCACGCTGCAGAAGACGCGCGCCGACTCGCCCAAGTCCTGGAGCGTGGACGCCAAGACCATCGACCCGGCAACCTTCGATCTCTCCGTCAAGAATCCGAACGGCGGCGAGGCGGTGGTCCACCGCAGCCCGCAGGAGATCATGGACGAAATCGCCGCACTGGACGCCGAGAGCGCGGCGGTGCTCGAAACCATTCGGGGGCTGCTGTGAAGATCACGCCCGAGTTTTTTGCCGGCATCCGCGAGCTGATCGCCGGGGCGCGCACCACCGTGGCGCGTGGCGTGGACCTGGTTCAAGTCCACACCAATTTTGAGATTGGCAGGCGCATCGTCGAGGAGGAGCAGCGCGGCGAAGACCGGGCCGCTTATGGGAAGGAGGTCATCAAGGAACTGGCGGACGGCTGACGGGTGAGTTCGGTAAAGGATTTTCGAAGACAATCTGGAGTACATGCGGCGGTTCTACTTGCAGAACCAGGATCGAATTGGTCAGTCAGTGTCTGGCCAATTCGACGCTCCGCGAATTGGCCAGACGTCGTCTGGCCAATTGGCAATTCTCCAGACATTGACTGGAAAATCGGGGCCGCCTCCGCTCCGTCCCTTCACCCTGAGCTGGTCGCACTACGTCTTCCTCCTCGGCGTCAAGAACCCGGACGAGCGCAGCTTCTACGAGATCGAAGCCAGCGAACAGAACTGGACCGTCCGCGAACTCAAACGCCAGTTCGACTCCGGCCTCTACGAGCGCCTCGCTCTCAGCCGCGACAAAGAGGGCATTCGCAGGCTCGCGCAGGAAGGGCAAACCGTTGGGCAAGCGCGTGACCTGCTCAAGGAACCCCTGGTTCTGGAGTTCCTCGGTCTGGACGAGCGCAGCCGCTATTCCGAGTCCGATCTCGAATCCGCCATCATCAGCCAGATCGAGCATTTCCTGCTGGAAATGGGCAAAGGCTTCCTCTTCGAGGCGCGGCAGAAGCGCTTCACCTTCGACGAAGACCACTTCTTCGTGGATCTGGTTTTCTACAACCGTCTGCTGCGCTGCTATGTCCTGCTCGATCTGAAAATCGGCAAGATCGCCCATCAGGACCTCGGGCAGATGCAGATGTATGTGAACTACTTCGACCGCTTCGTGAAAACCGGCCGAGGAGAATTCCACCATCGGCATCGTGCTCTGCAAGCAGAAGAACAAGGCGCTGGTGGAAATCACCCTGCCCAAGGACGCCAACATCCACGCGCGGGAGTATCAGCTCTACCTGCCCAGCAAAGACGAGTTGCAGCAAAAGCTCCTGGAGTGGATCGGGGCACGGGGTGCCGGGGATGAATAAGTGGGAAGGCGACCTAGCGGAGTCGACTTGACCCAGTGACGTGCAAGTTGGAGAGGGGAGAGAAATGCCTTGAGCGTCAGATCGGCGGACCACAGGAATCCGGCGATAATCGACACCATGACCTCTGGAACGACAGAACTTGGCGACTTCATGCCCTACTAAACCCGCGACTTCAGCAGAGACGGCTCACTAGATTACGACACTGATGGGCCAGCGGTGCAGGATTTCAGAAAGCCCGGTGATGTTGACGCGGGGTCTGTGCTCACGTCGGCATGGTGCCACGATTGGAAAGTGCGGCGTTTGCACCTCGCGATGTGGCGACCGAACGCAGCAAATCAATCTCGCTGACGCCATTCCAGGCGAGTATTCCACAAGTCTCGTCTACTACCAGATGCTCACCGAGGATCTTCAGCGATCGACGTGCTGCTGGGTTCCAGCCAGGCGACATTGCCCATCATCAACAAGCTCGAAGTGGAGTGCAGCGTTGACAGTCATCGTTCCCACCTCTCCCCGAACAGCAGCGCATCGTCGGCATCCTCGACGAAGCGTTTGACGGCATCGCCACCGCCAAAGCCAACGCCGAAAAGAACCTCCAAAACGCCCGTGCCCTGTTTGAAAGCCACCTGCAAGCCGTCTTCACCCAGCGCGGCGAAGGGTGGGTGGAGAAGAGACTTGTCAAGTCTGTGCGAACCCGCAACGGCGAGTCATCACCGACGGAGTCATTAAGCTGGGAGATGCGGTGTCAGAGCGATCCCGTGCTTCGAGCGACTGAGTAACGTCCGATGGCTTCGCAGTTGACACCGAGGGCATCAAGCGGATCGACGCGTCACTCTCGGCGGAGCTCGCGCGAACGGTGCTTCACGTGGTGGCAGAAGTCTTGGTCAACGTTGGCGGGACGCTCGGCGGCTGTTTCGGTAGGCTACGCCAGAGATGGCAGGCTGGATATGTCATCGCGGGAGGTGCTGTCGTTCCCGTTGAGGCTTCGCACGTCGACTCACGAATTCCTTAGCTTACTGGATCGTGGCTAGCGTCGAGCCAGCACTGACTTGGAGGAGCAAGCAAGGTGCAGCCTACGTCGAGAATCAATATCGAAGACCTGCGCTCAGCATTGCCAGTTACGGTTCCGAGACCTGCGCAGCAACAGGACGTCGTCGACAGCCTCGACTGCCTTCGCGAACGAAACCCAACGCCTCGAATCCATCTACCGCCAGAAGCTCGCCGCGCTGGACGCATTGAAGAAGTCGCTCCTCGACCAAGCCTTCACCGGGGTACTATAGAGCCGCGCCATGAACGAAGCCGAAACCAGAGCCGAGCACATCGATCCCGCCCTCAAGGCGGCGGGGTGGGGCGTGGTGGACGGCAGCCGCATCTTGCGCGAGTATCCCATCACGCTGGGCCGCATCGAAGGTCACGGGCGGCGCGGCAAGGCGCTCACCGCCGATTACGTGCTGGTCTATCGCAACCACAAACTGGCCGTCATCGAGGCCAAAGCATGGGACGAAGCCGCTGACCGAAGGCGTGGCGCAGGCGAAGAACTACGCCGGGAAGCTCGCCGTCCGCTACGCCTATTCCACCAACGGCCAGGGCATCTACGGCATCGACATGACGGAGGGCACGGAAGGCGAAGTGCCCCGCTATCCCACCCCGGAAGAACTCTGGAACCTGACCTTCGCCGAAGCCAACGCCTGGCGCGACCGCTTCGCCGCCGTGCCCTTCGAGGACAAGGGCGGCTCCTTCCAGGCACGCTACTACCAGGACATCGCCATCGAGCGGGTGCTGGAAGCCATCGCCGCCGAGAAAGACCGCATCCTGCTCACGCTGGCCACCGGCACGGGCAAGACCTTCATCGCCTTTCAGATCGCGTGGAAGCTGTTTCACAGCCGCTGGAACCTGAGCCGCGAGCCCTCGCGCCGCCCGCGTATCCTGTTCCTGGCCGACCGCAACATCCTCGCCGATCAGGCCTACAACGCCTTCTCCGCCTTCCCCGAGGACGCGCTGGTGCGCATCGCGCCGGAGGACATCCGCAAGAAAGGCAAGGTGCCGAAGAACGGCAGCCTGTTCTTCACCATCTTCCAGACCTTCATGAGCGGGCCGCCCAAGGACGGACAGCCCTCACCCTACTTCGGCGAGTATCCGCCGGATTTCTTCGACTTCATCGTCATCGACGAGTGCCATCGCGGCGGCGCCAACGACGAGAGCAACTGGCGCGGCATCCTGGACTACTTCGCGCCCGCCGTGCAACTCGGTCTCACCGCCACGCCCAAGCGCAAAGACAACGTGGACACCTACGCCTACTTCGGCGACCCGGTGTACATCTACTCCCTGAAAGACGGCATCAACGACGGCTTCCTCACGCCCTTCAAGGTGAAGCAGATTTCCACCACGCTCGATGAGTATGTCTATACGCCGGACGACCAGTTGATCGAAGGCGAGATCGAAAGCGGGAAGCGCTACACGGAAACCGACTTCAACAAGATCATCGAGATCAAGGAACGCGAAGCGCACCGGGTGAAGCTGTTCATGGAGCAGATCAACCAGAACGAGAAGACGCTGGTCTTCTGCGCCACCCAGGATCACGCGCTGGCCGTGCGCGACCTCATCAACCAGATGAAGACCAGCCAGGACCCGAACTACTGCCAGCGCGTCACGGCCAACGACGGCGCGCTCGGCGAGCAGCACCTGCGGGACTTTCAGGACAACGAGAAGAGCATCCCCACCATCCTGACCACGTCGCAGAAACTCTCCACCGGCGTGGATGCGCGCAACATCCGCAACATCGTGCTGATGCGCCCCATCAATTCGATGATCGAGTTCAAGCAGATCATCGGGCGCGGCACGCGGCTGTATGACGGGAAGGACTACTTCACGATCTACGATTTCGTGAAGGCGCACCACCACTTCAGCGATCCGGAGTGGGACGGCGAGCCGATGGAGCCGGAGCCGAAGCCGGAACCCGAGCCGCAGCCGGTCCCGCCACCCGAACCGACGCGGACCGGGACCCGAGCCGGGCCCGCGCCGGCAGAAGATCAAAGTGAAACTGGCCGACGGCAAAGCGCGCACCATCCAGCACATGATGATGACCAGCTTCTGGCACCCGGACGGCACGCCGATGTCCGCGCAGCAGTTCATGGAGATGCTTTTCGGCAAGCTGCCGGAGTTCTTCAAGGACGAAGCCGAACTGCGCGCCCTCTGGAGCGATCCCGATACGCGCGCGAAGCTGCTGCAAGGGCTGGCGGAGAAGGGCTTCGGCAGGGAGCAGATGGCCGAGATGCAGAAGATCATCGACGCCGAGAAGAGCGACCTGTTCGACGTGCTGGCGCACGTGGCCTACGCCTTGCCGCCGCTCACCCGCGAAGAAAGGGCCGCCAAGGCCAAAGTCGTCGATCAGCACCCACTTCAACACCAAGCAGCAGGTCTTCCTCGACTTTGTGCTCTCCCAATACGTCAAGGTCGGCGTGGAGGAACTGGACCGGGAGAAGCTGTCGCCCTTGCTGAAGCTCAAGTACCACAACGCCATCGCCGACGCCGTGGCCGACTTGGGCAGACCGGAAGAGATCGGGCACGTATTCGCCGGCTTCCAGAAGTACCTCTACCAGCAAGCGGCGTGACGGCAATCCTAATCCGCTTTCGCGTATGGCGCTTGCGAGATGGACCTCCCCCCCCGCCGGCTGCGGACGCCGATCCGCTATTCTGGGACCGTGAGTGCCGGCCGGATCGACTTCAACTTCAAACTGGAATTCGTGGACCGTACCATCTCCGCCTCGGTCGACCTCCCGGCTTCCCCGGTGACACCCACCAGTTTATTGCCGGTACTGCAGGGGTTTACGAACGCGATTGTGGGACTGGCGGAGGCTCGCGCCTCTGAGGCGGGGCTCGCCATCAGTTGCCGGAAGGGCTGTGCGGCGTGCTGCCGGCAACTTGTGCCCGTCGCCGAGCCGGAGCTTCGGTATCTGGCGGAAGTGGTGGCCGCGCTGCCGGGCGAGCGTCAGCGCGTGGTGCGCGAACGCTTCCGCGAGGCCCTACGCCGCGCCGACGCAGCCGGACTGGGCGAGGCCATGCGCTCAACCGAGCGCCTGGACCTGGAAGAACATGACGCGCTGCTGAACGCCTACCTCGATCTGTGGATTCCGTGTCCCTTCCTGGAAGAAGAATCGTGCAGCATCCATGCCGTGCGCCCCCTGCAGTGCCGCGAGCATCTGGTGCTGACGCCCGCCGAGAACTGCAAGCGGCCCACCCCGGAGACGGTTCAGGCGCTGGCCATGCCCATGCGGCCTTCGCAGGCGCTCTACCGGTTGGGGCAGAAAGGCCTGCGCTGGATGCCTCTGGTGCTGGCACTCGAGTGGACCGAGGCCCACCGCGCCGACGCACAGCACACCGCGCCTGCCCCGGAGTTGTTCCGGGAGTTCCTGGATCTGCTGCGGGAGACCACCCATGACGAGGCCCAGCGCGCTCCCGAGTGAGGCTGGGCGTCACATCCTTCTCCGGCCTTCCGGAGGATGCTGATTATCTCTTTGCCGCCCAACGCATTCTGGTCTCCGCCCTTGGGGTATACTTGGCTGAAAGTGGACCTCTCCGCCGGCGCCACCATCATGGGCACCTTCGGCATCGTGCTCATCCTGTTGGCGGCCGTGCACGGCCCGCGAAGGAAACCTGCAACTGCCGGGGCCGCGGCCGCATCTGAATTAAGAAGGATCTGAACAAGCCAAATGGTTTTCGGGCAACGCCGCCTCTGGGTAGCGGTACTACTAGCGTTGAGCTTGCCGGTCGTCCTGCTGGCTGCGGGCACCTGCGCCCACTCCGCGCATGCTCATCAGAACCTCGGTCATGTTTGCGGATGCCCTTGCCATTCCGGGTACCTGCCCATCTCCAACGCGTTCGATTTCTCGCGCTTGCTGCCACCGGCCCCCTGTGACTGGCTCCCGCCGGCCGATCCGGGTTTTGTTCAGAGCGACCCGCTTCTGTCCCTGAACCTCACCCGCGCCCCGCCTGCATAGTCTTTCTTCCCCTCGTCTCAGAACCAAAAGATTCGAAAAGGAGAAAGAACCATGCAGGTCATGGTGAAGGAGTTGTCTCTACTGTTGGGCTTTGTGCTTTTAACTCCCCTGACGGCGGCGGCCGGTGCCGCCGGCGGCGCGGGAGCGCTGGCGGGTTACGTGTCCGACCCTTCCGGCCTGCCTATTCCGAAGGCCGCCGTGACGGTCTCTAACCGCCTCACGGGCTTTCGTGCATCTGCTCTCACCGGACAGGATGGCGCCTTCCGCATCGAGAACCTCCCGCCCAATCCCTACCAGATCCAGGTGACTGCGGACGGCTTCAAAACCGCGCGACAGGAAATCTCCATTCGTACCTCCGTCCCCCTCAGCTTGAGGTTCTCGCTTACCCTGGCCGGCGTCGAAACCACGCTCACCGTGGAAGGCGCGGCGCCGCTGCTCGAAAACGTCCCCTACGCGCACCAGGATATCGACAGCGCCTCCTACGGCAAGCTGCCATCCAACTCTCCCGCCTCCGGCTTGAGCGATGTCATCACCCTCTCCAGCCCGGGCGTGGTGGCCGATTCCAACGGCTTCTTCCACCCCCTCGGCGATCACGCGCAGACCACTTTCTCCGTCGACGGCCAGCCCATCAGCGACCAGCAGAGCAAGCAGTTCTCCACCCAGCTACCGCTCAACGCCATCCAGTCCATGGAGCTGATCACCGGCGCGGCCAACGCCGAGTTCGGCGACAAAACCAGCCTGGTGGTGAACGCCGTCACTCGCTCGGGCC
The DNA here is from genome assembly GCA_963745655.1 of Terriglobales bacterium. Taxonomy (GTDB): domain Bacteria; phylum Acidobacteriota; class Terriglobia; order Bryobacterales; family Bryobacteraceae; genus JAJFUV01. The sequence continues at coordinate 76,385 of CAVUYK010000008.1, read as the reverse complement.
TGGGCAGCAAGCCTCACGGCAGCCTCCTGGGCCAATACGGCTCCTTCGGAACTGTCGGCGAGGAATCCACCTTCGGAATTGGCAGCCCCAAAGTGGGCAACTTTCTCTCTGCCAACGTGCTGCGCTCGGGACGTTTTCTTGACACCCCCGAGTTCCGTCCCTATCACGCCGCCGGCAACGGCTACACCTTGTTCGACCGCTTCGACTACCAGCCGGGCGGGGCCAACACTTTCCACCTGAATCTGTTTCAGGCCCGCAACTGGTTCCAGGTCCCCGATACCTTCGACCAGCTTTGGAGCGGGCAGGATCAGCGCCAGAAGGTGGTCACGCTCAACATCGCGCCCAGCTTCCAGCACACCTTAAACGCCAGGACGCTCTTCAGCCTCAATCCTTACTGGCGCCAGGATCAAGTGGCGTACTATCCCAGCCGCGACCCGCTCGCCGACACCCCGGGCACCATCTCCCAAGACCGCCGGCTGGCTAACTGGGGTGTCCGCAGCGACGTCTCATACATACAGGGCCCGCACAATCTCAAGGTCGGCGTGCAGCTCAGCCAGACCCGTCTGCGCGAGGGCTTCAGCTTGGGTATCACCGATCCAGCCTTCGACTTCAAATCCCAACCCGGCCTGGCCCCTTACGATCTCCTGAACGGCGGCTCCCTCTTCCTCTTCAACGGCCGCGCCAAGATCAATCAATACGCCGCTTACGTCCAGGACGCCATCACGCTGGGCAACTTCACCGTGAACGCCGGGCTGCGCGTGGATCGCTACGACGGTCTGAGCGGGGCCACGGGCCTACAACCCCGCCTCGGTCTCTCCTACAAATTGAAGCCTACCGGCACGGTGCTGCGGCTCTCCTACGCACACACCTTCGAGACGCCCTACAACGAGAACCTGGTGCTATCGAGCGCCACCGGTCCGGGCGGCCTGGCCACGAATGTCTTCGGCGCCTACTCCAGCCAGCCCATCCTGCCGGGCCGCCGCGACCAGTACAACGCCGGCTTTCAGCAACTCCTCGGCAAGTGGTTGGTGGTGGACGCCGACTACTTCTGGAAATACACCCACAACGCCTTCGATTTCGGGACGCTCTTCAACACGCCGATCACCTTCCCCATCTCCTGGCGCGAGTCCAAGATCGACGGCGTCTCCATCCGCCTCAGCACGCCCGATCTGCACGGCTTCCAGGGCATCTCGACCATGGGTCACACCCGCGCCCGCTTCTTCGGCCCGTCGAGCGGCGGCCTGATCTTCAACTCGCCTCTGGACGCCTCGGTCTTCCGCATCGACCACGATCAGGCCTTCCAGCAGACCACCCAACTGCGCTACCAGCGCCCCCACAACGGACCTTGGATGGCGTTCACCTGGCGCTACGACAGCGGCCTGGTCGCGGGAGCCGTGGAAAGCCTGGACGACGCCCTTGCACTGACCGCCGCCCAGCAATCGGCCATCGGATTCTACTGCGGCACGCAATCGGCCTCACTCTCCAGTCCGATCACGTCTTGTGCTTCGCCCGACTTCGGCGCCACGCGCCTGCGCATCCCCGCGCCCGGCACCGCCGATGCCGACCACAACCCGCCGCGCGTCGCCCCGCGCCACCTGCTGGACGTGGCCGCCGGCACGGACAACCTCTTCCACGCCGAGCACGTGCGCACCGTGCTGAAGTTCATGGTGACGAACCTGACCAACCGTGTGGCGCTCTACAATTTCCAATCCACTTTCAGCGGCACGCACTTCGTCGCTCCGCGCGCCTACACGGCCCAAATCGGCCTGGTCTTCTGACCCCGGCTCACCTCCTACCACTCCGCCGCCCTCCTGAGCCTCGCAGTGAGGTGTCTCAGAAACCGCGGCGCCTCAACCATCTCGTATCCCCTCAGATCACCCTGCCTCTCGTTGACCTTCAGGATCGCCTCCACCACGTAGTCCATGTGGCTCTGTGTGTAGACCCTTCGCGGGATGGCCGGTACAGATCCATCCCCAGCGACTGTGCCGGGTACTGCCCCCCTGGGGATGTGCGGCGGCATCCGCCCTGCGTCGATGTAATTGGCGTGACCGCCCGGCGAGGACGCGCAAGTACATACGCCCAAGGCCAAGCCGCATTCTTTGACACATCCAATCTTCGCGAGGACAGGCCGAGCTGCATTATCCTGGCTCTTGGCTTGGTGCGCGGTCCTCCCGGCGTGACATAATTCTGTTGGTATGCTCGAAATCACCTGGCTGGGACACGGAACGTTTGAATTGCGTCTGGAGAGCGGCGAGGTATTCATCATCGATCCTTGGATCGGGAACAATCCCGCCTATCCCAAGGGCCACGCCATTGATCGCGTGGACGCAATCCTGATCACACACGGCCATTACGACCACATCGAGGACGCCGTGGCGCTGGCCCAGAAGTTCTCGCCGAAAGTGGTGGCCATCTTCGAAACCTGCCTGTGGCTGGGCTCGAAGGGCGTTGAAAACCTGAGCGGGATGAACAAGGGCGGCACGCAGCAGGTGGCGGGCGTGAGCGTCACCATGACCAATGCCGTGCATAGCTGCGGCATCCTGGACGACGGCAAAGTGATTTACGGCGGCGAAGCCTGCGGCTACGTGTTGCGCCTGGCGGACGGACGCTCGTTGTACTTTGCCGGCGATACGGCCCCCTTCTCCGACATGCTGCTCATACGCGAACTCTATAAGCCGGAGCTCGCCTTCCTGCCCATCGGAGACCTGTTCACCATGGGCCCGCGCGAAGCGGCGCTGGCTTGCCGTTTGCTGCAGCCGAAGAAAGTCATCCCCATGCATTTCGGCACGTATCCGCCGCTGGTGGGAAGGCCCGAACAGTTGGCCGAGTTCGTCAAGGAGCAGGTCGAGACCGAAGTCTGGGCGCTCGAACCGGGCCAGACCGTGAAGTGGTAGCGCCTGGGAGGGGCGCGCGCCATGCCGGAAGAGAACCGGCCGTTCCGGAGCAAGACCAAGCAATTGGGCGCCTGGTTTCTGGGGCCGAAAGCCGAAAACGCCGCCTTGGAAGAGGAAATGGTCCTGCACATTCTGCGGGACTACTTTCACTGGCGGCGCAATTACTATCCGGCCGACGAGATTGTCATTACGCAGCGCATGCGGAGGGAGGCCTCAGAGTTCAACGACGCGCTGTTTCAACAGTTGAGCGAAATGCTGGCGCGGTTGAAGCGGCACTTCCCTTTCTACAGTCCGCGCTACATCGCCCACATGCTTTCGGATCAGACCATCCCCAGCGTGCTGGGCTATTTCGCCGGCATGCTTTACAACCCCAACAACGTAACGCCGGAAGCCGCGCCGGTGACGGTCGAGTGGGAATTGGAGGTGGCGCGCGATATCCTGCACATGCTGGGCTACACCGTACCGCCCGGCCCCGAGGCGCATCGCGGCGAGACGCGCAAGGAATTCGGCTGGGCGCACATCACCGGCGGCGGCACCATCGCCAACATCGAGGCGCTGTGGGCGGCGCGCAACATCCGCTACTTCCCGCTGGCCGTGAAGCGCGCCGTAGAAGAGGCGGGCATGGCGCTGGCCGTCAAAATTCCCGGCCAACCGCCCGGCGGGCAGCGTCCGCTCAGTGAACTCGACGAGCGGCAGTGTCTCTCGATTAAACCGAACGAGGCCGTGTTCCTGCTGTTCCGCTTCGTCGAGGCGGTCAAGCGGCATTGCAAACTGAACGATCCGGAAGCCGCCGCGCACGCCTGGCGGATGCTGCGCGACACGGGCCTGAGCCTGGCCCACGGTGGCGCGCACACCGTATTTGCCAGGCATCCGCCGGCCCTCTTCGTCTCCGGCACCGCACACTATTCCATCGCCAAAGCCGCCGACCTGCTGGGCATCGGAAGGGACAACGTAATTCTGGTGGATGTCGATCGAGCGTTCCGTTTGGACGTGCGCGATCTGGAAGCCAAGATGCGCGAGGCCACGCGGCGAGGCATGTTCCCGCTGGCGGCCATCGCCATCGCGGGCACCACCGAAGAGGGCGCGGTGGATCCCCTCCATCGCGTGGTGGAGTTTCGCCGCGAATACGAACAGTCCGAGCAGGCCAGTTTCTGGCTGCACGTGGACGCGGCCTGGGCCGGATATCTGCGCTCCCTGTTCGTTACCGCGCTCGACAATGCCCACGATGCGGAAGCCACGGAGCGGGAGCGCACGCGGGCGGTGAACGAGTTCACGGCACGTACGCTTGAAATCCGCCGCAGGTCCTACACGCGCAAGCTCGACTTGCAGTGGGGGAGCCAGGAGGTGACCAGCGCGTTTCTGGCGTTTCCGCGCGCCGAGTCCATTGTGGTGGACCCGCACAAAATGGGTTACGTGCCGTACCCCTGCGGCATCGTGGCGTTTCGAAACGATCGCGTACGGCACTTTCTCACGCAGGAAGCGCCCTACATCACCACGGCGAGCCAGGCCGGCTGTCACACGAATTTGTACGAGTCGCCGCGGGACGTGGGTCCGTACATTCTCGAAGGGTCCAAGCCCGGCGCCGCGGCGGCGGCCTGCTGGTTGTCGCACCGCATGATTCCACCCACCGTCGAAGGCTACGGCGAAATCATGCGCGCCACGGTCTCGGCCGCGCGCGAATTGTACGAGCACCTGACGCACTGGGAGCCATCCTCGCGCGCCAACCTGGCCACTCCGCCGTATCAATTCGTGAGCGTCGCCGTGCCGCCGCCCGATACGAACATCGTGTGTTTCGTGGTCCAGCGCAAGGACTCGCGCTCGCTCGCGGCCATGAACGCACTCGGAGAGGCCATCTATAAGCGCCTGACGATTGACGCGGAAATGGGCGCGCGCGATTACGCTTACTCGCAGCCGTTCTTTATCTCACGAACGCGATTCCATCCGCCGCAGTACTCCGCGCACGCGGTGGCCGGATTGCTCGAACGAGCCGCGGTGGACGCCGAGGACTACGCCACCCAGGGAATCTTCGTGCTGCGAGCCACGGTGATGAGCCCCTACATCGTGCTGGCCGCCGAAACCGGGCACAAGCAGGATCTGCTGGACGAATTCGTGGTCACGCTGGCGCGCATCGCCGGGGAAGAACTCCAGGCCTTGTGAGAGCGGCGCTGGGACGCGCCTTCAGTGGTTCCCGCTGATGCTGCCCTTGACGGTGAAGATCGCCTCGAAGCGCACAAAGTAGGACGGCGCACGCTGGGCGTAAAAGGTTCCGGGCGAAACGCGTTCATAGAGAGCGTGTCCTTTCCAATTCTTATTCACGGTCACATCCAGCCTGGCCTGATACATGTTTCCGCGGCCGGTGCCGCCGGAAAAAATGCGCGTGTCGCCCAGCGGAAAGCTGTGATACGCGTTCATGCGGTAGTAGGTGAGGCGGCCGGCAAGAGGCTTGGCGGGCGTGAACAGGAACTCGGTCTGCCACATACCGAGGTTGGTCCAATAGCCCACGCCTTTCTCGCGAAACAGACTGTAGAGGTAGAGTTCGCTGAACTTCGGCCAGCGCGCAAACAACGGATCCCAGCCCTCCACCTTGTTCGAAGTGGCGGGGTCGTCGCCGGACATCCCCCAGTAGCCGGCGGACGCGCTGGGCTTCCAGGCCGTCTTCCAGGATTTCTTCAGATAGCTGTAGCCGCCCCAACCGGCGATGGAGGTGGCGGGGCGCTGGTGTCCCCATTGCAGCGCCATCTCGCCGGTGGCCTCCCAACCGCGGCCCAACTTATGCACCACCCGCCCGCCGCCGGTGTTCACGTGCCGGTCGGGCTGGAACTGGTAGTTAGTAAGTGCGCGGCGGTCGTGCGTTTCCTTCTTGTAAAAGTAATACGCTTCGAGGCTGGTATGTTTGAGATTGTTGTCGGTGTAGTAAGTGCCCAGGGCCTGCTCGTCCCACTCGACGAGTTGCCGCGAAAGGTCGTGAATCTTAGGCAGGTAGCGGTCGGTTCTTGGATTCGAGATGCCGATCAGCTCAATCTTGGATTTCTTCCACGAGTAGGCCAGGTCGGCGGCGTTGAAGTAGATGGACCGCGAGCCGTCCCAGGGGTTGCCTTCGAGCAGCAGGAAGCCCTCGCCCTTCATGATGTTCTGCCGCCCGACGCGCAGCGAGAGCCCCTTCACAAACAGCTTCTTGATGTCGATGTAGGCGTTGTCGACGACGATTTCGTCCAAGCGGTAGGGTGAGCGCGGAACCACGATCTGGTTGGTTTCCTGCACCAGGCCCACAAAGACGTCGATGTCCTTACTCAGCGGCAGCCTTACCCCAAAGCCGGGTGCGATAGCGGATCTGGTTGCGCTGGTCGTCCATGTTGTCGCTGAAGTCGAACAGGTTGTTCCAGTCTTCGGTCCGGACGCGCTGTTCAAAGCCGAAATCGAAGGTGCCGGCGTCGTTTTGAGCGCGGACGAACGGGGCAGCGAGCAGAAAAAGGGCAAAAAGGAGGCATATAGAATTCACTTAGAACATTTCTCCAGGGCGCGGGCAAAGCCCGGCATGGACCGAACGATGGTGTCGCCCGGCACAGTAAGAGACAACCGTATATAAGAACCACGACCGAATCCCGTTCCCGGCACCGCGAGAACGCCTTCGCTCGCGAGCATGCGGACGAAGGCGATGTCGTCCGGGATCGGTGTTTTCAGAAAGACATAGAATGCACCTTGCGGTTTGCGGGCTTGGTAGCCCAGGTTCGCCAAGCCGTCGCAGAGCAGATCCCGCTTGGCCTGATACATGGCCAGATCGGGTCCGGCATCCCCGGCTTCGGCGGCCACCCATTGCCAGATGGCCGGAGCGTTAATGAAACCCAGAATACGATTGGTGAAGGTACAGGCGTGAATTAGTTCGTCGGCGCCCGGGAGGCGCGGCGAGATGGCGAGATATCCGATGCGTTCGCCGGCGATGGCCCAGGCTTTGGACCAGGAATTCGCCACCACGCAGTTAGTAATGATGGAAGCGGTCTCGGGCTGAGTGGCGCCGTCGTAGACAAACGCGCGGTAGGGTTCATCACTGATGACTACGACGGGGTGGTCCAGGCTCGCGAGCAACGCTTCCAACTCCCGTAGCACAGGCTCGGAGTACACCACGCCGGTGGGATTGTGCGGCGAATTCAGAATGATGGCGCGCGTGCGGGGCGTGATGGCGGCGCGCACGGCGCCGATGTCGAGGGAGAAATCCGCGTCCGTTTCAACCGGCACCATAATCCCCGCATGGTTGGCCACGTAAAACTGGTATTCGGAAAAGCACGGCATGGGGACGATGACTTCATCGCCCGGATCGAGCATGGCTTTCAGCACCGTGTTGATGGCGCCGGCCGAGCCCACCGTCATTAACAGATGCCGCGGCGTGAACGCGAGACCGGTTGCGCGGCTGAGGCGCCCGGCCAGCACTTCGCGCACGCGCGGGAACCCGGCGTTCGGCATGTAGCCGTGCGAGGCAGCCGGATTTTCCGCCACCTGGCGGCGCAACGCGGCCATGACCGCGCGCGGTGGATCCTCGTCCGGATTTCCCAGCGTGAAATCGAATACGTTCTCCGGACCGCGCTCGGCCTTGAGGCGCAATCCCTCTTCGAACATACGCCGGATCCAGGAGGAGCGCTCCAGTTGTTGTTGTATGACTTGGGCTACTATCATTCGCGGATTCGGTTGTAAACTTCCACGCTCTCTAAAACGTTGATGCCGGCGCCTTGCAGCCGGGCGATGGCGTCGTCGGGCTTATCGAAACGGAAAATGAGCACGGCCCGGTCGATGCTGCCGGTGGGGAACGCGTACATGTACTCGATGTTCACGTCGGTCCCTTGAAACAGTTCGAGGATTTCAACCAGGCCGCCGGGACGGTCCGGCACCTCGACGGCGACGACTTCGACGATGTTGGCGACGAAGCCGGCCTGGTTGAGCAATGTTTGCGCCCTTTCCCAGTCCGAAACGATCATGCGCAGGATGCCGAACTGAGCGGTGTCGGCCATCGTCAAGGTGCGCATATCGATCCCCGCGCCAGCCAGTAACCGGCACGGTTCAATCAACCGTCCGGGTTTATTCTCCAGGAACAACGACAACTGATGTATCTTCATGGCTCGAGCCTCACTGTTCCAGGTTTCTGCGGTCGATCACGCGTTTGGCTTTACCCTCGCTGCGCTGGATACCGTGCGGTTCGACCAAGCGCACGGCCACCCGCAGGCCCAGGGTTTGATCCAGGGCGTAAACCAGTTTGCGATTCAGATCCTCGATGGCGCCGATCTTATCGCTGAACGTTTCCGGAGTTACTTCCACCTGTACTTCCATGACATCCAGACCCTTTTCGCGGGTGAGGATGATCTGATAATGCGGCAGCGTGCCTTCGACGGCGAGCAGCGCGGCTTCGACCTGCGAGGGGAAGACGTTCACGCCGCGGATGATGATCATGTCGTCGGCGCGGCGGCCGACGCGCCGCATGCGGCGCAGGGTGCGGCCGCACGGGCAGGTCCCGGTTATGAGAGATGTGATGTCGCGCGTGCGGTAGCGGATCATCGGCATGGCGCGCTTGGAGAGCGTGGTGAGCACCAGTTCGCCCTCGGTTCCGTCGGGAACCGTTTCGCCCGTCTCCGGGTCGATGATTTCGGGATAGAAATGGTCTTCGAGAATGTGCAGGCCATCCTGGCATTCGCACTCGATGGCCACGCCCGGACCGATGATTTCCGAAAGTCCGTAAATATCCTGCGCCCGGATGCCGGAGACGGACTGGATATGCTGGCGCATCGAGTTAGTCCAAGGCTCGGCGCCGAAGATGCCGACGCGCAGCGGCAAGGCGCGGACGTCCACGCCTAATTCGAGCGCGCGCTCCATCAAGTGGATGAAGTAGCTCGGTGTGCAGCAGATGGCCGTGACGCCGAAATCGCGCATCACCATGATCTGGCGGTCGGTGTTGCCGCCCGAGATGGGGATGACGGTGGCGCCCAGCGCCTCGGCGCCATAGTGCGCGCCCAGGCCGCCGGTAAACAACCCGTAGCCGTAAGCGTTCTGCACCACGTCGCCGTGCGTCACGCCGCAAGCGGCGAAGCAGCGCACCATGGCGTCGGTCCACACGTCCACGTCTTCCTTGGTGTAGGCGACCACGATGGGCTTGCCGGTGGTGCCGCTGGAAGCGTGTAAGCGCACCACTTCCTGCATGGGGCTGGCGAACAGGCCGAAGGGATAGGTGTCGCGCAGGTCCGTCTTCACCGTGAACGGCAACTGGCGCATCTCTTCGAGCGAGCGTATGTCTTCGGGCTTCACGCCGCGCGCGGTGAGCCGCTCGCGAAACAAGGCCACATGATCCTAAGCCCTGCGCACGACGGTCTGAAGCCGCGTCAACTGCAACTGGCGCATCAGTGGCACGGGAACGTAATCCGCCGCGCTGGCCGGATGATACGTGTGAGGACACACGTCCGAAGCGACTCTCATGCATTCTCCTTGCTGGCGGCTTCCCGGCCCACGCGGAAAGCCTGCAGATTGGACTGCAGCAGTTTCTCGGGAAAGCTGGTACTCAACACGTCCATCCAGATCTCTTCGTCGATGTCCAGGTGCGCGCTCAACGCGCCCAGCAGCGCGACGTTGAGGCTGCGGCGGTTCACCAGTTTGCGTTCGTCGACATTCGCGGGAGTAATCAGCGTGCCCGCGGCGCGCAGTTGCGCGCGATTGGTCTCCACCTGGCTCGGATCGAAGATCACCAGGTAGTCGGCCTCACCGGGGGGCACCATGGGGCTGAAGACGGCGTCGCCGAAGCGCACGTCGCTCGTCACCGACCCGCCGCGCTGGCTCATGCCGTGGATCTCGCTCTTCTTGACGTCGCAGCCGGCGCGAAAGGCGGCATCGGCGAGAATGTCGGAGGCGCGCACGACGCCCTGGCCGCCCAGTCCGGCGATTACCACGTTGGTCACCTTACTCATGGCTGGCCTCGCACTGTTCGTATTCTTTGATCTTGCCGGCGGCCAGCAGGCAGTTGCGCCGGGCGATGATCACCGCCAGGCGCCCGCGAGTCCAGCCGCTCTTTCACCAGGTCCTGAAAGGCCTGTTGACCGGCGCTCGGATCGATCACGTCCACCTGCGGAACGCCCAGCGCGCGCGCCAGGTCCTCGAAGACCACGCGGCCCGTTTTGTGGTGTTCGAGATCGCGGCCCGTGCCGGGATGTTCCTGCATGCCGGTCATGGCCGTGGTGCCGTTGTCGAGAATCAGCACCACGTGGCCGGTCGGCGGCGGGTTGTAGACCATCTCGACCAGGCCGGTGATGCCGCTGTGGACGAACGTGCTGTCGCCGATGACGCTCACCACGCGGCGCGCCTCGCCGGCCGGCAGCACGTGCCGCAGCCCAAGGCCCACGCCGATGCGAGGCGCCCATGCACACCAGCGAATCCATGGCCTCGAACGGCGGCAGCACTCCGAGCGTGTAACAGCCGATGTCGCCCGACACGATGCAATCCAGATTGCGCAGCGACGTGAAGACGTTGCGGTGCGGGCAGCCGGGGCACAACTGCGGCGGCTTGCCGGGCGCGGGCGCGGGTTCGGGCGTCGTGTCGCCGGCGAGGATGCGCCGCACGCGCGCCACGTTCAACTCGCCGAAGCGGTACATCTCCGGCCGGCCTTCCACCGCGATGCGCGCCGTGCGTAGCGTCTCGACCAGGTAAGGATCGCCCTCCTCGATGACCACCGTGCGAGCCACTCCGGCGGCGAAGCGGCGAACGCGCTCCAGCGGCACCGGATACGTCATGCCGAGCTTGAGCACGGAAGCCTCGGGCGCCGCCTCGCGCACGTGCACGTAGGAGACGCCCGAGGTGATGATGCCAAGAGCCTGGCCGCCGGCGATCTCCACGGTTGGTCCCGAAGTTTCGTTCCACTGCGCGATCTCGGCGAGTTTCTCGCGCAGACGCTGGTGCGCCGGCCGCGCGTAGGCCGGGATCATCACGCGGCTCCGGATGTCGCGAACGAAGCCGGGCGCGGGCGCCGCGGGCAAATCCACGGCCGGCCGCACCACGGTCTTCGAGTGGCACACGCGCGTGGTCATGCGCAGCAGCACGGGAATGCGCCAACGCTCGCTCACTTCGATGGCCGCGAGCGTGAAGTCGTAGGCTTCCTGCGAATCGGCCGGCTCCAACATGGGCACGCCGGCGGCCAGCGCGTAGCGGCGGTTGTCCTGCTCGTTCTGGCTGGACGCCATGCCGGGATCGTCGGCCGAGACCACCACCAGCGCCCCGTGCACGCCCGTGTAGGCCGCCGTGAACAGCGGGTCGGCGGCCACGTTCAGCCCGACGTGCTTCATGGTCACCAAGGCGCGCGCGCCGGCGAAGGCCACGCCGATGGCCACTTCCAAGGCCACCTTTTCGTTGGGCGCCCATTGCGATCGCCCATCCAACGCGGCAAAGTGTTCCAGGATTTCAGTGGAAGGCGTGCCGGGGTACCCGGTCGCCAAAGCGACGCCGGCATCTCGCGCGGCAAGCGCCACGGCTTCATCGCCGCTCAACAAAAGTTGTTCGGATCTGGTCATACGCAATCTCGCCGACCCCATTTCCGCCAGCGGAGTACCGGGGATGGGGAGCAGCCGGGCACGGCGGGAAAGGATTATTCTAACGTCCGGCGCCCGGTCGAGGCAATGCGCGCAGATCGCCGCCCGGTTCAGGAGAGCAGTAGAGCGCCGGATTGCGCGGCCGCGGCCAAGGCGCGGTCGAAGGTGCTTACCTGGATGCCGCGGGCCTCGGCGAAGGCGCGCAGGTAGCAGCCGGTCCACAAATTCACGGACGACGATCGCCGCAAGGTAAGCTCGCGCCAGCTCTCCTCCAGTCCGCCGGGCTCGGGGAGGAAGATCACGCGCTCGTCCTTCTGGAGTTCCTCGTACACTTGCCAGGCAGCGGCCTGGCTGAGGACGGCGCGGCCCATGACGTGAGCGTTCGTCAGCAGGCGCAGAAGTCCCATTTGAGTGACCCGGCAGAAGGCGGCGCTACGAACGGGAAGTCCTTCCATCCAGCGGGCGGCCGCGTCGTGATGGACGTGCCCGTCGGCGACGAAGGCCAGCCAGACGTTCACGTCAGGCAAGAAGATCTTCGATCTCTGCATTGGTGAGCTGGATGCGACGGCCTTTGGTGTGAACGAGCGGCGATTTGACGCGGTAGCCGGGAGCGGTTTTCCCGGACAGTTCTTTTTCGACCGCCGTCAGGATCAACTCCCGCATGGGGACGCCGCGGTGCGCGGCCAGGGTCTTGAGATCCCGAAATAGAGCTTCGGGAAAGTCCACCGAGGTACGCATATTTGCATATTAACATAGATGCGCCTTGCGAAGCGTCGATCCGGACGGCGGCGTCGCGATTTGGCCCTGTTACACTGGAGTCACAAGGGCGCATCATGCCAATCGCTGTCGACATCGTCGAGGAGATTCTCACTTTAAAGCGGGAACGCCATGCCGTGATCCTGGCGCATCACTACCAGGAGCCGGAGATTCAGGATCTGGCCGACTCGGTCGGCGACAGCCTGGAGTTGTCCCGCAAGGCGCGCGAGATCGACGGCGACGTCATCGCCTTCTGCGGCGTTTGGTTCATGGCCGAGACGGCCAAGGTGCTGAACCCGCAAAAGATTGTCGTGGTGCCGGACCGCGAAGCGAGCTGCAGCCTGGTGGACGCCTGCACGGCCGAACAGGTGCGCGCCTATCGCCGCCTGCATCCGGACGACGCCATCGTCAGCTACATCAACACCTCGGTGGAGGTGAAGGCCGAAAGCGACATCCTCTGCACGTCGAGCAACGCCGTCGCATGTAGTGAATTCGATCCCGGCCGGCCGGGGCGTGCTCTTTCTGCCGGACCGTAATCTGGGCACTGTGGGTCAAGCGCCAGACCGGCCGCGAGAACATGAAGATCTGGCAGGGCACCTGTATCGTGCATGCCACCTTCACCGCGCGGCGGCTTGACCGCCGCGCTCGCGGAGTTTCCCCAAGCGAAGGTGGCGGCGCATCCGGAGTGCCCGCCGGAGCTCCTGGAGATGGCCGATTTCATCGGCTCCACCAGCGCCATCATCAGCGTGGTGCGCCAAAGCCGACGCCCGCGACATTCATCGTGATGACGGAAAGCGGCGTGGCGCGCTCGCTTAAGCGCGTGGCCCCCGGCAAGCGTTTTCACTTCATCGCCAACGAGAACTGCAACTGCAGCGAGTGCCCCTACATGAAGCGCAACACGCTGGAGAAGCTGCGCGACTGCGCTGATCACGCTCGACGCCCCGGGTGGAACTCTCCGACGACATCATCCGGCGCGCGCTGATTCCCATCGAGCGCATGTTGGCCGTTACCGCGCGGTGATCGGCATGACACGCGGCACCGGCCTGCTCGACACCTTCGGGCGCCTGCACGACAACCTGCGCGTCAGCGTGACGGACCGCTGCAACATCCGCTGCTTCTTCTGCATGCCGGAGCACGACGTGAAGTTCGTGCCGCGCGAGGAGATTCTGAGCTTCGAGGAGATCGAGCGCTTCGTGCGCATCGCGGTGGGCCTGGGCATCAAGAAAGTGCGCATCACCGGCGGCGAGCCGCTGGTGCGTAAGGGACTCGATGCGCTGGTCGGCATGCTGCGCGCCATCGCCGGCGTGAAGGACCTGGCGCTCACCACCAACGGCGTGCTGCTCGCCGAGCAGGCCGAAGCGCTCTACGCGGCCGGCCTGCGGCGTCTCAACGTGCACCTGGACACGCTCGACCGGGCCCGCTTCGCGCGCATCACGCGTCGCGACGACCTGGCGCGCGTGCTCGAAGGTCTGGCCGCCGCCAAGCGGCTGGGATTCGGCCCCATCAAGATCAACGCCGTCGCGGTCAAAGGGCTGACCGAGCCCGACATCGTTCCGCTGGCGCGATTCGGCCGCGAACACGGCTTTGAGATCCGCTTCATCGAATTCATGCCGCTCGACGCGCAGGGACTCTGGGACCGTTCACGCGTGCTTACGGCCGACGAGATCGTGCGGGTGCTCTCGGACGAAATCTGCGCCGCTCGAAGCGATCCCGGCGGAGAACCCGCGCGCGCCCGCCACCGAGTACCGTTATGCGGACGGCGTGGGCCGGGTGGGCTTCATCGCCTCCGTCAGCCATCCGTTCTGCGAGAACTGCAACCGCGTCCGCCTGACCGCCGACGGCAAGCTGCGCTACTGCCTGTTCGCCATCGAGGAGACGGACATTCTGGGGGCGCTGCGCGGCGGCGCGACCGACGAAGAGATCGCCGCCACTGTGCGCGCCACGGTGTGGAAGAAGTGGGAAGGCCACGAAATCAACACCGGCCGCTTCGTGGCCCCGCCGCGGCCCATGTACGCCATCGGCGGCTGATTCAGTTCCATCCCAACGCCGCGCCACCGCGCGGCGCTACTTGCGCTGTTTCGGGTCCAGATTCCGTTCCAGATCCCCGGGCGTGAGGTCGCAACGCGCGCCGTTGGGCGGCACGTTCACTTTGGCGGTCCATAGAATCGCATTCACCACCAACCGCCGGAATTCCAGCACGCCCCAATTCGTATGGAAGTGCCCGCCGGTAAATCCGAAGCCGCGCCCGCCGTCGGCGCGCTCGACCACCCAGGCGACGGTCTCCTTGTTGGGTGCGTCCTTGGGAAGCATGGTGGTGAGAATGGGCGTGACGCGCTGGTCCGCCGGGTCGAAGCGGATGCGGTAATACCATTCGTCTTTCAGATGGAAGCTCTTCCAGCCGCGCGAAATGGGGTGCTTGGGCGAGGCCTGCACCAGGTCCGCCTCGCTCATCGGGTTCACCGAATAGGGCCGTTCATAGTAGCCGCCGATCCACTTGATAAACAGCGGTCCGGCAGTCTCTTTTGGTACTTCGACCGTGTAGTGAAGGAATGCCAGGCCCACCCCTTTTTCCGCGAGCTTCGCGATGGTGGCCATCCGGTCGCCTTGCAGCAGCGGATGGCCACCGCCGCCGTCCATGTAGAGCACGATGCTCCTGGCGCCGTCGAACACCGAGGTGTCCTCGGGCCAGCCGCCGAGCACGGCCACGGCCTTCACGCCTTTGTTCTGGTTCAGGAATTTCGCGAGCAGAGTGACGCCGGCGTTGTGTTCATGTGCGCCGGGGCCATGACTGGGTTTGCCGGCCACCAGTACGATCCTGGCGGGCGCGGCGGCCGCGGCCACGACAGCGGCCAACAGCAGAACGAAAATCGATTTACGCATGAGCTTCTCCACCTCTTCAGGCCAGATGCTTCTTCAGAAACTTGACGCCTTCGAACGCGATGGCTTCCGGCGACGGCGCGATGTCGCGCCAGATGGAAGCCGCGGCGGACAGCTCGCCCAGGGCGAAGCCGAAACTCTCGATGGTTACCCATCCGTCGTAGCGGAGGTCGCGCAGCGCCTGGAATACGCCCATCCAGTCCACGTGTCCGGTGCCGGGAATGCCGCGGTCGTTCTCGCAACTGTGCACGTGCTTGAGATACGGTCCGACGGTGCGGTAACCGGCCGGAATGCTCTTTTCTTCGATGTTGGCGTGGAAGGTGTCGAACAGGATGCCGAAATTCGGGTGATTCACCTCGGCGGCCAGGCGCGCGGCATCCTCGGCGGTATTGAGAAAGTAGGTTTCAAAACGGTTGAGCGGCTCGATGGCCAGCGTCACGCGCGATCGTTCCAGCACCTCGGTCAGCGCGTGATAGCCCTCCACGGCCCACTTCCATTCGTCCGCCGTCCTCCTGCGGCCGGTGAGAAAACCGACCGGCGAGTAGAGCGGACCGGCGATGACGCGCGCGCCCGCCTCGGCTACCGCCTGGATGCATTCGCGCATGTGGACGATGGTCTTCGCGCGGACTTCCGGATCTTCGCTGATCAGACTGAAGCCTTGCGGGAGCACCGAGCAGACCGTGCACTCGAGTCCGTTCGCTTGGACGCCTTTGCGAATGTCGGCGGCGGCGAAATCCCGCGCGCGGAAGCAGGGCACCTCCACGCCGTCGAAGCCGTGTTCCTTAATCGCGGCGAGCAGCGGCACGTTGGATTTGTCGAAGGTGGATGTCCAGATGAAAGTGTTGACGCCGAATTTCATGCGATGCGCTCCTTGGAATCTCTATTCTCGTTGGTTTCCTGTCACAGTGTCTTCTCGCCCCTGGCGATCAACCGCTCGATGGCGAGCAGGTTGAGCATCAGGTGACGCGGATGATGATAGTTTTCGATGCGGTCGGAGTGCTTCTCGAAGGTAACCTTCCGGTCGGCGGTGGTGATCCAGTAGCCGAAGCCGCGCTTATGCAATGGATAGTACTCCTGCACGTAGCGGAAGGTCTTCTCGAAGATTTGCCGCGCCCAGGGCGCGCTGAGATGCTCCCAGAACAGCAGTGCGCCGATGAGAACTTCTTCTTGCGCCCAGAGCACTTTGTCGAGCACCCAAAGATTTTGCTCGATGTCGCTGGCTCCGCGGAACACGCCGCCGTAGAGGTCGTCCCAAGCGACTTCGACGTGGCGGCGGAAACGATCCGCGGCCACTTCTAGCATCTTGCGATCACCGCGCCGCACCGCTTCGTCGGCCAGCATCCAAAGGGTTTCGATGGAGTGGCCGGTGTAGACAAATCGCGCCAGGTCGCCGGTGGGCCGGGCGTAGTCGTGATGGAGCAATTCGTTGTTGAGGCCGAAGTCCGGATGGTAGAAGAGGTGGAGCACCGCGTTCACCGCCTCATCGAGTGAGCGCTGCAATTCCGCGTCGGCGCGAACCTCAAGCATCTGCTTGATGACGCGAATCATGACCATGGCCACGCCCTGCGAGCGGGCGCCGGGCATGCGCACCAACTTCGGACAACGGTAGCTGGCCACCACGTCGGGTGCGTAGGCGGGGTCCTCGTACACCCGCAGGCACTTCTGAATGAGCTTCCGGGCCTCCTCCCAGGAGTGCACGTCGGAGGTTGCCCGCCCGTATTCGACCAGACCTTCGGCGATGAACATGTCGCCGTAAATCATGGCCGAGGGCGGTGAAAGCGGCTGGCCTTCGCGCGTGAGACGGTCGGGCCAGAGCGCGTCGGCGTCTTCCGGACGCGCCCCCAGGATGAACTTCAGCGACTTGCGCGCCACCTCCAGATGCCGCGGGTGGCCGCCGAAATTGCGGTGCAGGAACGCATACACCCAAACGCCCCGGCCCTCGAACCAAGTCTCCTTGCGGTCGCTAAGCCGCGTTCCGTCGCGGTCCGTGTTGCACAGGAATCCGCCGTAATCCTGGTCTACGACGTGCCTGTCGAGAAACGCGATGCAGTCGTCGAACAGGTCCTGCCGGTACTGTTCGCGTAATTGTTCGAGGTCCATGTGAGCGTCACTATTCCTGAAAAAGATCGGAAGCCAGTCTCGCTGCCGCCGCGGCGAGCGCATCCTCGGCCTCCGGCGTCGTGCGCGACGAGACAATTTCATAACCGCCCTCCACATACGCCGGGCGGCAAGGCACGTATCCTATATAGCCGTTGGCCAAGCCAACTACCAAAAGTTTACTTCCACTTGCCCGCTTCATGTGCTGGCCGACTTCCGCGAAAGCCTCCGCCGGCAAGCCAGCCAGCAGAGTGTCGCCAATGCGCAGACCCTGCAACTCGAGCGGCATCGCGCCGGAAGGGTGTTCGCTGTTGGCGTCGGCCAGAATCTCTCCGATGGAAGCGTACAGCGCCTGCATCTTGGCCTGGCGCAGTTCGATATCGCCGGCGCCGCGCCCGGCCAGCGAGGCCAGGTGCTCTTCGGCGATGCGCGCCTCGCGGGAGAGTTCTTCGGCCGGCGGATAGCTTTTCAGCGGCAACTCCATGGCTACCGAACCGGCGTCCAGAGCGACGCCTCCGGTTTGAATGCGCGGCAACTGGGCGAGCACGGCCTCCGCGAGACGCCCGCCCATCTGCGCGGCGTGCTCGAAGGTGCGGCCGGGCGCGATGACGCCAATGGCGCTCAGCTCCGAGGAGTGTCCCATGCTGACGTCGCCCTGCGCTCCGTTGAGGAACATGCTGAAAGCGCCGGTCGCGCGCTCCACTTCCTCCAGCGCGAAGGATGGAAAATCGCCGGTAACCAGCAGATTGTTCGGGCCCAGCACCGTGGGGTGGCAGGCGTAGTGAATGACCACCGCGCCCACGGCGCCCCCGGCGGTGGAAATTTTCAGAATGCTCGCGTCTTCATCGACGTAGCCGTGTTCGGGATCGCGCCGGTTCACGCCCACGCCGGTAATGCGCGCGACGCCCCACCCGGCCAGCGCCGCCGCGCGCCGCTCCCACGCCTCCGCGACGCTTTGCTCAATGGCCGCCGCCAGGCGCGCCATGTAGGACTCATCCACCGTCTCGTCGGGATTGAAAAACGTTTTGATGGTGACAGGCCCGGAATGCGTGTGCGTGCACGCCATCATAATATTCGCCGCCGGAATTCCAGTGCGCAGCGAGACGGCCTGTTTCACCGCCGCGACGAAGTCGCCGTCGAGAGCCAGCACTTCGACACTCACCAGCGCCACCGCTCGATCTTCCGACTCGATCACCAGCGAGCGCACATAAAGATGGTCGTGCACACCTGTCGAAACGCCCTCGCGCGCCGCAAACCCCGTGAGCCTGGCGCCGATTTCCGGCGTGACTGCGATCTTGCTCCAACCCGCTTTCAACAAACGCATTCCCCCTTAGGACCCCAAACGTATCAGCGCCCGCCGCAGCCGCTCACTTCTCGCTAGCAACCGTAGATAGCCGGCTTCTTCCGTGGCGGACTTCGCGCGCAGCCAATCGCGGCACAGTCTTTTCTCCCCAGCGCTCCAGCGTTCGAGATCCGGAATCAAGTTGACCACCAGCGTCAGATTCGACGCGGCCGCCGCAGCTTCGGTGGCCATGCCCAGCGCCTTCGCTACGCGCCGCGCGGCGGCTTGCCGGGCCGCATCCGCATTCCCGCCATGACGCATAAACGTGCGCCGCGCGACGGCCATGCCCAATTTGCGCGCCTCGAAATTGTCCCAAGCTCCGCGATCCGCGCCGGGCGCTTCCCAAACCATGTGGCTCTGGGCCAACTCGCGCAGCGCGCGCGGCGGCGTGCGATAGAGCGGCCGCGCGGTGGCCTTCCGCTCCTCGGCCTGGGCCAGGCGCAGGGCGTCGGGCGACACCGGGCGGAAGCCCAGCTTTCGATAGAACCAGAACGCGCCGGATTCGATGGCCTCTTCATTGTCTTGTCCGATCTGATAAGGGTCCACCGAAAAGCACTCGACGCCGAGCAGTTGACGAAACAGCGCCACCAGTTTCGCGTAGATCCAGGCCGTTTCGCCCTCGCGGAAGGTGTAGTAGAGATTGAAGCCAATCTCCATTCTTTCCGCCAGCGAGATGCCTTCCACGTATCCCGACGGCACGCCGTTCTTGAAGAACATGCCGGCGTGATAGGCGCGCAACGGCAGACGCCGCGCGGGCGCGACGCCGCACACCAACACGCGCACCCCGCGGCCCAGCTCGGCTTCCCACATGTGGCCGGCGTCGCCGTGTGTGAACCCATGCAACTCGCGATAGCGCACGGCGGAGGTGTCGCGCGCCAGATCGAGCAGTTTGGAGGCCTCCCGCGCGGGGAGCTTTCGAACGGGAATTGCCGGCGCGGCGAACTCGCGTTCCAGTGACACTTCCGCGCGGCGGATAAGCGGCGAGCGATGGTAGAACAACTCGGACGCGACGATGCGCGCATGCGTGCGCGCGGCGCGCGACCCCGCCAGGTTCCAGCGCAGGTAGAGCTCCAGCGAATCGAACAACTCTGCCTTTACCTCGAAAGTCCCGGGCAAGCGCTCGACATTGTCGAGCAGCCACTTCAAAGTGCGCCGCTCGCCGCCCGCGGCGGCCTTTAGCCACGCGAGATACGGTGGGTGCGCCTCCACCATGGCGTCTTCTTCGAGCAGCGGGAGGAAGCGCGGCAACGCCGAGCCGAGCCGAGCCTCGCGGGCGTAGCCATCCCAGTCGATGGTCACCTCCGAGGGGTGTGCCCGTGCGAGATGCCTCGCCACTCCATAGCTGAACAGTGCCGAAAGAGCCGTACCGGCGATGCCGGAAACTTCGGGCTCTTCCCATGTGGTCAGGTCCACGTTGCGGCGCCGCAGTTGGGAAACACGCGCTTCGAAAGAATCGAGGGCGCTCGCGGACAAACGCGCGAGAGCCGCGCTCTGGGGATAGGCGAGCAGAAACAGCAGCGCCTCATGAAAGCGAACCAGCGTCGCCGTATCCGTGATCCGCACCAATTCGAGGCGCCGTAACAGGCGCTCCTTGTGCGCGGCATCGCCGGAGTCGTATCGAGCTTTGATACCATCCAATTCGTCGACCAGCTTACTTGTCATGCGCTACAACCTTCGATCATAGCCGGGAGCGTCGCGCGATGGTCAACAGATCCGCGTCTCTGCTCATGGGCCGCTCAACGGGAGCAGATTTCCTGGTAGTACCGCATGTACTGCGGAATCACCAGCGAGCTGCAGAAACGCGTGAGCGCGGTGAGCCGCGCGGCGTCGCGCATGCGTGCGTGGAGCGCCGCGTCGCTCAACAGCGCCACCACGCGAGCGGCCTGCGCCTCCACGTCGCCGACGGCCTCGAGAAATCCGTCTTCGCCGTGCGTGATGAGTTCGGGGACGCCGCCGACGTTGGTGGCCACGGGAGGCACGCCGCAAGCCATCGCCTCGAGCGCCGCCAATCCGAACGATTCGAGCTCGCTCGGCAGCAGCAGCGCGTCGGCGCGCGGGATGATGCGCTCCACATGGTTCTGCTTGCCCAGAAATGTCACGTGCGGCACCAGGCCCAATTCCTGCACCAACCGCTCGGCCGGGCCGCATTCGGGACCATCGCCCACCAGCACCAGGTGCGCGTCCACTTCGCGCCGCACTCTTTCCAGGATCCGCACGCAGTCCAGCACGCGCTTCACGGGCCGGAAGTTCGACAAATGGATGAGCACTTTGGCGCCGTCGGGCACGCCGGGAATTGCCGGGCAGCGCTCGCGGTCCGGGCGATAAATGTCGCAGTTGACGAAGTTGGTGACGACGCGGATTTCGTTCGCCACGCCGAACACTTCCTCCGTGCGCCGCTTCAAATAGTCGCTGACGCTGGTCACCCCGTCGGACTGCTCGATCGAGAACTTAGTAATGGGGAAGTAAGATCGATCCGCTCCCACCAGCGTGATGTCGGTTCCATGAAGCGTCGTCACAAATGGCAGACGGCGCCGCGACGCCATCATTTGTTGGGCCAGCATGGCGGCGATGGAATGCGGGATGGCGTAGTGCACATGCAGCAAATCCAGGTTCTGCCGCTCGGCTACTTCCGCCATGCGGGACGCCAGCGCCAGGCAGTACGGTGGATACTGGAACAGCGGATAGGTGGAGACTTCCACCTCGTGGTAGTGCACGCGAGGCGTGCCGGCGTCCAGGCGGATGGGGTTGGCGTAACTGATGAAGTGGACCTCGTGGCCGCGGTTGGCCAGTTCCAAGCCCAATTCGGTGGCGACGATCCCGCTGCCGCCGTAGGTGGGGTAACAGGTGATACCGACTTTCACTTCGACAGGTTAGCACCAACGGGCCGCAGAATGGCCAGCCCGATCTGGCCGTTCAGGTTTTCGTCCGGCGAAGCCGCGTCGCCGCCGCCGAACCACACGCGCACTCCGCCGCCTTCCACCAGAACCGTTGGGTCGCACACCACCTTGGAGTTCCAGGGCTGGCCGCCTGCCAAGAACGGCTTCGACGACACGCGCTCCCAACGCACGCCGTCGCGCGAACGCGCCAGACCCAGGCGCCGATTCTCCGCGCGGTCGCGGCCCGTGTAGAGCATCCAGTACCAGCCTTGCGAGCTCCAGACGGCGGGCTCGCCGAGACCATTTTCGTCAAACTCACCCGCTTGGCCGAGTTCCAGCACGGGGTTCGCTCGCAACTTCTCCCAACGCTTCCCGTCGGCCGATCGCGCCACGCCCAGCCGCTGCCGGCGCGCGCGATCCTGTCCCAGATAGAACATGTAGAAAGTGCCCTGCTGTTGGATCACGTAAGGGTCCGCCACGCCGCGCTCGTCCCAGCTTCCACGTGGGCCGGGTTGGAGCACCGGCTGCGGCTGCCGGCTCCAGCGAATGCCATCGAGCGAGGTTGCCAGGCCGATGGAAGGCTGCCGGCCGCCGGCCTGATACCAATACAGGAATTCACCGCCCGCCAGCAGCGCGGTGCCGTTGGCGGCGATATAGTCGCCTTCCCAGGTGGCCGGATCGGGCGAGAGAACCTTCCCCCGGCGCTTCCACTCCAAGCCATTGGAAGATGTGGCCAGGCCGGTGTGCCAGGTCTTGCCGTCGAAACCGGAGTAGAAATTGTAATAAGTGCCGTGGCGCACGACGATGGACGGATTGAGCGTGTCCACGGCATCCCAATCTCCCGGCTCGCCGCGCCCCAGTACGGGTCCGGCGAGTACTTCGGCGGTGAAGGTGACGTTCGCGCCCGCTCCGGCCGGCGCGGGAAGAGTGAAGTCGGCGTAGCGGGCGCAACCGGCGGCGACCATCAGAAGTGGAAGGGCGGAAAGGAGAGCCTTATTCATAGCGGAATGCGGATCCTGAGTTCGACGCCGCGGCCGGGCCGCGAGTCGAGCAGCAACTCTCCGCCGAGTTTTCGCACGCGCTGCTTGATGCTGGCCGGACCCATGCCTAACCGCTCAAGCTCGCCGAGGTTGAACGCGCCGCTGAATCCGAACCCGGTGCCGTCGTCGCTCACCGCAATGCAGAGCTCCTTGCCGGGCTTTTCCACCGCGACGGCGACGCGCGAGGCCTTGGAGTGCTTCTGCGCGTTGTGCAGCGCTTCGCGAAGAACCTGCAGAATCTCGCCGGCGGTTTCCGGCGCCACGGGCGCCTCGCGATGGTCGCTTGCGAAGGTAGCCGGAATGCCGCTGTCCTTCTTGAACATCTCGACCGCGCGGCGCAACGACGCGTTGAGATTGTCGGCTTCGACTTCCATCGGGCGCATACCGCGCAGAAACGCGCGGAGTTCGGCGATCTGCGAGCGCCAAAGTTCCTGGAGCTGTTCCAGTTCGGCGCGAGCCGTCTCGACGTTCTTGTCGAGCATCTTGCGCAGCACTTCGAGCCGCACCTGGAAACTGATGAAGCTCTGCAGCGGTCCATCGTGCAGGTCGGCGGCGACCCGGCGGCGCTCTTCGTCGCGAATTCCGGCAGTCTCCTGGCGAGCCGCGGCGGCAGCCTCTTCGGCACGTTGGGCGCGAGTCTGCAGTTCGGCGCGATTACGCGCCAGCAGGAGACCCAGCAGGCCTGTGGAGAGAATGCTCGGCCAGAGGTATGCGGTGCCGGGTGGATTCACGATCAGGTGATAAGACGTCACCGCGCCCGCCACCACCAGGCTGTGACGCCAACCCTGTTCCAGCGCGGCCGCCAACATCAGATAGCAGTAGAAGGCGGCTCCCAGCCACACAACCCCCGGCGCGGCCAGTTCGACCCAGCCCAAGTACAGAACCGTATCGACCAAGAGCAGCAGCAGGCGGTCGGTGGGCTCCCGCCGTATCCGCGGGGTCAAGGCCAGCAACACCAGGCTGTAAAGCAGGAAGCCAGCCGCGAAGACCGTGCCGCTGAAGGAAGCGCGCGGATGAGAGAACCACTGGCCAGCCATGCAGGCGGCCGCCAGCGCCGTACGGAACCATGCCGGCCGCCGCGTCCCGGTTTCGTTTTCTCCGGCCATGTCGATTATCGGCGGTACAGAAACAAGGTGTGACTGCGGCCTTCGCCGTCGTCTTCGACGTGCTCAGTTTTCTCCGGCGTCCAACCCGCGAACTCAAAGTCGTGCGCCACGATGCGGGCGCCTTTGTGGAGTTGCTTCTCGAGCAACGGACGCACCTTCTCGTTCGAAACGGGCAGCAGGTAAACCGTGATGAGATCCGCCGAACTGTAATCCTGCGCCATGATGTCGCCAAAAATAATACGCGCGGTCTTCTGCAATCCCAGGCTGCGGATCTTCTCCGTGCTCTGCTTGACCAGATCCTTGTCGAACTCCACGCCGGTCGAGTCGGCATGGAACTTGCGGGCGGCCATGATCACGATGCGGCCATCGCCGCTGCCCAGGTCGAACATCTTCTCGCCCGCCTTCAGCTCACCCAACAGCAGCATCCGTTCGACGATGGTTTCCGGCGTCGGATAGTAGGGGGCGAGCTTCTCGGGGGGATTATTATCCTGGAGCGCGACGGCGCTCAGCGCGGCCAACAGAATTAGCAGAAGACGTCGCATCATTTACTCGGTGCCTCGGATGAAACTGAAAACGCTTCCTCACGGTCGCGGCCCGGAAGCCGGATCGGAGCCGCGACCGTGAGGGAGCGGACTCGCAATCCCTTGTGACGCCGTGTTCAGAAGCAGTGTAGCGCGAATGGCGCTCCGCTGCGCTACAGATGTCACGGTTCGACATAGAGCGGCACGCGGTTGCTCTGCCTGCCACCGGCGTCGATGTAAAGTTCCGCGGGACCGGCGTTGACCAGCGCCGGCAGTTGTACCTCGATCAAGTAGAAGCCGATGTAGCCGGGCGCCAAAGTCGCGCGCGTCACATCCACCGGCATGCGGTCCAAATACGCGCGTACCGGCGCCACCACCCGCGGCGGGTCGTCCAGCGGAGCGGCCAAACCGGTGGGCCAATCCGGACGGACGCGGCCCAACCCGGTGGCCAGAATCTGTACGCGCGTGCCGGAGCGCGCCGGCTTCATGCCGTCCAGCAGCACGCCGCTGTCGGCGTCGAGCAGCATAGGCGCGCCGTCGCGGTCCACGAAAATGGCCGGCGAGGCGCTCTCCATGGCCAAGCCCACCGTGAACGGCCCTTGGGCCGCCTGCATGGCCAGCGAGAGCGTTGCGCCCTGGGCTTCGAAAGGAACCTGTATCTGGGATTCGGTGTCGGAAATGGCCAATACCGGCGCATCCAATCCGCCCGCGCGGGCCCATTGAACGCGCGCGCCCAGCACGCTCAGCAGCGTACCGGGCGCCGCCGGGCGCGCGCTGAAATCCGCCGCGTTCACCACGCGCAACTCTCGCAAGCGGTGCGGCGCCATGGTCGCGAAGACCCCGTAGCCGTCCAGCGCTACGAAGAGTTGATTGCCGCCGGGGTCGAGTCGTACGTCAAACGCCGCGCGCGCGGGCAGATTCCCGCCCAGGCGCGACCACGCCGCTGAGACGCTGCCGCCGGTGAGGTCCGCCACGCCGAACCACACGCCCGAGTCCGTGGCCAGGTAGACGGTGCTCGAAGCCCGGTCCACCGCCGCCGCATACACCGCCATCACGGGAAGGTTCGCGCTCAAGTCGTCCCAGAATAGACCGCCGTTGGCCGTGCGCAGTACCCGCGCCACCCGCAGATTATTGTCCTTGGAACCGCCTCGAACGGCGATCGCCAGCCGCGGTTCGCCCGCATCGGCATACAGGCCCGCGATGCGCACGCCGTCGGCGGCGCGCGACGCTCGCCAGTGCTGCCCCCGATCGGTGGAGGCCCACAGACTACCGTCCGCTCCCCCCGCGTAAGCCCACTCCCCGGCCGTGGCTACCGCGGTTATCTCAATTCCGACCGCCCGCGAGAATCGCTCCCTTACGGCCGCCTCGGTTTCGATCGGGGAACTCGGCACCGGCCGCCAAGCCAGCTTTTCGCCGGGCGCCCATTCCAGGTCGCCCACCCCCTCCACCGCGATCCGGGTTCCGCGCATCCCGGCGGGCAACGTGGCCAGGCGCCGCACCGGCAGGTTCGGCAGCGTCTGGTTCAGCCCGGTCCAGGTAAGTCCGCCGTCCAGCGAGCGCCACACGCCCCGCGCGTTGGCCACCGCCAGCTCCTCGCCGTCACGGGGCGAAATCGCCAGATCCTTGACTTCAGGCCCGATAATCGATTCGCCGCGGTAAGCGGTCAGGCCGCTCCAACTTTGCCCCGCGTCTTCGCTGCGGTAGACCTGCTTGCCGAACGCATACAACCGCGCCGCGCCGGAAGCGCTCGCGCGCAATCGAGCCGCGGCCTCCGGCAGCGTGCTTGCGGCGGGCGGCCGCGTCTGGTCCACCGCCGGCTCGACGGCCGCGCTGGGACGCCAGTTTTCAAAGTCCGCCGACTCGTACACCAACCCCGAACTCACCTGAGCATAGAGCTTCAGGCCATCCTGGGAATACCACACCCGCTCGACCGGGCCCGTGGCGGGCGAGGCCAGGTTCAGTTCCGCGGCCGAATTGCCAATGCGCCGCCAGTCGCCACGGTATTCGCCCGGCTCGGTCGAAGCCGGTTGCGCCAGGGCCAGACTGGCCCCCGCAATCATAACTAGAACGGTCTGTTTGAG
This sequence comes from Terriglobales bacterium, assembly GCA_963745655.1. Classification (GTDB taxonomy): domain Bacteria; phylum Acidobacteriota; class Terriglobia; order Bryobacterales; family Bryobacteraceae; genus JAJFUV01. Next base: position 50,246 of record CAVUYK010000008.1, on the reverse strand, counting down.
GCGGTTTGTGTCAGTCGCGGCCATGCGCTGTGTCTATTTTACCCTGTTCTATCGGCAGTTTCCCTGAGGACCTGTTGATTTCAGACTAACTTGCCGATATTTTCATCGCGGGCCTCTATTTGCTTTGCACTTTTGGTGGTAGACTGAGTTTCTGTTGATGGGGCACGAAGTGTCCCTGTAGTATAGAAGTGCGCGATGGCGCGACTACGTCTCAATTCGGTGCTGAAGTGGCTGCTGGTGGCGGCCTCGGTGGCCGTCTGCGCCGCGGAAGTTCCCTGGACCGGCGCACCGGGCGCCGCCAAGGTCCTGGTAGCGATCGGCCAAGTCTCCGTAATGCGCGACTCGGTGCCTTGGGCGCTGAACGTGGGTGCCTGGGTACAACCGCAGCAACTCATCATCAGTGGTGCGGACGGATTCGCGGTGCTGGAAGTTTCCGACGGTAGCACCTTCGAAGTCTATCCCAATTCGCATGTGACCTTCCGCAACTCGCCGGGCAACTGGAAGGACCTGTTGGATCTCTGGCTCGGCCGCATTAGAGTGCACATTCAGAAACCCGGTGGTCTGCCCAACCTCAATCGCGTGTATACGCCCACAGCCGTTATCTCCGTGCGTGGAACCACCTTCCATGTTTCGCTTGAAGACGACGAAGACACTACCATGGTGATGGTGGAAGAGGGCCAAGTCGCGGTGCAGCATCGCCTGCTGCCACGCGGCGAACCCAAACTGGTCAACGGTGGCGAATATCTGCGGGTGTATAAGAACGAGCCTTTGGCCAACAAGCTGATCGACAAGGGTTCCGCCGTCAAGTACGCACTCCGCGTGCTGACCGACGCGCTCTACACGGTGGTTTACCGATCGCCTCGCGCGGGCGGTGGAATTCCGGGAACCGGCTCTGGCGGTACCGGCGGCGGTACGCTGCCGGGCGACGTCGATGTCGGTCCACCACCGCCGCCACCGCCACCACCCGACGGCCCGCCGCCGCCGCCCGGTCTCTGAACCGTGCGAAACTAGCAGTTGGATGCACCGTTCTATGTCCTTGATTAAGTTCCCACGTCTGTGGTTTCTTTTCCTGCCGGCGCTGTTCGCTACCGCGTGGCCTATGGCCGCACAGCAGGGTGGTTTTGTTCCGGAGTGGGAAATCCGCAAGACCGTCGCGGCGGTGGCCGCCCAGTGCCAGCGGTTGAAACCGCTCCTGGACCAGGTGAACCCGCAGGCCTGGGTCGCCAAGGGCGCTCCCGAAGCCTATGTCACGCAGTGGAACTCCACCAAAACGAGCCTCGAACGCATGGGCGTTTCAGCGGCAAACCTGACCCGGGAGCCGGAGCGGCTCACCTTCGCGCTCGACACGTTTCTCCGCTTGGGCGCCTTCGAGTCTATGCTGGGTTCGCTAGCCGAAGGCGTCCGCAAGTACCAGAACCCGGCCATCGCCGATCTGCTCCAGGGTGTGATGTCGGAAAATTCGGCGAACCGCGAAAGGCTGCGTGCCTACGTGCTGGAATTGGCCGAGGCGAAGGAACAGGAATTTCGAGTAGTCAACGAGGAAGCGCAGCGCTGCCGGGCGGCCGTTTCACGCCAGCCGCGCCCGGCGCCGGCGGCGGTTCCCGAAAAAAAGGTGGAACAAAAGTGAGCGAGACTCCGGTACCGACCTTCCCGTGCAGTATCTGCGGCGAGCCCTCCACCGAGATCTGCGTTCATTGCACTAAGGACGCCTGCCCCAATCACCTCTGCGATAAGTGTCACCGTTGCAGCGACTGCTGCGACTGCGACGCTTCGAGGGGCGAGAGCGGCACGCGGTAGACCGCGAAGAAGGGGTCCTGGTAAGCGGGCGCGGCATCCACCAAGGGCCCGGCGACTCGCAGAATGACGCCACCGGGCGTGCCTTGCGGAACAATCAGGTAACGGAACCCGCCCGCGAGTAGCTGTGCGCGAACGCGCTGGGCGTCCTCGTCCGTGTAGATCTCGTTGCGATTCATGTAGCACTGCATGTTGGCCGGCTCGGAGGCGTAAGCGTAGGAACAATTGCCCACTCCGAAGACCCGCTCGCCCGGCTGGGCCGCGCCGCGCACGAACTGGATCGAGCGATAGGTGCGCAGGGCTTGCTCGAGATAGCCGCGCTTGTCCAGACGGCGCGCGAAGTAACGGATCTGCGGAGCATTCACCTCGATGATCAAGGCGCCGCACGCGCCGAATAGCAGCGCATAGGCCAGCGCCACCGTCACCGAGGCTGGGCCCCATCGCCCGTGCAAATCGCCCAGCGCGGGCAACCGCGAAGCCGTCAACGCCGTGAGCAGCGCTATCGGCGCCGCCGCGTAGCGTAGCGTGGGGATGTGATAAACCCAGTAGGCCAGCGAGATCGCCACGAACGCCAGGCACGCCCTTTCCACCGGCGAACTCTCCCGGCGGCGAACCAGCAGCCACGCGGGCAGCGACAACAGCAACGCGGCTCCCATGGGGTATTCGAGCGGGGATTCGAAAAACACTTTCCCGTGGTAGAGCAAGCGCCAGGGCCGCGAGATTTGCCGCGCGATCCTCTGTCCAGTGGTCCGCGGCGGGCCCGGCCCTGCCAGGCTCACGCCATGGGCGAGGCGTTCCGGATACACGGGATTTCCGGTAAGCCAGAAGGCGCGCGCGTGCCAACATAGACCAAAAGAGGCGAAGATCAGACCGAGCGTGGCCAGGCCCAGCCAGCGGCGCTGCTCGCACCACACGGCGTGCAAAAAGAGCCCGCCGAGGGCCACGCCGCCCAACAACGCTACATGCTTTACCCCAAAGCTGGTGGCCAGGAAAAACGTACCCACCCAAATCCAGCGGAAGCTATGCCTCTCGCGCCATCGCAGATAGGCGTCGAGAGCGGCGAATTGATACAACGCGAGCGCCATGTCGTTCTTCACCACGCCGCCGGACCAGTGCAGGAACGGCATGGAAACCGCCGCCGCCAGGCCCGCGAGCGCACTCAGCCGGTCCGCGCCCGCGCGCCGGACGATGCTGGCGATCATGAGCAGCGCCAGAACAAAGAACACCGGAGTGAGCATTTGCGCGCCCGCTTGCCCGGCCAGGCTATACGCCGCCGCCATCAGTACTTCGAAGCCTTGCGGAAAGTAGGAGTAATCGAGCAACGGGAGAGGCGCGATCGAATGCTGGCGGGCAAACGTCATGGCCAGCGGCAGGTGCATCTTGAGCGCGTCGAAGACGATGCTGGGCGCCAGCGCCACCATCGTCGTCACCACGGCGAACAGCGCGCCAAACACCATCAGTACGCCCGCCAGCGGCCTGCGTAGTTCCGCGTCGCCGGCCCAACTCTTCCACAACCGGTGGCACGCGCGGCCCCAGGCGGGGATTTCGCGATGGAACACCACGCATGGCACGGCGATGAGAAGCGCGAACACGCCCCGGTAATACAGGCCCGCCAAACCAAGCCAGAACAATACGTAGGAGAGCAGACCGAAGCCGATACCCGCCGAGACGGCCATTTCGCCGGCCGCGTCTTCGATTTCCAGCGTGAGCCAGCGCAGGACGCGACGGCCCGTCCCGTAGCAGGCCGCCAGAATGCTGACGGTTACCAGCGTCGCCCGCGGCTCATAAACCAGAAACGCGGCGGCCACGACTCCGGCGACGAGGATGGGTTCGAAGCGCCAAAGCCCGTTGCGGCGGAGACGGGAATACACCAGGAGCGTCACGGCAAAAATGGGTAGCGCCACCACGAAGAGGGTGTGGAATTGGGGGCCGGGACTCTTGAAGTACTCGACGTGCCATAGGAAGGGCCTCGCGGTGAGCGCGAAGAACGCGGCCAGCCACGCAAACCAAATCCACTCTCCCTTTCGCCACCTCTTCACGCCGCAGAGCACAACCTACCAATCGTACAATACTAGTGTGCCCTTTCCACCCATTGATGAACAGGTCTCCTATCTGAAGAAGGGCCTCGCCGAACTGATCCGCGAAGAGGATTTGCGGGAGCGATTGGCGGAGTGCGCCAAGACCGGCCGTCCCTTGCGCGTCAAGGCGGGTTTCGACCCGACCGCTCCGGATCTGCACCTGGGACACACCGTGCTCCTGCGCAAGATGAAGCACTTCCAGGATCTTGGACACACGGTCATTTTCGTGATCGGCGCCGGCACCGGTTTGATTGGCGATCCGACCGGACGCAACGCCTCGCGTCCGCCCATGACGCTCGAAGAGATCGAGCGCAACGCCGAAACGTACAAGACGCAGGTGTTCAAGGTGCTCGATCCGGCCAAGACCGAAGTTCGCTTCAACAGCGACTGGCTGCTGAAGCTGGATTTCATGAGCATCATCCGCCTGGCCGCCAAGTACACGGTGGCCCGCCTGCTTGAGCGCGACGATTTTTCCAAGCGCTTCAAGGAAGGCTCGCCGATCTCCGTGCACGAACTGCTCTATCCGCTGGCGCAGGCCTACGATTCGGTAGCGCTCGAAGCCGACGTCGAACTGGGCGGTACGGATCAGAAATTCAACCTGCTGGTGGGCCGGGAAATCCAGCGCGATTACGGACAGAAGCCGCAGATCGTGGGTACTACGCCGCTCCTGGAGGGCTTGGACGGCATCAATAAGATGTCCAAGTCGCTGGGCAATTACGTCGGCATCACCGAGACGCCCGAAGAGATGTTCAAGAAGCTCATGAGCATCAGCGACGAGCTGATGTTCCGTTACTACGAGCTGCTTACGGATAGGAGCCTGGCCGACATCGCCCGGTTGCGCGCGCGCATCGCGGCGGGCGAGCTACATCCCATGGAAGCCAAGATGGAACTCGCGCGGCTGATCATTTCCGATTTCCATTCGAGCGCCGACGCCGCCCGCGCCGCCGACGAGTTCACGCGCGTGGTGCGCCGCGGCGAAGATCCCAGCGAAATGCAAACGTTCACCATGGAAGGCGCCATGCGGCTGGACAAGTTGCTGGCGCACACGCGCCTGGCTGCGAGCATCAGCGAGGCCGCGCGCAAGGTCAAGGAAGGCGCTGTCGAGCTGAATCATGTGCGCGCCGCGGCCCCGCAACAGGTGGTATCATCCGGCGAGCACACCTTGCGTCTGGGCAAGAAATTCTGCCGGGTGGTGGTGGCCTGAATTCATGGTAAGAAAACGTTACGAGTGGCGCCTCAAGGAGCGCCTGCTGCAGTTGGGCGACCGCACGCTGCTGGTGGCCATCCTCAACGTCACGCCGGATTCGTTTTCCGATGGCGGCCTCTATCTGGACCCGGACCGCGCCTTCGCGCGTGCCGTCGAACTCGAGGAGCAGGGCGCGGACGTGGTGGACATCGGCGCCGAATCCACGCGTCCCGGTTCGGCGCGCATCGGCGAGGCCGAGGAGTTGCGCCGCCTGGTGCCGGTGCTCAAGCGCCTGCGCGGCAAGCTGGGCATTCCCATCTCGGTGGATACTTATAAATCGGCGGTGGCCGAGAAAGCCCTGCAGCTAGGCGCCGAGATTATCAACGATCCCACGGGACTGACCTACGATCCGCAACTGGCGAAGGTAGTCACGAACTATAACGCCGGCCTGATCCTCAACCACATGCGCGGCACGCCGGAGACCTGGGCCAAGCTGCCGCCGCTGCCCGACGTGATGGGCACCGTGGTGAACGAGTGCGAGGCTTCCGTGCACCGCGTCACCCGCTCGGGCGTGGACCGCGCCCGCATCGTCGTCGATCCTGGCCTGGGCTTCGGCAAGCGCAAGGAGCAGAACGCCGAAATCCTGGCGCGCCTGCACATGCTCAATCGCTTGGACGTGCCCGTACTCGTGGGCCCTTCGCGCAAGAGTTTCCTGGCCCAGCCGACCACCGAGGAGACCGAGTTCGCCACCGCCGCCGCCGTCACCGCCGCCATCCTTGGCGGCGCCCACCTGGTGCGCGTCCACAACGTCAAAATGATGGCCGCCGCCATCCGCCTCGCCGACAGCGTCGCCAAGTTCATGGCGTAGCAAAACCGGGACAGTCCCCATTTTGCGCGTAGTGCCGATACGGGGCGGTATTGCCGCCGCACTGCACTAGCGCACGCTCATCTGCACGGGAAGACTCGATGCGCCGGAAATGATAACCACGACATCCGCCGCACCGCTGGGAACATCCGCTGGCACGCGGAAGTTGATCTGGTAGAGGCCCACCGAGCCGGGGCTGAGCCCGCTGAAGAACACCTCCGCCGCGAGGCCGCTAACGCGGACATCCGGCGTGGCCGGGGTCCTGGAGAGCGGCAAGACGTCGGCCGCCGCGCCGGTCGCGGGCGCGGGCGCTACCGCACCAAAGGATGTTCCGTAAAGCACCACGATTTCGTTGCGCTCGGCGGGGTTGGTTTTTGAAACCAGCCGATTGTCCGTCCCGTGCACAATGGCTCCCTGCGCGCCGTCCATGGTGAACACGCCGGGCTGAGCCGCGAAAACGGCCGTATCGGCGGCCGCGCTATCGATGCCGTTATTGGTTACCACGACCTTCGCGGTGCCCGGTGCCAACAGTTCGAAAGGAGCCTGAAAATTGATTTGCTCCGTGCCGTTTACGTAGGCCACGGCCAGCAGCGGAACCTTCGTACCGTTCACACTGACGCTGGTTCCGGCCAGCTCCGACGGCAACGGCGCCGAACTCGCGGAGACGATGCCGCTCGCGCGCGTGAGACCGCTGCCGAACAGACTCGCGATTCCGCCGGGCACCAGGCCTTCCACGCCGCTGGCGGCATTCAACACGCCGCCGCTCGCGATGGCCGGCGTGCCCACCGCCAGCAGGTAAATGTCGCCGGTCGCGTAGTTGGCCATGTAGAGCTCACCGTCCTGGTCTTCGCCGAACGTGGAAATGCTGTAGCCGGTGGTTGCCAGCAGGTTGCTCTGCCACTGGCTGGAGGCGCGGCGCAAGCCCCACACCTTGCCGCTGCAGTAGTCTCCGTAGAAGTAGATGCCCTTCGCCGCCGGCCAACGCGTGCCGCGATAGACGAAACCTCCGCTCACTGAGCATCCGCCGCTCGCGTGATCGTACTCGAGCCACGGGAAGCGTGAACCCGGTGGTCGAGCAAGTGGTTTGCACGTAGCAGTGCAGGCCCTCGGTCACGTTCCATCCGTAGTTCTCGCCGCCCACGCTGGCAGCCGGTTGGACGTTCACCTCTTCGTATTTGTCCTGGCCGACGTCGGCGATGTAGAGGTCGCCGGTCTCGCGGTCGAAGGAGAAGCGCCACGGGTTCCTCACTCCGGTGGCCCAGATCTCCTGCCGGTAGGCGGCGTTGTTGAGGAAAGGATTCGACGGCGGGAGAGCGTAGGGCGCGGCGCCGGATTCCACGTCGATGCGCAATATCTTGCCCAGCAGCGCCGAGGGAGTTTGCGCGTTGTTTTGCGGATCGCCGCTCGAGCCGCCGTCGCCCATGCCGATGTAGAGATATCCGTCTCGTGGACCGAAGGCCAACTGTCCGCCGTTGTGATTGGCGTACGGTTGATTGACGGTGAGCAGAATAGTTTCGCTGGCCGGGTCCGCGACGTCCGGGTTGGAGGTGATCCGGTAGCGCGCAATCACGGTGTTGCCGGCTGTGTTCGTGTAGTTCACATAAAAGTGACCCTTGCTCGCATAGCCGGGCGGGAATGCCACGCTCAACAGCCCGCGCTCACCGCAGCAGCTTACGCGGCTCTGTATGTCGAGGAACGGTTGCGATAGAAGCGCGCCGTCTTTGGCGATGCGGATCTTGCCGCGTTGCTCGACGATGAACAGCCTGCCGCTGGCGTCGCCCGCATGCGTCACGTGCACGGGTGATGTGAGTCCGCTCAGAACCTTGATGAAACGGAGTTGCGGCCACTCGGTTGTGGTTTGGCCGAAGGCGCACCCCAGCAGAACCGACACAACCACCCCTATTGTCCCAGGGCCCCACATGGGTTTATTATCACATGCGAAGCCTGGAGGGGCGCTGATCCCATGCGGAGTCGAAAACGAATCCTGCTGTTAGCCGTTGTGCTGGTGGTCGTGGCGTTCTGGCGATTGGATCGCCCGGCGCAATCGCAAGGCGATCTGGAAATGGCCCGGTACAAACGCGTGCCTGGCGTAGTTCGGGAGTTGCTTGATCGTGGCGGCGAGAGTTTCAGCGCCTCCGAGCAGCGCACCCTGAGAGACGCCGTTCAGCAGTTCCAGACGGGGTTCGCCAGCCCCAGCATCAACCTGCCGCAGGCGCGCGGCCTCTGCCCGCAATGCGAAAACGCCATGGCGCGGATCCGGCCCATTCTCGACGACGCCGGGCTCACCGAGAGGCTTTGGCTGGACGCGGCGAAGCCCCTCGCGCAACGTATCGAACGGCGCTGGCCCACCGGCAGGGGCGTTGTCATTCTCCGACTGGGCGCGCCAGGCAGTGAATTCGATACGGTGCCGGAGTTTCTGGCCAAGGAGTTCGATCTGGCACGCGCCTCCACGGGCGAATTGCAGGTTCCCGCCGCGCGCACGGTTTACGCCGTGGTCTATCTGGAGGGCGCCGCGCCGGGCGCCAACACCTTCGCGCTGAAGGTCCTGGCGGCCGGCCGCGAAGTCGCGCAACTGGAAATCCTGCCTCGCGTGCCGGCGGCCGGCGAGTTGAAAGTCTCCATCGCGGACGGTGCGACCGGCGCTCCCACCGCGGCCGCGGTGGGCTTGTACGCCGCCGACCAGCGGATGGTGGTTCCACCTCAGGCTATCTCGTTCGACGAGGCGGGCTTCTCCTATCGAAAAGGACAAACACGTCCTTATAATGTCCGCTACTGGGCGGGGGACACATCCCAGCGGCGGGCGTTCTTCGTGGAGGGCGGATTTTCGTTGAAGCTACCCGAAGGCGACTACACTCTCATCGCCGGCAAGGGCCCGGAGTACGAACCCGTGGTTCAGAACATTCGGGTAGTCTCCGGCGGCGCCGTCGAGCGGAGCATCGCTTTGAAGCGCTGGATCGACATGGCCTCGCGCGGCTGGATCTCCGGCGACGCGCACGTGCACTACGCACGAAGCGGCCAGGATTCCAATCGCGCGTTGATGACGTGGGCGCGCGCCGAGGATGTACGGATTGCGAACGTGGTGCGGATGGGGGACGCGCGCAAGACTTACTTCGAGCAGTACGCCTACGGACCGGCCGGCCGTTACGTGAAAGACGATTTCGCCCTGGTCCCGGGCCAGGAGGATCCGCGCACCGATTACATCGGCCACACCCTGCACATGAACATACAGGCGCCTTTCCGCGCGCCAGAGCGCTACTATCTCTACGACCTGGTCTTCGACGAGATGCGCCGCCAGCGCGCCATCAGCACTTACGTCCACACCTATCAGCCGGCCATGTTCTCGTTCTTCGTGCGGCTGGACATGAGTTTGAACATCATCAAGGGCAAGGTGGACGGGGTGGAGATCTGCGAGTTCGGCGATATTGACGATACGCTCTACAACGAGTTCCTCAACCTGGGCATGAAGCTGGCCGCCACCGCCGGCAGCGACGTGCCTTGGGGCAATTCCATCGGCCAGTCGCGGATGTACGCTTACACGGCTGGGCGGCGCGATCCGGACGCCTGGTACGAGGCAGTGAAAGCCGGGCACACGTTCGTCACGGCCGGCCCCATGCTGGAGCTGTGGGTGAACGGCAAGCCGCCCGGCACCGAGATAGAGGCGGCGCCCGGCGACGTGATCGAAGTACGCGCCACCGCGTCGAGCCGGCTGGTTCCGCCGCGCTATCTCGACGTCATTGCGCAGGGCGACGTGTTGCGCTCGATCAGCGCGCCCGCCGGTTCATCGGAGCCGCTCGCACTCCAGTTCCGCTTGAACGTGCGCGAAAGTACCTGGATCGCGGCGCGCTGCGCTCACGCGCATACCACGCCCGTCTACATTCGCGTGAACGGCAAGCCCTTCTGGAAAGTGCGCGCGGTTCCCGAACTGGTCGAGAAGCGTCTCAAGAACCTGAAGGACATGGAGGAGTGGCTGAACGTTGGTCCGGGACCCGGCGGCGAGGGCAACTACGATATTCCGCCCGGCGGGTTCGCGGCCGGCGTGGGAGAGTTGCGCGCGCGCATCGAAGAGGCTCGGGCGTTGTACGCCGATCTTGCCGCCAAGGCCCGGCAAGAGATGGCGGCCGCACCTGCGCGGTAGGGGGCGGATATATCCGCCCCCTACTTGTTTCCAATCGATCACTGCAGGAGAATCAGTTCATGAAACGACGCCAGTTCATCAGTTCCGCCACGGCCATGGGAGGTGGGAGTCTGTTCCTGCCCAGGCTGGCCTTGCGGGGACAAAACGCACCGTCCAACAAGTTGAACATCGCGTTGATCGGTGTGTGGGGACGCGGGATGGCGCACTACGACGCCATTACACCCGAAAACGTCGTGGCGCTTTGCGATGTGAACGAGAACCATCTCAGAGACGCCGCTCAGCGCTGGCCCCAAGCCAAGACTTACGTGGACTGGCGAAAATGTCTGGACCAGAAAGACATCGACGCCGTGATCATCTGCACCACCGATCACACGCACGCCTTCATCGCCAACTGGGCCCTCAATCGCGGGAAGCACGTTTACTGCGAAAAGCCTCTGGGCATCACGGTGGAAGAAGTGCGGACGGTGCGGGCCAACTACGTGAAGAACCGCCAGAAAGTCGCCACCCAGCACGGCACGCAGCGCCACGCCTATCCGAACTTCAATCGCGTGCGGGAGTTGATTCTGGACGGGGCCGTCGGCGAATTGAAGACGGTCTCGGTGTGGGGCAACCGGCAGATTCGCAAACCTGGCTACCTACCCGTGGAAGGCACGCCGCCGTCGCATCTCAACTACGACTTGTGGATCGGACCGAGCGAGTATCATCCCTACAATCCCGGCTACTTCTCCGGCGGCCCCGGCTCGAATTGCCTGCAGTGGAACATGTACTGGGATTTCGGCGTGGGCCAGATCGGCGACATGGGCGCACACACCATGGACATCGCCTGGAACGCCATCGACGCCAACCTGCCGACCTCGGCCGAGGCCGACATGAAGGTCAGCGAGAAGTTCAATCCGGATGTCACGCCGGTCGAACTCAAGGCCACGTTCGAGCATCCGGCGAATTCCTGGCGTCCACCCGTGCGCGTGGTCTGGTATCAAGGCGGCCCCATGCCGGATTCGCCGCACCCGGGCATCGATCTACGAAAGATCGGCCACGCGGCGATGTTTGAAGGCACGCAAGGCGTTCTCATCGCGCATTTCGAATCCCGCATTCTGCTGCCATCCGCCAAAGGCGGCGACATGACCTATTACAAGCATCGAACCGAGGCTGAACTGATTCCGCCGCTCGGCTGGAAGACACCGCCCATGCCCGTGGCGCCGGGGGCGCGTCCCGCGAGAGAGTCCATCTTCCAGTGGGAATGGATCAACGCCTGCAAAGGAGATCTTAAGACCTCTTGCGACTTTGTTTACGGCGGCGATCTGATCGAGCAGATGCTCCTGGGCCTGGTTTCGTACCGGGTGGGCAAAAAACTCCAATACGACAGCGCCGCCGGACGCGTGACCAACGTCCCGGCAGCCAACGCGCTTCTGCGCCGCAAGTACCGCCCCGGCTGGACGTTGAACGGCTGAGCGGGCGCTACAGGACTTTTCGTGCGAAAGACTACGCTGCTCAAGCAGTACATCCTGGCGCCGGAGATCCTGGTGATCCCCGGCGTGCCGGATCCGTTGTGCGCGCGCGTGGCTGAAATCGAAGGCTTCCAGGCGGTCTTCCTCAGCGGCTACGCGTCCAGTGCGGCGTACTTGGGCGCGCCCGACGTGGGTTTGATGACCATGACCGAGATGGTCGACTGCGCGCGGCGCATCGTGAATGCAGTGGACATCCCCGTTTTCGTAGATGGCGACACCGGGCACGGCAACATTACGAACGTGGCCCGCACCATGCGCGAATTCGAGCGAGCCGGCGCCGCCGCTATTTTCTTCGAGGACCAGGTGTCGCCCAAACGCTGCGGCCACATGGCGGGCAAGCAGGTGGTGAGCGAAGGCGAGATGGTCGCCAGAATCAAGGCCGCCGCCGATGCGCGCCAGCGACCAGGATCTGATGATCATGGCGCGTACCGATGCGCTGGCGATCGAAGGCATCGAGAAGGCCATCGAGCGCATGCACGCCTATCTGGCGGCCGGAGCGGACATGTCCTTTGTCGAGGCGCCGGAGTCGCCCGAACAGATGCGCCGGATTACCAGCGGCATCCCGGCGCCCAACATGGCCAATATGGTGCCCGGTGGAAGGTCGCCCGCGTTGAGTGCCGCCGCGCTCGAACAGCTCGGATTCGCTTGCGTGGCGCACCCCACGGCGCTCAGCTACGTGATGGCGCGCGCGGCGCGCGATCTGCTTCACGAATTGCGGAGCACCGGCTCGACCGCGGCGGCCGAGTCGCGGATGATGCGCTTTGACGAGTTCAACGCGCTGCTCGGGTTGGATGAAATCCGCGCCCGCGAGTCGCAAGATTTCTGCGGCAGTGCCCGCGAGGCAGCGGTTCGGGATCGCTTGCTGACGCGCGCGGCTCAGCAAAGCTTCTGGCCGTGACCGTGGGAGCGGTTGAAAGCTTTCTCCCGGCTTAACGCACCAGGTCCACCACGGCCTCGATGTGATAGGTTTGCGGGAACAGATCTACCATGGTCAGGCGCTCGATGCGGTAGTCCGCGGCGAGCAGGGGAGCCAGGTCGCGCCCGAGCGTAGCCGGATCGCAGGAGACCATGACCATGCGCGGCGGGCGCAAACGCAGCAGCTCCCGAACCACCAGCTTGCTCAGGCCCGCGCGCGGCGGATCGGCCACAATCAGATCCGGCGCATCGGCGAGCGCCCCCAGATCCAACTCCGCCTCGGCGCGCACGGCGCGAACCGGCAGCGCGGCGCGGCGCGCGTTGTATTCGAGATCCGCGTGCGCATCCGCGCCCGCCTCCACCGCCACCACTTCCTCAAAGCGTCGCGCCAGCGGCAGGCTGAACAATCCGACGCCCGCGTAAAGATCCAGCGCGCTCCGGCCTTCGGCGCCCAGCGTCACCCGTTCCACCAGACGTTCCAAGAGAAAACGGTTCACCTGAAAGAACGAGCGCCGGCTGACGCGATAGTTTTCTCCGCCCACGCGGTACTCGAGGGGAGCCCTTTCGGCCCCCGGCGCCTGCAGATCGGTTTCATTGGTGAAAAGTTCGATGGATTCGACGTGCCGGGAGAATCGCCGTCCCGCGACATTCTCCCGCAAAGCCTGGTTGATGCGTGGTGAGGCGATGGGGCATTGCTCGATAGGACACAAGCGATGCGAGCCGGCTTCCAGATATCCGGCGCGCGTGCCTTCCACGTGCAACTGGACGCGATTGCGGTAGCCGTAAGGCTCGCCGGCGATGGTATCGATTTCGGCGGGCGCGTCGAACTTACCCACGCGGCGGAGCGTCTCGCGAAGAATCTCGCGCTTGTGCGCCAACTGGAATTCGTAGGTCGAGTGCTGGTAGTGGCAGCCGCCGCAACGGCCGAAATACGGGCAGGGCGCGGAGATGCGCGCGGGCGAAGCGCGAGAGGATCTCCAGGGGCGCCGCGCGCAGCAAATTGGGCGAGCGGCTCACGATGCGCGCGCGCACGGTTTCGCCGGGCATCACGAATGGCGCGAGCACGATCTGGCCGTCGAGCCGCGCCAGTCCCTCGCCGCCATAAACCCATTTTTCGATCGAAAGCTCGGTCTCGCCGGCACTCATCTGGTTTGTATCCTGCCCCGTCATCACGATAGGATGAAAATTCACCCCTAACTAGCATGAAAGCACGAGTTTTCTCCGGCGTCCAACCTTCGGGCAATCTTCACATCGGTAATTACCTGGGAGCTTTGAAGAGTTGGGTCAAGATTCAATACGACTACGAGAGCGTTTTTTGCATCGTGGATCTGCACGCGACCACCGTTTACCAGGACCCCGTGGAGCTGCAGTCCAAGATCCGCGAGACGGCGGCGCTGTTTCTGGCGTCGGGGATCGACCCGAAGCACTCCATTGTCATGGCGCAGTCCTCCGTGGCCGCGCACGCCGAGCTGGCCTGGATGCTCACCTGCGTCACACCGGTGGGCTGGCTGCAGCGCATGACGCAGTTCAAAGCCAAGTCCGAGGCGCAGGAGACCGTGGGCGACGGCTTGCTGCAATACCCGGTCCTGATGGCCGCCGATATTCTTCTCTATCAGGCCGCCATCGTGCCGGTGGGCGACGACCAGTCGCAGCACCTGGAACTCACTCGCGACGTGGCCCAGCGATTCAACTCGCTTTACGGCGACACGTTCGTCATGCCCGCCACGCACTTGCCCCTGGTGGGCGCGCGCATCATGGGGCTGGACGATCCCGAAACGAAGATGAGCAAGTCGGCTTCCGGGGCCGGCCACGCCATCGCGCTGCTGGATCCGCTGGAGGTGATCCGCAAGAAGATCATGCGCGCCACCACGGACTCCAAGCCGGCCGTCGAATTCGGTTCTCTGGGCGCGGGCGTGATGAATCTGCTGAGCATTTTTCAAGCTTTCAGCGAATGGCCCGAGAGCCAGATGCAGAGCCACTTCGACGGGATGCGTTACGGCGATCTCAAGAAGCAGGTGGCCCAGATGGTGGTGGAGAAGCTCGAGCCCTTGCAGCAGCGCTACCGCGAGATCACCGGGGAGCCGGGTTACATCGAGCGGGTGCTCGATGAGGGCGCCGCGCGGGTGGCGCCCATCGCACAGGCCACCGTGAACCTGGTCAAACAGCGCATGGGCTTGTACACGCATCCCTGATGGACAACCGTCCGGTCTCCCTTTCCGCTTACTTCCGGCTGGTTCGCACGAATCGCAACTTCCGGCTCTTGTGGACCGCGCAGATTGTCAGCGAGATCGGAGACTGGCTCTATTCCATCGCCATCTACAGTCTTCTGTTTGAATTGACCGGCAGCGCGCGCGCGGTGGCCATGGCGCTGGTTTTGCAAGTGCTGCCGCAGTTCTTCATCGGCCCCACGGCCGGTGTCGTCAATGATCGCATCAGCCGCAAGCGGGTGATGATCCTGGCCGACCTGGGACGCTCCGTGGTGGTGCTCGGAATGATTTTCGTGCAGTCTCGCGATCTCATCTGGCTGCTCTACGTGCTGTTGTTCATTGAGACCATGATGTGGGCGTTCTTCGAGCCCGGCCGTAGCGCCATCATTCCGAACATCACTTCGGACGAACGGGAAACGCTGACGGCGAACACGCTCAGTTCCACCACCTGGTCGTTCAATCTCGCCTTCGGAGCGACGTTGGGCGGCTTCGTCGCCGTGTGGTTCGGACGCGATACGGTGTTCGTGCTGAACGCGGTTTCGTTCCTGCTGTCGGCGGCCCTGCTTCGCCGGATGCGCATCGATGAGCCGCACACCCGAAACGCGCCGCCCTTCCGCGCGCGCGATCTGGCCGACTTCTCTCCCATCCTGGAAGGCGTGCGTTACGTGCGCCGCGACCCGCGTCTGCTCGCCACGCTGCTCTTGAAAGCCGGGCTGGGGTTGATGGGCGCGCACTGGGTGATTCTGCCGGTGTTCGGCGAGCGGGTGTTTCCGGTGTCGATGGCGGGCTTGGGGCCGCGTCGCGCCGGGATGCTCGGCATGAGCCTGTTGATGGGTGCGCGTGGCGTGGGCGCGCTCATCGGTCCCCTGGTGGGCGGCTACTGGGCCGGTCAGCGGCCGGCGCGCCTGCGTTTGGGAATTCTATTCGGATTCCTGTCGGTGGCGGCCGGCTACATCGCCCTGGGCGTCGCGCCCACGCTCAGTTGGGCTGTGGCGACCGTGGTTCTCGCGCACGCCGGCGGTTCCCTGATCTGGGTATTCTCCACCACCATGCTGCAATCCCAAACCGAGGACCGGTTTCGCGGACGGGTCTTTTCGGCCGATTTCGGCTTCCTCGTGATCACCATGTCCGCGGTCACCTACCTGGCGGGCATAGCGATCGACGCGGGACTCTCCGTGCAGAAGCTTTCAGTCGCCGTGGGCCTGAGCGCTTTTCTTCCCGCTGTCCTCTGGTGGCTGGCCTTGCGTTTGTGGCGCGAGCGCGGCTCCGGCACTCAGATATCATAGTGACTAGCGCACAGCATGAACCTCACTAAGCAGAACAACAGTTGTCGCGGTTTACAGAGATGGATTGCTCCCGCGCTAGGCTACCTGGTTTCGGTGGCTTGCCTGATCTGGGTTTACCGCGGCTTCGACTGGCGCCAGGAATTTGCGCGGCTTAGCACGCTGGACTGGCACTGGCTCGGGGTGGCGGCGATTGCCGACATCTCCGTCTATATAAGCCAGGGCTGGCGTTGGCGCATGCTGCTGAAACCGGTGGGCGACGTCTCGATGCTGCGCTCGGTGCAGGCGATCTACGTGGGACTGTTCACCAACGAGGTGTTGCCGCTGCGCGGCGGCGAGCTGGTGCGCAGTTACCTACAGGCCCACTGGAGCGCCATCCCGTTTTCGGTGGTCCTCTCTTCGGCCGTGGTGGAGCGCATTTTCGATGGCGTGTGGCTGGTGCTGTTCACCATCGTCGCCACGTCGATCGCCCCTTTGCCGCGCTACCTGGTGGAAGGAACCCGGGTGCTCACCGGCCTGCTGGCCGGGCTCATGTTCCTGTTGGCCGTCGCCATGTTCCTGAAGAGCCACGCACACGCCGCCGTCGCCAAGAGCCGTTGGGCGGGGAAACTGTGGCATGTGGTCAACGCGCTCCACGCCATGGGGCGCTCTCACAGTTTCTACCTGGCATTTCTCGCCAGCTTCGTATACCTGGGGCTTCAGTTGATTCCCATTCACGCGCTCATACTCGCCTATGGGCTCGATCTCGACTGGAGTGCCACGCTGGTGACGTTCGTGATCCTGCGCCTGGGCACGCTTCTTCCGCAGGCGCCCGGCAACGTCGGCTCCTTTCAGTTCTTCGCGGTGGTAGCGTTGCGCTTGTTTGGAGTGGAAAAGTCCGTAGCCACGGGGTTCGCCACGCTGCTGTTCTTCGTCGTCACTGTGCCTTTGTGGCTGGCGGGCTTCGTCGCGACGCTGGCCAGCGGCATCGGCTTCGGCGACATACGCCGCCGCGCCGCCGACACGCAGCGCCAGAGCGACGCGCCTGTCGCCCGTTAGCGGAATGTCCTATCTTTCCAAGGAGTTCTCCATCTACGAGAGGCACAGGCGCCGGTCGGCCCGCTGAGCGTTTTGCGAACCTCTTCCGGTGATTGTCTCCTGGCCGGGGGAGAATTGTGCACTCCAGCGGGGCGGAGGTTCATCTACATAGATAGATGAAAGTCTGGCTTGCCGTGAACCGACGGTTCTTCAGCCGACTGACGGTCCTCCGGTTGGCTCAGTTGGTTTTTGGGGGTCATGCGATGCCTGCCGGCAGGCCAGCATTTCCGGATTCCACTACGCTCAACCGCCAAGATCCCGATGTTGGTCCCCAGTGTCGCAGTGGCATTTTCTACGCCAACAAGGAGCAGAAGCGAGTTGCCGAAGCCTACATCAAGCAGATCAACGATGCCCACGTCCTCGGCAATTCGATGGCGACCCGGATCGTTCCGCTCGTTTGGGCGGGTAGGGGAATGAAGATAAGAGCCACCTATCACGGGAACTTCATTCGAGGCCGGCAAGCACGGATTCGCTTTCATACGTTTCGCTATGCCTACCAAATCCAAGCAGTCCGACAGGGAACTCGTGGCCGCCCTGCAATCGGCGCGCTCATGCACGGACGCTCTGTTTTCGCGGGTGCGACCGGACTCGCTGTATGAGCGCCCCATTCCAGAGCGCCACCGCATTATCTTCTACCTGGGGCATCTGGAGGCCTTTGATTGGAACCTGATCTGCCGGGGCCCTCTCGACATCCCCAGCTTCCAAGCCGAGTTCGACGGGCTGTTCGCTTTCGGGATCGATCCCGATGCGAATGGCCTTCCACAAGACGAACCCGCTGACTGGCCGAGGGTGGAAGAAATCAACGCGTATAATTCCCGCGTGCGCAATACACTCGATGGCGTTCTGGACGAGGTTCCGCGAGAACTGCTGCACGTGGCCATCGAGCACCGGTTGATGCACGCCGAGACCTTCGCCTACATGCTTCACCAT
This sequence comes from Terriglobales bacterium, assembly GCA_963745655.1. Lineage (GTDB taxonomy): Bacteria > Acidobacteriota > Terriglobia > Bryobacterales > Bryobacteraceae > JAJFUV01. The sequence continues at coordinate 32,268 of CAVUYK010000008.1, read as the reverse complement.
CTTCCGTACGACCGGAAGATGGGGCCGCGTGCGGCACCTCACAGCAACGGCCGGCGAGTGCAGCCGGGCATGGCCCAGATCCCTGGCGGCAAGGCCGTTCTAGGCCTGCGAAAGGGGGAGGGGTTCGGCTGGGACAACGAGTATCAGCGGCACAGCATCGACGTCGTACCGTTCGCCATCGGCAAGTACAAGGTTACGAACGGAGAGTACCTGGCCTTTGTCGATGCGGGCGCCGCCGCTCCGCCGTTCTGGGTGTCCCGGTCGGGCCGCTGGTTTTATCGGGGAATGTTCGAGGAGATTCCTTTGCCGCTCGATTGGCCGGTGTACGTCTCACATCACCAGGCCGCGGCATACGCTGCGTGGGCGGGCAAGCGTTTGCCCACGGAAGCCGAATATCAGGTTGCGGCGTTCGGCACCGACGGTGAAACCGGGCTGAGCCTCGACCCGGCTCGCGATAACTTCGATTTCCACGAGTGGGACCCCGTACCAGTGGATTCCTCGTGCGAGAACCAGTTCGGGGTGGTTCAGTTGGTGGGGAATGGATGGGAGTGGACCTCCACGGTGTTCCAGCCCTTCCCCGGCTTCGAACCATTCCCCTTCTACCCGGGCTACTCGGCGAATTTCTTCGATGGCCAACACTACGTGATGAAAGGCGCGTCGCAGCGAACGGCGGCAAAGCTGGTCAGGCCTTCGTTTCGCAACTGGTTCCGGAGCTCGTATCCATACGCTTATGCCACCTTTCGAGTGGCGGAGAACTGAATGTCCGCGCAACCCTACGTGACCCTGGCCCTCTCCGAATTTGCCTTCGAAGTTCATGCCGGACTGACCAAGGAAGGCCAGAAGACCTTGCCCTGCCGTTACTTCTATGACGATGTCGGGACCGCTCTCTTCCAAACCATCAGCCTGCTTCCCGAGTACGGCCTGACCCGGGCGGACGACCGCGTCATTCGAGCAAACGCGGGGGAACTAGCAGATTTGCTTGGCACTCCCGTGGCGGTTGTGGAGCTCGGCAGTGGGACCGGCTTCAAGACACGCCGTATTCTGGAGGCCCTATCGACGCGCGCCAGGGTCACCTATTATCCGATCGACGTCTCCAGCAAGGCCCTCCAATACTGCCGCGCGGAACTCAGCGATGTTGCCGAGGTGGTGCCTTTGGAGGCTGCCTATCTGGAGGGCGTGACGCGGGCCGTCTCACTTCGTAAACCACGGGAGCGGATCCTGACATTGTTTCTGGGCAGCACCATCGGCAACTTTGAACGCTCGGAAATGGCACAGTTCCTTCAGCAAGTCGGCTCACGGTTGCGCCACGGCGACGCGCTCCTTTTAGGAACGGATCTGGAGAAGGCCGCATCCAGGATTACACTGGCCTACGATGATCCGTTGGGGGTGACCGCGGCGTTCAACCTGAACCTCCTGGCGCGGATCAATCGCGAATTGGGCGGAGACTTCGACATCCAGGGATTTGCGCACCAGGCTCTCTATAACAGATCCGAACGGCGCGTCGAGATGCACCTGCGGTCACGTCGCGACCAGGAGGTGTTCATAAGGGACGCCGGAATCGCGGTTCGATTCCGGGCCGGCGAGACCATCTGGACAGAGTCTTCGCATAAGTTCGAGCTTTCAGAGGTGAGGACCCTGGCGGCACAGGGCGGCTTCCACTGCGTGAGGCAGTGGGTGGACCAGGAATGGCCCTTCGCGGAGAGTCTCCTGATGGCCGGCGGCAAACAGAGTTCCAACAGACTATGAACGACGATGCCGCGGGTCGTAACGGCAAGAGCCCGATATTGGAGTTCCGGGATGTGTCGTATCGTGTGAGGGACCAGTGGGTCCTTCGCGACATCACACTGAAGGTGGACCAGGGCGAAACCTTGGTCTTGTTAGGACAGAGCGGCGCCGGGAAGACCACTCTTCTCCGGATGGTCAACGGACTTGTAAGCCCGACCGAAGGCCAGGTGCTCTTTGAGGGCAAGGCAACCGGACACTGGGATCTGATCCGGCTAAGAAGGCGGATCGGGTATGTGATTCAGGAAGGGGGCCTCTTCCCGCACATGACGGTGGATCATAACGTGGGACTTGTGCCCCGGCTGGAGGAATGGGCTCCCGAGGCGCGAAGAACCCGTGTCGAACTGCTGCTGAACTCGGTGGGACTCCCGCCGGATCAGTTCGCAGCCCGCTACCCGCGGAGTCTGTCGGGGGGACAGAAGCAGCGCGTGGGAGTGGCTCGGGCGCTTGCAGCCGACCCTCCTTTGCTCCTGCTCGACGAGCCATTCGGCGCTCTCGACCCGATCATCCGCCTGGAACTGCAGCGGCAGTTCATAGCTCTCCGGCAGTCTTTCGGGAAGACCGCCGTTTTCGTGACGCACGACGTGCGCGAGGCCCTCATGATGGCGACCCGGATTGCGCTGCTGAAGGATGGCCGGCTGCTGCTGGTGGCGACGCCTCAGGACTTTTTGACATCCGAGCTTGACGAGGCACGCGCGTTTCTGGCCTGTCTGGAGAATCGCGGGGGGCGCGATGACGCGGTCTCTAGCCTCTGACGTATCCGCGCTTACGCTGGAGCACGCCTGGCTGGTGCTCGTTTCGGTCTCCGTGGCGGTGGCGCTAGCCGTGCCAGGCGGGGTGGTCTTGAGCCGGCACGCCAGGCTGCGGCGTTGGCTGCTGGGCTTCACCAATGTGGTGCAAACCATCCCCAGCCTCGCAGTGTTCGGCTTCCTGCTTCCCGTGCCTCTCATCGGCGGGATAGGAAAGCGCACGGCGATTATTGCTTTGGTGCTGTATGCCCTGCTCCCGGTGCTGCGAAATACGCTCGTGGGCATCCTGGGGATCGACCCAGCGCTGCGTGAATCGGCCGTCGCCATGGGCATGACCGACAGGCAGCTCCTGTTCCAGGTGGAGATGCCACTGGCGGTCCCCATGATTCTGGCAGGCATACGCATTGCCGCGGTCACTACCATCGGCACAGCCACCATAGCGGCGGTGATCGGCGGGGGCGGTTTAGGGGTCTTCATCTTTCGTGGAATCGCGATGGTGGATACGGTGCAGATCCTGGCCGGCGCGATCCCTGCGGCCGTGATGGCTTTGCTGGTGGACGAGGGTTTGGGATGGGTCGAGCACAGATTATCGCCTGCCTGACGATGCTGCTGGTGACCGGGTGTTCCCGGCAGCCGCGGATCGTGGTCGGCTCCAAGAACTTCACCGAGCAGATCATCCTGGGTGAGATCCTGGCCCAACAACTCGAGCGGCGCACTCCATTGCCCGTGCAGCGCAAGTTCAATCTCGGCGGAACCCTGCTGACACACGAGGCGCTCGTGAGCGGCGCGCTGGACCTTTATCCTGAATACACCGGGACCGCGCTTACGGCGATTCTGAAAGAGAAGCCCCCCGCGGATGCGGGCGCTGTTTTCCGGCGGGTGAAAGCGGCCTATCACGATCGCTGGCGCCTTGAGTGGCTCCCGCCTTTGGGATTCGCCAACACTTTCGCCATGACGGTCCGGGGAGAAACAGGCAGGGCGGAACGGCTGAACACGATTTCCGACGCTGCGCGCTCACCACGGCGGTGGAGGTTGGGCGCGGGCTACGAGTTTCTCCAGCGGCCCGACGGACTTTCTGGTCTCCTTCGAGCCTATGGGCTTCGGACCCAGGATTCGCCGGTGACCATGGATCTCGGGCTGCTGTATCAGGCACTCGAGCACAACCAGGTTGACATGATTGCAGCCAACTCAACCGACGGCCTGCTTTCCGTGCTCGACGTTAGAGTGCTCCTCGATGACAAAAAGTACTTCCCGCCGTACGAGTGCGCGGCCGTCGTCCGGGAGAGCACCCTGGCGGCGTATCCGGATCTGAGAGCGGCGCTGGAGGAACTCTCGGGGCAGATTTCCGAGCCGGTGATGCGGCGGCTGAACTACGAAGTGGACGGGAAGCACCGTAGCGCGCCTGACGTTGCATCCGAGTTCTTGAAGACACTTCCCACGAGGAGGACGAAAAGTGACGGACAGTAATGCGCTTCGGAAGCATCTGCTCTCCCTGCTGGGAGGCGGTGGAGCTCACGTCGATTTTGATTCGGTGATCGCCGGCTGGCCTGCCAAGTTGCGCGGCAGTAAACCCCAGGGGCTGCCGCACACGGCCTGGCAGCTTCTCGAACATATGCGCATCGCACAGTGGGACATTCTGGAATTCAGCCGCAACCCGAAACACGTCTCACCCGAATGGCCCGCGGGGTACTGGCCCTCCACGGATGCCCCACCCAGCCCGGGCGCCTGGAATAAGAGCGTCAACACCTTCCAGTCTGACTTGAAAGCGATGATGCGTCTGGTCAAGAGCCCTCGCCGGGATTTGTTCGCCCGGATTCCACACGGGAAAGGCCAGACGATACTGCGTGAAGCCCTCCTGGTGGCGGACCATAATGCCTACCACCTGGGTGAGTTGGTCTACTTGCGCCGCGCCCTGGGCGCCTGGGGACGCAGCTGATGGAGTGCGGCGGAAATAATGACCACTCCCTGACGGTCGTGGCTCGGCTACCGGATCTGAGCCGCGACCGTCAGGGAGCGGTTAATGGGCGCCCATTGCGCCGCACTCCACGAGTGAGCCCGGACACATATCTCCGGATGAAGTGCGAGGCTGAGAATTATGAGTGACTTCCAGCGTTGGCCGCCTCTGCCGTTGAACGAATGGCAAGATACGTACCGCACCCTTCATATGTGGACTCAAATCGTCGGCAAGATCCGCATGAACTTCTCCCCGCCATTGAATCACTGGTGGCACGTCACCCTGTATGTCAACTCGCGCGGCCTCACCACCGGACCGGTGCCGTACCCGCTGGGCGTGTTCGAAATCCAGTTCGATTTCCAGAAGGATGCGGTCCAGATTTGCACCAGCGAGGGCGCCAGCACCTCCCGGCCGCTCATCGCGGAGTCGGTCGCCGCTTTCTACGGCGGCATCATGGAGTCTTTGGCTTGGTTGGGAATCGCGGTGAGCATTAATTCCAGGCCCCAGGAGGTCCCTGACGCCGTGCCGTTCGACCGTGATTTCACCGACTGCTCTTACGACCCCGAGTACGCGCACCGATTCTGGCGCATCCTGGTTTCCTCCGCCAAAGTAATGGAACAGTTTCGCGCAAAGTTCATCGGCAAATGCAGCCCGGTCCACTTCTTCTGGGGCAGTTGCGACCTGGCGTGCACGCGGTTCTCCGGGCGGCTGGCGCCGCCCCGGCGGGGTGTCATCAGCGGTCCCGCCTACTCACACGAGGTCTGCAGCGCCGGCTTTTGGCCGGGCGGCGGTGCCGTGGATGGCCCGGCGTATTATTCTTACACCGTTCCCCAGCCTGCCGGCCTCGAAGAGGCGCAAGTGCGGCCTGGTGCGGCCAGGTGGAACGCGCAGCTCTCGGAATTCATTCTGATGTATGACGACGTGCGCCGTGCCGGCTCGCCTGAGGAAGCCTTGCTTGAATTTCTGGAGAGCACGTACGACGCTGGAGCACGATTGGCCAAGTGGGACCGTGCCGCACTGGAGCTATGAACATGCCAGATCTCTGTAGACATCTCAACCAGATCAAGATTCAGAAGACCAGCAAGACGGGCTGCGAGGATTGCCTCAAGACAGGCGACACATGGGTGCACCTACGGCTCTGTTTGACGTGCGGGCACGTGGGATGTTGCGATTCCTCCAAGAACAAGCACGCCACCAAACACTTCCACCAGACCAAACACCCGCTGGTCCGTTCCATCGAACCAGGTGAAGCATGGGTGTGGTGCTATGTCGACGAGGTCATGCCCGGCGAACTGGAGCGTTGAGCCTCTCCCGAAACCAGCATTGCGTCTCACCACCCGGTTGCGGACTTCCGGCGCCGCGGTGCCGCAACAGGAAGTGCGATAGAAGGGCTCCGCGCCGGGCACGAGCATAGCGGAAATCAGCAGTAGGTTCTTCGCAATCTGCCACACCAACCCAGCCAGTGACCGCATCGAGTGCGCCCCCTGTTACGATAAGAGTCGAACATGATGGAAAGGCTCCTGACCGAGCAGTCCAATCCGGCGTCCGCGGCGATCGACACGCTGCCCACCGAGGAGATGCTCGGCCTCATCAACACCGAGGACCGCAAGGTGGCCGATGCGGTCGCGCGCGAGATTCCGGCCATCGCCAAAGCCGTGGACGCCATCGCGGCGGCCATCCAGCGCGGCGGAAGATTGTTCTATATCGGCGCCGGCACCAGCGGCCGGCTGGGCGTGCTGGATGCCTCCGAGTGCGCGCCCACCTTCAGCGTTCCGGCCGAAATGGTACAGGCCATCATGGCGGGCGGCATGGACGCGCTCCACCAGTCGACCGAAGCAAGCGAAGACGACGCCGAAGCCGGCGCGCGCGATCTTGCCGCGCGTGGATTCAAGTCGAGCGACGCGCTGGTGGGCATCGCCGCCAGCGGACGCACCCCCTACGTGCTCGGCGCCGTGCACGCGGCCCGGCGTTGGGGCGCCACGACCGCCGGCATCAGTTGCACGCCCGATTCCGAGCTCAGCCGCGCGGTGGACTTCCCCATCGCGCCCACGCCGGGCCCCGAAGTGATCGCCGGCTCGACGCGTCTCAAGGCGGGCACCGCCACCAAGCTCGTGTTGAACATGATCTCCACCGGCGTGATGATCCGGCTCGGATACGTCTTCGGCAACCTGATGGTGAACGTGCAGCCAAGCAATGAGAAACTGATGGACCGCGCGCGGCGCATCGTCGCCGCGGCCACCCAACTCGATGCTGCGCAAGCCGCCGACTTGCTCAACCAGGCGGGCCGCAAAGTGAGCGTGGCCATCGTGATGGCGAAAGGGAACGTCGCGCGCGAAGAGGCCGAGCGGCGCCTGGCTGCCGCCGGCGGGCGCCTGCGCACGGCTATTGGAGAGGGCCGCGCCGAAGCGCGCCGTTAGCGTATGGACAAATTCGCGATTGAAGGCGGCTTTCCGCTGCGAGGAGAAATTGAAGTAAGCGGTGCGAAGAATTCCGCGCTGCCCGCGCTGGCCGCCTGCCTGCTCACCGAAGAGCCCGTGGTTCTCCACCGCATCCCGCGCGTGCGCGACGTGCGGACCATGGAGAAGCTGATCAAGTATACCGGTGCGAGCGTCGAACGCAACGGCGGCCCATTGAAGGTGGTGGCCCAGGACATCACCGCGCCGGAAGCGCCCTATGACCTGGTGAAAACCATGCGCGCGTCAAGCCTGGTGCTGGGGCCGCTGGTGGCGCGCCGCGGGCGCGCGCGCGTCTCCATGCCGGGCGGCTGCGCCATCGGCACCCGCCCCATCAACCTGCACGTGGCCGGGCTGGAGCGTTTGGGGGCGCGCATCCGCCAGGAACACGGCTACCTCGAAGCCGAGGCGCCCGAAGGCTTGCGCGGCGCCGCGGTGTATTTCGACCGCGTCACCGTCACCGGCACCGAGGACCTCATGATGGCCGCGGTACTCGCCCGCGGCGAAACGATTCTCGAGAACGCCGCGCAAGAACCCGAAGTCACCGACCTCGCCGCCCTGCTCACAAAGATGGGCGCCCGGATCGACGGTGCCGGCACCTCCACCATTCGCATTCGCGGTGTCGAGCGCCTGCATGGCGCCGAGCACACCATCATCGCCGACCGCATTGAGGCCGGCACCTTTCTCATCGCCGGCGCCCTCACGCGCGGGGACCTGCTGGTGCGCGGCTGCGTCCCCGAGCACCTGCATGCGCTCACGGCGAAACTGCGCCAGGCGCGGCGTCGACTGTGGAGGAGGCCGGCGCGAACGCCTTGCGCGTCACTACCACCGGCCCGCTGTGCTCCGTGGACATGACCACCGAGGAGTATCCCGGCTTCGCCACCGACCTGCAGGCGCAGTTCATGGCCCTGATGACGCAAGCCGAAGGCATCGCACTGATCAGCGAAAAGATCTTTGAGAACCGCTTCATGCACGCTCCGGAGTTGATCCGCATGGGCGCCAACATCCGGCTGAATGGCCACCAGGCCATCGTCGCCGGGCCGCGCGAGTTGACCGGAGCCTCCGTCATCGCCTCGGACCTGCGCGCCAGCGCGTCGCTCGTGCTGGCCGGCGCTGGTGGCCCGCGGGGAAACCGTCATCGACCGCGTCTACCACATCGACCGAGGCTATGAGAGGATCGAGGACAAGCTCTCCCGGGTGGGAGCGCGAATCCAGCGAGTGGAGACAAGATGAGCGCACCAGACATTCCGCACCACAAACAGCATAATCCCGGATTCCTCGCGCTGGTCGACGATGCCAAAACGCGCGTCCGCGAGATCGACATCGAACAGTTCCAACGCATGCGCGAGGCGGGCCGGCAGTTCCTGCTGGTGGACGTGCGCGAGGAAAGCGAGTTCGCCGCCGGTCACGCCGCCGGCGCCCTGCAACTTGGCAAGGGCATCATTGAACGCGATATCGAAACCCTGGTGCCGGACAAGGCGGCATGCCTGGTGCTTTACTGCGGTGGAGGCTTCCGGTCGGCCCTGGCGGGTGACAACCTGCAAAAGATGGGCTACACCAACGTCATCTCGCTGGATGGCGGCTGGCGCGCCTACCTGTGTTCTGGCCTTCCCATCGAGCGCTGATTCAGCGGCTCACGATCAAGAAAAGCGACCGCCACGCAATGTAGGCCAGCGCGCCCAGTTCAACTACGCGGAACAACTTCAAAATCGCGCCACCCATGAATTCGAATCGCAGGAACAGGCCGCAAATCACGGCCACGTATACACAATATGGGTTCAGGCCGCCGTCGAAGACCTTCAGGTGCGCCACCACCAACAGGTAGTAGACCAGCGGCCAGTTGCTTTCCACGTTGCGCGTGAAGCGGCCCACCATCACCCACAACGTCAGCACCAGCAGAATGAACGTGAGCAGATTGAAGCTGTCAACCGATATGCCGCCCATGAGCGCGCACTTCCCTCTGGTCAATTATAGTGCGGCTTTCGGTTGCGCTCTCGTGCCGGCGGCACGAGAGCAGCCGCTAAAACATGAAGTTCAAACCCGCCGTCGGAACAATGTTGTGGAGCCAACCGCTGTGCGTCACCGGCGGAACCGGCGTGATAACGTCGCTCGGGAAAGGCGTCAGGTAGTCCCGCACCTCGAGCCGGACACCCACATGCTTCGACACGGCCACTTTGACGCCGCCGCCCAACGTGATGAGCGGCTTCCACTGATTGGTCGTGGTGAGGATCACCACGGAGCCGAGCGGCTGCGAGGCCGACTCCGCGCCCGTACCCGAGTACTGTTTCACACCGCCGCCCACCGCAAGGAACGGCCGTACGCGAGATCCCTTGCCCGTGGCGTAGATCAGCAGATCGTAGTGCACGGCGTGGGAATGCCCGCTCTTGGTCACTTTGGTGGAACCCGAGGAAGCCTCCAGATCGTGCTGTTGAAACAAGTATCGGATCTCGCCCCCCAGGTGATTGGACGTGTTATGACCCACCACCACGCCACCGCCAAAACCATTCGCAAAACCGGCCTTCACTTCGGCGCCCTGGCCCTGGAGGGTTGGATTCGCGTAGAAGCCTACACCTCCAACCACGCCGATCTCACCGCTCTGCGCCAGGGCGACACTGGCGCAGGCGAGTATGCAGGCACTGAGAATAAGTGTAGATTTGGACATATATTACCTATCGATTTCTTATTCTACTCGACTACCCGCACGCTTAGGGTCGTCGAATCGGAGCCTTGCGTGATTTTCAGCGCCTGGCCGAACCCCTTGGTAACCCAGTGCGGCACCGACACGTTGATCTGGTAGACCCCGACTTGCCCGGGAGTCAGTCCGGCGTAGAGGATCGGCAGCCCCACGCCACCCAGATCGACGCTCACCGGAATGGCCGCCCTAGCCAGCGGATCGAATGGCGCGGGAACGCCCGTCTCAACTTCCGGATAGGTTCGGCCCATGCCCGTCAAATAGATGACCAGCACGTCGCCGGGATGGACCGGATTCGAAAGCGTAACCAACTGGTTGTTGGAGGCGCGGAAGATGGTTGGCAGATTCGCGTCCTCACCCGCCACGCCGCTGCGGAACACGCTGGGCGCGGCCGGGAGCATGGTGAAGTTGTAGTTGTCGCTGACGCCGCCCGGAGTGCGCAGAATCATGGTGACATTGCCTTCCAGGTTGAAGGGTAACTGCGCGTTGATCTGCGTTGGGCTGACGAACAACATCGGCACCGCAACTCCGTTCACCGTGAGGCAACTGTCCCCCAGAGCCGTGGGCAACGGAATTTCACTGGTGGCGAGGTTGAGCGGGCTTAAGTTTTGCCCGTAGATGGACACCAGGCCTCCCGGAGCCACCGGTTGGGTTCCGTCGGCGGCGTTCACCAGGCTCCGCACCACGGGCGGCGCCACCGAGGCGTCGTAGTCCCAGGCCAGCGCGGTGAACCCCGATGTGGTCAGGTTCACGATCGCTTTGCGGCTCGCCAAGGGCGCCAGCGTGCGCGTGAACGCGGCCCCGATCTCGCCGAGCAGCGGCGCTTCGACCATGCGCGTCGGCCGGATCAGTTCTCCCGTGCCGAGATCCACGCGTTGGATCACGCCCGGACTGGCGGAGGAAGCCGCCGTCGTGCGGAACGCCGTCTGATCGATGAATACGAATCCCGAAGGCGACCCGCTGCCGGTTTCGAATTGCTGGATGGGAACCAGCGACGCGTTCAGCAGAGTGTTGCCCACCACGAACTGATCGAAGCTGGAAGCCGCGTATGCGCCGCCCAGTGCCGACCGAGTCCTTGCGGGAAACCGTGAAGGTGTCCACGTTGGCGTTGTAAAGCAAAAGGTTCCCGTCGGCTTCGGCGGCCAGAATCGAACTGCCGTTGCCGGTGGCCACCATCATGGTATTCAGGTTGATGTCGTTGTTGTAGACGCCCAGGCTCGGCAGCTCCCAAGCCGTGCGCGTGAACATGTCCACGCGGTCGATGGTGTGCTTGGTTCCGGCCACGCGGCAGGCCGCCAAAATCGCGCGTCCGCTCGAAGCGATGGATCTCGGATAATGGCCGCCCGGAAAGTAAATGGGCGCCAGCGTGGCCAGGGTTTCCAGATCGTACACGTTGGCCAGTTGCGAGTTATCGTTCCCCACAAAAAGATAGCGCCGGTCGAAGCTGATGGCCATCTGCGTGGGCGTGTTGCCGGTGCGCAAGGCGGCTACCTGCGAGTAGCTCGAGCCGTCGTATACCAGCACCTGGTTGGTGTCCTGCCGCAGGATGAAGAAACGGTCGCGGGAGGGGTCCGCCAACAGATCGACCAGTTTGCCGGGAACGTTCACCACGATCCCGCGCTGGTCCGGATCGTGCATGTTCACCAGCACGCGCACCGGGGTCACGACGTTCACCGCCTTGCGCGAGGAGATCATCAGCGTGGCCGCCACGGTGCCCTTGGTGTTCTGGAAAGCGGTGGGGTCCACGGTAATGCGCACCGCGGCCGGCGCGGTGCCCGAGGACGGGCTAACGCTCACGCCGCTGGTGGAGGAAGAGAGCGTGAAGTCCGAACCGTTGCCGCTCGGATCGTTGATCACGATGTCTTTGGTCATCACGTTCCGGTCGCAGAACGTGCTCTGAAACACCACGTCTTCCTGGCTGGCCATCAGGCGCGGCGAAGCCGCCAGAGAACCCACCGGCAGGATCATCACCCCGCTATCGGAAACCGCATACATGGTGGCGCCGTTGCTGCTCAAAACGCTCTTGCCCGCCAGGTTCTCCGGCAGCCGCAGAGTTTCCCGCACGGCGAGGTTATCGCTGGCGGCGATCATCAGCAACGGCGGCGTGGTGGTACCACCGGTCGCGGTTGTCGAGCCCGTTTCCGGAATCTGCGCGTAGACTACTCCCCGGTTCGAGTCGATGGCGTGGCTGCCCACGTTCAGTTGACCGGAAGGATTGCGGAACTGCGCCACCAGGTTGCCGTGCGCGTTGAACATACCCCAGCCGGCCGTGTACATGGACCCGTCCTGATTGACGCTGACCACGCGCGGCCCCATGGCGGGGCTCGCCGTGTAGCTCAGCGATATCACCCGCTTGGTGGTGACGTCGTAGCTGAAATGAATGGTGTCGGTCAATCCGTAGACCTTCAACTTGTCCCAGGAAACGCCCAGCGAGGCGGCCACGATTTGCGGGGGAAAGTTGGCCGGCGGTTGCGGCAGCGTCTTGGCGGTGACGCCTTCGACCGTATCCAGCACCGTGGTGGTTCCGCGCAACGGATCGAACAGCAGGAAATCCTGCGTGGTCACCACCAGCGCCAGATTGTCGATGCCGAAGGCCACGCCCAGCGGAGGATAGCCCAGCATGTAGGTCTGCTTGGCGTTGGAATTTGCCAGGTCGACCACCGTCAGCGCGTTGGTCTGCGTGCTGGCCGAAATGTAGTTGCCATAGTGTGCCACCACCAGAAACCGGCCGTCGGCCGACAGCGCCAGCGAACTGGGCTGTTGCGGCACGTTGATGGAGGTCTGGACCGTGCCGCTCTGGAGCGACAGGACCTCGACGCGGTTGGCCGTGAAATTGGCGACGTATAAAACGCCGCGCGCTTCGTCGAGCGCCAGGTCGGCGGCATGGCCGCCGATGGCCACCGCCTTGCCGAACGTGCCGCACCAGGCCACCGAAGCCAGCGCCACGCCTAACGCCGCCCGAAGCCACCAAGATTGCTTCCTCATACGATTCCTCCCATCCTTCATTCCAGGTTCCCTGGCAGGCTGCTCAAGAACGCGACCGCCGCCTCGCTCGGAGGCACCTGGACGCGTTCCTCGGCGGCCTGATGGCCGGAAACGCGGAGGACACCCGTTACGGCTACGGGGCATCCTCCGCATCCAATCTCGAACCAATCGTTACTCGTCGACGCTCTTGCGGCGACGAAGCACGATCAGTCCCAATAGCGCGACCGCCAGAACGGCGCAAATGACGCGAACCAACGTGGCATCCATTACGGTCTCCTTTCTCCTCTTCTCAACCGAAATTAAGTTCCTACATGTTATTCATCATCGGGACCAATTCCCGCATGATGCGCATGACCACCGGGCCAACCGTCACCACGAACAGCGACGGCAAAATACAGAAAAAGATCGGAAATACCAATTTCACGCCCAGCTTGGCGGCCTTCTCCTCGGCCATGCTGCCGGGACTGCACGCGCATGTAGTCGGCGTGCGCGCGCAGACTCTGGCTGATCCCGGTTCCGAAACGGTCCGCCTGGATCAGCACGGCCACCAGCTTCCTGAGATCGTCCACCGCGGTGCGCTCGGCCAGGTTGCGCAGCGCCTCGACGCGCCGCTTGCCGGCCTTCAGCTCGAGGTTCACCATGGCGAATTCCTCGCTGATCTCCGGGTGCGCGTGCTTCCAAGTTCCTTGGCCACCTGCACGATGGCCTGGTCCAGACCCAGGCCCGATTCCACGCACACCACCAGCAGGTCCAGCGCGTTCGGCAGTCCGCGGCGGATCTGCTTCTGCCGCTGCCGCACGCGACGATTCACATACTCGTTGGGGCCGAAGAAGCCCAGCCGCGGCCGCCGCCGCAATGGCCATCGACCTTGTTGCTCGGATCGGCGTCGGAACCGGCCACCGCCAAGGCCATGGCCACCGGCAGCAGCCAGCGCCCAGAATACCTTCGAGCCATACAGCAGCTTCAGCGCGTTGGGATTGCGGATGCCGGCGCGGATCAGGCGCCGCTGCATGACGGTGACGTCCTTGGGCGAGGCCGGAAGCACCGAGCCGATCTTCTTGCACCAGTCTCGTGGAACACCAGGCTGGGATGCGCCGGCATCTGCTCGCGGCGGGTCCATGCGTGGCGCCCGTCACGCGCTCGATGGCCTCCTTGGGCTGCACCCACAGCTTCATCCCGACCAGCGACGCCAACAGCGACCAGCACGACAAACATGAGCCAGACTCATCATCAATGGCACAGCTACACCTCGATGGAAACGATCTTCCGAATAATGGCGTAGCCGAGCAGTTGCAGCCCCACTGCCGCCGCCAGCATCATTTGTCCCACGTCATCGGTGAAGAAGAACTTGACGTAGTCCGGATTCACCCAGAACATGAGCAGCGCCACGCCGATCGGAATCGTCGACAGCGCCGTGCCCGTCATGCGTCCGTGCGCGCTGATGGCCCGGATGCGTGCCGCGCAGCTTGAAGCGCTCCCGGATCACGTAGGCCAGCTTGTCCAGAATCTCGGCCAGGTTGCCGCCGGTGCGCTTCTGCAGCAGCACCGCGGAAACGAAGAAATGCACGTCCAGCAGCGGCACGCGCTTGGCGAGCTTCTGCAAGCGCCACTTCGAGCGGCAACCCCAGGTTGTGTTCGTCGAACGTCGCGGCGGAACTCGCCCGCCAGCGGCTCCTGGAACTCGCGGTGGATCATCTCGAGCGAGACCGAGAAAGCGTGTCCGGCGCGCATCGAGCGGGCCACGAACTCCAGGCTGTCCGGAAACTGCTCCTCGAACTTCCTGCATCCGCCTCTTCGCCTTGCGTGGCCACATACAGCAATCGGGAACGTCGCCGGCGAGCCGGCCCCCACCGCAAAGGCAGCCTGACGATAGGCACTGGGCAGCGCCATCCAGGCCACCGCGAAAGCGGCCAGAAACATGGCCAGGCAGGAGTGCATCAGCCGCGCCACGTTCCACTTCAGTCCAGCCTGTTCGAGCAACCCCTGCAGGCGCTCCTGCAGGCGGTATTTTGTCAGCAGTCTGCAGGGTCAGCTTGCCCGTCGCTCTGATTCACGGCCTCGATCAGCGGTGCCGAGCGTTTGGCGGACTTGCCCTTCCTGGGCTGGCCCGCCTCGCCCAGCAGTCGCGTCTTGATCTTGTCGGCGTCGACGCTCTTCAGCGCGCTCGACATGAACCACCAGGCCCCAAATGAGGCGACCCAGACCGCGACGAGAATGACCACGAAGGTTGTCATGGGCGATTCAGACCTCCACCACTTCGTCGAACAGATCCGGCCGGAGCCGGATGCCGGCCGACAGCAGCTTCTCGTAGAACTTGGGCCGGATGCCGGTGGCCGCGAAGCGGCCGATCACCTGGCCGTCCGGCGATCAGATCCGCGCTTTTCGAACACGAAGATGTCCTGCAGCGTGACGACCTCGCCCTCCATGCCGGTGACCTCGGTGATGTTGGTGACGCGGCGCGAGCCGTCGCTCATGCGCGCCGCCTGCACCAGCATGTGCACCGCGCTGGCGATCTGCTGGCGGATGGAGATCAGTTGCATGTTGGCGTTGGCCAGCGAGACCATCACCTCCAGGCGCGAGATGGCGTCGCGGGGCGAGTTGGCGTGCACCGTGGTCAGCGATCCGTCGTGGCCGGTGTTCATGGCCTGCAGCATGTCCAGCGCTTCGCCGCCGCGCACCTCGCCCACCACGATGCGGTCCGGCCGCATACGCAGGCTGTTGATCAGCAGTTCGCGCTGGCGCACCGCGCCGGTGCCTTCCAGGTTCGGCGGCCGCGTTTCCAGGCGCACCACGTGCGGCTGCTTGAGCTGCAACTCGGCCGCGTCCTCGATGGTGACGATGCGTTCTTTGGGTCGAAATGAAGACACGACAGCGCGTTCAGCAGCGTGGTCTTGCCGGAGCCGGTGCCGCCCGCGATGATGATGTTCAGGCGCGCCTTCACGGCGGCCTCCAGCAGTTCCATCATGCCCGCCGTCATCGCCTTGCGCTCCACCAGGTCCGGAGGCATCAGCTTGTCGGTCGAAAACCGGCGGATCGACAGCAGCGGACCGTCCACCGCCAGCGGCGGAATGATCGCGTTCACGCGCGAACCGTCGCTCAGGCGCGCGTCCACCATGGGCGTGGATTCGTCCACGCGCCGGCCCACCTGGCTGACGATCTTGTCGATGATGCGCAGCAGGTGCGCGTCGTCGCGGAAAGCTGACGCTGGTCAGTTTCCAGTTGGCCCCTGCGCTCCACGTAGACCTGCTTGTGCGTGTTCACCAGAATGTCGCGAGATGGTGGGATCCTGCAGCAGCGGCTCCAGCGGGCCCAGCCCGAACACTTCGTCCAGAACCTCGTCGCAGATCTGCTGCTTCTCGATGCGAGCTCAACAGCGTGGGCTCGTCGTCGATCAGCGAGATCAGCGCCTGGCGCACCTCGCCGCGCACGCGCTGGTTGTCGATGGTGGCCAGCGCCTCCAGGTTGATCTTGTCCAGCAGCTTGCGGTGCAGCGTGAACTTGAGTTCCTGGTACTCCGGCTTGAGCGCCGTCTTCGGGCGGCCGGCGTTGCGCAGCAGCCGCTGCTCCCAGCGTCATCTGCTGCGTCGGTCTGCTGTCCATAGTCGGTAACATATTCCGTCTCGTCCCCTATGTCTCAGTCTAGAGACAGCCGCTGCGCCCACCATCACAGCGGCACCGCGCCGAGCCGTCGCGGCGGCGCCCGACAACTGCGCGGCCAGACTTTCCATCGGCGCGCCCCAACTCGGAATCGGATCCCAGCGACTGGCCCAGTGTCACCACCCGGTGCAACGAAAAATAGTCGTTCGGAAGACTCGCGTGCAACCGGCAGTTGAAAATCTTCTCAATGTCCGCACTCGCCAATGCCGTCGCGCTTGCTCACGCGGTTCACCACCACCTGAAAGCGGTCCTTGCCGAAGCCCAACTGCCCCAGCAGGTTCACGGCCTTGCGCGCCAGGTGGAGGCTGGCCAGTTCCGAGGTTGTGACCAGGAACGCCTGGTCGCACTCGGCCAAGGTGAGCAAGCTGACGCGATGGAAGATCGCCGGCAGGTCCACCACCACCCATTCATAATTTTGGCGGGCGAATTCGAGCACATCGTGGATGCGCACGGCGTCGTCCAGTTCCGGGTAAGGCACCTCCGGAGCGGTCAGAACGTCCACGCCCGAACAGTCGTTCACCAAAGAGTTCCACAAGGAAGCTCCCAGGCGGTCGGATTGCTCGATGGCCTCGAGCAGCGAGTGGCCGTTGTCCACTTTCAGAAAGAAGCCGATGGTTCCTCCCAAAAGATCGAAGTCGGCCAGTAACACCTTGGAGTCGGTCTGACGGCGTAAGGCGAAGGCCGTCTGCGTGGCCAGCGTGCTGGCACCCGCCCCTGGCTTGGCGCTTGAAAACAGCAGCACCTTGCCGCGCTCCGCGTTTCCGGCCGAACTCGGCTGGCGCAACCGGTGCAGCCGCGCGACCACCTCGCGTTGCACGTCCAGGGAGAAGGGCGCGTGCAGAAATTCGGTGGCCCCTTCCCGCAGCGAGCGCAGAATAGCCTCCGAGTCGTTGCGATGGTGCAGACCCACGACTTGGACCGGCGAGCGCTGGGCGGTGAGCGTACCGATCAGATCGCAGGCGGCTTCGATATCCGTGGCCAGATCCAGCAGCACCACGTCGGGCTTCAACTGGCGCAGGCGCATCTCCAGGGTCTGCCGCGGTGGATAGCTTTTGAGTTCCGCCAGCACCTGGAAAGTACGCGCCTGCGGCAGAGTTTCCGTGAAGGCCTGTGCCAGAGCGCGGTCCGGCGCGATCAGCAGCGCCGTCAACTCCTTCGCCGTAACTGTCCTTGGAACTTCCATCGACCCGTTCTCGTCTGGTTCGCTCTTTTTGCTTCTCCGGCCGGAATCAGCGTTTCTTCCCACCACCGTGGGCCGGCTTCCCCGCCGCGCCGGGTTGTTTGGCTGCAACCGCCGGCGTCAGGAAGGTCCTCGGCATCGTGGGTTGCACAGCGGCCTGCATGGTCTCCTCCGCCGTCGTGATTTCGGGCGTGACCACTACCAGCAACTCAGACTTTGACTTGTTTTCTTTCCTGCTCTTGAAAAGGGCCCCCAGGATGGGAATATTGGCCAGACCGGGGATCTTCGCGATGCTGTCGTTCACGCGGTCGTCGATCAGACCGGCGATGGCGAAGCTCTGCCCTTCGCCCAGTTCGATGTTGGTCTCCATGCGGCGCGTGGCCAGAGCCGGTATAGTGAAGCCATTGAAGATCACCCCGGCGCTCATGTCGATGGTGGATACTTCCGGTTTCACGTAGAGCTTGATGGTCTTGTTCTCGGTGAGGGTGGGCAGGAACGTTAGCCGGATACCGTATTCGCGGAACTGCACCGTCACCGACCCGGCGCCGGCGCCGCCCTGCAACACGGGCACGGGGAATTCGCCGCCCACCAGAAAGCTGGCCTCTTTACCGTTGGAGGTCACCAGGTTCGGCTCGGCCAGAATTTGCAGCATGCCCTGGTTCTGGAGCAGTTGGACCAAGGCCGCCAGCTTGAGATCCGGCCGGAAGGCGAAAATGTTCAACGCGTCGGAAAGCGAGTAGCTGCCCCCGTCCAACGAATTCGGGGCGGGAGGCGCAAACTGCTGGGTAGTGGTGCGGAAAGGTGTATTGAGCGCCCCGGTAGATACGATGTTGGTGCCGTAATTGAAGCCGGCGTTACGGCCGACCTCGGCGAACTTGACGTGCAGTATGATCTGCTTTTCGATGCCGGGGGGCGACGCACGCAGATTGTTCACCACCGTGCGAGCCAGGGGAGTGGCCAACGCGGCGGCTTTATCGGCGACCTGCTGGGAGGATACGTTCCCCACCAGCGAGACGGAGTCGCGCGCGACCTCCACGCGGATATCTTCCTTAGGGAACGTCGCCTTGATCAAGCTCCGCATCGGTTCGAGGTTCTGATCGACCGAGACGTTGTAGAAGGTGCGCTGCCCGGCCTTCGACCAGACGATGACGGTGGCGTTGCCCAGGCCCTTGGCGTGTAACAGGATCTCGCGCGAAGTCACGGCCATCGCGTCGACCACCTCCGGGTTGCTGGTAGAGATTCGCGCGATCCCGGTGGGGTAGTCCAGCACCAGGCTCCGGCCCAGGGTGGCGCGCACTTCCTCGGCGCGCTGGGCGAGCGATGCGGGAATCCAGCAGCCGGCGACGGCCAGCGCCAATATGCGGCAAAACAACGGCATGACGGTTCTCATTTGCCTCTCCCTGCTCCCATCACTTCGACGCTCTGTTTGGTTCCCCGGATCACCACCACCTCGTCGGGCGGCGGGGGGGGCGGCGGGGCGGCGGGCGGCGCGGCAATCACCACGGGCCGCGGCGCGCGCGGCCGCGGCGCGGCCTCGTCGCGAGGCGCGTTGGCGCGGCGTCCGCCGTAGAGTTCGGCCACGGCGAGGCCCGGTGTCGTGGTGGTAAGCTGATCGCTCCCATTGCGCAGGACCAGTTGGATTCGCCCTTCATTACCGGACAAAGTGAGCGTCTCGGCCTGCGCCGGTGTGACCAGCAAGGTAACCACCGGAGTCGGAATCGCCTGGCCGCGAGTTTCGGGCTGGATGATCTGTCCGGCCGTGAGCACCAGGATGTTCTGCAGCACGGTGACCGTAACCGTGTCCTCGAGCCGGGGAGGACGTCCGGTCACCAGCACATCCACGCGCATGCCCGGGAGCACGTAGCCGGCCACGCCCACCACTTCGTTCACGCGCACCGAAACGGCACGCATGCCCACCGGGATGATCGGCGCCAGACCCGCTCCGGAACCCCGTACGCCCAGACGGCCATCCAGCACCGGCTCGTCCAGCAGCACGTTGCTCACCACCGGCCGGTCGATGACTTCCTCCACCCGGCTGAAGGCGCCTTTCGGAAATTGGTCGGCGGTCGTCTTCATGACTTTGACGTCGGCCGGTTTGAGGCTGATGCCCATGGGTAGCGGGCGTGCGGCCACCACCACCTCCCGCACGTCCTGATTCTCCTTCTTGGGCGCGCCACCGGCGCGCGCGGAGAACTGGTAAAAGATGCTGGAGACAACCAGCGCAAATAGCAGACTCACGCCGAGAACAGTTAGAAACCTTCGGTCCATCGTTTACTCTCCTCGAATGCCCACGGCCGGCTTCATCCCTTCGGAATCAACGCTAACCACGCCCCGGCAGTGATGGCGGGCGCATACGGAATCGACTCGGCCTGGGGAGCGGACCGGGTGGTCCCATCCCCACGCTTCGATCGCCTCCGCACGGCGCTCCAGCCAACCACGGCCGCGGCGACCAGACCGCCCACGGCGGCCGTCCACAAGGCGGCTTCCAACAGCCGTCCCACACCCAGAACGGCACCGAATCCGGCCATCAACTTCACGTCTCCCCCACCCATGCCGCCCAACAGGTAGAAAACCAGAAACACGGCGAAGCCACCGGCGGCGCCCGCCAGAGCCGTGAGGGCACCCCGCCAGCCGCCCGCCATCGTGTGATACCCCAACCCCGCCGCCAAGGCGGCCGCGGGTATCCAGTTCGAAATCCGCCGCCGCAGCAGATCCTGGGCGCTGGCCGCCACGCCGACAATTACCGCGATCCAAACCTGTGGGCTCATCGGCGGCTCCTTACAGGCGTCCGTTGGCCGAGATCCGCCAAGGGACGGATGTGCGAATCCAGTGACAACAACTGCGGGGCCAGAAACCCGGCTTCCAACGCGAACTCCGTCAAAGACTGGCCATGCGGCAAGTACCAACCCCCGTTGGAGGAAGCCTTCCGGAAGGGCACTTCCAAGGCAGTCTGATGGGCTCCCTTGCGCGCCGGGTCTGCTCCCTTGCCGGTTCTGGCCGAAGTCATAGGCTCTTCAAGTCTCCCCTCACTCTTTCGGCAGGATCTCCCGCTTTCATTAGACTGTCGGAGCGGGATCGTATGGCTGCAACCCCCCGGGGCAACTGGGGCCCTGAATCTTCCTTCCCGGTTCCGGAGCGCCGCACGAATAAAATCGATTTGCCATCGTCTTCCACCAGGCGCCAGCCCGCCTCGCGCTTGAGCAGCGAGGACAAAGGCCATTCGACGGGGCTTAGGACGACATTGAACTCGTTTCGGTTGAGAATGACCTCCCAGTCGTAACGGCCTTGCGACAAGTGCAGATACTGATTTCCGATGGCCGGTCCGTAGAAATCGCTACGGCCGTCGAAGAACACTCTCTGGGTGGGATAGAAGCGATAGATAAGGTAGTCTGCCCACTGGTCAGGGGTGAATACCCGACCATTCTTCAGTGTCTCGGCATGCCGCGAAACCATGGAAATCGGGAATCGCTGGGGCGGGAAATCCAGAGGCCATTGGGCGGCCGGATTCAGCGCGATCAGGATCACGGCCACCAGCGGAGCCCAGAGCGAGCCGCGACGGAATCCGAAGGCCGAATCGGCGGCCAAGGCCGACAGGATTCCGAGCAGGGAACGCCGGTTCGCCGAGGCGGACCAGTGATTCCACAGGCGGGTCAACTCGCAAGCCACCACCGGCGCGGCGATCATGGCGAAGATGGGCACATGGCGCGCCGAGCCCAAGGCCTGGTGTCCCCAGAACAGAATCCATAGCGCTTCCACCACCCTGTGGCGGGCCAGCAGAAAACCTACGCAGACGATCCCCAAAAACAGCAGAAGCTCAAACTGCATCAGGTTCTCGTTGCGGAAGCTGGGCGACTGGAACTCCTGCACTACCTCGCGGATCCAGTCCGAGCGCAGATAACTGGCGATGTGGACATGGAGTTCGACCCCGTAGGGGTTGGCCAGGGTGGCCAGCGAACAGGCTCCGGCCAGCAGAGTGTAACGGAGTACCAGGGGCCACCGCGACGGGTCCCTCTCCATCAACGCCTCGGCGGCGGTACCCGCGGCCATCAGCGCGACGCACACCAACAGGACCAGAAAGCCTCCGTGCAAGTTGGTCCACAAGGCAGCCAGTGGGACCAGGCTCCAGACCCAGGGCGAGGGGGCCCGGCGGTCGCGATCGAGCAGCCACATAGATAGAGCCACAAACAGAAGCGTGATCACGTGCGGGCGCGCCAGATAGTGAACCGACGAAGCTCCGGCGGCCAGCAACACCACCAGCAGCGCGGCGAACGTGTTGGCGCCACGCCAGAACAGGTGCCTGAGCAGCAGCGTGAAGGTGGCGGCGATCAGCAGGCCGGCCGCCAGCACGATGGCCTTGAGCCCCCCCAGCCGGTGCAAGCCGGCCATGCACACGTCGGAGAGCCACTCCCAGGCGTACCAAGGCTCGCCGGGCTTGGAAAACGAGAACAGATCGGTTCGCGGAACGGCCGCGTGGTCCAGAATATATTCGCCCGTGCGAATGTGCCAGCCGGCATCGGCGTCCGCGAGCAGTCCCGCCCATCCTCCGCTGCCGGCGGCGAACAGCCACACCAGCACCGCCACGAAGAAATAATCGGAAAGCGAGGGGAGCCACCACTTGCAGGCGCGCGCGGCGGGGGCGCGGCGGGGAGTGTCCCAGGCGGGAGCCGGAAGCGGCCAGGCGGAAGGCAATTCAGCCATTCACGATCTCCCGCGGCGCTCCGGCGCTGCCGGCCAAACCGGGTCCCATGGCTTGGGGACTCCGCAAAGCCAGCTCATACCTGTCCTTCACGCCGGTCTTCTCGAACACGTGCATGAGATGGACCTTCACGGTGCCGGGGGTGATGGAAAGTTCCTCGGCGATCTGGCGGTTCTTGAAGCCCCGGCAAACCAGTTGGACGATTTCCTGCTCGCGTACGGTCAGCCGCGGCGCGGTCTTGCGGTTGCGGAATCCCACCGCCTGGTTGGAGATCGAGTTTTCCACCCACAGGTTGCCTTCAGCCACCGCGCGCAGGCATTCGATCAGCGTGTCAGCGGGTATGGTTCGCTTGAGGATGCCGCGCACTCCAGCCTGCAACGCGCGCATGGAATCCACCTCCGCCAGCGTGTTCACCCACAGCACGACTTGAGACTCGGGCGCCTGGCGCCGGAGTTCGGTGACGAATTGCAGGGTGGCGCGCAGACCGCTGGGTTGATCCACCAGGACCACCTTAGGGCGCCGGGCCTGGATGAGCGGGAGCGCCTCGATGGCCGACGTCGCGTCGCCGGCCAACTCCAGATCGGCGCATCCGTCCAGAATCTTGTGCAGCCCTTCCAACATGACTGGCTGGGATTCACAAATGAAGACAGAATGGGACGTAGCACTCATCTCTAAAGGGAACCATCGGCGGGACCAGCGCAAGGGATTAGGCGCTTACCGGGACGACATCGCAAAAAAGTGGCCTATTCTCTTTATGCGGCCGGGCCCTTTTCGCCGATCCGGTCTTGTGAGCGGGCGGATCACGCGAAAAAACTCGATCTTCCGCAGCGGCCTTTTGCCACGGAGTTTCGGGAGGACGCAGGTGGCGTACCGGGATCCCGAGTGGAATTATGGAGGACGACTCAGCGCACCCGCCTTGCGTCCGTATCCCAGGCAAGGCTGGTGGAGGATGAGAGACGGGGCCGGGCGCAGCGGTCTACGATCCGGCAGACGACGCTGGTGAATCGGCCACTCGCCCCATGGTTCAGAGGCGGCGGCTGCGCCCCGGACGGAGGGGAATGGCAAGAGTTGCCGGGCGAACCGCAATGGATGGGGTGGAGCCGGAAGCGGCGACTAGCGGCCCCCCCATGACGCGCCAGCCGAGACGATTCGCCGGGCTCTGAAAACCGTAAGCCGCCTTCTACAGAGACTTGCTCGAACGGCCGGATGGGAGGTTGAATGGTGGTCCGGTCATGGCGGAAGAAGCTGCCTGCAACCCTCGAAAGGTACCGCCCGGCCGGCAGTTCCACACCCGCCGAGGCATCCGAATCGAAATCTTATTTGGTTCCGGCTATGCCGGGTCAGGCGCTGAACGAGCTGCCGCAACCGCAGGTGGTCTTCACGTTCGGATTGTTGAACTTGAACCCGGCGCCTTCCATGGTTTCAACATAGTCCACTTCGGCGCCATCCAGATACAGCATGCTGGCCTGATCGACGTATACGCTCAGACCATCAAAAGTGTAGGTTTTGTCGAGCAGTCCGGGACTGGTTTCGAAAGCCATCGAGTAGTTGAAACCCGAACAACCGCCGCCGACCACGGAGATTCTAAGCCCGGCGGGCTTGGGCTCCTGCGTGTCGAGGATTTCCCTGACTTTCTCCACGGCCTTCTGAGTCATCTGAATCATAATTCGTACTCTCCTGTGCAGATTACTCTCTCTGTTCTCAATTTAGCACGACGGGTCGAGAATCGTCTTTTTGTTGGATGTTCGGAAGCCTGCCTCGGATGCGAGCTTCGGCCAGGATGAGAGACAATCAAAGGGAGAGGACCATCAGTCCCTATTTCGCTGAAACCGTGGCTCGCTAAGGAACGTCGGACTGAATAGGTATGAGCGGCTTCAGCGGCGTACTCCCGTTCCCGGCGGTCGGTTCGACCCGACGGACCAAGACACGAAACGTGGATCATCGTACGAGCGAAGAAGCGGCCCTGGTTCGCCGCATACAAGCCGGCGACGAACTGGCGTTCAGCGAAATCGTGGAGCGCTATCAGTCGAAGGTGTTTTCGATCATCCATGGTGTGCTCCGGAACCGCAACGACGCCGAAGACATCGCCCAGCAGGTGTTCGCAAAGGTATACTTCTCGATTTCCAGTTTCGATTTTCGCAGTTCGCTGCTGACCTGGCTCTACAAAATAACGGTCAACGAGTGCTACGACTATTTGCGCAAGAAACGTGTGCGCAAGTTGGTGTACGAAAGCGATTTCAGCGAGGAGGACGCCAACCGGATGTCGAATTCGGAGGCGGCCAGCGACCGGCGCGAGAGTGTGGACGAAGGCCTGGCGCGGCGCGACTATGCCATGAAGCTTTTGTCGAAGGTCTCCGAACAAGAGCGCACGCTCATGCTGTTGAAGGAAGTGGAAGGTCATTCGGTGGAGGAACTCGCCAGCATGACCGGGATGAACGAAAACACCATCAAGGTGAAGTTGTTTCGCGCGCGGCAGAAGCTGTTGAAGGCCGCCAAGCGGCTTTCGCGCGCCACGGGGGTGTCGATTGCTTAGATCTTGACGCTTCCGGATCGTATACAATGTATCTCCGGGCAAGTGGGCGCCAGATCCACGAGACCGGTGCAGAGCAGTTGATGATCTATTGAGGGAAGAAGTCATGCATTCGCTCGTCAAGGAACACCTTGAAGAGTTGCTCGGCGCTGAGGGCATCCGAACTTCGGGCGCCGAAGTGGACTCGCACCTCGCGGCGTGCCACGCGTGCCGGCGCGAAGTTGACGTTCTGCGCGCGCAAGCCGTCATATTCCAGTCCCTGCGTCCGGCTACCAGCGTTGAGCCGCACCCCGGCTTCTACGCCCGCCTGATGGACCGCATCGAGGCACAGCGGCGGACCAGTTTCTGGGGCGCTTTCCTCGACCCGGGCTTCACCCGGCGCATTGTGTTCGCCAGCCTTGTCTTCCTGGTTCTGTTCGGCGGCTACCTGGCTTCCTCCGAACAGGCCATGCCCATGATGGCATCGGGCCCGGAACTCATCATGGCCGACACCGCGCAACCGGTCTCCGAGATCGGTAGCGATCCGCAGCAGGATCGCGACGCGATCCTGGCCACGTTGACTACGTATCAGGAGTAGACGAACAACGGATGACAGGGGTCTTGAAACCGGCTTGGCGAAACCCGCGACTCCTGCTCGTGCTGGCTCTGATTTTCCTTTGTGGCGCGATCGCCGGAGCCATCACCATGGGCACGGCATTTCACCACTGGCCCGGGGCATCGCGGCCCGCTCCTTCGTGGCGCGAGGGCGGCAAGGAGATCTCGCTGCTCAGGTTCAAGAAGGAACTAGCCCTGACGCCGACGCAGACCGAGGAACTGGAACAGGTTCTCGACGACTTCATGAAGTACTACCAGATGCTGCAATCGCAAATGGACGATGTGCGCGCCATGGGCAAGACGCGCATCCTGCGCGTGCTGGACGACGAACAGAAGCACAAGTTCGAGAAGATGCTCTCCGAAATGCAGCAGTTCAAGCAGTTGCGCTAGGAACCGTGCCCGCCTAAGCGCGTCCCCGCATGCCCTCGAACAAAGCCATGGTTTCGGTGGATAGCAGCACCCACAAACCGTAAACTCCCACCGCGGTTCCAAACGGGAAGTTCAAAATGTTCAGGGCGGAAATGACAATGCCCAGGATGCGCGCCCACGGGCGCAGCTTCAGCAATCCCACGCCCGTGACGATCCCCGGAATCGAGACCACCATCAAGAAAATGAAGATGAGCAGTCCGATGCCGCCCAGAATGGGAGCGGCGATCAGTCTGCCGTCGCTGTGATCGGTAATGCCGACCAGGCCGGCGATGCCGCCGAAAATCATCAGGAGGACTACGCCGACCAGGATGCCGAGCGCGCTTAAGACGATGTTGAGGATGCCGAGAACCTTCACGTGAGTCAACATGGAACCACCCGCCTTCTCTTTGATATACGCTATCACAAGGGCGTGGGTTCGCAGTTTTTCTTGTCCGGGAAGCCGGAGTCGGCCTTGGCCTGGCGGCTGCCGCCTGGGCGTTAGGGTGGAACCAAAGTACTGCGACCGCTGGCCTTCGAAGTACTGCCTGCTGGACCTTGCCGCGGCCGAGTTCGCGGACCACACTAGTTCTAGGGATATCACACATGATTCGTGCCGATCGACAGTTATGGAAAAGCCGTGAGGTCTCCCGCCTGCTCACTCTGTTCGAGGCCGAACGCCACTACTATCAGGAAATCGTTTCGGGGTTGCCCAACGCGCTGATGGTGATTTCACCGGAACTGCGCGTGGTCTCCGCCAATCAGCGGTTCTTCGAGCTCCTGGACGTGTCGAGCGAAGACGTTCTGGGACGCCGTCTCAGCGATCTGCTGCCGGTGCCCGGACTCGCCGGGCACATCGCGGAGGTTCTCAGCTCCGGCGCGCCAAGGCGCAACATCGTGATTGAAGCGCCCGCCAAACAGGGTGTGAAGTTACTGGTGGCCGGCATCAGCGTGTTGAAGCCCGCCGACGGAGAGGATGCGGGAGTTCTGCTGGTGCTCGATGACTTGAGCGCAGTGGGACGCCTGGAGACTATTCCGAAAGGGGCCGAGCCGCGTTATCTGGACCTGATCGACGACCTCGACGCCATCGTGTGGGAGCGCGACGCGGCTACGCTTCAGTTCACTTACGTGAATCGCCGCGGCGAGGAGATTCTGGGCTTCCCCGCCAAGCAGTGGATCGAAAATCCCGATTTTTGGACGCGGCGCGTCCATCCGGAAGACCGCGAATTGGCCATGGCCTTCCATCGGGCCGCGGCGGCGCAAGGCTCCGTGCACGAATGCGAGTATCGTGTGCTGGCAGCGGACGGCCGCACGGTCTGGTTGCGTGAGATCATCACGCCGGTGCGCGACGCCTCCGGCAAGCCGGCCCATTTGCGCGGGCTGATGCTGGAAGTGACCGCGCGGCACCTCTATCGGGAACAAGCCCATCAGGATCAGAAACTGGAGGCCTTGTCGCGCCTGGCCGGCCGCATGGCGCACGACTTCAACAACCTCCTGATGGTGATCACCGGCTACGCGCAGGAAATCGCCGGCGAACTGAAGCCGGGCGACCCGTTGCGCGAGGACGCCGAAGAGATCCTGGGCGCCGCCGACCGCGCCACGGCTTTCGCCAAGACACTGCTTTCCTACGCGCGGCGGCAGGTGGTCGAAATCCGCGACGTGGACCTGAACGCCATGCTGCGTGCGCTGGAGGGGCGTCTGCGCCAACTGTTGGGCGATTCGATCGAGCTCCAGATGACGCTGGATCCCGCGCTCGGCCCCGTCCGGGCCGATCCGCTGCAACTGGAGAAATCCATCGTGAACTTCGTCACCAACGCACGGGATGCCATTGCGGCCCGCGGCGAGGTGCGGATTGCCACCGGACGCTGCAGCGTCACCGACGAGGAAGGCCCCGAGAGCCCGGCGCTCGAGCCGGGCGACTACGCCATGCTCACGGTGGCCGACAGCGGCCGGGGCATGGATCAGGAAACACGCAGCCGCCTGTTCGAACCGTTCTTCACGACCAAAGATCCGGCCACCACCGCCGGTCTAGGCCTGGCGATGACTTACGGCATGGCGAAACAGTGCGGCGGCGACCTGCAGGTGGAGAGCGCGCCGGGGCAAGGCGCGACATTCCGCGTGTACCTCCCCCTGAGCGCGACTGCCGCCACCCCCGTCACCGCGACGGTGCCGGCGCCGGCTGTGGAAACACCACCGGCCGCGGAACCGGCGGTGGAGCTTAAGACCGTGTTGCTGGTGGAAGAGGAAGGCGGCATCCGCGCGCTGGTGCGCAAGATTCTCGACCGGAACCACTATCTGGTTCTGGAAGCCTCGAGCGCCGAACAAGCCCTGCGCATCTCGGCCGCGCACCGCGGCGTGATCGACCTGCTGGTCACCGGCATGGCGCTGCCCGACGCGACGGGGCGTGAACTCGCCGGCCAACTGCAGGGCACGCGCCCGGCCTTGAAGACCGTCTACGTGTTCGGTTACACCAGCAAGGACGTGGCCCTGGCCGCCGACCTGCCGGAGAACGCTTCCTTCTTACAGAAGCCCTTTTCTCTGGCCGCCCTCCTCAGAAAAGTGAAGGCGGCGCTGGAGAGCCCGCCGGAAACGCAGGCCGCCAACGGGTAGCGCGGCAGGACGCGGTTGACGCTCGCGGCGCGCCGCCGCTATAGTGGCCTCTGGAGCCATGCGCAGACGAGACTTCGTACGCACCAGCGGCAGCTTCGCGGCGTTGGCGGGCATGCCGGCGGCCCCACCCAAGCCCCCCCAGCCAGCCCGCATCACTTCTTCGGTGATGTTGTGGACGCTCAAAGGTTCGACTGAAGAGCGTATCGAAGCGGCGGCTAAGGCCGGCATGCAATCGGTCGAGTTGGTCGCCGAACACGTGCGCTGGACCGAGGCGGAAATCACACGCTACGCCAAACTGGCGCGCTCGTTCGGCATGGGCATCGACACCATTATCGCCCAGCCGGATTGGAAGAAGCGCCCGGTCTCCATGCTCGATCCCGCCCAGCGCGAGAACTTCCTCCAGGACGTCCGGCAGGCCATCGCATACGCGCGCAAACTGAGCGTTCCCAACATCATTCTGATGAGCACCGACGCGATCGCCGGCCGCACGCACGCCGAGCAGTACGCCAGCATGCTGGAGGGCGCCAGGCGCGCCGGCGAACTCGCCGCCCAGGCCGGCGTGACGCTGCTGGTGGAGCCGCTGAACGCGAAGAAGGATCACCCGGGCTTCTTCCTCACCAGTTGCACCGAGGGATTGAAACTGGTCAAAGAGGTGGGCAACCCGCACGTGCGCCTGCTCTTCGACATCTATCACGAGCAGGTGCAAGCGGGCAACCTCATCGGCACCCTCACGGAAGCCGCGCCTTACACTTCGGTTTTTCACGTGGCCGACAGCCCGGGCCGCCACGATCCCGGCTCGGGCGAGATCCCCTACACGAACGTCTATAAAGCCATCGCCAAGACCGGCTACTCAGGCTACATCGCCATGGAGTACCTTCCGCTGGGCGATCCGGTGGCCAGCCTGATCAAGTCGGTCGATCAGATGCGCGCGGCGCTTGCCTCGTGAAACTATTCCGCACTCGCTGGTTGGAGCTCTGATGGTCTTCCGCGAGCGCCGTTTACTCCCAGGCGCGCGCGTTGCGATTCGCGTCTCCGGCCGATGGCGGCGCGAAGCGGGAGGACGGGAATCGAGGCTCCACGTGCGCCGGCTGTATTCAGCACTTGTCAACTGGTTTAAACTAGTTGATATGGAGACCGTCGGTTCCTTCGAGGCCAAGACTCACCTGTCCGCGCTGCTTGACCGGGTGGCCAAGGGTGCTCGGATTACCATCACCAAACATGGCGTCCCCGTCGCGATGCTGGTTCCCACCGCAGACTCCGGCAGCCGCGACCGGGACGAAGTCATCCGGCAACTCGAACAGTTTGGAAAGGGCCGTTCCCTGAAGGGGACTGCCATTCGAGAATGGATTGAACAAGGACGGCGGTTTTGACGAAGCTTGTGTTGGATGCATCCGTTGCGCTGTCCTGGTGCTTCGCGGACGAGGAGAATCCCTACGCTCGGATGGTGCTGGCCGTGCTGCGCGAGGCGAACGTGGTCGTGCCAGCGATCTGGCCGCTCGAAATTGCGAACGCATTGATCGTCGCCGAGCGGAGGCATCGGTTGAAACCGACGGAGACTTCGCGGTTCCTGTCCTTGATCGAGGGCCTGGATATCGTCGTGGACCCAGGGACGTCCGCGCGTGCTTTCGGCGAAACGCTCTCCTTGGCCCGTCGACACGGATTGTCCGCCTATGATGCCGCCTACCTGGAACTCGCCATGCGCGACGCATTGCCGCTGGCGACATTGGATGAAGACCTGAAAAACGCCGCCCGGAAACTGGGCGTGAAACCGGTAGAGGTGCCGTCCCGGAAGGGCAACCACCGCAACGGCTGAGTTGCGCGGTTCAGGCGGATGCCGGCTCGACCTTAGTGGACGGTAGTACGGTAGCGCTTCGAGCAAAGTACGGGAAGTCATGGCCAACACGTTCGTGGCGAAGAACGACCCGGAACGCTCTAGCTTCTTCTCCAGACCATTTCGGTGCAAGCCTGTCTGCTGCAGCAACAAAATCGAGGTAGTCCAATAGCAGGTCACGGGATGCTGAGTTCAGGGCCAGATCACAATACCGCAAAATGCACGACAAAGCCAACCCGGATGCGTTGATACCTAGCCTGTCTTTCTTGGTTGCCTTGCCCTGGTGAACGTATAGGTGTCGTTCATTCAGCACCTCGTCTCCGTCAAATCGCAGGAATGCCTCAACACCGATCAGAGCACATATGCGTCTCTTGAGGTTTTCGCAAGCGTCTCCGGAGCGTGAGAGAAGAATCTCGATTGCAGTCACCGAGCCGAGGAGAATACCGGCATGATTCGGATCGTGGATGGCATCGGCGAGGCGCTTGGCTGACTGGGATACAGCATCGAACAGCGAGGGGGAAAGAGGTACTGCCTGCCGTCCGAGAATCGTCGTGATCGCGGAAACGTCGCCAGAGTTGACGCGCTGAGAAAGCGTGCTCCGGTCCAGGCAGGATACTTTAGGGTCGGTGAATCCCCGTCCGGCTCTAGTTTGGAAGTAAACTCCGCCAAGATCGAACGAGAGCATGGTCACCGTCTTGGTGTGGGAGTGAATCTGCTCTACAAGTCCGCAAGTGGACCACGTTTCACTGTTAGTGAGGAGAACAAGTGAAAGCAGTGAAGCAATGCGTTCGGCGCGGACTTTTGCCTTCCGGACAATGTAGCCAATCGTGGCCTGGCTCCTTCTGGTGTCGCTTTGATCGATACGCGCAGATCGTCGGACGGCCACAAATGATTGAAAGTCCTCGCGAAAAGTGGCGTTCTGCAACAGCTACAACAGATCAGCTTCGTGGTCGCGGCCTGGCGCCATGCGCTCATTCATTTTCAGCCGTGGCACGAGCTGAACCATGTGTTTCTTCGAGATAATCGTTGCATCCCCGAACAGCGGCGCCTCCAGATCGGGTTGCTCATCGGAGATATCGAGGCCCTTGAAGGGGAAGAAGACCCACCACGAGCTTGCCTGTGGAGAACCGCCAGCCGGCTCCACGGTAGTTGGGTTGCTCTGACCACTCATGTTGGCCCCGGCCTGGCATTATATCGCAAGGAGGCAAATCTCTCTCTGTGTGTCGGTATACCGGCTTAGCCCAAATCGCTCAGCCTGAGCTGTGTAGCTATTTGAGCGTCCAGGTTGCGCATGTGCACTCCAGAATATGACGCAGTTCAGGCTGTGCGATTTTGGGTGTGATCCCTCAGCGCTTCTCGTGGGGTTCGGCTATATCGGAAAACTGCGCGATACGGACCGCGCCGGCGTCGGGGAAGACGGCACGGATCTCCAACTCGCCGCCCATCGCGCGAACGAAGTGCCGGAGAGTGCTGACGTACATGTCGGCGCGCTTCTCCATCTTCGATACCGCAGCCTGGCGCACACCCAGAATGGAGGCGAGGTGCTCCTGCGTGACAGCTCGCGCCGCGCGGAGTTCGTTCAAGCTCATCTCCGCCATCATCTTCCGGGCCTTTTCCCGGCTGCGTGCTTGCGAGGCCGACGACATCTTTGCCTGTAATTCGCGGAAGTTTCTAGCCATCGTTACACCTTGCCCTCTCTGCTGAGTTCTTCCAAGTGCTGATCGTAAAGCAAATCTGCTCGTGGCACGAGAGTCTCATACCAGCGGTCCTGCCCCGTCTTGTCGCCACCGACCAAGAGCAGTGCGGTGCGCAGTGGATCGAACGCGTACAAGATGCGATAGGGACGCCCTTGGTGCTGTATCCTCAACTCGCGCATGTGGGGATGCCTGGACGTCGCGACTCCAGAACTGTGCGGGTACCGCAACGCCGGTCCCAATTCCTGGAGAAGCCGCACACACGCGTCCACATCCTCCTGCTCCGGTTCGGAAAGAGAGTCCCACCACGCCTCCAGATCGCTGGTGAACTCGACTTCCCACGCCACAGTCATATTATAACCTGCAATGAATATTCCACATAAGGAATATTGCTGGGCTTCGGGAGGTTTCGGGGACAGGCTACGAAATCCCCAAACTTAGCTGCGCGCGCTTGAG
>CAVUYK010000007.1:0-469128 GCA_963745655.1 Terriglobales bacterium | reverse complement strand
TCCCGCCACCTGTCGTGGCTGCGGCTCCGCTGGGCGTATCGATTTCGGCGAACCCGGCCTACGTCTACACGGGGCAGTGCACCACCCTCAGCTGGTCCACGCAGAACGCCACCGACGTGACGATCGATTCGGGCGTGGGGAAAGTGGCACCGAGCGGCTCCAAGCAGGTCTGCCCCACCGACAACACGCAGTACACGATCACCGCGAGCACCGCGGGCGGAACAAAGACGGCGTCCACGACCGTCCCGGTGTACAAGAGAGCGGTCCTCCACATCAACTTCGACACGAACAAGTCCGACATCCGGAAGGTCGACCTTCCCGAGCTGCAGAAGGCGGTCGATTTCGTGAAGAAGTACCCGGACACCAAGATTTCCGTGGAGGGGTTCACGGACAGCCGGGGAACCGACAAATACAACCAGAAGCTTTCCGAGCGGAGAGCGAACGCGGTGAAGAAATATCTTGTGGACAAAGGTTACGTGAAGGCCGACATGATCACGGCGGTGGGACGCGGGAAAGCCGAACCCGTCGGGGAAAGCAAGACGAAGGAAGGCCAGTTCAAGAACCGGAGAGTGGAAATCCGGGAGCAGCCCAAATAAAGGGAGCGTACCGGAAGGAGTTCTTCCGCACGGCACCCCCCGGGACACGGGGGGGTGCCGTGTTTTTTACGGGGCCGGAACTCCCGGGACGAGGGTGTATACTGGATACAAGCAAGGGCGAGGCGCGACCGGAAACCTGCGGGACCGAGGAGGTGCGTCATGCCGACCATGAAGGAGATCCGCGACATCGCTCGGCAGCTGGGAATCCGCTCGACCCGGATGGAGAAGGCCGAGCTCATCCGGGCCATCCAGCGGGCGGAGGGGAACTTCGACTGCTTCGGGACCGCGGCCGAGGAGGAGTGCAGCCAGGAGGATTGCCTCTGGCGGGAAGAGTGCTTCAGGGAGTCCGTCGCCGAGGAAATCCGCTGAACCGCACCGGAAGGTAAATCCGGCGCATTGGTAATGAAGGGCAAGGGTACCCCGACCTTGCCCTCTTTTGTTTGGAACGCCCGGTTCCGGGTAAGATACCCTCATCGGGGGTGTCATGGAAACCGTGACGGGAAGGGAGGCGTCATGCTCCAGTTGAAGGGAAAGGTGGCGGTGGTCACGGGGTCGAGCCGCGGGATCGGGGCGGCGGCAGCGAAGCGCCTCGCGCAGCATGGCGCGGCCGTGGCGGTGAACTATTTTCAGAGCGAGACGGCCGCGGGGGAAGTGGTCGCGGCGATCCGCGAGGTCGGCGGGACGGCGCAGATGACGCCGCTGCGGCGGAATGGCCTCCCGGAGGACGTGGCGGGGGCGGTCCTCTTCCTCGCCTCGGAGGAGGCGCGCTTCATCACGGGCGCGTACCTGCCGGTTTCCGGCGGGATCCAGATGCCATGACGCCGGAGGCGCCCTGGGAGGGTGCGCTTCGGCGCCTCGAAGGGATCCTGGAGCGCGTCGAGGCGCTCCTCGGGAAGCGGGAGGCGTCGCCGACCGACCCGGCGATCTTCCGGTCCCACCGGGCGTTCCGGTGGGAGCGCGCGGGAGAGGGGGGGCGGATCGTGCCGATCCCCCATCCGCACGGGGTGGATCTCGCCTCGCTCGTCGGAATCGACCGCGCGAAGAAGGAGCTGCTCCGGAACACGGAGCAGTTCGTTTCGGGGCGGGGGGCGAACCACGTTCTCCTGTGGGGGGAGCGCGGGACCGGGAAGTCGTCGTGCGTGAAGGGGCTGCTCCCCGTCTTCGGTCCGCGGGGTCTCCGGATCGTCGAGCTCGCCCGGTGGGACCTGTTCTCCTTCCCGAAGATCGTCGGGCAGCTCCGGGATCTGCCGTTCCGGTTCCTCCTCTACTGTGACGACCTGTCGTTCGACGAGGGGGAGGCCGACTACCGGGGGCTCAAGACGCTGCTGGACGGCGGCGTGGAGGAGCGCCCGGAGAACGTGCTGATCTACGCCACCTCGAACCGGCGGCACCTGATGCCCGAGCGCCGGGTCGCGCTGGGCGCGGAGGACGAGATCCACCCGGAGGAGGCGATCGGGGAGAAGCTCTCCCTCTCCGACCGGTTCGGCCTGCAGCTCGGGTTCTACCGGTTCGATCAGGAGACGTACCTCGCCGTCGTCGAATCGTACGCGGGGCGGATGCGCCTCCCCGTCGACCCGGGGGCGCTCCGGGAGGACGCGCTGCGGTGGGCGCTCGCCGCCGGCTCCCGCAGCGGCCGGACGGCGAAGCAGTTCATCGACGACCTGGCGGGCCGCCTCGGGACGCGATCGCTTTGATCCGGGATGGGATCTTTATCCCTTCCCCCCGCTTCCCCTGCATCGGGCGGCTTCCTGGCCTTCCGCGAGGAAAAATACTTTCACAGGGTACGTTTTTCCATCACCACCATTGGTTCGGATATTTCTTGCCCGGCCGGACGCGGCTCCATAGAATTGCCACAAGAAACAGTGTGAAAACACCTATACCCACCGGCTGCAGAAGCGAAAACATCCCGGCATGGTTGTGCACCATGATGAGCGGATTCGCCCCTGCAGGCGGGTGAATTGTCCGGGACACGATCATGGAAACCATCGTCAGTACCACCGCCGCAACGGAAACCCAAAGCCCATCACCAAAAATCTGGTGACAGACTATACCGATCAAAGCACCCCCAAGATGACCCCCGAACAATGCGCGGGGTTGTGCCGATTCGGTATCTGTCAGCGCAAACAGAAAGACCGTCGACCCTCCCAAGGAGAATAGGAGGAAGGGGGAAGTGCGATCGCCCACGAGCCAGAGAGCAAGAGCGATCGCGATCGTGGCGCCGATGGCTGACCATACGATTTCAAGGGGATTCAATCGATTGTCGTGAACCATTTTCACCCAGTCAGGAAGCCGGTGGTATTTTCGGTTTCGTTGATCCTATTCTATAAAAATACCACCCGGCATCCGCCAGGGAAAACGGAAGTTTGGAAGGAAAGCGGCGACCGGGCGTTGTGGAATGGTGAGGAAAAAGTTGCGTGCTGGCGTGCAATCCCTCACATCGTCGGCGGAAGCGGGTGGTTGCGCCGTGGCAGGAGGGACCGTACCAATCTCCTTCTTTCCCGAACTCGTCGGTACGATATAATATATAAGAAAGCAAAGCAACAGGCGATGGAGTTCGCCGTGAACCGCCTCCACATTCGAGGCTGATGACTCCTACCCTACACCCGTGGGGCAGGAGTTTTTTTTATACGGGGTGTCCTACTGCCAATTGGGAACGAGACGTTCCGCCTTCTGGAGGGAGCCCGGTCTCTCCATGTACATGTACACGCACCGGCACAAGAGCTGAGCGGGCTCCCTGGGTGAGGAACACCGCCGCCGCCGCGATCAGAAGAAGCGGCCCGATTCCGAGCCAGGCGAACCAAGGCAGCCGCTCCGGTTGGCCGGTGAGTTCAGCTTCGCGAGCGAGCACCGCGAGAACCGCCTTCGGCTTCAGGCGACGGTGTTGCCAATAGAAGGCCCGCCCCGTAATCAGAATCGTTGCGAGTGACGCGATCGGCGCAACCCAGGCCAGGGAGCGAAGCGGTGCCGCGAGTTGCGCGCACAATCCTGCGACCACCGTCACGACGACCACGAAACGGAACCTAGCGACGGCGCGCTGTGCGTCAAAACTTGAGCGGAATCCTTGGGAAACGCGGACCGCGAAGAGATACTCGCGCCGAGATAAGGTGGGAAGGGCGAACAAGAGCGCGCCCGAGAAGAGATACCCCACACCGACAATGAGCCTCAACATCTTGCGATAACCTCCGCAATCTCTCGCAGTTCGGCGGCGATTCTGGTTGTGGGCACGCCGTCGGCGCGCATCTGCGCGACAAGCCCCCGCAGCCGGGCGGAGTAGCTCGCGGCGCGTTCCCGGTTCGTCTTCGTCCGACTCTCCCGTTCGACCACCACGGCCGCTCGCCCGTGCTTCAAATCCAGCCAACCTTCCGCCGCCAGTACTCGGTAGGCTTCGGCTACGGTGTTGAAATGCACGCCCAATTCAATGGCCAACCGGCGCACCGAAGGCAAAACGGCGCCGGTAGCCAGCCGCCCTTCCACAAGGTGAACGCGGATGGAATCCGCGATCTGCCGTACGGCGGGCGTTTCCGAAGAGAGGTCGATACGAACGATGGGAGCTTGCCGCACTACTGTACAGTGTATATGTATGCTATCACTTGTCAACAGGCAATTGCGCCTCGACGAAATCGTGGATGCGGCTCCTTACTCGTACCTCAGCGCTTCGACCGGGGAGATGCGCGTAGCGCTGCGGGCCGGATAGAGCGTGGCGACCAGGCTCACCGCCAGAGCCAGGACCGCGATCCAGAGGCCATCGAGCAGGCGCGGCTCGAAGGGCACGAAGCTGAGCGAGTAAATTTCCGCGTCCAGGCTGATCCAACGGTAGCGGTCCGCCAGGAAGCACAGCGTATAGCCCGACACCAAGCCGATGGCGGTGCCGACCGCGCCAATCAGCAGTCCGTGCAACAGGAAGATCCGCTGAATCTGTTCGCGGCGCGCTCCCATGGACATCAGGATGGCAATATCGCGATACTTCTCCATGCCCATCATCACCAGCGTGATCAAAATATTCAGCGCCGCCACAAGCTGGATCAGGCCGATAGTGACGACGGTAACCGCCTTCTCCATGCGCAGCGCGTTGAGCAGTTGGCGGTTCTGTTCCATCCAATGGGTGGCCGCGAGCTTGGGTCCGGCGGCCCGCTCGGCGGCCTTCGCAATTTCGGGCGCGCGGTAGATGTCGTCCACCTTCAGCTCGATGGCGTTCACCACGTCGTCGAGCGAGAAGACCCTCTGCGCGGCACGCAGCGAGGTGAACGCGAAAGTCGAATCGAGATCGTAGAAACCGGATTCGAAGATGCCCACGACGCGGAAGGTGTAATAGGAGGGGCGCGGCCCCAGGGGCGTCAACTCGCCTTGCGGGCTGATGACGGTGATCAGGTTGCCCAGCAGCATGCCGGTGCGCTCAGCCAGGCGCGCGCCCAGAATCAGGCCCGGGCGGCCGTCTTTGCCGCGCAGATCGCGGAGCGAACCTTGCTTCAGGTGCAAAAGCATGTCGGCGCGCTGCGCGGCCGAGTCCACATCGATACCTTTCAACACGGCACCTTCCGAGAGCACGGGTCCGGCCAGAAACACCGCACCGTAGAGAGAAGGTGTGGCGGAGGTGACGTGCGGCAGCTTCCGCATGACGGCAACCAGCTTGCGCCAATTCTCGATGCCGCCCGATGGCGTCTTTTCGAGAATGGTCACGTGGGCCGTGGCGCCCAGCAGGTTGCGCTGCAGCGTATTGCGGAAGCCCGTGTTGATGGCGAGCGCGATGACCATGGCCATGACGCCGGCCGCCACGCCCAGAACCGAGATTCCGGTGATGAGCGAGATCATGGCCTGCTTGCGCTTGGCTTTCAGGTAGCGCAGCGCGACGAAGAACTCGAACCGGCTCCGCAACACGTCGTCAGCCTTCCAGCCCGCGCAGATCCTCCACCACGCCGATGGGCCCTTCGGGCTTGAGCAGCGGGAACAGGATCACGTCGCGAATGGACCGCGAGTTGGTGAGCAACATGGTGAGGCGGTCGATGCCGATGCCTTCGCCGCCCGTGGGAGGCATGCCGTAGCTGAGCGCGCGCACGTAGTCTTCGTCCATCTGATGCGCTTCCTGGTCGCCGCGCTCTTGCATACCGAGTTGCATTTCAAAGCGCCGCCGCTGCTCCTGCGGATCGTTCAACTCTGTGTAGGCGTTGCCGATTTCCATGCCGGCCAGATAGATCTCGAAGCGTTCAACCATTTCGGGCTCGTCCGTCTTGTTCTTGGACAAGGGAGAGACTTCGACCGGATAGTCGTACACGATGGCCGGCTGGAAAAGCTTCGGTTCGACGTAGCGCTCGAACAGTTCCACCAACGCCTCGCCGGCCGTGGCTTTGTCGGAGTGATGCAGCAGCCACTCCGGGTCCTTCACCTGCTCCATGGTCGGGGCGCTAGCTTGATCCGGCCAAAATTCGACTACGGCTTCGCGCATGGACATGCGGCGGAAATTCGAAAAGTCCAGAATTTGCCCTTGATATTCGACTTGGAGCGTGCCGGTCGCGTCGAGCGCGGTCTGCTGCAGCAGCTCGACCGTGAAATCCATCAGGCCGCGGTAATCCGTGTAGGCTTGATAGAACTCGAGCATAGTGAACTCGGGGTTGTGGTGCGACGAGATGCCTTCGTTACGGAAGTTGCGATTGATTTCGTAGAC
This sequence comes from Terriglobales bacterium, assembly GCA_963745655.1. Classification (GTDB taxonomy): domain Bacteria; phylum Acidobacteriota; class Terriglobia; order Bryobacterales; family Bryobacteraceae; genus JAJFUV01. The sequence goes on along the minus strand of CAVUYK010000007.1, from coordinate 462,873 downwards.
GCGGTCCAGCCCACCCACCACCAAGCGCTTCAGATAGAGCTCCGGCGCGATGCGCAGGTACAGGTCGATATCGAGCGTGTTGTGATGCGTCAGGAAGGGCCGCGCCGTGGCGCCGCCGTAAAGCGGCTGCATCATGGGCGTCTCGACTTCGATGAAGCCGCGCGATTCCAACTGGCGGCGCAGCGAGCTGATGATCTTGGCGCGCGTAACGAACACGCCGCGCGATTCGGGATTGGCGATGAGATCCAGATAGCGCTGGCGATAGCGTATCTCTACGTCTTCCAGGCCATGCCACTTTTCGGGCATGGAGAGGAGCGTCTTGGAAAGAAAGGTGAGCTTTTCGACGTGCACGCTCAGCTCGCCGGTGCGAGTGCGGAACAGATAGCCTTCCGCGCCCACCAGGTCGCCAATTTCCATCAGCTTGAAGAGCGCGAATTCATTGGCCGCAACCGAGTCCTGGCGCACGTAGACCTGCAGCCGTTCCCCGCCCTGGGCCAGGTGCGCGAAGCCGGCCTTGCCCATGGGGCGCAGCGTCTGGATGCGACCGCAAATGCGCACCGCGACTTTCGGTTCGAGCTCTTCGGCGGTCTTGTGAGAGTAGTCGCGGAGAACCTCCGGCACGGTGTGCGAGAAATCCCAGCGCTGCCCATAGGGCCGAAACCCCAGCTTCGAGATTTCGCTAAGACGCGCGTGGCGTTGCTTCAATAGTTCCTGTTCGAGAGACAATACACGCTCCTGGAGTGGATTCCCTATTATAATTGAGCGTTGGAATCCATCTCCATCGTTATTCCCGCCTACAACGAAGAACGCCGCCTGCCCTCGACGCTGGAGGCCGTGCTGGGCTACCTGCGTGGCGCGGGTTTCTCATCCGCCGAAGTGCTGGTGGTGGATGACGGATCGCGGGACCAGACCGCGGGCATCGCGCGGGATTTTGCATCTCGTCATCCGGAAATCCGGTTGCTCGAAAATCCGGGCAACCGCGGCAAAGGCTACGCCGTGCGCCACGGCATGCTGGAGGCGCAAGGCGATTGGGTCCTCTTCACCGACGCAGATCTGTCGGCGCCCATCGCGGAGCTCGACAAGCTGCTGGCCGCCGCGCGGGAGCGTGGCGCCCAGGTAGCCATCGGATCGCGGGCGCTGGATCGTTCGCTCATCCAGGTCCATCAATCGGTGTTTCGCGAACAAGCGGGCCGGATTTTTAACCTCTGCATGCGTGTGGTCACGGGTTTGCCTCTCTGGGACACGCAGTGCGGTTTCAAGCTCTTCGAAGCTCATGCCGCACGGGAGATCTTTCGCCGTCAGAGGCTGGATGGATTCAGCTTCGACGTCGAAGCGCTGTTTCTGGCGCGCAAACTCGGCTTCCGCATGGTTGAAGTGCCCGTGCGATGGAGCCACACCGAAGGCACCAAAGTCAGCATGTTCTCCGACAGCCTGTCCATGTTCGTCGATCTGTTCCAAGTCCGGTGGAACCAACTGCGCGGTTTGTACCGGTAAGGCATCTCGCGCCAAGACGCCAAGACGCTAAGGCTCTTGAAAATGGCCTTTCTTTCTTTGCGACTTTGCGGCTTGGCGCGAACTATCTCTTTGTAGATGCCGGAGAACGAAATCGCACGCGAAATCGTCGACGCCTCGTACAAGATTCATTGCGCGCTGGGTCCGGGGCTGCTCGAGTCGGTCTATGAAACCATCCTCGCGCGGGAACTTGCGGCGAGGAGCCTGAACGTGACACGGCAACAGCCGGTGCCGATCTTCTATGACGGAATACGAATAGAGATTGGCTTCCGCGCGGACCTGGTGATAGAGGATCTCGTTGTCGTGGAGATCAAGTCCGTGGAGCACGTTCTGCCAGTGCACAAGAAGCAACTGCTGACCTATATTCGGTTGATGGACAGGCGCCTCGGCCTGTTGATCAACTTCGGCGCCGCGCTGATACGAGACGGCATCACCCGAATGGTGAACCGGTTGGAAGAGTGAGTCGACTCGCCTTCACCGCCGCACGATGACTTCGCGCAGGTGGTCGCGCGTGAGGAAGAACTTCACGGATTGGAACTGGCCGAAGAGTCTTTCGAGGCCGCGGTTGTTGAATATTTGCGCCGGCTTTCGCTGTGACCGGAGCGAGAGTGCCAGGGTCTTTTCGTCCGTGAGCCGGTAGGAGTAAACGGGGACAGTGGTGGCCTTCTCCTCCCCGTGAAAAAATGCCAACAGGCACGCGCCCGGTTTCATCTGGCGGTGCAGGCGTTCCACGACCATTTGAAGCAAGGGAGCGCTCAGGAATTCTAATGCGTCCCAAACCAGAGCACCGTCCAACGCCGCGTCGGAAAAGTTCAGCGCGCTCCTGAGGAAGCGAGCCTTGGCGACCGGGTCCGCCTGATTGGCATAGAAATCGCCGTCGCCGAAGATGGTGTCCAACTCTTGCAGAAGATCTTCAAAATAGATCTTGTGTCCCAGCCCCGTAATCACACTGACGCTCAACTGGCTCACGCTCGAAAAGTCCAGGAGCGACAAGCCTTGCCTACCGCGTATGGCGCCGAAGAACTGCTCCACACCCGGACTAGGCCGGGCTAGCGCGGCCACTTCTCTTACCAACGGCCCACCGCCTCCTTCCGTCAGCGCTTGGAATCTCCCGCAAGGCCCGGCAGCGGCAGCGTGGCGTTGGCCGGCGCCGCAGCGGTTGGCGTCTTTGGCGCGGGCGCCGCGTTGGCCGACGCCGCCGCGGTTTGCGTCTTTGGCACGGGCGCGGCGTTAGCCTTGCCGGTCTCGGTCCTGACGATGTCGATGCTGCCCTTGAAGTAAGCGCCGTCCTCGATGACGATGCGCGCCGTCTTGATGTCGCCCACCAGTTTGGCGTCCTTGCGGATTTCGATCTTGTCGGTGGCTTCGACGTTGCCGTGGATGGTACCCAGCACGACGATCTCGCGAGCTTTCACGCCGTTACTGGACACCTTGCCGTTCGCGCCAATCGTCAGACGGTGCTCCTGCAGTTCGATGGTTCCCTCGAGTTCCCCGTCCACGAACAAATCTTCGCGGCTGTAAACATTGCCTTTGATGATGACAGATTTCCCGATCGAGGCCGTCGATCGGTGTGCATCCGCTTCCATGGAGCGCCCGGACAGCGTGGACATGGGTATTCCCTCCCTGGTCAGTTCCGCCGATGACGGCGGCATAGCCGCCGGCTTTGGTGCAAAATCCTCTTCTTTACGTCGGTTCCACATGCACGAGCTCCCCCTCCCAGTTTATCAATTGCGGTCCACCGGGCACGCGGTGCCGAAGTTCTATACTAGAGGCTCGCAGGGCAAAAGGCAATCCGATGCATCCGACACCACCCACCCGGCGCAGCTGGGCAGAACCCTTCAAGATCAAAGTTGTCGAACCTGTTCGCCTGGTCAACCCCGAACAGCGTCTGGGGGCCATCCTCGAAGCCGGCTACAACACGTTCCTGCTGCGAAGCCAGGACGTCTACATCGATCTGCTGACCGACTCCGGAACCTCCGCCATGAGCGACCGTCAGTGGGCGGGCATGATGCTGGGCGACGAGGCTTACGCCGGAAGCCGCAACTTCTATCACCTGGAAGAGACCGTCCGGTCCGTTTACGGCTACAAACACCTGATCCCGACACATCAGGGACGCGGCGCCGAGCACATCATCTCGCGAGTCCTCATCAAGCCGGGCCACATCATTCCGGGCAACATGTACTTCACGACGACGCGCCTGCACCAGGAACTGGCGGGCGGATCGTTCGTGGATGTGATCATCCCGGAGGCGCACGATCCGGCGAGCGAGCATCCTTTCAAGGGCAACGTGGACCTCGCCAAGCTCGCCTTCACGATCGGCGAATACGGCGCAGGGCGCATCCCGTATGTGAGCGTCGCCGCAACCGTCAACATGGCGGGCGGACAACCGATCTCGCTCGAAAACCTGCGCGCGGTTCGAGAGCTCACTCGCTCGCACGGCATACGCATCATCCTGGACGCCACGCGCATCGCCGAAAACGCCTACTTCATTCAGCAGCGGGAGCCCGGCCAGCAGGGCCGATCCATCGCCTCCATCGTGCGCGAGACTTGCTCGCTCACCGACGGCTGCACCATGAGCGCGAAGAAGGACGCGCTGGTCAATATCGGCGGCTTCCTGGCCATAAACGATGGGGACATCTTCGAGGAAGCGCGCAACATGGTGGTGATCTACGAAGGCCTGCACACTTACGGCGGCATGGCCGGGCGCGACATGGAGGCCGTGGCCATCGGGTTGGAGGAATCCGTCGCGGACGATCACATTCGCGCCCGCGTCGGCCAGGTGCTCTATCTGGGCGAGAAGCTGCGCCAGTGGGGCATCCCCATTGTGCTGCCCATCGGCGGGCACGGTGTTTTCCTGGACGCGAAGGCGTTTCTACCACACCTCGATCAATCGCAGTATCCCGCGCAGGCCCTGGCCGCGGCGCTGTATCTGGATTCCGGCGTGCGCACCATGGAACGCGGCATCGTCTCGGCGGGCCGCGACAAAGACACCGGGCTCGAATACCGGCCCAAACTGGAACTGGTGCGCGTCACCATTCCGCGCCGTGTCTACACGCAAGCGCACATGGACGTGGTGGCTGAGTCGATCTTCGCGGTGCACCAGGAGCGCGCCAGCGTACGCGGCCTGCGCCTGGTCTATGAGCCGCGCTACCTGCGCTTCTTCCAGGCGCGTTTCGAGCCCCTTACGTAGGGAAGGGCCCGCTCCGTTTGAGACGGCGGCGGGCCACCTGTATTCGAATTCGTCGCGGCTGAATGCTAGTTACGGCGCAAATTCTGACAAGAAGGATTCCCGGTGGGCAAAACCGGGTACAGGCACGAAGTTTCGCAAAAGCGGCGAAATTCGAGCCAGTCCCCGATTTTGCGCGGAGTGCCGATGCCGGGCGGTCTTTCCGCCGCACTACGCTAGTTGCGGCGCTTCAAAGTGGGGCGGTCTTCCGAATCGTCACCCTTCTTGCTGTCGCCGCTTTCACCTTCGATGGGACCGGTACCCGAGCCGGGCGCTTTGCGCAGCGTCGGCTTGTTGGCGTCCTTGTCGTCGATCTTGCGGCGGTTGTGCATGGCCATCAGGCGATCTTTCACGTTATCGAATTCCGATGTGGTGACCACGTACTCGGGCTTGGCTTTCAAGAGCTCCTGAATGTTCTTCTGGGCCGTCTGAATGCGATCGTCCGTCATGGGGTGCGACGAGAAGATCTTCGACATGGTACCGGGCTTCTTCTTCTCGAGAGTCTGGATTTTTTCGAAGAAATCCACAAAGGCCGTCGGATCGTAGCCCGTTTTGTAAAGGTACTCTAACCCCAGCAAATCCGCCTCGGATTCGAATCCGCGCGAGAACTTGAGGAATCCCACCGGAATGACCACGCCCGCGGCTTGCCGCGCGCCGTAGCCCGCCCAGCCGCCCATGAAGATCAACGGAATGGTGGCCAGGTTGGCGATGGTGCCGCGCGAGGCCTGCCGGGTTCCGTGCCGGGCCGCCACGTGCGCGATCTCATGCGCCATGACACCGGCCAGTTCCGCCTCACTGTCCGCCTTCAGGATGAGTCCCGAATACACGAAGAAGAAACCGCCCGGCAGGGCGAACGCGTTCACCTCCTCGCCGTCGATCACCTTGATGGTAAATGGGACTTTTGCATCTGAATTCCGCACCAGGTTCTGGCCGATCCGGTTCACGTATTCGCTGACCATCGGATCGTCGACGATCTTAGCCTGACGCTCGATGTCCTGAGCCAGTTGCTTGCCCAGGGCAATCTCTTTTTCGAGCGAGTAGAAGTTGACACCCTTGCCGACGTCGCGATCGCCGATCGCATCCGGATCCTTCTTCTTGTCCTTGGCCAGAATGCCGGCGGGAATCGCCAGCGTCAAGACCAGCGCCAATACGATGCCGCCACGCAACCCGCGTCTCATGGTGATGCTCCTTTGCTCCCCAGCCCTCACAGTACCATTATAGTCCCGCGCACGCGGCCCCAGCGGCCGTGTGCTGCCGCGCACCTAAAGGTTTAACGTATAGTTGGGAGGATGGGTTACGCAAATGCAACGGCCATATGGAGCGAGTACCGCCACCACTTTCCGGTCGCCGAACACCTTATTTATCTGCATCATGCCGGTGTAGCTCCGCTGTGCCGCCGCGCCGCCGAGGCCATCCATCACCTCACCGACGACGCCCTGCTCTACGGCTCCTGCCATTACGAAGAGTGGATGGAAACCTACCAGGGGCTTCGCGCCGCCGCCGCGCGTCTGATCCACGCCACGCCGGCGGAGATTGCGCTGGTGAAGAACACTTCCGAGGGTGTCTCCACGGTTGCTCTGGGCATCGATTGGCACGCCGGCGACCGCATTGTGGCTTTCCGCGAGGAGTTTCCCGCCAACTATTTCCCGTGGAAGCGCCTGGAAGACCGGGGCGTCCAGGTGGAGTGGCTCAGCGTGTTCGCACCGCTCGAAGAGATAGACCGCGCGGCCCGCGGCGCCCGGCTGCTGGCTGTGAGTTTCGTGCAGTACCTCAGTGGCTACCGCGCGGACTTGGTGGCGATGGGCGAAATTTGCCGCCGCCACGGCTGCTTCTTCTTCGTCGACGCCATTCAGGGCCTGGGTGCGTTCCCCGTGGATGTCCGCGAAGCCCGCATACATGCGCTGGCCGCCGACGGCCATAAGTGGCTGCTCGGTCCGGAGGGCTGCGGCGTGCTCTACGTGCAACAGGAGATGCAGGATGGAATTGCGCCGGTCGAATTCGGTTGGACCAACGTGGCCGGTTACAACGATTACGCTTCGCGCGACATGGCCTTGCGGCCCGACGCCGGCCGCTACGAGTGCGGCACGCTGAACACGGTGGGCTGCTACGGGCTGCGCGCGGCCATCGAGTTTTTGCTGGAGGTGGGCGTGGAGCGCATCGCCGCGCACGTGCAACAACTCGGCGACCAGATAGCCGCCGGCGCTCGCGCCAAAGGCTACGAAGTGCTGGGCTCGAGGACACCTTCGAGCGGAGCCGGCATCGTCAGTTTCCGGAAGGAAGGCATCGATAGCCGCGTCATCGTGCGCGATTTGAAGCAGCAGAACATCATCGCCGCGCCGCGCCAAGGCTGGGTGCGAACGTCGCCGCATTTCTACATCAGCCCGGCCGATATCGAGAAGTTGATCGACGCGCTTCCGTAAACGCGCGCCGCCGCGCTACAACGCTGGCCCGGCGGGAAGGCCGCCGGGGAAGAAACGTTTCAGGTCCACTTCGCCGAAACGAGGCCGCAGAAAGCGATCTTTCAGACGATACGGCACGGTGCAATCGAAGATGGTCTTGCAGGAAACCCCTTCGGCAGGAATCGAAGGGCTGAAGTCGGGAGACTGCGACGGGTCCAGCGGATGGCAGCGCACGCCCGGTATGAACACCGTGCTGACGTCGCCTTGATAGCGCGTCGTCATGGCCCAAAGCACGTCGTTGATGTCGAACAGGTCGACGTCCTCGTCCACCAAAATCACGTGCTTGAGCTCCGGAAAGGCGGCGAACGCCGTCAAGGCGGCCTGGCGCTGGCGTCCTTCGTCGGCTTCCGAGAGTTTCCGGAATTGCAGAATGATGAGATACTTCCCGCCGCCGGAGGGGTGCGCGTAGGCATTCACCAGCCGCCCCGGCATGGTATTTTCCACCAACCGTAGCACGCTGGCTTCGGTGGGAATGCCGGTGAGCGAGGTGTGCTCGGCGCCAGGACCTACCAACGTCTGATAGATGGGCCGCTGGCGGTGCGTGATGGCTCGCACGCGTATCACCGGCACGGCCCCCTGCGCACGGCCGAGGTAGCCGGGAAACTCGGGCATCGCAAAGCCACCGCCGGTGAGAACATCTTCCGCCACGCGTTCGTTGGGCAGGATTTCGCCTTCGATGACGATTTCGGCGTGGGCGATGGCCTTGGCCGCCACCGTCAAACAGGGCACCAGTTCCACGGCGCGCTTCCGAATTCCGCCGGCCACGCTCAACTCGTCGAAACCGAAGGGCGTGGTGGGCGGCTCGAAGCACGCAGCGAGATAGATGGCCGGGTCCAAGCCGATGTTGATCGAGACAGGAAGCGCGCGCCCCGCAGCCTCCGCTTTCGCACGGAAAACATCGATATGGCGGCCCGGCACGAAGTAGATGCTGAGACGGTCCGGCGCGATGGCGCACATGCGGTGAATAGTTACGTCGGAGGCGCCCGTTTCGGGATCCTCGGCCCGAACCAGGCCCATGGTGATGAAAGGGCCGGCATCCTGGGGCGTGTTCGTGGCAATGGGCAGGATCCGCAGCAGGTCCAGTGGATCGCCATGGAACACTTCCTGGCAGGGAGCCGCGGCGGCGGTTACTGCCGGAGCGAGGGGCTGCTTCAATGCTTCCATGAGAAGGAACGGCATGCGGTCGAAGGTCGAGCCGAGCAGCAGCGCGGTGCGCTCCCGGCTGGCTAACAAGCCGGCCGCCATGCGCATGCCGGGATATCCCGAAAGGTTTTCGAAAACCATCGCCGGGCCAATGCGCGTGGGCGGCGGAGCGGGGGTCCCGGCTCCCACGTAGCGGTAAACCGCAGCCGCTTCGACACTGGGGCTGACGGAGACATCCGTAGTGACCAATTGTCCCGGCGTCGTCGCCAGAAGATCCAAGGCGGACCGCAGATCAACCACCGGACACGCAGCATTCATGGCAATCACCGTACGCAAAAACACGAAAGCCCCTGGCCGAAACCAGGGGCTTTCATTCTATATTATCCGGGCGACTTCCTACTCTCCCACACACTCGCGCGTGCAGTACCATCGGGGCTGAAGGGCTTAACTTCCGTGTTCGGGATGGGAACGGGTGTGACCCCTTCGCTAGAGCCACCCGAAAGATCGTGTGACCTGATATATTGACGGACACCGCGTTGCATGCGGCGCCTACGGCAGCCACAAGGACTGCCGCCACTCTATGACCACAGTAAATTCTATGGTCAAGCCGAACGGGCTATTAGTAGCGGTAAGCTCAATCCATTGCTGGACTTACACATCCGCCCTATCAAACTGGTAGTCTTCCAGAGCCCTTCTTACCTTTCGGTTGGGAGATCTCATCTTGGGGAAGGTTTCGCGCTTATATGCCTTCAGCGCTTATCCTGACCGAACTTCGCTACCCAGCTATGCCACTGGTGTGACAACTGGAACACAAGAGGTTCGTTCATCCCGGTCCTCTCGTACTAAGGACAAGCCCCCTCAAATCTCCTACGCCCACCACAGATAGGGACCGAACTGTCTCGCGACGTTCTGAACCCAGCTCACGTACCGCTTTAATAGGCGAACAGCCTAACCCTTGGGAGCTTCTACACCCCCAGGATGCGATGAGCCGACATCGAGGTGCCAAACCGGAGCGTCGATGTGAACTCTTGACTCCGATCAGCCTGTTATCCCCGGCGTACCTTTTATCCGTTGAGCGATGGCCCTTCCATACAGAACCACCGGATCACTAAGTCCTGGTTTCCCACCTGCTTGACTTGTAGGTCTTGCAGTCAACCTGGTTTATGCCTTTGCACTCAAAGGCGGATTTCCAAACCGCCTGAACCAAGCTTCGAACGCCTCCGTTACAATTTAGGAGGCGACCGCCCCAGTCAAACTACCCGCCTACCAGTGTCCCTCTCCCGGATAACGGGAGGAAGTTAGAATCACAGAACGATCAGGGTGGTATCTCACCGTTGGCTCCCCCGAGTCCGAGAACCCGGGTTCAAAGCCTCCCACCTATGCTGCGCAGACCGCCCCATAATTCACTGATAAGGTATAGTAAAGGTGCACGGGGTCTTTCCGTCTAGTGGCGGGCATCCGGCGTCTTCACCGGAACCACAAGTTCGCCGGGCGGCTTGTTAAGACAGTCCTCAGATCGTTACGCCATTCGTGCAGGTCGGAACTTACCCGACAAGGAATTTCGCTACCTTAGGACCGTTATAGTTACGGCCGCCGTTCACCGGGGCTTCAGTTCGTAGCTTCGCCTTGCGGCTAACCACTCCCTTTAACCTTCCGGCACCGGGCAGGCGTCAGCCCCTATACGTCGTTTTCGACTTTGCAGAGACCTGTGTTTTTGTTAAACAGTCGCCTGAGGCTCTTCACTGCGACCCCATTGCTGGGGCACTCCTTCTCCCTAAGTTACGGAGCTAATTTGCCTAGTTCCTGAACAAACCATCACCCGAGCGCCTTAGAATACTCATCTCGTCCACCTGTGTCGGTTTATGGTACGGGTACCTTAATCCTCCTTAGAGGTTTTTCCTGGCAGACGACCGGGCGGATTTACCTCTCCCGGCCTCCCGTCAACCCTGGCGAGAAACCATTGCCCGCCAAGGCATCAGGTCTGCGTCCCCCCATCGGTCTTTATCGAATTAAGGTAGTCACGGAATATTAACCGTGTGTCCATCAGCTACGCCTTTCGGCCTCACCTTAGGACCCGACTAACCCTGAGCGGATTAACCTTTCTCAGGAATCCTTAGACTTACGGCGACCAGGGTTCTCACCTGGTTTTTCGCTACTTATGCTGGCAGAGTCACTTCCTAGTCGTCCAGCCCTCCTTACGGTAGACCTTCGCCCGACTAAGAATGCTCTCCTACCATTCGTTTGCACGAATCCGCAACTTCGGTACTGCGCTTGAGCCCCGTTGGATTGTCGGCACCGAGCGGCTCGACCAGTGAGCTATTACGCTTTCTTTAAAGGATGGCTGCTTCTAAGCCAACCTCCTGGCTGTCTGAGCCTCTCGACTTCCTTTACCACTTAGCGCAGATTTGGGGACCTTAGTTGACGGTCTGGGCTGTTTCCCTTTCGACAACGAAGCTTAGCCCCCGCTGTCTGACTCCCGCGTTACACGTCCATGGCATTCGCAGTTTGGTTGAATTTGGTAACCTGGGAAGGCCCCTAGTTCATCCAGATCTCTACCACCACGGCGGACCACGCGAGGCTAGCCCTAAAGCTATTTCGGAGAGAACGAGCTATCACGGAATTTGATTAGCCTTTCACCCCTACCCTCAGCTCATCCAAGCTGTTTTCAACCAACACTGGTTCGGACCTCCAGCCGTTGTTACACGGCCTTCATCCTGGCCAAGGGTAGATCATCCCGCTTCGCGTCCATTCCCAGCGACTCAGCGCCCTATTCAGACTCGCTTTCGCTACGGCTCGCTTTCGCTTAACCTTGCCACTGAGAATGACTAGCCAGCTCATTATTCAATAGGCACGACGTCAGGCATTCTCCTTGCGGAGCATAGCCCTTCGACTGCTTGTAGGCATGTGGTTTCAGGTACTATTTCACTCCCCTCGCAGGGGTTCTTTTCACCTTTCCCTCACGGTACTAGTTCACTATCGGTCGTGAGTGAGTATTTAGCCTTACCGGATGGTCCCGGTAGATTCCCGCAGGGTTCCACGTGTCCCGCGGTACTTAGGATTCCACTAGAGAGTTTCGGATTTTCGCGTACGGGGCTATCACCCTCTTTGGCCGGACTTTCCAGACCGTTCGACTAACCCTATCCTTCCCACATTGTGGTCCTGCAACCCCGAGCTCTCCTTTCGAATCGCCCGGTTTAGGCTCTTCCGCGTTCGCTCGCCGCTACTTGCGGAATCACTGTTGTTTTCTCTTCCTCTGGGTACTGAGATGGTTCACTTCCCCAGGTTCGCCTTCCACCCCTATGTATTCAGGATGGAATAACCCGTGTTAGCACGGATTGGGTTTCCCCATTCGGAAATCCCCGGATCACAGCCTGCTGGCGGCTCCCCGAGGCTTATCGCAGCTAGCTACGTCCTTCATCGCCTACTCACGCCAAGGCATCCACACACATGCCCTTAGTAGCTTGACCATAGAATCTACTCTAATCACAGAGTGTTTCTAATTCGCTTTATGCAACTTGCAGTTGCCCGTCAATATATTCAGTTGTCAAAGATCGTTCTTCCCGGCTTCTCAAAAGCCAGGAGTCAGATTTCGGGAGCCTGGCTCCCAACTTCTGGCTTCTGCCTTCTGCCGTCTGGAATGTTGATTTGGTGGGCCTGGGTAGAATTGAACTACCGACCTCACCCTTATCAGGGGTGCGCTCTAGCCAACTGAGCTACAGGCCCAAGACCTTGGCAGGTCTCCGGCGAGGCCTGCTTCTCATCTGGTGGAGCTGATCGGGGTCGAACCGACGACCTCCTGAGTGCAAATCAGGCGCTCTCCCAAACTGAGCTACAGCCCCTGGAATCGAAAAACGATCGAGGCCGGTTGGACGCGACCCGATACAAGACCGGGCCATGGTTCGAAACGTATCAAAGAACCAAAGTGGAGATACCGAGACATTACCAATCCGTTGCCGGACTAGTCTGGAGTGGAACGGCTGTCTCCGTATTCGGAGACTCCACCCACGTTCTCTCTTAGAAAGGAGGTGATCCAGCCGCAGGTTCTCCTACGGCTACCTTGTTACGACTTCACCCCAATCATGAATCACACCTTGGGCCGCTGCCTCCCTTGCGGGTTAGCCTGCGGACTTCTAGTACAATCCACTTTCGTGATGTGACGGGCGGTGTGTACAAGGCCCGGGAACGTATTCACGGCGCCATTCTGATGCGCCATTACTAGCGATTCCAGCTTCACGCAGGCGGGTTGCAGCCTGCGATCCGAACTGAGACTGGCTTTTTGCGATTAGCTCCCCCTCGCGGGTTGGCGACGCTTTGTACCAGCCATTGTAGCACGTGTGTAGCCCTGGACATAAAGGCCATGATGACTTGACGTCATCCCCACCTTCCTCCAGCTTATCGCTGGCGGTCTCCTGAGAGTGCACCTTTCGGTTAGCAACACAGGACAAGGGTTGCGCTCGTTGCGGGACTTAACCCAACATCTCACGACACGAGCTGACGACAGCCATGCAGCACCTCGACTACGCGTCCCTTGCGGGAAGGTTCCTGTTTCCAAGAACTTTCGGTAGCCGTTCGAGCCCAGGTAAGGTTCTTCGCGTTGCGTCGAATTGAACCACATGCTCCACCGCTTGTGCGGGCCCCCGTCAATTCCTTTGAGTTTCAGCCTTGCGACCGTACTCCCCAGGCGGCATACTTAACGCGTTAGCTCCGGCACGGATCAACTGAATGACCCACACCAAGTATGCATCGTTTAGGGCGTGGACTACCAGGGTATCTAATCCTGTTTGCTCCCCACGCTTTCGTGCCTCAGTGTCAGTGGCGGTCCAGAGAGCCGTCTGCACCACAGGTGTTCCTCCTGATATCTACGCATTTCACCGCTACACCAGGAATTCCGCTCTCCTCTCCCGCACTCAAGTCTTCCAGTTTTCGGCGCACCCTCCCAGTTGAGCCGGGAGATTTCACACCGAACTTAGAAAACCACCTACGCACTCTTTACGCCCAGTAACTCCGAACAACGCTTGCTGCCTACGTATTACCGCGGCTGCTGGCACGTAGTTAGCCGCAGCTTCTTCTGCAGGTACCGTCATTATCGTTCCTGCCGAAAGAGCTTTACACCCCGAAGGGCTTCATCGCTCACGCGGCGTCGCTGCATCAGGGTTGCCCCCATTGTGCAAGATTCCCCACTGCTGCCTCCCGTAGGAGTCTGGCCCGTGTTTCAGTGCCAGTGTGGCCGTGTGCCCTCTCAGGCCGGCTACCGATCGCAGCCTTGGTAGGCCATTACCCTACCAACTAGCTAATCGGCCGCGGGCTCCTCTTCCAGCGCATTGCTGCTTTTCCCTTGCGGGGTTATGCGGTATTAGCCCCGGTTTCCCAGGGTTATCCCCCACCAGAAGGTAGATTACCCACGTGTTACTCACCCGTACGCCACTTTACTCACCAGGTTGCCCCGGCTTTCTCGTTCGACTTGCATGTGTTAAGCGCGCCGCCAGCGTTGATTCTGAGCCGGGATCAAACTCTCATTGTAAATTGTAGAGTTTTGATCGCCTCGGTTTTTAACTCAGGTTCTGACGTATTCAAACTTTGCGTCCAACCAGATTGTCAAACATCTTTGCGAGCCCGCCGGGGATCCTTTTCAGAAAACCCGGCCAACCCGCAGGCCTCGAAACTTTTTAGGGCGCAAACTCCCACGGCGCCTCACTATTGGGCGCGCATGACTGCTCCCTAGAATCTCTTGGAACTTGTAAGACCTGCTTAAGGAAGGCTAAAACTTTACTTCGTACGGCCTACCCTGCGGTTTCTTCCGCTTCTGTATCCCGATTTTACCAGATCCGTTTGAAGCGCACAAGAGCCCTTCAGTCCGTATCCTTGGTTTCGTCCGGTCCAGATTGCGACTACCTCAGAATAACAAAGCCACGACAACCGCGCAAGCGCCTGCCGCATTTTTTTTGCCGGCATACTCGCAAAGGGGCGCCTCAACAACCCTGTTAGCGCATACAACTCTCTACGAATCATGCATATACAGATAGCATTAAAAACTTTCACTCAATGCTCGTTTCCTAGCATTTTCATCGCCATTAGGGCTGCGCTAGTCCCTCGCTGCTGCGCTTCTTCAAATATGGATAGCCCGCTCAGATCCGAATTGGCCATCAGAATCTTGCCTTTCGCCCGGGCTGCCCCCAGTCTCCCGGCGCTGGAGCGAAAGCCCACCACGGGCCTGACCATGGCGTGTCCCAGCCTCCAGACGTCCATGCGCGAAACGCATTCGCGGATATCCGGATGCGCTTTGGCGATATCGCGCAGGATGTATTCCTTCCAGTAGCCCCAGTCCTGGGCCAGCATCCATTCGCGATTGCGCGATGGCGCGCCTTCCGCCAGCGCCCCATACCAGGTCCACACCGTACGTTCCTGATGCCGTGCGAGCGACTGGTGCGTCGCTACCACGTAGCCCAGCATGGGCGACGTGTAAATCACGTTGTCCCAGGCCAGCTCGAGGCCGCGCTCGGCCGGGAACCGTTCCAGTGTGAGGTTCGCCGTGATCCAGGGCGAATACTCGAAGCCAGGCACCCGCGGCGCGCCTTCCATCACGTAGGGCGCCAGAAACGTTGGCGCCGCCCAGATCACCACCTCGGCTTCGCACTCCAGGCTCTCGGCCACCACTTTCACGCGACGGCCCTGGTCTTGTATACGCCGCACCAGCGCGCCCGTGCGCACCCAAGGCTGCAAGCGCTCCATCATCCGGCGCACGATCCAACCGTTTCCTTCCGGCCACACCAACGGGCCTTTCTCCTCCGGCTCGCGCGCGGCGAAGTAATGGATGCCGGCCCAAGCCGAAGCATCAGAGGCCAGCATCCCGTAGTCGTCGCGGCAAGCGTAATTCACGTACCAGTGCAGGTAGGGCGACCGAAAACCCTGCTCGCGCAGCCAATCCGCCATCGAGACGTGATCCAGCGGCGACTCTCGCGCGCTCTCTTCCATGGGAATGGTGAACTCGCCCGAAGCGTGGAACCGCCGCATCAGATCTTCGAACCGCCGATACTCGTCCCGATCCCTGGCCGCGACGCCCAACTCGGGCTCCAGCCCCTCCTGCCATCGCCCGTGCAGAAACAGGCGCTCTTGCGGCGTGTGGCACAGGTGGCGCTCTTCCCATACGCCGTCGCGCAGCACGCCCAGATCCTCGAACAACTCGCGAATCAATTTCGAGCGCTTCCCCGGCACCGGCACGTAGTGCGCGGCCCACGGGTACGGCGTTATTTCATTCTCGCCCCAGCGTGCGTTGCCGCCCACCTGTTTTTCGAGTTCGAGCACGACGAAGTCCGAAAACCCTCGTTTGCGCAAACACCACGCGGCGCACAGTCCGGCCACGCCGGCGCCCACAATCACCACCCTCTTGCGCAACTGCTCGCGGGGAGCCTGGAACGCGGCGTTATCTCGCAAGCGGTGTCCCGGCGTCTGCGATTCGAATACGAAGCCGCCCGCAATGGGCCGCTCGGTCTTCCTCGCCAGGCCCATCAAGCCAACGCCGAGAAAGTCCCGCCGGAGAGGGTTCAATGCGCGATCTCCCGCCATTCGCGCTCGTAGTAGCGCACCAGCACCTGATCGTTGAGCCGGTTCACGCCCGCCTCGACGGCCCGCATATCGACGGGGAAGACGAACATCTGCGCGAGGTTTTCCGGGCTCAAGAATCGCAGCCCGCCCGGCAACTGGGTGGGCGGCGTGTACTCGCCCCTGCCAGCCAGCACAAAGCCCCACTCTCCAAACGATGGCACGTAGACGTGATACGGATATGTGCGGAGTCCGGCCTGCCGGATGGTCTCGACAATGCACCAGTAGGACTGCCGCGCAAACAAGGGCGACGTGCTCTGCACGGCCACCAGCCCCTGCTGGCTCAAATGCTTCGCCAGCAGGCGGTAGAACGCCGTGGTGTAGAGCTTGCCCAGCGAAAAGTTGGTGGGATCGGGGAAATCCACCACCACGAAGTCGTAGCTACCCGTGCTGGATTCCAGCCACGGAAACGCGTCCTGGTTTATCACGTGCACTTTCGGATTCGAAAACGCGCCGCCGTTCAGCCGCGTGAGCATGGGATGCGTCGCAAACAGCCGCGTCATCTCCGGGTCCAGGTCCACCAGCGTGATGCTTTCCAGAACCGGATATTTCAGTATCTCGCGCACCGCCAGGCCGTCTCCCCCGCCTAAGACCAGCACCCTCCGCGGCGCGGCCACCGCCGCCAGCCCCGGATGCACCAACGCTTCGTGATAGCGGTATTCGTCGCGCGAGCTGAACTGCAAATGCGAGCTCAGAAACAATCGCACGTCGTCCTTCCACCGGGTCAGCACAATGCGCTGGTACCGCGTCGTGCGCGACAGAATGACTTCGTCGGCGTACAGGTTGTCGTCGGCCGCGCGCGTGATCTGTTCGGCGCCAAACATCCCCACGCCCAACACCGCGACCACCGCAATCGACATAACCCGCAACGGGCCGGGCGAGCCGATGCGGTCCCGGAACAAGTACGTCGACCACAGCGCCACACCCGCGTTGACCAGCCCGAACAGGATCGCCGAACGCACCAGTCCCAACTTAGGCACCAGCAGAATGGGGAACAGCAACGAGGCTCCCAGCGCGCCCAGGTAATCGAAGGTGAGCACGTGCGCCACCAGGTCGCGGAATTCGAAGCGCTCCTTGAGAATCCGCATCAACAGCGGAATTTCGAGGCCCACCAGAATGCCTACCACCACTACGATGGCGTACAGCACCAGCCGGAACCCTTGGGTGTAAGCGAAGGCCAGAAACAGTATGGCCGACGAGAACCCGCCCACCAGGCCCACCATCAGCTCGATGGCCACGAACCTCGCCACCAGCGCGCGTCCCACGAATCGCGACAGCCAGCTTCCCACGCCCATCGCGAACAGATAGCTGCCAATGACGGTCGAAAACTGGAAGACACTATCGCCCAGCAGGTAGCTGGCCAGCGTACCGGCAATCAGCTCATACACCAGCCCGCAGGCGGCGATGAGGAAGACCGAGAGGAAGAGTACGGCGGACAATTACCCATGTACCGCCGCGGCGATAATCACGCACACGCCCAGCGACATCGCGCCCACCAGAATGGCCAGCGCGATGTTCTTATCCTCGACAATCTCCTTCCACAGCGCGTAAGGCGTCAGCAGGTCCAGGAGCCAGAACGCCGCCACGAAGATGATGATGCCGAGCACCGAATAAACCAGCGCATTCAGCAAATAGCCGGGATGGAAGTCGGTCATGTTACTTTCCTCCAATATAACGGGGCAGATACCGGTAGTGAGACCGGTACGCGCCGGGATTGTCGCGCACGGTCTTGGGAACGTCCTTCAACTCATTGACGCGCAGCAAACTCCAGCCCCGGTATTCGGCCAGGCCCAACAGCCCCAGCAACACCGTACCATAGGCCAGAAACAACGGGTGTCTCATCATGGCTAGTCGTCTCCCGAATCCGAGTCATTGCCGGAACTCGACGTCGCGTAATCGCTTTCCTGCCACCGCGCGGTCTCGAATCGCAACGACCGGAACCAAGTCGCAATGGGCGGGATCAGCAGCAACAGCAGCGCCACGCCGAACCATACCATCGACGGCACGTCGCGCCGGATGGCGATTTTGTAATTCACCGAAGTCGCCGAGGCGTCCATTTCCGGCTCGACGCGCAAATAGTAACGGCCCGGTGGAACGCTCGGTATGACGGCCGTGTCCTTGGCGCTGCCTTCGGTCCAGGCGCCATCGCTGTCGCGCCCCGAATAGTTGCTCACCTCGCGGCCGAAATCGTACGCCTCGCCCGGTCGACTCGTTGATCAGGGCGAAGCCGAAATAGGACCAGTTGTTGCTCAGGTCGGTGGCGACTTCCAACTCGACGTTGGAGGTGTGTCCTTGCAACTCGAACACCGGCGTCACGAAGCTCGCCTCGCCTCCCGCGCGCGGCGAAAAATGATACGTGCCGCTGAAGACCTGTTCGTTGCGCGCGACCATGGCAACCAGCAGCATGAGCGCGAACAGCGCGACAAAGAAGGCCAAGAACAGCCTCCACGCACTGCGGACGCGTCCGGCGAACGGCGAAGGTTGATTGGCGAAGACGCCGTCGGCCGCGGGCGCCCGGCCGGGCAGCGCGAAGGCCTGCCAGATCTCCGCTCCCGGCGTGTACTGCGCCATCGACCACACCACTTCTTCGGGCGTCGTTTCCGCCGAGAGCATTTTCGGCGGCGCGATGTAGTCGGCGGCCTCTACCGTTTCGCCCACCTTCACGCGCCAGGGAAACTCGCCCATCACATAGGTGGTGCTCGCCACGGCCGTCTGAAAGTGAATGAACGTCTCGGCGCCCACGCGCGCGGCGGGCTTGCTCTTCGAGGTTGCCGCGACGGGCAGCGAGCGCAGCGTGCGTCCCAGGTTCCAGTGGCCCCGATACTCGCTCAGATAACGGTAGCCCTTGTATGGGTTGAACAGCAGGTACTCGTACCAGCTATAGTGGATGCCCTCCACCGTGATGGTGCGCTCTTGAAATCCGATGGCTTCCCACTCGCCGCCCTCCAGCTTCCCGCGTTTGCCCAGCGGGATCTTCGGCTGGATGCGTGCGCGCGCCTGAAAGGTCTGCAGCACGCCCAGCGCGGGGTCCTTCGCGTCCAGCACCGAGCAGCATTGAATGCAGACCACCGTGAGCGCGTTGGCCCCGGAACGGATGGTGAGCGGCGCTCCACAATTGGTGCAGTTCAGCGCGCGGGCGCTGGCCGGCGGAACGGGCGCCGCGCTCATCGCTTCCACCCCTCGAACTCGCGCAGCCGCGACATGCGCAGATCGTCGAACTCGAGCGTCTCGCCCAGGAACAGAAGCGGCGGCGCCTCGCTGTAGTCGATGGTGCCGAAACGCGCGTCGGAGCCGCGCAGATCGGCGAACAGTACGTCGGCTTTATCCCAATACTGGAACGGCAAATCCCCTTCGACGCCGCGATAGTGCGCCCGCGTAAGCGTGGTCACACTGAGCGCCACACCGTGGAATTGAAACCGCTGCCCGCGCGCGACGGCGTTCGCCGCCGGCAACGCCTGCCCCGCATCGCTCAACATCGAAACGGCGTATTCGAGTTGCGCGTCCGAAAGCCAACCGCTGGAGTTGTCGTTGAACACCAGGTGCCACTCGTTCCAGGCGCCCAACTCGTACTCGTAGACAATGCGCCCCACCACCACGAAGGCCTTGTTGCGGTAAATGCCCTCGACGCCCAGTTGAATGGGCGAGCTGTCCAGGGCAGATCGGCTGCTTCGCCCACCTTGGCAAGATCCACGTCCGTGCGGACCAGGATCGAGCGGCAGTACGCGCAGACCGTCTGGATCGCGCTAGACCAACGGAATTGAACCGGCGCTCCGCAGTTGGGACAGTTCGCGCTTCTCTGGCTCATCCGCCTCCTGGTACGTCCGCTCGATTCGCCGCACGTTCACCCGCGAGGCGGCGAACTCTCGCTTGAAATAGCCGGCGAAGTCCCACTCGGGACGCTGCCGGCAACAAAAGAGGTTCAGACAAATCGACGAGTATTCTGGAAAAGTATGACACGCCAGATGCGATTCGGCAAGGATCTGGAAACCGGTCACGCCACCCGTCGCCGGAAACTGGTGCCAGACCGGCTCGCCGACCGGGTGCAGATCCAGCGCCACCACCAATTGCGCGAACATGACGCGCAACCTCGCCACGTCGGAGAGATCCGCCGCCCGGCAGCCGTACGCTTCCACCACCCATTCGCAGCCTGACATGGGTTATTGTTGCGGCGCCCCGCACTCGGGACAGAACTTCGCGCGGCCCGGCATGGGCTTCCCGCAATCGATGCAGAACTTCGCGCCGGTCGCGGCTGCCGCGCCACCGCCCGCCGCGGGCGCCACCGGCGCTCCAATCGCTGGAGTGGACGGCTCCGGTCCGGGCGCGCCCGGCATGCGTACGGCGTTCATCATGTTCTGCGCCATCACCATTCCCGCGCCGAGTCCCGCGCCGATCCCCGCGGCTCCACCGCCTTCATTGGCCGCCGCGATGGGCATGGACTGCGCCACCTGGAACTGCGTGTAGCGGCCCATGTCGCCCACCATGTTCATGCCGATGCGCTCGTTGAGCCGTTTCTGCAATTCCTCCGGCAGCGACAGATTCTGCACCACGAACGTGTCCAGCGCCAGCCCCAACTCGGCGAACGCCGGCGCGAGTTGCGCGGCGATCTTCTGCCCTAACTCCACTTGATTCGCCGCCATGTCCAGAAACGGAACCTGGCTTTCGGCGAACGTATCGGCCATCCGCCCGATGATGGTATTGCGCAGTTGCCCTTCGATCTCCGCCGTGTGATATAGATCGCGCGTACCGCTCACCTTGGTGTGGAACGCGCGCGGATCCAGGATGCGCCAGGAGTAAATGCCGTAACCGCGCAGTTGCACGGCGCCGAAGTCGCGATCGCGCACCGTAATGGGCGTCCCCGTGCCCCAGGCCTGGTTCACCTGCATACGCGTCGAGAAGAAGTACACGTCGCTTTTGAACGGGGATTTGAACATCTTGTCCCAATTCATCAGGTTGGTCAACAGCGGCAGCGTCTGCGTGTTGAGCGTGTACAGGCCCGGCGCGAACACGTCGGCCAGGCGGCCTTCGTTGACGAACCCCGCCATCTGCGATTCGCGCACCGTAAGTTTGGCCCCGTTCTGTATTTCCATGTCCTGCATCGGAAACCGGTAGGCCAGAATGCCATCCTCGGGTTCCACCCAGTGGATGACATCGATAAACTGTTTCGCAAGGAAATCCTTCAGTGCCATAGTTCCTCAGGTCTCTTTGCAGTATACGACGACATCCGGCCGCTTGTTCCGAAAAACCGGGACAGTCAGCAATTTCACCTTTTCCGCCCAGGCGGCTTCGATCCCTGTAGCATGAGTAGTCGGTGGCGCGAAAAAGGTGAAATTGCTGACTGTCCCGGTTTGCTCCTAGAATGGATAGGATGTCCTGGCAAAACGAGGAGTTCTACCGCATTAAGAAGCTGCCGCCCTATGTCTTCGCGGTGGTGAACGAGATGAAAGCACGTCTGCGGGCCGCCCAGCAGGACGTGGTCGATCTGGGCATGGGCAACCCGGACGGAGCTACGCCCAAGCCGATCGTCAGCAAACTCGTTGAAGCCGTCAGGAACCCGCGCAATCACCGCTACTCGATGTCGCGCGGCATCCCCAATTTGCGGCAGGAAATCGTCAAGCGCTATAAGGCGCACTACGGCGTGGACCTGGATGCGGAAAAGGAAGCTATCGTCACCATCGGCGCCAAGGACGCGGTGGCGCACCTCTTGTTCGCCGTCATTGGCCCGGGCGATCCGGTGGTGTGCCCCAATCCGGCCTACCCCATCCACCAGTACGGCGTGGTGATGGCCGAAGGCCACGCCGTGGCGCTTCCCATGCCGACCCCCGAGGAGTTCTTGAACCGGCTCGAGGACGTCTACCGCACCTCGCTCATGAAGCCGCGTATGATTTTGATCTCGTTCCCGCACAATCCCACCACCATGTGCGTGGAGCGCGAATTCTTCCGCGAAATCGTCCGCATGGCCTCCCATCATGGCACCATGGTGATGCACGATTTCGCTTACGCCGACCTGGGCTTCGACGGCTACCGCCCGCCCAGTATTCTCGAAGTGGACGGCGCCAAGGAAGTGGCTGTCGAGATCTACTCGATGTCGAAAAGCTTCAACATGGCCGGCTGGCGCATCGGCTTCTGCCTGGGCAATCCGAAGATGATCGGCGCGCTGGCCCGCATCAAGAGCTATCTCGATTACGGCGTCTTCCAGCCTCTCCAGATCGCCGCCATCATCGGACTGCGCGAATGCGAGGAAGAGACGCGGAAGATTTGCGAACTGTACCAGCGCCGCCGCGATGTGCTGATCGACGGACTCGATCGCGCCGGCTGGCAGGTGCCCTCGCCGCGTGGTTCCATGTTTGTCTGGGCGCCCATCCCGGAGCGCTATCGCTCCGCCGGCTCGCTCGAGTTCACCAAATTGCTGCTCGAGAAGGCCCTGGTGGCGGTTTCTCCGGGCATCGGGTTCGGACCCATGGGAGAAGGGTTCGTGCGCTTCGCGCTGGTGGAGAACCGCCATCGCATCCGGCAGGCCACCCGGTCCATTAAGCAGGCTTTGCGATGAGAGCCGCCCCGGCGCCCCGGTAAGCCAAGGCGGGAGCTTCCCATGACTCCGCACCAGGAAACGTCGGGCCTCGAAGTTGTCGACCTCAACCACACCGGCGCCGCCGGCCTGGAGGCTCTGCTGGCGGAAGAAAGCACCGCCTGGCGCGAGAACCTGGATTGGGACTTTTCCGCCTCCGCCGATCTGGTGCGCCGTTTCACGAGCCGCGGCATGCTCACGGGCAACGCGCTCATCGCGCACGGCATCGTCGCCGGTTACAGCTACTTCGTGACCGACGAACACAAAGGGCTCATCGGCGACCTCTATGTCCGCCGCGCGCTGCGCGACGCGCGCGCCGAGGGGTTGCTGCTCGAGGCCGTGGTCCAACGCCTGATCTTGATACCCCAGGTACGGCGCATCGAGTCTCAACTAATCCTGCTCGACGATCCATTCGCGCGGCGCCTTCCGGCCGCGCGGTATGCCACTACTTACCAGCGCAACTTCATGATGGCGAACCTGGACGCCCGGCCTCTCACGCCGGCGCGTCTGCACGCCGGCGTGCGTATCGAGAACTGGAGCGAGTGGCGGCAGGCGGAAGTGGGCCATGTCATCGCCGCGGCTTACCAGGATCACATCGACGGCCAGATCAACGACCAGTATCGCAGCGTGGCCGGCGCGCGGCGTTTTCTGACGAACATTGTGCAGTATCCCGGCTGCGGCACGTTCTTCGCGCCTGCTTCCTTCCTGGCGGCGCAGGCCGCCACCGGCCACCTTTGCGGCGCCTGCCTGGCTAGCCTGGTGGCCCCCGACGTCGGGCACATCACGCAAGTTTGCGTTGAGCCGGCCATGCAGGGAACCGGCCTGGGCTATGAGTTGATGCGGCTCTCGCTGGCCGCGCTCGCCGGCCACGGTTGCCGGAAGGTCAGCCTGACCGTCACCAGCGCCAACCGAGGCGCGGTGTCTTTGTACGAGCGCATGGGTTTCTCCGTCCGGCGCCGCTTCGCGGCTTACGTCTGGGAGGGCTTCTGAACAGGGTCGGGAGCCGAGGTTCTCCCGCTCCAGTATTTCCAGCGTCGCCAGCTACTCCTTCCGCTCGGACGTAAGCGTGGTCCCCAGCGCCAGTTCGATCATTCCCGGAACACCTTGCCTGGGGGTTCGAAGGCTCGCAAACACGCCTCTGCAACAGCAAGCTGATGGCGAAGGCCGCCGCCCGGGTTCCCACCATTGGCGACTGGACGCATCCCATCCCCACATCTTGCCCATCGGAGCAATTGCATCGGACTACGGTGAGATTGGCTGGGCGCGGCTCACTCGGCCAACTGGCTGCGCCGGAACCCGAACAAAAAATAGATGCCCAGTCCGATGGCCATCCAGCCGAAAAAGCGCAACCACGTCAGCAGCGGCAGCCCCAGCATCAGCCCCAGGCAGGACAGTATGGACAGCCAGGGGAGCAACGGCACCAGGGGCACGCGGAATCCGCGCGGCCTATCGGGCTGCTTCTTGCGCAGCACCAGCACGCCCGCCGACACCACCATGAAAGCGAACAGCGTGCCGATATTGGACAGATCGGCGAACGTGCCGATGTCCCAGATACCCGCCGGTATCCCCACCGCCAACCCCGCGATCCAGGTGCTCACGTGGGGGGTGCGATGCACCGGATGCACTTTGGAAAAGAGCTTCGGCAGCAGCCCGTCGCGCGACATGGCGAACCACACGCGCGCCTGTCCGTACTGGAACACCAGCAGCGAGCTGAGCATTCCGACGACGGCGCCCGCGCCCACCCAGCGCCGGATGTTCTCGTAGCCCAAGGCGTGCAGCGCGTTGACCACCGGAGCGGCGTTGTTCATCTGGCGGTAGTCGCCGATGCCGGTGAGCACCACGGCCACGGCCACATAGAGCAGCGTGCAAACGGCCAGGCTGGCGATGATGCCGATGGGAAGATCCCTTTGCGGGTGCCTGCATTCCTCGGCCGCCGTCGAGACCGAATCGAAGCCAATGAAGGTAAAGAACACCAGGGCCGCGCCCGTCAGCACGCCCGGAAAACCGTTGGGCATGAAGGGCCGCCAGTTGGATGGATCCACGGCGCGCGAAGCGCCGATGACGAAAATCAGGATGGCGACCAGCTTCACGCCCACCATCACGTTGTTGGTTTCGGCGCTCTCCTTGACGCCGCGCACCAGCACCCAAGTGAGCAGCAGCAGTACCACCAGCGCCGGCACGTTGAACCACGCGCCCGTTGCGCGGCCCTCTTGAAAAATCGGTTCGGTGAGCGCGCGCGGCAACTCGAATCCCGTCAGGCTCTGCACCAGATCCTTCAGATAAGCCGAAAAACCCACCGCCACGGCCATGTTCGAGACGGCGTACTCCAGGATCAGGTCCCAACCCAGCACCCAGGCGAAAATCTCGCCCAGCGTGGCGTAAGCGAACGTGTAGGCGCTGCCCGAGATCGGAATCATGGACGCCAGTTCGGCGTAACACAACGCCGCGAAGGCGCAGGCCAGGGCCGCCACCAGGAAGGACAGTGAGACGGCCGGCCCCGCGCCGGGACGCCCGATGGTCGCCACGGCGTTGCCGCCGTGGAGCAACACGTCCAGCAGCGGGGCATGCAGAATCGAATGATAAGCCAGCTTCTCGCCCGCCGCCGCCGTGCCCACCAGCGTGAAGATGCCCGAGCCGATCACGGCGCCGATACCCAGCGCCGTGAGACTCCACGGCCCCAAGGTCTTCTTCAAGCGCTTGTCGGGTTGCTCGCTGGCGGCCAGCAGCGCGTCGATGCTCTTGGTGCGAAGGAGACGTCTCATGAAGACGGCCGTCGTGGGTTCGCGCAAAGACGCCGGGGCAACCGGCGCGCGACGCCCGGGCTTGCGCGCGCCTTTGCGCGAGGGAGGTTCCGCCTAGCGCTTCCGCTGGCCCTTGACCATCTTCTTCACTTTGCGCTTCGCGCTCCCGCGAGCCACGCCGGTGGCACGCTTCGGCTTAGGCGCGACTTTCTTGCGCGCGGCTCTCTTGACCTTCTTGCGTTCCGTCTTGTCGGTGATATTCTTGGTGTTCATTCGTCCGCTTTCAATCCCGCGTATTTCGCGATCAGCTTCTTCAGGCCGTACCCCGGAAAGCTGACCGTCAATTTCGTATCGTCGCCCTCGCCCTCAATCCGAACGATGGTTCCGCGCCCGTACACCTGGTGCTTCACCACCGCGCCTTTGCGGACTGCGCCGCCCGCCGCCTTTCGCGCCGCCGGCGCCGGCTTATGTGGCACAACCGGCGTGGAACTCGAGGCCACCGGAAGGGGCGCCAATCCGCTCATCCCGCGTTCGGTGAAGAACTGAGAGATGTTCTCCATTGAATTATATGTCTTTCCGGTGTACAGATTCTTCTTGGCCGTCTGACGGACTTCGTGGCGCTCGGCGAAAAGGTCCACCTGGTTGTCCCAACCGCGCCGCCTTAGGTTCACGGTGAGCCGCGCCGGAACCTCGTCCAGGAAGCGCGAGGGCAGGCACGGCTCGGCCGGTCCGCCGCCGAAGCGGCGGCGCGAGCGGCACCAGGTGAGATATAACTTCTTTTCGGCGCGCGTCATGCCGACATAACAGAGCCGGCGCTCCTCTTCCATCATGGCCTCGGAATCGTAAGAGCGGCTGTGCGGAAACAGTTTCTCCTCGCAACCGGCCAGAAAGACCACCGGGAACTCCAACCCCTTGGCATTGTGCAGCGTCAGGAGGGAAATCTGGCTGCCCGTATCGACCGAATCGGCGTCGCTCGCGAGCGCCGTGTGGTCCAGAAATTCCGCCAGCGCCTCGCCGCGCTCGACCGCTTCGGCCGTCGCGTTCACCAGTTCGTCCAGGTTTTCCAAACGCGATTCGGACCCGGGCGCGACATCCGTCTCGAGCATTTTCCGGTACCCGGTGCGGTCCAGAATCAGCTTCAGTGTTTCGTCCAGGGGAAGGCGTCCGGCGGCGTCTCTCAACTCCTCCAGAAGGCGGCGGAACTCGCCCAGCGCGAGCGTCGCGCGCTGCGTCAGAGCGCCCGTGTCAAGCAGATCGACGAGGGCTTCCCACAAGCACGCTTTGCGTTCGCGCGCGTACCGCTCGATTTGTTCGATGGTAGTGCGCCCGATGCCGCGCGCCGGCGTGTTGATCACCCGCAACAGGCTCATGTCGTCCCGGCGGCTGGCCATCAGCTTCAGATACGCCAGGGCGTCCTTCACTTCCGCGCGCTGGTAAAAGCTGAACCCGCCCACCACCAGGTACGGGCGCCCGCGACGCCGCAGCGCTTCCTCGATCTGCCGGCTCTGCGCGTTGGTGCGATACAAAATCGCCACCCGCTCCGCGCTCGACTCCATGAGAATCTCATCAATCGTATCGGCGATGAAACCCGCTTCGCTCTCCGCATCCGGGGCCTCGAACAGGCCGATCCGTTCGCCCGGCGCCGCCTCCGTCCACAAAGTCTTTCCCTTGCGTTCGACGTTGTGGGCCACCACCGCGCCGGCCGCGTCCAACACGTTTTGCGTCGAACGGTAGTTCTGTTCCAGGCGAATCACGGCGGCGCCGGGGAAGTCCTTCTCGAAGTCCAGAATGTTGCGGATGTCGGCGCCGCGCCAACCGTAGATGGATTGGTCCTCGTCGCCCACCACGCAGAGGTTCTGGTGTCCGCCGGCGATGAGCAACATCAATTCGTACTGGCTGCGGTTGGTGTCCTGATACTCGTCCACCAGCACGTACTGGTAGCGGCGGCGGTAGAGTTCGCGCGTGGCTTGGTCGTGATGCAGCAGACGGACGGCTTCCAGCAACAGGTCGTCGAAATCGAGCGCGTTGGCCTGCCGTAGGCCTTCTTCGTAGGCATCGAAGATGGCCGCCAGGCGCGCCGTCTTCGGGTCGCGCGCGTCCTTGCGGATGTCAGCCGCATTCTCCTTGCGGTTCTTGTGATGGCTGATGCGCGATATCGCCGTGCGGTACGGCATGAACTTCTCGTCCAGTTCCAACCGCCGGTAGGACGATTTCACCAGCGCCAGTTGGTCGTCTTCGTCGTAAATGGTGAACTCTCTCGTGAAGCCCGGCCTGATTTCCGCCAGGCGCCCGCCGTCGCGGCGCAGCAGCCGGACGCAAAACGAATGAAACGTTGCAATAGTCGGCCCGGCGGTGGTGCTCGGTTGGTTCAGCAGCGCCGCCACCCGGGAGCGCATTTCCCCGGCAGCCTTGTTTGTGAACGTCACCGCCAGGACCGCATGAGCGGGCACCTTCTTCACCCCGATGAGGTGCGCAACCCGGTGGGTGATGACGCGAGTCTTACCACTGCCCGCGCCGGCGAGGATCAGCAGCGCGCCGGCGCAATGCGACACAGCCTGTTGTTGCTGAGGATTGAGACCCTGAAGAAAATCCATGAAGATAAAGGATAATTCTAGATCTTAGCATGGCACCCTGGGGCCATTGTGTGTATATATGTACACCCGCGTAAGAGTGTATTATTACACCCGCAAACTAGCTTTTAATTAACCCCATAAATGGGTTGTATAGAACTAATAGTACTGATATACCTATTACCATGGCCCGAGCATTCGTATCATCTGACCCCTCCCCCCGGGCTTCTCTTGAGAGGAAGCTCAAGTATCTGTATCGGCGACGAGTACTGGTCGCAAGTCTCATAACATACCTGGAAGAGTACGCCGGTGAAGCCCATCGGCCTCCGGCGTACCCGCCCGTTTTCTCGAGTCGGGAATACATGGAGGTCGAGCGCTTGGCTTCCTGATCCGGCGTCACGAACGTCCCGCATTCATAAGTATTTGGCCAGCCAGGCGAAGACTTCCCGGTAGAAGTAGCGGCTGTCTTCGCCTTTCTGTATCCAGTGATTGGCGCCCGGAAAGACAATCAGCCGGCTGGGCACTTTCTGGCGTTGCAGTACGCTCCAGTTTTCCAGAGTCTGATTCAGCGGCACGCGAAAGTCGTTCTCACCGACCGTGAGAAGGATGGGTGTGCGGAAGTGCTCAGCGTACCGTATGGGATTCTGTTCGCGCCACACTTTTCCTTGTTCCCATGGCGGTCCGCCCGCAGCGACCTCGCGATGATAAATAGTGTCGCTGGTACCCCATTGAGATTCGAGGTTGATGAGCCCGGCATGGCCCACCAGGCACTTGTAGCGGGTCGTAGTGGCCTGCAACCAGTTCACCAGGTGGCCGCCATAGCTGGCGCCCACGGCCGCCACTCGCTTCCCATCCACGAAGGCGAAGCGGCGCGCGGCTTCCTCGACCGCCTGGTTGATTTCGTCTCCCGGCGTTTTGAAAGGATCGAATTGGATATCGCGCGCGAACTTTTCGCCGAACCCCGTCGAGCCGGTGTAGTTGGTTTGGATCACCACGTAGCCGGGCGTGGCCAGAAGATGCGGATTCCAGCGCAGGAAGAATTGGTCGGCGCTCATGTCGTGCGGCCCGCCGTGAATTAGAGTGAGCAGTGGGTATTTCTTCGCGGGATCGAAGTTCGGCGGCAACACCAGCAGAGTGTGGATGCGTTTGCCGGCCTTGCTGGTAAACCAGAAATGTTCGGCGGGCCGCCACTCGACCTCCAGGGCGCGCCCGGTGTTGAAGTCCGTCAAGCGTCCCTGGCGCCCGGCCTCGATATCCACACGATAGACTTCCGCCGGACGCACCGAGCTTTCCCAATTGGCGATGAGCATCAGCTTGGACGCGCGCGACGGAATGGCCAATCCCGAGAACACGCCCGACAACTGTTCAACGGCTGGTTTCACTTCCCCGCCCGCGGCCGCCACGGCGAAGATTTTCACCAACCCCGCGTCTTCGGCGGTCAGGAAGATGGTGCCCGAGTCGGGCGAGCAGGCGAAGACTCCCACCGAACCATCCCAACCGGGCGTGACGGCGGTGGGCGCGCCCGGCGCGGGCCAGGCGAATTTCACCAGCCGGTCCAGGCTGTAAGTGGTGCCTACCTCGCGCGTGGCCACCGCGTAAAGCGTCTTGCCATCGGGCGGGAACGTGGGTTTCGAATAGCTCGTATCGCCGGGCGTGATGGCCACGGGCTCGCCGCCGGAGGCTTCGATGCGATAGAGATGGGTGACGACGCTGGCATAGGCGGCGGCGTTGCGATTCACGGTCGCCACGAACACAATAGACTGGCCGTCAGGCGCCCAGGCCGGCTGGAGGTCGTCGCCCGCATTGCCGCTCACGCCGCCGAAGCCCGCCTCCGCCACCAGTCTGGTGCCGTGGAGCAGATCGCGCGGCGGCGCGCCCGTCTCGGCCAATTGCACGAATAAGTGCGCCTGGCGATCGTCCAGCCAGTGATCCCAATTCCGTATGGGAAAACCGTCGTAGGCGCGCGCGTTGTACTTGTGCGCCTTGCGTTCGGCGGCGGCCTGCAGGTTGGCCGCATCGTTAGCGGCCCCGGGATAGACGGTGCTTTGGAACAGCAGGCGGCGTCCATCGGGGCTGAAGCGCGGCTGCGAGGCGCCGGTCGAAAGCGCCGTTACGCGCATGGCTTCGCCGCCGCCGGCCAAATCCAGAATGTAGATCTGGCTCGTCTCGTCGCTTTCGCGCTTGGTGCTGAACGCCACGCGGCGGCTGTCCGGACTCCACACCACGTCGCTCTCGCCCGCCTTGGTGGACGTGATGCGGCGCGGCGCGCCCATCCCGTCGGTCCGCGCCAGCCACAGGTCCGAGACCTGGTCTTTCTCGTCGTAAGCCGGCTCGACCACCGGGAACACCACCCATTGGCCGTCGGGGCTGGGCGACGGCGCGCCCACGCGCTTCATCAGCCACATGGTTTCGTGGGTGAGCGGCGCGCGTGCCACCGCGGCGGTCGCCGCAACCAGCACGGCGAGGGTCAGAACCAGCTTCTTCATGATTTTGTGACCTTTTCTACTTTATAGCGTTCGCCCGCTTGGGTCGCGAATTCGAGGCGCGCCCCTTCGCGCTTCACTTCGATTTCTTTCCCGTCCCGCCCGAGCAGGACGCGCACGCCCGCACCCGGCCACGGATTCACCATGCGGCACGCCGCGCCTTTCTCGCTCAGGATGGAAACACCGCTGGCCTGGCGGCCGTCCCAGCTCGCGCTCACCAACATGGCGCCCACGGCGCGCAGATCTTGGAAACGCGTCCGGCCGAGATTGCGCGTGTTGGGGAACAGGCGTATGACGCCCGCGTAGCTTTGCATGAGGCACTCGTTAAGCACGGCCGGCAGGGCGAGATTTTCGGTCCACACGCCCATGCGCATCATGAAATCGGAGTCGGTCGAGTCGCGGTAGCGGCCGTCGATCTGCCGCACGCGATCCTGCGCGACGCCGCTGGGAACCTGCGAGTAGCGCACCTCGCGCTTGAACCAGTGGAGATCCAGCATGCCGAGACGCGCGCGGATGAGCGGCTGAAAGACCACGTCGTTGCCACCCTCCAGCCGGATGGTGCGCGCCGTGCGGCGCGCGATCTCCAGGTGCTCCGCGCCGCGGTCCAGCCCCACCTGTTCGCCGGGAAACACGGGCGCCAGCGTCACGGGAATGTTGTAGACCCACTCAAGGGGCGCGTTTTCCACATCCAGCCACACTTCGCCGTAAGGGCCTTGCGCCACGGGATAAGGCGCCAGATGAGAGCGGATCTCGATCCAACGCGCGCGTTCGGCTTCGTCCAGGCCGAGGATCTTGGAGGCCTCCACGGCGGCGTCGAAGGCGAACCCGGTAAGCGCCAGGTCCATGATGCAGTTCTTGTTCAGCTTGTAGTCGACGGTGAAGCCGTAGTTTTCCGGCGATACGGTGGGGAACACGTGATAGCGGCCGTCAGCTTCTTTTCGCAAGTAGGCGGCCAGGAAGCGCGCGGCGGCGCGTAACGGCGTATAGGCGCGGCGAAGGAATTCCTGGTCCAGGGTGTGAAGATAGTGCCACCACAAGCTCTGCACGGTCCAGGGCGTCTCGCAGATCTCGTAGCCCCAACTCGGCACCGGGTAAGCGATGGTCCGGCTGGGCACTGGATAGGCCGAGTGCGGGAAGAATGCGCCCGGCATCTCGAATTTTTCGCGCGCGTACTTTTCCGAAAGCGGCAGCAGGTTCTCCACCAGTTCGACGTAAGGCAGATGCTGATCCACGTGGTTGGAGGAAAATACGCCCCACCAGATCTGCTGCGTGTTGTAGTTCATGTGGTAGTCGCCGTGCCACGCGGTTCCGATCTTGCCGCTGGTCCAGTTGCCAAACAGTCCCGGCGCCACCTTGCCTGCCTTGAGACAGCAGGCCAGCCAGTATTGGTTGTGGTACCAGATGCGTTCCAGTTCCTGGTCTGCGAATTCGACCCCGGAGCGCGACCAGAAGCCGCGCCAGCCATTCTCGGATGCATGGCGCAATCCGGCCACGTCGCGTTTGGAGAGAGCCGCCACCTGGTTCCGTGCATGGCGGACGTTATCGGCGTGATCGCGCGGCGTCACCAGCGTCAGATCGAGCCGGAACGGCTGCTGGGCGGCGGCCCGGAAGAACACGCGTGGAACCGGCGTCCAGCGGCGTTTCTCGGCAAGCTCGCGCTTCCAGGCGCCGGCCAGCCGTCCGCACAGAGCGAAATTGCGATCCTCGGGCGAACGGGGCGGCTCGGGCTGGCCTTCCACCGGCGCCACGGCCGGGAAGTGCTGGTAGCAGGAAAACTCGGCGAATCCATCCGAAACCGCCGCATCGAGTTCCGGCGGCGGCAGCTTCGCGGCCGCATCGATATTCGGATAATAAGCCACCGAAACGAACGGAGCGGCCACGTCGCTTGCGACGTTGATATGACCGGTGTTCCAGTTGACGAACGCGGTGACGTTCACCACGCGCCGGGTGCCTCGCAAATCGTCGTGCGCGAGCTTCAAGCGGAACATACCGTCGGCCGGATCCAGCCGCTGCTCCACCACCTCCACCTGCCGTGAGTCCCAATGCATCCAGACAATTCCGCACGGCCATGGGCGTGGCCAGCTCTGGGCGTAGGACGAGCGTACTTTCTTGGTGTATTCGGCGAAGAAGTCGATGCCGGTTTCCAGATAGCGCATGTCCGGCTGGCCCTGCCGCTTGGCTTCGGCGCTGGCACGTTCCCACAGCTTCAACAACTCTTGGAACTTCAGAACATGCTGGTAATGGTCTTCGCTGACGCGTATGTCCCAGGAATCCTCCTTGCCGATATGCAGCCCCAACGCGTCGGGCCGCACGGTGACCACCACGCCAATGTCGCCGTTGCCCAGCAGCATGCCTTCAAAAAAGTTGGGCGTCGGCAAGTCGCGCACGATGGCGTGCCGCCGCGCGACTTGGAACGCGTCGAGCGGCGCGCCGGGATCGGCCAGAGGCGCCGCGACGGCTCCGGCCGCGGTGGCGGATGTTTGCAGGAATCCCCTGCGGGTGGTCTTCATCGTCTGGTCCTTTCTTTCCCCGAGATAGTCAGCATACAATCAAACATCATGCACCGTTCCATCGCCGTTTCACTCCTGCTCCTGGTGGCCTCCGCCGCCCTCGCCGAAGATCGCACCGCCTGGTTCCGCGAGGCCAAGTTCGGCATGTTTATCCATTGGGGGCCCTATTCGCTCGCCAGCGTGGAAGCCTCCTGGCCGCTGATGAGCCGCCCAGCAAGCGTTTCGGCTTCATCAGCGAACCCGACTATCGCGCGCTGGCGGAGCGCTTCAACCCGGTCCAGTACGATCCGGCCGCCTGGGTAAAGCTCGCCAAGGCCGCCGGACAGCGCTACATGGTGTTCACGTCCAAGCACCACGACGGCTTCTGCATGTTCGACTCGCAGTTCACTCGCTACAAGATCACCAGCACGCCTTATAAGAAAGATACCGCGGCCATGCTCGCCGAGGCCGCCAGGGAAGCAGGCATGCCGCTGGGTTTCTACTACTCGCCGCCGGACATGAACAATCCCGGCTACCGCGACACCACCAAGCTCGCGGTGACCAACTGGCACGGCGAGCCGACCCGTCCCGAGTGGAGCATGTATCTCGACTACATGCAGCTCCAGGTCACCGAGCTTCTCACGCGCTACGGCGATGTCGCCATCGTCTGGTGGGACGGCCTGGGCGGCAAAGCATACGATCCGACGCGGTTCGACCGGCTCATCCACCAGCTTCAGCCGAAGACGCTCACCAACAATCGCATCGGCTCGCCCGGCGACTACATTACGCCCGAGCAGTTCGTCCCCAAGACCGTCCCTTCGAAAAAACCCCTGGCGCCTGGCGCTATTCCCTCACCGGAGGATTTCCAGCTTTGGGAAACCTGCATGACCATCAACGGTACCTGGGGCTACAACAAGAACGACACGAAGTACAAATCCGCGACGTTTCTCATTCGCACTCTGATCGAAGTGGCCAGCAAAGGCGGCAACTTCCTTCTCAACGTGGGGCCCTCGCCGGAAGGCACCATACAGCCGGAGTTTGCCGAGCGGCTTTTGGCCATGGGCGATTGGATGAAGGTGAACGGCGAATCCATTTACGGAACCACCTACGGCCCGTTGCAGAATCTGGGCTTCGCGCGCACCACGGCCAAAGGCAAGACCATCTACCTGCATGTCTTCGATTGGCCCAAGGGCGAAATCGAGTTGCAGGGTCTCGCGGCGAAAGTGATCGACGCGCGGCTGCTCAAAGGCTCGGTGAAACTCGCCTTCCGCCAGATTGGCGGCAAGCTTGCCATTCAGATCCCCGCGACGGCGCCCGACGAAAACGCCAGCGTGATCGCGCTAAAGACGAAGTGAGGGCGTGAACGCGAGCGCGGCTACTCTTCCGCCGCGGTGTAGACGCCGGAGGATTGCGGCACCGCGGCCGGCTCGACGCGCGGTAAGTAGATCTCCAGGCGCGTGCCGTTGCCCGGGCGGCTGGTGGCGTGGGCGTCAGCGCCGCTTTGCCGCAGAAACCCATGCACGGCAGCCAGGCCCAGGCCGGTTTCGTCCAGCGCCGTGGGCTCCGTGGCGAACGGTTGAAACACTCGCGCACAGGTCTCGGCCGGCATTTCGAGATCCGGTGCGAGAACCGCCACCATGACGCAAGCTCCGCTAGGTCCACCTTGCACTTCGATGGTTCGCAGCACGATGCGCCCTGCGCCACCAAGCTGGGCCGCCGCGAAGCTCGCCAGCCGCTCGATGGCGCGCGCCAATCCTTCCGGATCGATGCGCACCCGCCCAATGGCGGGTGCCAGCATCAGCTCGAGCTTGATGCCATCGCCGAGCATGCGCCGCAGGCCGCCCTCCCGGCCGGAAAGAATGGTATTCACGTCGACCAGTCGCGGCAGGAGGATTTGTCCGCGCCCGAATGCTTGCAGGTCGCGCGCCAACTCGGCGGCTTTTGCGGTGGCTTGCTGCATTTCGACAACGTCCTTGCGCGCCGCGTCGTCCATGGCCAGTCCGGCCAGCACCAATTCCGCGTAGCACGAGGCGGCCGTCAGAGCGTCGGTCAGCCGCATGGCCACCACATCGGCGAAGGCCTCGAGCGCCGCCGTCACACGCGCGCCGGCCGCTTGTTCGGACCGTTGCGCCTGGCCGGTAACGTCGATACCCGCAATGACGAACTGCCGCGCGGGACCTTCCCCGGCGGCCAGCCACGTCAGCCGCCAGGCTACGCGCCGTACGCGCCGGTCCTTAGTCAACCAATCGCTTTCACCCTTGCGCGCCACGCCTCGGTGGCGGGCGTGCTCAATGTTCGCTTGGGCATCGGCGGAATCGGCCGGCGCCGGAAACACGTCCCAGAAGAAGCTGCCGGTCACGTCGTCCCGGCGGTACCCGGTGGCCTGCTCGCAAGCGTGGTTGATGCGCAGCACTTTGCCGTTGGCATCCAGAATCACCACTATGGCGCCTATCGAATCGAGCACCTCTTCGGCGCTCGTCGATCCATTGCGAGCGCCCTCCTCGGCCTGTTTCCGCGCCGTGATGTCCTGCACTACGCCCACCAAAACGCGCCGCTGCCCCACGTGCCCTTCGCTCACGAACAACTCCGCGGGAAACTTCGAACCGTTCTTCCTGCGCCCCAACGCCTGCACGCCGACGCTACCCTTTCCCGACGTCGAAATGAAGGCCGTGCTGAACGGATCGCCGTTCTCGCTTTCCTTCCCCACGGGCGCGGCAAAGAGCTTGAATCCGCCGATCTTGCGGCCAATAATTTCGAAAGCTCCGTAACCGAACATACGCTCGGCGGCCAGATTGAAAGCGTCGACCACGCCATCGTCGTTGACCACCACGATGCCCGGAACAGCCGCGTCCAGGATGGCGCCGATGTATGCCTGCGCGCGATCCATGGCCCTCTCGGCGCGGCCGCGTGCGGCGCGATGACGCAAGTAGGCCACCAGCAGAACCAGCACCAGGATCGTCAGCACCAGCCAGACGATCAGCGCCAGGTCGAGCAAATCTTGCGGATTGACGGAGGACAGCATCTACGTCCTTCCCCATGCTAATCCAACGCTTCGCAATGTGCCGCCCCTCCCGCGGGCTTTGGTACTGGAGCTTTGGTCTGCCCCGTACCAGCGGGTGGCGGCTGTGGGCGGATTTGGTATCCTGAGGAATCCTCACATCCTATGGCGAGCATCTTTCCGTTCCAGCCCTACCGTTACACCGCGCGTGCCGGAGATCTGCGGCACCTGGCCACACAACCCTACGACAAGATCTCGCCCCAGATGCGGCAGCGCTACCTGGCCGCGAGCCCCAACAACCTGGTCCGCGTCGTGCTCGGCGAGCGTTTCCCCACCGACGACGCATCCGACAACGTCTACACGCGCGCGGCCCACTGCCTGGACGCGTGGATCGACGGCCGGATTCTGGAGCGCGAACGCTCGCCGTCGATCTATCCATACTTCCAGGAGTTTGTCTCGCCGGATTCGGGCGAGCGCCTGATACGCAAGGGCTTCATCGCGCTGGGCGCCGTGGAAGACTACTCGGCGGGCATGGTACACCGTCATGAACAAACGCTATCGGGGCCGAAACAGGACCGCCTGGAATTGTTGCGCCACACGCGCGCGCAGTGCGAGCAGATCTTCATGCTTTACTCGGACCCCGAAGGCGCCATCGACCGTTTGATTGAGGAATCCGCCGCCGGCGCGCCGCTGGCCGAAGTGAACGACGAGTACGCTACCGCGCACCGCCTCTGGCGCATCGACACCGAAGCGCGCATCGCCGAAATCCAACGCCTGATGGCGCCTCGCAAGCTGATCATCGCCGACGGACATCACCGCTACGAAACCGCCGTGGCCTTTCGAGACGAGAATCCCACGCTCGCCGCCGCGGCACGCGTACCCATCGCCTACTTCAACATGCACTCGCCCGGCTTGCGCATTCTGGGCACGCACCGCGCCATGAGCAGCATCGAAGGCTTCGCGCCCGAGGCGTTTCTGGCGGGCCTGGGCGGGCTATTCCGGCTCACGCCGCTCGCTTCGTTGGACGAGTTGCGCACCGCCTGGGCCCAACCGCACCCGGGCATGATCCGCATGGGAGTCGCGCTCGGGCCGCCGCATGGTTTGTACCTGGCCGAGGCCGCACGCGCCGAAGATTCGCTCGACGTCCTGGTCTTGCACACGCGAGTGATCGAGGGCGTGCTCGGCGTTTCGGCCGAATCCGTCCGCACCGAAAAGTACATCCGCTACATCCGCGGCATCGACGCGGCGGCCGCCGAAGTGGCAGCGGGCTCGGCACAACTCGCCTTCCTGCTGGAACCCGCCTCGGTCGAGCAGGTCGCCCGCATCGCCTTCTCCGGCGGCGTAATGCCGCAGAAGTCCACCGACTTCTATCCCAAGCTTTTGAGCGGGCTGACGATCTACAGAATGTAGATAGAAGAAGCCGGACGAGCGAGCCCCACGCCGCCCTTCCGGCTCCCGTCTTCTGTCTTATGTCTCCTACTTCAACGGCAGCGCTACCGCCTTGCCCGTCTTGATGGACATCTTGGCGGCCTCGATGATCTCGACCACGCCGACGTTGATGTCGAGCGCCACCAGGCCCTCGACCGGCTTCTTGTTCTTGATGCAGTACGTCAGGTACTGGGTGGGACCGGCCATCTCGGGCGCAAGCGCCGGCACGTCGATCTTCACGGCCGGATCCTTGCCCTTGCGCAGCACCACTTCACTACCGGTCGTGTA
Source organism: Terriglobales bacterium (assembly GCA_963745655.1). Lineage (GTDB taxonomy): Bacteria > Acidobacteriota > Terriglobia > Bryobacterales > Bryobacteraceae > JAJFUV01. The sequence goes on along the minus strand of CAVUYK010000007.1, from coordinate 425,372 downwards.
AATGCTGCCCGCGCGGCCGAAGACTTCCAGGTCCTGGAATCCGCGAGGCAAATCCCAGCTTCCCTCGAAGATACCGACGCCGTCCTTATAGGACAGCACCATCACGGAAGCGTCTTCGACCTTGGGGAACTCTTCGGGCCGCAGATGATTGGACTGCGCGAATACGTTCTCCGGACGTCCCTTGTACCAGAGGGCCCACAGCGCGTTGTAACAGCCGAAATCCATCAGCGCGCCGGCGCCGTTCTGGACCGGATCGGTCAGCCACAGGAAGAAGTGACGATTGAGGCCCTCGGGCTTGCCCGGCCCGCCGTGACCCACGATGCCATGCATGCGCCAGATCTTTCCGATTGCGCCCGAGTCGGCTTCGGCTTTGGCGGCGTAGTTGGTGGGCCACCACGCCATCTGATAGTTGGTCATCACCAGGATGCCGCTCTTTTGGGCGAGCGCGCGGATGGCCAGAGCATCCTTATATGTGGATGCGAGCGGCTTTTCGAAAATCACGTGGATCTTGCGCGGCGCGCAAGCCTGGATCACCTCCAGATGGCGATTGTTCTCGACGAAACCCCAGACGATGTCGGGTTTCACTTCGTCGAGCATCTTCTTGTAGTCGGCATAGACGGGGACGTCCGAGGCGCCACGGCGCTTGGCCTCGGCGATCAACTCGGGCGCGGTCTCGGCGATGCCCACCAGTTTCACCGGTGCGCCCTGCAGGATGCGGGTCAGGTGCCCCCAGGTGTGCGAGTGGCCGAGGCCGATAAACGCGATCTTGTACTCTTGGGCCGCCAGTGGCAGCGCGGCCAGACACAACATGAGTGCGATGGCTTTCTTCATCAAAAGTTTCTCCTTGTTAAATTTTAGTCGATTCGGACGCGCTTGCCGTTACGCCGCGGCCAGCACGCCGCGCAGCAGGTCGCAATTCTCCCGCACTTCCTCGCTATGCTTGGGGAACATACCCACGACGATGGCATCGTGCGGTTTGGCGTAGCGGAAGATCAGTTCGAGCGCTTCGCGCTTGCCATCCGGAGTGGCGCAGTGGCGGCCCGCGGCGTACACCTTGAAAATAAGACACGTGCGCCGGGTCTTCTTGACCCGTTCGAGCATGGGGATGCGATCCTCGTGCCGGAAATACTCGCCCTTGAAGACGCCGCCGTTGAGACGCTCGCATTCCTCGCGCGTCCGGCTCAGGTTGTAGACGCAAGTCATGTAGAAATCCAGGTCCCAACCTTCTTCTTCGGCGTAGTCGATCACTTCCGGGATGTGCGTGCCAAGTCCCACGCGCACGCCCGCGTCACGGATGGCCTTGAGCCGTTCGCGAACTTCGCCCATCTTGCCCGCCTTCCAGAAGCGGTCCGTGGACGGTGCCGTGATGGTAGATGCCGATGGCGCCGGCTTTGGCCATGCCGGAAATGTTCCCGGGGATGTCGGCCAACTCCGAGGCGGTCTGGCCGATCCACTGCAGACGTCCGCCTTCCAGACGGTGCTCATGGAGCATGCGCAGGATGTAGCGGTCGCCGCGGGATTGCCAGGTGTTGATGCCGGCGCGCTCGCAACCGGCGAGCAGTTGCTTCACGCGTGCGGCGGTGAAGTAGTCGCGCATCTCGTCGTCGAGCGCCGCGGAGACGTGCGAGTTTCCACTAACGGGATTACCACCCACAATCAGCCGGCTGATCTGGTGGGGGCCGAAAGGCACGAGCGGCACGCCGGCTGGGGAGCCGGCCGCGGCACTCGTGGAAGCCAAAAGCATCTCGCGTCGGGACATTCGCATAGTTCCAGTCTTGGGGACCATCTTACCCCATGCGCCCGGTGGACCACGCGATCATCTGCGACCATTGGGCGGTCTGGGCATCCATATTGAATAAGGCTTGCCACCGGCGTACAATCGGCGGCGGATCGTGTCTTTGGGAAAAGTGTTAGATTAGATCACGAAGTGCCGGAGGGTATACCATGAGACTCCTCGTGTCGCTTGTGGCGCTGGCCTGCTCCGTCCTGCTGTCCGCCGCCCAGAACCCTATCAATGACGCCCGCAATTTGGAGCGTTCCGGTGACCTTCCCGCCGCGCGCGCCGCCCTGCGGCGAGCCGCTGAAGACGCTCCGCGAGACGCCTCCGCCCTGGCAGCCTACGCGGAGTTTTTGGACCGGCACAACATGACGGACTGCCGTGCCGCCTATGAGAAAGCTCTGGCGGCGGCCGGCGCATCGGACTCCGCCTTCCGCGTGCGCATCTTGAGCCGCATGGTGGTGCTCGACCTGTTGGCCGGCGAGCACGGCGCCGCAAACCGGCATCTGGCGGACTACCGCGCCTCGGGCGGGACTCTCATGCCGGGCAATTTGCCCCCGGCGAAGCCAGCCGCACCGGACGCCGCGCCGTTCCTTGAGATCCCCGGACCGCTGCGCTCGTTCGCGCGCATGGCGGCACTGTCGCCGGATCTACGCGCGGAAGGCCTGATGCCAGCGCTCGCGCGCAACGTGGTGACCAGCGGTTACCAGGCCGTGACCGGCAACGAGGCTCTGGACCAGACCGAGTACTTGAAGCTGGTGGTGCGCTATCTCTCGCAGGCGCGCGAACTCGACCGGCTCTCGGGCGCCTCCAAGCAGATCCACATCGCCACGTGCGAATCGCCGGAAACGGCCGGACTATTGCGTCTTCTGGGCTACCGTATGCGAGGCGGCTGCGGCAGCGACGTGGTGCTGGAGACGGTCAACGCCACGCGCGCGTTCCTGACCGTCGACTCGGGCTTCCCGCTGGCCGAGCTCGAACAGGCGCTTCGCACCAACCACGCCTTCACCTACGATTTCAAGCCGACGCGCGTCCCGCTGATCTACCCGGTCGAGTACTGGTTGGGCGCCAAGCCCAAAGCCGGCGGCGAAGCTCTCGACGCGTTTCTGGGCGACCCCGCGCTGTGCCGCCTCTACCTCAGCCTTTCAAAGCTGGATAAGACCACCGCCGATCAATTGCGCGAGACCGTGCCCGTACAGCGCATCAAGGCGTTCGCCCACGTACTGGATTTCTACGGCGGCATGTTCCAGATTCGCAACGGTAAGGCCGTGGTTCCCGGCGGCGCGCGTTCGGAGAAGATGTGGGCGGATTTGGTGGGAGTCGATCCGGCCAAGGGCGCCGCGTTCTTCGAGCGCCTCATCTCGAAAGACGACGGCTGGATGGCCAGCTACTTCGATTCACTTTCGCGCATCCGCGGCCCTGTCGAAAATTACCTCACCGAACCGGAACGGCTGAAGCGCTTCTACCAGGCCGTGCGCGGCCGCGTCACCAGCCCCGGCCCGGCGCGTCCGGTATTCCGCGCCAACACCGACATGATGCTGCTCACCACGCGGCTGCGCCTGGACCCCGACGGACGGCCGCACATTCCCGGCTCCATCGAAGTGTGGAAGAACCTCTTCATCAAGCATCCGCACGGCAAGTACGACGGGAAACTGACGCGTCTGGCCGCTTCCTGGAAGGATGCCGACGACGTCCTGGAAGCCCTGTTCGCCCTGTGCCGCAAAGCCGTCGAGAACGAGCCGCTCAAGATCTACATGGCGTTGACCGACCTCGATCGCCATCGCGCGCAGCCGTTGGCGGAGGCTACCGTCGACCGGTTGGCGCGAGAGTTTCGCTTCTACGGCTCACAGTACTCGATCTTTAGCGAATCGCCGCAAGTGAGCGACGCGACCATGTTGCTCTATCTGGACAAGGCCAAGGCCCTGTCGGAGATGAGGAATCAGGGCGAGCGTTCGGACGCCGCCGGCTTGCTGCAGGCGCTGGTGGGAATCTGGCAGATCCTGGCGCGCCAGCAATTGCTCCCGGCCGGCGAAGTGGATGCGACGCTGGCCGGCGTCATCACGCCGTTCGGCAACACCCGCACCTCGCGGGAACTGTTCGATGCGGGACGCGCCGGTCTGAACCTGCTCCTGAAAGCCACTGGTTCGCCGGCCGACGCGCGGCCCCAGGAGCGGCTGCTTAGTTTGCTGGCAGGCTCGGTGGCGCCGGCAGACGCCGAGGCCCACGGAGTAGTCGTGCAGGACATGCAGCGCGTCTTCGAGGCGCAGCGCCTGGTCAGCTTGAACACGCTGTTCGATCTGGCCGACAACCTTGAGCGCGTTTCCAAGGGCGAGAAGCTCGATACGGCGCTGGTCACCCGGCTGGCCAATCGCATCGCGGAGGTCCAACTTCCCCGCGCATCGCTCTCCAGCGTCGAGAAGAACGCCCTATCCTTCGGATACTGGACCGAAAAGCACGTCGACGCGCAACGCAAGCTCAACTTGCGGTTGGCCGTTGAGAAGGCCGGGGACGACCCCGAGAAGCTTCGCGATCTGCGCGGCGCGCTGGCGCCGTTCCTGCGCGACACGCTGGTGGGTATGAACTACGCGCATTACGCTCCGCCGGGCGCGCAGATCCTGCTACACCAACCCGCTATTCGTTCGCACCCACGACTTTCTCGGTATGCAGGCCACGCACACAAACCTGGAAACAAACCGAAGTCTGCGGCACCGGCTGGCCCGCCAGCGCCGGCGGCCGCCTGGTGGGTTCGCTCTCCGGCCTGCCGTATGCGCTGGCCGAAGCCGAGCAGAATTTCCTGATCCCGTCGCGAGAGCAGGCTCTGATCTGGGGCGATCTGGTGCCGCAGATGATGGTGAGCGCCAAGGTGCCGCGCTGGTGGACAGTCGAGCCGGCCCAGTTGCATTGGGTGGGCTTGCACATGCGTTACGCCGAAGCGCGGGTGGCCGAAAGCGCCATCGACGCCAAGTCCCGGGAAGAGTTCCTGGCCGAACTTTCCAGACAGGCCGCGCCGGCGCGGCTGAGTAAAGTAGCCGAACTTCTGGAAGCCGGTGACGTGAGCGGCGGCGCTCGACAACATCACGCCGTCGGAGATGTTCGTGGTCGCCACCAGTCTTCTCAAGCAGCATCCCGAAGAAGACGGCGTTCTGGCCGAAGAGATCCGCCGCGTGGCGGCGGAGTCGCCGGATCGCGTGAGCGACGGCACCATCTCGCGGCTATTCGGCACGCCCAAGCCCACGCTGACGAATTCCTACCAACCCGAACTGCTGCATCTGCGCACCTTCCCCACACTGATGGGCTATTCCAGCCGCATCATGGCCGAAAGTTGGGAATCCATCCGTACTCTTCTGGGCCGGAGTCGCCGACGAACTCAACGTGGCCCCCGGCCAGTTGAACATTTTGATCCCGGAGTGGACGCGGCAGACCGTGGAACGGATCTTCGCCACCCACCTGGAGGACTGGCCGGCGCTGCTGCGCTCCATGCGCTGGGTGGCCGAAGACGCCCGCGGCCAGTTGCGCCGGCCGGCGAGCGCGGAACAGAAGGCTTCGCTCGATTAATTCTCGCGGAACCAGGAGGATGACCGTGAAACGAATTCGAAGCATCGTTTTGCTGACTCTCATCGCGGGAGCTTTGTCCGCGCCGCCGCGCACGTACGCTCAGGACCAGCAACCCTTTTTCCGCGTCAAGGTGGACATGGTGGTGCTGAGCTTCACCGTCACCGACAGCAAGGGGCGCTACGTCAACGGGCTCAAGCCCGGCGATTTCCGCATTCTCGAGGACGGCATCCTGCAGAAGGTCTCCACCTTCGCCGAAGGCAATCGTCCCGCCGTGCAGGTACTGGAAGACGGACAGACGCGCCCGATCGTACCGCCGGCGGCCTCCGAAACGGCGTCCGCCACGGGCGAGCCCCGCACCGACGCCTTGGTCGGCACCAACGTCTTCGTGCTGTTCGACACCAGCAACTACATGTATCGCGGCTTCGTCTACGCCTCCGACGCCATCGCCGACTTCGTGCGCGGCCTGGATCGCGCCGATTCGGTGGCCGTCTACACCTTCAGCCGCAACCTCTCGCGCGTCGCCCTGCTCACGCGCGAGCCGCAATGAGGCCATCGTCGGGTTTGCGCAAGGCCGTCGCCGGCGACGACGCGGCGCTCTACAACTGCCTGCTGCTGACCCTGCGCGACGCCGCCAAGGTGCCCGGCCGCAAGGTTGTGATCGTGTTCTCCAACGGCCCGGATAACGCCAGCATGGTGGCGCCCGACGACGTGCGCGCGGTGGCCGAGGACGAAGGCATCCCCATCTACGTCATCTCCACCTCGAAGCCAACCAGGACTCCATCTCGAGCAACGTCTTCCGCCGCATCGCTTCAGCGCACCGGCGGCAAAGCTTATTTCGCCAAGACCTGGCAGAAACAGGTGGAAGCCTTCGAGTCCATTCGCGAGGACCTGGGCAACTCCTACACCGTCACGTACTACCCGCAGGCCAACCCCAACGAGGGCTTCCGCAAGATCTCGGTCGAGATCCCCAGCGACGTGGCCAAGAAGTATCGCGTGCGCGCCCGCCCCGGCTACCGTCCGCGTGGTGGATCCTAGTATTGATGACCACCGCGTTGATTGAACAACTGCGCGCGGCCCGCGTGTATGATCTGGAGCAGCCGCGCTACTTTGGCATGCCCATTTACCCGTCGCACAAGCCGGGCTATCACTACGCTTTGCACCGCCGGCACCGCGACGCTTACAAGCCCGCCGAAGACGGCCAGCGCAGCGGGGCCAGCGGAATGCTGACCATGATGGAGCACACCGGCACGCACATCGACGCGTTGTGCCACCAGGCTTGCGACTTAAAGCTCTATGGCGGCGTGCCCATTGAGAGCGTGGAGACCGCCGCCGGCTTCACCCAACTGGGCGTGGAACGGATCTCGCCCATCGTCGCACGCGGCGTCTTGTTGGATATCGCCGGGTGGAAAGGGCAAGCCCCGCTGCCGCGCCGCTACAGCATTCCGGCCGGAGAACTTTCGGCCTGCGCCGAAGCGCAAAACGTGGCCGTCCGCGCGGGCGACGTGCTGCTGGTGCGCACCGGCTACGGCGCGTTGTGGAACGACGAAGCCGCCTATCTTGACGCGGCCGGTGTCGCGAAATCCGGGAGCGTCTGGGCCGGCGAGCGCGGCGTGGCGGCCATCGGCATCGACAACATGAGCTGGGACACGCCCGGCGAGCGCGACCCGGATAGTGGCTCGCTGTTGTTCGCGCACGTCTATTTGCTGCCCCGGAAGGGTATCTACATCATGGAGAACCTGAACCTGGAGGAACTCGCGCGCGATCGCCGCTACGAGTTTGCGTTCCTGGCCACGCCGCTCAAGTTGGTGGGCGCCACCGGCTCGCCCATTCGCCCTCTGGCCATGGTGTGAGCGCGGCCGCGGCCGCTACAATGGAAGCGTATGCGCATCCCCGCGATCCTGGCCGTTTGGGCCGTTGCCACTTCCGTTTGCCCGGCCGGCGAGGGCGCGCCCCCCTCGCGCGCCACGGCGCTCGCTCAACTGGACCGGATGGTCAAATCCCAGCACGGCATGATGAACATCGCGCCGAGCGAAGGCGAGTATCTCTCAAACCTGGTAGTCAAGCTGAAGGCCAGGCGCGTGCTTGAAATCGGTACTTCGCACGGCTATTCGGGCATCTGGCTGGCGCTCGGATTGAGCCAAACCGGCGGCAAGCTTGTCACGCTCGACATCGACAAGGGCCGCCATGAGCTGGCGGTCCAGAATTTCCGCGCCGCCGGCCTGGCCGCCTATGCCGACATCCGCCTGGCAGACGCGCTCAAGGAGATTCCCAAGATCGACGGCCCGTTCGACCTGGTCTTCATCGACGCCTGGAAGCCGGACTACATCCGTTACCTCAAAATGGTTCTCCCCAAAATGCGCCCCGGGGGCGTCATCGCCGCTCATAATGTCAAATCGCAAGCTTCCGAGATGGAAGATTTCCTCCATGAAATTCAGACCAATCCCGCGCTCAAGACCGAATTCGTCTCCGTGGGGCCTGCGGGGCTCTCCATCAGCTATATTCGATAGGCTACTTGACGAAAGAGGAACGCGGAGGGCTCTGGAAGGTAAAAACGGTGTTTTGGGGGTCCGCAAAGTGATGCACTGTATATAGATAAAGTTCTTGACGCGACGCTATATATTGGGGTATCTCTGACAGAGCCGGTACCTTTCTCTGGATAAGGAGTCCACCATGGGTCAGCTTAGCGTCGATCTTAGCTCTCGAGTCCACGAGCTCCACAGTGCTTCCCCCAAACAGGCGCGCACCGGGGTTTCGTTTCCCCGTTACTTCACTGCCAAACTGGATGCTGGCAGGACACCCTACGATGAAATTCAATGGGATTTGCGCACCGCCTCTATCGGAAACGAGAAGGGCGCTGTAATCTTTGAGCAGCGCGACATAGAAATACCGGCCGATTGGTCGCAGACCGCTACCAACATCGTGGCCAGCAAGTATTTCCATGGCAAACTCGGCTCGCTCGATCGCGAGCACAGCGTTTCGCAGATTGTCCATCGCGTGGTCGACACCATCGCCGATTGGGGCTCGCGCGGACAGCTACTTCTCGACGCCGGAAGACGCCGAAAACTTCCGCCACGAACTCGCCCACCTGATGCTCACGCAGAAGGCCTGCTTCAACTCGCCGGTCTGGTTCAACGTCGGCGTCAAGGAAGCGCGTGGCTACGGATGGTATTACGACGAGACCACCGACGCCATCTGCCAGCTTGAAAGCGGCCAGCCGCGTCCGCAATGCTCGGCGTGCTTCATCGTCTCGGTGAAAGATACGCTCTCGTCGATCCTGGATCTGGCCAAGACCGAGGGCATGCTCTTCAAGTGGGGCTCCGGCACCGGCACCAACCTTTCTTCGCTGCGCGAAGGGGACGCCATCCTCTCCGGCGGCGGCCGCGCCTCCGGCCCGCTGAGCTTCATGAAGGGCTTCGACGCGTTCGCCGGCGTCATCAAGAGCGGCGGCAAAACGCGACGCGCCGCGAAGATGGTCATCCTGAACGCGGACCATCCCGATGTCGAAAAATTCATCTGGTGCAAGGCCAAGGAAGAGAAGAAGGCCCACGCGCTGATCGACGCCGGTTACGACTCGTCGCTGGACGGCGACGCCTACAGCTCCGTCTTCTTCCAGAACGCCAACAATAGCGTGCGCGCCACCGATGAGTTCATGCTCTCGGTGGTGGAAGACCGCGAGTGGTGGACCCGCGCCGTGCTCGGCGGCCAGCCGGTGAAACGCTACAAGGCACGCGATCTGATGCGCATGATTGCGGAGGCGACGCACCAGTGCGGCGACCCCGGAATGCAGTTTGACACCACCGTCAACCGCTGGAATCCCTGCAAGACCACCGGGCGCATCAACGCTTCGAACCCTTGCTCGGAGTACATGTTCGTAGACGACTCGGCCTGCAACCTGGCATCGCTCAACCTGATGAAGTTCGTCGGCCCGGACGGCCAGTTCGACGTGGAGGCCTTCCGGCACGCCGTGGACACGGTAATCCTGGCGCAAGAGATCATCGTGGACAGCGCCAGTTATCCGACCGAGAAGATCGCCGCCAACTCGCACAAGTTCCGTCCGCTGGGGCTGGGCTTCGCGAACCTCGGCGCGCTGTTGATGTCGCAAGGCATGGCCTACGACAGCGACCGCGGGCGCGACTACGCCGCCTCCATCACGGCCGTCATGTGCGGGCAGGCCTATCTCACCAGCGCGCGCGTCGCGGAAGCCGTGGGCCCGTTTGCCGACTATCGCAAGAACGAGGATTCGTTCCTCGAAGTGATCCGCATGCACCGCGAGTCGGTGAACCGCATCCAAGAGAAGAACGTCCCGGCGCCGCTCTATGACGGCGCCAAGAGTTGCTGGCAAGCGGCCTACGAACTGGGCCGGCGCGCGGGCTACCGCAACGCGCAGGTCACCGTGATCGCGCCCACCGGCACCATCGGTTTCATGATGGACTGCGACACCACCGGCATCGAGCCGGATCTGGCGCTGGTGAAGAACAAGAAACTGGTGGGCGGCGGCGTGATCAAGATCGTCAACAACACGGTGCCGCAGGCGCTCATCCGGGTGGGCTATACGCCCGAGCAGGTGGACCAAATCGTCAGCCACATCGATGCCACCGGAACCATCGAGGGCTCTCCGCATCTTAAGGACGAGCATCTGCCCATGTTCGACTGCAGCCTGCGGCCGGCCAACGGCGTGCGCTGCATCCACCACATGGGCCACGTCAAGATGATGGCCGCCGTGCAGCCGTTCATCTCCGGGGCCATTTCGAAGACCATCAACATGCCCGAGGAGTCCACCGCCGAAGACATCATGGACGCCTACATCGAAAGCTGGCGTCTGGGCTTGAAAGCGGTGGCCATCTATCGCGACAATTCCAAGCGCGTGCAACCACTCAATAGCGGTGGCGGCTCACGCGCCGAGAGCAAGAAGAGCGCGGCGGAGGCGCCCGCCCCGGTCGAAAGGATCGTGTACCGGCCCATCCGGCGCAAACTACCCGACGAGCGGCAGTCCATCACGCACAAGTTCACCATCGGCGGGCACGAAGGCTACATTACAGTGGGCCTCTATGAAGACGGCCAGCCCGGCGAACTGTTCATCACCATGGCCAAGGAGGGCTCCATCATCAGCGGCCTCATGGACAGCTTCGCCACCGCCATCAGCTTCACGTTGCAGTACGGCGTACCGCTGAAGTTCCTGGTGGACAAGTTCAGCCACGTGCGTTTCGAACCGGATGGTTGGACCGGCAATCCGCAACTGCCCTACGCCAAGTCCATCATGGATTATATTTTCAGGTGGCTGGGCCTGAAGTTCCTGGGGCCGGAATACGCCGTAACGGAAGCGGGCAAGAGCGCCAAGCTGCGGCCCACCGAACTCGAGCCGCAACAATCGCTGCCCTTCGCTCCGGTGACCGAAGACGCGCCGCTATGCGCCGAGTGCGGATCGCTGATGACCCGCAACGGCTCCTGCTTCAAGTGCGAGAACTGCGGCGGCACCAGCGGCTGCAGCTAAAGCTGAGCGAACCTTGCTCAAAACGCCGGGGGTTTGGAGGGGCCGGCCCGGGCAGAGGCCGGCCGGCGCCGTATCCTCCCGGCCCTGATGGTCGTAAGCCGCTCTCACCAGAGCGCTTTCCATATGAGCACGGCCGCACCGAAGAGGAATCCGGCAAGGGCCTGATACTCCTGGTTCTTGCGGTAGAGCGGCCAGGAGAAACGCGCCGCACCGTATTGCGCCGCCAGGCGCGGCCACAGGATGGGCACGCGTTCCGCATAGGCCGCGTATTCGGGGAACAACTTTCTCAAGTGCTGCTCTTCAAGCTCGATCACCGGCAGATACACCAGTCCGAAAACCAGTGCGAATAGCACGGCGAGTTCGACGCGCCGCGAAGCGATAATGAGCCCCGCCGCCACCAGCAGCGTGCCGGCGTAGAGTGGGTTGCGCAGATGAGCGTACGGTCCGCCGGTGGCGAGCGTGGTGTTCTTGGCGAGGTGTCCGGCGGCCCAGGCGCGCAACCAGAGCCCCGCGGCCGCCACGGGCAGTCCCCAGGCCAGCGAGTGCGCCGATGGCTGCGAGAGCCACAAGAAGGCCGCCACCAGTACAAATCCACCCGGCACCCGCAGCCGGGCGACGAAATCCGCATAGGGCTTGGCAAACCAGTAGCGCCGCCCGGTCATGATCCGATCTGTCTCCGCAACGATTCGAACACCCTCTCCGCCGTGATGGCTAGCATGCTCGGGTCCGGCTCCGGCCTGCGTTTGTAGCTGGTCCGGGCGGCGGCGTCGCGCAGCACGTCCAGGGAGCCGCCGTAAGGACCGTTGCGCGCGGGGTCGGTGGGGCCGAAAATCGCGACGCCGGGCTTCGCGAGCGCCGCCGCCAGATGCAGCGGGCCGCTGTCGACGCCCACCACGGCGGCCGCGCGGCGGGTGGCGTCGATGAGCCCCGCCAAGCCCGAGAAGTGCGGTATCGCCCCGGTGACGCGCGCCAGTTCCGCGACGGCGTGCCCCGGGCCGTCCACCACCAGCGCCACCCCCATCTCGTCTCTGAGCAGACGCGCCAGGGCGGCGTAGCGGTCGAGCGGCCACTGCTTGGCTCCCCAACCGGCCAAGGGGCTGGCCAGCACGAAGCGGCCGGCGGGCAGCTCGCCTTCCGGTATGCCGGCCGGCAGCGGGAAGGTCTTCAGCACGTTGGCCGCGCCCGCGCGAGCGGCCAGATCCAGATTACGGTCGACTACGTGTGCGCCTTGGGCCACCACACGGTCCGAATAGACCAAGCCCGCCAGAGGCTCGCGCAACTGCGATTGGTGGAAACCGTAGATGCGCGTGGGGCGCGCGGCCGCGGCTACCAAAGCGGATTGAATGAGGCCTTGAAAATCCACCGCCAGGTCGTAGCGTGCCGAGCGCAGTTCGCGCCAGGCCGCTTGCAGGCCACCCCAGGAATGGCGCGAGAACAAGACCACACGATCGATGAAAGGATTGCCCTGGAGCAGCGGCGCCCAACGTGGAGCCACTACCCAGGTGAGATGACTGCCCGGGAAGCTATGTTTGAGCGAAGCGGCGGCCGGCAGCGCGTGAATAACGTCACCCATGGAGCTGAGCCGCACCACCAGGATGCGCGCTCCCGAAGAACGCTCCTTAGTAGCGGGAGTGTACATGAGCAATCAACTCCGCGGTGCGGCGCTCGTCGTCGGCGTCCCATCGCAAGACGGCTTGCGGCGCGAGATCCGCGAGGACTCGTTCGGCTTCGCCTTCGTCCGCGGCCGCGAACACGTGTTCCACCACGTCCAGCGACGCCACCAGTTCGGCGCGCGCACGCACCGCGAGCAACGGGCTGCGCGACGGCGTCACCACCACCACCAGCCATGCCTCCGGCCGTGCGAACTCGCCCAACAAACGGGCGTGCTCAACCAGCAGCGGATCGAAGTGTCCGGTCGCGACGCGCAGAACTCTTTTTTGTTCGGCTGCCTGATGGCGCAGCGCGGCCGCTTCGGCGGCCTGCCGAATTTTTGTTCGTGTGTCCAATGGTTTGCCCCGCGGCAAACTCCTTTGCCGCGGGGCTGCCCGCGCCGGCGGCCAGCGCCGCGGCGTAAGCGGCCCATGCGGCCGGCGTCTTGAGAAAATCGTAGCGCGGATCGCCCACCCGCAAGACGGGTGATCGCGCGCGGCCATCCATGGCGGCTCGTTCGGTCTCTACTTCCACGATAGCGGAATACTCCGCGTCCCACGCCGGCTCGACCACCAGCGTCACGTCGCAGCCGCCCATGCAGTCCACCGCTTCCGGAATGACATGCCGGCGCGCCCGGACCAGCCCGGAGACGGCCACGCCGGCTTGTTCCAGCAGGCGGCGGTCGCGGGCGTGCGCCAGCCCGGCGGCGAACACTCGCACGCCCAACTCCCGCAAAGCGAGCGCTTCGGCGGAGCCACCGCGAAAGTCGCCCACCACCAGCACCAGACATCGAGAGAAGTCCGCTTGAAAGGCCAAATCCCTATTTGAGCAGGTCCAGCGCCGGTTCCGCCACGGGGGGCGCGAAAAGGGGACAGACGCATTTTCCGCGCGCGGCAGCTTGGAACCATGTCCGCAGGTGCTGGTCGGCGGAAAATGCGTCTGTCCCCTTTTCGCTTAAGATGGTGACCGAGGGTCACATTTGCCCGACGGAAAGTTTTACACGCGAGAAGAGCTGGTTGCCGAGCGCGCGCGTTGGAAGCGCGAGGCGAAGACCGTGGTGTTCACCAACGGCTGCTACGACATTCTGCATCCGGGCCATGTACGGCTGCTGGAAGGCGCGCGATCGCTGGGCGACGTGCTGGTGCTGGCCCTCAACAGCGACGCCAGCGTGCGGCGCTACAAGGGTCCGTCGCGTCCGCTGCATTGCGAGCGCGACCGCGCGGCGCTGGCGGGCGCCGTCGCAGCCGTCACCGCCGTCACCGTGTTCGACGAGGACACCCCCTGCGAGCTGCTCGAGCTGCTGTTGCCGGACATCCTGACCAAAGGAGCCGACTGGAGCCACTGGGTAGCCGGCCGCGAGATCGTGGAAGCGGCCGGCGGCGTCGTGCGGGTGCTGCCGCTCGAGCCCGGGTACTCGACCACCTGCATCGTGGAGGCGGCACTGGCACGCCGTCCGTGAGCGTTGACCCATCCCGCCATTCGCGAGCTGTTCGAGAAACTGGGCCGGCACCCGGCGCTGGTGGAGCTGGCGCGCCGGCTGCGGAGCGGCGCATCCTCAAAATCGTCTCTCTCGGGCCTCACCACCACTGCCAAGGCGCTCTATCTCGTATTGCTGTGGCACGCGGTAGAACGTCCACTCATGGTCGTCACGGACGGTTCGGGGCAAGCCGAAACGCTGTACGAATCCATTCAGACATTCTTCGAATTGCTGGCCACGAGCGGCACGGCGTGGCCGCAACTCCTGCCGGCGCTCGACGTGCTCCCGTCCCAGAATCTTTCGCCCCACGCCGAAATCGGCGAGCAGCGCGCGCGCGGGCTGTGGCGCATGGCCAGCGAAGCCGTGCCTATCACGGTGGCGAGCGTGGGCGCGGCGCTATTTCGGACTGAATCGACCGACTTCTACCGCCAGCTCGCGCTGACACTACGCACCGGCGAGGAAGTACCCCTCGAAGACCTCACGGCCCACCTGGAGAGCATCGGCTACAACCGCCGCGAGCCGGTCGAGATGGTGGGGGAATATTCGGTGCGCGGAGGCATCCTGGACGTCTTCCCACCGGAAGCGCCGCGACCCATCCGCGTGGAGCTGTTTGGCGACCAGATCGAATCCATGCGGCGGTTCGATCCGGAAACGCAGCGCTCGGTGCTCAAGGTGGAAGAGGTCCTGCTGCTTCCGCTGGCCGAGTATCCGCGCACGCCGGCGCTGTTCGACGCGCTTCGCGACCGCTTCGACTATCTGGAAGGGCCGGGGTGGGAATTTCGCGTGCCGCTGGTGAGGCCGCGCACCAGCACGATTTTCTCGCTCGCGCCCGCGGCGATCGTGATTTGGGACGAGCCCGAACAAGTGGAGGCCGCCGCCAAGCGCCTGTGGACGCGCCTGGAAGAGCCGGGGCGCGAACACCCGTGCCCACCGGAGCTGAACTACCTGCGCTGGGAGGAGCTCGAAACCGCGGTGAGCGGATTGAGCTCCGTCGCGCTGCGCGAGTTGGAAGTGGGCGCGGAGGATCTGCGCATCCCCAGCCGGGCGACCATGAACTTCCAGGGCAACATGCAGGTGGCGGTGGCCGAAGCACGCTCGCTGGTCGAGCAGGGCTCGCGCGTCCTGTTCTTCGCCCCATCGACGGGCGAGATCGAGCGGCTGGCCGACATCTTCAGAGAATATTCCATCCCCTTCCAGCTGGGCTTGGACTCGGACGACGCCACGCCTCCCTACCTGGCCGAGCGCGCGTATATGGCCGGGCCGGCCGCCAGCACGTTCCTGGTGAAGGGCGCGGTACGGCGCGGCACCGTGCTGGCGGACGCGCAAATAGCGCTATTCGGCGGCGACGATCTGTTCGGCGCCTCGGACCTGCTGGCACGGCCCGCCGGCGCGCGCGCGAACCTGGCCGCGTTCACCTCCGACCTTGCCGACCTGAAACCGGGCGACTACGTGGTGCACGTCGAGCACGGCGTGGGACGTTTCCTGGGGCTGCGCGAAATCGGGCAAGGCGAGCTGCGCGGCGATTTCATGTTGCTCGAATACGCGGGCGACGCCAAGCTCTACGTGCCGCTCACGCGCATGGACCTGGTCCAGAAATTCCGCGGCGGGGGCGAGAGCGCGCCGCCGCTGGACCGGTTGGGAGGCGCCACCTGGTCGCGCACCAAGAGCCGCGTCAAAGCCAGGATGCGCGACATGGCCGACGAGCTTCTCAAGCTCTACGCCGAGCGCAAGCTGGCCGAAGGCTTCGCCTTCTCGGCCGACAGCAACTGGCAGCGCGAGTTCGAGGATGCTTTCGAATTCACCCCCACTACGGACCAGCTCGCCGCCGTGCGGGACATCAAGCGCGACATGGAAGGCCAGGGCACCATGGACCGGCTGCTGTGCGGCGACGTGGGCTTCGGCAAAACCGAAGTGGGCATGCGCGCGGCGTTCAAGGCGCTGGGCGACGGCAAGCAGGTGGCGGTGCTGGCGCCCACCACCGTCCTGGCGTTCCAGCACTTCGAAACTTTCAAGCGCCGTTTCGCGCCCTTCCCGGTGCGCGTCGAAATGGTCAGCCGCTTCCGCTCGGCCAAGGAGATTAAGGCGGTGCTGGCGGATCTGGCCGACGGCAAGGTGGACATTCTCATCGGCACGCACCGGCTGCTGTCGAAGGACGTCGAGTTCCGCGACCTGGGCCTTCTGGTAGTGGACGAAGAGCAGCGCTTTGGCGTCCGCCACAAAGAGCGGCTCAAACAAATCAAGAAAAACGTGGACGTGCTGACCATGACCGCCACGCCCATTCCGCGCACCCTGCACATGTCGCTGGTGGGCATCCGCGACATGAGCGTCATCGAGACGCCGCCCAAGGACCGGCTGGCCATCCACACCGTGGTGGCGCGTTTCGATCCGGAAATGATCCGCGCCGCCATCGAGCAGGAACTCTCGCGCGGCGGCCAGGTCTACTTCCTGCACAACCGCATCGATTCCATCTGGAACCGCGCCGGTTTGATCCAGCAGCTTGTGCCGCAGGCGCGCATCGGCGTGGGACATGGGCAGATGGCGGAGGCCGAACTCGAGCGCGTGATGTTGGGCTTCATGCGGCACCAGTTGGACGTGCTGGTGTCGACTACCATCATCGAGAACGGATTGGACATACCGCTGGCGAACACCATGGTGGTGGACGGCGCCGAACGGTACGGGCTGTCGGAACTCTACCAGTTGCGCGGACGCGTGGGCCGGTCCAACCGCCGCGCCTACGCCTATCTGCTGATCCCCACCGACACGGAATTAAGCGAAGTGGCGCGCAAGCGATTGGCTGCCTTGAAGGAGTTCAGCGAACTGGGCGCCGGATTCAAGATCGCCGCGCTCGATTTGGAACTGCGCGGCGCGGGCAACGTGCTGGGAGGCGAGCAGCACGGCCACATCAGCGCCGTGGGCTTCGATATGTACGTGCGGCTGCTGGAGGAAACCGTGCAGGAGCTGAAAGGCGAACCGCTGCCGGTGGAAGTGCATTCGAGCCTCAACCTGGGGCTCGACCTGCGCATTCCAGCCGATTACATCGAAGACGAGCATCAGCGCCTGCGCGCCTACAAACGCATCGCCGAAGCCGAAGACCTGGAGCGGGCCGAGCGCCTGGTGGCCGAGTTCCAGGATCGCTACGGCGCGCCGCCCGAAGCCGTGCACACCTTGCTGCGCTATTCCCGGCTCAAGGCGCTGGCACAGAAACTGGGCGTCGAAGCCGTCGAGCGCCGCCACGGCGCGCTGAACCTCAAGTTCCACAAGGAGGCGCGCGTTGATCCGCGGCGGCTGATGAACCTGGTAGGCGCCCAGGCGGGCGCGCAGTTTACCCCGGCGGGCGTGCTGCGGCTGCCGCTCGACGGACACCCGGAAGCAGCCCTGGTGCTGGAGCGCCTGGAGGCCAGCCTGGGGCAACTGGCGGGGTGAAGCGAAAGGCATGCGAGGGAGCCTGATAGTGGTAGGATCAAGGCGTATGGAAGTGGCGATTCAGTTTCGGGGACAGGCTACGTGATCCCGAAACTGCGCGGTCCGGTGAATGCGTCTGGGATTTGGGATCACGTAGCCTGTCCCCGAAACTCCTCGAAGCAGGCCGGGATCGATCCCGACCAGTTCCTCAAGGAGTAGGACCAGCCCCCCCGCTCGGACATGGAACGGGCCGCCCATGGGGGCCGTCCACCAAGGAAGGCTGGTTCATCGGATAGAATGAAGAATATGTGGCGGTTTATTGCGATGTTGTTAGTGTGCGGCGCCTGGGGTGCCGTTGCGGCGGATGTGAAGGTGGTCGAGGAGATCGTAGCGAAGGTCAACAACGAGATCATCACGCGCGGCGAACTCGAACGCGAGCGCAAGCAGGCGGAAGCGCGTTTCGGCGCGCAGGGCCTAAAGGGCGAGCGCCTCTCCGATGCCATGAAGGAGTTCGAAAAGGGCCTTTTGCGCGACCGCATCGACAACATGCTGCTGGTACAGAAGGGCAAGGAACTCAACCTCAACGTCGATACGGAAGTGAGCAAGTTCCTGGCCGACATGCAATTGCGCACCAAGATCGGGGATCCGGAAAAGTTCCAACAGATGATCCGCGAGCAGGTCGGCATTCCGTTTGAAGACTACAAGGCGGAGTTGCGCAACCAGTATCTGACCAGGCGGGTGATCGGGCAGGAAGTCAGCAGCCGCATCCACGTTCCGCACGCGGAAGTCGAGAAGTACTACGCCGAGCACAAGAAGGATTTCGTGCGCAAGGAGCGCGTGTTCCTGCAGGAGATTCTCATCTCCACGCAGGGCAAGAAGGAAGCGGAGATCCCCGCGCTGGAGAAGAAAGCCAAGGACGTGGTGGCGCGAGCCCGCAAGGGCGAGAAGTTCAACGACCTGGTTCGCGATTTCTCCGAAGCCGACAGCGCGCAGAGCGGCGGCATGCTGGATCCGTTCGACCGCGGCGTGCTCGACAAGCACATCGAGGACCTGGTCTTCAACCAGGAGCGCAACTACGTCACCGACCCGATTCGCGTAGCGGGCGGGTTCCTGATCCTGAAGGTCGTCGAAAAGCACAAAGCGGGCCAGGCGAGCCTGGAAGAGGTGGACAACGAGATCACCGAGAAGCTCTTCATGCCTCGCTTCGAGCCCGAAATTCGCAAGTACCTTACGCGCCTCCGCATGGATGCGTTCCTCGAAGTGAAGGAAGGCTTCGTGGACACCGCGGCCGCGCCCGGCAAGGACGTGCGGTGGAGAGATCCGGCCCAATTGAAGCCCGCCACCATCACCAAGGAAGAAGTGGCCAACCGCGTCCGCCACCGCCGCCTGTTGTGGCTCATCCCCATTCCAGGCACCAAGGTTATCGTCAAGTCCCCCAGCCACACGAAGGGTTGATAGCCGGATGAAATCCCCCTACGTCAACGAACTGGAAGCCAACCAGATAGTGCAGGGTTGCTTCCTGGTGCGCGCCAAGGAAGTCCGGCAGAAGAAGACCGGCGAACCCTACCTGTCGCTCTCGCTGGGCGACAAGACCGGCGACCTCGACGCCAAGATGTGGGACAACGTCGCCGAGGTAATCGACACGTTCGAGCGCGACGATTTCGTCCACGTCAAGGGCGTGCTGCAGGTCTACCAGAACCGGCCGCAATTCACCGTGCACAAACTGCAGCGGCAGTCGGAAGACGCAGTCGACAAGAGCGATTTCTTCCCCGCCTCCCAGCGCAATCCCGAGGAGATGTTCGCCGAGTTGATGGGCATTGTGCGCGAGATAGCGAATCCCCATCTGAAGGCGCTGCTGGAAGCCCTGTTCGCCGACGAGCAAATCGCGCGGCGCTATCGTACGGCACCCGCCGCCAAACTGGTGCATCACGCCTGGTTGGGCGGGCTGATCGAGCATGTACTGTCGTTGTGCCAACTGTGCCGCGCCATCGCGCCGCAGTACGCCGGCGTGGACCTGGACCTGCTGCTCACCGGCGCCATTTTGCACGACGTGGGAAAGATTCAGGAGCTGAACTACGAGCGCAGCTTCGGTTATTCGAACGACGGCCAGTTGCTCGGCCACATCGTGATCGGCCTGAAGATGATTGGCGAGAAGATAAGCACGCTGCCGGATTTCCCGCCGCGGCTGCGCACCCTGGTGGAGCACATGGTCCTCAGCCACCACGGCGAACTGGAGTACGGTTCGCCCAAGGTGCCGCTGTTTGCCGAGGCTCTACTGTTGCACCATCTGGACAATCTGGATTCCAAGATGGAATGCCTGCGTGGACTGATCGAGCAGGACCGTCAGATCGACGGATTCTGGACCTCGCACAACAACCCGCTGGACCGGCCGGTACTGAAGAAGGCGAAGTATCTGGAGGGCGCCCCCACCCCCGACGACGCGCCTACAAGAGCATCGGCGGCTCCGGCCAAGAGCGCCCCGCGCACCGTCGAACAACTACAGCTCTCCATCAACTCGCGAAGGAATCACTGACATGCCCAAGCGCGGCGCGCGGCGCGACATCCCTCCTCCTTTGGAATTGGAGTGCCTGAAGGCGCTGTGGTCGCTGGGAGCGGCGAACGTGAAGGACGTGCGCGAAGTCCTCACCGAGCGGCGCCACCTGGCCTACACGACGGTCATGACGGTGCTCGACCGGTTGGTAAAGAAGGGTGCCGTCGACCGGCGCAAGGAAGGCCGCTCGTTCGTCTACCTGCCGCTGACGCAACGCGACGAACTTCGGCGGCTGGCCCTCCAGGAAATGGTTGACGCGTTCTTCGACGGCTCGCGCGACGAGTTAATCGCCTATCTCACAGGCGCCGCGAGCGCGGGCGAAATCCACCAGCCGTCCGCCGCGGTGGTTCCGTTGGACGCGGCCCTGCTGTAACGGCCGCGGGCGGTCAGAGAATCCCGTGCGCGGCGAGATCCCGGTTTAGCTGCCCGGCATTCTTGAACACGATACCGTCGATCCCTTCCCGCTGGGCGCCTTCGATGTTCCTGGCGATGTCATCGATGAACAGGCACTCCTGAGGGCGGCATTCCGCGCGAGCCAGGGCGGCCCGGTAGATTTCAGGCGCGGGCTTCAGGGCTCCGACTTCGTAGGAGAGGACATGACCGTGAAGATGCTCGAGAATGGGGTACTCGCGCATCACCAGCGGAAAGTGAATGGCGTTGGTATTGGAGAGTGAGAATAGCCGGTAGCGGCTCTTCAGTCCCATCAGGAGCGATTCCTCGATGAGCGTCTCGGGAAGAAAGATGATACCCCAGAGTTGGCAGAAGTCTTCGTAGTCAAGGTGGCAATCGAACTGCCGGCAGAACTGTTCGACGAAGCGGTGCGGCTCGATCTCGCCCTTCTCGAAGCGCGTGAACAGGTCCGAGGAGCGCACGCGTCTCATGATTTCCTCGAGGCGAATGCGGCGAGTGCTCGGCCATGGCCGTGAAGCCGCGTTGAAAATCGAAGGGGATGATGGTGCCCCCGAGGTCGAAAAAAATCGCCTTGATCATGCCGGTGGAGAATGGCGCTTCGGAATTACGCAAACACCCATTGTACCCGGAGCGGTGCGCCCTGCTTTGGTAGAATCGCAACTGAACCCATATGACCAAGCCTGTCGTTACTTTCGGTGAGATCATGCTCCGCCTGGCGCCGCCGGGATTCGAGAGGTTTCTGCAGTCGCCGCAATTTGTCGCCACCTTCGGCGGCGGCGAAGCCAACGTTGCGGTGACCCTGGGCGGCTTTGGCATCCCGGCGCGGTACGTGACGGTGCTGCCTTCCAACCCCATCGCCGACGCCTTTCTCGGCGAGTTACGGCGGTTCCGGGTGGACGATTCCTACGTGGTCCGCGGCCAGGGCCGCATGGGCATCTACTTCGTGGAACCCGGGGCCAACCAGAGGCCGTCCAAGGTTGTGTACGACCGCGACTACAGCGCGATCGCTCTGGCCCGACCCGGAGACATCGATTGGACCAGGACCTTCGAGGGCGCGGGGTGGTTCCACGTGACCGGCATCACGCCGGCCATCAGCCAGGGCGCGGCGGATCTGGCGCTCGAGGCGGCGAAAGCCGCGCGTGAGGCGGGGCTGACGGTATCTTGCGACCTGAACTTCCGCAAGAACCTGTGGAAGTACGGCAAGACGGCCAAAGAAGTCATGACGGAGCTGTTCCAGCACGTGGACATCGGGATCGCCAACGAAGAGGACTGCCAGAAGTCGCTGGGCATCCAGGTGGACGTCGATGTGCATTCGGGTAAGCTCGCCTCCGAGCAGTACCGGAAGTTGACCGACAAGGTGCTGGCCGCGTATCCGAACCTGAAGCTGCTGGCGGTAACCCTGCGCGAGTCTAAAAGCGCCTCGCACAACGGCTGGTCGGCGTGTTTGAACGACCGCGCGGCGTTCCTGGTGAGCCGCCACTACGAAATCACCCACATCGTGGACCGCGTGGGCGGGGGCGATTCCTTCGCCGGCGGACTCATTTACGGCTTGCTCGAGTGGGAAGATCACCAGAAGGCGCTGGAGTTCGCCGTGGCGGCGTCCTGTCTGAAGCACTCCATCCCGGGCGATTTCAACCGCTTCACCCTGGACGAAGTGAACGCGCTACTCAAAGGAGGCGGTTCGGGCCGCGTCCAAAGGTGAGTGACCTATAATTGAGGTTGGGAGAGTCTCGATGCTTGGTAAGATTGCGCTCGGCTTGGCGATTTCCGTGGCTGTTTACGCTCAGGCCGCGCAGAGCGCCGCGCAGCCGGCACCGATCCGGGTCAATATCAACGAAGTGATCGTGCCCGTCTCGGTGACCGACATGCAGGACCGCTTCGTATCCAACCTCGAGAAGAAGGATTTCAAGCTGTTCGACGAGGGCAAACCGCAGACCATTCGCTACTTCAGTCACGAACAGAACCAGCCGGTGGTGGTGGGCTTCCTCATCGACATGAGCAACGCCAACCGTCTGCACTGGAAAACCTATCAGGACGCCGCCATCGACCTGGTGACGCAACTGCTGCCAGGCGACAAGCGCTACAACGGGTACCTGGTCAGCTACAGCAACGAGGCCGAGTTGCTGATGGACACCACCTGGGATTCTGAGAAAATCATCGATAAGATCCGCAAAATGAAGCCGGGCGGAGGCGCCGCGCTCTACGACGCCATCTACCTGGCCTGCACGCGCCGGCTGCAGGTGAAGGGCGAACCGCTGGAGCCGCGCCGCGTGCTGGTGGTCATCGGCGACGGGCACGACAATGCGAGCACTAAGACCCTGGGCGAAGTGCTGGAAATCGCGCAACGCAAGATGATCACCATCTTCGGGGTCAGCACCAAGGCTTTCGGATTCAGCGCCGAAGGCGAGGCGATCCTGACGCGGCTCACCGGCGAGACCGGCGGCCGTGTGATGTATCCTCTCGAAGGGGTGTATAAGGACGTGTCCGGCTACCTCTCCACGCCGTCCGACGAGGGCAACTACGCTTTGAAGGTAGGTACCGGCGGTTACGCCGCCGCCATTGCGAACGGCATGTTCCACGCCATCGCCGACGTGGCGGGCGAGGTGACAACGCAGTATATTTTGCGGTATATTCCCGATGATTCGGACGTTCCAAAGACTTTCCGCAACATTCGCGTGGAGGTGAACCTCCCGAACGTGAAGATACGCGCCCGCAAGGGGTATTTTCCCGATAATCCCTGAGCGGACGCCCCTGGCGGCCGATGAGGAAGGAAGGGCACTACCCGTAGCTATGACGTGGCCGTCTGTCGTCACGACGCATCGCGGGGTCTACGCGATCCTGCAAGCCGCCCTGCCTTCGCGTCCGCTCACCAACGTCGGCATTCTCCTCTTGGATCCGGCCCGCGACAAGCTCTACATGCGCCTGCGCCCGGACCTGGAGCAGTTGGCCGAACCGGAAGACGCCGAAGTGCTCACGTTGATCGAAGAGGACTTCGAGCAGAAGCTCGAGGAAATGGGCGGCGAGGTCTTCCTGCGCTTCCTGGAAGACACGCTCTCAAACGTGCTGCGCATGACGGACCGGCAGAGCGTCATGGTGCGCGATTTTTCGCGCGACCTCGACAAGCTCTTCGCCCGGCACGTGCAGGCGGCCAAAGTGGTTCCCTACGTCACGCACCTGCCGCGCTACACGCTGCGCGCGGCCGCCGGCAGGTTCCAGGAGGACATGGAGGTGGAGCCGGAGGGCTGGGTGGAAGCTCCCTCGAGTCTGCGCCTCAGCGAGGACATGTTCGTGGCCCACATCTCGGGCCGCTCCATGGAACCAACCATCCCGGACGGCAGCCTGTGCGTGTTTCGCGCGCACGTGGCCGGCACCCGGCAGGGCAAGCTGCTGCTCATCCAGAACCGCGGCACCTCCACCACGGGTGGCGAGTTCACCATCAAGCGCTACCGCAGCGCCAAACGCTCGACGGGCGACAGTTGGGAACACGAAAAGATCCGGCTCGAACCGCTGAATCCCGAGTTCGAAGCCTGGGACCTCGAGCCCTGGCAGATGGACGAAGGCGGCCCCTATCAAGCGGTGGCCGAATTCGTCTGCGTCCTGGAACCGGAAGAAGAGCCCCAGGAAGGGCCCTCAGCCAGCTAACTGCTTTAGGACGAACGGCAGAATCCCACCATAGCGGAAGTATTCGGCTTCCACCGGAGTATCCACGCGTACCACCACCTCGAACTCTTTCGCGCCGCCGCTGGGCATCCACCGCGCGCACCATCGCTTGCCGTGAGCCGGCCACCGCTTCCGCCACGCCTAACACGTGGAAGATTTCCGCGCCGGTAAGCCCCAGCGTCTGGCGATTCTCTCCGGCGCGAAATTGAAGCGGCAGGACGCCCATGCCGACCAGGTTCGAGCGGTGTATGCGCTCGAAGCTCTCGGCGATGACCGCGTCGACGCCCAGCAGGCGGACGCCCTTGGCGGCCCAATCGCGCGACGAGCCGGAGCCGTACTCCTTGCCGGCCAGAATCACCAACCCCACGCCGTCGCCCTGATAACGCATGGCGGCGTCGTAGATGGACATCTGTTCGCCGTCCGGAAGATGCACGGTCCAGCCGCCTTCGGTGCCGGGCGCCAGTTGATTGCGCAGGCGAATGTTGGCCAGCGTGCCGCGCACCATCACCTCGTGATTGCCGCGCCGCGAGCCGTAGGAATTGAAATCGCGGGGCTGCCACGCCGTGGGCGATCAGGTAGCGGCCGGCGGGGCTGTCGGTGGGAATCGAGCCGGCGGGCGAAATGTGATCGGTGGTGACCGAATCGCCCAGCATGGCCAGCACGCGCAGGCCGTGCAGGTCCGTCACGCTGGTGGCCGGGTCCACCATATGGTCGAAATACGGCGGCTTCTTGATGTAGGTGGAGGTTCGTCCCACGGGTAGAGTTCGCCCGTGGGGAACGGCAATCGAGTTCCAGGTCGCGTCGCCCTCGAACACCGCCGCGTACTGCTTTTCGAACATTGCTCGGCGCGCACGGAGCCGCATCAGCGGCTTTCTGGATCTCCTCGTTGGTGGGCCAGATGTCGCGCAGATAGACGGGCGCGCCCGCGGGATCGCTGCCGAGCGGTTCGGTGGCCAGATCGATGTCCATGCGTCCGGCGATGGCGTAAGCCACCACCAGCGGCGGCGAGGCCAGGTAGTTGGCCTTCACCAGCGAGTTCATGCGGCCTTCGAAGTTGCGATTGCCGCTGAGCACGGCAGCTACCACCAGCTTTTCGTTCCGCACGGCCTCGGCCACCGGTTCGGGCAGCGGCCCGCTGTTTCCGATGCAGGTGGTGCAGCCGTAGCCCACCAGGTGGAACTTCAGCGCTTCCAGGGCGCTCATCAGGCCTGCGGCTTCGCAGATAATCGCAGACCACCTTCGAGCCGGGCGCCAGAGTGGTCTTCACCCACGGCTTCGCGCGCAGGCCGCGCTCGACGGCTTTCTTCGCCAGCAGTCCCGCGGCCAGCATCACCGATGGATTCGAGGTGTTGGTGCAACTGGTGATGGCGGCGATCACCACCGCGCCGTCCCGCAGAGACGCGGGAGCGCCGTCGATGGAGATGCCGGTTTCGCGCGGCGGCCGCCGAGCGTCGCCAGGAAGTTCTTCTTGACGTCCGGCAAGTTCAATGCGGTCCTGCGGGCGCTTGGGGCCGGCCAGCGACGGCATCACGGTGCCCAGATCCAGTTCGCATGGTTTCGGAAAACACCGGATCGGGCGTGCCGGCGGTGCGGAACAGTCCCTGCTCTTTCGTGTAGGCCTCCACCAGCGCGATCAACTCCGCCGGCGCGGTTGGTGATGCGCAGGTAATCGAGTGTGGCGCGCGTCCACCGGGAAGAAGCCGATGGTGGCGCCGTACTCGGGGCGCCATGTTGGCGATGGTGGCGCGGTCGGCCAGGCTCAGCGCGTCGAGTCCGGGGCCGTAGTATTCGACGAACTTGCCCACCACGCCCTTCTGGCGCAGCATCTGGGCCACGGTGAGCACCAGGTCGGTGGCGGTGGCGCCTTCGCGGGAGCTTGCCGGAGAGCTTGAAGCCCACCACCGGCGGCAGCAGCATCGAAATCGGCTGGCCCAGCATGCAGGCCTCGGCCTCGATGCCGCCCACGCCCCAGCCCACCACGCCCAGGCCGTTGATCATGGTGGTGTGCGAATCCGTGCCCACCACCGTGTCGGGATACGCCATCGCCCGCGCCGTTCTCTGCGACGAAAACACCACCGGCGCCAGGTACTCCAGGTTCACCTGGTGCACGATGCCGGTGTCGGGCGGCACCACGCGGAAGTTGCGGAACGCCGACTGGCCCCAGCGCAGGAACGTGTAGCGCTCGCGGTTGCGCTGGAATTCGATGAGCGCGTTGGCCTGGAAGGCGCCGGGCGTGCCGAACTGGTCCACCTGCACCGAGTGGTCGATCACCAGATCGGCCGGCAGCAGCGGGTTGGCGCGGCCGGGATCGGCGCCCATCGTCTGGAGGGCGTCGCGCATGGCGGCCAGGTCCACCACGGCCGGCACGCCGGTGAAGTCCTGCAGCAGCACGCGCGCCGGCATGAAGTTGATTTCCTTCTCCACCGGCAGACCGTCCCAGCGGGCCACGAATTCGATGTCGGCGGAGTTCACCGAGCGGCCGTCTTCGTGGCGCAACAGGTTCTCCAGCAGGACGCGTATCGAGTAGGGAAGGCGCGCGAGGTTGCCGATACCAGCATCTTCAAGAGCGCGCAAACTGAAATAGTCGTAGCGGGCGCCGCGCACGTCCAGCGTGGCGCGGGCGCCGAAGGAGTTCTTCGAGATCATGGATACCCTCTGTGGCCGCTCGCGGCCCATTTGAGTTTCAGTCCAAGTTTCGGGGACAGGCTACGTGAGTCCGAAACCTCGCACGAGTTTCGGACTCACGTAGCCTGTCCCCGAAACTACCGAAACTACATGTAGTCCGGCACGTCAATCCCCAGGATGCCGAGGGTGCCCTCCAACTGTTTGCGGAAATAGTCTGTCATCCACAGAAGGAAGATACGCTTCTCGCGGTTCTCCTCCTGCAGTACGGGATACTCGTGATAGAAAGCGTTGAAGGCCTGCGCCAACTGAAACGCATACCTGGCCACATGCGCGGGCTCGCCGGAAGCCACGGCGCGTTCGATGGCCGAGTCGGCTTTGGAAGCCGAGAGCAGCAACTGCCAGCAATTCTCCTCGGTGAGTTGGCGCGCGAAAGCTTCCTGGTTGAGTTCCGCCCGGAAATCCGGCAGCGTCTCGCCGCGGTCGGCCAATTTGCGCAGAATGTTCCTGGCGCGCACGGCGGCATACTGCACGTAAGGCCCGGTTTCACCCTCGAAACTGAGCGCTTCTTGAAAGTCGAAAGCGATGACGGCATTGCGCGTGTACTTGAGCAGGAAATAGCGCAGGGCGCCCACGGCAATCTGCGTGGCCACTCGCCGGCGCTCTTCCAGGCCGGCTTCCGGATGGCGCGAATCCACTTCGCGCAACGCTTCTTCGATCAACTTGTCGATCAAGTCGTCGGCTTTGACGCCCAGGCCCTTGCGCCCGGAGACTTCGATGTACGGGCGCTGACGGTCTTCTTCCGGAATGCGTATCCCCAACTCGGCGGCGCAGCGCAGCGACAGAGCCACCATCTCGTAAGAGAAGTGCACGGAGCGGTCGGCCTGTTCGTCGAAACCGAGCGCGCGCAAACCGGCGGCCACCACGTCCTGCAGATAGCTCTGGCGCGAATCGATGACGTTATAGACGCGCGTGCCGGCGCCGAACGAAGGCGCCCCCTCCGGGCTTCGCTCGGTGGTCGAAACCCACACCCAGCGTCCGTCCGGATACTGGCTCCAGCGGCGATAGTGAAAATCCTGGCCGAGCAACCCGAACTTCCAAAGCTGATAGGCGATGTCCTTGCCCACGTAGGTGACGGTGCCGTTGGATCGTACGATCACCTTGCTCGAATCGTTGTCCGAATCTTCCTTGAAGGCGCTGCCCGGCATCACCCAACAACCGTTGTTCTTGCCTTCGGTCTCGAAGTAAATCGCCTGGCGCTGCTTGAGAAGCTCGAAAGCGGTGGCCCAAAACTTAAGGTGCAGGATCTCGCTTTCGCGCGGCAGCAGGTCGTAAACGATGCCCAGCCGCCACATGGTGGCCAGATGCGCCTGGACCACGGCGTCGGCGATCACGTGTCCCAATTCGGCCTGCGCGCCAACGCCAGCTTCAATGGCGTGCAGCGTTTCCTGGCGCCACTCGCGCGCCTCCGGGTGCGTGTCGTAGTAGGCCGACACGCGCGCGTAAAGATCCCAGCAGAGATAATCGAAACGGACCGACGGGTCCTCGATCAGAGCGTGGACCTCACTGACGGTGCGGTGTTCCAGATAGTGAAAACCCACCACTACGTCGGCCACCTGGACGCCCGTGTTGTCGATATAGTTTTGCACTTCGACGGCCAGGCCTCTCCAGCGCAGCATGCGCACGAAGGTGTCGCCCAGCACCGCGTTGCGCAAGTGCCCGATGTGCGCCGCCTTGTTCGGATTGATGTTGGTGTGCTCGACGATGATCTTGTCCGCGCGATTGGCCGGAGAGCGAAACGATTCGTCCAGCAGACCCACGGCGTAATAACCCCGGTCAATGCGAACGTTGATGTAGCCGTTTCCGGCCACTTCCAGGCCCGCCACGCCCGGCGTGCCCCTGAGTCCGGAGACCAGGTCGAGCGCAATACTCTTGGGCGGCTTCTTCAACTCTCGCGCCAGTTGGAAGGCCACCGGCAGCGCCATCTCGCCGAAGCTGGACTGTTTGGGTTGTTCCACGGTGGCCTGCGTGTCGAGTCCATAACGCTCGAGCAAGTGCGCGGACACAACCTCCTGAATGCGTTTTTCGATGAGAAGGAACACTAAGAAAAGTATAACAACCCGCGCGCTTACGCCCCGCGCCGGGCACCGCGCGTGAACAGGCAGAGGAGGTGCGAAGCGAGAAGCGCACGCCACGGCGGCGGCGCGAATCGACCAGCGCCGCTCAAATCTCGCGGACCATCTGGAAGCCGGTGAGGCGGCTCAAGCGATCGATGTTTTCGGTGTGGTCGCCGTAAAACAGCACACGGTGCAGACCCGCGGAGTAAGCGCGCAGGAACTTGCGGGCGTCGCTCACCTTGGTGCGGATCTTGGTGCGGCATCCCCGCGGGCCGTCGGCGTTGCCGATCACCTCCGCGGTCGAGATCAGGAACTTGTCCGCCTTGGCGAAGCGCGCCACGGTGACTGTGCCGCTCTCCGGCGCCAGCACCTGCATCGAGACGCCCTTGTTGTCCTCCAAATGCGAGCGCACCAGGTAGGGCGACGCCGCGCCATGGATGCCCGCGAGTTTGGTGGCCGCGACGCAATGCGCGTGGATCACCTCGTTGCGGCTGGTGTCGAATACGGGATCGGTCACGAAACCCGGCATGTTGGAGAACGATGTCACCAACAGTTGCGTCATGGTCGAGGGGAGGTCGCACTCGCAAACGCCGTAGAGGCCCGTGTCGTTCAGCTTCGAGAAGGCCACGCACGGATAGGCGGGCAGCTCTCCGCGCGCGAAACCACCCAGGCAATCGATGGCGATGGCGTTGGCTTTCTCCCGGCGCATGAACTCCGCCATGCCCAGATACAGGCGCATCGAATCGGCGATCTCGTTTTCGGAAGGCTCCACCACGCGGAGGGCCGCTCTAGTAAAAGCTGCCGCCTCTTTGCGCGCCTTGGCGGCGTCCGCACTTTCAAACGCGGCTTTGAGATCCGCATAGCTCGGATACGCGAACGACGTGCCGAACTGCGCCGTGTACTCATCGCCGCGCCGGCTTCTCGTGGGAGGCGAAACCAGCATCACCTTGCTGTTGCGCATGTAGTGTATGGTGCCGAACAGCGGCACATACGCATCCAATTCGCCGAAATCGCTGCTGGCGATGACGTCGGCCTTGATCCCCTGCTTGGCGAAGTCGGAGAACGTCGTCCAGGAATGCCCCGCATAAGGCCGCGAGAACAAGAGCGTGGGCCTGCCTGCGCTCACCACTTTTTGAAGAATGGCGCCGAGCCCGCTGCTGAGATTGAAGGCCAGCACCACGTCGGCATCCTTGGCGCCTTCGATCCACGCCGAGATGTCCGTGCCTTCGCGCAGCAAATCGCCGCCAATGTAGCGGAGCTTGCCCGGATGCCGCCGCGACAATTCGTCGAGCTGGGCACGGATGCCGGCCATCTCCTCGTTGGCGTCCACATCGGGACGCGGCCAACTCGGTTTCTGGCTGATGAGAAACACAGTCCGCACCACCGCCGGGCCGGACCACGGGCCAGCGTCTCCGGAAGCGGCGGATGCAAACTGCGTGAGGGCGGCCAGATTTGCCAGCGACGCCATTCCAAAGCCGCGCCGCGTCATGCGTGTATCGATCTGTATCATGAGAACCTCCTTAAAACCGGACCTAAGAATTATAAACCGGCTGACGCCGGCACAACCGCGAAAAGGGGACAGACGCATTTTCCGCCGGGCGGCTCCGGTCCATTTTCGAGGATGCTCGTGGGCGGAAAATGCGTCTGTCCCCTTTTCGCGGCACGAGCGGCGCGGTTCAGACCATCATGCGCGATCCCGCGTGAGAATCAACAGACTGCGGGCTTCGAGGGGCCAGGACGTGCCCGGAGCCGCCCCGGGCGTCTCTCCACCGCGAAACTCCTCTCGCGTGCGGACGGTCACGGCGCGGTGGGAGTAGTTCGCCAACACCAGATAGAGATCCGAGTTGGCAAATGCACTGGCCACGACTTGTTCGGGGAGTGGTTCGGCAAACAGATCGCTATCGCCAATCTCGAGGTACGCCCAGGTACCTTCGGCAACCATCGGCCGGTAGCGCTTCAACCATTTGAAATAGGTGGGCCGCGCTTCGGGCCGTCCGGGGCAACTGTCCCACCAGCCGTAGCTGTAAGGGCCTTCGGGATGCTCCTTGTAGTAACGGCCTATGTTGCGGAGATGCCGCGTCCAGAAGTCCGTTTCCTCCGGTTGGTACTGGAGACCCGGCACGCTGGCGCGCTCGCCGGTAAATGGCCGGCCGGCGAGCAGCAGTGGAAATTGCATATAGGGGATGCTGTGAAGGTACAGGTCGTCTTCGCGGTCGATGCGGGCCCGGCTCATGTCCAGGCAAGGCGCGACGTAGGGCGTGTGATTCTTGACGATCTCGCGCATGGCGTCCACCTGCCGGATGCCCTCGCCCACCCAGAGGTAGTCGTACACTCGATGGTTCGTCTGCGGCGCGTTGTTGCCGCCGGTGTGAACCTTGAAGATGCCACGGCGGCGTTTGACCTCGGCGTAAACCAGCCCCAGCAGATCCTCCATGGCGCCGTCGTGCGCGGGCGTTTCCTGGAACGCCGCGATCTCGTCTTCGGAGCGCGTGACGCGCCGGCCGTACAGGGGACGGTAGCCGCAATCGTCGTAGAGCCCGTCCACGCCGAACTCGTCCATAATGCGGGTCAACCGCGGCAGCAGGTAGGCGCGCCAACCGGGGCTGGCCGGTGAACATAGAGCGTAGCGGAAGTAAATCTCCACCAGGTCCGGCGCGCGCGCCCACTCGGGGCGGAAGTCCGGATCGCGGCGTTCGAAGAAACCCGTCGAAGCGTAGACCATAAGCTTCATGCCCCGCCGGTGCACCATCTTCACGAAGCGATCGAATCCAGGACGATTGACCGGCGTGAACTTGTCGGCGCCGAACAACCGCTGCGAATCGTTCCACTCTTCGTGCAACTGCACCAACTGCAGTCCCGCAGCCGAGAGTTCATCCAGATGCTGCTCGTCCCAGGCATCCGGATTCCAGGGCTTGCGCGCGGGATATTCGCCCAGGTTGTAAACCACATGGAAGGGCAGATAGTCCGTGATGAGATGTTTTCGCAAGCAGCCGCGAATCGAGCGGTGGCATTCGGCGATGTTCTCCAGCCGCCGCTTGTGGTCGCTCGCGGTGGGAGCGCCTCCGGCCGCTCGATGGGTAGAACCGCCGGGTGATGCGGTCTGGGCGGACAGTGCACTCGCCGCCAGAAATTCACGCCTTCTCATGTGATCTCGCGTCTCCTTTTCTCCCGGGGCGCCGCAGTTGAACTACGGCGGTGTGCTGCGGCCCTCTCGCCGGTAGGTCTCCAACAGGGCGGTCAACTCGCGCACCAACGCCGGGTGCTCACGAATCACATTCCGCTCTTCCGAAATGTCTTCGGCCAGGTTGTAGAGTTCGCCGGGACGATTTAATCCGGGTTTATCAAGCGAGGCTTGCTCCGGAATCAGCTTCCATGGACCCCGCCGGATGGCAAACAGGCCGTTGCCCGAATGATGGACAACGGCACGTTGAATGCGCCGGCTCGCGGCGCGCCCTAGCAAGTCGGGCAGGATGTCCCCGCTATCCTCGGCGGCATTGTTGGGCAGCGCCGCGCCGACGATCGAGGCGCACGTCCGCATGGTGTCGTTCAGGCAAATCAATTCCGGACTACTGGTGCCGGGCCGGATCTTGCCCGGCCAGCGGGCGATAAAGGGCACGCGATGCCCGCCTTCGTAAATGTCCGCTTTGTAGCCGCGGAAAACGCCGCTCGGTTTGTGCCCGGCCGCCAGCAACTCCTTCAGACCTATATAACCCGAATGGCCGTTGTCGCCAGCGAAAATGACCAGTGTGTTCTCGGAGAGCCTGTGCCGGTCCAGAGCCGCAAGCACCTCTCCAACGGCCCAGTCCGTCTCCAGCATCAGGTCCGCCCAAGCGTTGATTCCGCTCTTACCCCGAAAGCGCTCCGAAGGCCGGATCGGTTCGTGAGGAGTAGTGAGCGGGAAATACAGGAAGAAGGGTTGCTTGGATTGCGCGCGAAGGCCGATGTACTCAACCGCCTTCCCGGTGATCTTCGCGAGCACGTCCTCGAACTTCCAACCCGGCAGCATCGCGCCCGGCACCCCATCGAGGTCCCGAGTCGTCTTCCGCGCCGTCGGCTCGCCCAGCATGCGATAGTTTTCGATGAAGCAGTACGGCGGGTAGTTCGGAACGTCCACGCCGAAGTAATAGTCGAACCCGCAGGTCGTGGGCCCCCCGTCAATCGCGAACCGGAATTCTATGCGGTCCTCCATCCTCGGCCAATCCCACCCCAGGTGCCATTTTCCGATGCAGGCCGTGAAGTAGCCCTGCCGCCGCAGCATCTCCGGTAAGGTTAGACGCCCGCTCTCGATCAACGGAGGATCATACGGCCTTAGAACGTGGCGATTCAAGCGCGTGCGCCACGCGTAACGGCCGGTGAGCAAACCGTAACGGGTCGGCGAACAGACGGCCGAGCCTGAGTGGGCGTCGGTGAAGCGAACTCCCTCACGCGCCAAACGGTCAATGTTCGACGTGTTGATCTTGGCGGAGTCGTTGTAGCAACCAAGATCTCCGCAACCGAGATCGTCCGCCAGGATGAAAACGATGTTGGGCGTCGCGCCCCGCGCCGCGCGCGGTGCTCCCTGCAGGGCCGCGCCGCCGGCTCCCGCGCCGAACTGCCGCCTGGTGATGGTCATCTCTCGCCCCCCAGCGAGTGTATCGAACTGCACGCCGCATTTGTAACCGGCCGGTGAATTTAGGACGTTTTTGGTCTTATATTGAGCTATAATGGGCATCGTGCCCCGAGTCACTTTTCTGCCCGCTAACATCACTGTGGAAGTGGATGCGGAGAAAATGCCTTACAGCGAGCACGGCAAGCGTTTGTCGCTTCTTGACATCGCGCTGAACCATGGCATCCATCTGGAGCACGCCTGCGGAGGCAACTGCGCCTGCACGACATGCCACGTGGTGGTGAAGGAAGGCGACACGAATCTCTCACCCCTGGACGACGACGAAGCGGACCGTCTGGACCTGGCGGCGGATCTCACGCTGCGTTCGCGCCTGGGCTGCCAATGCGTGGTGACTGGGGACGTGGTGGTGGAGATCCCCGCCTGGAACCGCAACTACGTGAGCGAAGGCGGCGGCTCCATGAATCTGGGCGACGCGATCCCGGCGCCGAAAAAATAGCCTATCCTGATAGCTATGAAGATCACGATTGCGATCATGACACTCCTGTGCCTTGCCGGCGCGGCTCTCGCGCAACTGGCGCCGCCGAACGCGGCCGGAGTCTCGATGGGCCACATTCACATCCGCACGCAGGATATCGCCACACACGAAAAGTTCTGGAACACGCTGTTCGAAACCATCCCGGTGGCGCACGGACAGCTCCAGGTCTACCGGTTCAAGGATGGCCTCCTGCTGCTGCACAAAGCCGATGCCGAGGGCGCCTCGGAAGGCTCGGTAGTGAACCACTTCGGCGTCGAAGTGCGCGACGTGGACGCGACGCTGAAGCGCCTGAAGGCCGCGGGCTTCGATATGCCGGAACCCAAGGCGGGCGCGGCGGGCGTGTTCATCTATGGGCCCGGCGGCGTGAAGGTGGAATTGATGCGCAACCCCGCGCTGAAGGCCAACGCGGCCATGCACCACATCCACTTCTGCCAAGCCGACACTGTGGCGATGCAGAAATGGTACGCCCAGACGTTTGGCGGTAAGCCAGGCATGCGAAATAAATTCGAAGCCGTGGAAATTCCGGGCGTGAATCTCACGTTCACCGATTTCAAGGCCGGCTCGGCGCCCACCAAAGGCCGCACACTGGATCACATCGGTTTCGAAGTGAAGAACCTCGAAGCGTTCTGCAAGAAGCTGGAAGCCGCGGGCGTCAGGTTCGACGTGCCGTACCAGAGAGTCGAGTCGCTGGATTTGGGCCTGGCGTTCCTGACCGATCCCTGGGGCACCTACATCGAGTTGACCGACGGCTTGAACCGCTGGTAAGTGGCCGCCCTGCGGAGCTACGAAGGCGGTTCGGTGGGAATGAAGCAGCCGTTCACACCCGCGGCGCAGTTGGCGTGCTCGAACTGCACCGTGGTGTGGTGAATGCCGAAACGCTTTTCGAGCGTGGCGTTCAGCCGCCGCAGGATGCTTTCACTTTCCGACGGCGGCAGGTCGCCGATGAGCACGTGGCAACTCAAGGCGTGGACGCTCGACCCCAAGCTCCATATGTGCACGTCGTGAACGCCGAGCACACCGTCCACCCCACACATGGCGTCCATCACGTGCTTCAGCTTCAGCCCTTTCGGCAAGCCTTCGAGCAGAATGTTGAGAGACTCCTTGGTGATGCCCCAGGCTGTCCAAATAATGAGCACGGCGATCAGTATCGAGAGAATCGGATCGATGCGCTGCCAACCCGTGTAATGGATGCCGATGGAGCCGGCCACGATGGCGATAGAACCCAGCGCGTCGCCCAGCATGTGGATGAAGGCCGCGCGAATATTGATATCGTGCGCGCTGTCGCGCTTGAGGCCCAGCATGATGGCGCTGTTCACCAGCAAGCCCAAGCCGGCCACCACGATCATGGTGGTTTCATTTACCGTTTGCGGGTAAATCAGGCGATGGTAGCTCTCATAGAAGATGAAGCCGGATAGGAGCAACAGCGCCAGAGCATTCACGAAAGCCGCCAGCACGCCCGCGCGATGATAGCCGTAGGTCTTCACCTCGTCGGGCGGCTTCATCTGGAAGTGGAAGGCGAACCAGGCCAGCAGCAGCGCCAGCGCGTCCGTCAGATTGTGGCCGGCGTCGGACAACAGGGCCAGGCTGTGCGCCTCCAAGCCGGCCGCGAACTCGACGACGACGAACGCGACGGTGACGGCCAGCGACCACTTCAGGATTCTGCCGGTCGATCGCGGCTGATGGTGCGTATGCAATGCGTCTCCGAAACACCAGTGTACAGCGACTTGGGTGTGTGACCTGCTTTGGCGCGAGTGGAGTGCGGCGCAAATCCTGACCAGTAAGATTTCCGGTGGCAAAATCGGGTACAGGCACGAAATTTCGCAAAAAACGCGAAATTCGTTCCAGTCCCCATTTTACGGGTAGTTCCGATACCGGGCGGTATTTCCGCCGCGCTACGCGAGCCCGTTCGGCAAACCGCGTTTCGTCAGGACTTGTTGCCGGTGAATTTGATGCCTAATTCGCGCAACTGCCGCTCCGGCACTTCCGCGGGAGCCCCGCACATCAGATCGGTCCCGCGCGCGGTCTTGGGGAAGGCGATGACGTCGCGGATGGAGGTTTCGCCCGCCAGGATCATCACCAACCGGTCCAGGCCGAGCGCGATACCGCCGTGCGGCGGCGCCCCATACTTGAGCCCCTCGAGCAGAAACCCGAATCTCCGCTGCGCCTCTTCCTCGCTGAAGCCGAGAGCGGAAAACACCTGCGACTGCACATCGGTGCGATGAATACGGATGGAGCCGGAACCCAACTCCGTACCGTTGAGCACGACGTCGTAGCTTTTGGCGCGGCAACGCGCGGGATCGGCGGTCAGCTTTTCGAGGTCTTCGTCGTGAACCGAAGTGAACGGATGATGCGCGGCCATCCAGCGGTTCTCTTCCTCGTTCCATTCGAACATGGGGAAGTCCACCACCCAAACAAAGCGGAAATCCTGGGGATCGAGAAGCTGATGACGGTCGTTGTATTTCTGTCCGGCAAACAAACGCAGTTGCCCGCAAGCCTTGAAGACGGCTTCTTCGGGACGATGCGGATCGGGGACGCCCGCCCAGCCGGCCAGCAGCAGCAGGTCGTCGTCCGCCGCGCCCGCGCGTTCGCGCACGGCACGCATGGGTTCGGCGAAATCGCGGTCCAGGCGCTTCACGTCGTCGTAGACGCGCAAACCGCGTTCGGCGCCGTAAGCTTTCAGTTCGTCGCGCTGGCTGCGGGTGAGAGCGCCGGTCTTCGGGATGCGAATCGCCACCAGCGGCAAGCCCTGGGGCGTCAACAGGCCTTCCGGGAACAAGTCTTCGACCGGGTGGAACGGCGGCAAGCGCAGATCCGGCTTGTCGATACCGTAGGAGCGCATGGCCTGGGCGTAGGTGATGCGCGGAAACGGGATGGAAACTTCGTGACCGGCCACCGCGCAAATGCATTGGAGCAGCGGCTCGATCACTTCCAGGATGCGCTCCTGTTGCGGGAACGACATCTCGAGATCGATTTGCGTGAACTCGGGCTGGCGGTCGGCGCGCAGATCCTCGTCGCGGAAGCAGCGCACGATCTGGAAGTACTTGTCGAAGCCGCTCACCATCAGCAGTTGCTTGAACAACTGCGGGGATTGCGGCAGGGCGTAGACAGGTGCCCGGCTGCACGCGGCTGGGGATCAGAAAGTCGCGCGCGCCCTCGGGAGTCGAGCGCGTCATGAACGGGGTTTCGATTTCGAGGAAGCCTTGCGAGTCCAGATACTGGCGCGCGGCGAAGGTCACGCGAGAGCGCAGCATGATGTTGCGCTGCATACGCGGGCGGCGCAGATCGACGAAGCGATACTTCAGGCGCATGTCCTCGGAGACGTCCACGCTGTCTTCCATGGGAAACGGCGGCGTGTTGGATTCGTTGAGAATCCACAACTTCTCGGCGATCACTTCCACTTCGCCGGTGGGAATGGTCGCATTGATGGTGTCGGCGCTACGCAGTTCGAGGTGGCCTTCGATGGCGGCTACGTACTCCGAACGCAGGCACTCGGCTTTGCCGTGCACCGTGGCGTCGAGGTCTTCGTGGAAGACCACCTGCATGACGCCTTCGCGGTCGCGCAAGTGTATGAAGATGACGCCACCCAGATCGCGGCGGCGATGCACCCAACCCATCAGCAGCACGCGCGCGCCCGCGTCGGCGGCCCTCAACTGGCCGCACGTGTGCGTGCGCCGCAGATCACCCAAGAAATCCAAAGAAACGCTTTCCTGCATATTAGGTTTCGCGACTCAGCTTCCCGTACAATTGCGCGGCGCCCACAGTTTCCTGCGCGCCCGTTTCCATATTCTTTAAGGAGTACTCTCCGGCGGCAATTTCATTATCGCCGACGATCAGCACCCAACGTGCTTTCAGCTTGTTGGCCGTCTCCATGGCCCGTTTCAGGCGGGCGTCCACGCCGGTCTCGACCACCAGCCCGCGCCGGCGCAGATCGCGCACCAGCACGCTCGCGTGGCGGAAAGCCGCTTCGCCCAAGGGCGCCACGAACAGATCCAGACGCGGCGTGTGATCGCCGGGCCGCGCCTCTTCGACGCTCATCACCAGGCGATCCTCGCCGATCGAAAAACCGATGCCCGGCGAGTGGACCTTCGATCCGAGCGATTCGGCCAGTCCGTCGTAGCGGCCTCCGCCCATCACCGAATTCTGCGCGCCGAGCGAGTCGTGCACGATCTCAAACGTCGTGCGCGTGTAGTAGTCCAGGCCGCGCACCAGGCGCGGTTTCAGTTCGAACGGGATGCCGCGGTCGGTGAGATACGTTTGTACGCGCGTGAAGTGTTCGCGGCAGGTGTCGCAGAGACAGTCGAGAATCGAAGGCAGCGCATCGATGATGGGCTGGTCCGCGGGAATCTTACAGTCGAGCACACGCAGCGGATTCGTGTCCACCCTGCGCCGGCAATCCTCGCACATGCGCGGGGCGTCGGCGGTGAGCGCTTCTTTCAGCTTGGCCACGTATTGCGGACGGCACGCCGGGCAGCCCACTGAATTGAGGAGCAACTGGAATCCGTCGAGGCCCACGCCGCCAAGTATCTCGACGATCATTTCGATCACTTCAGCGTCCACGGCGGGCGATTCCGAGCCGATGGCTTCCGCGCCAATCTGGAAGAACTGACGGTAGCGCCCCTTCTGCGGACGCTCGCGGCGGAACATGGGACCGATGTAGTAGAGCTTCTGCAGACCGGGAAGTTGATCCAGGCGATGTTCGATGTAAGAGCGGATCACCGACGCGGTGGCTTCGGGACGCAGCGTGAGCGAACTGCCGTCGCGGTCCTCGAACGTGTACATCTCTTTCGAGACGATGTCGGTTTCCGCGCCCACACCGCGGGCGAATAATCCGGTCTCCTCAAAGATGGGCGTGCGGATTTCCTGATAGTTGTAGGCGCGGAACACGCGGCGGGTCACCTCTTCCACGTGGTTCCACACAGCGCTGGCAGGCGGAAGAATGTCGCGCGTTCCTTTGACGGCTCGAATCAATGGCCCTCTTCTTCCTTGTAGTGCTCCCGGTAGCCCACGTAGCGCGGCGGCGTTTGACGGAATCGCTCGCGCTCGGCGGGCGTTACCGGGCGTCGCACCTTCGCCGGAACGCCCATGGCCAGGCTGTCCGGCGGGATTTCCATTCCCTCGCTCACCAGCGCGCCGGCCGCCACGATGGATCCCTTCCCCACGCGCGCACCGTTCAATACAATGGCGCCGATGCCGATCAGGACATCGTCTTCGATGATGCACCCGTGCAACGTGGCCGAGTGGCCCACGCTCACCCGATCCCCCACCTCGACCGGCCACAGGTTCAACTCCCCGTGCAGGCAGGCGTTGTCCTGTATATTGGTCTCCGCGCCGATGCGGATGCGGTTCACGTCGCCGCGCACCGTCACGTTACACCAGATGCTGGCGCGTTCACCGACTACTACATCGCCAATCACCTGGGCGCTGGGATCAATGTATGCGGATGCGGCTACTCGAGGCACCACGCCGCGATAGCTACGGACCATGATTTCCGGCTGAAAGGACTATGTTAACATGGCGAGCCGGGCATACCCGGCTGACCCTTCCCCGGGCGCGCGTCACAACCGCGCGAGTTCTCCCGCATGCGCCTGAATTCGCGCAATCGCGCCGGCGATCTGCCCCATGTGGGCCTGATCGAAGAGGAAGGTCGTGGGAGAGAGCCAGACCACTTCCTGACAAAGCCTGTCGTTGGCCGGACACTGGTTGCGCTCCTCCCATTGCGAGAGCCGCTGCTTGGAGTAGATGCGCTGGTATCCGCGCGAATTCAGCGCATTCTTCAAGTACCCCCGCCTGTTCAACGCGTCGTAGCCGGCGCCTGCCGAAACTCGTTCCGCGCCCAGTGCGCGCAAGAACTTGGCCCTGGGAAGATTGGCGAAGCGCTCCTTCTCGTATCGGAAAATGAGGCCGTGATACACGTTGCGCGTGCAGCCGGGATACATGCTCGCCGGGTGGATGCCCGGGATTTCCTTCAACAGGCCGGTAAGATGGCGCGCATTCCGCTCGCGAGCTTCGGTCTGCTGCTCGAGTCGCGCAAGTTGCGCCGAAAGCACGGCAGCCTGGAATTCCGTCATGAGGAACTTTGTTCCGTGCATCGTGTCGGCATACTTTTGGTTGCGGCCCGACCCATTCCAGTGATAGGCGAAGCACTTCTCGTAGAGGTCCTCGTCGTCGGTGATGATGGCGCCGCCCTCGCCGCAGTTCAGATTCTTGGAGGCCTGGAAGCTGAAGCACCCGGTGGCTCCGTAAGATCCGGCTTTCTTGCCTCGCCACTGCGCCAGGTGAGACTGGCAGGTGTCCTCGATCACGGGGATGTGGCGAGCTTTCGAGATCTTCATGATCGCATCCAGGTCCGCGACATTACCGGCCAGGTGCACCGGGATCATCGCCACCGTGTCGCTGGTGATCGCCGCGTCGATCTTGCGGGCGTCGATTTGCGCGGTCTCCAGATCGGAATCGACGAAGACCGGCAGCGCGTGCATGTTCAGGATGACGTTCAGGGTGGCCACGAAAGTATAGGGCGGGAGAACCACTTCGTCGCCCGGCCCCGCGCCGAGCACCGCCAGCGAGGTCTGCAACGCGCCGGTTCCGCTGGAAGTCGCCAGGCAGAATTTCGTCCCCGCCACCTGTGCGTAGGTCTGTTCGAAGCGCTTCACCTGGTCGCCGTTACCGCGAAACCAGTGGCCGCTGCGAACCACGTCCACCAGCGCCTTTTCCTCTTTTTCGTCGAACACCGGCCAGGAAGCAGACCCCCGCGCGACCAGGGGCGTGCCTCCCAGCAACGCGGGCTTACCCGCCGGCACCTGGCCCTCCGCTCCGGATATATTACGCATGCCCCAAACAGATCCCGCGGCAAGTAACCCTCTGCGCGTTACGTCAGCCATAATTTCCTCCTCGGCCCCACACGTATCCCAAATGGTGCACAAGTACACAAGAGTTCCCCCTAGTAGGCGAGCAGACGCACCGGGCCGTGGAGGCCGTTGAGGTCGATGGCGCCGAGCAGTTGACGCTGGTTGGCCACGGCGCGGGCGTTGGCATCGGAATTCGCCACCACGATGCGCAGACGGTTCTCACCCGGACGCACCAATTTCGTCACGTCGAAGCGGAACGGCTTCCAGACGCGTTCACCGGCTTTCACGCCGTTCACCCACACTTCGGCCGCCACGCCGACTTCGCCTAGATCGAGCCATATCTGTTTACCCCGCATCGCCGGAGCAAGCGTGAAGTTACGTTCATAGCTGGC
Source organism: Terriglobales bacterium (assembly GCA_963745655.1). Taxonomy (GTDB): domain Bacteria; phylum Acidobacteriota; class Terriglobia; order Bryobacterales; family Bryobacteraceae; genus JAJFUV01. Next base: position 384,281 of record CAVUYK010000007.1, on the reverse strand, counting down.
GCTGCCGGAGTAGTTTGCGAGACCCGTGCGGGTCCACGGCCCCAAATGATAGAGGGTCTCTCCCACCGCGAAGCGCAAGGGCGCGATGAGTTCCTCCCCGGCCGGCAACCTAAGCGCCAGCGTGCCGGGGCGCACCGCTACATTGCCCCCCGCGGGCTGGGTCTCGACGCCGTTCACGTAAAGCGTCGCGCCGCGCGGCGCATGGACGGCGGTCGCGGCCGGAGGAACGCCCGCGCGATACCAGCGATAGCCGCGCGCGGTTTCGACAGCCGGCAGCACCGGCTCCGAGTTCACCGCGAGATCGCGCGGCAGGCTGCCATCGACGTTAAGCAAGCGCAGATAGAAGCCCAGACGCCCTTCCCGTTCGAGTTTCACTAGCAGTTCGTTCCAGCCCTTGCGCAGCAACACGCGCTCGCGCCGGGCGAAAGCCGCGCGATTCGCGCGATAGCCGGGCATGTCGTGAAACGACAGGACCAGCTTCTGGTTGAACCACACCTTGGCGGTGTCGGCGGCCAGATCCAGATCCACCTCGCGCTCCACCGGCGAATGAATGTAAGTGACGGCGAACCCCACATCGCCGACCGCGTTTTTCGGAAACGCGTTGGTGAGATCGGTGACGTAGTATTCATCCGGCGACGGATACGGCTGGTATTCTCGCCACCACAACGTGCGCCCATCCGGCGTCGTATAGGACTTGGCAAGATCGACTTTGCCGTCCGGTTCCGGGCCGCACCGCATGGCGAAGCCCTGGTGATAGCGTGCGGTGAAAGGACCGAGTGTGCGCCAGCGCGTAATGGTGAAGCGTTCGGAATCGAGCCACTGATCGCGCCAGGAGCCGTCGTCGAATTCGCGCCGGTGCCAACCGGCGTCGAGGCCCGCACCTTCGGCGTCCATCGCTGTGCGCGCGTAGGGAACCTCGACGGATTCGGCGAGCGGCCGGAAACGCCAACCATCGCTGGGCAGCATGATGGTGGTGGCCACGCCGCGAGGCTCATGCGCGGCGGGCGCTCCGCCCGCGCCCAGCACCACGTAGTAGGCTTCCCAAGGCGCGAAATGGAGGCTCAGTTTCTCCGGCGTGAGCGCGAGTGCGGTGCGCGCGCCCCCATCCGCATCCCATTTTTCGGGCGTGCCGGAACCCGCCAGTCGCACCGCGAGGCGCTGCGCGTTGGGGGAATCGTTCACGATGAAGTAGTAGTCCGCGCCGTGCGCGGCGCGATGCTCATAGCGGAACGCGGCCGCGTCGCCGTCGAGGATTTTGAAGTCCTTCGGCACGCGCGCTTCCAGGATCTCGACCACGCGCGCCAGGTTGTTACCCACGAACACGCCGCGGCCGCCGTCGAAGACTTCTTTCACCAGGCGGGCCAGCGCCGGATCGTCGCGGCCGGATTCCATCGAGATGGTGGGCAGAAAGCCCGTGGCAATCACCAGGCCGCCCGCGCGCGCAAACTCGGCGATGCGCTCCATGGCGCTGCGGCGGATGGTGGTCATGGGAGGCAGCACGAGCGCGCGAAAACTCTCGGGGCCGATGCGCACTTGGGCATCGCCGATTTTCGCTTGCGCGAGGAAATAGTCGTCGGTGACGTCGAAGTCCCAATGCGATTCGACGAAGCGTTCCATCAGCTTCGAGTAGTGCTCTTCGGTGATCTCGGCCGAATTGCGCCAGTAGAAATCGTAGACCGGCGGGCTGTCGGAATCCAGCGGATTGCGGCGCGGGCCGGTGCGTCCGAAGTCCCATTGGCGCTCGTTGAACATGACGCCGGAGTTGGCCCACACGGTGACCAACGGATGATAGAGCAGTACGGGCGCGACGTGATGGCCCTCGGAGTTCATGAAGCTGAGGCGGCGCGCGTAGTCGGCGTAGTGGTGGAAGTAATTCCAGAAGGGCTGCCGCCAATCCCAGACCGGCGGGAAATCCACGATCTTCTTTCCGTAATCGAACCACGGCGTCATCATCGTGGCGCCCCACACGCCCACCATGTTGGTGCCCAACCGCATTTTCTGCGGGCTGATGTAGGATTGCTGCCCTTGCAGAATCTGGTTCTCGCACCAGAAGGGCCGCTCGAGAAAATGCGCCACCGAGGCGGTTTCCTTGAAGTGCCGCGGCGAGTCGGCCCAATTGTAGAGCGAGTCGATGCCGGGGATGGACATCATGCGCTGGCAGCGCATGAAATCGCCCTGGAAAGCGGCCGCCGCGAGCAGCGACTCCTCCCACTCGTGCCCGGTGAGCAGCACGTTGCGCTCCTTGAGCCAGTCGCTCACCTGCCCCCAATAATTGACCGCGTAAAGTTCGGCGACCACGTCAAGATAGTCGCAGCGCACTTTTTCGGTAAGCTTGCCGCCCTCGTAAGGCAGGAGCGGCAGGTACTTCTCGATGCGGTAGCCCTTCATTTTGGCGAAGGTGTCGAACAGACCGGGCGTCCAGGCGATGCGGTGTCCGTATTCGCCTTCGTGATCCGACACGACCGATGTGATCACCGAGCCGAAGTACGGTTTGAACTGCTTGTAGTGCTCCTCGAGCACCATGCGTATGTACTCGGCGACGGCGTCGCGGTTCATCAGGTCGACGTAGCCGCGCCACATGGGATGGTCTTCCATCTGAAACACCATGGCGCGCCAGCGGCCCGCGGGGGCCTGCCAGCGGAACTCCGCGCCGCGGATGTTCGAGGAGACCACTTGCAAGGTGTCTTCGATGAATGCGCCCTTGGCGTCGAGCCGTCCGGCGACGGCCAGCATGGGCTTGCGCAAACCGTCGAGCGCGATTTCGCCGGGACCGTTGACTTCCCGCTCAACGTAGGCCAGGCGCCGGCGCATCCAATCCGGGTTCTTGCGCAGCACGTGGCTCTGCGGTGGTTCCAGATTCCACACATCGCGATAGTCGCCCTGCGGCCAACCGTAGTCGGTGATGAAGCCAACCGAGACGCCCTGTTGCTTGCCTTCTTCGAGCGCCGCGCGCATGCCGTCCATCCACTCCTTGGACATCCACGGCGTGCGCAGCCCGTCAAAGCCGAACACGTACGTGCCGTACACTTTCTGTTCGGCCATCCTGCGAACCTGCCGGCGCACTTCGTCCGGCTGGATACGCTCCACCCAGGACCAGTAGGGAGCGATGCTGTACTGGCGCGGCGGATCGGTGAACTGCTTGTGCCAGCTTTCGACATTCGCTTGCGCGAAGGCCAAGACGGAGCAGAAGAGAGCGGCAACTATACCCAGCGGCTTCATAACGACACCATCGTATACCAGGCGACGCGCGGGGTCCATAATGAGACTGATGCGTCTGTATTCCGTTGCTGCTTGCGGCGTTGTCGCTATTGGGACAGGAGCCGGCCCAGAGGCAAGGTCTACATCCTTGTTCCACGCGCGGAACCCGCGAGCCCGCCGCCCGCCCCGGAGCCACTGCCTCCACCGGCAACGCCACGATTCACACGCGAAGGCATCAGTCCTTTTCAAGCCAATCGATCACGATTACTCGCGCCTGGAATGATTATCACAATCTACGGTGAGAATCTCGCGCCCACGTCGTGGTGCGGCGTGTCGATTTCGCAAAAGGGACCCTATCCGCTGGAGGCCTGCAGCGTGCGCGTGCTGGTTGGCACGAGCCCGGCGGGCCTGATGTACGCGGGACCGAAGCAGATCAACCTGGTGATTCCAGCCGATGCGCCCACGCTCGGCACGGCGCCCATTCGCGTCTGTGTGCGGGAGGTGTGCAGCGCGCCCCTGGAAATGCAGTTCAGCACTCACAAGATATTTCTGAAGGTGGAAGGCAAGGCCTATGTGCATATGCCGGTGTGGCTCGAAGTCGAGCATCCCGCTCCATACCAGTTCCGGTATCCGTGCGGCGACTGGCCGTGGGGCATTGTCGATGCGGTCTTGGATGTCCGCTACAACGGGCGTCCGATCATGCCATTGGTGCAACCCAAACCGTTGGGCGGCGTGGTAGGCGGGTTTGGCTGCATCGCGGCGGGATACTGGAAGCCGTCCCGCTTCCCGCTGCATCTGCTGTACCGTCTCGATCAGCCGGGGACCTACTCGGTCAAGCTCACGACGTATTCTGGGACTACCTGCGAATCCGACTGGACCGACATTGTCGTCGAACCATTCTCCGCCGCGCGGCGCGAGGGCTGGCTGCATCTGATCGACGAACGGATGAAGCGCGCATCACCGAAGAACTGGCCGGCGACATCCTGCCTTCGCTGCTCGCATATCCCGACCCGAAGGCGCTTGTGCGAGTTGCCCGGCTCGTCGACCATCCCGACCGCATGGTGAAAGAGTTCGCTCGCCAATCGCTCGTCGCGTTCGACGACGAAGCCATCCGCCGCGCCATCCCCGCCGAACGTCTCGTCAGACTATGCCCGCCGCAAGGCCGCTGCCGCATGCAGGCGCGATAGAATCGAGAATATGCCGCGTCTTTTACTCTTGTCGTTCATTGCCGCGCTGGGCCTCTGGGCGCAGAAGCAGCCTTTCGACGTCCAGGCTCTGCTGAGCCTGATGCGCATCGGCGACCCGCAAGTTTCTCCGGATGGAAAGACGGTGGCGTTCACGGCGCAGAGCATCGACGCCGCCAAGAATTCGAAGTCGACGCAAGTCTATGTGGTTCCGCTCGGTGGCGGCGAGCCGAAGCAGATTACGCGCGAGGGCGCCTCCAACACGAACCCGCGCTGGTCGCCGGATTCCAAGACCATCTACTTCGTCTCCAATCGCGGCGGCAGTTCGCAGATCTGGAGCATGGAGCCGGGCGGCGCCAACGCGAAACAACTCACCAACCTCGCCACCGAAGCCGGCGGCCTGCTGGTTTCGGGCGACGGCAAGAGCCTGGTGTTCACCAGCGAAGTCTACCCGGAGTGCGCCGACGAGGCCTGCAACCAGAAGCGGCTCGAGGCCGAGAGCGCTTCGCAAGTGAAGGCGCGCATCTACACTTCCCTGCTCTACCGGGAATGGAACCAGTGGCGGGGCGCGCGCCGCAAGCACCTGATGTCGATGCCGGCCGCGGGTGGCGCAGCGAAGGACCTCACGCCGGGCACGCGCGACGTACCTCCGTTTTCCCTCGACGGCGGCGGGGACTACGCCATATCGCCGGATAGCGCCGAGGTCTGCTTCGTGATGAATCCGGACGAAGATCTCGCCACCAGCACGAATTCGGAGTTGTATGTGGTTCCCATTTCAGGCGGCGAGGCGCGCAAAATCACCAGCAACCCCGCGGCCGACAACGGCCCGGTTTACTCGCCGGACGGTAAATACCTGGCTTGGCGCGCGCAATCCAAGCCCGGCTATGAGAGCGACCGGTGGCGCCTGGCGGTGATGGAACGGGCCACGGGAAAGCTGAGCATTCCGACCGAGACCCTGGACCGTTCCATCGGCAGCTTCGCCTGGACGCCGGATTCGACCCGTCTGGTCTTCAGTATGGAGGACCGCGGCCGCAACCTGTTCCAAATGATTCCAGTTGCTGGCGGCGGCGCGCGCACCATCGTAAGCGGATCCAGCCATCTGGACGATCCACAGTTCACCAGCGACGGCAAGACGCTGGTCTACACGTCGCAGAGCGGCTCGCGCCCGGTCGAAATCTGCCGCGCCGACTCGACCGGCGGCGCGCCGGTCGAGATGACGCACCTCAACGAGGCAGTCCTCGAGAAGTTCCATCTCGGGGCTCTGGAAGAGTTCGAAGTGGAAGGCGCCGAGAAAGCTCGCGTGAGCAGCTTTCTATTGAGGCCTTACGGTTTCCAGGCGACCCAGAAATACCCGGTTTTGTTCTTGATTCACGGCGGCCCGCAAGGCGCCTGGGGTGAAAGCTGGACCTACCGCTGGAACGCCCAGGTATTCGCGGCGGCGGGTTACGTGGTGGTGATGCCGAACCCGCGCGGCTCCACCGGATACGGCCAGCGCTTCACCGACGAAATCAACGGCGATTGGGGCGGCAAGGCTTGCGAAGATATCCTGGCGGTGGCCGACTACATCGCCAAGCAGCCCTACGCCGACTCCAGCCGCATGGCCGCGGCGGGAGGCTCCTATGGTGGCTACATGGTGAACTGGCTGCTCGGCCACACGGACCGCTTCAAGGCGTTCGTCTCGCACGCCGGCGTGTTCGACCTGCGCAGCATGTTCGGCGAGACCGAAGAGTTGTGGTTCCCTCTGTGGGAATTTCGCAACCCGCCGTGGGAGGACCCGGAGATGTACGCCAAATGGTCGCCGAGCTACTACGTGAAAGATTTCAAAACGCCCACGCTGGTGATTCATGGCGAACAGGATTATCGCGTGCCCTTCGGGCAAGGGCTGCAATTGTTCACCGCGCTGAAGCTGAGGAAAGTGCCGGCGAAGCTGCTGCTTTTCCCCGACGAAGGACATTGGATCCAGAAGCCGCAGAATAGCCTGTTCTGGTACCGCACGTTTCTCGATTGGATCGACGAGTGGACCAAGAAGCCGGCTAAGTAAGGAGACCCCCACCATGCCATGGTTCCTGGCACTGCCTTTGTTTTTGTTGACGTTCGCCGCACGCGCGCAGACACCCGCGCCCCCAGCCAAGCCCGCACCGCCGCCTGCCGCCACGGCTCCCGTGGCCGAAGAGAAACCGGTGGTGACGAAACACCAGATCACCGCCGGCAATCGCACGCTCGCCTACACGGTGACGGCCGGAATGCTGCCCATCATGAACGCGGCGGGCGAAGCGGAAGCCGACGTTTTCTTCATGGCCTACACGCTGGATAACGCGGGCCCCACCCAGAAGCGCCCGCTCATGTTTTCATTTAACGGCGGCCCGGGATCTTCGTCGGTGTGGCTGCATCTGGGCGCCTTGGGGCCCCAGCGAGTGAAAATGCTCGAAGACGGCTCCATGCCCGCGCCTCCCTTTCAACTGGTGGACAACGAGTTCACCTGGCTGGGAGAAACCGATCTGGTGTTCATCGATCCGGTCGGCACCGGCTACTCTCGTCCGCGCAAGCCCGACCTGGGCAAGAAATTCTGGAACGTTTCGGGCGACATAGAGAGCGTGGGCGAGTTCATCCGCATGTACCTCACGCGCTACGAGCGTTGGACCTCGCCTTTATTCCTGGTGGGGGAAAGCTACGGCACCACCCGCGCCGCCGGTCTGGCCGGATATCTTATCGACCGGGGCATCGCCTTCAACGGCATCGTGCTGGTGAGTTCCATCCTGAATTTCCAGACCGCGCGCTTCGCCCGGGGGAACGATCTGCCATACGTCTTGTTTCTGCCTAGCTACACCGCCTCGGCGTGGTATCACAAGAAGCTCCCCGCGGATTTGCAGGCGGACCTGCACAAAGCGCTGGGCGAGGCGGAGAAGTGGGCCGCCGGCGCTTACGCCGAAGCTCTGGCGAAGGGAGACGGGCTGAGCGCCGCCGAACGCCAGGCGGTCATCGACAAACTGCACCGGCTGACCGGACTGGAGAAGCGCTACATCGATCGCTGCGATCTTCGCATCGAGATCCAACATTTCTGCAAGGAACTGCTGCGCGACCGCGGCCGCAGCGTGGGGCGCCTGGATAGCCGTTTCCTGGGGATCGACGAATCGGGCGTCTCCGAGCGGCCCGATTTCGACCCCACGATGTCGATCATCTTCCCGCCTTACACCACCACCTTCAACCAATACGTACGCACCGTCGCTGGGCTACAAGACCGACCGAACGTATAACATTTTGGGAGGCGTCGGCCGTTGGGAATATGGCCCCGGCTACACGGATACGAGTGAGGCACTGCGCAGCGCGTTCGCCAAGAATCCTTACATGAAGTTGTTCGTAGCCTCGGGATACTTCGACCTGGCAACGCCGTACTTTGCCACCGAATACACGCTGGGCCACATGGGGTTGGATGGGAGCTTGCGCAAGAACGTGACCACGGCCTATTACGACGCCGGGCACATGATGTACATCCGCGCCCAATCGCTCCAGAAGCTGAAGGGGGATGTCGCTGAATTCCTGAGGGGCGCGCTGGGAGGGAATCGCTGAGGGGCGCGCACCAGGCGACGCCCCCCGTGTTAATGTTTGTTAGGCCAACTCGACTTGGTCGGCTTGCAGACCCTTGGGGCCTGTCTTGACGACAAAACTCACTCTGGCGCCTTCGTCCAGGGAGCGGTAGCCGCCCGTCTGGATAGCGCTGAAGTGTACGAACACGTCTTCGCCGTTGTCTCGTTGGATGAACCCAAATCCTTTGGCGGCGTTAAACCACTTCACCGTGCCGGTTTCTTTCATGTACTGTTTTCTCCTAATGGTTACTGCGATTCAAGCCCTGTGCTTCGCTTGAGGACAATGCGGCGCTTCATTGGGGATAGTTCGAAGATGCTGTCGCGAGTAGGTCAAACGATTGGCAGGATTCTCAAATGCTAGTCCAGCTTAACACGCGTGGTGGGAGAATGCAAGTCGGGTTTATACCCGATGTGCTACAATTTCTCATAGAGGGCAGCGAAGCGATACAAATCGTTGCAACCACCCAACTAGGGCTCTCGTCTAATCGAGGAGAGCACCAGGCAACATGATGGCCGAGCACGAGCAGATAATGCCCACTCCCGCAGTTGATCCCGAAACGGGTTTGGCCGACGCCCGGGATCCCGACATCCATCTTCAGCGACTGCTGGCCATGGAAGTCGAGCAGCCCTGGTATGCGTCGTTCGTACAGAACGTCAAGGAATTCGTAAACCCCCCGAAGCTGCCGCCGCTTGTGGTCACCTCGAAGCCCGTCGCCGTGAAAGACATTTGGGGCGCCTACGGCGGCCATCATAAGCATGCCGGCGCTTCCAGTCTCTTGATTCACGCTGGAGTGATTCTGCTGCTGTTCACCGTGGCCAGCCACCCGGTTGTGAGCAAAAAGCTCGGTGAAGCGGTAAGCCTGATCGCTCCCATCGATCTGGCGCCGTACATGCCGCAGAAGCCCAAGAATAGCCCCATGGGGGGCGGTGGTGGCGGTGGCGACCGATCTCCTCTTCCGGCCAGCAAGGGCCGGTTGCCGAAAATCGCTCCCCGGCAATTCACGCCTCCCACCGCCGTCTACAACAATCTGAACCCGAAGTTGACGATGGACCCCACCATCATCGCTCCACCCGATGTGAACCTTCCGAACGTGAACATGGCGCAGTATGGCGATCCTCTGAGCAAGTACGGTACGCCTTCGAACGGTCCTGGCTCGGGTGGCGGTATCGGATCGGGCTCCGGGGGCGGCGTGGGATCCGGCCGCGGACCTGGTTTCGGTCCGGGTGAAGGCGGCGGCTACGGCGGCGGCGCCTACCGTATTGGCGGCGGAGTCTCAGCGCCCGCGGTGGTCTTCAAAGTCGAGCCGGAATATTCCGAGGAAGCCCGCAAAGCCAAGTTCCAGGGCTCGGTGCTGCTTTCCATCATCGTGGACGCGTCCGGCAAGCCTCGCGACGTCCGTGTTATCCGCACCTGCGGCCTGGGTTTGGACGAGAAAGCCGTGGAAGCCGTCATGAAGTGGCGCTTCCGCCCCGGCCTCAAGGACGGCAAGGCCGTGCCCGTGGCCGCCACCGTCGAAGTAAACTTCCGGTTGCTCTAATTTCCAGACGCGACCGCCCCGCATTCCATCAAACCACCGGCGGCTGGCATTCGGCGCAGGGACAGATCTCGCGGAAATAGTCAAAGGAGTAAATTCCCGAGTTGTGAGCGTCGTTCCAGTGAATCCGAATGGCGTATTGCCCCACCGGCTCCACCTTGTCCATCTTCAGCCTGGGCTTGTAGAGTTGTAACGGATCGGGCCGCGCCGGGGGAGCCGAAGGCTCGCCATGGGCTTCCGCGCAAGTGGCGCAAGGGCAGTGGTCCCGGAGATACCGCGCCGGGTATTCGCTGTGGTGGCCGTCCTTCCAGTCGATCTTGATGCCGCTCGATTTCGCTATCGCGATGTGTTCCGGATCGTTGTGTGGCATGGTCCTCGGGGATTATTGAACACGTTCGATGTCGCGCACACCCGAGACGCGGCGCATGGCGGAGGAAATGCGCTCGAGTTGCTTCTTGTCGCGGATCTCGACGGTCATTTCAACCACGGCGCCTTCGGTTCCCTTGCCTTCATCGGGCCGCGCCTCCAGGGTTCGGATGTTGCATTCCTCACTGAACAGGATCGAGGTGATCTGGTTCAGCATGCCGGGCCGGTCGTCGGTGTAGACGATGATGCGCACGGCAAAAGCCTCGTGCGCGCTACGCGCCCATTCGACGTCAATTCTGCGCTCGGCTTCGTAGAACAGGTTCTGCACATTGGTGCAGGTCGCGGAGTGCACGGCCACGCCCTTGCCGCGTGTGACGTAGCCGACGATCTTTTCGCCGCGAATCGGATTACAGCACTTGGCGCGGTACACCAGGAGATCGTCGACGCCTTTTACCTTGATGACCAGATCACCCGTGTCGGCGCCCGCACCCGGCGGTTGTGACGGCACGCGCACAGGCTCCGGCTGCGGTTCCGGCTGCACCTGGGCGGGAGCCAGTTTCTGCAACACCTGCCGCGCGGAAAACTTCCCATAACCCAGCGCGGCGTGCAATTCCTCGAACTTGCTGTAGCCATACTCGCCGGCCACGCGCTCCAGGTCGCCCTTGGCTGCCTTGCCGAGGTGCACGCCGAACCGCCGCGCTTCCTTTTCCAGCAGCTTCTGGCCGATCTCGATAGCTTTGGCTCGCTCGGTGGTGCTGATGACGTGCTTGATCTTGTTGCGCGCGCGCGAGGTCTTCACCAGCGCCAGCCAGTCGCGGCTGGGCAGGTGGCCGGCCTGGGTGAGGATCTCGACGATATCGCCGTTGCGCAGGCTGTACTTGAGGGGGACGATGCGGCCGTTGACCTTGGCGCCGATGCAGGTGTGCCCCACGTCGCTGTGGATGGCGTAGGCGAAATCGATGGGCGTGGCTTCGCGCGGCAGGACGATCACTTTCCCGCGCGGGGTGAAGGCGTAGACTTCCTCGGGATACAGATCCACCTTCAGGGTGGACAGGAAGTCGCCAGGGTCGCGCATCTCGCGCTGCCATTCGACCAATTGCCGGAGCCAGGCGATGCGCTGGTCGTCGTCGGCCGGACCGCGCTTGCCCTCCTTGTATTTCCAGTGCGCCGCGATGCCCTCTTCCGCCATGCGGTGCATCTCCTCGGTCCGGATCTGCACCTCGAACGACATGCCGTTCAAGCCCATCACCGAAGTGTGCAGCGACTGGTAGAGGTTCGGCCGCGGAATGGCAATGAAGTCCTTGATGCGGCCGGGGATGGGGTGCCATTCGTTGTGGATCACGCCGAGGGCGGCGTAGCAGTTCTTCACCGAATCCGTCACGATGCGCAGGGCCAGCAAGTCGTACACCTGGTCGACGGAGATCTTCTGCTTCTTGAGCTTCTGATAGACCGAGTAGGCGCGCTTGACGCGCCCTTCGACGCGCGCGGGAATCCCCTCGGCACGGAGCTTGGACTCGACCGTGCGCTGGATCTCCTCCAGAAACCGTTCGTTCGCCGCGCGCTTGGATTCGATCTGCGCGCCCAGTTCCCGGTACTCTTCCGGCTTGAGGTAGGAAAAGGACAGATCTTCCAGTTCGCCGCGCACTTTGCCCATGCCCAGCCGGTGCGCGATGGGTGCATAGATTTCGATGGTCTCCTGCGCGATGCGTTCCTGCTTTTCCCGCGGCAGGAACTCTAGCGTGCGGACGTTGTGAATGCGGTCGGCCAACTTCACCAGGATGACGCGGATATCGTCCACCATCGCCAGCAGCATCTTGCGGACGCTCTCGGCCTGCCGCTCCTCTTGCGAATAGAAGTTGAGCTTGCCCAGTTTGGTGACGCCGTCCACGCACCGCGCGACATCCTCTCCGAAGTTCTTCCGGATATCGTCGATGGTAACCCCGCAATCCTCGACGACGTCGTGCAAAAGCGCGGTCTCCAGGCACACCTGATCCATCTGCATGTCGGCGAGCACGTGCGCCACGCTCAAGGGGTGGAGAATGTAGGATTCGCCGGACTCGCGCACCTGGCCCTGGTGGCACCGCGCGGCGAATGCAAACGCGCGGTCCAGGCGCGTCAGGTCGTCTTTGGGGCGAAGAGTGCGAACTTTGTCCCGCAGAGCGTCGATACAGCTTCTCCACGGCAGGTTGCGTGGCGACGGCGGTCTCCGGCGCTGTTACCGCGTCAGGGGGGTCCGAGGGCATGAAGAAAAGACGGGCGGCGCTAGCGCCACCCGTCTCCATTATAGCGGAAGGATACGACAGACTACTGTGACGGGTTCCGTGGTGATACCGCCGGTCGGTGGGCATGCGGGCAGCCTTGATCTTCTTGGTTTCCAAGGCCTTCTGCACCCAGCCGTCCGCCACTTCAATTTCCTTCTTGTACTCCGCGGCGTTGGTGGCCAAGTCGGCTCTTTCACGGATCAGCAGGTTCAGGTACGCCATGGCGTCATCGTATTCTTTGTCGATCTCAAGCGCCTTCTCCAGGCTCTTGATGCCTTCGTCGATGACGTTGGAGTACTCTTCCCGCAGGCTGGCCACGACCTTCTTGTCCTTGATCGGACCGGGGTCTTCCTGCTTCATGCCCAGTTTGGCTCGGGCCGTCATCAGGGCCGGGTACCACTTCGACCAGGCGATAAAGCCGAGGCTGTAATAGGCTTCTTTGTTGTTCGGGTCGACCGCGATCAGCTTCTTGTACCAGGTGGCGGCTTCGTCGAACTTCTTCTGGTTCAGTTTCAACGAGGCGATCGAGGCGAGGGCTACGGTGTTCTTCGGGTCCTGATTCAATACCTCGAGAAACTGATCCTCGGCGGCCTTCGCCATGCGGTTGTTCTCCGGAGAATCCGCGCCCGGGATGTACTGCATCATGTAGGCGGTCGCCAGATACAAGCGGGCCGTCGGGAAGTTGGGATCGAGATCCACTGACGATCTTGAAGTGCTCCACGGCTTCCGGATACCGGGCGCTCTTGTAAGCCTGTACGCCTTTGTTCAAATGATCCCGGGCCTTGAGCTTCTCGCAACCCGCCGAGAACATCACCAGCAGGCACAGGCCAACCACGGCCGCAAGGAACGATACGTTGCGCTTCATATAAGCTCCTGATTAGAACAGACCACCATCCGAAAATGCAAGGCGGCCTTTATTGACCAGCCTCGACCTTGGCGGTCATCAATCCAACCTTGTCGATGCCGGCCCCTTTGGCGATATCGATGGCCTTCGCCACAGACTGGAATTCCAGATCGGGGTCGCCCTTCACAAACACCACGCGCTCGGCGCGGGTCTTGAAAATCTCCTCCAAACGTGGCCCCAAATTGGCCTCGTCCGTCGGTTCCGTGTTGATCAGCATCGACTTGTCCTTGTTGATGACGATCACCACAGTGCGCTGGTCCTGGACGTTCGCCTGCGCACCCGGTGGCGGAGGTTGCGGCACCAGAGTCTCCAGGCCCTTGGGCGTGAGCGGCGTGATAACCATAAAAATGATGATCAGCACCAGCAGGACGTCGATCATCGGCGTCATGTTGATGTCGGCCTTCACGCCTCCGGACCCGACCCACTGCCATTGCCATAGCGTTGCTCCTTAATTCTGTCTCCGTCCGCTCGGCGGACGCATTACTTCCAACGGCTCGCGCGACCGGCTATTGGGCGGGAGTCGCCGCCGTACCGGCCGCCGGAGCCGTGCTACTCTCCGTCTTCTTCTTCTGCTCCTCGGTCAGCAGGCCGAGTTGATCCACGCCGGCGGAGCGCAAGTTGTCGATCACATCGACCACTTTCTCATAGCGCGCCCGCGAGTCCGCCCGCAGGTAGACCGTCTTGTCCAGCTTGTTGGTCAGCATATCCTTGACCTTTGGCGGCAGAGCTTCCGGCGTCATTTGCGTGGTCTTCAGGTACACCTTCCCGTCCCGGGTCACCGCCACCAGCACTGCGTCATCCTTATCGGCAGCCTGCATCGCGATGGGATTGCTGGTGCGCACCATGTCGACGCTGATGCCCTTTGAGAGCATGGGCGTGATGACCATGAAGATGATGAGCATCACGAGCATCACATCCACCATCGGCGTAACGTTGATGTCCGACATCGGGCCGGACATTTTCTGCTTCTTCATGTTAGCCTCCATCCTGAACCCAACTCGTTCGCGCCCCGCGCCGCGGTGGACCACCGGCCCACCGCGACGCGTGCGCGTTTCAACTCGCTGAGCTCAACACGTATCGCCCACTCTCGCGGGACGTTACTTTCCGGCGCCGGAGCGCTGGGACCGCTTCAGGAAGTAGTCGATCAACTCAGAGCTGGAGTTGCCCATCTCCACGTCAAACGACTTCGATCCGGCCGGTGAAGTAGTTAAACATCCAGACCGCCGGGATGGCCACGAACAAACCGATAGCGGTGGTAACCAGCGCTTCGGAAATACCGCCGGCCACGGCGCCGAGACCGGTGGACTTCTCGGTCGAAATGCCCTTGAACGCGTTGATGATGCCGACCACCGTTCCGAACAGACCCACGAAGGGGGCGGTGGAACCGATGGTCGCCAGAGCACTGACGCCGCGCTTCAATTCGGCGTGCACGATGGCTTCGGCACGGTCCAGGGCGCGCTTGGAGGCCTCGATGGCCTCACCCGGAATCTCGCGTGCTCAACTGGTGCGCCCGGAATTCCTGCAAACCGGCCACCACAACCTTCGCCAGGTGGCTCTTCTTATAACGGTCCGCGATCTTGATGGCCTCATCCAACTTGCCTTCGCGCAGCGCGCCGGCCACGGCCGGTGCGAACTGCCGCGACTGTTTGCGAGCGCCGTTGTAGGCGATCAGTCTGTCGATCATGACGCCGATGGACCAGGCCGACATGATGAACAGCCCGATGACCACCACTTTCGCCAGGAAGCCCATCTGGGTCCACAGAGACCTGGGATCCCATCCGATCGCGCCGCTTTCCTGAAGCAAAAGGAACGCCCATACCTGCATCTGCAAAAGCATCTTCATTCTCCTGCGAGTTGAAATTGTGTCTTAGCACCCTACGATGCCCGCAACGATTACTGGCTCAACGTGAAGTTCACGTCGATGACCGTCACTACTTCCACCGGTTCCCCGTTGAGCAGGGTCGGTTTGTAAACCCACTGTTTCACGGCTTCCAGCGCGGCTGGAACCAGCAACGGATGTCCGCTCATCACCTGCAGACTGCTGAATGGTGCCATCACGTGAAATGATGGCCTGCAACTTCACCGTACCTTGAATGCGAGCCTGGCGCGCGAGCGGAGGATACACGGGCCTGACCTGCTTTTGTAGCATGGCCGCCTGCACATTGCCTCCCACGCGGATACGTTGCAACTTCACTTCTTCCTTCTTCTTCTCCACCGGAGGCGGAGGCGGAGGCGCCGCCGACGGAATCGCACCGAGAATGCCGCCCAAAACACCGCCGGCAGTTCCGCCCGGCACGCCGCCCGGCACGCCACCTACTACGCCCACGCCACCAGCCACCGAAGGCGGAAGCTCTTCCTCCTTGATGATGGCGATTTCTTTCGGGATCGCTTTCGGGGCCATGAGGCGGCCGGCGTCGAACTGGCGCGGAATCACCTTCACGACTTTCACGGGAGCGGCGGCCGGAGGAGGCGGAGGCGGAGGCGGAGGCGGCGGAGCCACCAGGAAGCTGGTCAGCGTCGTTCGGGGCAGCGTGTCAGTGTAGATCAAAGGGATCAGGATGGCAATCGAGATCATCACGATCTGCAAGAAGAAGGAGAGCGCGACGGTCCATGGCCTGGTGGTCTTGCCCGTCCCTTCCACGAAGGTTTGCTCAAACATGGTACTTATCCTTTCCGCGTCTTTCCAGCCGGGGCGGTGATGGCCGCCCTTCTGCGGCTTTCGAGGAAGTTATTCCAGAACAGCACAATGGGGCTCGCGATGAAGACGGAGGAATACGTTCCAACGACGATCCCCACCACCAGCGCGAACGAGAATCCGTGCAACACCGGTCCGCCAAACAGGAACAGCGAAATGCAGGTCAGGAAGGTGAGTCCGGATGTCAACGCCGTCCGGCTCAAAGTCTGGTTCACGCTGATGTTGATCAGCGGCTCCAGCTTCTCTTTCCGCATCACTTTCAGGTTCTCGCGGATACGGTCGAAGATGACAATGGTGTCGTTCATCGAATAGCCAACCAAGGTCAGTATCGCGGCCACCACCGTCAACGAAATCTCTTTGTTGAAAACAGAAAACAGGCCGATGGTGATCAGAGTGTCGTGAAACACCGCGATCACCGCGGCTAATCCGTAGATCCATTCAAAACGGAACGCGATGTAAACCAGCATCCCGCCCAGCGCGTAGAGCGTCGCCATGATGGCCTGACGCTGCAGATCGGCGCCCACCTTGGGGCCCACCAACTCCACGTTGCGGATGGCGAACTGCGACGTGTAGCACTCCTGCTTTAGCGCCGCCATCACCGCCGGCGTCACGCCTTCGACCGAGCTCAATTCGTCCAGGCTACGTACCAATCCACTGCGGGGAGGCGAATCGCGATACGCGAGAATGGATTTGGCCAGATCCTGCAGTTGCGGCTCGTTGAGGGGAACGCCCGAGCGTTGCAAGGGGTCTCGCAACCGGTCGGCTAATGCGCCCTGACCGGTGTTGTTCAAGTCCAGCTTTCCGCCAGACTCGCCGTAGTTGGCGCGCAGCACATCTTCCATCTTGGCACGCGCCGCGTTCAATTCCTGGTCGCTCTTGATTTCGGTGCCAATGAGCATCTCGTCCGAGCCAGACAGATCCTGCACCGTGACCTCACCGGAGATCTTGGCGCTCAGTGCCGAGCGGATCTTGTCCGGATGTGGCGGGTTGGCGAACTTGATGTACATTAGCGCGCCCCCCTTGAAGTCGATGCCGTACCGCGGCCCGCCCTTGACCACGAGACTAATCAGGCCGCCCGCCAACAGAACCAGCGAAAGACCGATGAACAGCCACTTCTTGCCAAGGAAGTCAAAATTCGTTTCTTTGAATATCTGCATGCGCTCAGCCGAGCCGGTTCTTGTTTCAGTTAGACACCGGCCTCATCCAACCAGTTCCCGTATTGTGACCAAAAAATATCACAAAACCGTCAAATACTCAAACTCTGCACCTGCCGTTGCCGGCTCAGGTGCCAATCGAAGATCACCTTCGAAACAAACACGGCCGTGAACACGTTCGCGATCAAGCCGATGACCAGCGTCACGGCGAACCCCTTCACCGGACCGGTGCCGAACATAAACAAGAATGCGCAGCTCACTACCGTCGTCACGTGCGTGTCGATGATGGTCAGAAAGGCGCGGCTGAACCCGGTGTCCACCGCCGCGACAATGGCTTTGCCGGACCGCAACTCCTCGCGAATTCTCTCGAAGATGAGGACGTTACTGTCCACCGCCATACCGATCGTCAAAATGACCCCGGCGATGCCCGGCAGCGTCAATACGGCTCCGAAATAGCTCAGAGCCGCAACCAAGATGACGGTGTTCAACACCAACGCAATCGTCGCGTTCACGCCGCTGCCACGGTAGTAGATCAACATAATCGCCACCACCGCAATCAACCCGACCAAGCCGGCGATCAAACCCTGCCGAATCGAATCCGCTCCCAGCGACGGCCCCACGGTGCGTTCCTCGAGGTACACGATGCCCGCCGG
Source organism: Terriglobales bacterium (assembly GCA_963745655.1). Lineage (GTDB taxonomy): Bacteria > Acidobacteriota > Terriglobia > Bryobacterales > Bryobacteraceae > JAJFUV01. The sequence continues at coordinate 366,747 of CAVUYK010000007.1, read as the reverse complement.
CAGCGAGCCGGAACGCAGCACCAGCGACAGGTCCGAAGCTTCCATTTCGCTGGATTGGCCCGTGATGCGGCCCGAATCGTCGATGCGGGACTGAATCGTGGCCACGCTGCGGATCTGCTTGTCCAAGACCACCGCCAGGCGGTTGCCGATGTTGGCTTCGGTGAAACGGCCGAAACGCCGGCCGCCGTCCTGCGTCAAGGTGAAGCTGGTTTCCCACTTGCGAAACTCGTCCTGTCCGGGGCGCGCGTTGCGCAGGTCCCGGCCCGTGATTATGGGCGTGCGGCTCAGCAGGTACCAACTCTCGCCGGATTCGCCGCGCGGGGCCATGCGCACCAGGTGCGTATTCAGCGGCAGCACGCCGCCGTGCTTGGCCCGAGCCGCTTCCTGACTGGGGAAGGGTCCGTCCTTCACTTCGGCGATCTCGAGCATGGCGGCAGTCTGGATGATCTGCTTCACGCGCGCCGGATCGTCCACGCCCGGCAACTGCACCAGGATTTCGCCCTCAGCTTCGGCGCGCCCGCGCTGTTGGATCACCGGCTCGGTCAGTCCGAGCGCGTTGATGCGGTTCTCGATGGTGTTCATGCTGCGCTCGACCGTATCCTTGCGCAGATTCAGCGCTTCGGTGGGCCGCATGTTCATGCGGTAGTCGGTCGAGTTCACCGGCGTCAGGATCCAGGTCGGAAACCGTTCGGTGACCAAGGCACGGAAGTCGCCCGTGCGCTCGCTGGCCACGCCGTGGATGTTGATTTGGATGCGATCGGCTTCCTCGAGCGTCGTCGGATCGTTGCGGTCCATGGCCGTATAGTTCACGTTAGCCTTGCGCAACTCTTCCTTCAGCCGTTCTATGGTCTGATCCGCCTCGGCCTTGAAGGCGTCCTGCACTTGCACCTGCAGGACCAGGTGGCTTCCACCGCGCAGGTCGAGCCCCAACTTGATGTTCTGTTTCCAGTTGGCGATCAACTGCTGCTTGGACGTGGGCAACCCGATGATGCCGTAAACACAAATCAGCAGGATCGCGACGATGAAGGCAATTTTAATATTCAGATTCTTCTGCATGCGGTGACCTTCTGCGGACCTATTTCTTCGACCCCTCTGGCAGCACTCCGGCTACCGCGCTGCGCGTCACCTGGATCTTCACGTTGTCCGGCTTGACGCGCAGAAACAACGTATCGTCGTCATTGACCGCCACAATAGTGCCCACAACGCCGCCGCTGGTGACCACGTTCTGGCCGTTCTGCAGCTCGCTGAGCATCTTCTTCTGCTGCTTCTTCTGGCGCTGCATGGGAAGGAACAGGAGGAAATAGAAGATCGCGAAAATAAGCAGGATGGGCAGGAAGCCCATGACCGGGTTCGCCGTCCCCGGTTGTTGGAGCAAGAAGTTCAAAACCACAATTCGCCTCTAGCTGCGGATCAACTCTCGCAAAACTGGATTATTTTGGTTCTGAGGAACTTCGGGCTCACTACTCCGCAATGACCGGTCCGGAGCTTAGCGCCCTGACGAGATCCACAAATGTCCCAAGCCTTATAGACTGCCTTATTCGCGCCATGATGTCAAGGTAGTACCGCAAGTTGTGGATGGTGGCGAGGGTGGAATAGAGGATCTCACCCGCCTGGAACAGGTGCCGCAGGTAGGCGCGCGAATAATCGCGGCAAGTGTAACAGGAACAAGCCTCGTCGAGCGGCCGCGGGTCGTCGCGATAACGCGCCTGCTTAATGATGACGCGTCCGGTACTGGTAAAAAGGCACCCATTGCGCGCATTGCGCGACGGCAACACGCAGTCCATCATATCCACGCCGCGTGCCACGTATTGCGGCAATTCCTCGGGCAGGCCCACGCCCATGACGTAGCGGGGCCGTTCGCGGGGCAGGAGCGGCGCCGTCGCCTCGACCATCTCCAAACTTAATGCGCGCGGTTCCCCCACCGAAAGTCCGCCCATGGCGTATCCTTCCGCATCCAGTTCGAGCAGCCGCGTGGCGCACTCGCCTCTCAGGTCCGCGTACATCGAGCCTTGCACGATGGGGAACAGCGCATGGCGGGTCTCCTTGCGCGCGATCGCACCCCGGTAGTGCGCGAACGCCGCTTCGGCCCATCGAACGGTGCGCCGCATGGACGACGCCGCCGCCTCGTGGCTTGCCGGGTAGGCCAGGCATTCGTCCAGCACCATGGCGATATCGCTGCCCAGCGCCAGTTGCACGTCCACGGTCGATTCCGGCGTGAACAAATGCGCGTCGCCGTTCAGGTGCGAGCGGAATAGCACGCCCTCGTCGCTTACTTTTCTAAGAGTGTCGAGGCTGAAAACCTGGAATCCGCCCGAGTCCGTGAGAATGGCCCCCGGCCAGGACATGAACCGGTGCAGCCCGCCATGAGCGCGAATCAGTTCGTGCCCGGGGCGCAGGAACAGATGATACGTATTGGCAAGCAGGATCTGTACGCCCAACTCGTCGCGGAGTTGCTGCTGCGTCAGCCCCTTGACGCTCGCCTGCGTTCCCACCGGCATGAAGGCGGGCGTCTCCACCACGCCGTGGGGCGTGTGCAGCAGCCCCGTGCGCGCTCCGGTTACCGGACACTGCGCCAGGATCTCGAATCGGAGTGCGGGTACCAATCGACTATTGTACGGCGCCCGCCCGGACCCCGAGCGCGCCGAACGCCTGCGCCGCGTGCTGGCCGAAGCCCGCGCGGAACTCGAGGCGCGCCAGGCGCGCCACCGCGGCTGAGGAGGAAAGCGCCAATACCAGGGACTGACACCTTGGCCCCCAAAGCGGCCGCGTTCCATTCCGTCCCGGGGATTCGGCGGTGGCAAAGGCTGTCACCACCGGTCTTCGTCAGGCGCCGCTTTGCTAGAATGAAAGGTAAGCCAGCCTCGATGTCCAGCCAAACGGATTTGTCCCGGATCAGCGTGGTGGATTTCGCCGAGCGTTTTCGCGGCGAGATGGTACCACTATCGAACACCGTCTCCTACTTCTCCACGCTCCCGCTCAGCGAGGAGGAAGTAAAGGAGTATCTCGAAGAACCCCTCGCCGCGCTCCCACCAGTCATCCGCAAAGCGTTGCCGAAAACGGCGGTGCTGCTGGTGCCGTATCTGGAAAAAGTCAACGGTAAAGGTGGCGACGTGGTGGCCTTCGAGGCGCCGCCCGATAACCAGTTTTCCTGGTCGGCGCGGCTCTCCGCGGCCAGCGGCGCCGTCATCGTGCTGCCTATCAAGGCGCTGGAACTGGGCGACTATCACTACCAGTTTTATTTCTGCATCGCCGAATTGATGAGCGAGTTTTGGACCTCCGAGGCACGCACAAAGTACTGCGGGGCATTACGCGAGGAACTGAGTGGCCGCGTGCATGGCGAGGTGGACGACCGCGGTTGGCGTTTAAAACAGACGCTCATGCGGCGGCAGACCAATTTGCGCCGCGAGACCAAGGGATTCCAGGAGTACGCCACGCAGAGCTTCATCGATACGCTGGCGCTCTATCTGCACGGCCTCTGCTGCGACATCGACGTCGAGACGGGACCGCGCCAGTTGCCCAGCCGTTACCTGCGCAGGCGTTTGCTGCTGCTGGAGGAAATCTACCCGCCGCCGGAGAAGTACAGCGTGTTTCCCGAGGCGGCGGGTTCCTAGAATTCCGGCTCCCCTACCGGTGGCGCCACAGCGCCATGCCGCCACCGCACCGGCCATGACCACGGTCGCCGGTTCAGGCACTCCCGGACCACCAGCACCCTGCGAATCCAGCGAGATGTTGTCCCATGCCGTGACGTTCCCCGCAACACTACCGCCGCCCGCGAACAACCGGATGGCGCCCGGTGTGAACGTGGATGCCGAACCGCTCGAGTTGACAAGGTAATAAACCACCGCCCACTGTGAACTCGCACTCGAACTCATCCAGCCGAGCACCGCGAGAAAGCCACAGGGTCCGCCAACGTATTTTGCAAGCGGAAGCTGCCAGCGATACGACTGGTCCCTCTTTCCTCTGGGTTCACCAGAAGAACGTCGTAAGACACCGTCCAAGTGGAAGCACCACTGAAATCGAATGCGTGCTGGTCGTGGGTGTCGCTGCCCGTATCGTTCCCAGTGGCCGCAACCTGGACTGAGACTCGGCTTACCGGGCTCGCGGAGCCCGGGGGATCTCCACCGAGCCGGCGGCGCCGGAATTGGCATCGCGCACAACGATGCGCAACTTAAAGGCCGAGGCGGCCGCCGGGAGGCTCTTCTGCACAACCAGGCCCACTTCGCGCGTCTTGGCGTAGGTCTCCGGCCTCATGTGCAGGTTCACTTCGTCCTTGACCAGCGTCATCCCTGCGCCAGCCGGCGTAGGCTGCTGCACATACGCCATGTCAAGCTTGACGGTCCACCGTCCGTCCACCTCGCGAAAAGAAAGATCGGCCGGCTCGATCATGATCCGTACGGCGAGCCGGCCGGGCGCCGGCGTGTCCGGCTTGATGGCCGCCATCAGACGGATGCCAGTAGCTTCGAGCGGATCCGCCAGCGCGCTTTTGAGACCATCCGCGCGGTCGGCGGCCGCGGTGGATTCATCGGCCAGCGCCACGTAGCCGGTGCGGTGCCGCACGCTCACGCCACGGCGGTTCACTTTTACACTGAGCCGCTGGAAATGTCCATCCCAAGTCCCGTGGCTGGGGCGATAACCAAGCATGTAGGTGAGTTTGGTGTCGTCGATCGCGGTGCGAATGGCTCCGCTAATGTCGTTCGTGTCAAGAAAGAGCTTACCTCCGGTACGCTCGGCCATGACGTGCATGGTTTCGCGAGTTGCGTGAGAATCCCCGGACATGCCAAACCCCGGGCCGGACCGCGCTACCAAGCCCCGCGCGTCCACCGGATAGACCGCTACGTTGGCCGCGGCAAGTACCCGCGTGGCGCGCTCCACGTCCGCGCGGAAATTTCGTCCCATCCCGAGGTCACCCGTTTTAATGGGAAAGCCACCGGAAATCCAGACCAGGTTCTTGCGCCCGGGCAGTGCGGCAACGCGCTCGGCAATGGCTTCCAACGCCGCCGTGGTTCGATTGGCGCGGGAGATGGCATAGGCCTGGTACATCAAACCATCGCCCTTCGCGATTAAGGCGTCCAGCCGGGCATCGCCGGTGCTGGAGGCTGACGGCGCGCCAACTAGATCCACTCCCGGCCGGGGCTTGTAGCGACCCAGGGCGGCTATCAGCGGGGCGATGTCGCTCGTGAAGTCGTGCAGCAAATGCAGATCGGCGCTCAGTGCGTAGATCGCCACGCGGTCGCCGGCGCGCAATTGTCTGCGTAGGAACCTCACGAGTTCGGCGCGCGAGTAATACTTGTCGCGCCATGTCGTATTCACCAGATCCAACAAGACGATGGTGACCGCGCTCGGCGCGCCACCCTTCAGCTCATACCGGTTTGTGTAGATGTCCGGCGGTAGCGGTTCAGCAGGTGGAGGCAGGAGGTGTACTTTCTCGACCGAGAAGCTTTCGATTCTTTGCGGCTTGCCGTCTTCGGTGATAGTGAAATCGTCTTTGGTGAGACCATCCACCGGCCGGCCTTGCTTGCCGGTAACGACGACGTTCACCTCGACCAGGCGCGTGGTTACGCGCAGTACGGGCTCCTGCTGGCCGGCCAGCGCCGCCCCCACGAGCAGGACGCCCCATCGCAGTTTGCTCATTTGCCCCGAAGGATCTCCACCGAACCGGTGGCGCCGGAATTCACGTCCCGCACCACGACTTTGAGCCGGTACGCCGAAGATGCGAGGGACAAATCCTTCTGCACGATCAGACCCAGCTCAAGCGCCTTGGCGTAAGCTTCCGGCGTGAGGCGGATGTCCAGCTCGTCCTTCACCAGGGTGGCACCCTTGCCGTCCGGCGTGGGTTGCTGCACGTAAGCTAAGTCGACCTTACCAACCCAATGGCCGCCCTTTTCAGTGAGCGCAATATCGTTCACCTCGATGAGCATCCGCAGGGCCAGGCGTCCCGGCGCCGGTGTGTCGGGCCGGGTAGCCACCACCAGGCGAACGCCAGTGGCATCGAGCGGGCTTCTGGCGGCCTGCATCAGGCTGGCCTGGCGGTCGCTCGCCTGCGCCGCTTCGTCCGCCAGCGCCAGGTAGCCGCCGCGATGCCGCACGTTAACGCCGGGGCGGTTCACGCTCACCTTGATGCGCTGGAAGTGGCCGTCCCAGCGTCCGTGCGAGGGATGATAGCCGATGACGTAGTTCACGCGCGAGTCTTCCACCGCCGCGCCGATCGCTCGGGCCGTATCGTTATCGTCGAGAAACGCGAAGGTCTCCGTTCGATCGAGGCTAACGTAGCCGTAGCCGGTCTCCGCCGTGAGTTGCAGACTCGCGCCGGTTACTGTCCCCGCCAGGCCGGTCAGATCGAAAACAAACGCGCTGTGCCGCTCCGCTCCGGAGTACCCGGTCGAGTCGTCCCGGTGCTGGTGCCGGCGCCTCCGGTCTCCCAGAGTCCATCGGGATCGACGCTGCCACGCAACGTAGCGGGCAAGGTAATGATGCCTCCAAAACAGCAGGGGGCGGAAATCAAAATCACGACGAGCAGGAATAATACCGATCTCGCACGTGGTTCCTCCGTGAATATTGGTGCCAGTAGTTCCGTCAGGATCCGCCGGGTGGAATCCTTGCCTCGTTCTCCGATTTCACCGATGGGACCGACGCAGCTCGGGCAGCCCGTCTCGCATGCGCACGACGACAACAGTTCGGCGGCGCCCCGCAGCAGGCGCGGCACAAGTTTGAACAGCGGCGCGCTTTGCCCCGAGCCGCCCGAGCAATTGTCGTACAAATACAGGTTTGGCTCGAAGACGGCCAGCCCGCCGGAGATGTCCTCGGTGAGGGCCACGCCCAGATCGTGCGGATCGGCCATCAGCAGCACGGCCGCCATGGTGCGCAGCAGGTTGCCCAGACCGCGCAGCCCGTATTGCTTTTCGGTGGGCGTCAAATCGGCCAGCGGCTCGAAGAATTCCTTCGGAAAATGCAGCCAGAACGCCGTGGTGTGCATTTCCTGCTCCGGCATCGAGAGATTTCCGGCACCCACGTTTTCGAGCGTGTAGAACTTCACTTTCTTAAAGCCCACCACTTGCGTGTTCAGCCGCACATCGCCGTGCGCCATGCTGGCGGCGGCCAGCGGCGCGGACTCGAACTCTTCGAGCGCCTTCACCTGCGTGTAGTCGATGGCGTCGGTGAAGTAGTCGCACTCAACTTTGCGCACGTAGGCCTTGCGCTGCTCGTAATCCATCTTCTCGACCTGGTACTGGCGGCCTTCGTGCAGGTAGATGGCCTTCTCGTGCAGCGCGGTGAGCGCCGCCGGGAAGCTTACGTCGGCCATCACCTTGGGCTCGCCGGTCGTGTCGATCACCACGAAGTTGTCGCTGGTGGTCGAGCGCAGGCTCACGGCGTCGGCCGGATAGGTGTCTGAAGTCCAGTGCCAGGCGCCCGCCGAATGATGCAGCAGCTTCAGCTCTTCGAGAAAGTGGCACATGTCCAGCGTTTCGTGCGGGCCGAACTTCTCGCCATCGCGCAGGGGCAACTCGAAGGCCGCGCACTTCAAGTGGCTGACCAGCACTTCGAGGTTATTAGGATTGATATAGGCGTGCTCGGGCGAGCGCGTGAAGAAATAGTCCGGGTGCTCGACGATGTATTGATCCAGCGGCGCGCTGGAAGCCACCAGCACGGCGATGGAAGTGGACTGGCGGCGTCCGGCGCGCCCGGCGCGCTGCCAGGTGCTGGCAATGGTGCCGGGATAACCGGCCATCACCACCGCGTCGAGCGAGCCCACGTCAATCCCTAATTCGAGGGCGCTGGTGGCCACCACGGCGCGAATGGAACCGTCGCGCAGCTTGCGCTCGATCTCACGGCGTTCGCGCGGCAGGTACCCGCCGCGGTAGCCGCGCACGGCCTCCGCACCCATGGGCGTGCGCGCCACGGCGTCCTTCAAATACTTCACCAGAACTTCGGTGGCCAGGCGGCTGTTGGCGAAGACCAGCAACTGGTGGCGGCGATCCAGAAATTCCAGCGCGATGCGCCGCGCTTCGTGCAGATAGCTGCGCCGTATGCCGAGCTGGCGGTTCACTACCGGCGGATTGTAGAAGACAATGTAGCGCTCGCCGGTGGGCGCGCCGTTGCGGTCCACCAGTTCAAAAGGCGATTCGGTGAGCGCTTCGGCCAGCTCGCGCGGGTTGGCGATGGTGGCCGACGAGCAGATGAACTGCGGCGTCGAGCCGTAGAATTCGCAGATGCGTCTGAGCCGCCGAAGAATGTTGGCGAGGTGGCTGCCGTAGACGCCGCGGTAGTAGTGCAGTTCGTCGATAACGATGTAGCGCAGGTTCTCGAACATCTTGGCCCAACGCGTGTGATGGGGCAGGATGCCGCTGTGCAGCATGTCGGGGTTGGTGAGCACCACATTGGCGCGCTCGCGTATGGCTTTACGCGCGTCCTGCGGCGTGTCGCCATCGTAGGTGAAGGCCCGAATATCCGAACCCATGGCGTCCACCAGGGAGTTGAATTCGTGGAGTTGGTCTTCGGCCAGCGCCTTGGTGGGAAACAGATACAGGGCACGCGCGCCCGCGTCGGCCACCAGGCGGTTCAACACGGGCAGGTTGTAACAGAGCGTTTTGCCGCTGGCGGTGGGCGTCACCACCACCACGTTGCGCCCGGCCGCAACGTGCTCGAACGCCTCGGCCTGGTGTGTGTACAGGCGCGCCACGCCGCGCTCGGCGAGCACCTTGGCGAGAGCCGCATCGACCGCGGCCGGAACGTCCGAAAATTCGCCGGGCTGGGCCGGTTCGTGCCGGATGGCGCGGATGGGCGAATCCGTCTGCGCCATCCACTCTTCCAAACGCCGGAGCATCACCTCGAAACCCGCGCGCCGGGTGAGCGAGTTCGCTTGCTCCGGATCAGGGAATCCGAGCGTCAGGTTCATAGCCATTTTCTAGTAAAGCAGGATTTCGGGCCGGGGGGAGGTGGAGAGGGCGTTACAGCTTCGGGCGGAGAAATTCGTAGCGCTCCATGGTGGCGGCCACCGCCACGCTCGACGGACCGGGTTCCGGCCACGAGCCGGCCCGGTGCAAGCGCAGCACCTTTCCGAGACAGCGAAGGCGAACCCGGGCTTCATGGTCAGGCCCCGGCGGGAGGCTAATCAAATACTCGATGGGTTGCCCGACGTCCACCCGCGCGTCGGAAGTGAACAGCACGCCACCCGAGCTGACGTTCTGCGTTTCGCCGTGGCTGAAGACCTGCTCTCCGCCGGCGCGAACCAATTCCACGGGCAGACGTAAGTCAAACCGCTTATTGCGACGATTGTCGATCACGGCACTTCTCACACTGTAATGGCTGTAGCTTTGGAGGTCAAGGCCTCGGCGAATAATAATGTGGAATAAGGTAATAGTACTATTTTAGGCTAATTTCGCGGACCGGCGCCGGGCGACTACTACTGTGGCGGCCAGGCGACGGATTCGTGGAAAGACAGTGGCGCGGCTAGGGTCTTTTCGGACTGATCAGTCCGGATACGGATGTTGGTGGCGGATTGCGTTGCAGGACTCTCTGGCATTCCGGGCCTCCTCACGGACCCATTTTCAGGCGCAAGCGGGAGGCTGGCTGCCCGCAGATCCGGCAAGAAGATACAAACAAACGAAATGTTTTTTCACCAAGCCAGTGACCAGCCGCCTCAGTGCCCCCCCAGTCGCGCGGCGATGGACAGGCGGCTTCCGTTTTGCCAGACTTATCGTATGTGGACATGGGGAAGCTGTTCGCCGGCGAAAGGCTGGAACGCACTCGTGGCGGTGGGCGACAAGGGTATCGTCAAACTGTCGATTGCGTCGAGCCAAACTAAGTTTCTGGCCGAACTCGGGCACCGATTTCCGGAGCAGACATGGAAGCGGGACGACTCTGCCCCGCTGGTAGCGGCCGTTTCGCGCCAACTCGCGGAGTACTTCGCGGGCGAGCGGCGCGAGTTCGACTTGCCGCTGGACCCGCGGGGCACCCCGTTCCAGAAGCGGGTATGGAGCGCGCTGCGGCGCATTCCGTACGGCAAGACGCGCAGCTACATCGACATCGCGCGGGTCTCGGGTTCTCCCAAGGGCGCGCGCGCCGTGGGCATGGCCAATCACGACAACCCCATTGCGATAGTGGTTCCGTGCCATCGCGTGATTGCGGCCGACGGATCTTTGGGCGGCTACGGTGGCGGGCTGAACTTCAAGCGGAAACTCCTCGATCTGGAGACCGCAACCGCGCGGTAATCAGCCCGAGCAGCGCATCGGCGCCGTCCACGGCGACGCCGATGCGGAGCCAGAACAAGCGCAGAGGCCGGACAATTTCGGCTGCGTCCGGGCATAAATTGGCGTAGTCCTTCTCGGTTGTCAGCAACGCTTGCGCGCCCATTGCCTGCGCCCGCCGCGCCAGGCACCTCAACTGCGCGGGCGTATAGGCGTGGTGATCGGCGAAGGTAACCGACTCAAGAGGCTGAACTCCGATTTCGGCCAACGTTTGCCAGAACGAAGCCGGGTTGGCCAGACCGCAGAACGCCGTCGTAGGCAGCGTGGCGGCGTGGGCCAGCGACATCTCATGCGTGCTGCCCCATTCCACCCAGCACTCCGCAATCACGCGGGCGTGCCAGATGGGCGCCGTCGGGTTGTACGCGCGCAGCCGCGCTTCCAACCCATCGAAACGGCGCCCCGGCGCCGCGCGCGTGATCAGAAACGCCTGGGCGCGTCCGAGAGCGGCCAAGGGTTCGCGCAGCCTCCCCAGGGGAACCAGTTCCCCTCCGCCGAACGGATCGAGAGCGTCGATCAGGACTAGATCCAGATCGCGCGCCAGACGGTAATGCTGGAAGCCGTCGTCGAGCAGAAACACGTCTGGCGCGAAGCGCTCCTCGATCAGCCGCCCGGCGCCGTAGCGGTCCGCGCCGATGCCCAGCGAGGCGGCGCCGGAACGCAGGAAGATCTGCGCTTCATCGCCCGTGCGCGCGGCGGGCAGATGTGCGCCGGCTTCGACAATGGTGTGCTCCTCGGGTTGTTTGCGGCGGTAGCCTCGCGTGAGGATGGCGGGACGCGCACCGAGATCGCGCAATCGTCCGGCCAGCCACTCGACCACGGGAGTTTTTCCAGCCCCGCCCACGGTGATGCCGCCCACGCTCACGACGGGAGTCGCCAGGCGCTGGCACCGCGCCGTGGCGCGATTGCGATGGAGGGCGGCGCCGAGGCGCCACACCCAGGCCAGCGGCGTGAGAAACAGCCGCACGCCCAGGGAAGCGGCGAACCGGGGTACGACAGCGGAATGCAGGCGCGAGATCTCGCGCGCGGCCGCCTCGGTCGCGCCTCGGTGCGCCAGCGCCAGCGCGCGCGAGCGTTCCCCCAAGGCCGTGCGGCGGTGTGGTTCGTCCAGAAGCGCGGCGACCGCCTCAGCCAACTCCGCTCCGTGGCCGATTTCCACCATTCCATCGCCGGCGCGGAATTCGGCGGCGATTTCGGGAAAGTTCTCCATGTGCGGGCCCACGATGGTGGGCACGGAAAAGAAGGCCGGTTCGAGCAGGTTGTGGCCGCCGCGCCGCGCCAGGCTACCGCCCATGAATACGACTTGCGCCCGGGAGAACAATCCGCTCAACTCGCCGATGGAATCGAGCAGCAACACCCGTGCGTCAGATTGGGACGGCAGCGCCGAGCGGCGCGCGAAGCGAATGCCAGCCGCGGCGAGCTTTTGAGCGGCGATGTCGAAACGCTCCGGACGTCGTGGAACCAGAATGAGGAGCAGGTCCGGATAGCTCCGCTCGAGCGTGCGCCAGGCGTCGATCACGATGTCGTCCTCATCGACGTCCGCCGCGTCGATGCCCGGCATGGTGCTGGCGGCGATCCACACCCAGCGAGGCTGGGCCGCGTCCAGAAACTCTTCGATGACCTTGGGAACCTCGGCGGCGCGCGGCTCGAAATCGTATTTCAGATTGCCGCCCAGGCGGACTTTTCCGGCGCTCGCGCCGATCGACAAGTACCGCCGGAGGCTGACGGTGGACTGCGCCAGCAAGACGTCGGGCTGCTCGAGCACGCCGCGAAAGAACCAGCGAAGTTTATGGTAGCGGCCGATGGCGCGATCCGAAATGCGGCCGTTCACGATCACCAGGCCACAGCCCGCGCGCCGCGCCTCGCGATAGAGATTGGGCCAGATCTCGGTCTCCATCACAGCCACCACGGCCGGCCGCAGCGTGCGCAACACGCGGCGCACGGCGAAGCAGTAATCCACCGGAGCGTAGAAAATCCCCTCGGCCAGCCCTTTGAGTTTCTCCTCGGCCAGGGCGCGCCCGGCCAGCGTGGCGGTGGAGACGAGCAGGCGGGCAAAGGGAAGGTCGCGGCGCAACCGCGTAAGCAAGGGCACGGCCGAAAGGACCTCGCCCACGCTGACCGCGTGCAACCAAATGGCGCCGTCCGACGTCTGTCTGAATTCGGGCGGGAGGAACCCCAGCCTCTCCGGGAGGCCGCGGAAGTAGCGCCGGTCGCGCGCCCCGCGCAACAGCACATAGAATAGGATGAAAGGGAATCCGAAGAACCCGAGGAGGCGGTAGAGAAGGTAGATGAAGCTTGTTGGCAACAGTCTGGCTCTCCTCCTGAGTATAGCCGCGGGGTTCGGCGCGGCCAAGGAAATGCCCAAGTTCGTCCCGGGGCCGGCATCGTCCTACCCGGCGAAGCAGACGGTGGATAAGTTGACCATCGCGGCCATCGCCTACGACACCGAGGAAGTGGCCAAGACCGCATTCGGCAAAGTGGACCCCAACCACTACGGCATTCTGCCCATCCTGGTGGTGATGGATTACACGGGCGACAAAGCGCTGTATCTGGAAAACATGACCGTGCGCTATGTCGCGCCCGACGGCAGCCACATCGAAGCGACGCCGGCGTCGGAGGTGCCCTACGTGATTGCGCCGAAGCGGCCGGACCTGGGCGGACCGAAGTCGCCCATTCCGTTGCCGCGATCGCGCAAGAAGAATCCGTTGAATGGTTGGGAACTGCAAGGGCGGGCGTTCGTCGCGAAAATGCTGCCTCCGCACCAGTCCATGCACGGCTTCTTCTATTTCCACACGGCGCATTTCCGTGGGTCGCAACTCTACGTCACCGGCATTCGGGAAGCCGCCACGGGCAAGGAACTGTTTTACTTCGAAATCCCCTTGACGAAGACTGCGCCGTAGGCACGGCGGGTTGAAATAGATGTAGGCGCCGCCGGTAGCTTCCCAGCCCGCCAGCAATCCGCTATTTCTTCTTGGTCACCGGTTTGGCGGCTGGAGTCACCGCCTTTTTGACGACCCTCTTGCCAGCCTTGGTACCGGCGGCGCGAACTCCTTCCGGAGCGTTTGGAGGAACCGGGCCCACACGTTGGAAGCTCAACCGGATAAGGCGCACGGCCGTCCGCGGCTTGTCGTTCGAGTCGCGCGGCACGCGGGCGATCCTGCCCACCAGCGGCTGGCCTTCCACCACCTGGCCGAAAATCGTGTGCTTGCCGTCGAGGTGCCCAGGCGGAAGCGCAACTTCGGTGATGAAGAACTGGCAAGCGCCGGTCTTCGGCTGACCCGTGTTGGCCATGGCCAGACGGCCGGGGATGTTAAATTTCAGCGTCGGGACGAACTCGTCCACGATGACGAAGCCCGGATCGCCCATGCCGGTGCCGGTGGGGTCGCCGCCCTGGATCATGAATCCCGGAATCACACGATGGAAGATGGTCCCGGCATAGAGCGGACGGCGCACCATGGCTCCGGTCTTGGGATCCTTCCAGGGCTTGCGGCCATAAGCGAGATCGATGAAGTTCTTCACGGTGATGGGCGCTTCCTTCTCGAACAGCTTCACCACGATGTTGCCCATGGAGGTCTCGAAAGTTGCGTACAGGCCATCCGGGCGAACGGCCGTCTGAGCCGCGGCCGGCGCGGCGGGCGGAGCCTGCGCCGAAGCCATCAGGGCGAGCCAGCTCAACGCAATCACGGTAACCTTGGAAACGGTCCTCATAATTGCCAGTTTATACTGAAACCAAACGCGTATGCCCGCCTTTCGACTTTTCTGCGCGCTGCTCGCGGCAGCCCTGGCGCTCGCGGCCGGGCAGTTCACGGTGACCGTGCTGGCCACCACCGACCTGCACGGCAACATCTACCCGTACGACTACTACACGGGGCGCGAGGCGCCGCGCGGATTGGCCAAGGCGGCCACCCTCATCCGCGCCGAGCGCGAGCGCAATCCGAACACCGTACTGATTGACTGCGGCGACACCATTCAAGGCTCGCCCATCGAGTACATCTATCAGCAGTTCGTGCGCGGCGGACGGCTGCCGCTGGGTCTCCAGTTCCCCGGCGAAGCGTGGCGGGAAGAGCCCATGATGGGCGCCATGAACGCTATCGGCTACCAGGCGCTGGTGGTGGGGAACCACGATTTCAACTACGGATTGAAGAACCTGGACCACGCCCGCTCGCAGGCGCGGTTCCCGTGGCTTAGCGCCAACATCACGACCGAGGCGGGCTCGGGGCGCCGTCCTTTCGAGCCGTACATCGTCAAGGAATTGGGCGGTGTGCGCGTCGCGATCATCGGCCTCACCACTCCCAACATTCCGATGTGGGACCCGCCGGAGCACTATCGCGGCTACCGCTTCGCGCCCATCTGGCCCACGGCGGCCGAGGTGGTGAAAACGGTGCGCGCGCGTGTGAAACCCGACATCGTCGTGTTGGCTGTGCACGACGGCATCGAAAAGGATTCGAAGATCCGCATTCCCGAAGGTGTCGACGCAATCGTCTACGGCCATTCGCATCAGCAGGCGCAGGGCTACAGGATGGGCACGACACTGCTGGTGCAGCCGAAGAACTGGGCCATGTCGGTGGCGAAAATCGATTTCGTGATGGACCGGCAGGGTGGCGCGTACAAACTCATCGATAAGCGCAGCCGCCTGCTCGCCGTCAGCAAGCAGACCCAGACGGCGCCGGACATCGCCAAGCTCGGCGAGCCTTACCATGCCATGGCGGAGAAATATCTGAACACGCCGGTAACCGAGGCGGCCAAGGACCTGAGCGGCGCACGTGGCCGCGTGGAGGATACGCCGCTCATCGACGCCATTCAAACCGTGCAGTTGGCGTACACGAAGGCCGACGTGTCGCTGACGGGACTGTTCAATCCGCGCGTCAGGGTCCGCAAAGGCGCGGTCACCGTGCGCCAGCTCGCCGCGCTCTATATTTACGACAACGAACTCTACACCATCGAGGGCAACGGCAAGATGCTGCACGACGCGTTGGAGGTTGCCGCGCGATACTTCCGTTCGTGCCAGACGCCGGCCTGCTCGACCGGCCCGCTGATCAACAAGGCCGTGGCGGGCTTCAACTACGACATGGCGCAGGGCGTGACCTATCAGATCGACCTGCGCGAGCCGTCCGGGCAGCGCATCAAGAACCTGCGCTGGAAAGGGCGCGCGCTGAAGGATGATCAGCCGTTACGCATCGCCGTGAACAACTACCGCGCCGGCGGCAGCGGCGGCTACAAAATGTTTCGAGGTGCGAAGGTGCTCTGGCAATCGTCGCAGGATATTCGAGACCTGATGATCCAATATTACGGTCAGGGGCGCCCGCTGCCCACCAAAGCCGACCGCAACTGGCGCATCGTCCCGGCGACGGCTCGCAAGCAACTGATCCAGGAAGTCGACGCGGAAACCGCCCGCCCCCTGGAACATTAGCCCATCCCGGGTCTAACGCAGCGCCGCCAACAGGTCACCGCTTTGTTTAAGCAAATTGAGGCGGGCGCGCTCAACGCCGTAGTGGGCGTCGAGGAAGGCGAGCCACTTCTCGTTTTCAACGAAGCGGGCCTCTTCGACCTGTTTGAGCGAAGCGCGGCCCTCTTCCATTTGCGCGAGCAGCACCGCAACTTCATCGCGCGCCACTTCGTGATCCAGGCGCGCCACTTCGCGCGAGGCTTCGGCTTTCTTCACTTCGTTCCATCCGCGGCTGGCATTGAGCGAAAGGCGGTTGCGCAGCGCGCCCATTTCCAACCGCAGCCGCGCCATTTCGGCGGACGCCTGCCCAACACGCGCGTTAGTCCCGGTGCCGGCGAACAAGGGGATCTGGATTGATACGCCGAGCTGGCCGTTGTGGCGCTGGAACTTGTTGAAGTACTGGTCGTAGCCGTTGAACTTGGCAAACAGTCCGTACTGCGCCACCAGGTCCAGCTTCGGCAGCCGCTCGGCTTGATAGGAACGCATTTCGAGCGTGCGCGCGGCCAGCGCCGATTCGAGCCGCCGCACTTCCACGTTGTCTTTCAGCGCCGCAGTGATGGCCTCTTGTTCGGAGGCGACTGGTACGGCAATCTTGTGCTCCACCACGGCGGGCAGCACGCGATCGCCGGCGGTGAAGCCCAGCACGACGGCCAGCGAGGTTTCGGCAAAAAGCGCATCGCTTTCGAAGGCTTGCTGCCGTTCGCGGCCGCGTGCCAGGTTAAGCGCGGCGCGCTTGGCTTCGATAGGCAGTTCGCGCTTCTCGGCTACACGCGCGCGCATGGTTTCGGCCACGCGATCCAGGCTCTCCACCTGGTGCCGCGCGGCTTCCGCCGAGCGCCGCATTCGTTCGGCGTCCAGGAACAGCAATGCCGCACGCAGTCCCACCTCCTGCTTGCGCGCCGTGGTATCGAGCGCCGCGCCGCGCACGTTCTCGCGTGCCTGCGCCACCAGGTAGCTGCGCGAGCGGTCGAAGACCGAGCCCACGGCCTGCGCCTGCACGATGCTGGGCGCGGAGCCCTCGATGCTCATGGGCATGCCGCTGCTGTAGGCCAAACCGCTGCCGGCGATCACTTTGGGAATGAAGGCGTCGCGCGCCACTCGCACCGACTCGGCGGCCTTACGTTCGTCCAACCGCGCCATCGCCACGTCGGGATTCTGCTTCAAGGCCAGTTCCACGGCCTCGCGCAACGTCAAGGTGCGCACTTGGGCCGAAAGGCCTAGCGCGCAGAGCAGACCAATGCTTCCAAGCTTACGCATAGCTAGTATCCAGTGTAATGCGACGCAGATCCCGGCAAAACCGGGTACAGGCAGAAGGCGGGACAGCACGATCCCGGGTTTATTCGTAACGCAGTGCTTCGGTGGGATTGAGCCGCGCGGCGCGATTGGCGGGCAGCAGTCCGAACACGACGCCCACCAGCAACGACACGCCGAAGGCCACCACGATGGAGGTCACCGAGATCGGAATCTTGATGCCATCGGAGAAAAATTCAACCGAAAGCGGCAGCGCCACGCCGGCCAGAATTCCCACCAGCCCGCCGCCCAGGCTGATGAGCACGGCTTCGGCCAGAAATTGCAGCAGCACGTCGCGGCGCGTGGCGCCCACGGCCATGCGCACGCCGATCTCGCGCGTGCGTTCGGTCACCGTCACCAGCATGATGTTCATGATGCCGATACCGGAGATGACCAGCGCGATGGCCGATACCAAAATCAGCACGATGGTGAGGATGAGCGCGATGCTCTTGGCGGCGTCCAGGATGGCCGTAAGCGTGTCCACTTTGTAGCGAGCGCCAGTGCGGTGACGGCTTTCGAGAATTTGCCGCACCATGCCGGCCACCGGCTCGACGTCTTCGGGCCGGCGCACCTGCACGTACATGGGATCGATGCGCTCGACCGGCGCGAAGTAGCGGATGACGGTGATGGGAATCAGGATGGTCTCTTCGGAAAGCTCGGACAATCCGAACGTCTGGGTCTTTTCCTTGAACGTGCCGATGACCTGGAACTGCAGGCCGTGCACCTTGATGACCTGCCCGATGGACGCGCTCTGGCTGCCGTAGAGGCGGCGCGCCAGGCGTTCGGTGAGCAGGCAGACTTTCTGGCGCAGCGTCACATCGCTCGAGTCCATGAAGCGGCCGGCCACCATGACGAGGTTGCGCACGTGCAGATACTGGTCGTCGGAGCCGATCACCTTGACGTCTTCCTCGCGGCCGGCGATGAGCAGGCGGTCGTAGTTGGTCATCACGCCGGTGGCCGCGACGATGCGGCCGCCCAACTGCTTGCGCACGGCTTCGACGTCGGCCATCTTGACGAAGTCGGCGTCCACCGCCGAACTGGTCAGATCGCCTGCCTCGTAGTAGGCGAAGATCATGTTCGAGCCGATGCCGCGAATCTGTTCGAGGATGTAGTCGCGGCTGGTGAGCGAGATGGTGACGACGAGAATGACCGACGCGTTGCCGATCACCAGGCCAAGCGCGGTAAGTAGCGTCCGAACTTTATTGGCGCGAAGTGCACTGTAGCTGAAACGAAAGGCTTCGGCCAGAACCATGATCTCGTCTAGCCGCCCGAGCTGGCTTTCAAGAGGCGTTCGGCTTCCTGGCGGGGAGGATCCTCAGGGGTGAGAGCCGCGTCGAGGTAGCGCTTCAGAAGCGTCCGAGCCGTTTCGAGGTTCCGCTTGGTTTCAATGTACGTGGCGGCATGCTCGAACAGCAGTTTGGGATTCTGCGGTTCAATCTTGTGCGCCTTCTGGAACGCCGCCTCACTCTCCTGATAGCGCCCTTGCTTGGCCAGGAACTTCGCCAGGTCGATTACCCGGCCCACCTGGCGAGGAGCCAGGTCTACAGCGCGGCGCAATTGCGCTTCGGCGTCGTTGAATTCCTTATGCTGTTCGGCCAGGCGGGCCTGCGTGAAGTAGTACTCAACGGGGTCCAGGGCACGGATCTTCTCGGCCAGGGCGGTGGCTTTGTCGAAACCTCCGCCGAGGAAACCCGGAGCCTGCAGGTAGTATTCGAACAAGTCGTTTAAAGCCGGTAAGTTGCGTGGATCCAAAGCGACCGCGCGTTCGAAGCTTGTGCGAGCTTTCGTGGCAAAGCCGGGAGCAGTGATGAACGAGGAGGTCTCGGCACGGCGCCCGTAGGCTCTTCCTAACCACAAGAAATAGTTCGACTTACTGGAATCCATGGCCACCGCGTGTTCCAACGCTTCGGTGGCCTTCTTGAACTCCGCCAGGCCATAATAGCAGCGCCCCATCAGATCGTAAGTGGCTGCATCTTTTGGGTTTTGCTTATTCAGCAAATCGACCGCGGCTTGATATTCGGTGCGCAGGTAGAGATTCTCTGCCTGACCTTGAACACTGATGGTGCCCGCCGAAACCGATAGCGCCACCAATATCCCCAGCGCCAACTGTTTTACCCAAAGTCCCGTCACGTGCGTATCTCCAAGTATAACCAAACAGTTCTAAATTGGTAGACGCAAAATGATGGATCTTGGGTTCATTTTTAGGCGCGCGTGAGTTCCGAGTTCAACCTGGCCAGCTCTTCTAAGTCCAGCTTTCCAGTATAGATAGCCATGCCAAGGGCAGCATGGACGCGCATTTTGGCGAGTTCGCGGATCTCGCCGATGGTCGTAATTCCGCCGGCGGCGGTAATTTCGAGAGCTGTGAACGAGCGGAGGCGGCGGAACCAATCGAGGTCCGTGCCCTGCATCATGCCCTCTTTGTCGACGTAGGTGCAGAGGAAACCGGAGCAGTACGGCTCCAACTGCTTCGAGCACTTGCTCGGCGGTGAAGGGCACCGACTCGCGCCAACCTTTGACCACGATGCGGCCGTCTTTCGAATCGAGCGCAACCAGCAGTCCTTCGCGGTTGAGTTGGGACAGAAACTCCGCGTGGATGCCGCCGGCCTGGAATGCCGCGGTGCCGACGATGACTTTGTGGGCGCCCTGCTCGACGAGCTTGCGGGCACGCTCCGGGGTGCGGACGCCGCCGCCGATGCGGCAGCGGGCGCGCGCGGCCAGGAATTCGACCAGCGCGTCGTTGGAGCCGCGTCCCATGGCGGCATCCAGGTCGATGACCTGTATCTCCGGGAAGGCCTGGAAGCGTTCGAGCATTTCGGCGGGCGTGCCGCCTTCGAGCGCCTTGTCGCGCCCTTGCACGAGTTGGACGACCTTGCCGTCCATTAGATCGATGCACGGGATGATCACGCCAGCCTCCGTACCGGAACGTCATGACGGCCCAAGAACTCTTTGAGGTCGTCCACCGTGTAGGTGCCGTAGTGGAAGATGGAAGCGGCCAGGGCGGCGTCGGCCTCGCCGGTGGTCAGCACTTCGAGGAAATCCTCGGGCTTGCCCGCGCCGCCCGAGGCAATGATGGGAATGTTGGTGGCGCGCGAGATGGCGCGGGTCAGCTCGCAATCGAAGCCGGTCTGCACACCGTCGGTGTCCATGGAGGTGAGCAGGATTTCACCGGCGCCCAGGGCTTCCCCGCGCGCGGCCCATTCCACGGCGTCGAGCGGTTCGGGATCGCGCCCGCCGCGCGTGTACACGATCCACTTTCCCGGCGCGGAGCGGCGCGCGTCGATGGCCAGCACGGTGGCCTGCGCGCCGAACTCCAGGCTCAACTCAGTGATGAGTTCGGGCCGGCGCACGGCGGCGGTGTTGATGCTCACCTTGTCCGCGCCGGCCAGAAGAATGCGGCGGGCGTCGGCCACCGAGCGGATGCCGCCGCCCACGGTGAGCGGGATGAAGACCTGGCGCGCGGTGCGCGCCACGACGTCGGCCATAGTGTCGCGTGCGTCGCTCGACGCGGTGATATCCAGAAACACCAGTTCATCGGCGCCCTGCTGGTTGTAACGCGCGGCGAGTTCCACCGGATCTCCCGCGTCGCGCAGGTTGACGAAGTTCACGCCCTTGACCACGCGGCCGGCGGTGACGTCGAGACAAGGAATGATGCGTTTGGCCAGCATGATCAAAGCTCCACGAAATTACGCATGACTTGCAGGCCCAGCGGCCCGGATTTTTCGGGATGAAACTGCACGCCGAAGACGTTGTCCGCTTCAATCGCAGCCGTGTAGGGGAGCGCGTAGGTGCAGGTGGCGGCGGTTTCGGAAACCAGCGGCGCGTAGAAGCTGTGCGCGAAATAGACGTACGGCTTGGCGCCCAGGCCCGCGAGCAATCGCGAATCAGGGCGCGCGTCAATCACGTTCCACCCCATCTGCGGAATGCGAACTCCGGCCGGAAAGCGGCGCACGGTGCCCGGAAACAATCCCAGTCCCTTCTGTTCCGGCGCTTCCTCGCCGGCCTCGAACAGCGACTGCAAGCCCAGGCAGATACCCAGAAACGGCACGCCCGCGCGGATCCGTTCCACCAGCGTCTCGCGCACGCTCCAGGCGGTCCAGCGCGGCGAGCAACTGGCCGTAATGGCCGACGCCCGGCAGAATGATCTTCGAAGCGCGCCGCAATCCGCCGGCGTCGTCGATAATGCTGTAAGCCGCGCCCACTTCTTCGAGCGTGTTGGCGACGGAACGCAAATTGCCGGCGCCGTAATCGAAAATGGCGATCATAACAATCCCTTGGTGGACGGAAGTTGGTCGCGCAGGCGCTTGTCGCGAGACGCGGCGAAGCGCATGGCGCGCGCGAAACACTTGAACACCGCTTCCACCTTGTGGTGGCTGGAACGTCCGTACATCACCTTGACGTGAAGGTTGCCGCCCACGTGATTGACAAAGCCGCCGAAAAAGTCTTCGAGCAACTCCACTACCAGGTCGCCCACCAGGCGTGTCCTCACCAGGTCCTTGTAGACCAGCGCCGGACGCCCGCCCAGGTCGAGGGCCACGACGGCGAGCGTTTCATCCATGGGGAGCACGAAGTAGCCGGCGCGGTTGATGCCGCGGCGGTCGCCCAGCGCCTTTGCGAACAACTGCCCGAGCACGATGCCGACGTCCTCCACCGTGTGGTGCTGATCGACGTCGAGGTCTCCGGTGGCGCGCAGCGTCAGATCGAAGCTGCCGTGCTTGGTGAACAGCTCGAGCATGTGGTCGAGAAAGCGAATGCCGGTGGAGACGTCGTAGCGGCCGCGGCCGTCGATGGTGAGCGTGGCGCGGATCTGCGTCTCTTTGGTGATGCGTTCGATGGTGGCGGTGCGTTTCATTCGAGTACCGTTTCCAGTTGGTTGATGGTTTCCAAGACCGCGACGGCGCCTTCGCCCTGGAGCAGAGACGCAAGCTCCGGATTGCCGGCGGCGATGCCGATGAAGCGGACCCCGGCCGCGCGCGCCGAACGCGCGTCGTCGACCGTGTCGCCGATGTAGCAGAGGGCGCGCCCGGGCAGGAGCCCGGCTATGCGCAGGAGGCCGTCAGGAGCGGGTTTCGCGTGTTCGATGTCGTCCGCGGCGACAATCGGGTGGAACGCGATGCCGTCCGCGTTCGCGCGCGAGCGTCACGTCGGCCTCTTCGCGCGTGCGTCCCGTGAAGATCGACAGAGCGTAGCGGCCCGCGAGCCGTTCGAGCAACCCGGGCTCGGCGATCCAGCGCTCGCGATGAATCAGGCCAGCGGGTCCGAAAAAGATGGATTGGAAGTAGTCGACGACTTGGTCGTAGGAGACACTTTCGCCGAAGTCCGAGCAAATCTTCTGGGCCAGCGCCCAGTCGTTATTCCAGCCGCCCTGGTTCTTGTAGTTCTGTATTTGTCGGGCGCGAAACGTCGAGACCCGTAAAGTGCTTGACGGTGCGCGCGATGGCCTCGCGGTAGGATTCGGTGACGTCCACCAGCACACCGTCCATGTCGAAGACCAGGGCTAGGGCGGCCATCACCAGATCTCCTGGAGTGCGGCGAGGAAGCGCCGCGCCTGCTCGCGCGTGCCTACGGTCACGCGAACACAGCCGGGCAATTCGTAGCTGCGGTCGCGGATGAGCACACCCATCTCGCGCAGTTTGTCGCGGACCGCCACGGCGCGCTCGCCGGCGCGGAACAGCACGAAGTTGGCCTGGCTGGGAAAGTAGGAGATCTCCAAGCGGTCGAAGCCCTTCGCACACCATTTTGCGCGCGGCCAAGGCCTCATCCACGTAGTGGCGTATATAATCCGGGTCGCGTACAGCAGCGCGAGCGGCCAGGGCGGCCAGCATGTTCACGCTGTACGGCGATTGCGCCTTGTGCAGGAACGCCACGTTGTGCGCCTGGGAGAAGACGCAGCCCATGCGCATGGCGGCCATGCCGTACACCTTCGAGAACGTGCGGCTGACGAATAAGTTTGGATAGCGCTTGATGAGTGGCAGCGCCGTCACGCCGCAGAATTCGAAGTACGCTTCATCGATCAGCACCGCCGTTTGGGATGCCGCAGTGAGAATGCGCTCGATTACGTCGAGCGAGACACCCGTGCCGGTGGGGTTGTTGGGATTGGCGATCAGCAGCGCGCGGGTGCGCGGCGTGATGGCCGCGAGCAATTCCTCGACCGGGAAAGACAGATCCCCGGCGCGGTAATCGATTTCGCGAATGGCGGCGCCGGCCACTTCCGCGTAGAAGCGGTACATGGCGTAGGAGGGCCGCAGCAGCAGCACGTCGTCGCCATCGTCAACGTAGGTGTTGATGAGAACTTGAATGGCTTCGTCGGTGCCGTTCGCCAGCAGCAGTTGTTCTTCGGCGACGCGCGAAGAACGCGGCGAGTTCCTGGCGCGCCTCGACGTACTCGGGATAAATGGTCAGGCGGTCCGCGTTGAGCCACGACGCCAGGCACTCGATGACGCGCGGCGAGCAGCCCACGGTGTTCTCGTTGAAGTCCAAACGCAGCTTGCCGGCGCGGCCGCCGGTGGGCGGCGAGTACGGCGCCATCTTGAGAACGGCGGCGCGCGGAGAGAGTTCAGCCACGGCGCACCTCCACCGAGCGGGCGTGCGCTTCCAGCCCTTCGGCGCGAGCCAGCGTCGTGATGGCCGGCGTGAGCGCGGCGAGCGATGCGGAAGTGAGTTCCTGCACGGAGATCACCTTGACGAAGTCGGCGGCCGAAAGTCCGCCGCGCAGGCGGGCGGCGCCGGATGTGGGCAACACGTGATTGGGACCGGAGGCGTAATCGCCGGCCGCTTCCGGACTGTAGGCGCCGATGAAGATGCCGCCGGCGTGGCGGATCTCGCCGAGCAACGAATCGTCCGGCAGGTTGAGATGCTCCGGCGCGATGCGATTCACCAGCTCCACGGCCTGTGCAATCTCGTCGACCAGCACGATGGCGCCGTGGTTGTCGATGGAAGGGCGCGCCACCGGCGCGGTGGGGAGCGTTTCCAACTGGCGTTCAATTTCGATTGCCACTTGTTCGGCCAGAGCGCGCGACGTAGTGATGAGAATGGCCGAAGCTTCCACATCGTGCTCGGCTTGGGCGAGCATGTCGGCGGCCAGGAAGCGCGGCTCGCCGTCGATCGAAACGATGACCACTTCGGTGGGCCCGGCGACGAAATCGATGCCCACTTCGCCCGCGAGCAGTTTCTTGGCGGCGGCCACGTAGATGTTGCCGGGACCGACGATGCGATCGACGCGCGGCACGGTTTCGGTGCCGAAGGCGAAGGCCGCGATGGCCTGCGCGCCACCCATGCGAAACACTGATGTGACCTTGAGATAATCGGCGATCGCCAGGATCTCCGGGCTGGGGTGCGGCGAAGCCACGTAGGTGCGGGCGACGCCGGCCACCTGCGCCGGCACAATGGTCATCAGCAGCGTGCTGGGCAGCGGATAGCGGCCCGCGGGAATGTAGGCGGCCATGGAATCGAGCGGCCGCACAATCTGCCCCGCGCGGTGGCCGCCGGGGAAAACGGCGCTCCACGGCTTGGGCACCTGGCGCTTCGCGTAAGCGGCGAATGTTGCCCGCGGCGGTGCGCACGGCGGCGCGGAGTTGAGGCGTGAGGCGCGCGCGCGAAGTCTCCACGACGCTTGCGCCTTCGAAGCCGTCGAAGCGGCGGGCGTACTCGAGCAGGGCGGCATCGCCGCGCGCGCGAACGTCTTCGAGGATGGGCGCGACAATCCGCTCGGCCTCGTTGAAACGCTCGGCGCGCCGCGCGAGCAGCGCCCCGGCCTCGGTGTGCGAGAGGATGCGAATCATAGCTACATCACAATCTTATTGAGCGGATACTCGACAATGCCCTGCGCGCCGGCTTCCTTCAGACGCGGGATGATGGCGCGCACGGTGGACTCTTCGAGGATGGTATTGACGGCCACCCACTCCGCGTCGCTCAGCGCGGAGATGGTCGGATTCTTCAGCGCGGGGAGAACGCCGAGAACGCTTTCCAGGTCGCCCCGCTTCACGTTCAGCATCAGGCCCACTTTGCCCAGCGCGTTGATGGCGCCTTCCAGCAGCATGCTGATATCGCCCAGTTTGCGGCGCTTCCATTCGTCTTTCCAGGAGTCCACGTTGGCGATCAATTGCGTGTTGGACTCGAGCACGGTGTCGATGATACGGAGCTTGTTGGCGCGCAGTGAGGAGCCCGTCTCGGTGACTTCGACGATGGCGTCGGCCAACTCGGGAGGCTTCACTTCCGTGGCGCCCCAGGAGAATTCGACCTTGGCCTTCACGTTGTTGGCGGCCAGGTAGCGCTTGGTAGTGGCCACCAATTCCGTGGCCACGATCTTGCCTTCGAGATCCTTCACGGAGCGGTAGGGCGAGGATTCCGGCGCGGCCAGCACCCAGCGCACCTTCCCGAAGCTCTGCTTGGCGTAAATGAGATCGCAGACGGTTTCGACGCGCGCCTCGCATTCTTCCACCCAGTCGCGGCCGGTGAGGCCGGCGTCGAGCACGCCGTCTTCGACGTAGCGCGCCATTTCCTGCGCGCGAATGAGCATGCAGTCGATTTCGGGATCGTCGATAGCTGGGAAGTAGCTGCGGCTCGATGGTGGAGATATGGAAGCCGGCGCGGCGGAACAGATCGATGGTGGCGTTTTCAAGACTGCCCTTGGGAATTCCGAGTTTGAGTTTCACGATTTGCTCCCGTAAATCTGGTTGGGGTTGTAGGCGCGCTCCTCGCACACCACCCACGCGCCATCTTCGAGGCGGCGGTAGAAGCAGCTCTGGTAGCCTTCGTGGCAGACGCCGGGGCCCAGCGCTTCGACGCGAACCAGGACCGTGTCCAGGTCGCAATCGGTGGAGATCTCCTTGACCACCAGGCGGTGGCCGGAGGTCTCGCCCTTCATCCACAGCTTGTTGCGCGTGCGGCTGAAAAAGGTTGCGAAGCCCGTTTCCACGGTCTTCCGGAAGGCCTCTTCGTTCATGAAGCCGACCATGAGAACGCGGCCGGTTTGGTGGTCTTGAATGACGGCGGGAACCAGACCGCCGAATTTGTCGAAATCGAGTTTCATAGCGATGAATAACAAAAAACCCGCCGGGGACTTCGGCGGGCTGCGTTAACTTTCAGTTCGGATTCTATTCCGCTTGCAGCTCAGCCCGCCACGCCGTGATGAGCGTGGTGATGAGGGTGATGGCTGGTGTGAGCCAAGCGCATGAAATTCGAGTATAGCAGAATCGAGCTTACCGTTCGTGGACGAAAGTTTCCAGGCCGCGCTCCAGCTTCTCGATCGTGTCCACATAGGATTGGTCGGCGGCCGCTTGTGACTCTGGCGCGAGCAAACTCAGTTTTCCCTCGGCCTTCAGCCTCTGGCGCGCTTCCAGAGCGGCCTTGGCATCCGCGACCAGGCGCTTGTGCGCGGCGCGGTAATCCTCCCGGGGAAGAATCGGGAAGTCGACTTTGCGAATCTTGCCGTTACCCAAAGCCATCAGGATCACAGCGTCTTCCGGAACTTCCGCGTACGGCAGCTCGATGGAGGTGGGCGTGAAGCGCTTCCACTCGCGGCCGTTGATTTCGACGCGCCGCACGGGTCCCGAACCGAAGGTCGCGAGATAGAGGCGCTTGGAGCCGAACCGCGCGGGATCCAGTTGCTGTAACTCGGCGATGCCCGCCGGTATGTGCGGCAGGATGGTCAACGCATCGGCGCGGTAGAGATACTCGAACAGTCCGCGGCGCAGCGCGGCGGGAATCGCGAACGCATCGTAAGTGATGTTGATGGGTTCCTTGGGCTGGTAGACTTCGCTGCCGAAGTTGGTCAGATTGTTGTCCATGCGGAAGCGTCGCGCAAAGGTCATAATCTGTTGCATGGACTTGCGCGCGTCGTCGTACTTGCCCAGCCGGTAGTAGCCCAGCATCATGCGCGCTTCGCAAGTGGACCAGTGGCCTCCGTTCACCCAGTTACCGAACCGCCATAGCCCCTCGGGTTTCTCGTACATGTCGTCGAGAGACGGATAGTTCGTGATGATCAGACTGTAAGGACGCAGTTGCGGGAGGGACGCGATCTTCGCGTAGATCTTCGCGGCTTGGGCGTCGTCCACCACGCGGAACGCAATGGAATCGTGATTCGGGGCCGCCTCGAAGTAGCCGTGCTGCGCGGCGCCGTAAACGCCGTGGCGGGTGCCGTCCGGATCGATCGATTTGACGAAGTAGCCCTCTCCGGTCATGAGCAGCGGCAATCCTTGCCTGGCCAGTGTCGCGGCGCCGCGAGTACATTTCCGCCTTTGCGGAATTGCCGGTCATCTTTTCGAGTTCGATCACGCGGTCGAGCCCGGCGATGTAGGTGACCGAAAGTCCGGCGAGATAGGCCTTGCCGTAAGTGCCGTCCGGTTTGTGGTAGCCGGCGTAACTGGGCGCCATGAGATTACTCGCGGGGCCCGCCCAAAACAGATTGTTCTTGGGATCGCGGCGCGTCTCGATGAAATTCGCCGAGCGTTCGAGCATGGGCAGGTAGCGGGCGATGTCCTTCGCGTCGCGGCTGATCAGAAGTTCCTCGGCCTTGAGAATGACGCCGGCGGCGGTGAACTCCATGCCCCAGTCGTGCATGGCGGCCTTGCCGTCACCCTGCCGGTAAATAATACAGCCGGGCGAGGCGGCATCGCACAAAGCGCCGTCGGGCGCCACCCAGCTCAAGCGTGGAATGGAGGGACAGCCCTGGCGCTTGCCGTCTCCCATCTGCTCGAACCACATCTCGTTCGAATTCGCGATGAAGCTGACGAACGGTTCGCGCAGGAGCGGCAGCGCGGCGTAAGTAGTCCCATAGCTGTTCTGAATCCACCACATGTTCCAGGTGGGCCCCTCGTTCATGCCGTTCCAGCGCGGCGCGTACAACATGGACAGGTTCTGCCACTCCGGATCGGGTTCCATCATGCGCGCGGCGATGTCCAGCAACCGCAAGTACTCGATGTCACCCTTGCCGCGATAGTGCTTGCCGTCGAACTGCTGCGCCAGACACAGTCCGGCGGCGAGCCAGAAGAGAACCAGGCGCTTCATGATTTTCAGTCCTTCCTCTATTACAGCATTTCGCTCGCGCGCAGCAGCGTTTCCTGCACGGCCAGATCTTCGTCCAGCGTCACGCTCAGCGGTTTGCGGTTGAGGATGGAGTCGGCGAGTTCCCGGAATTCGCCCTCGTGGCGAACGTAGGCCGGCAGGCGCACTGTGTTGCGGCCGGCCTTGAAGGGTCCCGCGGGTTTGGCGAGGTCGATGGTAAGCGCCGGGGGCTCGATGGGCGCAAGAATAGCCGTCCCATTCGAGCCGGCCACCTCGATGGAGCGGTGCAGGAAGGGATTGGGACACATAGCCGCGCCGTTCACCACACCCAGCGCTTCGCGCCACTCGAACACGGCCAGCGTGTTGTCGTTCATCTTGTCGCCGAAGCCGCCGTCGGAATGCAGAAAGGGCGACACTTTCTGGGGCCGCCCCATCAGGCGCACCAGAAAATCGATGACGTGGCAATTGAGATCGAACATGTGCCCGCCGCGATAGCGCGCCCAATCGCGGCGCATTTCCGGCGTGATGGTGATGTTCATCGACCCACGCACGAAGTAGACGTGCCCCAGCCAGCCCTTGCGCACCGCTTCGAAAACGGCGTGGGCTCCCGGATTCTGCCGCCACATGTAGCCGACCTGCAGCAAAAGATTCTTGCGCCGCGCCAGCGCGACAATCTCGCGCATGGCTTTCATGTTGTCGGCCGGTGGCTTTTCGACATGCACGTGTTTGCCGGCGTTCAGCGCGGCCAGCGTGTCGCGCGCGTGATCCTTGGCTTGCGATTCGACGGCGATGGCCTGGATGCTCGCATCGCCAAGCAGTTGCTCGCGCGTAAGCAGGCGGACGCCGTTTTGTTCGAGCATGGCGCGCGTGGGCGCGTCGTCTTCGGCGGCGCCGGCGAGTTCGAAGCGCGGCGAGGCGAGCACTAGCTTCACCTTGGTGGATCCGTGCGCGTGGCTGGCGCCGAGGAATCCGATTTTGACGCGAGGCGCGTCGGCGGCCGCGATGGCCGCCAGCGCTGAGGGAACCAAAGCACGGCGAGTAATAGACATGGCGTTTAACTTGTCAACGTATCACCAACTGTAGCGAACCGAACAGGCCGCATGGAGGCACCCGCACAAGATTGAGCTCCTGCATCTCGAAGCGCCGCCCGCAGCGGGCTTCGAGCGCGCTGCAGTCGGCGCGCGAAAGCATATCCTTGGATTGTATGGCGTCTCCGCCCATAATGAATAGGAGATGAGACGTCTTCTCTTCGCAATTCTGGCGATCGCGTGCGCGGCCCCAGCCGCGCCGCGGTGGATCTGGTCCGACCTGGGCGATCCGGCTCCTAAGAATCGATTTACGTACTTCCGCAAGGTGGTCGCCCTGGACAAACTCCCCGTCGATGCGACGCTGCTGGTGGCCGCGGACTCCAACGCCTGGGTCTGGGTGAACGGGCACGCGGTGCGCCGCAAGATGACGCGCTACCACGAAGACAAGATCACGGCGGAAAGAATCGACGCCGCGCCGTATTTGCGCTTGGGCAAGAACACCATTGTCGTGCTGCACCACAACTGGGGCGACATCATCACCTTCCAACGTAACGCGAACAAGCACGCCGGCTTGTGGGTGGGCGGCGGTTGGGTCGAGAGCGACGCAAGCTGGCGGTGGTCGATCGCTCCGGAGTATCTCGCCCACGAACGGCGCATTCTGGGCGCGAATACGCACCAGCGCATTCGCTACCCGGTGATCCTGGACGCCCGCAAGCGTTTCGCCGGCGACGTGCACAGCGCGGAGTTCGACGATCGCGACTGGAAGCCGGCGGCGGCCGTCTCGAACGGCCCATGGCCCGCCACGCCCGCCGTGGTCGAAACCGAGGGACAACGCGAGTACGCGACAAGACCGCTGAGCGTGGTCGCGGCCGGCTCCGCACAGTCCGCCGAACCGCTTTCGGACGATCCACTCTCCATGGCCAAAGCCATCCGCATGGCGAAGTGCACGCCGGAGGAGGTGCTCACGGCAACCGCCGCGCGACTCGTCAATGGCAAAACCGTGGAAGTCAGCGGAAGCGCGGGCGAGACCAAATACCTGACGTTCGATTTTCAACGGCCGGTGCACGGCTACCCCTTCCTCGCGCTCGACGGCGCGACGGCGGGAACCGCCATCGACTTCGGTTACGGCGAGCTCTCCTATGCGCAATACTCCGGTCGCATGCATGTGGATGAAAGCGGATGGCTGAATCCGGAAGGCGTGGTGGGGCCGGGATACGCGGACCGCTACATCGCCGCCGCCGGCGCGCAGTCGGCCACCTTCCCGGACGAGCGCACGGCGCGCTGGCTCAGCATCCACGTGCATTTCCAGGAGTCCGGCACGGTGAAGATCCGCGACTTGGGTATCGTGAAATCGCAATACCCGTTACGTTGGCTGGGTAGTTTTTCTTGTGGCGACGAGCAGGTGGAACAGATTGTGAAACTCTCGCTCATCCACGCGGAAATCACCATGAGCGACGGCTACGTGGACACGCCGGGCCGCGAAGACGGCCAGTGGATCGAAGACGCGCGGCTACGCGCGGTGATCGCCTCGCGCTGGTCGGCCGACACACGCTTGAGGCGCTCGATGATCCGGCTGCACGCCGAAAGCCAAGGAGCCGACGGCGGATTCCATTCGTTTCCGCCGAGCAACTACCCGGCCTACCCGGCCACGTATGACTGGGCGGTGCAGTGGACCGCCATGCTCTACGACGACTACATGTGGACTGCCGACAAGGCTTTCGCGCGCCGCTACTTTCCGGTACTCGAAAAGTTTTGGGCGAATGCGCTGGCGCGTGTGGGCGAGGACGGCATCTGGCGAACGCGTCGCGTGCATGCCGACATTCGCGTGGGCCAGCATCCCAAAACCGATCAACAGTCGAGCGGCATTGTGACGCCGTTCATGATCGAGCGTCTCGGTTGGTCGGCGGATCTGGCCGATGCCATCGGCGAGAAAGAACGCGCCGCCCAATGGCGCGCGACGGCCGGCAAGATGGCGGCCGCGTTTCACCAATTCCACATCGTTCCCGCGCAAGGCGCGACGCCGGCCCATGTAGGCGACCGTCTCGACACTACCGATGCGACCATTGATCGCGGGTACAGTCAAGCCGGGCAGATTAACGCGCTGCTGGCGGGTGTGGCCACGTGCACCGAATTCCGCGCCAACATCGACTACGCCTTCGCCGCGCCGGACGGTTCGCCCGCGCCCGGCGTCACGCGTTGGAACAATCCGACGTTCGCCTACCGCGCGCTGCGTATGCTGGCCGACTGCGGCCTCACCGGGCGCGCCGTGGCGCATCTGAAAGAACGCTACGCGCCGTACCTGCCGGCGAACCCGCGCAATCGCGTCCCCCTCAAGCTGCAGGGCCCCTATGGCGGACCGCTGCCCGAGTATTGGATCAGCCGCGAAGATCTAGGCCTGAAAGAAGGCGAGTTGGACACGGCGCAACCGAGCGACGAGACCGGTTCGCACGGCTGGGGCGCAGTGCCGCTGTTGTGGTTGCACGACACTCTGTTGGGCGTGCGGATTCTCGAACCCGGCGGCGCGAAGATTCGTATCGCGCCGCAATCGGGCGGCCTGCCGTTTGTGGCCGGCCACACCATGACGCCGAAAGGACTCGTCTTCGTGCATTGGGATCCGCGCGCGTGGCGGCTTGAAACCATCCTCCCCGAAGGCGTCGAGGCGGAGATCGTGGTTCCCGCGCCAGGCGGCCAGACGCGCACGTATCACATTACTCGTGGAGGCGTGCACGTGTTCCATTTGGGCGAGCAAACCAATATTCTGCAACTGTTGTGATAGGGTGACAACAATGCCGCTAGACCTACGACGAAGAGACTTCCTGGCCGCCACAGCCGCGGCACCCGGACTCGCGCGCGCCGCCGGGACCAAACGCCCCGGTTCACTGGTGTCATTTCGGATTGGCACGGCGCTCTGGTTGACCGACGAGCGCTTTCACGAACTGCTCGACTATTTCGGCCGCTTCCCGGGCATGACGGACGAACTCGCCTTCTTCACTTCCGAAACGCACCCGCCGCTGCCACTCGAAGTTATGGAGCAACGTGCCGAGCGCCTCGCGAAGTTGATGGTGGAGGTGCGACAGCGCGGGATGAGGGCGGGCATTAACGTGCTCGCCACCATGGGCCATCACGAAGAGAACTTGCCGAATTCGCTGCAGGCGCCGTGGCAGCGCGTAATGGATATCCACGGTCGTGTCTCGCGCGGCTCGTTCTGTCCCGCACAACCGGAATTGATCGACTACGCGCGCAAAGTATATGCGGCCATGGCCAAAGCGTCGCCGGATTTCATCTGGCTCGACGACGACATACGCCTGCAAGGCCACGGGCCGGTATCGCTCACGTGTTTTTGCGATCGCTGCGTGGCCGACTTCTCGCGCGAGTCCGGGAGAGAGTTCACGCGCGAGAGTTTGCCGGCGGCGTTCGATTCAGGTTCGCTCGACGACCGGCTGGCATGGCGCGGGCGCTGGCTCGAGCACAACCGCGGCGTGATCGACAATTTGTTCCGCGCGGTCGAGGAAACCGTGCACGCACTGAAGCCCGGCCTGCCGCTGGGCTTCATGACGGGCGACCGTTTCTGGGAAGGCTACGCTTTCGCGCGGTGGGCGAGAACTCTTTCCGGCCCGGGCCGCGCACCGGTGCTGTGGAGGCCGGGCGGCGGATTCTATTCGGATGAAAGGCCTATCGACCTGGTCGACAAGGCCAACGCCGTGGGGCGCCAGGTGGCGGCGCTTCCGCCGGACGTAGTCGTCATTCAATCGGAACTGGAGAACTTCCCCTACCAGCGCCTGCGCAAGGCTGCGCACATCACCGTCGTCGAAGCCGCCGCGCATATGGCCGCGGGGACCACCGGCACGGCGTTCAATGTGCTGAACATGCTTCCGGACCCGCTGGACGAGTATCTGCCGCTCGGCGCGCGCATCCACGCCAGCCGGCCGTTCTACGAAGTACTGAGGCGGGAGTTGATGAGGTCGAAGACGGAAGGGCTGTGGCCGGCGTGGAATGGTGATCTCATCAAGGCGGCGAACCCGGATGGGAAGTGGTTGGACGGCGGCAAACTACCGCTCTCCGAACCGTACACGCTCGGCGAGATCGGCATTCCGATCTGCTACGACTTCACGGGACGCGCCGCCACCGCGCTTTCGCGCACCGCACCGCTGGCCTTCTCGCGCGAACAACTGCGTGAGATCTTCAGCGGCGGCGTGTTGATGGACGTCGATGCGTGGCACGCCCTGGAGCGTTTGGGCCTGGCCGGTTGGACGGGCGTGCGCGCCGTGCAGGGCCACGACGTGGATGCTCACGAAGAACTCAGCAAGCATGCGCTGAACGGCAAGTTCGCGGGGTGGGGGCGCGACTGCCGCCAATCGTTCTGGCGCGAGCGCGCCTGGGCACTGGAGGCATCCAGCGAAAAAGCCGCTTCGCTGGCGCACATTCGCGACTACGGCGGGAAGGACATGGGTGTTTGCGCGACCGCGTTCGAAAACGAGCTCGGCGGGCGCGTCGTGGTGATGGGCTACTATCCCTGGACTCAAGTGCACTCGCTCGCGAAAACCTCGCAGATGAAAGCCCTCGTTCAGTGGGCGAGCGGCGGCCGCATGCCGGCCATTGTCGAATCCTATTCAAAGATCGTCTTGTGGTGCCGCTCCACGGCCAGTGGCAAGCGCGCCGTGGTGCTGCTGAACGCGTCTTTCGACCCAGCCGAGCAAGTCAACCTGCGCTTGCAGGCCCGCGGCACGGCCTTCGCGCTGCATTCGATGAGCGGCCCGGCGACGCGCACCGCAAGCCGTGGCGGCGGGCCCTGGGTTTGTCCGCGTGCGCTTGCCGAAACTCGATCCCTGGCACATTTATTTCTTGGTGGAAGCATGAATCGTCGAGAATTCTGTACACTCCCGTTGACCGCGGGCGCGGCCGCGCCCGCCTCGGGCGCCGTCGAATCCGCATATTCCATCCAGGATGGCTCCTGGAATATCGACTGGCCGGAACGACTCTCGCAGCACGACGTGGTTTACTTGTCGCCGCCGGAGGACCCCGCGCTAGGGTTGCCCCTCGGCAACGGCGATGTGGGCGCGCTGGTGTGGACCACGGAGCGCGAACTCATTATCGCCATTAACAAGAACGACGTGTGGGACGACGCGAAGCCCGGCGCGTTCCACAACTGGGGCGCTTCTGAGGAAGGCCACCGCACTTCGCAACGGCACTGCGGACGCCTGGTGATCGATTTCGGCTCGCCGGTCTTCGACCTGCTGTACCAGAAGAACTTCGAGGCGCGCCTGGAAATGGCCACCGCCACCGCCACGCTGCGCGCCGAGACACCGTTCGCCGAAACTCGCGTATCCAGCCTGCTGAGCGCGCCGCACAAGGTCCTGGCCGTGCGCTGCGAATGGAAGAGTGAGGACCAATCCATCGCGCGAGCGTCTCTGGAGCGCTGGGGAAGCCGCACGTTCGCGCACTGGTACTCGCAGGTGAATCGCGATCCGTCCATCGGGCTCGATGGAACCGCGTCGTCCATCGAACGCGGAAGAATCGTGATTCGCCAGCGCCTACGCACCATGGAGTTCGCCGTGGCCGCCGCCCTGGTGCCGGATTCGCCCGCGCCGGCGCCCACGCGCGCAGGCTCCCGCGCCGGCGAATGGAGGCTCGAAGGCGTCTCGGGGTTCACGCTCCTGGTCGCGGTGGCTACATCGGAAGACGTGGCTGACCCGGTCGCCGAGGTCCATCGCATTCTCGACTCGGCCGAACGTGCCGGCTACGCTGAAATCCGCGCCGGGCACGAGGCCGAATGGAAGCGCTTCTGGTCGCGCTCCATGATCGACCTGCCGGAAAAGTATCTCGAAAACATCTGGCACCTGACGCTCTACTTTGCTAATTCGAGTTCGCGCGGCAAGTATCCGCCGCATTTCTGCAATGGGCTGTGGGGCTGGAATCGCGACTTCGTGCCGTGGAATTACTACTTCCACTGGAACATGCAGGATTACGTCTGGCCGCTGCACACCGCCAACCACGCGGAACTGGCCGCGCCGTACCTGCGCTATCGCCGCGCACAGTTGGACAAGGTCGTCGAGGACGCGCGCGACAGATTGAAGAAGCCCGGCGCATTCTACTCCGACGTCTCGGACCGTCACGGATACAACGACGCCACCCAGGACGGCATGCGCACGGCCGGCTCGCAGATCGCGCTGGATTTCTGGCGGCATTACGTTTACACCGGCGACGAAAAGTTCCTGCGCGAATCCGCGTGGCCCGTCATCCGCGAAACCACACGGTTCCTCGCCTCCGGCTTGGAGAAGGGTGAAGACGGACTCTATCATCCGAATCCGGCGCACGCCTACGAAGGTTCGCCGCGCTTCGGAGACGTAATCACCGAACTCTCGATGATCCGGGGCTTGTTTCCCATCTCCGTTGAAACCGGCCAACGCATGGGGCACGAACGCTCGGAGGTCCAGCGCTGGCGGGAGTTGCTGGAGAAGCTCGTGCCATTCCATCTGGTGGATCTGGAGGAATTCGAGTACGAGCGCCGCGGCGATGAACTCTTTCACAAAGGGGGACTCGCGGCGGGCAAGAAACTGGCCTCGCGGAAAGTCTTCGCCGTGGGTCGCGACAAGCAAGGCGCCTGGGTGCGCAACCGCTATGCGGTTCATCCGGAGAAAGCCTACTACGGAATACCAGACCCCGAACTATCCGTGGTCTTCCCCTCGGACTTCCTGGGCCTCGGACAGCGCGATACGGAACTGTTCCGCGCGGCGGTGACGCAAGTGCGTTTGCATCCGCCCGCAGTGCCCGAAGCCACGCCTGCCAAGCCCGCCACCATGGCGGGATCAGGAGACTTGTGCATGGGATGGTGCCCCTACCCCATCGTACTTGCGCGATTGGGCCTCTCCGAGGAACTCGTCGCCGAACTCGCCAATAGCGTTTCCACCTGGCAACTCTACCCGCAGGGTTTCGGACACTATGGTCCGTATCACGTCTTCAGGCCCGAATTCGAGCAGCGTTGGAGAGTGAACCCGAAGGTCAACGACGCCGCCAGCACCACCAAGCCCAGAGCGACGTTTCCCTTCCCCACCTGGCCGTTCCGGCACTTCGACAACGAAGCCATGCCCATCGTCTCGGCGGCCATCAACGAAATGCTGCTGCAAAGCCACGATGGTGTGATTCGTGTCGCGCCGGCCGTACCCGAATCCTGGACCGTGCGCTTCAGACTGGCCGCCCGCGGCGGGTTCCTGGTGAGCGCCGAACGCGTGGAAGGACGCGTGCGCTGGATCTCGATCGAGAGCCAGCACGGAGCGCCGTGCAAAGTCGAGCACCCCTGGCCGCAGGATGCGCTGGTGTGCCTGGATGCGCGCGGCCGCCGCGTGGAGACGAAGATGTCGTCCGGCCACGTGGTCGAGTTTTTGACGCGTGCCGGCGCGCGGTACCTGCTCCTGCGCGACGAAAAGGAATTCGCCGCCTGGCGCGCGGCGCGCATTTCGCCCAAGCGTCGAACCGGACCTCGCAGACTGAAACAGGCCATCCTCGGCCGCGAGCGTCTGTTCTAAGGAGTGTACATGCTCATTTCGTTCTTCCTGGCGCTGCTTCTCGCGCCGCCGCCGGACTTGCCGCCGCTGGTCTCGCGCCCGGCCTGGAAACCGGATGCGACGCTTCCGCGGCGCGACTTCAATTGGGAGCGCGTGCTGGAGAATCGCGAAATCCGTTTGCTCGCCGACAACCAGTTGACGCTGTATTTCGAATCGAAGCCTGGCATCGCGCGCGTGCAGTATTATCCGCGGCGGCGCCCCGTGCGGCTGATCGGCAAGCTCGATTACGCCGTGCTCGAGCGCGAGACGCAGTATCGCGCCGAGGGCGTGGGCCTCCAGTTCGTGGACGGGGCCGGCAAGTCCGTGCGTTTGCAGGAGAGCGACTATCGCTGGTGGCCG
This sequence comes from Terriglobales bacterium, assembly GCA_963745655.1. GTDB lineage: Bacteria > Acidobacteriota > Terriglobia > Bryobacterales > Bryobacteraceae > JAJFUV01. Next base: position 329,840 of record CAVUYK010000007.1, on the reverse strand, counting down.
CACAAGATGGAACGGAAATGGCGCGGCGCCGATTGGGAGATACTCGAAGAGGTCACGCTGCTCGGCAACGTCGCCGGGCTGCGGCTCACCAAGGTGCGCGGGCCGTCCTTGCATGTCGAGATCGCCGATGCCGCGGCGCCGCTCGATCTCGTTCGGATGCGTCAACCCTCCGGCGCCCGTTTCGCGCTGGATGCGCCGCTCACACTCCTGCTCGCCATCGGCTACGAGCCCGCCAAGGTCTCCGCTGAGTTGGCCGCGTATCAAGCCAATCCGGCTGCCCTGTTTGCAAAGGCCCGCGGCATGTGGGACTACTATTTCACGGCCATGGTGCCGCGTCTGGAGGCGGCCGACGAACGCCTGGTGCGCCTGTACTATTACCAGTTCTACGTGGTGCGCTCCAGCCTCTACGATATTCCCTACGAGCCGTATGTGTATCCGTACACCTGCCCCTGGAAGACCGGGGCCATCTGGCAGTGGAGTTGGAACACGCCCATGAATGCGGTGGCCGAGCGCTGGCTCAACGATTCGTCCATCTCGAAAGCCGGCACGCTGCTCATCGCCGCCAACCAGGGCGCGCTCTACTTCGGCACTTATCTGCGGCCTCTTAAGCTGGGCTATAAGAACCGCGACATTTTGGACTGGTATCCGGCAATGGACAGGCTGCAGAAAGGCCTGGACCCAAAGGATCCGGATCCGGAATGGTTGTACGTGATGCCCTACACGGTGCCGAATTCGTTTCTCGGAATTTGGGAAGTGTACTTGATGACCGGCGACCGTGACTTTCTGCGCGCCAACATGCCGTACATGGCGGGCTACGAAGAATCCGCCAGAAAGCGCGCCAAGGCGGGCACACTACTCACACCGTTCCAAATCATGGTGGACGAGTACGACTACTCGCTGCGTTGGAAACCCGTACAGAGCGGCTTCACCAAAGGCGGACTGCAGCGCGGCTTCGACGTGCCGGTGTTAATGGTGGACTTCAACGTTTATCTGGTCGAGTTGCGCCGTATCCTTTCCAAGGCGTATCGCGAGTTGGGGCAGAGCGAGAAAGCGCGCGACATGGAACGCTACGCCGAACAAAGCGCCGCCGACGTGAACCGCTATTTGTGGGATGAACAACGCGCCTTCTACACGGACGCCCGCGCGGACAACGGCGCGTTGACCGGAGTGCGTGCCATCAGCGGGTTCACGCCGCTTTATGCCGGCATCGCGCCCGCGGCCAGGAAACAGGCGTTGATGGCCGCGCTCGACGACCCGAAAGGTTTCGGCTCCCCGTATCCGATTCCTTCCATCGAGTTGCGCCATCCGGATCTGGATCCGAATATGACCACCTACGGCGGAGACTCTCTGCTCACCAGCGGCGTCTGGATGATCGTCAACGCGCTGGTGCGCAACGGCGAAGCGGCGCGCGCGAAGGAACTACTTTCACAAGACTGTCGAGATGATGACGCACGACGGGGTCAGTTCGTCGTACAGTTACAACCCCATAACCGCGAAGGCCAACCAGGCGCGTCATACGCTGGCCACGCAGTCGGCGATTCTCATCGATCTCGTGGGCCGCTATGTGGCCGGGATTACGCCGCGCACCGACGATCTGTTCGAGTTCAACCCGGTGGCGCTCGATCCGGCGCGCGGCCCGCTGAAATTCGGCCCGTTCCGATACAAACAGAAGCATTGGATCACCGCTGAGTGGACCGGCGCGGAGTATGTGGTCACGGTGGATGGCGCGTCGCTGCGGTTGCCGCAGCCGCGTCACGTGATCGCCAGGCTGGAAAACGGCCAGTTGAAAATTGCTGGAGGTGATCGATGAATCGGCGTGAATTTGTTTCCGGCACGGCGGCACTCGCCGCAACGCCGCCCGTCCGAGCCGCGGCCAGCGGAATCGGCGGCATCGCGCTCAACGAAGACAGCAGCCACTATTTCTTTACGCGCGCGGGCCAGAAGCTGGACGCGGCCAAGGTGGACAGTTGGGTGAATCAATACGCCGGCACGCAAGTGCGCGAGTTGATCATCAATGTCAATGCAATGCGCACCAGTTACGCGAGCAAGGTGTGGGACCCCATCTGGCGCGGCTACGACCCAAACGGCCCCGACGATCAACCGTTGCTCGCCAGCCTGAAGCCGGAAGATCGCAAAGGCGCGCGCGGCTGGATCCACACGGCGTGGCAACTCGCCGAGGACGGCATCGACGTGTATGCCCGCTGGATCGCTCGCGCACGCACGCTGGGTCTCTCTCCATGGCTCTCGACGCGCATGAACGATCTGCACAATGTCGACGACGAGCGCGCCTACATCCACAGCGAATTCTGGCGCGAGAACCCACAATTGCGCCGCATCCCGTACCGCGGCGAACGGTGGATCGATAAAGCGCTGGACTTTGGCAAACCGGAAGTGCGCGAGCACCACATGCGGCTGATTCGCGAACTGGCCGAGCGCTACGACTTCGACGGTCTCGAGTTGGACTGGATGCGTTTCGGATTCCACTTCCGGCCCGGCCACGAGGCCGCGGGCTCCGATGCGATCACCGCGTTTACGCGCCAGGTGCGCGCGCTTCTCGACCAGTGGGAGAAGAAGCGTGGGCACAGGATTCTGCTGGGCGCGCGCGTTCCCTCGCGCCCGCACACGGCCGTGGGTTTGGGAATGGACGGCGTGCGGTGGGCGCGGGAAGGGCTGATCGATATGCTGGTGCCTTGCCCCTTCTGGGCGACCATTGAATTCGACATCCCGGTGGAAGAGTGGAAGCGCCAGTTGCGCGGCACGAAAGTGATCCTCGCGCCGGGCCTGGAAGTGCTGGTGCGGCCCTATCCGAATTACCGCAAGTCGATTCTGAACTGCCTGGAAACTGTGCGCGGCGCTTCGGCCGCCATGCTCGATCGCGGCGCGGACCGCGTCTACCTGTTCAACTACATGGACTCGGATACCACGCAGGCCGACATGGAGAACTACGGCGGCATGCTGCGGGAAGTCGGACAGTTGGCAACCATGGCGGGCAAGCCGCGCCGCCATGTTCTGACCTACTCCGACACTTGGGCGCCCGGCGAGCCGATCGGACGAAACGGGCTGCCGGCCGAAGCGGACAAGGGCCGCTGGCATGAGTTTCGCCTGGCCGTGGGACCACGGCCGGCCTCCGGCGCGGTCACGGTGGCGCTGGGCGTCGAGAATGGGTCCATCGACGATCTGCGCCGTTGGGTGGTGCGCTTGAACGGCGAATTGGTCGCGTTTTCGGGCGAGCTGAAGCTGGCGCGCACCACTCCGCCGGCTTGCCCGTTGTTCGCCTGGCGCGCCGGCGCCGCCGGCCTGCAACGCGGTTACAACGTGGTGGAAGTGCAAACCAATTCGAAAGCGACCATTCACTGGGTGGAGATCGGCATGGGGGCCTGAGCCCCGTGCCGGGTTTCTCCCAGTGCTACGATGTCGTTTCAACCTATCGGCAGCGGTTCTTTCTGAGGAGGCTTCATGACACGCTATGGATCGGTGATCGGCGTTCGGCAGGAGAAGCTCGAGGAGTACAAGCAGTACCACGCGCACATCTGGCCCGAGATCCTCGACATGATCGGGAAGTGCAACATCCGGAATTATTCCATCTACTACAAGGACGGACTCCTGTTCGGATACTTCGAGTACCACGGAACGGATTTTCAGGCCGACATGGCGAAAATGGCCGCCGACCCGAAAACACAGGAGTGGTGGGCCATCATGATGCCCATGCAGGCGCCGCTTGAAACGCGCGCGCCGGGTGAATGGTGGGCCGCGATGGAAGAGGTTTTTCACTGCGACTAAGGAGTCCCGTGCGATGGAACGAACGGCGAACTGTCTGGCAAAACTCGATCGAATGAACAAGGCGCTGCATCACCAGGAGCCGGACCGCGTTCCCATCAGCGACTTTTTCTGGGGCAGCTTCCTCAAGCGCTGGCGCGAGGAATTGAGTCTGGCGCCGGACACCGACATCTACAAGTATTACGACCTTGACTGGTTCGTCACCGTCCCCAATATGGACCCTCACATCAAGTCCTTCGAGATTGTGAAGGAGACGGCGGAGGAGGTGGTGGTTCGCACCGGCTTCGAGGCGCTTCTTCAGAAAAAGTACGACCTGCCGATGCCCGCCTTTCTGAAGTTTGAAACCGACACCGTCGAGAAGATGGAGGCATTCGCGTTCGACGATCCGTGGGACGATCGGCGTTACTTCGCGGGTGGCGACAATCAACTCGCCGGCGTGGGCGACGGATTCGCGCGCAATTCGCCGGCGTGGACCGAGACGGTGAAGAGCCGCCACGGCGAGATTCCCGTCTACGGCAGCGTCTGCGAAGGCCACGAAATGCTGTGGCGGATCATCGGCACCGAGAATGTGATGATGTGGATCGGCGAGTTCCCGGACCAGGTGCAGCGTTTCGTCGAGCGGATCAACCAGTTCTCCCTGGAATTGGCCAAGGCGCAGATCCGCGCCGCCAGCGGCCTGCTGGACGGTATGGTGATCTGGGGCGACGTGGCCTACAAGCGCGGTATGTTGTTCTCGCCCGATTACTGGCGGCGGGTGTTCAAACCGGGCGTGCGCGCGCTCGTCGAGGTGTGCCACGCCAACCATCTCCCGGTGATCTACCATGGCTGCGGCAACGTGTCGCGCATCTTCGAGGACTTCATCGAAATCGGCGTGGACGCTTACAATCCGCTGGAGGCCAAGGCCGGCCTGGACGTGGTGGATCTGCGCCGCCGATTCGGCCATCGCATGGGCTTCTGCGGAAACATGAATGTGATGACCTGGTCGGACGCGAGCAAGGAAGAGCTCAAGCGCGTGGTGCTGACCAAACTCAACGCCGCCAAGGGCGGCGGCTACATATTCCAGTCCGATCACTCCGTACCGGGCAGCGTCTCGGCCGAGAACTATGAATACGTGTTGAACCTGGTGCGCGAATACGGCAAGTATCCCATTCGTCTCGGTGAGTACGACCTCACCGACATTCACTGACATCATGAGCACCCCATTTCGTCTGGACGGAAAAACGGCGCTGGTAACCGGCGGCGCGAGCGGCATCGGCGAAGCCATCAGTCGCGTATTCGCCTCGGCCGGAGCTTCGGTAATGATCCTGGACATCGATCCGGCGCGCGCCTCCGCGCTCGCTTCCGAATTGCCGGGCGCGTCCAGCCTGGCCTGCGATGTGACCAGCGAAGCTCGCGTGAAAGAAACCTTCGAGCGCCTCGGCACGCTGGACATCCTGGTGAACAACGCGGGCGTCGGTCTGGTGGGCGGCATCGAGGAGACCGGGCTCGAAGATTTCCAGCGCTTGATGCGCATCAACGTCGAAGGTGTTTTCCTGGTGACGCGCGCGGCCATACCGCTGCTGGTGGCCTCGCACGGCGCCATCGTCAATATCGGCTCGGTGGCCGGCGTGGTGGGCGTCAAGAAGCGCTTCGCCTATTGCGCGACCAAGGGCGCGGTGGTGGCCATGACACGCCAGCTCGCGCTTGACTACCCCACCGAGATCCGCGTGAACTGCATCTGTCCGGGCACGGTGGACACGCCGTTCGTCGAAGCCTACCTGGAGAAGTATCACAAGCACGAAAAAGAAAAGGTGCGCGCCGAGTTGAACGCGCGACAGCCCATTGGCCGGCTCGGCAAACCCGTCGAGATCGCGCACCTGGCCCTGTACCTCGCCTCCGCCGAAGCCGCTTTCACCACCGGCAGCATCGTCCACATCGACGGCGGGTGGACCGCGGCCTAGCGGCAAGACAGTAGACTGTGAGTATGCGGCGGCTCCTTGCGCTCGTGCTATTGCTGTTGCCGATTCCGGCCGCGGCCGCGCCCACGGCCTGGCGATCTGGCTCGACAGCTCAAGGAGATGAGCCTGGACGCCGACGAGTGCTACCACGTCCGCGAACTCAGCTTTCAGAAAGAGGACGTCCGCTTCTTCCTCACCGAGGGGTACCTGGTTTTTGCCAAACCCATCGCCGGCAAGCCGCTGGCGGCGGTCTTCGTAACGGATGTGGAAGGCGGGGACGCGGAGATCCTGCTCTTCCCGCCGCTGGCGAGCGAACGTCGCTCCCTGGCCTCCTTCACGCAATCGCCGAACCTGAACGAGCACATCCGGACCGCGGTGTTCCTGTTTACCGACGACACCTACGCCTCTCTCATGGAGCGCATCCGGACCAATGGCGCGTTCAAGAAGAAACCCGAGGTGGGCTTGCTGGTGGCGGGAGCGTTCACCAGCACCGTACGTAATCTGGCTTCGAGCTACCAGATCCGGCTGGTGGACGACCTCCTCGCGCGCAAAGTCGAGACGGGGTTCTTCTACGCCGCGGTGGCCGGAAAGAAGCTCGGGAACTTCGACGTGCTCTACGATCCGCGTTCGAAAGAGCAGATCAACGTCGGCCAGGTGACGATGCGCAACGATCGCGTCTTCTATGATTGCTGGACCAGTTATCCGGCGCGCTCGTTTCGCAACGGCTCCCGGAAGGCGCCCGAGGCGGAGTTCTCGATGCGCAACTTCCGCATCGACGCGACTCTGAGCGCGGATCTGAACTTGAAAGTCACGACGCGCGCGACGATTGAAACGTCCTCGGGTCCGCTGCGCAGTCTGACCTTCGACATTTCGCGGCGCATGCGCGTCCTGGAAGCGCGTATCGATGGACGTCCGGCGGAGGTATTCCAGCGTGAGTCGATGCGCGCCAATCTTTTGCGGGGCCTGGACAACGAACTCTTCCTGGTGCTTCCACAAACCCCGCTCGATGCCGGCCGCCACTACGAGATTGAATTCGTCCACGAAGGCAACGTAGTCTCCGATGCCGGGAATCGAGTTTACTACGTGGGTGCGCGCGGCAACTGGTATCCCAACCGCCCCATGCAGTTCGCCGAATACAATCTCGCCTTCCGTTACCCGAAGGGGCTCAACCTGGTGGCAACCGGCGAGGTGATCGAGGATCGCGAGGAAGGCGAGTGGCGCTTCACGCGCCGGCGCACCAGTTCCCCGGTGCGACTGGCGGGTTTCAATCTAGGCGATTATCAGCGCACCATCGTGAAGCGCGGCGACTACACCGTGGAAGTCTATGCGAACCGCAAGCTGGAACCGGCTTTGTCGCGGAGCGCTCCGCCGGTTCTGATGACCCCGCCGATCCCAGGGCTTGCGCGCCCATCGCGGCGCCGGGACGATATCATGGCCGTGCCAACCATGACCGCGCCTCCCGCGGACACGTCCACGCGCATCGAGTCGCTGGCCGGCGAGATCGCCGCGGCGCTCCAATTCATGTCGGAGTCTTTCGGCCCGCCTCCACTCAAGACGCTCACGGTGTCGCCCGTCCCGGGCGCGTTCGGCCAGGGCTTCCCGGGCCTGCTCTACCTTTCGACGCTGGCCTACCTGACGCCTGGGGCCCGGCCCGCCCTGGTGGGCTCGGAAGCCAACCGGCTATTCTTTTCCGAAATCCTGCACGCGCACGAAACGGCGCATCAATGGTGGGGCAACACGGTTACAGCGGCGGGCTATCCGGATGAATGGCTCATGGAGTCTCTGGCCAACTACTCCGCGCTCATGTTTGTCGAACGGCGCAAGGGTGCGCGCATGATGGACTCAATTCTCCAGGAGTACAAGACGCATTTGCTGGCGCCGTCGGAAGACGGCCGCTCGGTGGAATCCATCGGACCAATCGTGCTGGGACCGCGTCTGAGAACCTCGCTCGCCCCCGACGCCTGGCGTGCCATCACATACGAGAAGGGCTCCTGGATCATGCACATGCTGCGGCGGCGGTTGGGCGACGAACGCTTCCTGGCCATGCTGAAGGAACTCTGCCGGCGGTACCGCTACCAGGGCGTGAGCACGCAACAGTTCCGCGATCTGGTCCGGGAGTTCATGCCGCCGAAATCCTCCGACCCCACACTCGAGGAGTTCTTCGAACGGTGGGTCTACGGAACAGGTATTCCAAATCTGAAACTCTCCTGGAAACTGCGCGGCAAGGCGCCCAACCTCAAACTGCTCGGCACTCTCACGCAGACCGGCGTCGAGGAGGATTTCAGCATCGAGGTGCCGGTGGAAATACAACTGGCCGGCGGACGTACACTCACGCGTACGATTCGAACATCGGCTACGCCCGCCAGTTTCGAAGTCCCGCTCGCCCGGCCGCCGCTCAAAGTGCTGCTGGACCCGGCGCACAGCGTGCTGGCGGTACGAGACTGACCCCTCGGCATCGTCCAGCCTCGCCCGCGGACCGGCGGTGATGGCTTATGATGTGACGCATGGCGCATCTCAGCCGCAGAACGTTTCTGGCCGCCTCGACGGCCGCCGCCGCTCCCCATCGGCCGCCGGACAAAGTGGCGGTTCTCACTTTCGACGATGCCGTCAAATCGCACCGCACGTTCGTGGCGCCGCTGTTGAAGGACCTGGGCTTCCAGGCCAGCTTCTTCGTCTCGCACGGCTTCATGAACATCGTCGAACACTCGCTCACCTGGCAGGAAATCGCGGAAATCCACCAGATGGGATTCGAGATCGGCAACCATAGCTGGACGCACGCGGGTTTTCACACGCCGCGAGCGGCCGCGCGACTGGAAGGCGAGTTGGCGCTAGTGGAAAACGAGCTCGCCCGCGTGCGCGTTCCGCGGCCCACCAGTTTCGCCTGGTGCGGCAACACGTTCGGACCGGAAGCGGTCGACGTGCTGCGCGCCAAGGGGTTCCGCTTCGCGCGGCGCGGCGAGATGCCGGAGGCGCCCTACGGCAAGCTGGTGGTGGGCGCGGCGTACGATCCGAGCCGCCATCATCCACTGCTGGTGCCGACCACCGGCGACGCCTACCCGGACTGGAACCTGGAGCACTTCAAGAAGGTGATGCGTGAAGCGCGCGACGGCCGCGTCGTGGTGCTTCAATTCCACGGCGTGCCGGACATCGCGCACCCGTGGGTGCATACACCGCCCGAGCGTTTTCGCGAGTACATGCAGTATTTGAAAGACGAAGGCTTCCGCGTGATTGCGCTGCGCGACCTCGAAGAGTTCGCCGACCTCGCAAACCCGCCGGCCGACCCCTTGCTGAAAGTACGGCAGCCGGAGCCGAAAAACGGCCAGTTAAGTCTGCCGCCGGAGATGACCGCCACGCGCGCGGACCTCGACTACTGGCTCCCCAACATGCTCTCCCTGCATCGCTTCAGTTACGAGGAAGCGGCGAAGGTGTGCGGATACTCCGCTGAGGAAGTCCGCAAGAAGGCCGCCGAATTGCGCGTCGCGCCACCCCCCACTACGCCCGCTTTGCGCGTCGCTCCTTATCCGGGCGGGCGTCATCCGCGCATCGGATTCCTGGAAGGCGCCATCGCTCCCTTGCGGGGCACCAAGGCCAGCGTATTCCTGCCGTGGGACCCGGCGGCTTACGTCCTGGTGGATTTGCCCGAAGCCATCTTCAGTAACCTGGGCTTGCTGTTTCTGGCGCACACGCATGTCCCGACCATCTGGAACGCGCAGAACAAAGTGATCGACAACATCGACTGGACACGTACCAAGGACGGCGCACTCACCTCGCGCTGGAAACTGCCGAACGATGTGGTCTTCGGCGCCTCCATCCGCGCGGAGCGGAACCACGTGGCCATGGATCTCGAACTGACTAACGGCACGCCGCAAAAGTTGGAGAAACTGCGCACGCAAGTCTGCGTCATGCTGAAGGGCGCTCCGGATTTCGCCGCCCTGTCGAACGCGAATAAACGCTTCGGCGCATCCGTCGCGGCAGTGGGCGATGAGACCGGCCGCCGCTGGATCCTTACCGCCTGGCAGCGCGCCGTGCGCGTCTGGGGCAATGCCAAGGTGCCGTGTTTGCACGCCGACCCGCAATTCGCCGATTGCGAATCCGGCCAGACGGTGCGCCTGCGCGGCCGCTTATGGTTCCATGAAGGCTCGGACGTGGCCTCCGAAATGGAGCGCGCCGAAGCCGAGTGGCGTGTGTAGCGAACCCGCCGGCGCGCTACTTATTCACGCTCTCGCAAGGGATCTTGACACGGTCGCCGTGGCCGTCGTAGTAGGTTCCCCCGTAGCGGCCGCCCTGCGAATTCTGCTTAAACGTGCAGAGTTTGTAGAAGCTGCAACCACCGTCGCTGGCCTTCACGGCCACTTCCGCGCGGATGTAACGGAACAGGATGATGCCCGAAATGGGATGACGTTCGATATACCATTCCGGATCGATAATTACGATGCGCAAGATCTGATCTTTCCAGGCTGGGCTGGGCGACGCCTTCATGGCGCTGAGCATGGCTCCTTCCAGCGCCTTGTCGCGCATCTTTGCCGGCGACATAGTCACGGTTAGGGTCTGTTGTCCCTGCAGCGCGGGCACCAGTTGTGCGTAGTGCGCATAGGAGGCGCCTTGGATCGTAAACTCACCGCCCGCTTGCGTCTCGCCGCACACGTCCACTTCGATCCGGAACTTGTGCGATCCGGCGGCCAGGCCGCCCAATTCTCCACTCCACTTGATGGCCCCGTCTTTCATCTGCCCGAACGCGCCGTATTCCAGGCTGGCGTCTTTGTAAGCCGTCATGCGCGCCGCCTCCGGCGCCACATCCATGGGGAAAGCCTTAGCTTGGGAGAAATATTCTCCTTTCACGATGAGGCGCCCAGAATCCTTGAAGGCGCCGTCGATGTAATGCTTAATTTCGAGCGATTCCTTCGTGGCGCTGTTCGAAATCCTCCCCGCGCACAGCACTTTCACGGGATCGGGAAACAGGACGGCGGCATAGATGGGATCCCCAGCCTTGAAAGTGGCCGTCAGGTTCTGCGGATTCCCCACGTTGATGGGGGACGTTGAAAATACCACCTTGCCTTTCGGCTGCGCTTGCGCACCATGGGGTAGCAGGCAGGCCACGGCCAAGGCCGTAAGAATGGTTGTCAGGTTGGACCGCATGTAATCTCCTCCGGTATCGCGTAATGCCAACTCGACAATAGAGTGTATCGCATCCGGATCTACCAAAACAGGGCCAGATGGAGGGCGGATGGGGCAGATGGGGAAGTGCTAGAATCCGGCATGGTAGCCGTGTCAGGCTACTAACCTCCGAAGGAACGCGAGATTGGCCATGAACCAAACCCAAATCACACAGGCTTATCAGATTGCCAAAGACGCCTACACCGCTATGGGCGTGGATGTGGACGCCGCGCTGAAGAAGTTGGAGACCATTCCGATCTCCCTGCACTGCTGGCAGGGCGACGACGTGGGCGGCTTCGAGAAGGCCGGCGCTCAGCTCGAGGGCGGCGGCATACAGGCCACCGGCAATTATCCCGGCAAGGCCCGCAACATCGACGAACTGCGCGCCGACTTCCTCAAGGCGCTGAGCGTGGTCCCCGGCAAGCACCGCATGAACCTGCACGCCTGCTATCTGGATCACGGTGGCAAGTACGTGGACCGGAACGAAATCGAGCCCAAGCACTTTCAGAGCTGGATCGATTGGGCCAAGGCCCACCAGTTGGGCATGGACTTCAATCCCACCTACTTCTCGCATCCCAAGGCGGCCGACGGCTTCACGCTCACCCATCCGGACGCGGGCATCCGCAATTTCTGGATCGAGCACGGCATCGCCTGCCGCAAGATCGGCGCGGAAATCGGCCGGCAGTTGGGCTCGACAACGGTGACCAACATCTGGATTCCGGACGGATACAAGGACATCCCGGTGGATCGCATGGGCCCACGCGAGCGTTTGATGGATTCGCTCGACAAGATTCTGGCCTCGCCCATCGATCCGGCCATTCACTTGGATGCGGTGGAAGCGAAGCTGTTCGGCATCGGCGCGGAAAGCTACACGGCCGGCTCGCACGAGTTCTACCTGGGCTACGCGGTGTCGCGCAAGACGCTGCTCACGCTCGACGCGGGGCACTTCCATCCGACCGAAACGATTTCCGACAAAATTTCCTCGGTGCTGCTGTTCTGCCCCGGCCTGCTGCTGCACGTAAGCCGCCCGGTGCGTTGGGATAGCGATCACGTCGTAATTCTGGACGACGAGTTGCAAGCCATTGCGAAGGAGTTGGTGCGCAGTGGGAAGCTCGACAAGATCCACCTCGGGCTGGACTACTTCGACGCCAGCATCAATCGCGTGGCGGCGTGGGTGATCGGCACGCGCAACATGCTCAAGGCGCTGCTGATCGCGCTGCTCGAACCCACCGAAACCATGAAGCGGGCCGAGCTGAAGATGGACTACACGGCGAGGCTGGCGATGATGGAGGAACTCAAGTCGCTGCCCTGGACGGCGGTGTGGGATTACTACTGCGTGCAAAAGGGCGTGCCCATCGGCATGGCGTGGTTCGATGAGGTCCGCCGCTACGAAGAGCAGGTGCTCTCCAAGCGGTAACCGCACGGCAAGAAGAAACCCAGAGGGCTCCGGACCATGCGGTTCGGAGCCCTCTTGGTTCTTTCAGGCCAATTCGATAGTCAACTTCGTGACCGAGGCCGGCGGGAACGCGTGTGCGATGACGCGCCCCTTCGCCGAAACGTTGGCCGGCTGGGGCTCCACCGCGTTAGGATTCTCCCAGGTGTTATGCGCGTGCACGTCCGCGGCGGCCAGCACCACGCCGGAGACGGCCTTCACCGCGCCGCCGCGCAGCGCGATTTCCGCGGCACAAGCTTGCGTGAGGTTGGGGTTCGATACGGTGATGGTCAGGCGCTTTCCGGCGATCGACGCCGAACCGTTCAGTCCGCGGAGCGTGGAGGGCTGTCCGTTGCGCTGATAGGACACCTGGGGCGAAGCAAATTCGGCGCGCACCGACGTGGCGCCCTGATGCGCCGAGTACATGTCGAAAACGTGATAGGTGGGCGTCAGGGTGAAACGGTCCCCATGCACCAGGAAGAGAGCTTGCAGGTTGTTGACCAGTTGCGCGATGTTGGCCATGGCCACTTTGTCGGCATGCCGGTTGAACGTGTCGAGCGTCAAACCCGCCAGCACGGCGTCGCGCATGGTGTTCTGCTGGCCCAATAAGGAATCCGGGCTGGGCTCGGTCCCTGGAGCGTACCAGGCACCCCATTCGTCAACCACCAGACGCACTTTGTGTTGCGGATCAAATTCTCCCATCACGCCCCATTGCGAGAGGATGAGGGGCTCCATGCGGCCAGCTTCGCGCAGAATCTCGTAGTATTGTTCGGTGTCGAACTTGAGCGCGTCACCTTTCCCACTGTACCAATCCGACTTGCGTCCACCGCTGGCATTCCATGAGTAATGGTGCGCGGCCCAGCCCCATAGATTCCCAAGCCCGTGGCCGCGCGTCATCTTGTCGAAGAAACGGCGCGTCCAGTCTCGCGAATCGCCGTTGGGGCCCGATCCCACCAAGGCCAGCTTGACGCCGTAGCTGGGCACCCAAGCCGTGTAACGGCGGAATTCGCTGGCGTAATCCTCCGCCGTGAATTCGCCGCCACAGCCCCAGCTCTCGTTGCCGACACCCCAGAAACGCACGTTCAGCGGCTCGCGTTCGCCGTCCGAGGCGCGCTGGTCGGCCAGTGTCGTCGAGCCCGCCGGCGAATTGCAGTATTCCACCCAACGCCAGAATTCCTGTGCCGGCAGGCTGCGCAGGTTCGCCGCGAAGTAAGGCGCGGCGCCGGCGAGCCGGCAGAAGCGGAAGAATTCGATGGTGCCGAAATAATTGGGGTCGAACCGCTGTGGCCCGGTCTGGCTCGAGTTCTTCGACCACTCCTTCGCGTCGACCCAGTAGTTGGTGCGCCGCGGGCGCTTGGAGCGCTCTCCGACGCCGTCGCGCCAATCGTATTGATCGGCGAAGCATCCTCCCGGCCAGCGAACCACGGCGGGACGCACCTTGCGCAACTTCTCGACCAGTTCCTTGCGGATACCGCCGATGTTGGGAATCTTCGAGTCTTCTCCGACCCAAATGCCGCCATAGATGACCGTGCCGAGGTGTTCGACGAAGTGAGAGTAGATCTCCGGCGCGATCGTGCCGACGGGCTCGTCGAGAAGAATTTCTACGTGCGCGTCCGCCGTTTGAGATCGCAGCGACGGCGCCACGCAGGTGGCCGCGGCGGTGCCGAGAAACCGGCGGCGGTCCAGTAATCCAGTCCGGGATGTTCGGTTCATCATGGATCCACTTGGCCGTCCGCCACCCGGCAGATGACGCTGGCGGCCGTTTCTGGTGCACTCCGAGTATAGAAATAATCGCCCGGATATTTCATCTTTAGCGGCAACCTGGAGCTGCCGGACAAGGCGGCCGTGGGCGCGTCCGCGCACCAGATGCGCCTGGCATCCACTTCGGGCCGCGTGCACGGTAAGTCCCGCGGCGTACAGACTCAGTTGCCGTGGGTCTGTCCGCGCAGTTCCTCTTGTGATACTGGGTTATGGCAGGATGGTTCCCACCCCAGCCGGCAATCTGATTCTTCGCCGAAAAGAAACATGCCTCCGTGGGAACGCGGGTCCACGATCGCTAACGCTCGCCATGGGAGGCCCTCCGGCAGTAGGACATGGGTGGGCAGGCGTGGACGGGCGAGGGTGGCGCCAGGGCGGGGGAGAGCGGACGCGCTAGCGGATGCCGGCGTGGCGTTTGAGGATCTGCGGAAGATTCTGCGAGAAGGCCGAGCGGGCCATGACCATATCGCAACCGCTGTCGTGCGCTTTCTGTTTCAATTCGCCTTCGACGTGCGACAGGTAGCCGATCACACTCAGCGGCTTGGTTTCCGCGCTGGCCTTCAACTTGGCGATGATCTTCAGAGGCTGCACCGCCGCGAAGCTCAAGTCCAGGATGATGAGCATGGGCTTGAGTTTGGCCTGTTCCAGAAGATCCTTGTCGGTCTTCACGAACTCCACATCGAGCCCCATTTTCCTGGCCGTGTCGCGGATCTTAATCGTGAAGAAGAGGTCTCCAATAGCCGCCAAAATCTTCTTTTGCTCTTTGTGCATACAATCCGGCAATAGTAAACGAAATTCTTTCGGTCGCTTCCAATTCCAGTCTAAGTTTGAAAACAGGCTTTCGGGAGGTAATACCAGTGTAACTCACTTCTCCGGAGGACTGGCTCGCCTAGCGCAGCATTACCAACCGATGAGCCAAGCCCTCGGCCATCCACTGGAAGCCGAGATCGTTGGGATGAACGGTGTCGACGAATCCGTCTAAACGGTCCGGCCCAATCAGGTCGGTACCTTCCACTATTTCGATGCGCTTATCGCCCGCCGCGATGCGTTTGCTCGCCACCTGCCGGATGAGCTCTCGCATACCTTCGAGTTGACCCAAGCGGTCGGCGAGCATTTCACGGGCGCTGGAAATAGGCGTGATCACGAAGATCTGCGTAGTGGGGTGTTTCTCGCGGATCGTATTCACAAACGGTTCATAGACCGCGCGCAGGGATTCGACCGTCCGGTTGTTCTGCGCGAAATCCAGCACGAAGGCAGGCGGCGTCGATTTCGGCCACCGCGCGCGCCACCTCGGGTTCGCCCTTGCCGTTGCCGGAGAAGCCGAGATTCACGAAGTCCAGGTTCAGCATGCGCGAGAGGATGGCTTGGTAGCTCATGCCGGGACGGCTGGCGCAGCCGCCCTGCGTGATGGACGTACCGTAGAAGACCACCGGCTTGGGGAGCGCGTACGGCGGGGCGCGCCTGATTGTGGCGGTCTTGTCCACGCCGATCGAGAGCAGCTTGGCCGCCTTGTAGAGCGGCAGGTAGAGCGTCACCACGCGTTCCACCCTGGGTTTCGCGCCCAGGTCGAAATAGACGTGCTCCACCGGTTCGCCCGCCTTGGAATCCTTCTTCGCGATGGCCGTGCCGCGATACACGCCGTCGAGATAAAGATCCACGCCCGTCTGCCCGAAGGCGTGCATATTGGCCATGTCCGGCCCGGAAGCGTAATCCACGCGGACGGCCAGCGCGTTGGAATCCGTGCGGAAGCGAACGCGCGCGCCGCTGGGCGATCGCCCCAGATTCCAGACGGCCTTGGGCAGCGTATCCCGCAAGCGAACCGGCAGACGGAACCATTCGCCTCCGTTTTCCGCAAACCACGCCAGACCGTTGACTTCCATGTTCGAGCCGGTGGGTGCGATCCAATTCCATTCGGGAGTCTCGCCCAACAGCGGGAAGAGGAACGCAATCAAGATAACCAGGAGTCGCATGGTCCCCATGGTAGCTCAGCGCTGGGCGGTGTGAGCAGCCTCGCCGGGTTGATAGACGCAGCGCGGGTCCGCGGCCAGGAAGTTGCCTGTCAACGCATAGGCGCGCGAGCGAGAGCCTCCGCACAAATTGCGGAATTCGCAAGCGCCGCACTTACCTTCGAGCCGGCTGCTGTCGCGCAGCGCACGGAACAGATCGGAATGGCGATAGGCGTCCGCGAGCGAGGTGTGCCGTACGTTGCCCGCGGAGATTTCCAGAAATCCGCTGGGATAAATCTCGCCCGTGTGAGAGACGAACAGGAATCCTTTGCCGTCGTTAATGCCGGCTTGCCGCGCGATGGCGGACATCGGTGAGGCGCGGCGGGCGCCGCGTGAAGCGGGAAGGGACTTCACCTGCCGCGCGACGTAGCGGCGGTAGTGTTGCGCTTCGGTGGTCTTGATATCGAAAGGCGCCCGGAGCGAGGTGCGATAGAGAAAATCGAAGACCTCTTCGTACTCCTCGGGCGAAAGATCGTATTGCGCTTCGGCGCGCCCGGTCACAATCAGAAAGAAGACGCTCCAGAGGCGCGCCTTCTGGCGTTCGACAAGCGCTGCGATCTCTTCGAGCCGGTAGCGATTGTAGCGTGTGACGGTGGTATTGATCTGCGTTTCCAGGCCGATGCGCGCGGCGTGGCGCAGCGCGCCGATGGTGCGCGCGAACGAGCCGGCAACTTGCCGGAAATCGTCGTGCGAGGCTTCGTCCGGCCCGTCCAGGCTGACGGCCATGCGCGAGACGCCGCAAGCGTGGATGCGCTCGATGGCTTCTTCGCTCAACAGCGGCGTGGCGCTGGGCGTGATGGTCGTGCGCAGACCCATGGCCACGCTGTGCCGCAACAACTCGAAGATGTCCGGGCGCTTGAGCGGATCGCCGCCGGTGAAGACCATCAGGGGATCACCGAAGGCTTTGATCTGCTCAATCAGCGCGCGAGCTTCCACCGTGTTGAACTCGAGTGGATTTCGTTGCGGTATGGCCGAAGCGCGGCAATGGCGGCAGGCCAGATCGCAAGCCTGGGTGGCTTCCCAGATAACCAGAAACGGTGCTTCGGAGAAATCTCTCATGGCCGCCTCACTCGTGCAGTGCGGCGCAGATCCTGAGGAGTAAGATGCCCGGTGGGCAAAATCGGGTACAGGCACGAAGTTTCGCAAAAGCAGCGAAATTCGAGCCAGTCCCCATTTTGCACCCAGTGCCGATACCGGACGGAATTGCCGTGCCTCACTAGCTCCACGATAACGGCAGAGCGTTCGCCGCGCCGTGACCGCAGTCACGAGTTGCGGAGTTTCCAGATCAGTTGGCGGAACATGCCGAGCCAGACGTCGGCGTCGCGCGCCGTGAGCGCCTGGCGGCGCACCATGCGGCGGAGCTTTTGTTGGGTGGAGGAGGAAGTGCGCGGGTTCACGTAGCCGCTTTCGTCGAGCGCCTCGCCCAGCAGCGCGGTCAGCCGCTCAGTCTGTTCGCCGGAAGCCGCGCGGAGAGGCTTGGGACGCGCCTGGGGGGCGCGCGCGTCGCGGATCAACTCATAGAGCGCAACGGCCACGGATTGGCCCAGGTTCATCGAACCATGCTCTTCGCGCGTGGGGATGCGTACAAGCCAGTGGCAGTGGCTCAGATCTTGGTTGGCCAGACCGTACTTTTCACAACCGAACAAGAGGGCGGCTGGAGCTTCCCCCAGATGCTTACGGATGAGACGGCCGCCGTACTCGAGCCGCCGCAAGGGATGTTGCAGGCCTCGCTTGCCCAGGGCGGTGGTGCCCACCACCAGCGAGCAATCCGCCACTGCCTCGGCCACGCCCGCGTACTCGCGCGCGGCTTCCATCACCGCGGACGCGCCCACTGCCGAACGCGCCTCGCGGAAGGCCACTTCGTACGGGTTCACCAGACGCAGGTGCTGGAATCCGAAATTACTGATGGCGCGCGCGGCGGCGCCTATGTTGAGCGGATTGCGTGGCGCGACCAGAACCACGCGGAGACCATCGCGCCAATCCCGCATCGCTCGCTAGCGCAGCTCTTCGTTCACTTGTTGCAATGCTTCACGGCTCGGCCGGGTCTTCGATTCGGGCAACGTGGCCAGGGGCTGCTCGCCAAGATCCAGCAAATCCAGAAACGTCTCGCGGGCGGGATCCACATAAAGAATGCCGGTGAGCACTTCGCCGCCCGCATTGGAGTGATGCAACGCCTGGATGGCGCCCAGTTTGTCGGTGGGATCGTAATCGCCATGGAGCTTCTTCAGGCGCAGGAGCGAGCCGTCGTGCAACCTAACTTCACGCGTCTCTCCTTCGGCGATCTCCACTTCGATCTCCTCGAACGAGGGCACGAAGTCAATCGAGTGAAGCGGCTCGTCGTGCTCCTTCATGTAGGCGTAACTCTTGGTGGACCCTTCGTGGTCGTTGAAGGTCACGCAAGGCGAGATGACGTCGATGAACGAAAGTCCTTTATGAGCGATGGCGGCCTTGAGGATGGAAAGAAGCTGCTTCTTGTCGCCGGAGAAACTGCGGGCCACCAGCGTGGCGCCCTCTTCGATGCCGGCCAGGCAACAATCGATGGGCGGCAGATCGTTCACCACGCCGGTCTTGAGTTTCGAGCCCAGATCGGCCGTCGCCGAGAATTGCCCCTTGGTGAGGCCGTAAACGCCGTTGTTCTCGACGATGTAGATGAGCGGCAGATTGCGGCGCAGCAGGTGCATGAATTGACCCAAGCCGATAGAGGCGGTGTCGCCATCGCCGCTCACCACCAGGCCAATGAGATTGTGATTGCCGAGCATGGCGCCGGTGGCGACCGAAGGGGCGCGCCCGTGCACCGTATTGAAGCCGTGCGACATGCTGAGAAAATAGGCCGGCGACTTCGACGAGCAGCCAATGCCGCTGAACTTGGCCACTTGAGAAGGCTGCACACCCATCTGGTAGAACGCCTCGATGAGGCGCTCGGAGATAGAGTTGTGCCCGCAGCCGGCGCAGAGCGTACTCTTGGCGCCCTTATACTGGACCACCTCCAGCCCAATGCGGTTCGTCTTCTTGGGGGGAGGCGCTGCGACGGTTCCCATTTAGAGGCCCTCCTGGCGGATGATTTCGTCGGTCACGGTGCTGGCATCCAGCGGCAAGCCGCCGAAGTAAAGCACGCTGCGGAGTTTGGCGATTTCCTCGGGTGCGAGTTCCATGCGCATCAGCATCACCAGTTGCGCGTCGCGGTTCTGCTCCACCACGTAGACGCGCGAGTGGCGCTCCAGGAATAGCCGTAGCTCCTCGTTGAACGGATAGCCTTTGAGGCGGAAGTAGCTGGTCTCGATGCCGTGCTCGCTGAGTAGCTGATCGCGGCTTTCTTCGGCCGCGTAGCGCGAGGTGCCGTAGCAGAGAACGCCGATGGAAGCCTTGGCGTTGTAGACTATCTCTGGCGCCGGCATGTGGGCGCGCATACTTTCAAACTTGTGCGCAATGCGCTCCATGTTCTTGATGTAGTCGTCGGGACGCTCGCTGTATTGAGCTTTCTCGTTGTGCCCGCTACCGCGGGTGAAGTAAGCGGCGCCGGGGTGTTCGGTCCCGGGAAGCGTTCGGTAGCCCACTCCGTCGCCGTCCAGATCCTGGTAGCGCGCGAAGCCGCCCAGCCGGTCGAGATCGGCCGCGGAAAGCACTTTGCCGCGGCGTATGGGTTCGGCCGGATACTCGAATGGATCCGACATCCAGTTGTTCATGCCAAGATCGAGGTCGGTCATGACGAAGACGGGCGTCTGAAAATGCTCGGCCAGATTAAACGCCTCGCTCATCAGCGAGAAGCACTCCTCGGGCGAGGATGGGAAGTACAGGGGGTGCCTGGTGTCGCCGTGCGAAAGCAGAGCCGTCGAAAGGATATCGCCTTGCGCGGTTCGCGTGGGCAGGCCCGTCGAAGGGCCCACGCGCTGCACGTCCACGATGACCGCGGGCACCTCGGCCCAGTATGCCAGGCCCGTGAACTCGGCCATGAGCGAAATGCCGGGGCCGCTGGTGGCCGTCATGGCGCGCGCGCCGGTCCACCCGGCGCCGATCACCATTCCGATAGCGGCCAACTCGTCTTCGGCCTGCACCACGGCGTAGGTGGCTTTGCCGGTCTCCGGGTCCACGCGGAAACGCTTGAGGTAGCCCATCATGGCCTCTACCACCGAAGTGGAAGGCGTGATGGGATACCAGGCCACTACGGTGGCGCCGGCGAACACCGCGCCCAACCCCGTCGCCGCGTTGCCTTCGATGATGATCTTGCCAGCGGTCTTGTCCATCCGCTCGATGCGATACGGATCGGTCTTCGGCAGGTTGGCCGCGGCATAGTCGCGCCCGGCCATGACGGCGTTCCAGTTCAATTCAGCCGCCTTGGCCTTGCGCGCGCCGAACTGCTTCACCAGCGCCTGGTGGAGTTCGTCGAAGTCGATACCCAGCAGGTGAGCCAGCACTCCGTCGTACAGCATGTTGCGCACCAGCTTGCGCAGGCGCGCTTCGGGGCACACCGGCGCCACCAGCTTGTCGAAGGGAACCGGGTAAAAATGCACATCCGAGCGCAGTTCACTCAAATTCAGCGGCTCGTCGTAAACCACCGCGGCGCCCGGGTCGAGCTTCATGACGTCGTCCCGGGCCGTTTCCGGACTCATGGCCACCAGGACGTCGACGTCTTTCTTTCTGCCGACGTAGCCGTGCTTGCTGGCGCGGATGGTGAACCAGGTGGGCAGACCGGCGATATTGGATGGAAATAGGTTCTTCCCCGAAACCGGAATGCCCATCTGAAAGATGGCGCGCATGAGAACGGAATTCGCGGTCTGGCTGCCGCTGCCATTCACGGTAGCTACTTCAATGCTGAAATCGTTGACGACGTGCCGTGAAGAAACTCCGGTTGCCGACTCCGCAGCGGTCACTTCAGTGGTAGACATTTCATTTTCCTTGGAGCAGGGCCCAGATGGTTTGCCCTTCTATTTTGATTATAGGAGAGATCGCGGCGGTGCAAAATATTCGGAGGGCGTCGACCGTCCTCGGCGCCCCGACTTTCCGCGCTTCCCCTCATTCCGCGACGCGCGCCCAATCTTAGGTTTACGCCTGAGACGGATTCATATATGATTCAGGAGGGGGCACTGGCTGGCTCTGGTTGGGTGACAGCAAGTGCGAGACATGCCCGACTGCGGGCTGAGAGGGCGTGACATGGACAAGTTGGCGCAAAACATCCAAGAAGCGTTTCTAAACAATGCGCGGAAAGACAAGACGTTCCTCACCATTTACCTGATGAGCGGGGTAAAACTTTCGGGGCGGATCAAGAGTTTTGACAAGTACTCGGTGATCCTGGAATCGAACAACCAGGAGCAGTTGATCTTCAAGCATGCCATCTCCACGGTAGTCGTGACGCGTACGGCGCACGGCGGAGCGCCCATTTCCCAGACCATGGGCGCGGGGAGTGGCGCCGCGTTGGATTCGGGCGGCCACGCTACGGAGGCTTAGGGTATCGCGTTGCCACCCGCAATTCGGGAACGCGCGTTGCTGGTGGGCCTGGAGGTTCGCACCCGATCGTCCGCCCGGCCGCAAGCTCCGCCGGCCGGCCCAGCTTACACCGCCGAGGAGTCGATGGAGGAGTTGGCGGTTCTGGCGGCCAGCGCGGGCGCCATCATTCTCGATTCAAGCGTGCAATCCCGGAGCGCGGTGGAAGCCGCCACCCTGGTTGGTTCGGGCAAAGTGGAAGAGCTCTCGCTGCAGGTCAAGGCCCTCGAACCGGATCTGGTGGTCTTTGATCGCGAACTGACGCCCACGCAACAGCGCAACCTGGAACGCGCGCTGGATTGCCGCGTCATCGACCGCACCCAGTTGATCCTGGACATCTTCGCCCGGCGCGCGCGAACGCGAGAAGGGCAATTGCAGGTCGAGTTGGCGCAGTTGAACTATCTGCTGCCGCGCCTGGCCGGGCGCGGCATTGCGATGTCGCGGCTGGGCGGCGGCATTGGCACGCGCGGCCCGGGCGAAACGCAACTGGAAACCGACCGGCGGCGCATCTACCGGCGCATCGGTAAAGTGGAGAAGGATCTCGGGAGCGTGCGCGCGTCGCGCGGCGTGCAGCGGCGACAGCGGCAAGCGGTTCCGCTGGCAACCGTGGCATTGGTCGGGTACACCAACGCCGGCAAGTCGACGCTGTTCAACCGGATGACCGGGGCCGGAGTGCTCTCCGACGCGAAGATGTTTGCGACGCTCGACCCCACCGTGCGCGCCGTGACGCTGCCCAGCCGCCGCCGCCTGCTGCTGAGCGACACGGTGGGATTCATACGCAATCTTCCGACAACACTGGTGGAGGCCTTCCGCGCCACCCTCGAGGAAGTCACCGAGGCCGCGCTCCTCCTGCATGTGGTGGACGCTTCGTCTCACAAGGCCGTCGGCGAGACCGCGCACGTGCTGAAAGTGCTCTCCGAAATCGGCGCGGGCAACAAGCCGCACCTGGTGGCGTTCAACAAGTTCGACCTGTTGGGCGGCGCCGGCGAAGATCGCGAGTCGGTTTGCCGCCGGCTCATAGACGGCGTGGGCGGCGATTTCCAGGCTCGCACCGTGGCCATCTCGGCGCGCTCGGGAGAAGGGTGCGAACGGCTGCTTGCAACGCTGGACGAGATCCTTCCGGCCGACCCGGTCTCGGTCGTCCGTTTCCGTTTTCCCATGGCCGCCATGGCGAAAGTGGATCTGCTGCACCGGCAAGCCAAAGTGACGCGGGCGACTTATTCGGAGGACGGCTGCCTGGTGGAGGCGGAAGTGGCCGAATCCCTGTTGCGCCGGCTCCGCCCTTACGTAGTAGAATCCCACCGCTAGGCGTCTCCAGGTGGTTTATATTTGTTCTAGCGGATGAATCTTCCGAACTTTCTGACGATCCTGCGGATCTTCTTCGTGCCACTGCTGGTGGCCGTGATGGTGGTCGACAAGCGCAGCCTGAGCTGGGGTGCGTACACCGTCAGCAACGCCACCCTAGCGCTGGCCATCTTCCTGGCCGCCGCCGCCACGGATTTGCTGGACGGCTATCTGGCGCGGCGCTGGCGGCAGGTGACCACCGTGGGCACGCTTGCTCGATCCGATCGCGGACAAACTGCTGGTGTCGGCGGCGCTCGTGTCGCTGGTCGAAATGCACCGCGTGCCCGCGTGGATGGCCATCATGATCATAGGCCGCGAGTTCGCCATCTCGGGCCTGCGCAGCATTGCCGCCGCGGAGGGCTACACCATCCGCGCCAGCGATTTAGGCAAGACCAAGATGATCATGCAGGTGCTGGCGATTTCGGTGGTGATCCTGAGCATCCGCTGGGAAAACCTGCGCGCGTTCGGCATGCTCTGGATGTGGGGCGTGGTCGCGTTCAGTTTTATTTCCGCCATCGACTATTTCCGCAAGTTCTGGCGCACACTGGATGTTCAGGTGAAGCGCCGCCGCCGGCGCGAACTGCTCCGGCTGGAAAGAGAGCGACGCTTGGCGAGGTTGGCCCAACGCAGAAGTGCGCGACAGGCCGAGAAGACCGCGGCGAGCTAGAGTTTGGGCTCCGCGTCGTGCTTCGGCGGCAGGATCTCGAAGCCTTCCGGTTTCAAAACCACTATGCGTACTTGGCCGCGCGGCCCGATGGGGCCGAGCGAGCGGCCTTTCCATTGCACGTCCACTCCCCCGGCATTGCCGATGAGGAGTCGCGCGTGATCGCCCGCCTCGAGTACCTTGGTCTGGCTGGGTTCAAGCACTCCGCTGAAAAGAACCTTACCGTTGGAGGTCACCGAAATCCAGACCTTCTCGGTGGCCGCCAGATTGAGCACCACGTCGCCGGGTAACTCGGAGTTGGCCGTGGGCGTCTGCGTGATCGATAAGGGAGCCGTTGTCGCGGGATGTCCAAGGCAGGCGCTGCTTGGGGTGCCGCCGCGGTTTGCGCTGGAGGCGTCACCAGAGTGGCTTGCCCCGGAGGGGCGGGCTGCTGCAAGTGCTGCCAAAGCGCGTATATTCCGGAGCAGGCAACCACCACCACCAGCAGAACCGCCAGCGAAATCAAAGGCTTGCGATCTTGAGCGCGGCTCGATGCCGTGGGGATGGGTGGGATGCCGGTCAGGGTATCGAGCGGGCCGCGGATGGCCGGGGGGGCCGTATCCTCGCCGCCGAACAAATTCTCCACCGCGGACTCGAACTGTGGATCGCACACGCCGAGGTAGTGGCCGTACTGGCGGTAGAAACTCTTGGTGAAGAACCTGCCGGGCAGGACTTTCGTGTCGCCGCTTTCGATGGCTTCCACGTAGCGTGTGCTGATGCGCAGTTCGTCGGCGATCGCGCGGATATCCAACCCGCGCTCCAGGCGTACTCGCCGCAACCGCTCGCCAACCGATTCCATTACAGGTCCCGCACTTCCCTGACGTTATAATACTACAGGCAGTGAGCGACAGCGGGTCGGACATCTCGGTCGTTGTGCTCAACTGGAACCGCAGGGACCTGCTGAGGTCTTGCCTTGAATCGCTGGAGCGCCAGCGCGGCGTTCTCTTTGAGGTCATTGTCGTCGACAACGGTTCGCGGGACGGCTCAGCGGAAATGGTGGAGGAGGAATTCGTTCACCCCCGGCGTCTCCGGTTGCGGCTGATCCGCAATGGTGAGAACCGGGGCTTCTGCGCCGCCAACAACCAGGGCATCGCGGCGTCTCGCGGCAGCCTTCGTGGCCTTGCTCAACAACGACGCGGAGGCCCATCCGGAGTGGCTCTCGGTGTTGCGCGGCGCTTTCGACGGCCGGCCGCAAGTCGGCATGGCGGCATCCAAGATCCTCTCCCACGACGATCCGCGCCGCATAGACAAAGTGGGACACTTGATTTATCCCGACGGCCAGAATCGCGGCCGCGGCACCGGCGATCCGGACGACGGCCGCTACGATCGCCCGGAAGAAGTCCTTTGGGCGGATGGTTGCGCCGCGATGTACCGCCGCGCGATGCTGGACGAGATCGGCGGTTTCGACGAGGATTTCTTCGCCTACGGCGACGACGCCGAGTTGGGATTGCGCGCGCGCATCGCGGGATGGAAATGCTGGTACGAGCCCGCTGCCGTGGTCCGGCATCGGCGGGGCGCGAGCCTGGGCGTGGGATCGGCGCGCCGTATAGAATTGATCGAGCGCAATCGAGTGCTGCTGGCCGCCAAGCTGTTTCCGTGGAGCCTGCTTTGGCTCAACGGGTTTTACTACGCGGCGCGGCTGGCGGCGGGCGTTGGCGCGACCCTGGCCGGCCGCGGCGACGCGGCGCGGTTCGAGGGGCTTCGCGGCAAGTTGACCCTGGCCGCGGCGCTCGCGCGGGGCGATTGGCAGGCGTTGTTACTGCTGCCTAAGATGCTGGCCAAACGCCGGGAAACCAAGCGATTCCGGCGGCTCGCGCCGCGTGAGGTGCGGCGGCTGATCTTGGATAATCGTCCGCCGTTGCGGACTATGGTGGGATGAGGTGATCGGGTGGGTCTAGCTTTGAACAACACGTCCGGCGGGCCGGAGCGAGAGATCGGAAGGCGCTTGCCCGGCCTGCGGCGGCACTGAGTCGCGCACACTCTTCACCGCCACCGACCGCCTGTACCGCGCGACCACCAAGACTTTCTCCATCGTCGAATGCCGCCGCTGCCGTCTGCTGCGCCTCAGCCCGTGGCCGGATCCGGCCGAGTTGCGCCGATACTATCCGGACGACTACTGGTACGTGCCCGAGATGGAAGCGGCCGGGCGGTGGGTGGAGCGCTACCGCCGCAGGGTCTTGCGCGACCACACGCGATTCGTGGGCCGCGCCTTGCGCGAATGTGGTGAAAAGGGTCCCATACTCGACGTGGGCTGCGGTGGCGGGCTTTTCCTGCGCCTCATGGCCGAACGCGGCCTGCCGGTCTTCGGCCTGGACTTCTGCCTCCAGGCCGCCTCGGTCGCCTGGACCCACAATGGAGTGCCGACGGTGTGCGGGAGCCTCTCGAGTGCGCCCTTCCTGCCGGGTGGATTCGCCGTAATCACCATGTTCCACGTGCTCGAACATCTCTATGATCCGGCCGCCTATCTGCAATCCGCGCATGCGCTGCTCAAGAGCGGCGGGCGCCTGGTGGTGCAGGTCCCCAACGCGCAGTGCTGGCAATTCCTGCTGCTCGGCGAGAATTGGATCGGCCTGGACGTTCCGCGCCACCTGCTGACGTTCCGGCCGCGGGAACTCCAGGTCCTGCTGGATCAATGCGGATTCGAAGTGCTGCGGACCAAGTACTTCTCGCTGCGCGACAATCCCGCGGGGATGGCCACCAGTTTGGCGCCGTGGCTCGACCCCATGGCGCGCCGCATCCGCCGCGTCGCCGAAACACCCAACATGCGGCTGTTCAAGGACCTGGTCTACGGCGCTCTCACGGCGGCGTGTCTGCCGTTCGCGATGCTCGAAGCCGCCTGTCACGCCGGTTCCACCATCATGGTGGAGGCGCGCAAGAAATCATGATCTACCGCCGCATACAGCGCGTGCTGCCCGCTTTCCTGCGACGGCATCTTCTGCATTTCGAATTCGCGGCCGAACAAGCCGTGCGGAATTTTGCCGGCGCGCTCCCCACCGGCGCGCGCGTGCTGGACGCGGGCGCGGGCGAAGGCGCCTACCGGAATCACTTTACGCGGCAGCGCTACACGGGACTCGACCTGGGCATCGGAGATGCGAACTGGAACTACCGCGATCTGGACGTGATCGGAGACCTGGCCGCACTCCCGTTTCCCGACGGCACGTTCGACGCCTGCCTGAACATCGTCACGCTCGAGCACGTGCGCGAGCCGGCTCGCGTGTTACGCGAAATCGCGCGCACCCTCGCGCCGGGCGGGCGGCTTCTGCTGGTCATTCCGCAGGACTGGGAAGTACACCAGGCGCCGCACGACTATTTCCGCTATACGCGTTTCGGCTGCGCGTGGTTGCTCGATCAAGCCGGTTTCGAAGGCGTCGAGATTCATCCCGTGGGCGGGTACTTCCGCCTGCTCTCTCGCCGGCTACTGAACGGTCTGCAGTTCTTCCCTGGAATTCTGTTCCCGATTGCGGCGTTGTTCCTGGCGCCCCCCGCGCTGGCCGCCCCGTGGTTCGACCGGCTCGACCGGCGGCGCGACTTCACCCTAGGCTACACATGCACGGCATACAAACGATCCTGACTTTTCTTACGGTGGCGGCCCTCGCCGCGGGGGCCGATTTCAGCGGCGCATCGGCGCTCGAATTCACGCGCCGCGTGGTGGCATTCGGCCCGCGCCCCTCCGGTTCTGCGCCAAATCATAAGCTGCAAGCATACCTGCGCGCCGAACTCTCCAAACGCGGCTGCCAGGTGAGCGACGATACATTTACGGCCTCGACGCCGCTGGGTCCCATCAAGATGACCAATCTCATCGCCCGTTTCCCGGGCCGTTCGGGCCGCGCGGTTGTCTTCACCGGACACTACGATACGAAGGTGATGCCCGGCATCTTCTTCGTGGGCGCCAACGACGGCGGCTCTTCGACGGGCTTCCTGCTGGAGATGGCTCGTGCGCTCTCCGGGACGATGCGGCGGGACGACGTGTACCTGGTGTGGTTCGACGGCGAGGAGGCCATTGCGCAATGGTCCGACACGGACGGGGTTTACGGCAGCAAGCATCTGGCCGCGCGCTGGGCCGCGGACGGCACGCTCGGCCGCATCCGAGCGCTCATCAACGTCGACATGATCGGCGATCGCGACCTCGGCATTTTGAAAGAAATGTACTCCTCGCGCCGGGTTGCGCGCGCGCGTGTGGGCCGCGGCGCAGCGGCGCGGTTACGGCCGCCACTTCCTCGACCAGGGTGGACCGGTGGAAGACGACCATGCCGCCTTCGCCCAGCGCGGGGTGAACGCCCTGAACCTCATCGATTTCGATTACGGCCCCGCGAACTCTTACTGGCATACCGAGAAAGACACTCTGGACAAACTCAGCGCCGACAGCTTTCAGGTGGTGGGTACAGTCTTGCTCGACGTCTTGCGCGAGTTGGAGCAATAAATGAACCCGCGGGCGCGCGAAATGCGTCTGCTATAAAATAAGTATGAGAACGGTTTTTACCAAAGGAGAGACTACAGCGACTATGAGGATGCTCAAGATTTTTCTTCCGGCAGCGGTGCTCGCGGTTGGATTCCTGGCGCTGACGACGACTTCCCAGGCCAAGCCCGCGTACGCCGCGAAAGAGCATAAGCCCTGCACCTTCTGTCACGTGAAAGCGGGATCGAAGGAATTGAACGACGCCGGTAAGTACTACAAGGAACACAAGAGTCTGGTAGGCTACAAGGCGCCTGTGAAGTAAGATCATCGGGCGCCTGCAGGCGTTCTGCCATGAATCGGATCTCGCGGCGCGGTTTTCTGCAATCGACGAGCTTGCTTGCGGCGGCCCCCGGACCGCCGCAAGACACTTACGAAACTCAGGCCAAAGGGATTCGCCTCCTGCCCGGCGCCTGGCGCCCGCATTATCCCTGGGAACACATCGCCTGGATCAGCCCCCCTTGGCCGAGCCAGGATTACATCTGGTTGGATTTCCCCGAAGCCATCTTCTCCACCCAGGGACTATTGTTTCTTAGTCACATCAATCCGCCCATCCGCACCGTGTTCCACGACCTGCCAGCCGTCGCCTGGCGGCGCCTGGCCGATGGAATCTCTTTCGAACGCAAATTGCCGAACGGCGTGCGTTTCGGCGGCAGCGTGCGCAAGCAGAGCGAGGCGGTGGTGGCGCTCGAGCTGCACCTCCGCAACGGCACTCCCGAGCCGCTCAAGCGCATCAGCTTTGCAGACCTGCGCGTTCCTGCGCGCCATCCGGGAATTCGCCGATTACACGAACACCAATAAGTACGTGCACTTGGCCAAGGCCGGATGGGTGCCGCTCTCGGCTCCGCTTCCGGCCGACGCCTCTGGGCCGTACCGCGTGGGATGGCGGCACAGCGGGCGTCCCGTGGCGGATCTGCCGGTGGCGGTGGTGGTCTCCAACCAGGCACCCCGCTTGATGGCCATGACCTGGCATACCGACACGATTTCGATGGTGGGGAACCCCAACCACCCTTGCGTGCATGCCGATCCGAAATTCAAGGATCTCGCGCCGGGCGAGTCTGCCTCCATCCACGGCAAGCTCATTTTCTTCGAGGGAAAGCTCGAAGATTTCGACTTCTCGAAATACTGATAAAATCCGTGGGTATGATCCAAGGCATCGAACACACGGCAATTTCTTCTCCCGATCCGGATAGTCTGGCCGCCTGGTACGTGAAGTACCTGGACTTCACGGTCGAAGATCACAACGCGCCCACGCGCAACTACTTCATCGTGGCCAAGAACCGTTCCCGCATCGAAATCATCCTCGCGGAGAGCGGCCTGCAGCCTATCAAGATGAAGGACTCCGGCTTGCGCCACCTGGCCCTCATCACGGACGATTTCGATGCGGACTACCAGCGCATCAAGGCTTCCGGTGTGAACATCCTCATCGAACCGGGCGAACGCGGCGGCAACCGGGTGGTCTTTTTCCAGGACCCCGAAGGCAACGTGCTGCACCTGATCAAGCGCCCGGTGCCGCTGAGCTAAGTTCGTGTAAACGATTTCCCGGTTTTCGGCGTCAGATCTCTTGAATGATCGCCGGGAGGCGATCCCTGTGACGGCGATACTGTTCCTCTTCTTCCTGTTAGTTCGGGTGCTCCCGGCCTCGACAAACGGCTGTGAGTTCCAGCCCGAAGTGCGTCAGGCGCTCGATACGATGGAGCGCCGCACACAAGAGCTGAAGTACGCCGAGCGTATGGCGTACAGCCGTAACGCTTACGACGAATTGCTGGCCAAGTACCCGCGCGAAATCGCCGTGCATCGCAAGTACGTGGATTTCATCAAGCGCGGAACACCGGATGCCATGCCCGCCCTGCGCGCGAAGTATCAGCAGGAAGCCGAACTCAATCCGCATGACGCTTTTGCCGTGTACATGGCCGGCTACGCGCTGCAGGAGTTCAGGACACCGGAGAGCCTGCGGTTGGTCGAGAAAGCCAAAGCGCAGGATCCCAGCATTCCGTGGACTTATATCACCCTGGCCAGTCTCTTTGGCGGAGGCAAATTCGCGGACAAGGCCAAGGCCATCGAGAACATGGCCGACTACTATCGCGTGTGTCCGGCGAGTCTCGAAGAGTTGCCGCTGCAGATGATCGGTCGCCGCCTGCCGCCGAAAGCGCAGCGCGAAATCGCCAAGAGCATCCGCGCGCGTCTGGAAAAGGAGACCGATCCGGCGCGGCTGAAGCTGTACGCCACGCTGTGGGGTGTCGAGTTCCGCGCGACTCCGATCCCCGAACACCCGGCTCTGCGCAAGCAGGTGGAGGCCGACGTGAAGCGGTTGGAGGGATTGAATGCGAAGCCGGATGCGGCGTGGCTCAATCTCCTGAAGAGCGGTATTCAGCAAAGCGGCGTTCCGAAGCAAGCGTTGACAGCGGTGGAGGATCGCATTCTGCGCGAGTTCCCATCGTCTTCCGAGGCACTTTGGATAGTGTTGCGGAGGTTTAACGAGCAACACCCGAACCCCAAACCCGATGCCGGGGCTGAGGTTTGGGACAACCACGAGAGAGCTACCCTTGACGCGCTTGAGCGCTGGGTCCGGCAGTTTCCTCTCAACGAGGTTGCTTGGCGCGGGATCATGATTGGGGACCAACTGGGCGCGAGGAAGGTTTCGCGCAAGACCGCGGTTGAACTGGGAGAGCGCCTGCTGAGAGCCGCCGCGCTCGCCCACGGCCCCTCGGACGCCTATGTCAAGGCGCAGGTGGCGGATTTCTATCTTCGTCAGAACATCGAGCCAAGGCGCGCCTTGGTCTTACTGTGGGAGTCCGCGACATTACTTAAGCAGGAGCTAGCCAGGCGGATGAGTAATGACAGGCTCACCGAAAAGGAACTTGCCGACAGGCAGAAGGACGCCCGCTCGGAGGAACTGAGTTTGCGGACCAGCCTGCTCCGCGCCTGCCTACGGTTGAAGGACGTGACGGAAGCACGCAGACTCAAGCCCGATCTGAATGGGCCAGTGCCGAAGGATCGCGGCGAGGCGTCCCAGCATTGGCGGAATCTGGCGCTTTTCGCCCAGATTGAAGGCCGCAAGGCCGACGCGCTCACCTTCTACCAGAGCGCGTTGCAGACACGTCCCAAAGCGCCGCCGAAACGTTACGGCCGCGTGGAAGATCCGCTGCTCGACGAAGCGCGCGCTATGTGGCGTGGCGTGGGCGGGACCGACGCCGCTTGGGACGTCTGGAGCAAGCCGGCGGCAGGCGCCGCGCAAGAACTCACTCAAGGGCGTTGGGAGCGGCCCGAGAAGGATCTGCCGCCGTTCGAACTTACCGACCTCACGGGAAAGAAATGGAATTCGCGGGATCTGCTCGGTAAGACCCTGTTCGTCAATGTCTGGGCCACCTGGTGCGGTCCGTGCCAGTCCGAGCTTCCGCATCTCCAGAAGCTCTACGAGAAGCTGAAGGGTCGCGATGACGTGGTCCTGCTATCGCTCAACGTCGACAATCAGGTCGGCATCATTGAGCCGTTTATCAAAGAGAAGACCTTCACGTTCCCGGTGCTGCCGGCCTACAACTTCGTTTCCAGTCTGCTCGACGGCATCTCCATCCCGCGAAACTGGATCGTCGATGCCAAGGGCAAATGGCAATGGGAACAACTCGGCTTCGATAGTGCGGAGACCGACTGGGAAATCGCCGTGCTGGCCAAGATTGAATCGGTGAAGGCGGCGAAGTAGCACGGGCCTCGGAATCACGACCCACGGAAAATGCGGAGGCTTGTGTATCGCGCAATCTGCTCGTAATCGCGGTCTTTGTGCCACACCGGCACGCCGTTCGCGATGGCGATGGCGGCGATCAGGCAATCGATAGAAGGAGCGAATCGTGACGCCTCTTCGCCGCCCTTCCCGGTAGACTTCGGCGGCATCCAGAAAGAGGGCGAGCGGCAGCGGATCGCTCAACCGGGGCATCGCAAGAAGCGCATCGCGCGTCTTGATCGATGCGGCACCCGGACGCAACCCCTGCATTACTTCTTGAACCACCGGCCCGCAAACGGCGAACCGCAGAAGTTGTTCCGGGTCCACATATCCACCCAGCTTGCCGTTGAGCAGTTCGATCCAAATCGAAGTATCGACGATAATCACTTGGCCTTCGCTTTGCGCTTCGGCGGCTTGTTCGGAACCGCGGGCGCATCCTCGCGCATCTCGGAGAGATCACCCTGCCAGAGACCCGCGCCGAAGACTGAGCTCAACTGGAGGATCTTACGGGTTCGAACCGCGTCGGCGAGCGCCGCGTTCACCGTGGCGGAGTACGTCTTCTGACCCAGGGCGTGGGTGGCCTCATTGAGCAGGACCATATCAACCATAAGAGTCGTACGTCTCATGCATAAAGTATACTAGCTCTGCTATGCCGTGTGGCGGCACGGGTCAACCGCGCGCGGGAGCCTTGCGTGCCAGATAGAACGTACGGTGACCGGGGCGGACGATGGGGTGCTTTTTCAGGAATTGTCCAACATCCCAAGCGCGGATGCGGTCGAAGCCCGCGTTGTGCAGCGCCCGGCGGATCTCCGATGCGCTCCAGCAGACTTCCTCGACGCGCTCGTGATGGCGCCGCCAGAGATCGCCTTCCTGGACGAACCACTCGATGTCGCTCCAGGCGCAATCGTGCGCGCGGTCGTTTCCGTTGCGCATGGCCACCACCACGCCGGGTGCTTCGAGCCACCAGGTGTGCGCCCAGCAATCCTGGAAGGAGAGGCGCGTGTTCACGTCGAAGTAGAAATGCCCGCCCGGCCGCAGCGCTCGCGCGACCGAGTTCACAACTTGGACCAGACCCGCTTTGCTGGGAACGTGATTGAGCGCGTCGGCTTCGCACGTCACCAGGTCCACCGGTTCAGGCAACTGGAAACTGCGCATGTCGGCGCGCAGCACGCGCAATCTTCACTCCGGCGCTACGTGCCTTCTCGCGCGCCAGGCGGCACATGGCGGGCGAGAGATCCACGCCGTACATTTTGATTCCCCGTTGCGCGAACTCGACGGCGGAACTTCCGGTGCCGCACGCCAGATCGCACGCGGACTCGACCTTCTTTATGAGCCCGCCGAGCGCGTGTTCCCGCGCGCGCTCCATCCACGGCACGTGGCCCGATAGCAGCCGGTCGTAATACTCGGCCAACCAGCGATAGGGATGGACGACGGGAGTTGCAGGCATAGTTCGATTGCCTACCGTGCTCGCAGCACGAACACACCCCAGCCGAAACACCGGCGTTGGAAATCCAGATACACGCGCTGTTCCCTCGCTCGAATATCACGCAGAACCGGTGCGTCTGGATCATTCGGGTTGTCGCGCAGCCACTGGTCAATGGTCCACCACTGCGACGCGACGTACCGGTCCCAATTGTCGCTGTTGGCGAGTACCATTTCCACCAGGTTCAACCCGGCGGTATGGAAGCGGTCCAACGTGCCGGCCAATGAAGTGAAGTCGTGTTCGCCCACACCCATTGCGGCGTAGCCTGCTGGCGGTGGCGGTTCAATCCAATACGGCTCGCCAACCAGCAGCAGCCCACCTGTTTTGAGGGCGCCGAGCATCTGTTGCAGTGTCCCGGCCAGGCCGCCGCCGATCCAGGTAGCGCCAATGCAGCTCACGATGTCGAATCCATTCGCTTCCGGAACGAGTTGGCTCGCATCCGCTTCGACAAAAGTGATCCGTTCGTGAACGCCCAACTCAACCGCTCGCTGACGCGCCGCCGTCAAAAACACCTTGCTGATGTCGACTCCGATACCGCCGATCTTCCACCGATGCGACCATTGGCACAATAGCTCGCCCTTTCCGCAGGCCAGATCGAGCAGGCGCATGTCCGGACCAAGCTGGCAGATCTCGCCGGCCAGCATCAGCTTTTCATGCGAGAAAGGATTCAAGATCCGATGGTTCTGTTCCGAGATTTCGTGCCGTCGTATAATGTCGCGCAGTTCCGGTTTCACGGCGAGTGTTCTCCTGCCTCTACAAGCTTACTAAAGGGACCCGGCCACTACGGCGTCGCCGGATTCGGAGCGGCCTTGCGCTTTTTCAGGTATTCGTCCATGGCGCCGGACTTGCGGTAGTCGAAATCGCCCATGCCAATGGGCGGCTCGCGCTTGGCGATGCGAAACTCGAAGCCGTTGAGCGTGAACGGCACCTTGCCCGGATACATGCGGTAGCCGATGCGCTCGTCGCGGTAGATGTCGTAGAGCGGGCAGTAGTCGGCCACCGGGAGATCCAGGGTGCCACTGAGCTTCCGGTTGGACAAGTTTACGATTACATAGGGCGATTCTTCTCGCGAACATGCTCAAATGAACTTGTACTCGCCCGGGACCGGCAGCGGCGGCACTTCCATTTTCTCTTCGTAGCCGAAGGCCTTGGGCATCAGATCCTGCTTCGAATTCATGATCATGTCCCAGGTGATTTCAAGACCCGAATAAGCCGCCTCGCGCGCCATGATGCAGGTCAGCGTGCTTTCGGCCACGGCTTGCCCATGATTGATGTAGGGGCCGGTGCCACGAATGCTGTTGACCAGGTCGACGTGCTCCTGGATCTGCGGATCGAGGCCCTTTTCGCCCATGTCGCGGCAATTGGTTTGCCCCTTGGTCCCCACGATTTGTTCGTACACCCGCCGGTAGCAGCCCTGGGGATACTGGCGGCATTCGCTGATGAGCTTCAAACCGTTCGGGTAGGTGAATTCGGAACGCAGATGGTCGTAAATGTTCCCGTACAGCTCCTCGCGCGGACGCCATGCCGCGCCGCCGCTGGCCACTACTTTCACCGGGTGCATGCCGGCGAACCAATTGATCAGGTCGATGTTGTGGAAGTGCTGCTCGACAATCTGGTCGCCGCACAGCCACAGGAAGCTGTACCAGTTGCGGTGCTCCCACTCCATGTCGCCCCAGTTGGCGTCGCGCGCCTTGGCGTGCATCACCGGGCCGGCGTTGTAGCCGACGTAGGCGGCGGCGAGGTCGCCGATCACGCCAGCCTGGACCTTCGCCCGGGTCTCGCGGATGGTGCGGTTGGAGCGGTTCTGTGCCCCGCTGACCACGGTGAGTTTCTTGTTGGTGGCCTTGAGCGCCGCGGCCATGAAGCGGCGTACCCCGGTCGCGTCGGTCCCCACGGGCTTTTCGGCGAAGACGTGCTTGCCGGCGTTGACGGCCGCCTCGAAATGCATGGGACGATATCCCGGCGGTGTGCACAGCAACACGATGTCGACCTCGGAGGCAACCATCTTCTGATAGGCGTCGAATCCCACGAAACGATTCTCGGCCAGAACGTTCACTTTCGATTCGATGGCGGCGTAGCGCGGTTCCTGGCGCAACCTGTCCAGGCACATTCAGGAGTTTGTCTTCGAAGAGGTCGGCGAGTGCCGTCAATTCCACTTCGTCGTTGCCTTGCAAAAACTGGGCGGCCGCGCCCGTTCCGCGGCCGCCGCACCCGATGAGCCCGGCTTTGAGCTTTCGCGCCTGCATGAGGATGCTCCGATCTAGATGAACTTGTACTCGCCCGGGACCGGCAGCGGCGGCACTTCCATTTTCTCGTCGTAGCCGAAGGTCTTGGGCATCAGATCCTGCTTGGAATTCATGATCATGTCCCAAGTAATTTCGAGACCCGAATAAGCCGCCTCGCGCGCCATGATGCAGGTCAGCGTGCTTTCGGCCACCGTCATGGCGTGGTTGATATACGGGCCGTCGCCGCGGATGGAGGCCACCAGGGCCATGTGCTCGCGGACGTACGGGTCTTCGAGCGGGTCCTTGAAGCCCTTGCGAACGTCCTGCTTTGTGCCGGAACCCAGGTCGTGGCAATTGCTGCGGCCCTTGCTGCCCACGACGAGTTCGCTCACGTTTTCGTAGCAGCCCTTGGGGAACTGGCGGCAGTGGCTCGACATGTGCACGCCGTTGGCGTAAACGAAATCTGACGTCAAGTGGTCGTAGATGTTGCCGTAGATCTCGGTCCGCGGACGCCACGCGGCGCCGCCGCTCGCCACCACCTTCACCGGATGCGCGCCCATCACCCAATTGCAGACGTCGATGTTGTGCAGGTGCTGCTCGACAATCTGGTCGCCGCAGATCCAGACGAAGGAGTACCACTGGCGGTGCTCCCAGGTCATGTCGCCCCACTTGGGGTCGCGCTCTTTCTGGAACATTACCGGGCCGCCGATCCAGTTGGCGTAAGTGGCCACCACGTCGCCGATCCGGCCGTCGTGGATCTTCTTGACGGTATCCTGATAGTCACGCGAGAAACGCCGCTGCGCGCCCGACACAACCGTCAGTTTCAGCTCTTCGGACTTCTTGGCCGCGGCCATGAAGCGGCGTATGCCGGTCGCATCGGTACCGAACGGGCTTCTCGCAGAACACGTGCTTCTTCGCGTCGATGGCCGCCTCGAAATGCATCGGGCGATAGCCCGGAGGCGTAGCCAGCAGGACGACGTCGATGTCGCTCGCCAGCACCTTCTTGTAAGCGTCGAAGCTCACGAAGCGGTGTTCGGGATCGACTTTGATGCGATCTTTCAGCATGGGGTATTTTTCGACGTCGCGCAGTCTCGCCAGCGACTTTTCCAGCTTGTCTTCGAAGATGTCGCCCATGGCGACGATCTCGACGTTTTCGGTGCCGGTGAGCAGGTTCATGACGGCTGCCGTGCCGCGCCCTCCGCAGCCGATCAACCCGGCCTTCAGCTTCTCCTTGCCCGCGCCGCGAACCAGCTCCGGCCGCAGAATGGTGAAAGCGGAAGCGCCCGCGCCGGCGGCGCTGGAATTTCTAAGGAAAGATCGTCTCGATAAGTGATCCAGAATTTGGTCCATGATTTAAGCCTCGGTCGGGACCATTGTATAACCAACCGGCGGATCCATTACAGCGATGCTTGGTTCGTGATCCTATTCAGCTCCCCGGTGGGGTGTCTGGATCTCAAGTCGGCGCTTGCGCGACAATGTAAATTTGGCCCTTCGGCCGAGTGAGGAGAAAACATTGAGCGCAATTGAAGGTGTGAATGTCGTCATGGTGGGCCCGCGACGGCCTAGCGGACACGAGGTGGATCTTGCCGCCACGCTCGAACTGATCGATTTCCATAATTCAACTGGAGTCAAAGGCGTTGCCGTCCTGGGAACCACCGCCGAGTTTGTGCATCTGGATTTTGAAGAACGCACCCGGCTGATTCCGCTGGCTGTGAAGCGCGCCAAAATCCCGGTGGTGGCCGGCGTGACGCATTCGACACTGGATGGCTCGGTGCTGCTGGGCCGTGCAGCCGCGGCGGCGGGCGCCGCCGCACTGCTGTTGATGCCGCCGTATTTCTTCCGCTACGCGCAGGAAGAGATCCGCGAATTCTACTTGCGGTTCGCCGACGAGATTGGCGACTCGGCGCCCATCTTCCTCTACAACATCCCTTTCTTTACCAACGAAATAGCCATTGAGACGGCCATCGATCTGCTGTCCACCGGGCGCTTTGCCGGCATCAAGGATTCCAGCGGCAAGTGGGAATACTACACCCAATTGCGCGATCTTCGCGCCCGGCAGCCGTTCACGCTGCTGATCGGAAACGACTCGGTCTTCACCCGCGCCCGCGTGGATGGAGCCGACGGCGTGATTTCAGGCGTGGCCTGCGGCGTACCGGAGTTGATGGTGGGCTTGGACCGCGCTATCGCTGCGGGCAACAAGGCCAAGATCGAACTACTGGAAACTCGCTTGCAGGAATTCATCAAGTGGCTGGGCGAATTCCCCACCCCGCTCGGCGTCAAGGAAATCACCGCCCTGCGTGGGCTTAAGGTTGGCGCCAACGCCATCCCGCTGGGCCCGGCGCGCCAGCGCAAGCTCGAGGAATTCCGCGAGTGGTTCAAGGGATGGCTGCCGCAAATACAAAGAGAGGCAGCCTAAGTTTGATGACCGATAGTCCCCAACTACCTCCCCGCCAAGTCGCGGAAGACTTCCGTCGCACGGCTCATCAAGCCGTCGACTGGATCGCGGATTACCTGGCCGACCCCAGGCAGTACCCCGTGCTCCCGGACATCCAGCCGGGCGAATTGATGGATCGACTGCCGCGGTCGGCCCCGGAGACCGGCGAGCCGCTGGAGCAAGCTCTCGCGGACTTTCACAGCCTCATACTTCCGGCCTGCACGCACTGGAACCATCCCGGGTTCATGGCCTATTTCGGCTCTTCGGGCTCCGGCCCGGGCGTATTGGGCGAGATGCTCTCCGCCGCCCTCAACGCCAACGCCATGGTGTGGAAATCCTCGCCGGCCTCGACCGAGCTCGAGCAAACCGTGCTCGGCTGGCTGCGGCAGTGGCTGGGCTTGCCGGAGGAGTTCTTCGGCATCATCTACGACACGGCCTCCATCAGCAGCACGCACGCCATGGCGGCGGCCCGCCAGATGGCCGACCCGGAATGCCGGCGCCGGGGCAGCCGCGGCGATCTCACGGCGTATATCTCCACGCAAACGCATTCCTCGATCGAGAAGGCCGCCATCGCGCTGGGCATCGGGCAGGACAACGTTCGCAAACTGGAAGTAGACGACGCCTTCCGCATGCGGCCCGATCTGCTGGCAGCGGCCATCGATCAGGACCGCGCCGCCGGGCGCAAGCCGTTCTTCGTCGCCGCCACGGTGGGCACCACGTCCACGACCAGCATCGACCCGGTGGCCGAAATCGCCTCCATCGCCGAGCCCCATAACCTCTGGCTGCACGTCGATTCGGCTTACGGCGGCGCGGCCGCGATCCTGCCGGAACTGCGCCACATCTTCAACGGCGTCGAGCGGGCGCATTCGGTGGTGATGAATCCGCATAAATGGCTGTTCACACCTTCCGATTGCAGCGCCTTTTATACGCGCCGGCCCGACATGCTGCGCGAGGCCTTCTCGCTCGTGCCCGAATACCTGCGGACGCAGGAACATCCGCGGGCTGTTAACTTCATGGACTACGGTCTGCAACTCGGGCGCCGCTTCCGCTCGCTGAAGCTGTGGTTCGTGATGCGCTATTTCGGACGGCTTGGTCTTCAACAGATTCTGCGCAACCATATCCGCTGGGCGCAAGATCTGGCCGCGCGGATCCGCGAGGATGCGCGCTTCGAGATCGTGGCGCCGACGCCGCTCTCGGTAGTGTGTTTCCGGCTGCGCTCCGGGGACGCGGCGAACCAGACACTCATCGAGAAGGTCAACGCATCCGGGAAGGTGTTCCTATCGGGGACCGTCCTGCGCGGCCACTACACCATCCGTCTCTCCATCGGAAACATCGGGACTACCTGGGCGGACGTCGAACAAGCCTGGAATCTGATCCGCGCCGCCGTGTAGCGCGGCCGGCATGGAGTGGGTTAGCCGGCAGCCGCGCTGGCGTGGGTGGGGGCCGGCTGGCCCTCCAGATCGTCGATCCCGCTTTCCAGCCGCACCAGATCCGCGCGAACCGCTTCGAGGTCTCCGAGGGCGGCAGCCTGCCGGATGGGGCGGGCGCATTCGGAAATTTGTGCCGCCGCCAGACCATCCGTGGCGTCGTGCAGCTTCTGCGCCGCGGCGAGGATTCCGGCCTCGCCGGCACCATCCGCCGCCGCGCGCAGCTTTTCCCGGCGCGCCGGAGACAATTGCACGAACAGCACGCTCATGCCGTCGGCCTGTGCACGATCCACGAGATTGTCGCCCCAAGCCGGCAGCGAACTCGCCGCTGCCGTGTCTTGCGGTGCCAACTCGAGCGGCAGCTCGACCAGGAACGTACTCCCACGGCCCACCGCGCTCTCCACGCGGATTTCTCCGCCCTGCATCTCGACCAGCCGGCTGGTAATGGCCAGGCCGAGACCCGTGCCGCCGTACCTGCGGCTGATACTTCCGTCAGCTTGTGTGAATTTTTCGAAAATCAACGAGAGCTTTTCGGGTGGGATGCCCGGGCCCGTGTCGGCTACCTGAAGTTCCAGATCGAACCGGCTCGACATTCCGGCCTGACCGCCGCCCAGGCGGACCACCACCGATCCGACTTCGGTGAACTTCACGGCGTTGCTGAGCAGGTTGTTGAGAATTTGGCGCAGCCGCAAAGGATCTCCGATGAGCCGGGTGGGAAACTCCGGCGGGATTTCGGCCGATAACCGGATGCCTTTCTCTCTCGAGCGCGGTTCCAGCGAATGGACGCAATCGGCCACCAGCAATCGCAGATCGAGGGGAATGTGCTCGACCGCCATCTTGCCTGCCTCGATCTTCGAGATGTCCAGGATGTCGTTGAGCAGCGCCAGGAGCAGATTCGCGCAACGCTGCGCGGTGTCCAGTTGCTCGCGCTGGTCGGCGGTCAAGGCGCCGTCCAGCACCATGTCGATCATGCCCAGCACACCCGTTATGGGCGTGCGCAGCTCGTGCGACATGTTGGCCAGAAATTCGCCTTTCGCCTGGCTGGCCAACTCCGCGCGCCGCGTGGCTTCCTCGATATCCTCGGTGCGTTGCCGGATGCGCTCCTCCAGCATTTCGTGGTGACTGCGAATCTCCTCGCGTGAGGTCTTGAGCGCTTCGATCATCCCATTGAAGCTCTGGCCCACCAGCTCGATTTCGTCTCCCGTCCGGCTGATCTGCAGCGGTTCGAGCCGGCCCTCGCCCACCGCCATCAGCCCTTTCTGCAGGAGCGCCAGAGGCCGCACCAGCAGAAGAATCGTGAAGCAGGCGATGGAGCCGGCCGCCAGCACCACCACGGCCGTGACCATGACGCATTCCAGCAGATTGAAGCTGTCCTGGTGGAGGGCGTAAACCAGAACGATCACCGCCACCCAAAACACCAGCATGGCGGTGAATATAGAGAACTTCGTCGCTAGCGACCGGTTTAGCGGCAAGGGGGACACGCTACGCTCTTGGGATGCTCCTGTCCTCTATGGTCGCTTCTTTCGGGACCGTTCCCTATAAGTGGAACACCTTACCGGATCGTAAGAAATATCTCTGATAAACTAGGTCAGGTCGGGTAAGGTTCCGGCCCGGTCCTGCTGCTGGCGGACTCCAAGTCGCTGGTGGATGCCTCGAATCTTCGTGTCGGACGGGAGTGTGCGAATATGAGCCAAGTCATTGCCACCGAGCATGCGCCACGCGCCATCGGCCCTTACTCGCAGGCCGTGCTCGCCAATGGTTTCGCGTTTCTGAGCGGTCAGATCCCGCTGGATCCGGCGACGAACCAACTGGTGGATGGCGACGTCGCGGTGCAGACCGAGCGTGTGTTGGAGAACCTCAAGGCGGTACTCGAAGCGGCCGGCTCTTCGCTCGAGAAGGTCGTGAAGACGACGGTCTTTCTGCGCGACATGGCGGACTTTCCGCGCATGAACGAAGTCTACGCGCGATACTTCGCGGTGAATCCTCCGGCGCGATCGACCGTCCAGGCGGCGCGCCTGCCTCGCGACGTGAGTGTCGAGATCGACGCCATCGCCCTGGCCGGCTGACGCGCGCGTCTCAGTGCGCCGAATACTGCGGCTGCGGCGATTTCAGATTGACCGGGACGGTCTTCTCTTCCTCGTTTACTTCGAAGTACTCGCCGAAGGTCTGATAGCCTTTAGCAATTACCTGAATAAGAATCTTGCCCTGCGGAATAGGCGGAATGGTTGCCACGCCTTCCTGATTGGTCCGCAACTCCCAATGCGTCCGGATCTTCTTTCCGAACTTGGCGATGGAGCGTCCCTCGACGAAGCGGACGATCACGCCGGCTCGATCCACGGGCTTATCGCCCGGGTTGCGCACCTCGATGCGGAGCTTGGTCATGGGCGGGTCGGCCCAGGTTGGCGAGGTAATCGTGAGCAGGATAGCCAGGATTGTCAGTCGCGTCCACATAATGCACCATTATCTCAGAGGTTGCGCTGGCCGGAGATCGCCTCGGCCGCGAGGTATCCGCTGCGCACGGCGCCCTCCATCGTGGCGGGCCAGCCAGTCCGGGTCCAGTCGCCGGCCAGGAAGAGGTTCCGGTAGCGCGTGCGCGCGCCGGGACGAAGCGCCTCCAGGCCGGGTTGCGCGGAAAACGTGGCCTTCACTTCCTTGATCACGTGCGCCTTCTCCAGGCGTGCCTCTCGAACCTCGCTCAAGTAGCCCGCCAGCTCGCGCACCGCGCTATCGATGATCTCCGCGCGGCCTCTCTTCAGAAGATGGCGGGAGGCGCTGACCACCAGCAACAGATAGCGGCCGTCGCGCTTGTTGAACATCCAGTGAAGAGTGCCGTCGAGCAGCACGGCGTGCGGCAGGCTGGTGACCGGACGGTCGAACCACAAATGAATGCCGGTGATGGGCGATTGTCC
Organism: Terriglobales bacterium; assembly: GCA_963745655.1. Classification (GTDB taxonomy): domain Bacteria; phylum Acidobacteriota; class Terriglobia; order Bryobacterales; family Bryobacteraceae; genus JAJFUV01. Next base: position 287,602 of record CAVUYK010000007.1, on the reverse strand, counting down.
GAAAGCGCTGCTGGGAATCCCGATCGGCGCGAGCAGCGCCCCCGCGCGGTCCCAGGGCAGCGCCGAAACATAGCAGTCGGCGCGCTCGACACGCGTGCCGACGCGCACGCCCTTCACTTCATGTTCGCCAAAAAGCACTTCCAAAACCGGCGCCCCCAATGCGAGCGAGACGTTCTGGCAGCGCTCCCAGACGCGCGAGTCGTACAACTCGCCGAGCGGCACCGATGGCACGCCCATGGCGCTCGCCGCGGCGCTTCCCAACAGGCCGGTTTTGAGCACCTGAAAGCCGTGCGAGGCAGCCATGCGCTCCAGTTCTTCGTTCACGGCGCTAATCAGCACGGGCTTCCAGAAATGCTCGATCAGCCGCGCTGGTTGCCGCTGCCCATCTAGCCATTCCCGCATGGTGATGCGGTCTAGTTCGTCGCGCGTGCGCGCGTCGCGCCGTAGTTCCAACAGCGCGCGGGCCAAGACCAGTTTCTCGCGAGCATTGAGAAACTTCAGCCACGCGAACGATCCGGCGAAATGCAGCGGCGCCGGCGCCAGACCGGACTCGAGCGTGGACACTCTCCCGCCCGGCTCCAGAAAGTGATAGCTGCGGTGGAAGCGGACCTTATCGGCCACACCCAGCCAGCGGTAGAAATCCAGCAACTTCTCGCAACATCCCAGCAGTATGTGCTGGCCGTTGTCGATGACCTCCGGCTCTCGGCCGGGGGAAGAGAAAGGATAGGAAGTGGCGCGACCACCCAGGAAGCCGCGTGCCTCGAACAGGCGGACCTGAAAACCGGCATCGGCCAGCGCGGCTGTCGCGGCGAGGCCCGCCAACCCGCCCCCGATGACAATCGCGTCCCTCATCTAGGTGACGGGCATGCGGGCGCGCTTGCCGCCTCCACCCCCACCGTCCATCAAGTCGATGGCGACCCACACGAACACTACCAGGAACAGGACGTAGAGGATGTCTCCGAGATTCGGCATGTCTAATTAGATTATCGTCCGTATTTGCGGATGTGCCAATGACTAAGAGTTCCAGTACCTTCATTCTTTTTGCCGTACTGCTCCGTAAAGCTTCACTACGTTCTCCATCAGGCGAAAACCGCAGTTCCCCTCCAGCGTGAGCATCGATTCGGGATGGAACTGCACGGCCTCAATGGGCAACTCGCGGTGCCGCACGCCCATGATGACGCCGTCTTCCGTCTCCGCGGTGACCTCCAGACACGCCGGGAAGGTTTCGCGCCTGGCGAACAGCGAGTGGTAGCGGCCCACCGTGAAACGTCTCCGGCAGCCCCTCGAAGATGCCGCGCCGTTGAAATGACGGATGGTGGAAGGCTTGCCGTGCATGGGGTAGTCGAGCACGCCCAACTCGCCGCCGAAGGCCTCCACGATGCCCTGCAAACCGAGGCACACGCCGAAAACCGGCACGCCCAGCGCGCGCCGCGTGGCGCACCAGATCCGGCACGCCGAAATCGGCCGGGCGCCCGGGGCCCGGAGAAATCAGAATAAGGTCCGGGTTAACCTGTCCGAGCAAGTCGAGCGGGAAGCCCGCAGCGGTAGGTGACCACTTCGGCGCCGGTCTGGCGCGCGTAGTTGGCCAGCGTGTGGATGAAGCAATCGTCGTTGTCGACCAGCAGCATGCGCGCGCCGGCGCCCAGAGGCGCTGGCGGCGGCGCTCACGGCGGCGGCGGGCACTTCGCCGCGCAGGGCGCGGAAGAAGCCGGTGGCCTTCAGGCGCGTTTCCTGCTCCTCCATGGCCGGCACGGAATCGTAGAGCAGCGTGGCGCCGACCGGGTACGCCGCCATGCCGTCTCGCAGATGCACGGTGCGGATCAGGATGCCGGTGTTCATGTCGCCGTTGAGCGAGATCATGCCGACGGCGCCGCCGTACCAGCCGCGGGCGTCCTTTTCGAGGTTCTCGATGGTCTGCGCGGCGGCCTTCTTGGGCGCGCCGATCACGGTCACGGCCCACATGTGGTGAGGAAAGCGTCGAGCGAATCGAAGCCCGCCTCCAGCAGCCCTTCGACGTGATCCACCGTGTGGAAGACGCCGGCGTAGGCTTCGATGAGCCGGCGTCCGATCACCTGCACCGAGCCCGGCACCGCAGACGCGCGACTTGTCGTTGCGGTCCACGTCCGTGCACATGGTCAGTTCGGATTCTTCCTTGGGCGAATTCAGCAGCTCGCGGATGTTGTCGGCGTCGCGCAGCGGATCGCCGGTGCGCCGCGCGGTGCCCGAGATGGGGCAGGTCTCGACGCGGTCGCCCTCGACGCGCACGAACATTTCCGGCGATGCGCCCACCAGTTGCTCGTCGCCGAACTGCAGCAGGAACTCGTACGGGCTGGGGCTGGCGCGCTGGATGCGCTCGAACAGTTCGACTGGCTCGGGCCGTGTAGGGCGTGCGGAACGTCTGGCGCAGCACCACTTCGTAGTAGTCGCCGCGACGCATGCCTTCCCGCACGGTTTCCACCTTCGCCATGTACTCTTCCGGCGTGTGGTCGCTTTGGATGACGATTTCCGCGGCGGCGGCCGCCGGGGCGGGCGCGGCCAGCGGTTCGCCGCCGCGCGGCCAGGGCCAGCGTGGAGAATTCGGCGCGGTCGAAATCGTACTGGTAGCGCTCGATCTGCTCCTTCTTGCGGTCCATGTAATAAATGTCGTCGCAGAAGAACAGGTGCAGATCCTTCTGTGTGCCGCGCTCCAGGCGCGTGTGGATGGGATCGAACTGGAACAGCAGGTCGTAGCCGAACGCGCCCACCAGCGGCAGACGCGCGTCGCCGCCCGAGCGGAATTCCTCGATCAGCGCGCGCAGGATGGAGAACGCCGACGGCTGCTTGCTGCGCTCCTCCTCGGTGAACAACGCCGCAGGCTCCTTCAGCGTGCCGCGCAACGCGCCTTCTTCGTAACCCACCGATTCCCAGTGCGGATGACGCTCGATGACGGGCATCAGGATTTCCAGCAGCATCTGGCCGCGCGGGTTCAGCGGGCGGAACTCGACGCGCCGGCCCACCGAGACGATTTCCAGCGGAGGGCACACCGACGCGATGTCCCAGCGCGAATAGCGTCCCGGGATACTCGTATCCGGAAGAGAGATAGAAGCCACGGTGTGTATCGAGCTGCTCGAGCAGGCCCCGCAGCCCCTTCTTGTAAGGGACCTTCGAGATGCTCCGTGTGACTTCAATCCCGCTGGGTGTGGTAAAGCGGAACTTACGCATGATGAATTCCCGGAGGGCGTGTAATGATTCCTCAGGATAACATGGGGTGGCTGTCCGGCATCAGGCACGGACGGAACTGCGTGCCCGCACCGTGCACCACCGCCGAGACGCTGAAGCGAACGCCGCGCAACCACAACGTGACGATGCCGCCGGAGATACAGAATGGAACGTTGGCCAGGACCAGCGCGGCGTCCAGCATCGATCCCAACGCTCAATAGAGCAGTGCGAAGATGATGACGATGGTGACCGGAACAATCCAACCCAGACGCACGCGGGCGCGCGCCGGGTTTTCGAACTGGCCACCCCAGGCGATTTTGTAGCCGGGCGGTAATTGGAATTCGCGCTGCAAGCGCCACTGCGCGCCGGCGACGTAACCGCCCTGATCGCGTCCGCGAATGTTGATACGCACGCTGATCTGGCGCTGATTTTCGGGCCGCGAGATGATGCTAGCTGCACCTGCTAATCTTGGAATAGTCTCCCATGCGCGTACTGCTGGTTTGTTTTGCCGCCGTTTGTCTCCATGCCGCCGACTATGACCTGATCGTGCGCCACGCGCGGGTGGTGGACGGCACGGGCAACCCGTGGTTCCGCGCCGACGTGGCGGTGAAGGATGGGCGCATCGCGGCCGTGGGCAACCTCGCGCGCTCCAGCGCCGATCGCGTCATCGACGCGCGCGATCGCGTGCTGGCTCCGGGCTTCATCGACGGGCACACGCACGTCGAAGGCGACCTCGAGAAAGTGCCCGGCGCCGGCAATTTCGTGCGCGACGGCGTCACCACGCTGGTCACCGGCAATTGCGGTGATTCGGAGATTGATATCGGATCATGGTTCGCCAAACTCGAAAAACTGGGAATCGGCGTGAATCTGGCAACGCTGGCCGGCCACAACGACATTCGCATTCACGTCATGGGCCGCGCCGAGCGCCAGGCCACGCCGGAGGAACTCGCGCGCATGCGCGCGGTGGTCGAAAAAGCCATGCGCGACGGCGCCATCGGGTTCTCGACCGGCCTTATTTATATTCCCGGCACATATGCGAACACGGAGGAAGTGGTGGACCTGGCCAGGACCGCATCGAAATACGGCGGCATCTACGCCAGCCACATGCGCGACGAAGGCGAGAAAGTGTTGGCCGCGATCGAGGAAGCCGCGAGCGTGGGCCGCGCCGCCGGCACGCGCGTTGAGCTATCGCATTTCAAAATCGACAACCGCAAACGCTGGGGCTCCAGCGACAAATCCATCGCGCTGGTAGAGAAGTTCCGCCGCGAGGGCGTCGACGTGACCGTGGACCAGTACCCCTACGACCGTTCCAGCACCAACCTCGCCGTCACGCTGCCCAGCTGGGCGCTCTCCGACGGGCAAGGAGAAAATCAAGCAGCGCTTGGGGGACCCGGCGACGCGCGCGCGCATCGCTCGCGAGATGAAGCGGATGTTGAAAGCAGGCGGCCGCAAGGATTACTCCTATGCCCTGGTGGCGAGCTGCCCGTTCGATCGAACCCTGGAGGGCAAAACCATTCCGGAAGTCGCGGTCCTGAAGCGGGGCAAGAAGAAACTCGACCGGCAGATCCAGACCATCCTCGATCTGGTGGAGAAGGGCTGGGTGGGAATGGTCTACCATTCGATGAGCATCCAGGACGTCGAGCGCATCCTGCGCTATCCGAACACCTCGGTGGCGAGCGACGGTGGCGTACCGGAATTCGGCGTAGGCAAGCCGCATCCGCGCTCCTATGGAACGTGCGCCCGCGTGCTGGCCGAGTTCGTGCGCAACCGGCAGACCATCACGCTCGAAGATGCGGTCCGCAAGATGACTTCACTGGCCGCGCGCGTCTACGGCTTCCGCGATCGCGGCATGATTCGCGAGGGCTTCTGGGCGGATCTGGTTCTGTTCGACCCGGCTCGCGTCCAGGACAAAGCCACGTATGAAAACCCCCACCAGTATTCGGAAGGATTCGACCTGGTGGTGGTGAACGGACAACCGGTAGTGGAGGACGATAAACTCACCGGCCTCCGCCCCGGGCGCATTCTGCGCGGTGCGGGATACGCCGGCGGGCAGGGGCAATGATCCAGCTCACCAACGCCAGCAAACGATTCGGCCCGAAATTGTTGTTCGAGAAGGTCGACTGGCTGGTTACCACTGGGGAGCGCACGGGCCTGGTGGGCGCCAACGGCACCGGCAAGTCGACGCTACTGAAGGTGCTGGCGGGATCGGATACCCTCGACGGCGGGACGCTTATGTCCACCAAGGGGATCTCCGCCGGCTATCTGCCGCAGGACGGCCTGACGCTCTCCGGGCGCACGGTTTTCAACGAGTGCCTCACGGTGTTCGCCGAGGTGCAGGCCATGGAGCGCGAAATTGAAACGCTCTCGCGCCGCATATCGGAACTCGATCCGGAGGGTGAAGAGTATCGCCTGGTTAGCGACCGTTTCCATCGCGTGGAGGCCGAGCTCGGCTCGCGCGATCACTATACCATCGACGCGCAGGTAGGCACCGTGCTCTCCGGATTGGGCTTCGCTCGCGCCGATTGGACGCGGCCCACCGAGCATTTCTCCGGCGGATGGCAGATGCGCATCGCGCTGGCCAAGTTGCTGCTGGAGAAACCCAACCTTCTGCTGCTCGACGAGCCCACCAACCACCTGGATCTGGAAGCGCGCAACTGGCTGGAAGACTATTTGAGGTCCTACCCTTACGCCTTCGTGCTGGTCTCGCACGACCGCTACTTCCTGGACGTGACCGTCGCGCGTATCGTGGAGATCTGGAATTGCGGCGTGCATTTCTATGCGGGCGGCTACTCCCGCTACCTGGAGTTGAAGACCGAGCGGCTGGGCACGCTGGAAGCGGCCCGGCGCAATCAGCAGGCGCGCATCCAGCAACTGGAAGCCTTCATCAACCGTTTCCGATTCCAGGCCACCAAGGCCAAGCAGGTGCAGAGCCGCATCAAGGAACTCGATCGCATGGAGCGCATTGAGATTCCGCCGGAAGAAAGAACCATCCATTTCTCGTTTCCACAGCCCAAGCCCAGCGGCCGCGTGGTGGCCGAGTTCCGCCGCGCCAGCAAGTCCTATGGCGAACACGCGGTACTGCGCAACGTGGACTTCATGATTGAGCGCGGCGACCGCGTGGCGCTGGTGGGCGTGAACGGCGCCGGCAAATCCACACTCATCAAAATGCTGGCCGGCCTGGAACCGCTCACCAGCGGCGACTACGTGGTGGGCCACAACGTGGGGCCGGATTACTTCGCGCAGGATCAGTACAAGGAACTCACGCCGGGCGCGACGCTGATGGACGATCTGGGAGAGGTCTCGCCGCGCTCGACGCTCACCGAACTTCGCACGGTGCTGGGGTGTTTCCTGTTCGGCGAAGACGAAGTCTTCAAGACCATCGGCGTGCTCTCGGGCGGCGAACGTAACCGCTACGCGCTGGCGCGTATGCTATTGCAGCCTTCGAATTTCCTGCTGCTCGACGAACCCACCAACCACCTCGACATTCGCGCCAAGGACGTTTTGCTGGAGGCGCTCAACGAATTTACGGGCACCGTCGTGTTCGTCTCGCACGATCGCTACTTCATCGACAAACTCGCCACCAGAGTTTTTGAAGTGGCCGATGGCGGCGTCCAGGTCTATCCGGGCAACTACGAAGACTACCTGCGGCGCAAGGAAGGTGCGGCCGCGATGGAGTCCGCTAGCGTGACCGAATCCGGTGCAGGCTCGGCGAGCGAGGAAACTCCGGCCGAAGCCTCCAAGGTCAAGCGCCTGAATCCCATCAAGCTGCGGCAAATGCAGGACCGCTGCGTGGAGATCGAAGAAGAGGTAGCACGACTGGAAGCCGGGATCGCCGGCTACGAAGCCGAGCTCGCCGATTATAAGAGCGCCGAAGAGACACAGCGCGTGATGTCACAGTCGCTTCTGAGCCGCGAGTCGCTCGATCGGCTGATGCAAGAGTGGGAAGAGCTTTCGGCATTGATCGAAGAGAGTAGCCCGTAGCTTCATGGGCGGGTCCCGCTCCTATATAATGGACGCGGACACTTTCGCCATGAATCGCCGCAATTTTCTCTCCACCGTTTCTGGCGCCGCCGCGGCGCCGTTGTTCGTTCCATCGAACGTGCTCGGCCTGGGCGGCAAGCCCGGCGCCAATAGCCGCATCCAAGTCGGATTCATCGGCGTGGGCGGCCGGGCGCGCTGGCTGCAGACCTACTTCGATCTGCCCGAGGCCCAGCTTGTGGCTATCGCCGATTGCTATCTTGAGCGGATGGACGAAGCCGCCGCCAAACACCCGCAGGGCGGCAAGTGGCGCAAGTACCACGACTACCGCAAGATGTTCGAGAAGGAAAAGCTCGACTGCGTCTTCGTGGAGACCCCCACGCACGCGCGCGTACTCATCAATATCCACGCGCTTCAGGCGGGCCTGGACGTCTACTCGGAAAAGCCGCCGACGCTCACCGTTTCCGAGGGCCGCACGCTGGTGAAGGCCGTCCGCAAGTACAACCGAGTTCTGCAGACCGGCACGCAGCAGCGCTCCATGCCCATCAATATCTACTCGAGCAAACTGGTGCGCGAGGGAGCCATCGGCAAGATCAAGGAAGTGATCGCCTGCAACTATGAGCCGGGCACAACCTGGACGCCGAAACCGGCGCAGCCCATCCCAGCGGGCTTGAACTGGGACCAATGGTGCAACCAGACCGAACTGCGTCCTTATCACAACGACCTGCGCACCAAGTGGGGCCTCTATTGGGCCTACGACGGCGGCGGGCAATCCTGGGGTGTGAGCGGCTGGGGCACCCACGGATTGGACCAGGTCCAGGCGGCTCTGGGTACCGACGAAACCGGACCGGTCGAGATGTGGCCGGAAGAAAAGGGCGAGCAGGCGCGCGTCACCATGCGTTACGCCAGTGGCACGCTGCTTAAGCTGCAACAGCCGAAGATCAACGACCACTCGCAGCTCGGCGCCATCTTCGTCGGCGAAAAAGGACGCATACAGATTCTGCGCGGCAACTACCTCTCCGACCCGGTCGAACTGCGCCGCAACGCTCCCGAATATACGCCCGAGGGAGCCAACGAAGACCTGGCGCACTTGAAGAACTTCTTCGAGTGCATGAGGACGCGCCAGCGGCCCCACGCCGATGTCGAGATCGGACACCGATCGAATTCGGTGTGCCACCTGGTGAACATTTGCCGGCAAGTAGGCCGCAAGCTGCAGTGGGATCCTCAAGCGGAGAAATTCGTGGGCGACGACGAAGCCAACAAGCTACTCTCGCGCCCGCGCCGCAAAGGCTACGAACTGCCGAGTATGGCGTAGCGGGCGGCCGAGTGGTGGAGTGCGGCGGCGCGGGTCACTCGGAATCGCCCGAGACGCGCAGCACCGCCAGGAAGGCCTCCTGCGGGATCTCCACGCGGCCCACGCGCTTCATGCGGCGTTTGCCCGCTTTCTGCTTTTCCAGAAGTTTGCGTTTGCGCGAGATGTCGCCCCCGTAGCATTTGGCCAGCACGTTCTTGCGCATGGCCGGAATGTTCTCCCGCGAGACGATCTTATTGCCGATGGCCGCCTGCAGCGCCACCTCGAACATTTGCCGCGGGATGAGCTTGCGCAGCCGTTCGATGAGCGTCTTGCCGCGCTCGTAGGCGTGCTCCTTGTGGACGATCATCGACAGCGCGTCCACCGGATCGCCGGCCACCAGCACGTCCAGCTTCACCATGGGTGCGACGCGATAGCCGGCCAGGTGGTAGTCGAGCGAAGCGTATCCGCGCGAGCAGGACTTCAGCCGGTCGTAGAAATCCAGCACGATTTCGTTGAGCGGCAACTCGTATACCAGCAGCACGCGCGCCGCGCCGATGTATTCGAACTTCTTCTGACTGCCGCGCTTCTCCTCCAGCAGCTTGAGGATCTCGCCCAGGTGTTCTTCGCGCGTGATGACGGTGGCCTCGATGATGGGCTCTTCGATTTCGAGAATTTCCGACGGATCGGGCCAGCGCGTGGGGCTGTCCACTTCGATCACTTCGCCGTTGTGTTTCCGCACGCGGTAGAGCACGCTCGGCGCGGTGGTGATGAGGTCGATTTGGAACTCGCGCTCCAGCCGTTCCTGCACGATCTCCAGGTGCAGCAGGCCCAGAAAGCCGCAGCGGAAACCGAAGCCCAGCGCCACCGAGCTTTCCGGTTCGAAGTTAAAGGCGCTGTCGTTGAGCCGCAGCTTTTCCAGCGCCTCCCGCAGCAGTGTATGCTCGTGCGACTCCACCGGATAGAGCCCGGCGAACACCATGGCCTTGGCGGCCTGAAAACCGGGCAGCGCCTCGGCGGCCGGGTTTTCAACGTCCATGATGGTGTCGCCAATTTGCGCGTCGGCGACGTTCTTGATGTTGGCGAACAGGTAGCCAACCTCGCCCGCCGACAGTTCCTGGCACGGCACGGGTTTGGGCGATTGATAGCCCAGGCCCTCGACCTCGAAGGTTTCGCCGTTGGATTGGAGACGGATCTTCTGTCCCATGCGCAGGCGGCCGTCCACCACGCGCAGCAACGTGATGACGCCGCGGTAGGGATCGAACCAGGAATCGAACAGCAGCGCGCGCAAGGGGGCTTCGGGATTGCCCGCCGGCGGCGGCACCAGATGCACCACGGCTTCCAGCACTTCATGGATGCCCAAGCCGCTCTTGGCGCTCACCTGCAGCGCGTCCTTGGCGTCCAGCCCGATCACCTGCTCGATCTCATCCTTGACGCGCTCGGGTTCGGCCGAGGCCAGGTCGATTTTGTTGATGACTGGAATGATCTCGAGGTTGTGATGCAGCGCAAGATAGGTGTTGGCGAGCGTCTGCGCCTCCACGCCTTGCGAGGCGTCCACCACCAGCAGCGCACCTTCGCAGGCCTGCAAGCTGCGGGATACCTCGTAGGTGAAATCCACGTGGCCAGGCGTGTCGATGAGGTTGAGTTGATAATCCACGCCGTCGTCGGCGCGATAGTTGAGCCGGACGGCGTGGGATTTGATGGTGATGCCGCGCTCCCGCTCCAGGTCCATGGTGTCCAGGACCTGTTCCATCATCTCGCGCTGGCTCAGCGCACCGGTCACCTCCAGCAGGCGATCGGCCAGCGTCGACTTGCCGTGGTCGATGTGCGCAATGATGGAAAAGTTGCGTATGAAGCGGGGATCCATGCGGTATGATGAAGCTCTGAAGTCCAATTATCCCATATGTGCCCGGCGCGCACGCGTGTGACGGCGTTCATAAGGGGATTTTTGCGACCTCATTCTCCGCGGGGTGAAGGCCATGCCGAAGAAAGTGATTGAGGGAAGTCTGGATGCGAAGGGGCTGAAGTTCGCCGTGGTGGTGAGCCGTTTTAACAGCGTGGTGACCGAGCGCCTTCTCAGCGGCGCGCTGGATGCCCTGACGCGGACGGGTTGCGCCTCCGAGAGCATCGAGGTGGTGCGCGTGCCCGGAAGTTGGGAAATGCCCGTGGTGGTGCGCGAACTGGCGGCCGCCAAGCGGCATGACGGGATCGTTTGCCTGAGCGCGGTGATCCGCGGCGACACGCCGCACTTCGACTACATCGCCGCCGAAGTGGCCAAGGGCCTGGGGCAAACTTCGATGGAGTTTGGCGTGCCCATCGCTTTCGGCGTACTTACCACCAATTCGCTCGAACAGGCCATTGAACGCGCCGGCGCCAAGAGCGGCAACAAAGGCTTCGACGCGGCCATGAGCGCTGTCGAGATGGGCAACCTGATGAAACGGCTTCGCGACGGTTAGCCTCTGAACGGATGGCTGCAAGGCACAAATCGCGCGAACGCTCCTTGCAGGTCCTTTATCAATGGGACCTGTTGGGGCATTCCATCGATACCACCATCGAGTCCTTTTACGAGTGCCTCTCCTCGCCGGAAGAAGGACGAGCGCCGGCAACCGACCCGTTCATGGCCGAACTCGTGCGCGGCGTGGTCGGCCGCGTTCGGGAAATCGACGCGAGCATCGGACGGCATTCCGCGCACTGGCGCATTGAGCGCATGCCGGCGGTGGACCGCAACATTCTGCGGCTGGCCATTTTCGAAATGATCGCCGGCATTTCGCCCGCCGCCATCGCCATCGACGAAGCGCTCAAACTGGCCAAACGCTTTTCCGGCGAAGAGAGTATCCCCTTCCTCAACGGCGTTCTGGACGCCGTCCGCAAAGAGCACGAAGGCGAAGGCGAAGCCGAAACCGAAGCCGTCTAGCGTCCCACCCCTGTCGCCCCGGCCAAGCTACAATTGGCCCTATGGATTCCTTGAACAGGCGAGATTTTGTCGCGGCGGCGGGAGCCACCGCCCTTTTTACAGCCCGCAGTTATGCGCAGATCAAAGGCGCCAACGAGCGGTTGCGCATCGGCGTGATCGGCGCCGGCGGCATGGCCAGCTATCACATGCAAACGCTGGTCAAGATGCGCGAGAAGGACAATCTCGAGATCACGAGCGTTTGCGACGTCTACCGGCCGCGCCTGGACAAAGCCGTCGCAGATAACCGGCGGCAAGCCTTACAAAGAATACCGCCAGCTTCTGGAAGTGAAAGATATCGATTACGTGCTCATCGCCACGCCCGAACACTGGCACGCGCAGATGACGCTTGACGCGGCTTCGGCGGGCAAGCACATCTACTGCGAAAAGCCCATGACGCACACCCCTGAGGAAGCCAAGCGGGTGGTGGCCAAGATCAAAGCCACCGGCGTCAAGATGCAGGTCGGTGTCCAGGGTATGTCGGACGACTCTTACGAGACCGCCTTCAAGTACTTCAAGGAAGGCGTGCTCGGCAAAGTGACCGTGGCCGAGATCTGCTATTCGCGCAACCACCTGAAGGATTTCTGGGATTACCCGATCGACGCCGGCGCGCGCCCCGGCGAGGATCTCGACTGGAAGGCCTGGCTGGGCCCGGCGCCCAAGCGAGAGTGGGATCCCAACCGCTTCTTCCGTTGGCGCTGGTTTTGGGATTACTCGGGCGGCATCGCCACGGACCTGTTCGTGCACCGCGTGACGCGCATCATCAAGGCCCTGGGGTTGCAGTTCCCCGAACGCGGCGTCGCCACCGGCGGCAAGTTCTTCTTCAAGGACAGCGCCGCCGAGGTACCGGACGTCTACAACAGCCTGCTCGACTATCCCGGGGACACCACCGTGATTCTGGTTTCCTCGATGGCCAACGACACGCCGGTGAAGCACGTCCTGCGCGGCCATAAGGCCACCCTCGAATTCACCCGCACCGGGTTCACCATCACGCCGCAGAAACTGTTCGAGAAGGAAGGCAAGGTGATCGAGCACCAGAAGACCGGCGGCGAGAATATCGAATATCACCATCGCAATCTACAGAACGCCATCCGCAAGGGGGAAGCGCTGCGCTGCGATTCGATGTTGGGCTATTACGGCGTGGTGGCCGCCGACATCGGTGTCGAGAGCTTCCGCCGCCGCAAGTACATGCGATGGGACAAAACCAGGGAACGCTTGGTGAAGGCGTAGCAACGGCTTCTGGAGAGATCGGCCGCCACGGCGGTAACCGGAGGTGAGCCTATCCTATGAAGTTTAAATTCATGACGCCGGATGGCGCCTGTGGTGCTCTTCAGATCGACATTGCAGACCTGCTCAACCTGGTGCAACGCGGGCAACTGCGCGCTCACCAAATCGCTGGGCAGTTGAGATTCAGTGCGGAGAATTTCAAGGCGTTCTTAAATGGATGTGCCGTCCATGGAGACGCCGAGGCGCCCATGGCGCCGAGGCGGGACTGCAAGACCTTCGCGGGCAGGAAGAAGTTCAGCTACGTTGGCAGCGTCGAAACCGGGACAAAGATCTGGGTTGGCACGGCGATGCTGTCTCCATTGAGGTTCACGAAGGAGCAATGGGCCGCGCTGCTGGGTCAATTCAGGGAAAAGACCATTCCGGCGGGACTCAGTTTCGACAAACCCGAGGCGGGATCTATGGGCGATTGGATCCAGGCAAATTGGAAGACGAAGATCGGCCCAGCCACATACGTGGGCGGCATTCTGATCGCTGAAGGATACGCGGAACGGACAAGGCCAGGGGAAATACGTTTTTTTGGCGTCCGGCGGGAGCCATCCGGCCCGACCAAGGAACCACGCTCATGACGACGCTCGCTCAAGTGAAGATGAGATGTGGATTATGTGGCGAAGTGTCACCGCAGCATGTGGTCGCGTCTACCAGTAGCTACGGTGCTCCCGACCTGGATCTGCGGCCTTCCCCGTTGGCTCGGTACACCATCCATATTTCGGTCCGCCGCTGCCCGGTTTGTGGCTACTGCGCGCCGGACCTTTCCGCAGCGGACCAGGGCATTGAGAGCCTCGTGGCTCAAGAGGAGTACCTCCAGTTGCTGGAGGATCAAGACTTTCCCGAGACGGCTAGGAACTGCAGATGCCACGCGTACTTGCTTCGAGCCACTGGGAACCACGCGGCAGCCGGGCACGCTGACCTCTGGGCCGCCTGGATCTGCGATGACGACGACCTCGCGGAGCCGGCGCGCCTGTGCCGTGAAGCCGCTCATGAGGAATGGGATCTGGGTCCCGCCGGGCAACGTTCGCACGGGACTTAGCTCCATGGAGCGATTCTCAGGATTGACGCCCTGCGCTCGCGCAGCGGCGCTCGCCGCAACGCGCGAAGCGCACGAGCCGCGGAGGAGACGTACCCGAGATAATTCGCCGAGTTCGCCCTGGGATGGTCGCCGATGATGGATGTCACTCTACGGCGGCAGCCTATCGCCAACGTCAAAGCGTTTCCCGAAAACTGCCAACCGCAGGCAGCTTGACCAACGTGTGCGTGAGCCTGGAGCGTATTCTCAAGCCTCCGGATTTTTCTCTGCCGATCAGAAGCAGGCCAGGCGCACTCTCGGAGCAGATTAAAGGTTCACCGCATTAGCGCGGGCCGAGCACGGTATGCCAGTCTCGCCCGCAGTACGCTTGCCATATCGTACGAAATCACGTACGATAGGAGTACGAGGTGTCCATGATGTCGCGCACATTGACCGCCAGTTCGGCCCGCGCCGGCCTCTATGGCTTGCTCGATGAGGCGGCGGATTCCCACGAGCTCATCCTGATCACCGGCAAGCGTTCCACTGCCGTGTTGATCTCGGAGCAGGACTGGCGATCCACCCAGGAGACACTTTATCTTCTTTCCATCCCCGGTATGCGAAAGTCCATTCGCGAAGGCATGAAGACACCGCTCGCACAATGCAAACAGACGCTGCGGTGGTAGGCCGGCGGTTGTTCTTTACCGCGCAAGCGGAGAAGGACGCACGCAAACTCGCTCGCGCCGGTCTGCGCTCCCGAGCGGAACGGCTTCTGGGCGTCCTTCGCGAAAATCCCCTCCGGACACCGCCTCCGTACGAGAAGCTTGTGGGCGATCTTGCCGGAGCTTATTCGCGGCGTATCGACATCCACAACCGGCTGGTATATCAAGTGTTCAAGAAGGAACGCGCCGTGAAGGTGCTCCGGATGTATACACACTATAAATAGCCGTCCCCGCCCGACTCTGGACACGGAACCGCCGCCGCGCTTATCTTGAGTAAGCGATGCGCGCAATCCTTCTTTCAACTCTGTTGCTTCTCATGGCTTCCTTGGCTGGTGCCGCCGGCCGGCACACGTTCTCGCTCGGAAGCGACGAATTTCTCCTGGACGGCAAGCCGTTTCAGATCATTGGCGGCGAAATGCACTACGCCCGCATCCCGGCCGAATACTGGCGGCACCGGATTCGCATGGCTAAGGCGATGGGGTGCAATACCATTGCCGCCTACGTTTTCTGGAACTATCACGAAACCGAAGAGGGGATCTTCGATTTCACGACCGGCAACCGCGACTTCGGCCTTTTCCTGCGCATCGCGCAAGAAGAAGGCATGTGGGTTCTGCTGCGCCCCGGTCCGTATGCCTGCGCCGAATGGGATTTCGGCGCTCTGCCCGCTTATCTGCTGCGTATTCCGGACTTGAAAGTCCGTTGCCTGGACCCCCGCTACATGGCGGCCGCGGAGCGCTACATCCGGGCGCTCGCGCGGGTAGTGAAACCGCTACAGGTGAGCGAAGGCGGCCCCATCCTGATGGTCCAGATCGAGAACGAGTATGGCAGCTACGGGAACGACCGCGCCTATCTCGCGCGCCTGCGCGAAATCTGGCAAGACGCGGGCATCCGCGTGCCGTTTTTCACTTCCGACGGGGCTACCGCTCCTATGCTCGAAGCCGGGACGCTGCCCGGCGCCGCGGTCGGCCTGGACGGCGCGAAGTTCGAGCAATTCGAACTGGCCCGCAAAATGAACCCTGGCGTTCCGGTGTTTTCCAGTGAATCCTATCCCGGCTGGTTGACCCACTGGGGAGAGCCTTGGGCGAGGCGAAGCGCCGACCGGTTGATCGGGGAACTGCGGCCGCTGCTCGAAAATCGGAAATCGTTCAACCTCTACGTGGCGCACGGCGGAACGAACTTCGGTTTCTGGGCCGGCGCCAATTCGGGCGGCAAGGGCTATCAGCCTGACGTGACCAGCTACGACTACGACTCTCCCATCAACGAACAGGGACGCCCCACTTCGAAGTTCCACGCCCTGCGCGAACTACTGAAGAGTTATCGCGCCGCGAACGATCCCCTGCCCGAAATACCCGCCGCGATTCCCGCCGCCGCCCTTGCGCCGGTGGCCATGCGCGCTTACGCGTCGCTCTGGGAGAACCTGCCGCGTCCGATCGCCTCCGTGCAGCCGCGCCCCATGGAAACCTACGGCCAGGATTTCGGGTTGATCGCCTACCAGACAACCTTGATCGGGCACCACAGCGGCACCCTGCTGGTCACCGACGTGCACGACTACGCCACCGTGTTTCTGGATGGCCACTACGTGGGCAAGCTGGATCGGCGGGAAGGTGTAAACGCCATTCCCCTGCCGAAAACCGGGAGTGCCAAACCGGTGCTCACCATTCTGGTGGAAGCCATGGGGCGCATCAACTTCTCGCAATACATGATCGACCGCAAGGGCATCACGGACCGCGTGACGTTGAACGGCATGGTGCTCATGAATTGGCGTGTGTATCCGCTGCCGCTCGGCGAGGACTTCGTGAGGCAACTGCCCGCCGGCAAGATCGGCGAGCGCCCCGGAATCTTCTTCCAGGGGACTTTCGAACTGGCCCAAACCGCCGACACGTTCCTGGATCTTTCCGCATACCAGAAAGGGCTCGTGTGGGTGAACGGCCATAACCTGGGCCGCTACTGGAGCATTGGTCCGCAGAAGCGTCTGTACTGCCCGGCAGTGTGGCTGCGCCGGGGCCGCAACCAGATCATGGTGCTGGACCTGCATCAACTTCAGCCCGCCCCCGTAGCCGGATTTCCGACACTCGAATAATCGCCGTATGAGAAACTTGTAAGTGATCGGGGAGGATTCATCGATCTATGCAACCGAAAGGAATATCGCGCAGAAACTACTTGAACATGTTGGGCGCGGGCGCGGCGGCCACGCGTTTGTCCGCCGCCGACTACGCCAGCCAGGAAGACCGCGAACGCCGCATGAAGTGGTGGCACGAAGCTAAGTTCGGCATGTTCATCCACTGGGGTCTTTACAGCGTGCTCGGCCGTCACGAGTGGGTGATGGAAAACGAAGGCATCCCCGTGGCTGAGTACGAACAACTGGCCAAGAGATTCCAACCCACTCCGAACGCCGCGCGCGCCTGGGCGAAACTGGCCCGGAGCGCCGGCATGAAATACATGGTGATGACCTCGAAGCACCACGAGGGATTCTGCCTGTTCGATTCGAAGCTAACCAACTACTGCGCGCCGAAGCAGGCCGCCGGCCGCGACCTGGTGAAAGAGCACTTTGCCGCCGCCCGCGGGGAAGGACTGCACGCGGGCCTTTACTACTCGCTCATGGACTGGCACCATCCCGACGGGGCGCGCTGCGCCACCGACGAAGCCGCGCGGCGGCGCTTCGTGGATTACATTCACGGACATGTGCGCGAGATCTGCTCGAACTACGGCAAGCTTGACGTGCTCTGGTACGACGTCTCCTGGCCCCTCGATGCGAAGGGGTGGGAATCCGAGCGCATGAACAAAATGGTCTTCGAACTGCAGCCGGACACCATCGTGAACAACCGCAACGGCCTCGCCGGAGATTTTTCGACGCCCGAGCAGCGCATCGTGGCTGAAAAAGGCCGCGCCTGGGAAGCCTGCATGACCATGAACGACAGTTGGGGCTATCAGGCCGCCGACGACGATTGGAAAACGCCCAAAACCGTGGTGCGCAACCTGATCACCTGCGCGCGCCAGGGCGGCAACTACCTGTTGAACATCGGCCCGAAGGCCGATGGCAGTATTCCAGATGAATCGGTGCGAATTCTGACCGCGGTAGGCCAGTGGATGGACCGCAACGGCGCGACCATTTACGGCGCCGAGCCCTGCCAGGTGCACGGCGGCAACTACTGGAGCGCCACGCGCAAAGGCAACACGCTCTACGCGCACGTCCACTTCTGGCCGGGCAGGGTGGCAAGTTTGGGCGGATTGCGTAACAAAGTTCTATCGGCCAAGTACTTCGCGACGGGCCAGAGCGTGAAATTCGTGCAGGATGATTTGCGCGTGCGGTTGCTGGATCTGCCCGCGGCGCCGCCCGATAGTCCCGCGACTACCTTCGCTCTGACTCTGGACAGTGAACCGCGTCAAGACATGAATTACGTGCGTGTGAATCGCAAGCGAGAGGGCGTGTAGGATAAGGTAGGGACGGGCTTCGCGCCTGGTCCTCTCTCGAGCCATGGACTTTTTCACCGGCAAGATCGGATGGATTGAGGTTATCTGCGGGCCCATGTTCTCGGGCAAGAGCGAAGAACTGATCCGCAGACTGCGGCGGGCCATGATCGCCCGCAAGCGCGTGCAGGTGTTCAAGCCCGCCCTCGACACGCGCTACTCGAACGACGAAATCGTCTCGCACGCCGACGTGCGGATGAAATCCGAAGTTGTCGGCAACGTCCGGGAGATTCTCACTCGCCTGGACTGGCGCACGGAAGTGGTGGGCATCGATGAAGCCAATTTTCTGGGTCCGGACCTGGTCGACCTCTCCAATCAGCTGGCCGATTCCGGCAAGCAGGTGATCATCGCCGGCCTGGACACCGACTTCATGGGCCGCCCGTTCCCGCCCATTCCGGAACTGCTGGCGCTGGCCGAGTCGATCACCAAGACACTGGCCATTTGCATGCGCTGCGGCAATCCGGCCAAGCACACGCAGCGTCTGGTGGAGTCCGCGGACCTGATCGTGGTGGGGGCGGCGGGCATGTACGAGGCGCGCTGCCGCCGTTGTTTTGAAGCCGGCATACCCAAACAGGAGTACCTGGATTTTGCCCGCCCGCGGATGAAAGAGCCGGATCAGTGAAACAAAACGCGCCCTCCGGCCGGGCGCTGTACCCCACTTGTACCTCCGCGCATCCATAATAGTGTTATAGGAGGATACATTTCCGTGAGCGATCCGAACCCCACCTTCCAGGCTCCGCCGCCGCCCTCGAGCGGTTCTGGCCCCATGATTCCGATTCTGTTGGGAGTGGTCATCGCGTTGGCGATTGCCACCATCTACATGTTTCTGCAACTCAATAAGGTTCAGACCGGTCTGACCACGCTGCGTGAGAGCACGGCCACGGAGATCGCCGGCCTCAAGCAGGCTTCCACGGTGACCAGCGCGGCGAACCGCCGGCACCTGGAGACTTTGCGCGACGAGTTGGAGACCGCGCGGCGCCAGGCGGCCATGGCCGCTGGATCGGCCAAGGTCGAAGCTCAGAAGCACGCCGAAACTCTGGCGCGCCGTCTGGAAGCGGAGACCCAGCGACAGCAGGCGGTGTTGCGCACCGAGATTGGCGAGGTCAAGGAAACCGCCACCGCCACCAGCACCAAAGTGGGCGAGGTGACCACCGAAGTCGGCACAGTGAAGACCGAGGTGGCCGCCAATAAGGCCGAACTTGACAAGACCATCTCCGACTTGAAGCGCGCCACCGGCGACCTGGGCGTGCAGAGCGGTTTGATCGCCACCAACTCGAAGGAACTGTCCGCGTTGAAGGCGCTGGGTGAACGCAACTATTTCGAGTTCAATCTTGCCAAGAGCAAGAAACCGCAGCGCGTCGGCGACATCACCATCCTGCTGAAGAAGGCCGATCAGAAGAAGAACCGCTTCACCATCGAACTGGTGGCCGACGACAAAAGGGTCGAGAAGAAAGACAAGAACATCAACGAACCCTTGCAGTTCTACGTCTCCAAGGCGCCGCGCCAGCCTTACGAGATCGTAGTCAACGACGTGAAGAAGAACAGCATCGCCGGTTACCTCTCCACGCCGAAGGTGCAGCAGGCGCGGTAGATACCGTGACGCGACTTTCCGGGCGGCGCGACTTTTTGTGGTCGCTCGCGGCGGCGAATTGCCTGGACGCCGGGCCGCCTTTTCGCATTCGCTGGCGGGAAGGTCCCGAGTACCCCTTGGGAATTCAGGACGCGGCCTTCGCGATACTGGATGGCCGCGTGATCTCGGCGGGCGGGTTCACGCGTTGGCCGAAAGACTCGGTTGCAAAGTACCCGGATCTTTTCGGCGGCGCCAAGAACGGTTTCACACACGCCACGTTCATGTTCGATCCCCGCCACGAAGCCCGCGGCTGGGCGCGCATCGGGAACATTCCCGGACCAAGGCGGCAGGCCGCCGCCGCGGCGGTGGCCGGCGGTGCCCTCTACGCCATCGGTGGTTTTAACTACGACGCGCCTTATACCTACCGGTCCGTCTACAGGCTCAAGCCGGGCCCAGGCGACTGGCGGTGGGAGGACGTTCCCGCGGAACTGCCTTGGCCGATTTGCGAAGCGGGTGTTGGTGTGATCGGCCGCGTCATCTATCTGATCTGTGGCGCCGATTTCTGCCCGCAGCCCGGCCACCCCGATTGCGATTTCAATATTGTCGGACGCCGGGGGCAGCCCGTAGGGCGCTCCATCCTGTCGCTGGACACCGCGAATCCGCGTGCGGGTTGGCGGCAGGTGACCCAGATTCCCGGGGACGCCCCGGTTCGACACCTGCGCCACGGTGGCCGCGGGCAAGATCTACGTCTTCAGCGGCGTTCACCGCGAACCATCGCCGAAACCCGGAGGCTACTCGAACGTGGTGGACGCTTGGAGTTTCGACGTCGCCACCTCGCGCTGGGAGAGGCTGGCGGACTTGCCGCACCGCTCGAATCAGCACGCCGTAACCTACCGGGATCGTTATCTGCTGTTGCTGGGCGCTTATCGCTACGGTGCCACGCGCCGGATAGACGGTTCGCTCCAGGAGGTCTACACGCCGGAAGAGAAGAAGCGCGACTGGAAGCAGTTCTTCGAACCGACGGTGGTGGTTTACGATATTCGAACGCGCCAGCTCAGCTGAAACCGATCCATTGCTGGATGCGACCTCTTATCCGATGGCGGCGGTGGACGGCGACACCATCTACGTGCTGGGTGGGGAAGGTGGCAAGCGCCTGTGGCATCCGGCCACCTTCCACATCGGCCGCATCGAGAAGTAACAACTCATTTTCTCCGTATCCCGCGCGGGATGGGTTTTGCACTGCATGCGCTGCATGGTCGAGAATAGGCCCATGCGCGGACAACTCCTGATGGCGGCCCTGACTCTGGCCGCGGCCCACGGCGCCACATTTTCCAGCGTGATCGTTCGCACGGGCGATCGCCCGAGCGGAGTGGAAACGAGCGCCGCGCGCATTCTCTCGGAACGGTTGAGCGAACCCGCGCGTCTTTCCGTGCGCATCGAGCGCGAAAGCGAAGCCGCCAAGCCGCCCGCCGGCGCGTTGACCGTTCTACTCGGCACCGCGCAAAGCCATCCCGAAATTGCGCGGCTGATGGAACGCCAGCGCCCGTTCAAGGATCCCGAAGGTTTCACGCTGAAGACCTTCGCGCGTCCGCGAAGGGCCGCTGCTGGTGGCCGCGGGCGTGGACAGTCGCGGCGTGCTCTATGCCGTGGGCGAGATCCTGCGCCGCGCCGAAGTGCGCTCGACGGGCGTGGACTTTCCCTTCCCGCTCGAATTTCGCACCGCGCCCGCTTTCGAGGTGCGCGGCACGCAATATGGCCAGAGCGGCGTGGCCTTCCAAAAAGGTAAGGTGCGACGCTGGACGGTCAAAGAAGCCCGGCGCGTGATCGAAGATTACGCGCTGGCCGGGCTCAATACCATGCAAACCGGCGTGGCGCCCGGCGACCGGGAGATGTTCGACTACATCCGGTCGTTGGGCTTGAAGACGCTGGTGCATTACGGTCCCAACGTCGGTTCCGGACCGCCCGAGTGGCAAGGGTACGAGTCCATCGGCAGGAAGGGCTATCTGTGCCCTTCGGTTCCCGCGGCGCGCGAGGCGCTGCTCAAGAAGTTCGCGGACACCTTCCGCGACGCGCCCTTCATCGACTACATCTGCTTCACTGGCGGCGACGGCGGAGGCTGCGAGTGCGACCGCTGCAAGCCCTACGGCGGCACCTTCATCCGCCTGTGCGAGGACATGGCGAACATCCTCCATCGCCGGCATCCGCGAACGCAGATCTTCATCACCAATCAGAAATTCGACAACGAAAGCGACATCGCCATCTTCAAGTACCTGCAAGAGAAGCCGCGCACCTGGCTGCGCGCGTTTGGGTATGGTCCGGGTTCCGACGCCATGAGCTGGCAACCGGGCCACCGCCAGAACCACCGCATGGACCTGTTCCGCTATCCCGGCTTCGGTCCTTTCGATCGCTATCTCAAGGAGATCCTGCACCAGCTCCCACCCCAGCAGGACATCGTCTTCTACAACGAGCTGACCCACTGGCGCTACTCGCAGAACGGTTACATACAGGCCTATCCTCGGGCCGACAAGAACGGCGATCAGCCGCCTCACTGGAATCACTGGATCTACGAACGCCGCCCCGACCAGGCGCTGACCATGGTCTACGACCGGCTCACGTTCTTCGCATGGCCGCGCTACTACCACTGGGTGTTCGGTGAAACGTTGCGCTACGGCATCGGCGACTGCACGCATTCCAGCGGCACGCAGGACCACTTCAACCAGTGGATGTGGCAGCGCCTGTTGTGGAGCCCGCAGCGCACCGTCGAGGACCTGGTAGCCGAATACGCCCGCGCATGGTTCGGCCCGGAAGCGGCGGCGCCCATGGCGCAGGCCATCTTTCAGCTCGAAGAAAATTTACAAGAGAAGCCCGGCACGCCCATCGAGAAGAAAGAAGGCATCGACCGCTACTACCGGCTGGTGAAAGAAGCCGGCCTGAAAATGCCCGCCACGCGCATGCGCGGGAACTGGCTGTGGCGTGAGTTCATGCAGAAGGCCGCGCTCGACAAACACATCCAACTCGACGTCCGCCGGCAGCGCGCGAGTCGAGCGGCGCGTCGAGCAGCGCATTCGAGTGGCGCTCCAGAGCGGCGCGACGGATGCCGCCATCGCCGAATCGCTCGCCATGTTGGCCACGCTTCCCGCCGACCTCGAAATGAATCGCCTGCGCCGCGAAGCCACGCGTCTGGGCGAAGAGAGCAACCAACTGTTCGGCGTGCGCAGCGAAGGCATCTTCAATCTGGATCACGATTTTTTGGGCTTGGGATGGACGCGCCGCCAACTCGAACGAGCCAAGGCGGCGCGCGGCGCCGAGCGGCGCGAGCTGCTCGGCATGATTGCCGACTACCAGAACCCCGGCCCCGGCGGATTCTACGACAACGCCGGCACCGCCAATCCCGCGCCCCGCATCGAGTTCGGCTATCCCTACGACTTCGGCCAGCCGTTCGTCCCCGAGATGCTCGAGGAAGCCAACCGCCCCAGCCAGCGCACCATGCACTTCACGCAGGACGAAGACCAGGGCGTCACGTTCCACTACCGCGATCTGGATCCGAAAGCCGCCTATCGCATCCGCTTCACTCTGGTCCGCCCGCGCTACCAGGAGCGCTACCGCGAGCGCATGAATCAGAATTCGGAAACCATTTACGCGGACCAGTTTGTGCTGGCCAAGGATCTGGCCGTCCCGGAACGCGTCAGCGACTTTTTCACTTTCGACATTCCGCCAGAGGCGACGCGCGACGGCGAACTGGTGGTTCGCTTCGAACGTGGCGCGGACGTTGCGCGCGGCTCGCGCGTCGAACGCGAAGTGTGGCGCAACACGGGCGGATGGGGCACCATCGTTTCCGAAGCCTGGCTCATGAAGAAGCCACGTTAGCGCGTGTCATAATTTACGCTATGGGGCTTCATCCACTGGCCGGCCAGAGCGCGCCTCCCGAGTTTCTGATCGACCCGGCCAAACTCGAACGGGACTACTACGCGCTTCGTCCCGACCCGGCCGATCCACTCCAGCGCGTGAGCTTCGGCACCAGCGGGCATCGCGGCGCGCCGTCAAGCGGCACATTCAATGAAGCGCACATCCTGGCCATCACGCAGGCGATCTGCGAGCACCGGGCCGCGCACTCGATCGACGGTCCGCTGTACCTGGGTAAGGACTCGCACGCGGCATCCAGCCCCGCCGAGCGCACCGCCATCGAAGTGCTCTCGGCCAATGGCGTCGACACCGTGCGGCAGGAATCCGACGGCCTGACGCCCACGCCCGTGGTTTCGCATGCCATTCTCGGTTACAATCGCGGGCGCACCGCGCACCTGGCCGACGGCATCGTCATCACGCCGTCGCACAATCCTCCTTCCGACGGCGGCATCAAGTACAACCCACCCAACGGAGGACCGGCCGATACCGCCATCACCGGCTGGGTGGAGAAGCGCGCCAATCAATTGCTCGCGGAAGCCAATCGCGGCGTGCGCCGCTTCGCTTACTCGCGGGCCGTGGGTTGTGAAAACATACACCAGCGCGATCTGGTGCACCCGTATGTGAACGACCTCGCCGCGGCCATCGACATGGATGCCATTCGCGCCGCCGGAGTGCGCATCGGCGTCGATCCGTTAGGCGGCTCTTCGGTGGCCTACTGGGAACCCATCGCCGCGACTTACCATCTGCGGATCGAGGTGGTCAATCCGAAGACCGACCCGACGTTTTCTTTCATGACGCTTGATCACGACGGCAAGATTCGCATGGACTGTTCCTCGCCTTACGCCATGCGTTCGCTGGTGAGCCTGAAGGACCGCTTCGACGTGGCCTTCGGCACCGATCCCGACGCGGACCGGCACGGCATCGTGACACGCGGCGCCGGGCTGCTCAATCCGAATCATTATCTGGCCGTGGCCATCGACTATTTGCTGGCGCACCGCTCGGGCGTGGCCGTCCGGGGCGGCCGTCGGCAAGACGGTGGTCTCTTCTGGAATCATTGACCGCATTGTCGCCGCGCGCGGGCGCCGTTTGTCGGAAATGCCGGTGGGCTTCAAGTGGTTCACGCCGGGCCTCTACGACGCGACGCTGTGCTTTGGGGGGGAAGAGAGTGCCGGCGCCAGTTTCCTGCGGCGCGACGCCGCCGTGTGGACCACCGATAAAGACGGGCTGCTCCTGGGCCTGCTGGCGGCGGAAATCACCGCGCGCACGGGCTGCGATCCCGGCGAGCTTTACGAAAAGCTGGCCGCCGAGTTCGGCCGCTCCAGTTACACGCGCATCGATACGCCTTGCGCGCCGCAAGAGAAAGCGAACTTCGGCAAGCTGACGCCCGAGACCATCACCGCGCGCGAACTGGCTGGCGAACCGATCACCTCCATCCTTACGCGCGCCTCCGGCAACGGCGCTTCGATCGGTGGCCTCAAGGTGGCCACCGCCAACGGTTGGTTCGCCACGCGGCCCAGCGGGACCGAGAATATCTATAAACTGTATGCGGAGAGCTTCCGCGGAGAGAAGCATCTGGCGGAAATCGTGGAGCAGGCGCGCGGGATTATCGCCCGCGCCCTGGCGTGAAAACAAGCGTAGAAAAGTGAGGAGACCTATGAAGAGGACGATTGAACTATTTGTGCTGTGCGGCCTGGTGGCGGCCACATCCCATGCCGCCGGGTGGGTGAAGCTGTTCGACGGCAAGACGCTCAATGGCTGGACCGAACACAGCGGCAAGGCCACCTATGTGGTGGACAATGGCACCATTCTAGGGACCGCCGTGCTGGGAAGTCCGAATAGCTTTTTGTGCACGAACAAGGAATACGGCAACTTCATTCTCGAATTCGAAGTCAAAGTGGATCCCGAGTTGAACTCGGGTGTGCAGTTCCGCAGCCAGATCCACCCGGGCCCCGATCCGCTCAAGTTCAGGACCAGGGCAAGACGGTCGAGCACAAGCTGAGCCCGGATCGCGTTTACGGCTATCAGGTCGAGATCGCCACGCATGACAGCGCCAGTTCCGGCAACGTGTACGACGAAGCGCGGCGCGGACGTTTTCTGGACGATTTCTCGACGCGTCCCGCGGCCAAGACCGCTTTCAAGGACCGCGAGTGGAACAAGTATCGCGTCGAGTGCAAAGGACCCTGGATCCGCACCTGGGTCAACGGCATCCTCGCGGCGGACTTCAAGGATTCCATGACGGCTAAGGGTATTTTTGGACTGCAGGTGCATGCCGTCGGCAAGGACCGATTCAAGCCTTTCCAGGTGCGCTGGCGCAACATTCGCATCCAGGAATTAAACTGACGGGCTGTAATGGAATTACGTTGCCAGCGGTTCGGGACCGCTTGCTGCCGCGCGCGGCTCAGCAAAGGCTTCTGAGCCGTGACCGTGAGGGAGCGGTTGGATCGACGATTCGACAGCGCGGCCCCTCAGTGGGCGCGCTCGAGTTGGTCGAGCAGCGCGATCATGCGCGGTGCGGCCGCGGGCCGGCCGCCGAAGCGCAGGTCGTGATAGGCGCCGGTAATACGGACCACCAGCTCCGCTAATTCCGGTTTCGCCAGCATCGCTGCGAATTCCGTGGGTGTCACCCAGGCGGGCTTCTGGATGCCGTGGCGGTCCAGCAGTCGCAGCATGCGTTGATAGAGCAGCGTCGCGTCGGAGGCTAGCGCGGGAGCGCGATCCAGATGCCGGATGCGCCATTCGGCTCTCAGCCGGCGCCACGAGCCCGGTCCCGCAAAGTAGAGCAGAATAGCCAACAGGGCCACGGCCAGCGCGCCGAATCCGAAGCGCCGACTCCATCGCTGCACGCCTTCACGCCACGCCTGAAGGCGATTGGCGGTGCGCGCGGGCCAACTCGAGCCGAACAGGCGGCCGGACTCCTCCATGCGCGTGGCGAGCACCAGTTGGCGATCCAGGTCGTAGCTCAGTACCCAATCCTGCCAAAAGGTTTCGGCGGCATCCACATAGAGCAGCGCGCGCGACCACAGTGACGCCCCATCCGTGCCCGGATCGGGAGGCGTGGGGTCGAAGGTGCTCCAACCTTGCCCCTCGATCCACGCTTCCACCCAACTGTGCGCGTCGGAGGCGCGGATGAGATACCAGCCGCTCACCTGGTTGTAGACGCCGCTCTGAAAACCCGTCGCGACGCGCGCCGGGACGCCCAGGTAGCGGAGCATCACCGCCATGGCGCTGGCAAAGTATTCGCAATGGCCCTTGCGGCGCTCCAGGAGGAAGTGCGCGATGGGGTCGGCGGGAGTGGTCTCGTCGAGGTCGGTGGTGTAGGTGTAGTTGGCGCGCATGTACTCCACCATCGCGCGGGCGCGTTCCCGATCGTCGCGGGCGCCGGCGGTGATTCGCCGCGCCATCGCGATCACGCGCGCGTCGGGCTGCGGCAACTTGATGTTGAGTTGCCGCTCCGCGCTGGAGAGGACGGGCGCCGGAGCGCGCAGGCCGGAGTCCAGGTTGCTATATACGCCATAACGCAAGCCCTCGGAAGTGCCCTCGGCCGTGCGGTAACCGCCCGAAGCGGTGCGGATCACCTGCGGCAGGCGCACATCCAGAAACTCCGGCACGCCGGCGAAGAACAGCATGTCGGTACCGGTTGAGCGCAAGTGGACTTCGTAGGCCGCGCGGCGGCCGCGCAGGCGGCGGTGATCGTCGTCCACCAGTTGCAGGGGCGTGGAAGACATCCGCAACAGACGGTCGCCGCCAGGAGGATTGTACCAACGCTTGCCGTCGAACTCGCTCAGCGCGGCGCCGCGCCATTTGAGTCCGTCATAACGCCCCGGCGTGAAGAAGCGCACGTGCATCACGGGCGTTCCCAGGCGTTTGAGCTGGCCCATTTCGCCCAGTGTGATCTGATCGGAAAAGCCCGGCACGCGGTAGCGGTCCGGCGCCAGGTGGCGGAAGGCCGCGCGCGCCGTGCGCGGCAGCAGGAAGAACATGCCGGCGGTGAGCGCCAGTGCGCCGAGCGAGGCGATCAAGGAAACACCGGCCAGCCGCCAGGCCAGGGAGCGTTGAGCGCCGCGCGCCACGCGATCGGCCCGGCCGGCCGAGCGGCGCACTTCGCCGCTGGAGAGCGTGGCGACTCCGAACACCAGAAACGCCGCCAGGAAGACGAAAAAACTGAGGTTAGGCGAAAGCACCGACGCCGCCAGCAATTCCAGTAGCGCGATCACCTTCACCCAGAGATAGTCGCGGGGTGTGGAGCAGGTGAGTATCTTCATCGCCGCGACGAAGAAGACCAGGTGGATGGTGGCGCCCAGAAACTCGCGAGAGAGGAAGAAATAATCCAGCGGATAGAACGCCATGTAGGCGACGGCGGCCGCCGCCACCGCGCGCTTGGAAATACGCCAGCGGAGAACGCCGGCAACCATGAGCGCGCGCAGGATGAGCGCGGCGCCGGCGGCGGCCACCGTCGGCGCGTCGAGGAAGCCCGAGCCCACCACGGCAAAGTAGCCACTCGCGACCAGGCCCAGCAGCGAGTATTCGAACAAACGGTCCGCCGAGCGCGGACGATTGGCGGGCAAGCTGCCCATGACTCCAATTCTAACAGCGGAGCGCGAGCCCATCCCCGCTGTGATACAACGATTAGGTGCTTCTCACGCTCTACCACGACCAACCTTCCTCAGAAGACCACTACGATGGTTTTCTCAAGGACAGCGTGCTGGAGCGCTTGCGCGTTCTGGATTCGCGCGTGCGCCGCAAGGGACTGGCCTCGCTCGATCCCGAGCGCAATCCCCTGATCGGGCTGGGCATGGAGATCGACGCCCAGGGCCGCGTCTCCAGGAACGGCTACGGCGTCTTCAGCCTGGCGTGGCAGGCCACGCATCACGCCGAGTGGTCCGAAACCATCAAGCGCGAAGTCGACGAGGCGCGCGCGGCCATTCTCGAGGCGCACAACGCGCCGCTACGCTTTCTGATCTGGGCCGGGATGGGCGGCTCGGCCGAAGACAAATCCATGTACGCGGCCGCCGGTCTGCTGAAGCGTGGCCCGCGTTGCTACGTGGCGGATTCGACCGACCCGGCGAAGCTGAACCACATCTTCGAAGACATGCAGGCGCGCACGCGTCTTTCGATGAGCGAGATTCTGCGCGGCTCGTTCGTCGTCGGGATGGCGTTGGGAATGACTTCCTACGAGCCCGTGGTAATCCTCGGACGGCTGGAAGCGCTCTATCGCAAGCACAAGGTGGATCCGCGCGCGAACTTCCTGGCAATGACGCTCGCCGGATCGCTCCTCGACGAATTCGCGCGCGGCCGCGGCTACCGCGCGATGGGACTGCAACTCGACGGAGAGAGTTCCACCTCCGGCCGGCACAGCGCACCGCTCACACGCGGCAGCCTCTATCCGCTGGCGCTTTGCGGCGTGGATCTGCGCGAGTGGATGGCGGGCGCGTGTTTGAGCGAGGAGTGCATCCTGCAGGCGTGGCGCCTGGCCGCGTTTCTCCACACGCAATCGGAAGCGGGGCGGGACAAGGCCACGCTGCTATTGCCGAAAGACTGGCAGGGCGCGGCCGTGTGGACCAAGCAGAACTTCGAGGAGAGCTTGGGCAAAGCCGGGTATCCGGGAATTAAGATCGTCATCGGAGAAAAGGCGAAACTAGCCAACTACCGCGCGCCCAAGGACGCGCTGCAGGATCGCGTTTTTCTGGCCGTGAAGAGCCGCGGCGCGCCGCATCCGGACGCGCAGAAGATCACACTGCTGCGGCGCGCGGGCTATCCGGTCGCGGTACTGAGCCTGCCCGGCGGCGCGCCGCTTTCGGCCTACATGCAGTTTATTCACTACACCGTCTTCGGCATGGCGCGCTTGCGCGGCGTGAACTTCGTGACGCAGCCGGGTGTGGAACTTTATAAGAGCATCGCCGGGAAACTGCACAACGAAGCGGTCAAGGCCGGCGGCATCGAGAAGACCAGGGAGTGGCGCAAGATGGCGGAATCGCCGTACCAGTCGCGATTCCGGGCGTGCCTCACGCTGCGCTACGACCGGCTGCCGGGCGCCGCAGCCATGCCGCGGCGTAGAGCGGGTGAAATGTACGCCGCGCTGCTGGGCGCGCAGGCGAGCGCGCGGAAGGTGGACTACGGCGAGCTGACTTTCTTCGGCGACACGCGCTACTCGCCGCAAGGGCGCGCGCTGCGCAAGATTCTGGACCGCGCCGGCGAGAAGTTGTTCCGCGCGCGCCTGAAAATGCCGGTGGACGTATACGAGGGCCCGGCGATGAACCACTCCTATCATGAGATGATCATCGGTAGGGGCCGCTGCTTCTCCACCGTGCTGATCTCGGAAAAGACCGAGCGCGTGCCTGAGATGCCGGACGGCGCGGCGTATCACCGGGCGCAGTATCTGGCCACGCAAATGGCCCTGGCCGAGAAAGGCTGCCCAGTGGTGAGCATCGCGCTCAGCGACCTTTCGGACGCCACGCTGGCGGCCCTGGAAGCGTTCTTCCAGGAGGCGGCCGTGGCACTGAAGAACGCGCGCCTTTAGGGGCGGCGGGAAGGAACTGCGTCGATGGCGAAGTTCAGGCCAATACGGGGGAAGAAGAAAAATACGGGGCCGGTGAAAAGCGGAGTGCCGTGCATCATCTTGATGGTCACCGGCATGGTACTGCTGCTCCTGTTGTTTTACGCGGTGATGAAATCCAAGTGAACATGCGAATCGATCAACGAAGACCGGACGAAGTTCGGCCGGTGAGAATCTCGCCGGGTTTTCTCATGACGGCCGAAGGCTCGGCGCTGATTGAAGTGGGCCAGACGCGCGTGCTGTGCGCGGCCACCATCGACGAATCCGTGCCGGCGTTTCTGCGCGGCACCGGGAAGGGCTGGGTTACAGCCGAGTACTCGATGCTGCCGCGCGCCACCGTGACGCGCACGTCGCGGGAAGTCAACCGGGGCAGGCCATCGGGACGCACGCACGAAATCCAGCGGCTCATCGGGCGGAGCCTGCGTGCGGTAGTGGACACGGCGGCGCTCGGAGAGAGGACCGTCATTGTCGATTGTGACGTGCTGCAGGCCGACGGAGGCACGCGCACGGCTTCCATCACCGGCGCCTTCGTGGCGCTGGGTTTGGCGCTCGAGCAGATGGTGGAATACGGCACGCTGCCGCGTCTGCCTATTCTCGACTATGTGGCCGCCATCAGCGTGGGCATCGTGGGCGGCGTCGCGGCGGCCGATCTCTGTTACGACGAGGACTCCCGGGCCGACGTGGACATGAACGTGGTCATGACGGGCGCCGGACAACTCGTGGAAGTGCAGGCCACGGCCGAGCGCGTCGCTTTCGACGAAGGCCAACTGGGCGGCCTGCTGGCTTTGGCGCGCAAGGCCATCGCGCAGTTGGTCGAGGTGCAGAAGTCCTTCGTAAAACTCCCGTGAAGCTCTACTGCGCCACCACCAACCAAGGCAAACTGCGCGAGTTTCGTCTGGCCATCGCATCGCTGAGCGCGGGTGCCTGGACCGCCGAACCGCTCCAAGGGTTCCAGGAGATTCCCGCCTACGAAGAGACCGGCGCGACGTTCCAGGAGAACGCCGCCGGCAAAGCCGTCTACTACAGCGCCCACGCGCCGGGCCCGCTGTTTGCCGACGACTCGGGGTTGGCCGTCGATGCCCTGGGCGGAGCGCCCGGCGTGCATTCGGCGCGCTACGCCGGCCAGCACTCGAACGACGAAGCGAATAATCGCCTGCTGCTCGAACGCCTGGACGGAGTCGCGGATCGCGCGGCCAGGTTTGTGTGCGTGGTGGCGCTGGCCGAGCGAGGCCAACTTCTGGGCACGTTTCGCGGCGTGGTGGAAGGGCGAATGCTCGATGCGCCGCGCGGCCGGGACGGGTTCGGCTACGATCCGCTGTTCTTTTATCCGCCGTTCAACTGCACCTTCGCCGAAATCCCCGGCGCCCGCAAGCAGCAGGTCAGCCACCGCGGCCAAGCCCTGAAAGCCATGGTGGAATACCTGCTCTCGCGGCGCTGAGCTTTAACTCGTTTTCTACATCGGCAGATTGCAGGTTACCGCGGCATGGTGTAGAGCGGGCTGCGCCGCGAACGGCGCCAGGCGGCGTAACCGATGAGCGTTTTGCCGTCGATCATCTTGCCCGCGCCGATCAACTCCTCCAGTTCGGCCACCGTAAACCAATGGCACTCGATGCGCTCATCCTCCGTGGGGCAGGAGTCGCCCATGCGCAGGCCGGTGGCCAGATACACGTTCATTTTCTCGGTGAGAAATCCGGGGCTGGGATAGAACTCCGCCAACTTCTTCCACTGTCTCGCGCGCAGGCCGGTTTCCTCCATCAGCTCCCGGCGCGCGGCCTTGAGCGGCGTCTCGCCCTCGTCGATGCGTCCGGCGGGAAGTTCCCACATCGCCTGGCGCGCCGCCAGCCGGTATTGCCGGACCAGGAGAACGCGGCCGCGCACGTCCAGCGGCAGGATCACCGCCGAGCCGCGATGGTGCACGATGTAGCGGTGTATCTTCACGCCGCCGGGCTCGATGGCCTGTTCATCGCGCACGGAGAAGACCGGATTGGTGTGGCACTCGCGGCTGGATAGCACTTTCGCTTTCATCTCTCTACTCTCTTTTCAGGAACACGAGAAATTCTTTGAGCGGGCGCGTGTTCCAAATGTCGGCGGCGGTGAGCCATCCGCGTCGCGCCATGGACACTCCGAAGTGAATTCCGGCGAGATGCTTGGGGTGGTGCGCGTCGGTGGAAACGACGAAGCGCGCGCCCTGGGCCTGGGCGGCGCGGATCAGCGCGGCATGCAAATCCAATCGCGCGGGACTCGAGTTGATCTCGAAGGCCACGCCGCGGCGGGCGGCCTCGCGCGCCACGCGCTC
Organism: Terriglobales bacterium; assembly: GCA_963745655.1. GTDB lineage: Bacteria > Acidobacteriota > Terriglobia > Bryobacterales > Bryobacteraceae > JAJFUV01. The sequence goes on along the minus strand of CAVUYK010000007.1, from coordinate 255,386 downwards.
GAAATCGAACGAATACGCCTCGCGGCGCAACAGCTCGCGGCCAGTGGGATGTCCGATGACGCGCACGTAGGGGCATTCTATCGCCTTCAGCAGACGATCCGTCATGGCCTCGGGCTCCAGGTTCATCGAGCTGTGAATGCTGCCGATGACGAAGTCGAGTTCGGCCAGCGCGTCGTCGGCCAGGTCCATCTGTCCGTCCTTGCGGATGTCGCACTCGATGCCGCTGAACACGCGGATGCCCAGGCCGTCGCGATTCGCGTCGCGCACATGTTGAGCGAAAGCCACTACGCGCGCCTCGTCCAGTCCGTTGGCCATGGCCAGCGCTTTCGAGTGATCCGTGATGGCGATGTATTCGTGGCCGAGGGCTTGCGCGGCCGCCGCCATCTTCGAGCATCGACGCGCGCCCGTCGCTTTCGGTCGTGTGCATGTGCAGATCGCCGCGAATATCGCCGACCTCCACCAGATGCGGCAAGCGGCCCTCGGAGGCGGCGTCGATCTCGCCCTGATTCTCGCGCAATTCCGGCGCGATCCACGCCAGCCCCAACCGTTGGTAGATTTCCTCTTCCGTTTCGCCCGCGAGTTTGCATTCATCCGCCGCCCGGAAAAGACCGTACTCGTTGAGCTTGAAGCCCATGCGGATGGCGCGATTGCGCAAGGCGACGTTGTGATCCTTGCTGCCAGTGAAGTACTGCAGGGCGGCGCCGAAGCTGTCGCCCGGAAGCGCGCGCAGGTCGACTTGCAGGTGTTCAGGCCCGATTTTCGCGCTGGCTTTGTTTTCGCCTTTGCCCAGCACCTCGGTGACGCCCGGATAGGAGACGAATCGTTCCAGCGCGGCCGCCACTCCGGGCCCTGTGGCGAGGATGTCCACATCGCCGACGGTTTCCTTGCGGCGGCGCAGACTGCCCGCAACGGTGATCTTTTCGATGCCGCCCGCCTCGCCCAGATGCGCGATGATCTCCGAGGCGGCCCGGTCGGCAAAGTCCAGCAGGAAGCGGCCGGCGCTCTGGCGGTAAGTGGCGATGGAGCGCAGAACCTTTTCTTCGAGCTTGGCGCCCATGCGCGGCAACTCGCGCAGTTTCTGTTCGCGCGCGACGCGCTCCAGATCGTCGATGGTGCTGACGCGGTAGTGTTCCCACAGCACGCGGATGCTCTTCGGCCCGAGCCCCTGGATCTTTAGCAGTTCGAGAGCCGTGGGCGGATACTTAGCCAGCATCTCGTCGCGCCGTTCGAAACTGCCGCGCTTGGCGATCTCCTCGAGCGCATAGGCCAGGCCCTTCCCGATGCCGGGGATCTCGGTGACGCTGCGCGCGGGATCCCGCAGAATATCCGCGATACGCTCCGGATAACCTTCTATCGCGTTGGCCGCGTTGCGGTAGCTGCGGATGCGGAACGAGTCCTCGCCGGAGATTTCCATCAAGTCGGCGGTCTCGGCAAACAACGCGGCTATGGCCCGGTTCTCCATGGAGGAAGGCTCTCTCGATTGTAGCGTGGCGGACCGGGGCCGAAGACGCGATCAGATTAATTGCACCGGTGGGGGGCTGGAGGGTTGTGGATGCGGCTCCACGTGCACCAACACATCGGCCACCCAATCCAACTGCTTGCGGATCTTGAAGCGCACTTCGGTGGCGATCTCGTGCGACGCCCACACGGTCATGTAAGGGTCCACTTCCAAATGGATGTCGACGTGGTACTTGAAACCCGTTTTGCGCGCGAAGCACTTCTCGACGCCCAGCACGCCGGGCGCGGCCATCGCCACACCACGAACCTCGCTCATGCGGCTCTCTTCCGGCATGGTGTCCATCAGCTCGGAAGATGTATCGCGCACCACGCGTATGCCCAGCAGGATAACCAGCAACCCCACGGCGACTCCGCCGTAATGGTCGGCTGCTACAAATCGCACGGGGTCGTAGAGGGTCAACGAAAGTGCGCACAAGGCGGCCGTGCCCGAAAGGATGTCGACGCTGTCGTTCCAGGCGTCGGCCAGCAGCGCGGCGCTGCTGATCTTGCGTCCGAAGTGGAATTTCGTCCAGGACAGAAAGCTCTTCACCACGATGGAAAGCACCAACGCCCAAATGGCGTACGATTGCGGAGCGGTATGCGCCTGGCCCGCGCGTTCCAGAGAACGCATGCAGATAGCCGTGCCGGTGCCGGTGAGGATCATGCCCACCCCGAGACCCGCGAGAATTTCGAAACGGCCATGCCCGTAAGGGTGATTGGCGTCGGCCGGCCGCGAGGCTATCACCATGCCCAGAAACACCACGCCGCTGGCGAGCACGTCGCTGGCGGATTCGACGCCGTCGGCGACCACCGCGGTTGACCCGGCCATCATGCCGACGACGATCTTCACCACCGCGAGCGTGCCGCTGGCGGCCATGCTGGCGATGGAGACTCGTTTGCCGATCTGGCCGGCCTCATCCATCCCTGCACTATAACCCAGTGAAAGCTGCGACTGCCGGCGATACTGTGTGTGCGGCATTCGCGTCATGCACGAGTGGTTGGCATCCGTCCGGCGGGGTATACTCCGGAATACGATGAAGAGCCGATGGATTGTCGCGCTGCTGGCGTGCCTGTTGGCCAATCAAATCCTAAGCTGTCCGCTGGAGGGCCGCTGGTGGGAAGCCGAAGCGCTTCGCAAGGCGCTGAACGTGGCCGGGGGCACGACCCCATCCTTCCGGCACAGCCATGGACCGGATGCCGCGGCGCCCGAATACGCCTACGCCACGACGCTGGTGCAAAGCGGCGCCGGCGCCACGGAGCGCGTGGTGCGCCGCAGCGTCGTGGTGCTTGGCTTGGGCGCCGTCCTCACGTTCGAGATGGCCAACGGCCCGGCGGATCGCCCGGTGCTGAAAGTCCGAAGTTGCGCCGCGGCGCTCGCGCAGGGGCCCATCGAAAGTCTGGACCTGGCGGGCGCGCGCGTGGCGGATCGCGTGGTGCTCTTCCATGCCGATACCCGCAGCGCCACCTCGGCGGTTTCTTTCGATGTCGCCGGACCCGCGCGGCTCAAGTTCCTCGTCGTTGGTCTGGCTGTGGGCACTTGGGAAATCTGGCACAACGGCTTTCTGGTGGACCTTGGGGGCGCCGTCGAGCGCGACTCCGGGGTGCTGCGCTTCGACGGCGCTCCCGGCGGCTACTTCCTCCGGCGCATCGGCTGAGCGGTGGCGGATTCCCTGTGCGGTCATCCTGCACCATGCCTGGCGATGTTCGACGTGGCCACCGATTGCGCCGTCATAGTATCCTGATCGTTAGCGGCTACTGGGGCAGGCGAAGCTAGCTGGGACGCCTGTACGTCGCCACCACACACTCAACCAGAGACAAGGAGCTAAAACCATGAGGATGCTGCTGAACGTTCGGATGCCGAATGAACCCTTCAATACGCTGGTGCGGCAAGGCAAGATTGGCGCGATTATGGGCCGGATCCTTGATGACATCAAACCCGAGGCGGTCTACTTCACGGAGCAGGACGGCAAGCGCGCGGGGATTCTCATCGTCGATGTCAAGGAGCCATCGCGAGTCCCTTCGATTGCGGAGCCGTTCTTCCTGCACTTCAACGCCGACTGCCACTTCCAAATCGTCATGTCGTCTGAGGATCTGAAAAAAGCTGGGCTGGAAGAATTGGGCAAAAAGTGGGCGTAAGCCAACCACCTCAACTCAAGTTCACCATGAGAGGGCAAGACAGCTACACGGCCTGACGTCATCAATGGGCCGCCCGCTGGACGGCGTGAACCATCCGGACCACCCATTTCGCGAACCAGGACGGCACGGGGGAGAGCCCCATCAGCAGCCACAAGATCAAAGCCGCCGCTACCTCGGCCACAATTAGCACGCCAGCGACTTTGACCAGCCTGCGGCTGTTGAGCATACCTCCGATGATCATGCACGCGACCAGGGCGATGAAGACGGACAGGAGTATGTTGGGGTACATAGGTTCTGGAGACATTCTACTCCCCGCCCGGCCCTTTGTAACGCCGCATCGGCTGCCTAAAGAACAGACTTATAACAACGCTGAACCGCCAGCACAGAAGCTGGCCACAGTCACGCAACTGTTCCGAACAGCGCCCCGACGCCTGCGGTCAGCGCCATGGCCAGGGCGCCCCAGAACGAGACGCGTATCGCGCCCACCCTCACGCCTGCGCCGCCCGCGCGTGCAGCCACGCCCCCCAGAAGCGCGAGGAATACCAGTGAAGTCCCGGAGACCAGGGGGATCAGGCGCCGCCTCCGGGCGCGATGGCAGTGACCAGGAGAGGCAGGGCCGCTCCAACGGCGAAGCTGCCGGCTGACACGAACGCAGCCTGAATCGGACGCGCACTGAGAGTCTCGGAGATGCCGAGTTCGTCCCGGGCATGCGCGCCGATCGCGTCATGAGCCATCAGTTGCTCGGCCACCTGCTTCGGCGAGCGATGGATCGAGCCCGCGAGCGACGTAGATCGCCGCCAGTTCCTTGTGTTCGCTCTCGGCGTCTGTTTCGAGTTCCGCGCGCTCACGCGCGAGTTCGGCCTGTTCGGTGTCTGCCTGTGAGTGGACAGATACGTACTCACCGGCAGCCATCGACATGGCCCCCGCGACCAGCCCGGCGATCCCGGCGACCAATATGTTGCTGTGAGTCGAATGCGCGGCTGCGACACCGAGCACCAGACTCGCCGTGGAAACGATACCGTCGTTCGCGCCCAATACCGCCGCGCGCAGCCAGCCGATGCGTCCTGTGACGTGACGTTCCCTGTGGCGTAAATACACTCTTGAGCCTCCTCAATCCCGGAACCGCAGACTGCGAAACACCCCATTCTTCGGGCGGCGCCGTGCCTCGGATGCCGGGCGGGCAGGCGATGTTGACGCAATCTGGCGCCCGCGGCCGGTGCCGAAGGCGGCTGGCTGCAAAGCGTTGTTCGATCACAGCCGTAGATGACAAGAATAGATTACATGAATCGGCTATCGCGAGTGCGGACGAGTTACTTCCGGCGCAGCCAGCCACCCGGGTTGAACGTCATGCCCATCTGCTCGCGCGAGGCGTCCTGCAGGAACTCCTTCTCCCCGCCTTCCTTCAGGAACAGGGTCACCGCCGCCAGCGGTCCGGGGAAACTCCCCGGATACGCGGGCACGCCGTCCATGGCGGTGTCTTCGACCACCAGGTAGCTGCCGCGGCTCACCAGGGGCGCGTAGAGCCGCAACTCGCGCAGTACGTGTTGGGCGGAGTGATCCGAATCCAGGGTAATCAGCGTTCTGTGACCGCGCACCTTCGCGGCGATGCGGGCGACGATGGAGGCATCCGTCGAGCTGCCGCGATAGAATTCGACGTACTTGCTCCACAGCGGATCGAAGGAGGCCTCTTGCGTGTAATCAACGATGTCGACCGTCAATACCTTTGAGCCGGTGAGCCCCGTCCCGTTCAACGTGTTGGCCCAGAAAAGTGCCGATCCACCGCGGTAAGTGCCGGTTTCGACGATGAATTCCGGGCGGATCCGCCAGATGAGATCCTGCATGACCCACAAATCCAGGGGGTTCTTCTCGCTGCGTATGGAGTGAAACCAGAAGCTCCTCCAGATGGGAGTCTCGTGGTAGAGCTTCATCAGTTGCTGGTCCTGCTCCCTGGAAACGGGGGTGTGGCGCAGTTGGCGTACTCGTTCGTAGTTCTCGCGAGTCGCCTCAGCCAGCCGCTCTCTGGCCGGGGCCGAGGCATCCAGATTGCTCAACGCCACTGAGACCACGATCAAGCCCCGGGACTGCCCGGTGGTGGGATCGAGGAAAGGCCGGTCGACTTCAAAGGCGATTTCGGCCGGAGATCCGTTCAGCGGTCCGTCGGGGATGGCCGGGGACCAGACGAAGTTCTCGGGATGCGAGAAGCTTCGACTACCCACCACCCTGCCGTTGACCAGCGCCTTCAGCGTCACGCTCTTGCCGCCACTAAACGATTCGCCCGGCAGGCCCGCGTTCAGCACCAGAAAACGGGAACGATCCGGCGGCAGATCCAACGAGACGGCGAACGACTGCGCTGCCCAGCGCCAGCCTCCGTGGGGCTCCTGAAATCCGCGCAGCAAACGCGGCTGAAAGCGCGCCTCCACTACCTGGACCTCATAGACCGGCAAGCCACCGCCATCTGTAGCGCGCTTGTGACAGGAGCACAGCAGCAGGCCGGCCAGACCCAGGATTGCGTACCGCGGGGAGCGTAGCATGGCGCGCTACTTCCTGCGTAACCAGCCGCCGGCGTTGCGAGTGAACAATGCCATCTCGCGGCCCGGATCGATCTCGAAGTTCTTACCTGGATCTTCGGCGAGGAACGCCTGGATGGCCTCGTAGGGGCCTTGGCCGGCGCCCACCTGCCCTGCCCAGGCGTCCCGGTCGGTGTCCTGGACAATCAGGTAGCTGCCGGAACTGACCAGCGGCGCGTAGGCCCGCAACTCCGCCAGTACCCGGTCGTATGCCTGGCCTGCGTCCAGCAGCACCACGGCGGTTCGGCCCTTCACCGCGGTCCGCAAGCGTGTCATCACGTCTGGATCGGTCGGCTCGCCTCTCACGAACTCGACGTACTTCCGCCCCAGAAAATGCTGCACGGCCTCCGGCGCCGGGTTGCCCGGGCCGGCCGACAGAATGCGCGAGCGCTCCAGCCCCAGCCCATCCAGGGTCTGGGCGAGATAGATTGCCAGACCTCCGGAACCGGTACCCGTGGTCAGGACGAACTCAGGCTGCACTTCCCACAGGATCTGCTGGATGGCCCACAGGTCCAGCGGATTCTGGTGGATGGGAAGGTTGTGGAAGCGCAACTGATCGAAGACCGGCAGTTGCGCGAAAAGCTTCTTCAACTCCGCCACCTTGCCCGGCGGAAGTTGCCGCTGCAACTGCGCCACGGTGGACTGGTAGCCCTGACGGGCCAGCAGGATGCGGCCCTGCCGGAACTCGGCGGTTGCTTCGTAGGGCTTCAGGCCGGCGGCGATGGCCAGGACGCCGATCACGCGGCCATCGTCGGGCAAAGCCACCGAGCGGTCCAGCTCGAACTCCACTTCCACCGGGGTTTTCGTCAGGGCGCGAACCGGCACGTAGCGGGTGAAAACGTAATGTCCCGGTCTATAGTAAGTCTCCCGGCCGACTTCCAGGCCGTTAACCGTGCCGATCAAGGTGACCGGCGCGACCTCGTTCATGAGTTCCAGGGGCATCCCGAAATCGAACTCAAGATAGATTTCGCGATGCTGCGGCGGCGGGTCCAGCGAGAGGGCGAACACCCGCGACGTCCAGCGCCACCGCGCGCCGTCGGTATCGGCATAGAAGCCCCGAAGAAGGCGCGGCTGCAGCGGACTTGGAGCTTATCTCCACTTCCGCGACGCTCTGCCGCTTTCCCCGGTGGCAGGCGGTTCCCATCCATATCAGGCAACCAAGAGAGACCACTATTCGTAAGCGCACGAAAGCTCCCATCCAAACCACATCCGGCTAGCGATTATACAGGACTGCGCCGCGGTAGGTGAAGTAATGGATAGCGGAATCCGGCGGGAAAGTGTCCAAGCCGTGGTGACCGGCAGGGATCGGCTGGGGCGGCTCCGGCGGGAACACCGTCACAGTCCGGTTCGAAACCGGGGATTCTGGTTAGGCTGGGTCGAGGCAATTGGCGGAATTTGACCAACACAACTTCGCGTTGCTGGCCTTCTCGAAATTGTAATGGCAGACCGGCGCCGGGCCAGAGAAGCTCAAGCCGGGACCACCTCAATCGGCGAGGACGCCTCCAACCTTGACAGCCTCTCGTCGAGTTTGGCCAGCGAAGCTTCCAGTTGTCCTTGCGGGGCCTGGCTGCAAAAGACGGGTTGTTGACCCACCAATCCATGCCCATCTCCTTGGCCTTGTCCACCGAACAGATCACCAGGCGGATCTGAATCGAGAGCAACTCGATGTCCACCAGCTTGATCTTGATGTCGCCGGCGATGACGACCCCTTTGTCCAGCACCCGCTCCAGGACATCTGACAGAGTCGAGCTCTGCATCGCGTGCGTAACTGCCTGTTGGGGCATAATACATCTCCTCTTCTAGAAAAGCCTTCCCAAGGGCCCCAGATCGAGGTTCAGGTCCTCCTCTTCCAGGCCGAATTCTCTTCGCAAGCGATCGATTTCTTGCGCCTGGCCCATCAGGGTGAGGCCCAGCCGCTCGATCTGTTCCTCGGTGAGCGAGCCGGCGTCGATGCGCCGGAGCGCCTGGCGTTCCAGCAATTCGTGCAAGAGCTTGACGAGCGTGAGGACCAGTTGCCCGAGTCCGTTCTTCAGACGCTCCGGATCCAAATCCAGGCGCGCCCGGCCCGGAGTTCCGCTGTGCGGCGCCCGCGGCTGGATCTTGTCATCCTGCTGCATCACCAGGGCAAAGTCCCGGATCGATTCAGACTCGACCCGCGTCGTTGCGACCGGATCCATTGGTCTTCCCCTTTCCAATCTCAATTGCCAAACCGGCTGCTGCCCGCCCCTGCTCCTGGTGTCTCTCGCGCGGTCTCGATGGAGGTCAAGACCAGATGCAGGCCCAGGTACAGGAGGTCCACGTCGGCCACCGAAATGGTCACCTCGCCCGCCACCACCACGCCCTTGTTCAGCACCCGGTCGAGGACCTCGCAGATCGAAACGCGTTCGCTTTCGTCGAGCGCGCATAGTTCCGGCGTGAACCGTCTCCGCCGGGTGTGGCTTCACGCTGCGTCACGACTGACCATCTCCCGTATGGCGGCCTGGTACAGGTGCCGCCCAAACTCCTCCAGCCGCTCCAGCCCGGCGATCTCCGCCTGTCTGTAAACCAGCGTCTGCTGCTTTTCGGGAACATCTGCCGGAAACCCTCCGCCACCAGCGATTCCCTTCGCCCCAGGCTCGAACACAAGTAGCAATCCCCCGGCGGCGTCATCAGGTTCAGAAAGAGCGCGGGACCGCGATGCCCAGCCGATCGCAGGCGGCCAGCAAATCCTGGGTCTCCTCCACTGCCATCTGGGTGGGGATGCTCACCGCGTAGAGCGCCGCCCGGCAGCCGGATTCTCCAGCAACTTCCGGAGCTTCTTCAAGTTCCTCGAGATCCCCACCAGTTGGTCGGCGAATCCGGGCAAGCGCAGGACGCGTTCGTACTTGAGAAAGAAGCCGAAGAACGTCTTGAGCCACTGGTCGATGAGCTCCGGGAGTTCCAGCAGCCGAATCAGGTGGCCGGTCGGTGCGCAATCGAGCAGAATAGATCGTAGCTGTCCTGGGCCAGAAACTCCATGATGCGCGTGAGCGCCATGACTTCATCCAGCCCGGGCGGCGCCAGGTCCATCATCTTCTCGAGAACCACGCGGTCGAAGGTCAGGTCGAAACCCCGGGATATGGATTCGAGCGTGCCTTCCAGATCCTCGGCGTAACGCGCTTTGAGCTTCCCGAACTCCGCCTCCGCGTCGATCTCCATGGCGGTCAGGCCCGGGAAAAGCTCGGTCGGCCGGGGGCCGATCTCCACCTGCAGGCAGGCGGACAGCGAATGGGCCGGATCGGTGGAGAAAAGCAGAACCCGCTTCTCCGGGAAGTCGCGCGCCAGCCGGACGGCGGTGGCGCAGGAGAGCGTGGTCTTGCCCACGCCGCCTTTGCCGGCGAACAGAAGAAACCGCATCTCGGGGGACGGGGGCGCGGCCGGATGCAGCACCGCCGGCTCGCGGGACCAGCGCGGCCTGGCCGGACTCACCGGTGTTCGCGAGATCGGCCGCGCGTGGTCCCAGAATGCGGACAAAAGCTCCCGCCCGCGAACCTCCTCGGCGAACAGATCCATTCCCCACGCCGAACCGGGGACCTCCGTCCCGGCCAGGAGCGTTGTATCTGGAACTGCTCGCCCGAGGCGGCGGCCGAGCAGGTCGGGCAATCGTTTTCGGAATGAAGCCGGTTGACGATCAGATCGGGTGCCGGGATCTTCCGGCCCAACAGTTCCGCACAGCGCCGCGGTCTCGCGAACGGCGAGCGGCTCGGCGATGGTGACCGGGACGAACCGGCAGCGCGACGGATCGCGCAGCAGAGTCTCGATGCGCTGGAGCGAGGCGTCCCACTGGTCGACGAACAGGTCGAGCTGGTCCGGGCTGCTCCGGCTTGAACACCTTCCGCATGTATCGCCGCTTGGCCAACAGAGTGTCCAGCATGTGGAGCCATTTCCGGATCAGTCCGGGCATGGCCAGCAGGCGCAGGGTGTGGCCGCTGGGCGCGGTGTCCACCACGATCGAGTCGTAGCGGCGATCTTCCAGCCAGCCGGAGATCTCGAGAAAGGCCATCAGCTCATCCAGGCCGGGGAGCGAAAGATTCAGAAACCGGTCGATGTCCTCGTCGTCCAGGAAGGTGCCGGCGGCCGCAATCTCACGCAGCTTTTGGCCGTTTTTCGCGCGGAACTTGCCGAGGTACTCCTGGGCGTCCAGTTCCAGAACTTTCAGATTCGCGGGAGGGCGCAGACCGGCCAGGCTGTCCCGGAGCGAGTGCGCGGGGTCGGTGGAAACCAGCAAAATAGAACGGCTCGGGGCGAGCCCGGCCATGCGCAGCGCGGCGGAGGCGGCGCAGGTGGTCTTGCCCACCCCGCCCTTGCCCCCGAACAGCAGAAGCTGAAGGCCTGGCTTGTCGAGAAACGATGGCGTCCGCCGCTCATGCCGATCTCCCGTGTCCCTTACGGATTGTCGTCTCCTCCTCGGCCGCCGCGATGTCCGGTTCCTCAGGTTCTTCCTCGCCGTCCAGACGACTGTCGATGGCGTCCAGGCGATCCAGCAGGAGTTTCTCCTCGGCGTCGAACTGTTGTTCCGAAATCCGGGCGGTCTCCAGTTGCATGTAGAGAGTCCGCAACTGATCGGTGATCGACTCGGCCTTCGTTGCCCAGTTCCTCCTTGGCGGCCTTGTGGATTTCCCGGAAGATCCAGAGAATGCCGCTGACCGGGGAACAGAGGATGTCGTCCACCAGCAGCATTCACTGTTCCAGGTCGAGTTCCAACGCGACGAAGCTGTACGGCGCCCACGGTCCGCTGTAGTCGAAGGCGAAATGGTTGTCGAACAGCTTGGCCGCTTCGAACACGCCGGCTTCGAAGCGCTTCCTGCGCCTCCCGTCGCACCAGGCAGGCGAGGTTCATCACTTCGTGTTCCTGGCGGCACTGGTTGGCCTGGAACTCGAAGCACACCGGGGTCAGAATGCTGCTCCACCTTCCTGGTGTAGTTCTCCCGGTCCTCGCCCAGGAGGCGGTCGAACATCCTGCCGACTTCGATCTTCTCTTCCTGGTGAAGGCTCCTGGTGGGTGCCGACCAGACGGTCCCGCGCCAGGCGCAGTTCCGCGTGCGTGTTCACGAAGTACTCGAAGATATTGGGTACGTCGAAGGTCACCCGCAGCCCCATCTCGACTTTCCGTCCACCCGGTGGAGTTGCTCCAGGAAGGCCTGCTGATTTCGCGACAGGATCCTGCGAACGGCCTCCGGGCTGGCGGCGATCATGCCGAACGACATCGGCAGCGGCGTGGTCTCCGTCCATCAGCCGCTTCAGCACCTGCCTTGGTGGGCCGCCAGGTGGCGCGTTCCGGCCGGATCTTGGAATCGCCAAGCCGCTGACCACCGCCGCCACGCGGCCCGCCGAAATGCTGTACACGTCGCTCCCGTCGATGCCCGTGGACGCGTAGCACCGTGGTTCGCCGCCGGCCACGATGGCGATAGATAGTTCCTCCCGCGAGACACTGGCACGGCCAGCTCCTGGGCGGGCCTGTCTGATACCGCCGCACGGCAGAGTCATTCATCGCCGCCTCCTCCATCGTCTGGACTGGATTCGCCGCAGTGCGCGCTCCATCGGCCATCCAGCCACAGCGCCGCGACTCTCCGTTTGCCAGCCGATCCATTCCTGAAGACGGCGGGCTACGCCCAGCGGTCCTGCGGCGCGCCGGTGGAAGCGGGGCAGACGCGGAAGCTCGCGCGGTGCCGGTTGGTGGGCAGGTGAGCGGAACTCCTGAGCGTCAGCATGGTCTGGTTCCCTCAGTAACGGATCTTGAATCCGCCCGCGCTCGCCGGGGTGCGGGCTTCACCTCCAGGCCCGGCAGGCGCCCCGGAAGCCCTTTGGCGCGGGGCCACCGCCCGAAACAGTTCCTGCTTCTCCTGGTCGATCTCCCCCAGACGGGCGTCGATCTCCTCGACCCGCTTGCTGGCGGTCTTCCGCTCCCTGTCCCGCCGGGACTTTTCCATCTCCAGGCAGGTGATCTGCATGTAGGCGCGGTACGGCAAGGAGAGCTGGTCCACCCGGCCCGACAGGGTGCGAATGTTGTTCAGGCCTTTCGTGGGGATGGCCATGAGATTAGTCCTTTCCATGGTCTGCCGGGGCGGGCCGGCCGTTGTTTCTCCGCGGCTTCCGTGAGGCGCCGCAGATCCTGGCCATGCCTTCATCGATCTTATCCGGCATCAGCGACTGCCCGTCCCGCCTGACCTTGGCCGTGTCGGTATCCAGAACGTCGCGGCAGACCCACTGGAATACCGGGTCGTCCAGCCTGGCGCGCGCCTGCCGGTGGGCCAGAATCCTGGCGATGGCGATGGGGGCCCGAATGGTGGGACGGTGATTGTTGACGCCGACGCCCCGCAGCTCCCGGACCAGGTCCACGACGATCTCGGCATCCTCCCGAGGCAGGCCCGATTTGGCCATCCCAACCCGGATCTCCGTCTCCCGGTCGAAGTTGCCCATGTTGATGGTAATGAGGCGGTCCATCAGGGCGTCCTGGGTCTTGTGCACCCCGGCATACTCCTCCGGGTTGGAGGTGAAGATGGCGCGAAAGTCGGGATGCACTTCCAGGTACCCTTCGCCGGTCCGCCGCAAACCGGGCAGGTTCAGGATCTTCTCCTCCAGCACGCTGAGCAGGGCGTTGTTGGCTTCCGGGCGGGAGCGGTTGAATTCGTCGTAGATCAGGGTGTTGCCATTCTGGCAGGCCGTGGTGAGCCGGTTATCCACCCACAGGGTGTTCATGTTCTCTTCGGTCTTCAGCACCGAGTGGATGTAGTTGTCGACCAGCTTGGACTTCCGATAGCCGGCGTCCTTGCCGATCAGGTCCGAACTCCCGAATTCGTCGTCGCCGTTGATCAGGATCACCGGCCGGCCGAGCCTGGCCGCCACGTGAAAAGCCAGGGTGGTTTTTCCGGTTCCCGCCGCGCCCGAGAAGTGCACCGCGTAGCCCACTTCCAGATACGCCAGCGCCCGCTCGGTCAGGTCCTGAATGTGCGGCGTCTCGACGAACTCGTCGCTGGCCTCGGCAGAACATCGTCCCCGTCCGGCTGCACTCCACCACCACTCGCCCGAGATCCTTGCTCATCTGTATCCACCATCGGAATGCTCACTCTTCTACGGGCCAGAATCAGTGCTTCTTCGATCTCTTGGACGGCGGCTTCTGCGCGTCCCGCGGACGAGTGCGCCACGCGGCGGCCGCGCAGCCCGTGCCGAGGCCGGCGTGGCGCGGCGCGCCCGCGCGACTCCGCTTTCGGCGCCGCAGACGGCTGCTTTTGCGCCGGAGCCTTGATGCCTGGCCGCCTGTGCCCGTCTGCGCTGCGGCGCTTTCTCCGCAGGTCTGGCGTTCGGAAAGCACCGGACCAAACCAGGCGCGGTGGGCGCCCGCGCGGTCGCGCGCAAAACCGGCGCACAAAGCGGATACCCGCGCGCGCCGCTCGCTGGTCTGGCGGACCAAGTCGCCTCGCAAGGCCACTCGGACATGGCGCGAGGACACAATCTCGTCTCGCAACCGCGTCATAGTTTCAGTCAGTACACCCACGTTTGTCCTCCTTTCCGAAGTCACCCAATGCACCGGCGTACTTGCCTCATTCGCGCCGGACTCACCCAGCCAGGCCGCGGCAGCTCCGCCTCAGCCAGCCTGGCCCGCAGCTCCCGCCGGACGCGCTCTTAGCCGAGGCTCCGCTCAAAGAACACCTCGACCGAAGGCGCCCGCGCTTCCGTTACGGACCCGACTGCCCGGACGTTGCCCTGCTGGGTCGCGATCTCCATGATCGCGCCACAGGCGAAGCACTTGATCTGGCCTACGTAGTCGTCATAGGCACCGACGAGATCCACCTTGTACCCGCAACCGAGACAGTTGATTTTCATCTTAGTGCTCCTGTTTCCACTACCGAAGTCCCACCGCATGCAGACCTAGTCGCCTCGCAGTGCCACCCAGGCTTGGCGCGGCGACGCCTCTCGCCTCCCCACCGCGCGGCCGCTTCAGTTCCTGCACCCGCTCGGCTCTCCCGGTGGAACGACCCCTGGTTCGGGGATCCCGCTGGCGGGCCACTGCATCAGGCGCTTTAGCCGCCCGCGCAGCGAACCCGCCGGCGCGCCCTGGATACGGAGCGGCTATTGCTGCCAGCCCCACTGCTCCCGCCCGCTTGAACTTCGGTCCCCACCGATGGTTGCTATGAGCTTATGCCGGCCCAGGCTCGGCGGGCGCCGGCCAAGTCCTTTCTGCAGATCTCGCCGCTGTGCGCCAACCGAGCGCTTCAGGTCGTTCAGAAAAACCACGCGTTCATGCTTGGTTCGCTTCGCCATCGCCGTGCGAGCACGGCCAAAGTGGGAGCAAAGCTCCGCCACCGTCTGCCTTAGCTCCTTGGCGCCGTGCTGCAACTCGCGTCATCATAGTGCCGCGCACCTTGCGCATCGCCTGGATTTCACCACACAAGCGTGTCGTATCGTCTTTTAACATGCCTTCAGCTCCTTTTCTCTGTTGGGGTACCCTGGGATCCCCCAGCCGGGCGAGGCCCCTATGAAGGGCCTCCGACCGGCGACGGGAACCTTGCCGGGCGCGCTGCTAAGCCGGCGCCGCGGCGCTGGCAGTCAGACCGATCGCTTCGGCGTACTTCAGGTACGTCTCGACCGAAGCGATCACAACGCGGGCTTCTATCGAGAGCAGTTCGATACCGACCAGCGACACTTTGACCCAGGCGTCGATCACGATGCCCTTGTCAAGAATGCGGTCCGACCACTTCTGCCAGGCTCGATGAATCCGTAGACTTATTCACTTTTGCCATGTTTCGTTCTCCTCTTTGGGCGTTCTCAGTTACTGCTGGAAAGGTTCACAAGTGTTTGTGTGTCCTCCGATACCATTTAGAGCACGCAAAGAACCAAGTACGCCGCCGTTAGTGACACGTTCGAGTAACATCACGCTCTAGCTTTCAATAGATACCTCCGTGCGAGAAGCCAGATCCGAAAGTACTAATGCGAAACTCGCACCATGGTGCCCATTACACAGAGTCAGTCAGGCGACGCCACGAAGTTGTACGGCGGCCAAGGACCGCTCAACAACAGCTTCGTGCCGCCGGGAGGACGGATTCGCCGGACCTGATTGCGAAAGCGTTCCACGCCGGTTTTGGGCGTCAGATAATACAGCGAGACCAGGCGGCCTCGGTCCGCCGGCGAGGCCTCTCTCCGGTGCTCGGTGTAACAGGCTGTTGAGCCGGCTGGTGATCTGATCGGCCAGTTGCGCCTCCTCCGGGACGAGGCTGTTCGCCGGAACGGTAACGATTTCGCAGAGTGGCCAGGTATGCAACGCCCGCAGACAGACGCAGATGCCGGGGACAGAGCCGAGGGCGGGCCGGACACAACACGCGGATTCCCGTCTCGTCATGCCGCCAAGCCTTCCCAGGAGCGCCTGGTACTCCTGGCGGTGGTCTGCCAGCAGCCGGAGGATCGCCGACTGGCTTTCCATCAGGCAGCCGTATCGCAGGGGAATGACCGCCCGACTGGCGTGGATCGCCTCGACCACTCTCTCATAAGCCAGCAGCGCGGAGACGCTGGGAGCCGCACTTGCCTCCTCTGCCTGCGAAACCACCGCCGCCAGCCCGTGCGCCGTCACGGCGCACATTCCCCGCTCCGGGGAAGCTCCTCCCGGTCTCCCTGGAAGACGCAGTGCAGCAGGTACTTCATGCCTGTTGCGCCAGCCGAGAGCGCCGGAGCAAAGGTGTAGGGCGGCCATGGCCCGCTCAGTCCCAGTCTTAATCCGTAAACGCTTGGCCGCCATTGAGCTGTTCCAGACGTTTCCGGAAATCCTCCAACGCCGCCGGCGACACCAGAAACGCCCAGTTCAACACCACCTCGGCGTCCTTCCCGCCGGCTCCGCCCTAGCACCTTTCGTTCCCGGAAGCCGCCCGCCTGCGCTCCGATTCGCCGCCGCCGCCCGCCGGCCGAATCCTCAGCCTCAGGCTAAACTCCCGGTCCAGCCCGGCCTCGATTCGCTTCTGCTGGAAATAGCGCGCTCCGGGGTAGCGTCGAGCGCGGGTTCCTCCGCCGCGGTCCGACCTGGCGCGCCAGCCTCTCAGCGCTGCGGCTCGAACCAGCAGCCCTTTGACCGCCCACTCCTGCTGGGGGCCGATCTCGGAGAAGAATCCGGCGATCGCGCCGCGGTGCCGAACCACGAATCCTGCAGGCTGTCGGCGGAAGCGAACAGGGTCGCAAAGCGCGCCGGCAGCACCGGACCCCGCCGCATCGCTTCCTCGATCACCGCCTCGTGCCGGCATACCCGCGGCCCCAGCCAGCTCAGATCCCGCAGCCGGGCCTCGGCTTGCTCCCCGCGAAAATCGTCCAGCGGCACTTCGCTCAACACTGCGCCAATCTCGTCGCAAAACCAGAGCGAGACCCGGCTGCGCTCATCCACTCCCGCCGCGGCAATCCTGGGCAGACCTGCCGCAGGCCCCAGGCAGTACAGATAGAAAGCTGTCTCGCTGCCGGCCATTCGAGTTTATTTCGCCTCCTCCAAAGCCGCGTCCAGATCGCCGGCCTCGATCTCACCCGGCACTCTCGCCGGCCGGGTTGCGCTTGACTTGCTCGACCCCCCGGCGCACCGCCCGCAGCGCGGCCTTGGTGCACACCCCCTCGATCTCGGCGCCGCTGAAGCCCTCGGTGCGGGAGGCCAAGTCGGCCGGCGTCGATCCCCGGCGCCAGCGGTTTCTTGCGCAGATGGACCTCGAAGATCTGCCGGCGGCCTGCCTGATCCGGCAGGGGGATCTCGACGATCTCGTCGAATCGGCCCGGCCGCAGCATGGCCGGATCCAGCAGGTCGAGCCGGTTGGTCGCCGCCAGCACCAGCACCCCCTTCAGCTCCTCGATGCCGTCCAGCTCGGTCAGGAACTGGCTGAGCACGCGGTCGGCCACGTGCGAGTCGGAGCCGCCGCCGCCGCGGGCCGAGACCAGGGCGTCGATCTCGTCGAAGAAGACGATGCACGGCGCCGCCTGCCTGGCCTTGCGGAAGACCTCGCGCACGCGCTTTCTCCGACTCGCCCACGTACTTCGACAGCAGCTCCGGCCCTTTCACCGAGATGAAATTCACCTTGCTCTCGGTGGCCACGGCCTTGGCCAGCAGCGTCTTGCCGCAGCCCGGCGGCCCGGAG
Source organism: Terriglobales bacterium (assembly GCA_963745655.1). Classification (GTDB taxonomy): domain Bacteria; phylum Acidobacteriota; class Terriglobia; order Bryobacterales; family Bryobacteraceae; genus JAJFUV01. Next base: position 238,072 of record CAVUYK010000007.1, on the reverse strand, counting down.
AGCAGCATCCCCTTGGGCGGACGGATGCCGGCCTGCGCGAACAGACTCCGGATGCTCGAGCGGCCATTCGACGGCCTCGAGCAGCCGCTGCTTGACCTCGTCCAGGCCGCCGACGTCGTCCCAGCCCACGTCGGGCACCTCGACGAAGACCTCGCGGATGGCCGACGGCTCGACCTCGCGCAGGGCCTCCTGGAAATCGTCCATCTTGACCTCGAGCTTGGCCAGCAGCTCGTAGGGGATGTGCGCCAGCGAGAAATCGATCTGCGGGAGGATGCGCCGCAGGCAGATCATGGCCGCCTCGCGGCACAGGGCCTCCAGGTCGGCGCCGACGAAGCCGTGCGTGATCGCCGCCAGGTGGGCCAGGTCCACGTCTCTCGGCCAGCGGCATTCCGCGGCTGTGGATCTCCAGAATCTCCTCGCGGCCGTTGCGGTCGGGGATGGGGATGGCGATCTCGCGGTCGAACCGGCCCGGCCGCCGCAGGGCCGGGTCCAAATGTTGGGCAGGTTGGTGGCGGCGATCACGATCACGTGCTGCCGCTGGGCCAGTCCGTCCATCAGCGCCAGCAATTGCGCCACGACCCGCTTCTCGACGTCGCCGACCACCTTCTCGCGCTGCGGGGCAATGGCGTCGATCTCGTCCAGAAAGATGATGCTGGGCCCCTGGCGGGTCGCCTCCTCGAAGATCTTCCGCAGGTGCGCTTCGCTCTCGCCGTAGAACTTATGGATGATCTCCGGACCGTTGACCGAGAAGAAGTTGGCCTCGGTCTCGTGGGCGACCGCCCGGGCGATCAGGGTCTTGCCGCAGCCGGGCGGCCCGTGCAGCAGCACCCCCTTGGGCGCGTCGATGCCCAGCCGCTCGAAGACCTCCGGGTATCGCAGCGGCAGCTCGACCATTTCGCGGATGCGGTTGAGCTGCCGCTTCAGGCCGCCGATGTCCTCGTAGGAGGTTGACCCGCGCCTGGGTTCCTCGCTCTTCTGCCCGGGCTTGCCCACCACCAGTTGCGTGGTCGGGTTGATCAGCACCGGCCCTTGGGCGCGGTGCTCTCGACCTTGAAATCCGCCGACCGGCTGCCGAACAGCGTGGCCCGGATGCGGTTGCCTTCCTGCAAGGGCAGGCCGTCCAGCAGGCTGCCGATGTACTCCAGATCGCGATCCGCCGGGGTCCACGTTGACCGGCGCCAGCACCACCCGCTGCGCGGGACGGCAGGCGATCTTGCGCACCTGGACCGACTCGTCCAGTCCGGCCCCGGCGTTCTCCCTCACCAGCCCGTCGAGCTGAATCCGGGACTGCCCGCGGATGTCCTTGTAGGCCGGCATGGCCTTGCAGACGGTCTGACGCTTTCCGGTCACCTCGACAATATCGCCGATCGCCACCTGCAGCTTTTCCAGATCTTCCGGGCCCATCCTGGCAAACGCCCGCCCCACGTCCCGGCTCAGCGCCTCGGTCACCTTGAGCTTGAGCACGGTCTCTTCGGTCTTCTTCATGGCTGCTCCCGCGCCGCTACTTCGCGCACTTGATCTCGACGACGCCGTTGTTGCAACTGACCTGCATTTTCTCGCGGGCAAAACCGGCCGGCAGCAGCACTTCCTTGCGGTACTTCTTGTCGCCCCGTTCGGCCGAGATGGTCAGCAGGTCGTCTTCGACCGCCAGTTGCACGTTGTCGGCGCTGATGCCCGGCATCTCGGCCACCACCAGCACGTGATCCGGCTCCTCGAACACATCCACCACCGGCTCGCGCACCTCCTGCACCACGGTGCGCCCGGACTTGGCGTCCTTGCGGATGTTGCCGAACGGCTCGACCCGCGGCTTGTCGTCCTCTCCCAGGCCCACCTTCACGGTGAAGCCGTAGATCCCTTTCACGTCCTTGCCCGAGCCGCGGATCTCTCCGGTTTGGGACAACTGCCGGCCGGTTTCCCCCAGCTCGTTCAGTTTCTCGACAATGTCGCCCAGGCCCTTGAGCATTCCGACGAGCCCGAGTCCGACGCCGGCTTCCGAACCCTTTTTCTGGTCCTTGTTTATCTTTCCCATGGGTTTACTCTCCTTCGATCTCGAGTACTGTATTCCTTCACTTTGGAATGAATGGTCTTGTAATCAATCTGCAGCAGGCGCGCGGCTTTGGCCTTGTTTCCGCCGGTCTTCCGCAGGACCTGCTCGATCACTTCCCGTTCCAGACGCGCCGTATTGCGCTTAACGATCTCCCGCAACGGGAGGCCCGCCCAGCCGGCGCTGGTCCCGTTCAGGCCCGCCTCCGGCTGGCTCACCGCTCCGGCGGCTGGCCGGTGATCCAGTTCCAGTTCCGAATCCGTGACCACCTCGCCGGCCAACAGCACGGCCCGGCGAATGGCGGAACGGAACTGCCGTACGTTGCCGGGCCAGCTATGGGCGAGAAGAGCCTGCATGGCGGGCTCGGAGAACCCCCTCACCTTCTTGGAAAGCTCGGCGTTGGTGATGTCCATGAACCGCTGGGCCAGGTACGGGATGTCCTGCTTGCGCTCTCTGAGCGGCGGGATGCGGATGGTAAACTCGTTCAGCCGGAAATAGAGATCGCGGCGAAACGTACCGCTCTCCGACAGGCGCTGGAGATCGTCGTTGCTGGCGGCCAGCAGGCGAACATCCACGTTGATGGGCCTGACGCCGCCCACGCGGTAGATGACCTTCTCCTGGAGCGTCCGCAGGAGCTTGGCCTGGGAGGGCCGCGGCAGGTTGGAAACCTCGTCCAGGAAGAGCGTTCCCCCGCGCGCCACTTCGAATGTCCCCAGCTTCTGCCGGTCGGCGCCGGTGAAGGCGCCCCGTTCGTGCCCGAACAACTCGCTCTCCAGCAAAGCCTCGGGAATGGCGCCGCAATCCAGCGGAATGAAAAGGCCCATGGCACGCTGGCTGGCGGCGTGGATGGCCCGCGCGACTACCTCCTTGCCCGAGCCCGTCTCTCCCAGAATGACCACGCTGAAATTCGCCTTCGCCACCCGGTCAACGTCGGCAATCAGCCGGCCGACCGCATCGCTGGGTCCGAAGATCTCCCGCAGCGAGCCGGTCCTGGTGCGCCTGGCTCGAAGAGCCTCCAACCGCCGTTTGAGGTCCCGCTCGCCCAGGGCGCGCAGGACCATCCGGACGACCTCCTGATGGTTGAAGGGCTTGGCCAGGTAGTCGTAGGCGCCCGCCCGCATCGCCTCCACCGCCCCCCGCACCTCCGGCGAAAGCGGTGATCAGGATCACCGGCAGATCCTCATCCAGGCGCTTGGCCCGGCGCATCACTTCCATGCCGTCCATCCCCGGCATCCTGAAATCCAGCAGAATGACGTCCGGGTCCCCGACCGGACCAGGTGCAAAGCCGACGGCCCATCGCTCGCCAGGACCGGAGTCAGCCCCTCGCGGCTCACCAGCCGGGCCAGTGTCGAGGCCAGTTCCGGCTCGTCGTCGACAATCAGGACCCTGCCCTGGCGGGTTCACTCTGCGCCGCCTCCTTGGTTCTGCGGAGGCCGCAAGCGGATAGATCACCCGCACATCCGGGTCCAGAGGCGGTTCACGGCGTGCAGCATCCCCAGAAACAGGATGCCCGTCTCTCCGGCGGCCAGCGTGGCGTTGATGCGAGCCGCAATATAGCGGTCGCGCTTCTCCAGCAGCGCATCGCTCGACGCCTTCTGGCGGGCTTCCGCACGGGCCAGGCCCCGCCGCCGGAAGTCAGGATCGCGCTCGCCAGGCGATACTCCTCGACCAGCAGTTCCCCGGACTCGGTGCCCATGAGCACCGCGCCCCGGGCCTCGAGCCGCAGCAGCAACCGGTGATTGCGGCTGCCTGCCTCCGCCAGTTGGGAAACGATCTGCCGCTCGTGCCCGCAAACCGGCAATCCGTCCTGATAGACCCGCACTTTGCCGGCGTCACCGGAAGGCTTCCCACTACGCGCTCGATCTGGTCCCACATCTGCGCCACCAGGCCGGCGTGGCGCGCCAGACCTTGCGGACCCAGTTTGGCCAATCTCACCTCTGAAGTGTCGGCCGAACCCGCCCATGTCAGCCTGGGTATGGATGATCGGGATGTAGACCAGCGTCCTTTCAGCGGCCGCGGGATTCCTTGTCGCTCATTGCTCTCGTCTGCGTCCGAGATCCGTCGCTCACTCCTTCGGACGGCAGGGCCGCGCGCAACATAAGGTATTTCACTCCGTGCTCGCTCTAGGTCTCGCGGGGTACACACTGAGAATCTGAGCTGAGGTGTTCGCCCCCCTCAGACATCGTGCCAGGGTGCCGATAAGCTGCTTGGCAAGTGTCTCCCGCCGTACCACTCCGCGCGCACGAACGGGTCTTGTCAGGGAAGCTGCGTCCGGGCTCTTTGAGAAGAGCGCGGCGCCAATGTGGATCTACGACCCGCGGACGCTTTCGTTTCTTGCAGTCAACGACGCGGCCGTAGAATGCTACGGCTACTCGCATGAAGAGTTCCTGGCGATGACAGTGCGGCAGCTTCATCTGCCGGCGGACATGTCCGCCCCCCTCGATGTTGTACTCAGGTCGCCTGTTTCCGCGGAGCAGAGAGGGCCGTGGCGGCACGTAAGGAAAGACGGGGCGGTCATTTACGTCGAGGTCGCAAGATCCACTGTGCGCGTCGCGGGCCAAAGCGCATGCCTGGTCGTCGCCAGCGATGTCAGCGCAGGAAAGCGATTCGAGCTGCTTTGTCGGATGCTGCTGGACGCCATTCCCTCGTCGGTTCTGCTCCTGGACGAAGACCTGCGCGTGGTTTTGGCCAACCGGAACTTCCTTGAGAAGTCCCAGCAGACCGCCGGCCAGACCACCGGTAAGCGGCTCACCGAGGTCTTCCCGGAGGTGATCATTGCGGAAATGGGGCTGGAACGGCAGGTCCGGAACGTCTTCAAAGACAACCAGGCGATGCAAGGCCAGAGACTGACCTACCGCACTCCTGGCGTCCCGATTCGGGTCTACTACTACAGCGTTCGTCCCCGTGAGCTGGGGAGTCCGGGTCGATTACGTGCTGCTTCTCATGGACGATGTTACTGAACAGATGAGGATGAGCGAAGAGATCCGGCAGATGGAACGCCAACTGGCAAGCGTGGTCGAAAGCGCCAGCGATATTGTCCTCTCCACCGACACCAGGGGCAATATCCTGACTTGGAACAAGGCTGCTCAAAAAACTTCCGGGTACTCCTTCGAGGAGGTGAAGGGCCGCCCGTTTTTCGAATGCTGCGACGACGCCGGCGTTCGAAGGTTTTTCTCCCGATCGGCGCCGCGAGAAAGCTCCGGCATGATCGAATGCAACCTGAAGACCAAGGACGGGAAGGACCAGTCCGTGTCCTGGGTTCTCTCTCAGATGACGAACGACGCTGGACAAACGGTGGGCTTCGTGATCGTTGGCCGGGACTTGACGGAACGGCGTAAGTTCGAGATGCAAATCCAGGAATCGCAGAAGCTGGCCTCCCTCGGCGTGATGGCTAGAGGGATCGCCCACGAAATCCGAACTCCCTTGACCATCGCTTCCTCGGCCGCCCAGTTCCTTACGGAAGAGAACCTCACCCCGGAGTTTCACCGCGAGTGCGCCGAGAAGGTCCACAGGGGCATCCGGAAAGCAAGCGCCATCATTGAGAACCTCCTGCGTTTTGCCCACCCGTCCACGAACAAGCACAAGACGCCGGTGGACCTCCGGCAGTTGTGAACGGGGCACTGAGTATTGTAGAGAACCAGGCTAAGGTTCAGAATATCGAAGTTCGCACGCACCTCCCGCCTGAGCCCTGCCTGATCCTGGGTGTCTTCGGCCTCCTGGAACAGGTGTTTACGAACCTGTTCCTCAACGCCATTAACGCTATGCCAAACGGCGGGACGCTCGACGTCTCCGCCGACCGTCACGGCGGCGATCTGCTGGTCCGCGTCACCGACACGGGAGACGGGATCTCTCCTGAAGACCTCGGCAAGATCTTCGATCCGTTCTACACGAAGGCTTCTCCTGGAAAGGGCACCGGGCTCGGGCTTTCCATCTGCCATTCCATCGTGGATCAACACAAGGGCTCGATCAGCGTGGATAGCCAGAGCGGGAAGGGGAGCACCTTCGCGGTGAGACTCCCGTTGCTGTCCCCGACAGAGGAGCTATAGCGGTGAGCCGCTTGAAGCGGGTCGTCCTGGTCGTGGACGACGACCCTGATGTCTGCTGGGCCCTCGAGCATCTGGTGGAGGGCCTGAAGGCTCAGTGCATCCGAGCGCTGGATTGCCAGGGCGCTCTCCGGGCAGCCCGACAGAACCGTCTGGCTTTGGTCCTGCTGGATGCCAAGTTGCCGGATATCGATGGCCTGGAGCTGGCCGGACAGATTCGTCGTGCCGCCCCCGGCGTCCCGATTATGCTCATCTCAGGTTACTTCTACAAGGACGATCCCGCCATACAAGCGGCCCTGGAGCAAGGGCTGATTGACAGATTCGTCGAAAAGCCGTTCTCGCACACGGCGATTACCGCGGCAATGGAAACCGCGCTTTGCTCCCAAGCGGCGCTACCACCGGCTGGATTCGGAACTTCTGAGCCTTTGGCAGCCGGCTGAGTCCGGAATGTCTTTTTGAAACCGCTCGCTATCGAAAGTCTCAAGTGCAGCACAGTGCTGGCTATGGTGGCGCCTTCCTGTCCCACGGTCTGGCGACCCTGAGGACCCGCTCCGGGCTGGTCCCGATTCGTCCCGTGCCGGAGGACATCGAATCGCTGTACCGCGAAGCGGCGGAAACAGGAACTTGGCGCTGGGGAGCGGCCGGCGCCCCTACGCTTCCACCCAGTTGTGGCGTTCGACTATGGTCGGCGGTTCGTAGCCATGACCCTGGGCCAGGCGCTTGTCCTCGCGCAGGCTGGTCCACCACAGCACGGGACCGAGCAGGCGGGCCGCGGCGGCCGTCAGCAGCCCGAATTCGCGCTCCAGGTCCTGGCGCAGCGCGCGGATTTGCACGGACACGTTCAGATTGGTTTCCTTGAGCCGGTGCTCCATGGCCCAGAGCATGCCGGCGTAGGAGCGCCGCAGCGCCTTGGCTTCCCGCTCAAATCGCTCCCTGACGCGCAGGTCGGGGTGATTCCTGTAACGCTTCCAACCTTCGAAAGTAGTCCGGCAGATGCGGAACAGGCTGGGGCCATTGCGCTCGAAATCGCGCCAGAAAGCCCAGTCGAGGAACTTCTTGGACTCCTCGCGCGAGATCGCCGCGTGCTGGAAATTGAAGCCGAGCTGGCCGTGAATATCCGCCAGATCGACGTCCAGCAGCTTGCCCTGCCCGGCCATCTCGCTGTAGAGCGGCGTGCCCGGCACCGGCGTGTAGAGCATGAACTGGTGCAGATCGGTCTCGTGCGCGATGGCGTGCTCGATCTCCGCGGTGATGTTCTCGGGCGTGTGATGCTCCAGGCCGATAATGGTTGAACCCAGCAGCGTGATGCCGTGCCCACGCAGTTCCCGCGACATCTGCAGCGTGTCGGCGCCATCCAGTTTCGAGTAGTTCGAGCGCGGCGATTCGAGCCCCATCCAGATCGAGCTGATGCCCAGCTCCACTAATTGCTCGCAACTGTACTTGCGGATGGCATTGGCGGAAGAAAAGATGTTAAGCCCCCAGCTTTTCCCGGTCTGCTTCATGCGATCAAGCAGATCCATGGCGCGCTGCTTCTGCAAGAGAAAGTTCTCGTCCATGATGAAGAAGGACTTCACCTTGCGAGTAGTCTCCGCCTCCTCCATCACCTTGAACAGTTCCTCGCCCGTCTCGTAGAAGTTGAGCACTTTGCCCTTGCCGCCGAAGAACGATGAGGTAGTGCAGAAGTTGCACCCCATGGGACAGCCCACTGAAGCGATCACCGTCGCGGAACTGTCGACTCTCTCGGGAATCTTGACGCCCATCACGCGCAGGTCGAAACCGGAGGAGAGCGGGGGATGAGCGATGGGCGCGTCGACGTCTTCGCCGAGGTAGCGGCGCATCCACTCGATGCCGTCCCCTTTGACGATATGATCGGCATCCAACAGGTGCTCGACGCCGGGAATGGCCGCCACGTGTCCGCCGACAATAATGGTGGAGTGCGGCGAGAGCTTGCGCACGACACGGCACATTTCGCGGGCTTTGCCCACGTTTACGATGATCGATGAGATACCCACCACGTCGTAGTGGTTTTGGGTCAGCTCGTTCGCGAACGCCTCGCGGGTGGGAAAATCCATGACCGCGCAGGGCGCCGAGATGTTGTTCTGGATCATCATGATGCCCCACGAGCGGTGGAAGCGTCGCAGGGAAAACGATCCCTGCGCACGGGTCACCTGGTTGTGGTAAAGCTCCATCGGGTTGATGGCGCGGCTGCCGAAATTGTCGTCCTGGGCGTACGGACCGAAAACGGAGCTGAGTAGGATACGAGTGCGGGACCCGTTCGGATGGGGTTGAATCATTTGGAGGGCTCGATAAACAAACTGCTTTTATCATTGTACCGCCCCTGCGCCCCGGCTGGTTTGCTCTAAGGTATTTGAGTTGGATGGAGCAGCTACGAATGCCCCCCCCCACCCAAGGATCTTTACGCGTTCGATCCCGCCGATATCGAGAATCCTCCGCGTAGCTGGGGCGCCGCGCTGCTCCGCATCGGCCGGGAATAATCCTTTCGGACGCAATTGTCGGAAGGGCTGAGCTTCCGTTTGCCGGGCGACGGCGGGGGCGCCTTATGCCAGAGTCCAGCGCGCCAGGCGCAGTACGGCTTTGGGCGACGTTTTCAGGCGCTCGTACCACAGCGTCGCGAATTGGCCGGCGGCCAGCTCGACGGTGGAAGGATAACCCAGGTCGCCGCTCGCGCCGTCGCCGGAAATAGTGAGCGGCTGCGACCAGGTGCGGCCATGATCTTCGCTCAAACGCGCCTGGTTGCCGAACGGCGCGCGGCGGTATCCGTAGGTCATCAGCAGCCGGGCGTCGCCCAGCCGCACGAGGTGTGACGGCAGGCCCCACACGCCGATGGCGCGCGGCTCGGACCAGGTCTTGCCGCCGTCGGAGGATTCGCACTGTAGCGTCTCGCGGGCGTTGACTTTGTTGTGATTGCGGATTTGCACCAGGATGCGCTGGCCGGCGGTCTCGACCGCGTGCAACTCGTGGTAGCCGTCCACCGTGTCGCCGGCGCGCACCGGAAGTTGGGCCAGCCAGCGCCAACTCAATCCGTCGTCGGTGGATTCGCAGACGGCGCACACCTTTTCGTCGCTCCACAATTGCTTGCCGGCGTAGAACAGGCGCCCGTCGCTGAGCGCGATAGGGCCGTGAGGGCTGTTCACCGGAACGCGATAGGGCGCCGACCAGGTCAAGCCGCCGTCGGTCGAGCGCAGCATCCAGGTGCCCAGCAGGCTCTTGCGTTCCGCCTCGGTGGTGCCGCGTTGAAACGCCTGCCAGCGTTCCAACCGTTCAGCGGGCCAATCGGAGGTATTTTCGAGACTCTTCTCATAGGCCAGAGAAGTAAACGTCGTAACCAGGAGGCTGCCTTTGGCGGTAACCAGTACGCCGGCGTCGCGGTCGTCGATGGGCGTGTCCATCAGGATTTGCGGCCAACTCCAAGTGCGGCCGCCATCGCGCGAGCGCATCATCTCGACGCGGCCGAACGGACACACGTGCCTTTCGCGCCCGCCCGACCACACGGCCAGAAGCTCTCCGTTGGCGCGCCGCGCCAAGGTCGGCCATCCGCAATAGTATTCCGGCTCCCGCGAGATCACGTCGATGGATTCTATGCGAACACGCGGCTGCGCCATGGCGCGTCCGGCCAGCGCGAAGACGGCGCTGGTCTGGGTAAGCAGTTGTCGTCGTGTAGTCAAGTTCACAGGATGACACATTCAAGAGAGCGCTCCCGACAATATCGCGCCTGCGGCCGGGAGCGCTGGCCGGACGGTCTCGCGGTAGGCCGGCCCGGGCCCGTCCGGGAGTACACTCCATTAGAGGAGGCTCGACATGACAAGATCCCGGCGTGCGTTCGGCGCCGCCCTGGCGGGCGCCGCCGCGGTTCCGGTGGCCGCCAAGGCCAGCCCCACGGGCGCACCCCAAAAGAAAGTGCACTACAGCGGAGGGAAGAAGCCGGCCAAGACGCCGCTGTTTTCCGGCGCGGTCAGCTACGGCAACCTGCTGTTTATCGCGGGCAAGGGCGCGCATTTCGAGGGCGATATCAAGGCGCACACCAAACACGTGCTCGACGAGGTACAGAAAGAACTGGAGAACGCGGGCTCGTCGATGGAAAAGGTCTTGAAGTGCAACGTCTATCTCAACGACCTGAAAGACTACGCCGGGATGAACGAAGTCTTCCTCGGCCGCTTCGGCGCCGAGCCGCCCGTACGGACCACCATCGCGGCCGCGGGCGGCATCCCAGGCAACTCGCTGGTCGAGATCGACGTGATCGCTTACATCTGAGCGGCGCCGCGGAGCAAATCGGCGGTGCGGCGGGCGACCATCTCGGCGTCGCCGGGTTGCAGCATCCAAACGCCGAAGACCAGTTCCGTGGCGTTGGTGGCGGGGCAGGCCTCGATGGCGGGGTCGCCCTCGGCAAGCTTTTGCTTGACCTCCATGGGCGTCAGGCGCACCACGCTGGGGTCCCAGCGGATCCGCAAGTGCGGCACGTGATTGGCCACCGGCGGCACGTAAATTTCGGTTTCGACGCTCTTCACTTTCTTCACGGCGCGCGCGATGGTGTCCACGCGGCGCTCCCACTCGCCGCAGGTCGGCGGCGTGGTCTCGCTTCAGGTAGAGTTCCAGAGCCACCAACATGCCGAGCATCTCCTCCTTGTTGACCTTCATGCCGCGGGCGATGGTGTCGGAGTTGGGTGAGGTGTTGAGGCGCGCGGCCTCGATGAGGTCTTTTCGTCCCAATAGCAACCCCGCGCTTTGCGGACCGCGAATGGCCTTGCCTCCGGAGAAGCACACCAGATCGAATCCCAGCTTGAGATAGCGGGAAAGATGGTCCACCGGCGGCAGCACGTCGGCCGCGTCGGCGAAGGTGGGGATGCGGTGCTTCTTGCCGAGCGCCGCCCAATCGGCCGCCGTGATGGCGCCGCGCGGCTCGGCGTCGCAATAGAAGTGCAGCATGGCGGTGCGGGTCGAAATGGCGTGCTCGAGTTCCTCCACGGTTTCGATTTCGATCATGCGAACGCCCGTGGCGCGGACCGAATGATCGTAGGCGTAGCGATGGTTCTTCTGCACCAGCACTTCGCTTTTCATGAGCGTGAGATCGGGGATGCGCAGTATCTTTTCCGGATCCGGGCCGGTGAGGCAGGCCGCCGTGCCCACCATCAGCGCTCCGGCGGCGCCGGAGGTAACCATGGCGGCTTCGGCGCCCACCAGGGAGGCAATGCGCGCGCCCACCGCGTCCTGCAGCTTGGTCAAGTGTACATAGTGGCTGGATGCGTAGCGCATCGCGTCCAAAACTTCCGGCGGCATCAGAGAGGACGTGAGCGACGTGTAGGTGCCGGCGGCGTTGAGGAAGGGTTTGACGCCGAGATCCTTGAGATAGTCCGGAACGCGGTTCTTCCTGGACGAAGCGGCCCAGGCCGGCAGCGCGGCGCCGAGCAGGGGAGCGCGCGTGAGCGCCTCGATCAGAGTTCTTCGGCTGAACATACTTGACCTCCGTGCGATATTTCAAGAACATAACACTTAATGACATCGCGCAACTCTCTCTTGCTGGCTGGCGTTCTCGCCCTGTGCGCCCTCGCGGCGCCCGCGGCCGAATGGGACCTGCTCATCAAAGGCGGCCGGGTGATCGACCCCAAGAACGGCATCGACTCGCCGCGCGACGTGGCCATCGCGCACGGAAAGATCGCGCGCGTGGCCCAGGACCTGCCGGCGGCGCGCGCCGCCAGAGTCATCCACGCGGCGGGACTCTACGTCACGCCGGGGCTCATCGACATCCACGTACACGTCTACGCGGGCACCGGCATCAAGGCGTTGACGGGCGACAGCAGCGTCTATCCGGATTCGTTTTCGTTCCGCTCCGGCGTCACCACCATGGTGGACGCCGGGTCGTCCGGGTGGCGCAACTTCGCCGATTTCCGCCAGCGCGTGATCGACCGCGCCAAGACGCGCGTGCTGGCGTTCGTCAATATTGTGGCCGACGGCATGAGTCCGGCGGGCGAGGACGATCCGGCCACCATGCGGCCGCAAGAGTTGGCGCGCGTGGCCCGGCAGAATCCCGGCGTGGTGGTGGGCGTGAAGACGGCGCACTACGCGGGTCCGGGCTGGCACTCCATCGACCAGAGCGTGGCGGCGGGCAAGTTGGCCAATATCCCCGTGATGGTGGACTTCGGCGCGGTTGCGCGCGAGCGCACCCTGGCTGTGCTGCTCGGCGAGAAACTGCGGCCCGGCGATATTTACACGCACTGTTACTCGGGTCTGCGCGGCGAAATCGGCGCCGACGGCAAGGTGAATCCCGCCATGATCGTGGGACGCAGGCGCGGCATTCTGTTCGACGTCGGCCACGGCGGGGGGAGCTTCAACTGGAACATCGCGGTGCCGGCCCTGCGCCAGGGCTTTGCGCCGGATACCATTTCGACGGACCTGCACGTGGGCAGCATGAACGCCGGCATGAAGGACATGACCAACGTGATGTCGAAAATGCTGACCCTGGGTGTACCGCTCCCCAGCGTGATTCGCATGTCCACATGGACTCCCGCGCAAACCATTAAGCACGTAGAGCTGGGGCATTTGAGCGAAGGCGCCCTCGCGGACGTGACCATCCTGCGCCTGGAGGAGGGGACGTTCGGATTCGTCGACTCGTCGGGCGCGCGCATGGCGGGCACGCGCCGGTTGGTGGCCGAAGTCACCATTCACAACGGCGCCGTCGAGTGGGACTTGAACGGAAGGGCGGCGGTGGATTGGACGAAGTTCACCTACAAGAAACCGGCACGATGACACGCCGGGAGTGGTTGAGCGGGGCCGCGGCACTGCCCGCGGCGGCGGCCTCCGAGGGCGCGCGTCCCAACGTGATGGTGATTGTGATGGACGATTTGGGCAATCACGATCTCGGATGCCAAGGCGCGGCGGACCTGAAGACGCCCAACATCGACGCGCTGGCCGCGAACGGCGTCCAGTTCACGAACTGGTACTCCAACGCGCCGGTGTGCGCTCCGGCGCGCGCCGCGATCCTGAGCGGACGTTATCCGGCCCGGGCGGGCGTGCCGGACAATGGCGGCGAACTGACGCCGGGCATTCCGACGCTCGGTACCGTGGCCCGCAGCCGCGGCTACCGGACGGCGGCCATCGGGAAGTGGCACCTGGGCCATACCGATGCGACCTGCCCGAACGCCCACGGCTTCGATTACTTCTACGGCTTTCACGACGGCTGCGTGGACTACTACTCGCACCGCGTCTACTGGGGTGAGCCGCGGCGCGTAAATTTCCACGATCTGTGGCGCAATCGCGAGGAAGTGTTCGAGAACGGCCGCTATCTCACCGAGCGCATCACGGAAGAGTCCGTCGCATTCATCCATCGAAACCGGAACCATCCGTTTCTGGCTTACGTGGCCTACAACGCGCCGCACTACCCCATGCACGCGCCGGAAAAGTACACGCGCCGGTTCGCTCACCTGCCGCTGGAGCGGCGCATCTATGCGGCCATGATCGCGGCGGTGGACGATGGAGTGGGCGAAATCCGGAAGGCGCTCGAGCGCAACGCTCAGCTCCGCGACACGCTCATCTTTCTGGTGGGCGACAACGGGGCCACCGTTGAGAAGCGCGCCGGCTTGAACCAGGAGTACGCCACAGCGGGCAACAACGGCGTCTTGCGCGGATTCAAATTCAGCCTGTTCGACGGCGGCATGCATGTGCCCGCCATGCTGAGCTGGCCCGCGCGCATCCACGGCGGCGCGAGGTGCGGGGAAGTGGCCATGTCCATGGACATCCTGCCAACCGTCGGCCGCGCCATCGGAGCATCGGCGCCGGGCGTGGACGGCAGCGACATCCTGGACCTCGCCGCGCAGGGCGCCAAATCGCCGCACGACGCCATCTTCTGGAGCCAGGGTGGGCAGCTCGCCGTACGGCGCGGGACGTGGAAGCTGGTGATCGGCGGTAAGCCGTTCGACCGAAGTCGGCGACGGCGCGAAACCTCTCGACCGGGGACGACGCGATGTTTCTGTCGAACCTGGCAGTTGATCCTGGAGAAACCCAGAACCTGCGTCACCTGCATCCGAACCTGGTGGACGAACTCTCCACGTTGGTTTCGCGCTGGCAGGCGGCGCTCCGGCCACGCTAGTGGAGTGCGGCGCAGATATTGAGGAGTAAGATGCCCGGTGAGCAAAATCGGGTACAGGCACGAAGTTTCGCAAAAGCAGCGAAATTCGAGCCAGTCCCCATTTTGCGCGCAGTACCGATACCGGGCGGCATTTCCGCCGCATCACCCTAGGCGGTGCGCCCTCTCCGCTTTCCCGGCCTCCGCGCGACTTCGCGGTACAACTCGTGGAGCTGTGCGCGGATCAATTCGAGAGCCTGGGAGCCCAGTCTGGTGAGCCGGTATTCGCACCGCTCGCGAGCGCCCGCGCGGCGCGCCTTCACAGGTTTGATCCAGCCGCTGCGCTCCATGCGGCGCAGCAGCGGATAAAGCGTGCCGGGGCTGATGTCGTATCCGTGGCGGCGCAGCTCCTCTATCATCCACTGTCCGTACACCGTGCCTTCGCCGGCATGGTGGAGAATGTGAATCTTCCAAAAACTGAGCAGGATCTCGCGAACGAGTGGGGAATCCTTGCAGTCCACATAGCGATTTTCGTCGAGGTTCCGGTTCACTGTCAAGTCTTTATAACGAACGTCGTAATCGGCCATCGATATTCAGGGACGCAAGAAAAACATGCATCCCGCGAGGCGCCTGGCGAATCGCATGATCTAGGGGTGGACGGACCCGGTCCCCTCTGGTTGCTGGGAGCATCCTGACAGATGAATCGAATGCTGCGGGCCGGTTGCATGGGAGCCTTCCTGGCGGGCGCCCTGGCCGGCCAGCCCTACACGTTGCCTCAGGCCGTCGGCGAAGCACTGGACCGCTATCCTGCCACGAAAGTCTCGCTGGAGAAGATGGCGGCGGCGGCCGGAGCGGTCAACCTCGCGCGGACGGCGTACTTGCCGCGGTTGGATTTCTCGGCGCAGGCCAATCGCGCAACGCGTAACAACGTCTTCGGAATGCTGTTCGCGCCGTCCGGCATACCCGGCATCTCGGGCCCGGTTCTCGGCACCAACAGCGCGGACTCGGTGTGGGGAAGCGCGGTGGGGTCTGCAGGCTTCCTGGGAGCCCTTCGACTTCGGTTTGAGAAGTTCGAACGTGGCACAGGCCGAGGCCGGCCGCAAGCGGGCTGAGGCGGCGGTGGCCCGAACACGTTTCGAGATCGCGGCTGCCGCCGCCGACGCTTTTCTCACCCTGGTCGCCGCGCAACAGACCGCCATCGCGGCCGAAGCGGGTGTGCGGCGAGCCAAGATTCTCCAGGAAACGGTGGCAGCACTCGTCAAGGTCGAGTTGCGGCCGGGCGCGGATTCGAGCCGCGCCCGGGCCGAAGCCGCCGCCGCCGAAACGCAGTGGATTCAGGCACAGCAGGCGATCGAGGTTGCCAAGGCCTCGCTGTGCCAGTTTGTCGGCGCCGCGCCGGATCGAATCTCCGTCCAGCCCGGCAGGCTTCTCGATGCGCCTCCGGAGGCGGCTGCGCCGTCCGGGCCCTCCCCCAGCCATCCACTTCTCGCCGAACAAAGCGCGGCCATCCAGGAGGTGGAAGCATCCCGGCGCGTGCTCGATAAATCCTACTTCCCGCGTTTCAACGTCCTGGGCGCCGTCTACGGCCGCGGCACCGGCGCGATGACGGACGGGACCACCCTCGCCGGCGTCTCGGGTCTGGGGCCCAACATCCACAACTGGGGTGTGGGCTTTGGAATGACGTTTTCGCTTCTGGACTTACCCTCTCTCAAAGCGCGCAAAGAGATTGCCTTTCACCAGGAGCGTGCCGAAACCGCCCGCTATGCGCAAACCCGCCAGGATCTTTCGGCGGCCCTGTCGCGCTCCCGGGCCGCGTTCGAAGGGGCGCGCAGAGTGGCTCGGAATACGCCTGTCCAGCTCGACGCCGCCCACGACGCGGAGCGGCAGGCGGCCGCGCGATACAAAGCCGGGCTCGGCACGTTGATCGAAGTGGCGGATGCGCAACGCCTGGTCACGCAGGCGGAAATCGAGGACAGCATCGCCCGGCTCGCAGTGTGGCGAGCCATCCTGGGCATGCGAATGGCGGAGGGCGATCTGGAGCCGTTCCTGCAACAGGCCGGCCGATAGCCGCGAGGCGATGCCAGGGGGAACCGGATTATGTGGTTGGTAAACGCAGCCATGCGACGGCCGATGGCCGTTTTGGTGGCCGTCATCACCATTGCGCTGGCTTCCCTGCTCGCCATCATGCGCATGAAGATGGACATATTTCCAAGCTTGGGCTCGCCCACCATCTTCGTGGCGCAGCCTTATGGCGGGATGGACCCTTCCCAAATGGAGGGCTTCCTCACTTACTACTACGAGTATCACTTCCTGTATGTGACGGGAATCGAACACGTCGAATCAAAGAGCATCCAGGGCGTGGCACTGATGAAGTTGGTGTTTCATCCCGGCACGAACATGAACCAGGCCGTGGCGGAAGTGGTGTCGTATGTGAACCGGGCGCGAGCGTTCATGCCGCCCGGGGCCGTTCCGCCCTTCGTGGTGCGCTTCGACGCCGGCAGCGTGCCCATCGCCCAACTGGTCTTCTCCAGCCCCCATCGCAGCCCGGGCGAGATGCAGGACTTTGCCATCAACCGCGTGCGCCCGCTGTTCGCCACGCTGCCGGGTGTGTCGGCTCCGCCGCCCTTCGGAGGCAACCAGAGAACCATCGTCGTCCGCGTAGATCCGGAGCGGTTGCGCGCCTACCATATGTCGCCGGAGGAAGTGGTGACGGCGGTGAACAAAGCCAGCGCGGTGCTTCCCTCGGGCGTTGTGCGCATCGGCGACCTGGCCTACATGGCCTCCACCAACGCCACCGTGGGCGGGAATCTGGATGAGTTCATGAACACGCCCGTGCGCACCGGAGCCGGGCCCACGGTCTACATCCGCGATGTCGGAAGGGTCGAGAATGGCACGGATATTCTCACCAGCTACGCTCACGTCAACGGCCGGCGCACCGTTTACATTCCCGTCACCAAGCGTTCCGATGCCTCCACTCTGGACGTCATCCGGCGCGTGAAAGAGGCCCTGCCAAAGATGCAGGCGGCCGTCCCCGAGGACGTCGAGGTCCGGCTGGAATTCGACCAGTCCGGCTACGTATCCGGCGCGCTGAAGACGGTGGTGCGCGAAGCACTGCTGGGCGCCGCGCTCACCGGGCTGATGGTGCTGCTGTTTCTGCGCGACTGGCGCAGCGCGCTGGTGGTGGTAACCACTATCCCCTTCGCGCTGCTCGCCGCCGTGGTGTGCCTTTGGGCGGCCGGGCAGACCATCAACATCATGACGCTCGCGGGCCTGGCCCTGGCGGTCGGCATTCTAGTAGACGAGGCCACGGTGCTCATCGAGAGCATCCACTCCCACATGGCCCAGGGCGACTCGAAGGTCTGGGCCGTGATGGCCGCCTCGGCCAAGACCGCGGTTCCGCGCCTGCTCGCGATGCTGTGTATTCTGGCCGTCTTCGTGCCGTCGTTCTTCATGGCCGGAGTTGGGCAGCAGTTGTTCGTTCCGCTGTCGCTGGCCGTCGGCTTCGCCATGATCTCGTCCTACATCCTGTCGAGCTCGCTGGTTCCGGTGCTCGCCACCTGGATCATCCGCAAGCCTCACGGAGAATCCGAGACCGGCCTGTTCCACCGCCTTCGCGAAGCCTACACCCGCTACATCCGTTTCACGATGCGGCTGCGTTGGCCGCTGGCGGCGGTCTATCTGGTCAGTTGCGCCGCGCTGACGTGGTTCCTGTTCCCGCGCATCGGCACCGAGATTTTCCCCACCGTGGACGCCGGTCAGATCCAGCTCCGGCTGCAGGCTCCCACCGGCACCCGCATTGAGCGCACCGAGCGGCTGACGTTGCAGGCCATGGACATTATCCGCGACACCGTGGGGAGAGAAAACGTACAGATCACCACCAGCTTCATCGGCGTCCAGCCCGCCAGCTATCCGATCAACACCATCTATCTGTGGACCAGCGGCCCGCACGAGGCCGTCCTGCTGGTGGCGCTGAAGCCGGAGGCCAAGCTCCGCGGCGAGGAGTTGAAGGAGGAGTTGCGCGCCCGCTTCGCCCAACATATGCCCGGCGTGCGGATCTCGTTCGAGGCCGGCGATATCGTGGCGCGGGTAATGAGTTTCGGTTCGAATACGCCGATCGAAGTTGCTGTGCAGGGGCCGAACCTCGCCGAGAACCGGGCGCACGCCGAAAAAGTGCGGACGGAGTTGGCGAGGCTGCCGATGTTGCGCGACCTGCAGTACGCACAGCCGCTCGACTATCCGACTCTCCAGATCACCATTGATCGCGACCGCGCCGGCCAACTGGGCTTGACCGCCGCCGCCGTGGCGCGTTCGCTGGTCGCGGCTACTTCTTCGAGCCGCTTCGTCGATCCCAACTATTGGCGCGATCCCACCAGCGGCAATGCGTTTCAGATCCAGGTGGAGGTCCCGCAGAACGAGATGCGCTCGGTGGAAGACATTCGCGCGTTGCCGATTACCTCCCACGGAACCCGGCTCGGCGACGTGGCCGAGGTGAAGGTCGCGAAATCATCCGGCCTGGTGGAGCGTTACAACATGCAGCGCGTGGTGAGCCTGACGGCGAACATTCACGGCCAGACGCTGGGCCAGGTAGGTGACGCGCTCCGCAGCGCCGTGGCCCGCGCCGGCCAGCCGCCGCGCGGCTCCACCGTCGCCATCCGTGGGCAGATCCCCGCCCTGGACCAGACCATTTCCGGGCTGCGCATCGGTTTGGGCCTGGCGATTGTCGCCATCTTCCTGCTGCTCGCGGCAAATTTCCAGTCTTTCCGCCTGGCGATGGCCGTCATTTCCACCATTCCGGCCGTGCTGGTGGGTGTGCTGGTCGTGCTGCTGGGGACGGGGACCACGCTGAACGTGCAGTCTTTCATGGGTGCGATTATGGCCATCGGCATCGCGGTGGCGAATTCGATTCTGCTGGTGACCTTCGCGGAGTTCAGCCGCCATGCGGGCTCGAGCGTGCTCGATGCGGGGGTGGAAGGCGGCCGCGGCAGGCTGCGCGCCATCCTCATGACGGCCGCCGCGATGATTGCCGGCATGCTGCCCATCGCTCTGGGCATCGGCGAGGGCGCCGACCAGACCGCGCCCCTGGGCCGGGCCGTGATTGGTGGGCTAATGCTTGCCACCGTCGCGACGCTGACCGTCCTGCCGGCCTTCTATGCCATTGTGCAGCGTAAGGCGAGTTTGGTGACATCCTCGCTCCACCCGATGGATCCTCAGGGGAGGTTCTATGAACCCAGATAGGCTTTTCTTTACCCTCATAGTCGCGGGTTGCCTGTCCGCGCAGACGGTACCAGCGGTCAAAGTCGAATCCAGGCTGCTGAACCGGAGCGTGAAGCTGAGCGGCGAGTTAGTGCCGTTCCAACGGGTGGACCTGTACGCCCGCGTGCCAGGATTCGTCGAGAAGATACTGGTCGATCGTGGCAGCCTGGTGCGGCAGGGCGATCTACTCGCCTCTCTCAGCGCCCCGGAAATGGAGGCCCAGGTAGCCGAGGCCGAAGCCAAGGCGCGCGCCGCCCAATCGGTCGTTTCGGAGGCACAAGCGAAGGTGGTGGCGGCGGAGAGCACTTTCCATCGTCTCAAGGAAGCCTCCGCCACTCCCGGCGCCATATCCGGAAACGAACTGGTCATCGCGGAACAGACGGCTTCGGCGGCCCGGGGCGTGCTCAACTCCGCCGAATCTTCGTTTCTCGCCGCCCAGGCTTCGCTCACGGCGGTGCGGAAGATGCAGCAGTACCTGAACATCACGGCGCCCTTCTCCGGCGTCATCACGGAGCGGCTGGTCCATCCGGGAGCTCTCGCGGGTCCCAACGCGGGTCCGCTTCTGCGGCTTGAGCAGGTTGCGCGCCTGCGGCTGGTGGTGGCGGTGCCGGAAGCCAACTACGAGGGCATCCGTGCCGGTACGAAAGTGCCCTTTCAGGTATCCGCCCTTCCCGCGCGGACGTTCGACGCCCGGGTCGCTCGCATGGCCCGCTCGGTGGATCCGAAGACGCGCACCATGTCCGTGGAACTGGATGTCGCCAACGCATCGGGCTTGCTGGCCCCCGGCATGTATCCTCAACTGGACTGGCCCGTGCGCTCGACCGAGCGGGCCTTGGTGGTCCCGGCCACCAGCGTGGTCCGCACCACCGAACGCGTGTTCGTGATTCGCATGAAAAATGGACGCGCCGAATGGATCGACGTGCGCATGGGCGCGCGCGAGGGCGCCCGAGTGCAAGTCTATGGCGATCTCGCCGAGGACGACGTGGTCGTTCGAAACGGGACCGACGAGATTCGCGAAGGCGCCGCGTTGACGACGGCTGCGGCCCCGGCTCCGTAAAACTAGCGGCGCTAATACCCGCACACACCCATCGGCGGGGACGGTCGCGCGCCGTGAAGACAAACTCTCGCAACACGTGAAGAAATCCTGTGAAGAAATCCTTGACGGTAACGTTTAGGACGAATATAATGATTTAACTTAATCGGTTTAGTGGCTAGCGGGATGCTCGGCAAGGCGAGGATTGCCCGTCCCGCTGGGGGTCAGTTCTACGCCCTCGCATTCGACCGTTATGCCAGTTCGTCTGAGAGATGTGGCCGACCGGCTGGGGATTTCCACGGCCGCTGTCTGCAAGGCCCTCAAGGGCCACAAGGACATCAGCGAGGCGACCCGCCAGCGTGTGCTCGACTGCGTGCGGGAAATGAACTACCAGCCGAATCTGCTGGCGCGTGGCCTCAGCGTGGGCCGCAGCAAAGCCATAGGTTTGGTGATTCCGGAACTGATGCACTCCTTTTTCGCGGAGATCGCGCATGGAGTGGCCCGCCAGACGCAAGCCAAGAAATATACGCTGCTGCTGGCCTACTCCGAGGAAAATCCCGCAGCCGAAAGGCAGCAGGTAGAGATGCTGCTGGCGCGCCGGGTCGATGGACTGGTGTTGGCGTCGGCTCAGTCCCAGACCGATCTCTCGCTTTTTGAAGAACTCCAGCGGCGCGAGATGCCATTCGTTTTGTTGGATCGGCGCTACCCAGCGGTTAATGCGCATTACGTGGGGATCGACAACGTGGGCTTGGGAAAGTTGGCCACGGAGCACCTGCTAAAAGTGGGGTGCCGGTACGTGGCGCACATCAGTTGCCTGAGCATCGCGACCGGGCCCGGACGCCTGGAAGGGTATCTCCAGGCTTTGGAAGCGAACGATGTCAAAGCGGTTCCTCGCATGATTGTCGATACAGCCAGAGCCGGCACGGAGACCGTGGACACGGCCGCCTATCAGGCCATGCGACAGCTTCTCTCCGTCCGGCCGAGGCCGGACGGGGTCTTCTGTTTCAACGATCTGATCGCGGCCAACGCCACTAAAGCCGCGCTGGATGCCGGGTTGCGCGTACCCGAAGATGTAGCCATCGTCGGCGCGGGAAACGTGCACTTCAGCGATCTGTTGCGCGTGCCTCTTACCACGGTGGATCAAAGCCCGGCGGCCATGGGCGCGAAAGCGGCCGAGATACTGCTGCAACTGATCGAGTCCGGCGGGTCGCTTCGCGCGGCCGATGTTTTCATTCCACTCAACTTGGTGGAGCGGGAATCCAGCCGGCGTCCCTCGCTGATAAAAAGTTCTGTAAGTGAATAAATGTCCGACGCGTGAAGAGTCGAGATTCTTTCATGACCACCACCATGCATCGCCGACGACTGCTCCAGAGCCTTGTGGCCGGAGCCAGTGGTCCAGTGTTCGCCCAGAACCCCTATAAGCGGCCCGGCGCCGTCCGCAAGGGAAACATCCAGCCGTGGTTCCACAAAGCCGCGCTGGGCTTGTTCATCCATTGGGGGCCGTGCAGTGTGGGAGAAGTTGAAATTGGCTGGGGCATGTACAAGAGCATGAACCCACCCAACATCTATTGGCCTCCGGAGAAGTACAACGCGCTCGCCGACCGGTTCAATCCGCAAAATTACGATCCCGACAAGTGGCTGGAAGCGGCGGCACGCGCAGGCTTCCGCTATTCGGTGCTCACCGTGAAACACTGCGACGGCTACACGCTGTGGCCGAGCAACCATGGAGACTTCGGCGTCAAACAGAAAATGAACGGCCGCGACCTGGTGCGACCGTATGTGGACGCTTGCCGCAAACACGGTTTGAAGGTCGGTTTCTACTATTGCCCGGCGGATTGGAATTATTGCCCGAAAGGATGGCCCCACAAGAGTTTTCCGCGGCGCGATCCAAACTTCCTCTACACCTTCCCCACCCGGCACGGCCTGCAGAAGTGGGTGGACATGCCTCTCGCGGAACTTCAGAAGAATTACTTCGAGCAATTCTACGCTCACGTGAAAGGGCAGGTCAGGGAACTGCTCACCAACTACGGCCAGATTGACTTGCTGTGGTGGGACGGCTACGACTGGCGCGACGACGTCGACATTCACGGCCGTGAGATGGAAGACTACGTCCGTAAGCTGCAGCCCAAGATCGTGCAGAACGACCGTTATGTCACCTGGCGCGGCACGAAAACGCTGGGCGACTACAATACGGATCTTGAAGCCAAGGATCCGGCGCATCGGCCACCGGGCGATTGGGAGCAGTGCGAGCAGATTTGTTTGGGCTGGAGCTATCGCGGCCCCAAGGCGGTCTGCAAGCCGGGCTCGCATTTGATCGAGCGGTTGGCGCGCGACCGCGCCTGGGGCGGCAATTATCTGCCGGACTTTGGCCCGCTCCCCGATGGCAGCATGCCGCCGGCCTACTATTCGATTTGCGGCGAAATGGCGGCCTGGATGAAGCACAGCGCGGTCTCGATCTACGACGTCGACGCGGGGCCGTATCCGGACCGCGCGGACGCCCCCGTTACGGTGAAAGGCAACACGTGGTTCGTGCACTTCCTGACGGCCAATCAACGTTCCGCAACGCTCCAAGGCGTGGCAGCGCCGAAGTCCGCCATCATGCTGCGCACGGGCAAAGCCATTCCCTGGACCAAGGAGGGCGAGAACGTGGTACTGATTCCCGCCCAGACCGACTTCACTCCTCTCGACGATGTGGTGGCAGTGACATGGTGACAAAGATGATACGCAAACTCGTGGCTGGCTGTATCCTGTGCGCTCTGGCGGCGTGGGCCGCCGAACCGCGTCCATTGACCGTGTATATGGCGCCCAACACGCACGGCACGGTCAGTGGCTGGCTGGTGGATTTCGACACCGAGCGCAGCCATGTCGTGAACAACTACCTCAGCCACATGGACCGCGTGGCGGCGGACCCGAACTACGCCATGGCGTTTTCGGAAGTCCCCAACCTGATGGTGCTGATGCAATTCACGCCGGACCGCCTGGCGCAGCTCCAGCAACAGGTGAAAGAAGGCCGCCTGGAACTGGTGAACGGGTTCTTCCTGGAACCGAGCATCAGTCTCTCGGGCGGTGAAGCGCTGGTGCGGATGGGCGTGCTGGGCCTGCGCTGGTACGACGAAGTCTTCGGCAAAAGGCCGCGCTTCAGTTGGATGATCGACGTGTGCGGCACGCATCGTCAGATGCCGCAAATCGTAAGCGGACTGGGCCTGGAAGCGCTGTTTTTCTCGCGCGACAATCCCGCCCCGCAATCGGCTTTCTGGTGGCGCTCGCCCGATGGCAGCCGCACGCTGGCCGTCTGCCTGGGCCGGGGCTACTCCTCCACCAGCCGCCTCTTCAAGACCGAAGCACCGCTCTCCGACCTCGAGATGCAGCGCATGTACGACTTCTTCATCGAGGACCGCAAAATGAGTCCCAGCCAGACGAGCATCTTCGTGCCCGTGGGCGGCGGCGACTACAGTCTGGCGCCGAAACGCACAACTTATCCGAGTGAGTTGATCAAGACGTGGCAGCAGCGTTACGCCGACGTGCGCCTGCGCTTCACTGTTCCCGGCGCCTACGTGGACGCGCTCAAGCAAGAGATGCGGCAAGGCACCACCCGGCTGACCGAGTACATGGGCGACACCGTCCACAGCTACAACGCGTTCTGGATGAACATGCCGGAGATCAAGCGCGCGTATCGCCACTCCGAACACGCGCTGCAGGCTTCGGAAATGCTGGCGACGGTGGGGAGCCTGCAGGCCGGCGCAACCTACCCGTCGGAGACGCTCTACAACGCCTGGCTCATGATGCTGATGAACATGGATCGCAACGTGCTGTGGGGAGCCGGCGCCGGGGCACCCTTCTACGGTCCTAAGCACTGGAACGTGCAGGATCGTTTCGACTACGTCGACCGCCACGCGGGGACCATTCTGAGCGATGGATTGCGCGCGCTCACGCATGATGGCCGCGGCATGGCCTTGTTCAATCCGCTCAACTGGGATCGCGACGACCCCATCGAGATCACCACTCCGCCCGGCACGCGGCCCGCGGGCTTGCGCTGCCAGGCGCTGGGCGAGCGCACGCTGTGCGCGGTGCGCCAGCCTTCCACCGGCGTTGTGTCTGTCCCGCTCGAGTCCGGCGCCGCGCCCGCGGCCGTCGCCGCGCCGTTTGCAGAAACGGTGGAAACCAAGGCCTATACGGTGAAATTCGATCGCGCCACGGGAGCCATGCTCAGCCTGCGCGACCGCGCGAGCGGTAAAGAGTACTTGGGCGGCCCGGCCAACGTCATTCAGGCCGAGAGCGTGGCGGGCATCGTGAAGGATCCCGCCAACTGGATGGCGCAGCGCGCCAAGCGCAAACTGGTGGACAGCAGTTCCAACTACACGGTGAAGTGGCAGGTGTGGCGCGGCCCCCTGGCCACCACGCTGGTGGCGAGTTCGGCTTTCATCGGCGGCTCCACCATCGAGCGCCGCATCACGCTTTACAACGACTATCCGCGCATCGATTTCGACACCACCGTCGATCTGCACTCTCCCGACACCCTGGTGACGGCGGATTTCCCGCTCGCGGGAGAAGTGGTGGAGCGCACGCGCGGCATCCCGTACGGTTTCAGCTCGGTGGACCCGCGCCATGTCGCGCGGCCGCTGGATTACTTCCTGGCCGCCGATCAAAAGCTGTACGGTTTTTCCGATGCACTGGCGCCCAGCGTACGCTGGTCGGATTACGCGTTCGCCGAAGGCGGCGGGTTGGCGCTGCTCGATCGCGGCCTCACTTGTCATGAGTTCGAGGGCCACACTATCACGCTGGCCCTGGTCAACGCGCAGAGCAGTTATCGCGGTCTTCCCAACCAAGTGCTGGCCGGACAGGGAGTGCGCAGGTTCTCCTACGCCATCTGGCCCCACGCCGGCACCTGGCAGCAGGCGCGCATCGCGCGGCACGCCTGGGAGTTCAACTCCCCCGTCTTCGCGCAGGCGGGCCGGGTGGTCGAGGGCGAAACGAGGTTCCTCACAACTTCCTCGAACGTCATTGTGGAAGCCATGCGGAGAGTTGGCCAGGATATCGAGATACGCCTGGCGGAATCGAACGGAGTGGCGGGTGAGGCCGACATATCGCTGGGGCTGCCGCACACCATCGCCCGCCGGACAAACTTGATGGGCGAGCAAGCGCAGGCGCTGCGCGGTAACGCCGGCAAGTACCGCGTGAGCGTGAAGCCGCAGCAAATCGTGACGCTGCGCTTCTCCGTCTCCAAGAGCGTGGCCGCCACGCCGGCCATCCGGGCCTGGGACGCCTTGATCCCGCCCGAAAAGTTAGACGCCTATCGCCGACGGTTGGACTTGAAGGGTTATCCGGGACAACCAGAGCCATAGTGGAGAATACATGCACAGACGCAGCTTCATACAGTCGCTCGCCGCGGTGAGCCTCTCGGGCACCATGGGGGCCGTGGCTTCGCCGCCACGCACACGTGCGCTCAGTTCGTGGTTTTACAAAGCGGCCCTGGGCCTGTTCGTGCATTGGGGGCCGTCGAGCGTGGCGGAAATCGAAGTCAGTTGGAGCATGTACAAGAATTCGAACGCTCCGAACCTGTACTGGCCGCCGGAGAAGTACAACGCCCTGGCAGACCAGTTCGATCCGAAGAACTACGATCCCGACCGATGGTTGGAAGCCGCCGCGCGCGCCGGCTTCAATTACACCGCCTTCGTCACGCGCCATCACGACGGATACACCATGTGGCCGAGCAATTACGGCGACTTTGGCACCAAGAATAAAATGCATGGCCGGGACCTGGTCCGGCCGTTCGTGGAGGCCTGCCGCAAGCACGGGCTGAAGGCCGGTTTCTACTACTCGCCGACGGACTGGAATTTCAATCCCAAGGGATGGCCCTACCGCGGCTGGCCGCGCCTGGACCCGAAGTTTCTTTACACCGATCCTCCAAGATCGGCGGGCTTGCCCCGATTCGTGGAGATGAAGCAGAACGAGTTCGACAAGTACTTCCCCATCTTCTACGAACACATGAAAGGACAGATCACCGAACTGATGACCAACTACGGCCAGATCGACTTGCTGTGGTGGGACGGTTTGGATTGGCCGGCGGGCTTCGACTTCCGCGGGCAGGAACTGGATGATCACGTTCGCAAACTCCAACCGGAGATCGTGGTGAACGACCGCTACGTGCCCACCCGGGGCTCACGAGCGCTGGGCGACTACAACACCGACTACGAAGCCAAAGATCCCGCCAAGCGGCCCGAGGGAGCTTGGGAGCAATGCTCGCCCATCTGCGGGGGATGGGCCTATAGCGGTGTGAAGGCGTTATGCCAGCCGGCTCCCTATCTGATAGAGAGGCTGGTGCGGAATCGCACTTGGGGCGGGAACTACCTTCCCAACTTCGGCCCGCGCTCCGACGGAACCATGCCGCCGGCCTACTACAGCATCTGCGACGAGATGGCGGCCTGGATGAAACACAGCGCTGTCTCGATCTACGACATTGAACCGGGACCATACCCGGATCGTTGCACTTGTCCCGTCACGGTGAAAGGCAACACCTGGTTCGTACACTTCGTCGAATACCGGCGTAAGGCGGCGAGGTTGAAAGGCGTGGGCGCGCCGAAGTCGGCCGTGCTGCTGCGCACCGGGAAGGCCGTGGCGTGGAGCAAGGAAGACGACGGCATTCTGCTGCGCCCCGCCCGGGAGGATTTCACCATCGACGACGATGTGGTGGCCGTAACCTGGTAGCGCGCCGCCATAAGCGGCCACGGCGGTGGCCTGGCAGTGTGGCGGCCACCGCAGGCCGGCAACCCGACCGGCTTGTGACCGCGTCCATCTAAGTAGATACTCTCAGGTTTTCCGTCAGGTGCCCTACTTAGAACCCTGGGTTATAGGGGATTTACAGTCTGGTAGCGGAGGCCGCAATTCCATACCATAGAATCGAGGCGAGACGACGGCTATCGTTTCGGGTGCGGCATGCAGTGTCTGTACTGTGGAAATCGAATCTCACTGTTAAGGAAGTTCAAGGACAGCGAGTTCTGTTCGGAACAGCACCGCAACCTCTATGGCCAGGAACAGACGGATTTGGCGCTTGCCCGGCTGACGGAAACCGGCAACCGGATCAACCAGCCGCGGCGTCCCGCCGAACCGGTGGAAGTCTTTGAAGATAAACAGGTAGCGGCCACCCCGGAGGAGGAATTCAACCTACCGGCGCTGCTTGGGTTCATACCCGAACCGCTTGCGGGGCCCCAGTTGGCGCCCCTCCATCGCTCCGGCATCGGAACCGAATGGCTGAGCGTCATAGCGATGCCGCCTCTAGTGGGGGCTTCGAAGGCGAAGGTCACTTGGGAGCCTCGGGGCTACTGCCGGCCGGCGCTGGCATCGCGAAGCGGCGCGGAAATACCACTTGCTGGCGGCAGAGTTCCCCAGGCCGAATTCAAACGGATAAAGCCACAGCTTCCCGTGACGGACTTGGCGCTGGACTTGGACGAGCAGGTTAGCCAAGAGGCGCCTGAGCATTACGCCGTCGCGCCGCCGGTGCCCATTCCCATGCCTTCCCCGGCGCGTCCGGAAGAGATGTCGCCGCTCTCGCCGGAGGCGGCCATATTTGAGGCTTGGCCGCCGGCCTTAGTATCGAATCTCAAATTGTTGCCAGTCCAACCTAGCACCGCCGGTTTGGGGGTTTTGCAGCTCTGCGCGGCTTCTCCACACGCCGAATGGACGGCCCCGCGAATGTGGTACGCCGTGCCGCGCGTAAGCGTCGAAACGCTGACGGACGGCCCCTTCCAACCCTCGGGCGCGACCCGGATTCTGTCGGAGCCGGGTTGGGGAGACCAGGTCTCGTCGCTCGCGGCTTACCTGCCACAGCCACTCTCGGCCCGTTCGAGTGACGCGCGGGCGCCGGAGGCGGGGGGCGCGGTGGCCGGAACTCCGCCCCGTCGGTTGCCGGCCAGCGTGTGCCTGCCGGGTGCCAAACTGCGCCTGGCATTGTGCCAGACGCCGAAGCCAGGTGCGGCTGCGAGGACCACCAGCGTTCTCGCGGCCGGCGTGGCTTTCGCGGCGAGCGCCCAGGATGCGGTCCGCTGGCCCGCGTTGCTGGCGCCGTCCATCGCCATGGGGATGCCGCCGGCAGCTTACATACCACAGCCGCTGGCGGCATGTTCGAGCGACGCGCGTTCGCCGAAGGCGGCGGACGCGTTCGCCGGAACTCCGCTCCGTCTGTTGCCGGCCAGCGCGGGTCTGCCGGATGCCGAACTGCGCTTGCAATTGTGCCGGCTGCCGAAGCCGGGTGCGGCTGCGGGGACCAACAGCGTTCTCGCGACCGGCATGGCCTTAGCGACCAGCACGCAGGATCCAATCCACTTGCCCGGCTTCCTGGGGCCGGCCATTGCAGTGGGGATGGCGCGGTTAAGCGGGTGCGTGAGTATGCCGCTGGCCGCCGCCGGGCCACTCGACATATCGACCGAGGCCGCCGGGGAGATCCCCCTGGCGGTCACCCACCGCTGGCCCAAGTTGGCGTGGTCCGCCGCCACGCCGCGGTTGCGCGCCGAAGCTGCCTTGAGCACCTTGGAAATCGCCACGCACTCGCTCCCCCCCCGGACAGTGGCCGGCGCCGATCAGGTGGAACCCCTGGCGTCGCTCGCCCAGGGAGCGCAAGACGTGGCTGCCGCGACCTGGCTTCCGACGGCACATCTCCCTGGGCCTCGCTTGAGCCGCGCCGAATCCCTGGTGCGGCTGGCGGAGCCGCTGTGGACCGCGGGCGCCCAAGCGACCCTCGCCGCACCACTCCCGGAGGTTCACACTTTCATCCCCAGCCGCCGCAGGCCGGAGCTCAAGGCGCGAATCGCACTGCCGAGCGTGGGAAGATTCGTGCGATGCCGGGGAATGGCCACCTCGGTGAATCTCCAGCGGCTCGGAGCACACCTCGCCAGTGTGGAAGACCCGCGCCTGACCGCAAGCGGCGCCGTGCGGTCGATGGACTGGATCCCCTTCCCCTCGCCGGCCATGCCTTCGCCCAATGCGATTCTCGGCCTACGGATCCTCACGGTCACTCCCGCTTCGGTGCGGCCGCTGGTGAGGTTGTTCTCGATTGACTTAACAAACTTGACCTCGGCGGTGCCGCCGGCAAAGCCGATCGGAGTGAACGCGCCGCACACCGTCTGCCGCCCGCCCCGGTTGCCGTCGATGGGGTCGGCCCAGGACGGCATTCAAACGCACGAGCGCACCTCGAAGTTGTTGCGCGCCATGATGGAGCGTTTGGAAGGCGGAACGACTCGTTGGGCGTTCACCCGGCTGTGGCGCCGGGCGCCGCTTCCCTTGAAAGGACTGATGGCGGGTATCGTGCTTCTCAGCGTGCTGACCGCCATCGGGAGCCAGTCGTCCGGTATCCAACTGAGCGGCCTGCGGGAAGACATCCGCAGCCGCGCCGCCGTGGACCTGGTGGACGATTTTCGGGCCGGCATGGGCGCTTGGGGCGGCGCGGAGAACTGGGCCGAGACATGGTCTTACGACGACGCCGGTTTTGCCCAAACCGGCGATCTGGCCCTGTATCGCCCCTCCATGAGGCTGAACGACTACCAGTTCGAATTTCTCGGACAGATTGCCCGTCGCGGCATGGGCTGGGTCTTCCGCGCCGTGGACACGCGGAACTACTACGCTATGAAGATCGTTTTCGCGAAGTCCGGTCCCATGCCCGCGGGCATCATCGTGCGCTATGCCGTGATCGATGGAAAGCCGGGACCGAAGACGCAACTGCCACTGCCCATGGGGGCGCGCCCCGACACGATGTACCGCATCCGCGTGGATGCGGATGGTTCCTATTTCACGGCCAAGTTTCAGGATCAGATCGTGGACGTCTGGAGCGACAGCCGGCTCGCCGCGGGTGGCGTCGGTTTCTTCAGCGACAAAGGCGAGCAGGCCAAAATACGTTGGATCGAAGTTACGCACCAATCGGATTTCTTAGGAAAGCTGTGCGCCTACCTGGTG
The DNA here is from genome assembly GCA_963745655.1 of Terriglobales bacterium. Lineage (GTDB taxonomy): Bacteria > Acidobacteriota > Terriglobia > Bryobacterales > Bryobacteraceae > JAJFUV01. The sequence continues at coordinate 207,680 of CAVUYK010000007.1, read as the reverse complement.
CCGTTCGATACGCGCAGCGCGAACAGGAGTATGACCCAATGAATCATAAACGAAAATGGATTTCGGGAAGCGAGGCTTCCGAAGCGACGCCTTTCGGCGCCAATTACGAAACGCGCGGCGATAAGACAGTGACGCCTCAGGCACTTGCCCGGGCCGTATCCCTGCACTTGGAAGGGCAGCCCCGCGAGGCCTTGGTGGAGCTCAATCGCGCGCTGGACAACGGCGAGCTGCGGGCCGAGATCTTTTCAGCCCGTGGTCACATTCTATTCGAGCTGGCCGAATTCGAGGAAGCCGCCAAGAGCTATACGAAGCTGCTCGATCTGGAGCCGCGGCATCCGGCGGCCACTTTCAACATGGCCGTGTGTCTGGAAAAGCTGGGCCGCTGGGGAGAGGCCTCCGAGGCTTTTCTGAAAGCTCTTGATCTGAATCCGGAACGCGGGGAAGCGCGCCTGGGCCTGGGCGTCTGTCTGCTGCACCAGGAGAAGCCCGAGGAGGCGCTGGAGGTCTTCGACCTCTGCCTGCAGAAGGAGCCCAGCCAGGAGGCCGCGCTGTTCGGCAAGGCCGTCGCCCTGCAGTTGCTCTGGCGCTTCGACGAGGCCACCGAACTCTACGGCAAGCTGATCGAGTCCAACCCGAATTCCGAAGAGTCGCTGGTCAATCTGATCGCCATCGGCATGGCTCGCAAGGACGATAAGATGGTCCGCGAGCACGCCGAGAAGCTACTCGCCTTGCGACCGCAGTCGCAGGTGGCGCTGGAAGGCCTGGCGGCCTCGGCGTTCGCCGCCGCCGATTACGAAGCCGCCGCCAGCTGCAGCCGCAAGCTGCTGGAAGTCGCGCCGGAAACCTTCGAGCGGGTTTTCAACCTGGGCGTGGCCTGCCACAAAACGGGGAAGCAGGCAGAGGCGGCGCAGGCTTACGAGAAAGCCCTGCGCATCCGTCCGGACGCCAAGCAGGCTTTCATCAACCTGGGCATCGCGCGACAGGAAATGGGCGACCTCAAGGGCGCGCGGGAAGCCTACGAGCGCGCGCTGCAGATCACACCGGATCTGCCCGAAATCCTGAACAACCTGGCCGGCCTGCTGGAACAGCAGGGACAGAAGGAAGAAGCCGAACGGCTCTATACCAAACTGCTGTCGAAGAATCCGGATTGGGAAGACACCTGGTTTCGCGTGGGCTATCTGCGGTTGGACCGCGGCGACCAGCGCGGCAGCGTGGAAGCCTTCTCGCAGTGTTTGCGTAAGCGTCCGCAATGGCCCGAAGCGCAGTTGAACCTGGGGTTGGCGTACTGGAAGATGGGCGACCGCGAGATGGCCCGGGAGTCCTTCGAGAAAGTGCTCCAAGCCGTGCCGGAATCGGCCGATGCGTTGCGCGGGCTGGCCGCCATCGCCGTCGACCAGGAAGATTACCAGGAAGCGCTGGATTTGCAGGCGCGCTTGATCGAACTCGGTGAGCGCACGCCGGAGCTGTTCTACAACACCGGTCTGCTGCTGCAGCGCGTGGGGCAAGTGGAAGACTCCATGCGCCTCTATAAGGAAGCGTTGAACGCGAAACCGGATTTCGCCGAGGCGCTGCTCAACCTGGGCCACGCGCACAAGTCGCTGGGGCAGGAAGAGGAAGCGCGCGCCTGCTGGCGCCAGGCGCTGGAAGCCAAGCCGGATCTGGCGCAAGGCTACTTCGACCAGGCGTAGAACGGGAATAGAGAGGTACGCGCCCGCCGGGCGCGTACCTATTTCGTCAGATTACGGAACAGAAACAGACCGCTCTTGCCGCCGGCGGCCAGGTCGAGATGGCCGTCCTTATCGAAATCCGCGACCGCGATCTGCATCCCACCTCCGGCGCGCGTCGAGTAGTCCACCAGGTGCCGCGTCCAATCCAGACGCTTGCCATCGGCCGACGGCCGGTACTCGTACCAGTAAATGCCTAAAGGCTCGCGCTCGCCCGGATCCTTCCCGTTGTGCGCCATATAGCGTTTGCCGGTGACCAGGTCCAGCCGGCCGTCGCCGTTCAAATCCACCAGCGTGAGCGGGTGCGATTGCGACCAACTGTCGTCGATCATATGCTTGGTCCAGCGGCCGTCCGCGCCCTGCTCCATCCAGAAGATGCCGTAATCGTGAGCCATGGAGGCGACCAGGTCGTTGCGTCCGTCGCCGTTCAGATCCAGTACGTGGATGAAGCCGGTGGTGCCGAGATCGAAATCGGCGTGAAACTTCCAGTCGTCCGCGCGAGGATCGGCCGGCGCTTCGTACCAGCCTTTGGTGGTGATGATGTCGTTGCGGCCATCGCCGTTCACGTCTCCCGCGCCGATGCCGTGGCCGCCACTCTCTGGCGCAATGACGTGTTTGACAAAAGCGCCGTTCACGATCTCGTACCAGGCGCGGGGCGCTTTCGCCGATCCGAACTCCGGCAGCAGTTCGCGCGCCTTACCGTCGTTATCGAGATCCACCAGGAAAACGAACTCGACCGGCGCAATGTCTTCGATCATGTGCTCTTTCCACACGCCGCGGCCGCGGCCCGGGTTACGCCACCAGGAGAGCTTATGCGCAAACCAGGAGCAACTCACAATATCCACCTGGCCATCGCCGTCGACGTCCACAGGCAGATCGCTGAAGTTATCGATGTAGTAGCTGGCGTAGCCCAACTCGCGGAATTTGTGCGGCGTCCAGTTCGGCGCTTCGTACCAGTTTTCACCGCTTACGATGTCGAGCCGCCCGTCTCCGTTCACGTCGGCGAACGCGCAGGTCTCGCTGGCGCCCAGGTCGAGCGTAATCTTCTCGAAGGCGATCTCGGCGGGGCGGGAGGCGGCCAAGAGCAGGGTGGGAACAAGCCAAAGGTATTTCATGAGCAGACTCGATTCTAGCCCATGATACAATCAAAGGTCGAGGAGCGGCACGCCTCCACGGCGCTATCGTCTAACGGTTAGGACGGAGCCCTCTCAAGGCTCAAATAAGGGTTCGATTCCCTTTAGCGCTACCATCCAAATCTTCTTAATCCCTTTGGCTTTGTGAGTTGGGAGCAAGGCCGCCTTGAAACCGTCCTGGCTCGGGCGATTACATGTTCGAGCTGCTCCCAGCCAGGCCCCATAATAAAACTCCCATGTGCTCTCCGAACTGAGGCTGTCGGGGCTCAGACATCACTTCGGAATAGCTGCAACTGGACAAGTTTCGGCGGAGCCCGCGCTATGATCTTCGCTGGGAGCTTCGCTCATTCCCCGCTCTCCTCCCCGTCAACGGGGGCCAGTCCGTTCAGCACCAGGTCCGCCAGCGATTCGGCGTACTTCGCGGTAGGGTTTTCGTTCTTCACCAGAAACCGGTAATAGAGTGGCCCATACAACGCATCGAGAACCAGGTCCAGGTCCGCTTCCCGGCGCAGTTGGCGCCGCTGCTGGCTTCGCTTCAGCATCTGCTTCGCCGCCGCCCGGCGCGGAACGCTCCAGATCGATCGGAATGCCGCCGCCACATCCGGATCGCTGTGCGCCGCCACCACGAAGGCCCTCAGCATCTTCCCGCCGCGGCCCGCGAGCACGCGCGCAAAGTTCCGCATCTGCGTCTGAATATCGTCGCGAAACGACCCGGTGTCCGGAAACGGCAACTCCGGCTCCACGGACTCGCGGAACGCCTCGATGACTACCGCGGCTTTGTTGGGCCACCAGCGATACAGAGTTGCTTTGCTGGCTCCCGCCCGTTCCGCGATGGCTTCCGCGGTGATCCGCGCAAAGCCGAGCTGCTCCATCAGCTCCAGCGCCGCCTGGAGGATCCGTTGCCGCGCCACCTCATCCCGTGGCCGTCCCCGCCCGCGAACTGTTGCTTGCACGTTCTCCATCACGTCGTGCGACAATATTCTTTGAATTTCGAAACCGAGGCGTCTCCTATTTCACCACAGGTGCGGCTCCGCCGGCTCTCTCCCCAGCGGCGGATCACACCGGGCGCCCGGGGAATCCTGGTACATCATGTCTGACCCTCTCGGTTCGGAGTAAACGCGGATGTGGATTGTTCGAATTGCGCTTTCGCGGCCATACACGTTCATCGTGATGGCGCTCCTGATCCTCATTGTCAGCCCCGTAATCATTCTCCGCACCCCCACCGACATCTTCCCCAACATCGATATTCCGGTAGTGGCCATCTCCTGGGGCTACAGCGGGCTCAAAGCCGAAGAGATGGAAACGCGGATCGCCACCATTTTTGAACGCACGCTTACCACCACCGTCAACGACATCGAACACACTGAGTCGCAGTCGATCGCCGGGCGCTCCATTGTCAAAGTCTTCTTCCAGCCCAACGCCGTGGTGAGCGGAGCGCTGGCCCAGGTCACGGCCATCGCGCAAGTCGTTCTCAGGCAACTGCCGGAAGGCATGACTCCTCCGTTCATCCTCACTTACAACGCTTCGAGCGTGCCCATCCTCCAGCTTGGTCTCTCCGGCCAGGGGCTCTCCGAGCAGCAGCTCTTCGACTACGGCGTCAACTTCATTCGAATCCGGCTGGTCAGCATTCCCGGCTGCTCCATCCCGTATCCGTACGGGGGCAAGCAGCGCCAGATCGTGGTCGACCTCAACCCGGCCGAACTGCAGTCCAAGGGGCTCGCGCCGACCGATGTCGTCAGCGCCATGGTCTCGCAGAACCTGATCCTGCCTTCCGGCACCGCCAAGATCGGACAGTTCGAATACCCTGTCGACCTCAACGCCAGCCCCACCACCGTCGCGGCGTTCAACGACTTTCCGATCAAGATCGTCAACGGTTCCCCCATCTATATTCGTGATGTCGCCCATGTCCGCGACGGCTATTCTCCGCAGACCAACATCGTGCGGCAGGACGGCAAACGGGCGGTTCTCCTCACCGTCCTCAAGGCCGGGAACGCATCCACGCTCGCGGTGGTCGAAGGGGTCCACAAGTTGTTGCCCCAGGTGGCAGCCACCGTGCCGCCCGAGATGAAGATTCAGCCGATGGCCGATCAGTCCATTTTCGTGCGCGCGTCCATTAACGGCGTGATCCGGGAGGCCACTCTCGCCGCCTGCCTCACGGGCATCATGATTCTGATCTTTCTGGGCAGTTGGCGCAGCACGCTGATTATTGCCGTGTCGATCCCGCTCTCGATTCTCACGTCCGTTGTCCTCCTGAGTCTGCTGCACGAGACCATCAATCTCATGACGCTGGGCGGTCTGGCCCTCGCCGTGGGCATCCTGGTGGACGACGCCACGGTCACCATCGAGAACATCGAGCGCTTCCTGGAAGAGGGCCACGCGCGCTATGATGCCATCCTCGAGGGCGCGGCCCAGATCGCTCTTCCCGCCCTGGTCTCCACACTCGGCATCTGTATCGTCTTCCTCCCCATGTTCCTGCTGAGCGGCGTGGCCCGCTACCTCTTCATCCCCCTTGCCGAGGCGGTCGTCTTCGCCATGCTGGCCTCCTATGTGCTGTCCCGCACCCTGGTTCCCACCCTGGCCATGTATCTGCTGCGGGTGAGGAACCCCACCGCCCGCACCCGCAATCCGTTGGTGATCTTCCAGCGCGCGTTCGAGCGGGGATTCAACCGGCTCCGCGACGCCTATGCGGGCCTGCTGGCGGTGTTGGTTCGCCGCCGCGCGGTCTTCGTGCCCGCCTTCCTGCTGCTCTGCCTCTCGGCTTTCCTGCTCTACCCATGGCTGGGCCGGGATTTCTTCCCCACTTCCGACGCCGGCCAGTTCAAGCTGCACATGCGGGCCAGGGCCGGAACCCGGATTGAAGAGACCGCCCGCATCTGCGATCTGGTGGAGCGGTCCATCCGCCGCCAGATCCCCAAGGATCAACTGGCCGGCATTTTGGACGAAATCGGGCTTCCTTACAGCAGCATTAACACCATCTATGGGAATTCGGCTCCCATCGGCTCGGCCGACGCCGATATTTTCGTGTCGCTTGCCAAGGATCACCGGCCTACCGAAGAGTACATGCGTACGCTCCGCAAGACGCTGCCCCGCGAGTTCCCGGGCACCGAGTTCTATTTCCTTCCGGACGACATCGTCAGCCAGATCCTGAATTTCGGTCTGCCCGCGCCCATTGACGTTCAGATCGCCGGCAAGGACGTGGTGGCCAACCATAACCTGGCCGTTCGGATTCTGAATCAGATGCGCCGCATTCCGGGGATCGCCGACCTGCGAATCCAGGAGGTATTCGATCAGCCCACGCTGCACGTCGTCACCGACCGCACGAAGGCTGCCCAAAGCGGATACACGCAGCGCCAGGTGGCCGGGAGTCTTCTGGTCTCTCTCAGCGGCAGCTTCCAGACCCAGCCCACGTTCTGGCTCAATCCCGCCAATGGCGTCAGTTACAACGTGGTAACCCAAACCCCGCAGTACCGCATCCAGTCTCTGCAGGATCTGCGCAACATTCCCCTCACCGCGCAGCCCGACGGCACGCCCGAGATTCTCGCCGACGTCGCCTCCATCAGCCGCGGCAGTGCCATGGCCGTCGTCGACCACTACGATATCCAGCGCGTCGTCAACATCTTCGGCGCGGTGGATGGCCGCGACCTGAGCAGTGTCGCCGACGAGGTGGACCGGATCGTCGACGCCAGCCGCAAGGATCTGGCGCGGGGTTCCCAAATAGTCATTCGCGGCCAGGTGGAAACCATGCGCGCCTCCTTCATCGGACTCACCAGCGGTCTGCTGTTCGCCGTGATCCTGATTTACCTGCTGATCGTCGTGAACTTCCAGTCGTGGCTCGATCCGTTCATCATTATCACGGCGCTGCCCGCCGCTCTCGCCGGTATCGTCCTGTGCCTCTTCATCACGCACACCACCTTGAGCGTGCCCGCCATGATGGGTTCGATCATGTGCATGGGCGTGGCGACCGCGAACAGTGTCCTGGTGATCAGCTTCGCCAAGGAGATGCTGGTGAAATCCGGCGATCCCGTGAGCGCCGCGCTCAGCGCCGGCGTCACGCGATTTCGTCCCGGTGCTGATGACCGCGCTGGCCATGATCGTGGGAATGATCCCCATGGCCATGGGCATGGGCGAGGGGGGAGAACAGAATGCCCCGCTGGGCCGGGCCGTCATCGGCGGCCTGCTGGTGGCCACCGTGGCCACGCTCATTTTCGTTCCCGCGGTGTTCAGCCTGCTGCATGGCCGGCGCCCGCCGCAGGCGAATAGCGCGAGCCCTGCTCCCGGGCAGCCGCAAGGAACCACATGAGCAGCCATCCAAGCAAAGAGCCGAACTCCGGGACGCCACGCCTTTCGCGGGGCTTCCTGGCCGGCCTCGCACTTCTCGCGGCGGTAATCGCCGTCCTGCTTTGCGCGGTTATTTACTCGGGCATCAAGAAGCGTGTTCGCGCCGACGACATTCTCAAGCGCAACGCCCTCGAAGAGGCCATCCCGATTGTGGCGGTGATCCATCCCAGCTCCACCGCGCCCGCCGAGGAGATCATGCTTCCCGGTAACATGCAGGCCTTCACCGCCACCCCCATTTATGCGCGTACCAGCGGTTACCTGAAGCGCTGGTATTTCGATATCGGGGCGCACGTCAAAGCCGGCGAGCTTCTGGCCGAAATCGAGACGCCCGAAGTCGACCGTCAACTGGACCAGGCCCGTGCCGACCTGGCCACCGCGCAAGCGAACCTGCAGCTCGCGCGGACCACCGCCGCGCGCTACGAGTCGTTATTGAAGACCGAATCCGTCGCCAGGCAGGACGTCGAGAACAAGGTGGGCGACCTTCAGGCAAGAAAGGCCATGGTGGATTCCGCCACGTTCAATGTGCGCCGCCTGGAACAGTTGCAGGCGTTCCAGAAGATCTACGCTCCCTTCGACGGTGTCATCACCGCGCGCAACACCGATCTCGGGGCGCTCATCGACGCCGGCGCGAACGCTCCGGGCAAGGAACTGTTCGACATCGCGGCAACCCAGCGCCTGCGCGTGTACGTGAGCGTCCCGCAAACCTACTCCGGCGCCGCTAAGCCGGGCAGCCCGGCCTACCTGACGCTGGCCGAGTTCCCGGGCCGCCGCTTCTTCGGCAAGATCACCCGCACCGCCGCCGCCATCGATCCCGTGTCCCGAACGCTGCTCGCCGAAGTGGACGTGGACAACCCGACCGGTGAGCTTTTGCCCGGAGCCTACGTCTCGGCGCACCTGATGCTGGGGGCCGCCTCGCGCGCGGTGGTTCTCCCGGTAAACACGCTGATCTTCCGTTCGGAAGGTTTGCGCGTGGCCGTCGTGCGCGATGGCAAAGCACAGCTCGTGCCCATTACGATGGGCCGCGATCTCGGTAATCAGATCGAGATCATTTCCGGAGTCGTTTCCGGAGACGCCGTCATCGAAAACCCCTCCGACTCGCTGGTCTCCGGCACCACCGTACGCGTTGCACCGTCGGGCCGCCCCGGGGAGAACGCGAAATGAAGGCGCGGCCGGGGGTCTTGCTCGTGCTCGCGGTTCTGCTCGCGGGCTGCACCGTCGGCCCCAGGTACACCAAGCCCTCCGTTCCCGCCGCCCCCGCCTACAAGGAGCCACCTCCGAGCGAGTTCAAAGAGACGCAGGGCTGGAAGCAGGCTCAGCCGAACGACGGCGCCGTCCGCGCGAAGTGGTGGGAGATTTTCTTGGACCCCGAGCTCAATGCTCTGGAGGAGCAAATCGATGCTTCGAACCAGACCCTCAAAATCGCCGAAGCTCGCTTCCGCCAGGCTCGCGCCCTCATCCAGCTCAACCGTTCCAACCGGTATCCCACCGTCTCCGCGGCGCCCAACATCTCCGCCAACCGCGTCTCCTCGAACCGCGCCGGCGGCACGTCCAATTTGGGACCGTACGGCGATTTCACCCTGCCCTTCGACCTGTCCTACGAAGTGGACACCTGGGGACGCATTCGCCGCTCCATCGCAGCCGCTCGTGAGGAAGCCCAGGCCACCGCCGGCGATCTCGAAACCATCCGTCTGAGCCTGCACGCCGAGCTTGCCCTCGACTACTTCGAGTTGCGCAGCCTGGACGCGCAGAAGAAACTCCTCGATGAGACCCTGGCGGCCTACCAGAAGGCGCTGGAGTTGACCGAAAACCGTTTTAACGGCGGACTCTCCTCCCGGGCCGAAGTCGCTCAGGCGCGGACGCAACTCGAGACCACCCGCGCCCAGGACGTCGAAGTTGGCGTCGAGCGCGCCCAGTTCGAACATGCCATTGCCATTCTTGCCGGCCGCACTCCCGAGTCCCTCAGCCTTCGGGTGGCTCCGCTGAATTCGACGCCGCCCGGCATCCCCACCGGCATCCCTTCCCAACTGCTCGAGCGCCGCCCTGACATCGCTGCCGCCGAACGGCGCGTGGCCGAAGCCAACGAGCAGATCGGGATCGCCCGGGCAGCTTTCTTCCCGTCGTTCTTCATCGCCGCAACCGGCGGCTTCGAAGGCGGGTCCGTGGTCAACTGGTTCAATTGGCCCTCGCGCTTCTGGGCGCTTGGACCCACCGCGCTCCAAACTATCTTCGATGCCGGGCGCCGCCGCGCCACGTCCGCCGCCGCCACCGCAAACTATGATGCAACGGTGGCCCATTACCGCGAGACCGCGCTGGAGGCCTTCCAACAGGTGGAGGACAGCCTCTCCACGCTGCGCATCCTCTCCCAGGTATCGCAGGTGCAGCACGGCGCCGTCGAAGCCGCCAAACGTTCCCTCGACCTGTCCCTCGATCGCTACCGGGGCGGCCTGGTTACCTATCTGGAAGTGGTCATCGCGCAAAGCATCGCTCTCGAGAACCAGCGCAGCGAGGTCGACATTCTCCGCCGCCGTATGACCACCAGCGTCCTCCTCATCAAGGCGCTGGGCGGTGGATGGGATATCTCGAAGCTACCCACGACATAGGGTCCAGTTCCGGTTGGGCCCAAAGCACGTCATGGCCGCCGGCGCGAAGCGTCCCGGCGCAGGGGTCTGAAACGCCTGTGCGCGGAGAGTTCCATCAATTCCCGCTATAATTTTCGTTGGGAGGTTCATTCATGAAACGCGATCCTAAGGCCGTATCCAGAAGAGGTTTCTTTCAAAGCACGACGGCGGCGAGCGCCTTCACCATCGTGAGCGCACAGGCGGTGCGCGGCACCCAGGCCAACTCGAAGGTGACGTTCGGATTGATCGGCGCCGGCAACCGCGGCTCCTATGACGCGTCCATTGTCAACGCCGATCCGCGGGCGCGCGTGACGGCGCTGTGCGATCTGTTCGACGACCGCATCGAATCCGGCACGCAGAAGATAAAAGCCGTAAATCCGAAAATCTACAAAGATTACGAAAAGTTGCTCGCGAGCGATCTGGATGCCGTCATCATCGCCACTCCGCCGTTCGAGCATCCTCGCATGCTGGAAGCCGCCATCCAGGCCCGCAAGCACGTTTACTGCGAGAAACCCATGGGCGTGGACGTCGCGGGCTGCAAGCGAGTGATCGCGGCCGGACCGAAGGCCGACCCCAAGAAGTGCGTCTCGACCGGCTATCAGCAGCGTTACGGCCCGGTTTATCTGGAAGCCTACAAGCGCATTCAGGAAGGCCAGATCGGCGAGGTGGTGAACGCCCGCGGATACTGGATCGGCAGCGACCCGTTCAAGCGCGTCCCTTACGATGATCCCAAGATCGAGAAGTTGCGCAACTGGTTCTGCTATCGCGAATATTCGGGCGACTTCATCGTCGAGCAGGATTGCCACAACTTGGACGTGCTGCACTGGTTCCTGGGCAGCCGTCCCACGCGCGTGGTGGGGTACGGCGGCCGCAAAGTGCGCACGTCCATGGACCTGTTGGACCACCTGAGTCTGTGCTTCGAGTTCCCCGGCGGCTTGCACGTGAACTACGAAGCCAACCAGTTGTCGCCTCCGGGATTCGGCCGCGTGGGCGAAGAGTTCACCGGCACCAAGGGCGGCATCATGACGTCCCGAAGCAAGATGACGCACATCCGGGGACTGCGGGAGCAGGAAGTGATTCCATCCAAGCGCGACATCACCATCGACGCGTTTGAGCTCTTCATCAGCCGCGTGATCAACGGCGAGGTCGAGAACGTGGCGGAGCGTTCGGCCATCAGTACGCTTTTCGCCATCCTGGGCCGGACCGCTCTCTACAACCAGCGCGAAGCTACCTGGAAAGGCGATATCGGCGTTTAAGCCGATGCGCGGCGCCTAAAGTTCTGAAGTTCGGGACAGTACCCTCAACTCCTGTTCTCCTCCCGAGCCGGTTCGCTGGCTGATCCGTGCCGAGCGTCGTTGCACGCGCGCCGTCTTGCGCGCGCGACGGCGAACGACGCTCGCAAGAAAATAGGAATTGAGGGTACTGTCCCCCTGCGGCTGCCCGCCGGCAACCCTCAGGCTCTTTCGAGATAGGTTCCCTCGGCTGTATTCACGCGAATCTTTTCGCCTTCGCAGATGAACGGGGGGACCTGGACTATCAGCCCGGTTTCCATCTTGGCGGGCTTGGTGACGTTGGACACCGAGGCGCCCTTGAGGCCGGGTTCGGTTTCGGCGACGGTGAGTTCGACGGCGGCGGGCAGTTCCACGCTGATGGGCTTGCCCTCGTAGAACTCGACTTTGACCTTGGATTGCGGAATCAGGTACTGCACGGTGTCGCCGAGCAGGTCCGTGGTCAGGTGCATCTGCTCGTAGGTCTCGGTATTCATGAAGTAGTAGAATTCGCCGTCGTCGTAGAGGAATTCCATCTCCTGCTCATCCAGGGCGGCCCGCTCCACCCGATCTTCGGAAGAGAAGCGATGTTCGGTCATGCTGCCGGTGCGCAGACTGCGCATCTTGGCTTGAACGAAGCCACGGAGGTTGCCGGGCGTGCGATGAAAAACGCTGAAGACGGAGTAAAGCTCGTTTTCGAACTTAATCACCATCCCGGGGCGCATCTGGGTGGACTGAATCATGAATCGGGAACTCCCTTGCCTTTCAGGATCGAACTCGAGGGCAGTCCCTTTAGTTTAGCATCCGACCGGACGGCGCCGCCTACGCTATATTGGATGTATTCACTCCTATGGTTCCGGAACAAGTGCCTGAAGGCCTCACATTCGACGACGTGCTGCTGGTACCGGCGCGGAGCGCGATCACGCCCGCCGAAGCCGATACCAGAACGCGGCTGACCCGGCGCATCGATCTCAACATTCCGATCGTCAGCGCCGCCATGGATACGGTGACCGAATCGCATCTGGCCATCGCGCTCGCGCAACAGGGCGGCATGGGGATCGTGCACCGGAACATGCCTATCGAAAAGCAAGCCGAGGAAGTGGACCGCGTGAAGCGCAGTGAAAGCGGCATGATCGTTGACCCGGTCACCATCGGCCCGGATCAGAAGATCTATGAAGCGCTCGAAGTGATGAAGCGGTTCCGCATCTCGGGCGTGCCCGTCACCAAGGACGGCAAGCTGGTGGGCATTCTGACCAACCGCGACTTGCGGTTCGAGACGCGCTTCGATCTCCCCATCCACTCCGTGATGACCAAGGAGAACCTGATCACGGTCTCCGTGGGCACGACGCTCGAACAGGCGCAGGAGATCCTGCACCGGCACCGCGTCGAAAAACTCCTGGTGGTGGACGAGCACTACATGCTGAAGGGTCTCATCACCGTCAAGGACATTCAGAAGAAGTTGAAGTACCCCAACGCGGCCAAGGACGACCAGGGCCGCTTGCGCGTGGGGGCCGCCATCGGCGCCACCGGCGACTTTCTCGAACGCGCCCAGGAATTGGTGGCGCGCAAGGTGGACGTGCTGGCCATCGACACGGCGCACGGCCACAGCGAGCGCGTGCTGGAGGCGGTGAAGGCCGTCAAGAAGGCCTTCCCCGATGTGGACCTGATGGCGGGCAACGTGGCCACCTACGAAGGCGCGCTCGACCTGATCGCCCTGGGCGTCGACGGCGTCAAGGTGGGCATGGGCCCGGGTTCCATTTGCACCACGCGGGTGGTGAGCGGCGCCGGCGTGCCGCAAATCACCGCGGTCACCGAATGCGCGCGCGCGGCGCGCGAAGCGGGCGTTCCCATCATCGCCGACGGCGGCATCAAGTTCTCCGGCGATGTCACCAAGGCGATTGCCGCGGGCGCGGACTCGGTCATGATCGGCAGCTTGCTCGCCGGCGTGGAAGAGAGCCCCGGCGAGACCATCCTGTATCAAGGCCGCACGTTCAAGAGCTATCGCGGCATGGGTTCCACGGGGGCCATGGCGCAAGGCTCGGCCGAGCGCTACGGGCAGGAGGCCGACGCCAAACTGGTGCCGGAAGGTATCGAGGGCCGCGTGCCCTACAAAGGGCTGCTGGCGGAGATGATCTACCAACTGGTGGGCGGTTTGAAAGCCGGCATGGGCTATTGCGGTTGCGCCACGATTCCGGAATTGCAGCGGCGCGCGAGTTTCCTTCGCGTCACCGTCGCGGGCCTCCGGGAAGGCCACGTTCACGACGTCATCATCACCAAGGAAGCGCCCAACTACCGGCTGGAGTAGCCGCGTTGGCGCGATCAATCCTGTGAACACGCCGCCTTCGGTTAAGCGAATCGAGTCTTTCCTGAAGCTCTTCACCCGCCGCGCGTTCGTCCGCATGGGTGCCGGCGTTGGCGCAGCGCTGGGGGGCGGTCACTCCTCCTCCGCGCAATCTTCCTCCACGCCCGGTTCGCTCGACTCCTCCTTTCAAAACCCGCCGGACGCTTCCAAGGTCTGGGTCTATTGGTGGTGGTTGAACGGAAATGTCAGCCGCGATGGGATCACCCGCGATCTCGAGGAGATGAAGCGGCAGGGTATCAACGGTGTGCTGCTGTTTCATGCCGGTGGCGGGCGGGGTCCGAAGGGACCGGCGTTCCTGAGCCGCGATTGGATGGAGTTGTTCCGGTTCGCCGTGGCCGAGGCCGCTCGTCTCGGAATGGAGATGAGCGTCAACCTCTGCGATGGCTGGGATGCCGGCGGCACGTGGATTGACGCCGAGGCGGCCAACAAGAAACTGGTCTACTCCGAAGTTCAGGTGGACGGGCCACGCGCCGTGCGCATGCAACTGCCCACGCCGCCGCTGGTCGACGATTGGTATCGCGACGTCGCGGTGGTGGCTTTCCCGGAGAGACCGCGGCGCCCGGTGCAACCGGCCTCGATTCAAAGCCAGTTCCACCGTGCAAGGCTACTGCCACGAGTGGAACTGGCCGCCCGCGCAGGTCTCCGACGGCGATCCCGAGACCGTCTGGCGCGCCAATCCGAAGACCCCTCCCAGCCCCGACAAACCGCAATGGATCGAGTGGTGGTATCACGAACCGCTGTCCGCAACGGCCATTCACCTGGCGCCGGCCCCGGACGGCGGTCCGGCCGATTGCGAGCTGCAAGCCTCCGACGACGGGAAGCAGTACCGCACGGTGGCCGCGTTCCAGATGAACCGGGGCGAGGCTATGCGCGCGGGGTTCTCCCCCACGGCGGCCAAGTGCTTCCGGCTACTGATCAAATCGGCACACGTTCCCGACATTCAACTTTCGGAGGCCTGGCTGTTGCGGGAGGGCGACCAGCCGGCGTCTCGGCCGGGCATCAAGTGGTGGGCGTTCAAGTCGGGGAATCGCAGTTTCTGGGACTGGCCGAAGCAGGGTCCCATAGCACTCGAAGACGAGTATCCGGAGGACCAGACCGCCGACGTGCGCAGCGACGAGATGGTCGATCTAACCTCCTTCTGCCAGCCCGGCGGAGTCCTGGATTGGACGGCCGCCCCGGGACGCTGGACCATCCTGCGCTTCGGCTACACGCTGGAAGGGCAGCGCACGCGCTGCTCGGCCACCAACCAGATCGGCTACGAAGCCAACATGCTCGACCGCCAGGGCATCGAGCGGCAATTTCACTCGACGGCCGACCGCATCCTGGAGCTGGTTCCCGGCCACGTGGGCAGCACGCTCCGTTACGTCCACATCGACAGCTATGAGTTGGGCGCCGATATTCGCGGCCAGCAGCCCACCTGGACGGCGGCGTTTCGCGACCAGTTTAAGGAGCGCCGCGGCTATGATCTGCTGCGGTACCTGCCGGCCATGGCCGGACGCATTGTCGACAGTCGCGAGCGCACCGGCCGTTTCTTCTGGGATTTCCGCCGCACCATCGGCGACCTGATGGCTCAGGAGTTCTTTGGGCGCCTGGCGGAGCTGGCGCATTCGCGCCACGTCGGCATGCATGCCGAAACCGGCTACGGCACCTATCCGCATCCGCACATCGACGGCCTGGAATGCGCCGGCAAGTGCGACGTGACGATGGGCGAATTCTGGCACGGCACCGACATCATGAGCCAGTTCGACCACTTCTGTAACGCCGTGCGGTCGGTGGCCTCGGCGGCGCACGTTTACGGACGCACGCTCATCCAGGCGGAAGCGTTTACGTCGTGGAACCACTTCACCGAATCCCCGGCGAACCTCAAAGCCGTGGGCGATCAGGCCTTCACGGACGGGCTGAACCGTATGGTGGTGCATCAGTACACCCATCAGCCATTGCTCACCGGGAAGCCCGGCGACCAGTATGGGGCGGGCACGCACCTGGACCGCAACCTCACCTGGTGGGAACAGAGCCGCGCGTGGCTTCTGTACCTGGCGCGCTGCCAGCACCTGCTGCGGCAGGGCCGCTTCCACGCCGACGTCGCATACTTCTATGGCGAGGGCGTCACGCGCTTCGTTCCCGGCCGCGGCCACTTGCGTCCGGCGCTTCCGCGCGGCTACAACTTCGACTGCGTCAACTCGGACGTCCTGTTGCACCGCCTTTCGGTCCGCAACGGCCGCCTGACGCTGCCCAACGGGATCGCTTACGCGCTGCTGGTGTTGCCCGAAGAGCGCCTGGCTTCTCCAGGTGTGCTGGCCAAGATACGGGAATTGATCGAAAGCGGCGCCACCGTGCTGGGGCCCAAGCCGCGGCGCTCCCCCGGACTCACGGACTATCCGAACTGCGACGCGGAAGTGCGCGCTCTCTCCAATGCGTTGTGGGGGCCGGAGGATGTTCCGGCGGGCGATCGGGCGCTGGGCAAGGGCCGCCTGCTCTGGGGTAGGGCGCCTGAAGAAGCGTTGGCGGCGCTGGGGATCGGGCCCGATTTCGAGGTGCGCCACGGCGCCGCGGACACTCGCATCGAGTTCACCCACCGCACTCTCGACGGTGCCGAGGTCTACTTCCTCTCGAACCAGCAACCACGCGCGGAAACCGTCACCTGCGTGTTCCGCGTATCCGGAAAGCAGCCGGAGCTGTGGAACCCGGTCTCCGGCGCAATCCGCGATCTCCCGGAGTTCCGCGGCGAAGGTGGCCGAACAGCGCTGCCGCTGCACTTCGCGCCGCACCAGAGCTGGTTTGTGGTTTTCCGCCGTCCGGCGGCCACGGCGGCAACCAGCGCGAAGAACCCCGCCGGCACGCGCCCCGTGGGGGAGATTCCGGGCCCTTGGCAGGTATCCTTCGACCCGCAATGGGGCGGGCCGGAATCCATCGTCTTTGACCGATTGACGGACTGGACCGCGCACACCGACCCTGGCATCAAGTACTACTCGGGAAAAGCCACCTACCGGAAATCGTTCGACCTGCCCGCGGACGTGAAAGTGTCGCGGGGTGAGCGCATGTTGCTCGACCTCGGCCAGGTGCAACATATCGCCGAAGTGCGCTTGAACGGCCGGCCGCTGGGCGTGGTCTGGTGTGCGCCGTGGCAGGTGGACATCGCGGAGGCCGTGAAGCCGCGCGCGAACCGCCTCGAGATCGACGTCGTGAATCTTTGGCCCAACCGCCTGGTGGGCGACGCTCAGAGCCTTCCCGGGAAGCGCTACACGCGCACGAATGTCGAACGCTATAAGAGTGATTCCCAGTTGCTGAGCTCCGGTCTGCTGGGCCCCGTCACGCTCCAAGTGGACGCCTGAAGTGTCCCGGCACGCCTCCACCTCCACGGCTGTGCGACGCTAGCACGTGCAGGATGCCATCGCAATGGCCATTGGCGGATGTCCGGTGAGCGGGGTGCTAAAAAGGGGACAGACGCATTTTCCGCTTCACATGATTGCAGATGGGTGCCCGTGTGGGGCGGCGGAAAATGCGTCTGTCCCCTTTTTAGACCGGCCCCAGGAAGAAATCGAACGAACGCACCAGATAGTTGCGCAACTCCGGCCGCGGCACCACGGCGTCCAGGAATCCGTGTTGCAAAAGGAACTCGCTGCGCTGGAACTCCGGGGGTAGCTTCTGGCGGATGGTCTGCTCGATGACGCGCGGTCCGGCGAACCCGATGAGCGCGCCCGGTTCGCCGATATTGAGATCGCCCAGCATGGCGAAGCTGGCCGTGACGCCGCCCGTGGTGGGGTCGGCCAGCACGCTGATGTAAGGGATCTTGGCCGCATCCAGCAACATCAGCGCGGCCGAAACCTTGGCCATCTGCATCAGGCTGATGGCGCCTTCCTGCATGCGCGCGCCGCCGGAACTGGACACGATCACCAGCGGCTGCCGTTTTTCGATCGAACGCTCCACCGCGCGCGTGATCTTCTCGCCCACCACGGCGCCCATGCTACCGCCGATGAACTTCAGTTCCAGCACGCAGAGCTGAATGTCGCGGCCGTTGAGCCTGCCTTCGACCGCGATCACGGCGTCCTCGCGCGAGGTAGCCTTGCGCATGTCCGCCAGCCGCTTCTTGTAAGATTTCGAATCGGAAAATTCGAGTGGATCGGTGGAGGTCATGCCCGTGTCGTACTCGATCCACTCGCCATCGAGCAGGGTTTTCACGCGTGCCGCGGCGTCGAGCCTGAAATGGTAACCGCACTTCGGACAGACCTGCAGGCTTTCTTCCAGCGCCTTGCGCCAGATGATCTGGCGGCATCCCTCGCACTTCAACCACAGGCCTTCGGTGCGAACATTCCGCGCGGCGTCCTCGGGAGCGTTCCCCGTAATCCGGGGTTTCTGTCGGGTAAACCAGGCCATGATGATTCTCAGTACTCGATGCCTCGCTGCGCGAGGATCCCTTTCTCGAACGGATGCTTAATCTCCCGGATCTCGCTCACCAGGTCGGCCGCTTCGATGAGTTGGTCGTTCGCGTTGCGCCCCGTGCAGATCACGTGCAACGGCCCGGGTCGCCCGGCCAGGTCGGCGAGAACCTGCGCCAGAGAGAGCATGCCGTAATGCACGGCATAATTGATCTCATCCAAGATTATCATGTCGTAACGGCCCGAATGCATGGCCTCGACGGCGGCTTTCCAGGCTTCCTCCGCCAAACGAACATCTTCGGCGTCCGGCTTTTCGGTGCCCACTTTGACGAACCCGCGGCCCATCACGCGGATTTCGAAATCGTCGCCGAACGCTGTTGCGGCATCCAGTTCACCGTAATGCCAGCTTCCCTTGATGAATTGAATCATGAGCACGCGGAAGCCCTGGCCCACCGCGCGAAACGCGGTTCCCATGGCGGCGGAAGTCTTGCCCTTGCCGTTGCCTGTAAAAACGATCAGCAACCCGCGACGTTCGTCCACCATACCACCCTAACCCGCCGCCGGGGATCCCGGCAAGGGAGGCGCCGGCGCAGCGGGCGCCTCCCTTGCCGCTCAGTGTGTCCTTAGCCCGCGTTCTGCTTGCTCCAATCGCGGATCTTGTGAATTTCTTCGGTGGGGATGTGCAGGAATTCAAGGAATTCCTGATGCTCGTCCGGAGCCGAGCGTTCGAACTCGGCGTGCCATCGTTTCATGTCGGCCTCGGTGAAGCCGGCAGCTTTCATCACGCTAACCCATTTCTCTTTGGTGACCACGTGGTTTCTCCCAAACGGTCTCTTCGACCGCAATAGTCTGAAAATCGCCCGTTGATGTTCCCGCAGACGCTCGACCTCGACGTCGATCTCCTTCAGCCGCCGCTTGAGCACTTCCACAGCGCCGCCGCCGGGCCGGTCCAGAAGGTCGCGAATATCGGCGAGCTTCAAGCCGGCCTTGCGATAAATGCAGATCCGCTCGAGCCGCTGGAGGTCCTTCCCGCCGTAAGCGCGGTAATTGCCCGCGGTGCGCGAAGGAGGTTTCAGCAATCCGATGGACTCGTAATACAGCAGCGTGCCGCGGCTAAGCGAGCACCGCCGCGCGAGTTTGGTCACGGTAAACATGGGGCCAGTTCCAACTATCAACCCTACAGTTCTAGACAGGTCAAGAGGTTTTCTTAGTTTATCGTCAGAGCAGCTTTTCGGCTTCCGGAAGATCCTCGGGACGGCCGACGTCGCGCCAGGCTCCTTCGATGGCGTGAATGCGCACGCGCGCGCCGCGGGCCAGCAACCGCTCGACGGCCGCGGGCAGCTCATACTCTCCGCGCGGCGACTTGGGGATGGAGGCGAGCTGGTCGAAAATGGAGGCGCGGAAGGCATACAGGCCCGCGCTGTTCCAGTGCGTGGTGGAGGTTCCTGGCGGCGGCTTTTCCACCATCCGCGAGATCATGCCGTCTTGCTCGTAAACGGCCGCGCCTTGCCACGGATCGTCCACCCATTTCACACCCGCCACGGCTTCGGTTTGCGCGTCGGATTCCAGGCGCGCGGCGATGCCAGCGTAATCTTCCGCGCTCACCAGAATGTCGCCGAAGGTGAGCAGAAAGTCGTCGCCGCCCGCGAAATCGCGAGCCAGTCGAGCCGCGCCGCCGGTGCCGTCCAGCGTCTCTTGCACGCGGTAGACCAAGCTGCATCGGGTAGTCGCGAAAATGCGCCTCGATCATCTCGCCGTGGTAGCCCGTGACGATGAGCGCTTCCGTGAAGCCGGCCGCGCGCAGCCGGTCGAGCACGTGTTCGAGGATCGGTTTGCCGCCAATCGGGAGCATGGGTTTCGGGCGATCGCCGGTCAATTGCTTCATGCGCGTGCCGCGCCCGGCGGCGAGTACGACGGCTTTCTTCACCAATCCACTATAATCGCGGGATATCCATGCCCGCCATGACCCGAACGCGTTGGTGGATTCTGACGCTCCTGTTCTTCATCACCACCATCAACTATTTGGACCGCATCGTACTCAGCGTGTTGATCCCCGTCATCCGCAAGGATCTGCACATCACCACCGAGCAGTACGGCTACGTGACCGGCGCTTTCCAGTTGGCCTACACCATTGGGTTCCTGTTCATGGGGCGGTTGATCGACCGCTACGGCACACGGTTGGGCTACGGCGTCGCCATCGCCTTCTGGTCCGCGGCAGCCATGTTGCACGCGCTGGTGCGTACAACCGTCTCTTTGGGATTCTGGCGCGCCATGCTGGGGCTCGGCGAGTCGGGCAACTTCCCGGCCGCCATCAAGGCCGTGACCGAGTGGTTCCCCAAGAAGGATCGCGCGCTGGCCATCGGTTTGTTGAACGCCGGGACCAACGTGGCGTCCATGGTCGGCCCGGCGCTTTTTGTGTGGATGAATTCTCACTATGGCTGGCGCGCCTGCTTCGCCATCACCGGCGGTCTTGGATTCTTCTGGCTGTTCTTGTGGCTGCTGCTTTACCGCTTGCCGGAGATGCATCCGCGTGTGAACCGCGCCGAGCTCGACTACATTCACAGCGACGGTCCCGAGACCTCGACCCAGACCACTATGAGCTGGAGCGCCGTGCTGCGCTACAAGCAGACGTTCGCCTTCGCGCTGGCCAAGTTCCTCACCGATCCGGTGTGGTGGTTCTACCTGTTCTGGCTGCCACCGTATCTTTACGACGTGCGGAAGTTCAACTTGACGGAGATCGCCTGGGCCTTGCCGGTCATCTATCTGATGGCGGATTTCGGCAGCGTGGTCGGGCGGCTGGATGTCGGGGCACTTTATCCGCATCGGCTGGACACACGCTCGCGCCCGCAAGGTCAGCATGGCTTGCGCCGCGATCGTGATGCCGATAGCCGCCACGGCCGTGGTGGTGCCGAACGCCGTGCTGGTGGTGCTGCTGATCAGTTTGGCCACGGCGGGACACCAGGCGTGGTCCGCGAATCTCTACACGACCACGACCGACGTCTTCCCCAAGCGTGCCGTCGCCTCGGTCACCGGCATCGGCGGCTGCGCCGGCGGCCTGGGCGGTGTGATCATCTCGGCATTAGTGCCAGGTTTCGTCATCGCGCATTTCGGCTACAAACCGGTCTTCCTGCTGATGGGCGTTCTGCACCTGATATCGTTGTTCTTCGTGTACCGCATGATGGGCGAGATGCGCCCCATCGAAGAGTGAGCAAAAAGGGGACAGACGCATTTTCCGCCATCGAGCACTTGCGGTAATGAATCAACGCCGCCACGCGCGAAAATTGCGTCTGTCCCCTTTTTGCGCCGCCGCGCTAACATAGACAGATAACGCGCACGCGGATTTCACTATGCCTCAACCATCCAGGATCATTCTCGAAACCGATTTGCCGGGTGTCACACGGCGCGCCCGGGGCAAGGTTAGGGACGTGTATGAGATCGGCGACAAGACTCTGATCGTCGCTACGGATCGCATTTCGGCGTTCGACTACATTCTGCCCACAGGCATCCCCGACAAGGGCCGCGTGCTGACCCAACTGAGCGTGTTCTGGTTCGAATTTCTCGGCCAGTTGACACCCCATCATTTCCTGACGGCCAACGTGGACGAGTATCCCGATCCGCTGCCGCGCTACCGCGATCAACTCGAAGGCCGTTCGATGCTGGTGAAGCGCGCCCGGATGCTCGAGGTCGAGTGCGTCGCGCGCGGCTATCTGTCGGGGTCCGGCTGGAAGGAATATCAAAAGAGCCAGAGCGTATGCGGCGTGGCGCTGCCAGCCGGCCTCCAGGAAAGCGACAAGCTGCCCGCGCCCATCTTCACGCCATCCACCAAGGCGCAGGCCGGCCACGACGAGAACATTTCGATGGAACAAGCCGCCGGCACGGTGGGCGTTGAAACCGCCACGAAGTTGCGCGATCTCACGCTGGCCATCTACACGCGCGCGGCGGAGTACGCCCTGACGCGCGGCATCATCATCGCCGACACCAAGTTTGAATTCGGCTTCGTGGACGGCGAACTCATCTTGGCCGACGAGGTGCTGACGCCGGATTCCTCGCGTTTCTGGCCGCTGGCGAGCTATGCGCCCGGCGGCGCGCAACCCTCCTACGACAAGCAGTACGTGCGCGATTACCTCGAATCGATCCGCTGGAACAAACAACCGCCCGCGCCCCCCCTGCCGGACGATGTCGCCGCCCGAACCAGCGACAAGTACAAGGAGGCCTACCGGGTACTCACCGGGAAGGATCTGTGAACTGGCTGGATATCGTCTTCGCAATCATCCTGGCGGTCTCCGTGGCGGTGGGTTTCGCGAAAGGACTCGCGCGCACCGTGGTGGGCTTCGCCGCCTGCCTCCTCGGCCTGTTGGGAGGATTGTGGTTCTACGGCACGGCGGGCTCGTTTCTGATCCCCTACGTCAGCTCGCGCGGCATCGCCAACTTCATCGGATTCTTTCTGGTTTTCCTCGGGAACCATGATTCTGGGCGGTCTGCTGGGCCGTTTGCTAGCCATGCTGTTCAAGTGGGTGGGACTGTCGTGGCTCGACCGTTTGCTCGGCGGCGTGTTCGGCCTGGTGCGCGGCGCGTTGGTCGCGGCTGTGGTCGTGATGGCGTTGCTGGCCTTCGCGCCCGCACCTCCACCCCGCTCGGTGGTGGGTTCGCGCATCGCTCCGTATGCCATGGACGCGGCACGCGTTATGGCGGCGCTCGCGCCGCGCGAGTTGCGGGACGGCGTGCGCCAGGGCTACGAGAAAGTGAAGCAGATCTGGTCCGATACACTGAAGAAGGGTACCCAGAGCATTTCCCCCGAGGGAGCCTAGGCATTTTGATTCAACCCGGCTGTATCGACCTGCTGATTTTCGATCTCGACGGCACGCTGATTGATTCCAAGGAAGACCTGGCGCAGGCGGTCAACGCCGCGCGGCGCCACATGGGTCTTGCGCCCATCGAGAATGAGCGCGTGTATTCTTACGTGGGCAACGGCGCCCCCGTGTTGATGCGCCGCGCCATGGGGCCGGAGGCGCCCGAAGCCGACGTGCAGACGGCGCTCCATTATTTCCTGGCTTACTACAAAGACCACATGCTGGATCACACCACGCTTTACCCGGGCGTGCGCGAAGCGCTGGACGAGTTGCTCGCCGGGGGCGTTCAGTTGAGCGTGCTCACGAACAAACCCGTGCGTTTCAGCCAACTTCTGGTGGAAGGCCTGGGCTTGGGCAGCCACTTCCTGCGCGTGTACGGCGGCAATAGTTTTGCGCAAAAGAAGCCGGATCCGGTGGGCGTATGCAAGCTGCTGGAAGAATTCACCACGGCACCCGAACGCGCCATGATGGTGGGAGACAGCGACGTGGATATTCGCACGGCACGCAACGCCGGCATCCTCGCCTGCGGCGTCACCTATGGATTTCAACCGGAGACGCTGGACGAAGCGCCGCCGGACATCCGCGTGGATGACATGCGGGAGTTGGCCGCGATGCTGGTGGGCAAAAGGTGATCAGGAGAATCTGAGGAGAGTATGAATTACAAACCCGGAGCCAAAGTCGAGAAGACCGGCGTGTATTGGTGCACGGTGTGCAAAACGCCGGCCCGTTTCACCGAGGGCCAGGAATTTCCGTCCTGTCAAAACATGTGCGGCCGCGGCAATTGGCATCCGGTGGAAGCCCCGCCGCGGCCGCCAGGGGAAAGCGGAACCAGCGCCGCCTAGGCGGAACCGCGATCAGATCTCCTCGGTGGAGACCCAGGCGCTCTTCTGCGCGCTCTCGAGCACCTTGCCGAGCAGGTACATACCGCGCAGGCCGTCGGCGAAGGTCGGATACTCGACCGGGGCGGAGCGGTCGGCCACGGTGCGGTAGAAGCGGCGATACATCATCTTGTGCGCGTCGTCGTAACCTTCCGAGTGTCCGCCCGGCAGGTCGGCGTAGGTACGCGCCGCGGGCAGCATCAACGCCGGGTCTTTCACGAAAAGGCCGTTGGGACTGTCGCGGTGGCCGATCCAGACCTGATCGGGGGATTCCTGGTTCCAACTCACGCCACACTTGGTGCCGAAGATTTCCATCTGCAGGCGGTTCTTGCAGCCGGCCGACATCTGGCTAACCGTGAACGCGCCGCGGGTGCGCTCGCCCAGGTGCAGCAGCACGGCACCGTAATCGTCGGTATCGATGGCCACTTCCTCGCGGTCGTCGACCTTCGCCATCTTGCTCTCGAAGGCTTGCAGCGCCCCGGTCTTGGGCTTCTTGCGCGTCTTCAGGAACGTCTGCAGGTCGGCGCAAAGCGAAGTGATGCGCTGGCCAGTGATGTGCTGGACCATGTCCATCCAGTGCGAGCCGATGTCGCCCATGCAGCGCAGCGCGCCGCCTTCCTTGGAAACGATGCGCCAGTTCCAGTCCGTCTCATAGAGCAGCCAGTCCTGTGAATAGGTGCCTTGCACGACCAGGATGTCGCCCAACTCGCCGGCTTCCACCATGCGGCGCATCTGCTGCACGGCCGGATAGCAGCGCAGGTTGTGGTTGGTGCAGTTGGCAACCTTCTGCTTCCTGGCGATCTCGACGAGTTCCTGGGCCTCCTGGAGCGTGTTGGTGAGGGGCTTTTCGCAGAGCACGTGCTTGCCGGCCAGCATGGCGGCCTTGGCAATCGGGTAGTGCAGATTGTTGGGCGTGCAGATGTGCAGGGCTTCAATCCGCGGATCGGCCACGATCTCTTTCCAGTCGCCGCTGGTGCGCTCGACACCCACGGCCTCGCCAAACGCGGCGCCTTCCTTGGCGTCGATGCCGCAGACGGCGGCGATCTCCACGTTCGGCTGCCGGCGAATGCCTTCGGCGTGCACCTTGCCCATGAATCCAGCGCCGATCACGGCAGTTTGAATCTTTCGCATAGTCTCTCCCTTCGAATAAGTGCTGCTTTCAGACAATGTATCGCAATTGCTGGTAGAGTGAAAGTTGGTGGGAAGCGATGTTGATTCGGATACGTTTGCGGCGCGGCCCAACGATCCGGAGAAAACGGGGCATGGATCGGCAGCTCGCGCTCGCCTTGGGGAGTCTGCTCACACCGTTGGCCGTGATGGCCGCCGGGTTGGGGGTTTGGAGACTGGGAGCGGATCTCAACTTGATGGGACAGTTCGCCATCGTCGATGGACTTTTCTCGCACTGGCAGGTTTGGGTGGCCGTGGCCGCGATCCTGCAATCCGGCGCCACCCTGTTGATCCGTTACGGGCGTAGCGGTACGACCGCGGAATAAGAGCGCGACGGCGCGGCGTCTTGGCGCGCATGTTATGTTGAACTAGAAGCGCACTCTGGAATGCCCTATCCTGCCAGAAATCGAACCACGGGTTACTTTTCGTCGGGCTATTTTCCACCGGGCGTCAAGTGGCTGCTCATCGTAAATATAGCTCTGTTTATCCTCTATTTCATCGCCGTCCGCTTCGATTTCGGCGACGTCTTCCAATATTTCGCCCTGGTGCCGGGAGCCGTGATTCACTTTCTGGCGTTCTGGCAACTGGGGACTTACATGTTCCTGCACGATCCTTACGGGTTCTCGCACATTCTGTTTAACATGCTGACACTGTGGATGTTCGGCGCGGAGCTGGAGCGTGACTGGGGCACGCGGCGCTTCTTGCGCTACTACTTTCTGTGCGGCATCGGGGCGGGCGTGTGCGTGGTGTTGGCCAACTGGATCGCGGGCAGCCTGTGGGCGCGCACCATCGGCAGTTCCGGCGCCATCTACGGTTTGCTGCTGGCGTATGGGATGCTCTATGCGGATCGGACGGTCCTGTTCAGCTTTCTGTTCCCCATCAAAGCCAAGTATTTCGTCATGATCCTGGGCGTCATCGAGTTTCTCAGTTCGATCGGCGCCAGCGACAGCGGCGTCAGCCACGTGGCGCACCTGGGCGGGTTGCTGGTGGGCTACATCTACCTCAAACACGGCCGCTACGGGCTGGATCCGGTGGCGGGCTTCATCCGCGCTTACGAAGCGTGGAAGTTCCGCCGCGCCAAGAGCCGCTTCCAGCGGTACATGCACAAGCACCGCGGCGGCAACGGCCGCCTGAACTGAGTCCGTTCACGTAACACGCCGGCCACCTCGTGCGTCTAGAGGGGGTGTTATATTTGGGCATGAGGGACTCTCGATGATCACGACACGTTTGGCTCTCCTTCTGGCCGCCGCGCTCCTGGCGTGGCCGCCGGTAACAAGTGCGCAGGAAGGACCGCGCAAGGAGGGTAGCGAAACCGTCGCGCGCCCGCGCAAGAAAGCCGGCGAGGCCGATGCCGAACCGGCCAAGATTCCCTCCAAGCTGTCCAAGAAGGACCGGCCGGCATTGCCCGATGGCGTCCCGACGTTCCGCAGCGACGTCAACGCGGTGAGCGTTGAAGTGGCCGTGCTCGACAACCAGGGCCGCTTCATTCCGGGCATCCCGCGCGGCAATTTTCGCGTTCTCGAAGACGGCGTGCCGCAGCAGATCAGCAACTTCGGTTTGGGTGAAGCCCCCATGACCATTTGCCTGGTCATCGAGTTCAGCAACCTCTTCCAGAGCTACTGGACCGAGAGCTGGTATCAAACCTTGACCGCGGCGTACGGCTTCCTGGAATCGTTGCGGCCCGAAGACTATGTGGCCGTAGTGGCTTACGACCTGCGCCCGGAGATCCTGTCGGATTTCTCGACGGACAAACGCGCCGCCTATGAGGCCATGCGGCGGTTGCAGTTCGCGGCCTATTCGGAATCGAACCTGTATGACGCGGTGACCGATTCCGCGGATCGCATGAAGGACATCGAAGGCCGCAAGGCCATCGTGCTGATCTCGTCCGGCGTGGACACCTTCAGCAAGATCACCTTCGACAAGACCCGTAAGATTTTGCAGGAGGCCGCGGTGCCCATCTACGCGGTTGGCATAATGCAAGCTCTCCGGGACTACTACGACGCGCGCGGCGCGATGGGCGCCATCCAGCGCATGGACTTCCTGCAGGCGGACAATCAGATGCGCGTGTTCGCCAGAGAGACGGGCGGCATGTCGTTCTTCCCGCGCTTCTACGGCGAGTTCCCGAGCATATTCCGCGCCATCGCCAACTCGCTGCGGAATCAGTACTCCCTGGCTTATCAGCCCACCAACCAGGCTCGCGACGGCAAGTTCCGCAAAATCAAGGTGGAACTGGTGAACCCCGCCACCAACGAACCGTTGCGCATTATCAACGAGAAGAAGAAGCCCATCAAGTACACCATCATCGCCAAGGGCGGCTACACGGCCCCGCGAGAAGTCGAGTGACGTTTCCGCACGCGCCACTTTTCGTGCCCCATCGACGATGGCGCGCTTCCGGAACAACACGAATCGCGAAAGTCAAGAATTCAATCTTTCCGCTTTTCAACTCGATACAAAACGATTGACAGTTCAATTTCAGCTTTGTTACCTTTCGATAGTCTTCATGAAGCCATCATCCTCTTCCAGTTCCGTTCCAGTGGCGCGCATTTTGTTGGTGGACGACAATCAGGCCGGCTTGGCCGCGCGGAAATCGGTACTGGAGGAGTTCGGCTATAAGGTGACCACCGCTGTCAGCGGGCACGAGGGGTTGGAGTGTTTCAGCCGTGAGACCTTCGATCTTGTGATCACCGATTATAAAATGCCCCGCATGAACGGCATCGAGCTTATCGAACGGGTGCGCAAGCAGAACAAAGAGATCCCCGTCATTCTGATTTCCGGCTTCGCCGAGCCGCTGGGATTGAACGAGTCCAACACGGGCGCCGACGTGGTCATACAGAAGAGCTCGCACGAAGTGACTCACATGGTGCGTTCGGTCAGCCGGCTCCTGCGCCGTCAGGTTCCCAAGAAGCCGCCCGCTTCCCAGCAGATGGCGGCCAAGGCGAAGCGCAAGAGCGGCTGAAACTCCCCCGGGCCTAAAACCAATACTGTTCACTTAGTCTTCGCGGGGCGGACCCCAGGTCCGCGGGTCGACGCCCTCGTCGGCCCTCCCAGTTCGCCGGCAGCGGCCGGACCTAGGGGTCCGGCGCGGTCCAGGGGGACCGCCCTACAAATCCGTGCCAGTGGCAACCTTCGCGGCAAGTGAACAGTATTGGGCCTAAAACGAGTCGAGCAATTCCCGCAGGATCAGGCGAAACGCCGCCGGCTCACCGACTTGCCCGGTGGTGGGGCCAGCCATGCGGGTGGCCAGGTCCCGGGCTTTCGCGGGGTCCTTCCGGCTCAATTCCATTAGCAGCGCGTAGTCCTCGATGGACTCGCGCATCTGTTCGAGCCGGATGGAAGAGTAGAAGGTGCGGCCCTCGCGGTTCGGGTAAGTGAGGTGGGCCGCGCCCGGAGGCGGGAAACCGGATTCGCCGTCGAGGACGGGTTGCGTGTCTTTGAACGGGTCGGGGCTCCAGCGGTTCCCCTCCCAGCGTAAGCGGCCGCGGAGGCCCTGCTGGAAGTCGATCCATCCGAGGATGCGCGTCTCGATCAGCGGGTGATCGAGAAATGCGCCCGTCTGGCGGCCGCGCGGCGGCCAATCCACCATCCGCGCGCCGGGCATCAGGCGCCGGATCGCGGCCGCCATGCGAGCGCAGTCTTGGACTTCCCGCGTGCCGGGCGCATCCAGCAATCCTTGCGCGTAGCGGTTTTCCCAGCCCTGTTCGGCCAGCGCCTGCCGTAGCGATCCGTAGAAGCCCGCCAGGAACGCCGGCACGCGCGCGTCGTTGATGACGACGCGCCGCTCGGACCGCGCGGCCGTCTTCCACCGCCCAGATGCGCATGGTCAGCGGATCGCCCGCGCGCAGCGCCGCGGCCGAGCAACTGCCCCCCATCCAGAGATCCGCGCACACCGGCAGACTCGAACAGGCGCACGAAGCGGACGTAATTGGAAAAGTCATAGCGCATCTCTGCGCCGCTCGCTCCGGCGACCACCAGTTCCATGGGATCGGCCGGTATGGAAGTCTGATGATAGCCGGCCAGGAATCGTGAAAGGTTTCCGGCCATCACCCACCATTGACTGGAGAACCGCGCAGTGCGGTAGAACTGCTGGCTATAGGCCTCGTTCAAAATGAAGCGATGGGAGACCTCGAAGGGAATTTCCGCGGGCACGGCGGCCTCGGTCACATCCAGAGTGTACGGGATGCGGATCAGTTCCTCGAGTCCCTGGCGCAGGCGCAGCACGCCGGCGTAATGGCCGATGCTCTGATCCGCGGCGACGGAGACGGTGATCCACACCGCGCGCGTCCGGTTCTTTTCCACCGTCATGGGGAATCCCGTGACCAGGGCGTCTGGAAACCAGGCCGGGGCTTGGCGCAGCACCGCGTTGCGCGACGCGCCAGGCGTGTTGGTGGTCGCCACGACGTATTCCACCCGGCGGACCTGGATGCGGTCGATGGGCATTCCCGGCCCGGAAAGCGGCAGCGCATCGACATACAGATCGCCGATGCCGAGGGGCGATCGGAGCGCCAACTGCAGGCTGAGGTTGGCCCGCCGCGCGGCGGCGAACGCCGGCTGGCCCAGCGCGTGGCTCCCCACGGAATCGTCCGGAAACACTTTGACCAGCGAATCCACCCACCACGCTTCGACAGGTTTCGTGCGGCGGCAACTGGAGGCGAACCAGACCAGCAGAAGAGTGCAGAAGATCCGGTAGCGCATCAGAATGCCTCCAGAAGACGGCGTTCGAGTTGGCGG
Source organism: Terriglobales bacterium (assembly GCA_963745655.1). Classification (GTDB taxonomy): domain Bacteria; phylum Acidobacteriota; class Terriglobia; order Bryobacterales; family Bryobacteraceae; genus JAJFUV01. The sequence goes on along the minus strand of CAVUYK010000007.1, from coordinate 178,238 downwards.
AATTCGCGGGGGTCCCGCACGTAGTCGTTGACGTGAGGAATGGCCTTTTCGGCCAAGGCCTGGGCGCGGGCCGCGTCGCGCGCGCCCAGCGCGCGCAGCAACTCGTAGTCCTCGATGCCCTCGCGCATGGCTTCCAGGCGCACGCTGCTCAGCACGGTGTTCGCCGCGGGCGCCGGATACACCACGGCGTTGTCGCCGGCCGGCAGCAGCGTGTGGTTGTCGTTAATCACTCTCTGCACGTTCTCGAATGGGCGCGGCCCCCAGAAGTTGCCGCCCCAATGCAGGAAGCCCGCCAGGTTATGGCGATAGTTGAACCAGTGCAGCAGGCGCGCCTTGACCAGGGGCTGATCGATGAAGCGGTTCAGATAGCGGCCCTGCGGATAGACGCACGTGTAGAACCACGCCTGGCCGCCGCGCGCGATGTGCCGGCCGAGTACGTCCATCTTATGGTCGAAGCTGCCCAGGATGGTCACCCAGATATCGGTGACGTCGAAAAAGCGCACGTCCTCATCCAGCGAAATCGCGTCGATGGTGGGAATGCCGGGAAGGTTGCGGCGGATGATGCGGCCGTAGCGCTGATAGGAAGCCGACTCGGCGCCGTGCGGTTCATCGTGAATGTGCTGCAGGTAACGGCCGGTCCAGTTCTTCTCCTGCAGGTGCTTGTAGAGCGCTGAGAGATACGAATTGAGAAAGCGCTCGCCGCGCGCGTCCTCCGGCGGCAGGTTCTTCCACACCACCTTGCCTTGCTCAAGCACCGGCGCCGGCACCACCAGTTCCGTGTCGTAACCGGAGGCCCTGCCCAGCAAGTGCCCGCCTTCGATGGTGCCGAGTACGCCCGCACGTTCGAAGGTCTCCACCCAACGGTCCAGCCGGTCGAAGCGGTATTCGATGGCGCCTCCGCGCGGCACCATGTCGGTGAGCGACGTGACCGGTGTGAGAATGACGTTTTGCCGATGCGCCGCCAGCACGCGGCCGATGTTCTCGAGCAAGCGCCAGTAGTTCTCCGGATCGCGATCGAGCGATGGATAGTGCTGGCGGAGCATGCCCCGATCCAGGTTGAACCAGTTGGTCACCCGCAGGGTTTGCCGCGCGGGTACGGTGGCGCTCATCACCCGCACCGTAAAACTCTTCTTCGCCAGTTGCGTGCCGTTCTGAGCGAAACGCGCCTCGCCGCGATAATCGCCGGGGCGCGCGCCGGCGGGGCAGGAAACCGTGAGCCAGATAGCGTTCGTTTCGCGCGCCGGCAGATTAAGCGGGAAGTCCTCGAATAGCGGATCGGGGAAGAGCGACGGCGCGGGTCGAACCACTTCGTCCGGCGGTGTATTGTTGGGATTCGACCCCACCGGCACGTAACCCACGCGGCGAATCTCCACCGGCAGACGCGCGCCCTGGAACTCCGGCGCCTCGACCGTGACGCCGAGCGCGGCGACGCCCTCGTTCGAGCGCAGCGCGATCTGCAAGCTGGCGTGTCCGTTGCGCGCGATCAAGCGGGGCTCGCCGTCCGCCTCGTGCCTTCCGGCCGCGTCGTCGGGGAAGATCTTCTCGAGCGAATCGACCATCCAGCAATCCAGACGCGGGCTCGAGCCGCAACCGGCCAATGCGAGCAGCGAAACGGCCACCGGAATCGACCAGCGCCAGCGTGCCATGCCCATGTGTTACCTCGCCAACGGGAATAGAGAAAGAGGATTGTCGCAAAGCAGCATGCGGCCGATCTCGACGGCGTCGTCTCTCGGTGTGCGTGCCGGCCTCGACGTTTTCGGCGAGCACCTGCGCGATGTTGCGGCGCGCCATCTTGGCGTGGCCGTAACTCAACTCGGCGAAATTGTAGTCGCCGCCGAAGCCCATGATCTTGTTGAGTGGAACGGTTTCGAGAAATTCGTGCAGAGCCCGGCGGCTCACACCGGGCGCGATGATGTGTGCCCAGCAGAAATCCACGTAGACGTTGGGGAACATCTTGGCCAGCACGGCCAGTTCGGACTGGTATGGATAGCCGATGTGAAACAGGTCGAACTTCACCTTCGGATAAAGCATGAAGAGATTGGTGAGATGCGTGGGGCGCGAGTTCGTGATGAAGTTCGGTCCGGCGTGGAGGCCGGTGTGCAGCTGCACGGGATAGTTGTGCGCTTCGGCCAACCGGATTACGTGATGGAACATGTGGTCTTCGAGATTGCGGAAGGGCCTCTCGCGCAAACGCCGGAAGCCCTCCGGCAACACGCGGTCGCCCTTCATGACGCTCTCGAAATCGCGCGCCGCGTCGGCTTCGCTCACCTCGCGGAAATGCAGTTCCCGGTTGTACGCGATGGTGGACTTCACCGCCGCCATGCCCACCGCGACGCTTTGCGCGAAGCTCTTCTCCATGGCCTGCTTGAGGCCGTTGAGATTGGCGATGCTCACGCCGGTGAGGGACTCGAGTTCTTCCACCGCGCGGCGCGTCGGCGGCGTGACGAAGCGATCGAACTTACGCGCCGGGACGAAGAACTCAGGATCCAGTTTCATGGGCGCGGCGTTGTAGTTGTCGTCGACGATAGCGCGGCGGATGCGGGCGCGCTCCTTGAAGACCCAGCGATAGAGTCCCGGCCGGTTGCGCGCGGCGATGCGCTCGTTGATGGTGGGGAGCGTGGCGGCGGAGATCTCCTCCACACCGTAGAGATCTTGAATGGTGATGCGCAACGCCTGACCGTAGCCCGTAAACCGGCAGTGGCGCCACCACGGCTCGAAGGCGCGCCAGCGCGCGGCGGCCGTTGCATTCCGGTCGTTCACCACGTCCTGGGCGGACTTGGGGAGGCCGGAACTCACCACATCGCCCATCAGGTAGTGTCCGGCGAGCGTGAAGAAGTCCGTCGTCTCCGACAGACGCTTCCGCTCGAGCGCCGTGTGCTCGTGCGTGTCGACGATTTCGAGCGCGTCGAAGGTGGCAAACAATCGGTCCACCAGCGAGCGGGATGGCGGCGTGGCGCTGGCCGCGGCCGGGGCCGCGCCCAACACCGGCAGTCGGGAAAGGAAACTTCGGCGGTTGCTACTCATGGCTCAGGTTCGAGGGTGGATTGTAACACAGCCGCGCGCGTGGCACTGGACACGACTTCCAGGGACGGCTCCAGGGCGGCAAATCCGGCATGCCGGAGTGTCCGGAAGGAAAACTGGGTTCGTTTGGTAATTTTGTTTTATGGACCAAAAGAAAGGTGTTCATGGCGCGCTGATACATACGGTGGAGGCGGGCCTCATAGAGGCGTAAAGGGGCCACTTGGGGGGAGGCGGCGAGGGTGGAGAAGGCGGGTCCATTTCCTCGATCATGCCGAGCTCGACGCCATCGGCGAGGCCGAATCTCTGAATGTGCTGGGCAATCATCAAGTCGAAGTTCGCGGAGGCCTCATTGAAGAGGACCGCGAAGAGGACCGCTTGTTTGGCAAGCGGGCCGTGGCGGAGGGCGTTGAGAAAGGAGCGCTGTTTGCCGGCGATGCTCTTGGGTCCCCGTAAACGGGCGCCGTTGGCTCGCGAAGAACGAATCCGTCGGAGTGAAGAGGTGCTCATAATGCGATCACAGTATAACCCATGGACCCTAGCAGAAAGACAGAAATAGAAATGGAATCAAGCACATAAGTGCTGTGAACGGGGTGTTCGCGGAGATGGCGCGGAACACAGAAGACAGGAGACAGCAGGGGGAAGGGGCCTCTCACTTCTCCGTCGCCTCGAAATCCGTCCGCCCCCTTCACGCCACCGGGATTCCGCCAGTCCTTCGCCTTCAAGCTGGCCGTACCTGGTCGCGGCCGGTCCCAGATTTGTTTGCCGACAGGCACAGCCTGAAGGCGCTTGAGAGGATCGTGCGGAGAGTAATGTCTTCGTATCAGCAGTCGAAGTTGTACAACAGCTCCGTGGACCGGATTCATGAACACTGTGGGATCTTCCTTGTGCTGGGTACTCACTTCTCAACTCGCTCGAAGACCAGGTAGCCGTCACTTTGCTGGTTGGGCGGCCATGCCAGGTAAAGGCGCTGGTCGCGAAATTCCAGGTGGATCTCGGCGCGCTCCGGGTGGTTTTGGATCTTGCCGTGCCAGCGCAACCAGGTGTACTGGTTCTTGCGGAACCATTGATGACTCGGGTCGATCTTGCCCTCGGGCAAGGTCACCGTCACGGTGCGATTCTGGTCGAACTCCAGACTCAAGATGGGCAGGCTATCGGCGCGAACTTCCGCGTCCTCCATTCTCCGCACCTTCCCGATCGCTCGCCACGTGCCCATGAGCCTCGCGGTCTGCCGCCAGTAAGCATCGGGCCCGAAGCGCTTCCGCCCCATGCCCGCCAGTGGTCCGTCCTGCATGGCCATACTCAGCCCGGAGATCGACAGAAGAAACACTGGAGCTAATCCCCAGAGCAGCCAATACTTGGCGCCGACTCGCCACTTCGCATCGGAGGGTGTTGCGCTCGCATTGCTGGGCACGGCGGCGCACTGTGCGCTTGGGGTGAATGACAACAGCAGCATCGACGCGACAGCGGCCGGAATCCAGAGCAGGAGCGCTCCGGCAACGTGAAAGACGCCGCCGGCGTCGTGATGCGCGTACCCGGCCACGGTCACCCACAGCAGCATGAGCGTCACCGCCACACCCTTGCCGAAGGAGGATGGCGGCACCAACTGCCGGTCGCCGCGGAGGTAAAGGTAGAGGCACCAGAGCAGCGGCATCGTCGCAAGCGCTCCACCAAAGCAGAACCACACCCACAATGGAATGTTCATCAGCGTGGCCGCCGGAGAGGTTCCGGAAGCCGCCAGTTGTGGCGCCGCGTGGCGGCGGAAATTCACCCAGATCAGCACCACAAGGATGAAGAACGCGCCGTACACATCGAGTGGTGCGCGCGGCGTGTCCTCCTCAGGCGGTTGGAGCCCGCCGCGGAGCAGGCGGCGGATCCCCAGCGCGATGGCCAGGCCCATGAAAAAGCCGAAGTGGACTTCGGCAAATCGCCACTGTGGCCATGCGCCCTGAAACGGTCCCCAATGCACGGCCAGCGGGTGACGCAGGAACACAGCCAGGGCAAACGCCAGGCCGCCGCCCAGAACGCCGTACAGACAGAGCATCAGTGCGGCGCGGTTCTGGCGTTTCACAAGGTAGACGATCAAGACGACGAGAACACCCAGAATGCCACCCCAGCTCTCGCTGCGATGCAACGGGGCCAGCCGCAATCCGCCGAACTTGGTGAAGCTAAGGTAGCCCACCCACCAGGCGACTGCACCCCAGAAGAACAAAGCGGTGGCACTCCGGTCTTTCCGGCACAACAGCCAGTACAGGCCGCTCACCACCAAGGTGGTCGCGGCAGACTCCCAATCGCCGCCATGGAAGTTACGTACGGTGAAGGTCTCACGGGCCTCGGCCTGCGCCGGGGAAAAGAAGAAGTACAGATACTCCACCAGGAACACGGCGCAGATCCAGGTGAACGGACGGATCAGGCGCTGCAGCTCCGAGCGGGGCTCGGTGAGAGCCAGCCCCAGCACGCCGCCCCCGACACCCGCCCACAGTGCGCCGAGGAACAGCAGCATGGTGTAGCCATAAAGAACATCGGGAAACGAGTCCGAGAGCGCGTACAACGTCTGCTCCATGTAGCTGAGCGAGCCGCCCCAAGCCCAGCCGATGGCCCCGAACAAGCCCGCAACCACTGCGCGTCGATGCCAGTCCAGGCGGTTCGAGCCAAGACACACGACCAGACCCAACAAGGCGCCGGGCACCATGGCTCCGGCTTCATGCCCGACCGTGCCTCGATAGCCCCAACCATAGGCCATGGCAAACGCCGCCAGAGCGCACAGGAAGAAGGCCTGGTTTGACTCATCGGCTTTCGTCATATTAATCTCCACGACACGGGGCTTGCCCCGTGTCTACTCCTCCTCCACCACCACCAGCGTCATGCCTTCCTGCTTCTTCCCCAGCTCCGTCCGCACACCGAACGGGTTTCTTACCTTGAGTTTGCCGTTTACGTCGAACAGGGCTACTACGTCGTTGGCCAGTCCGGCCATAATTGCCGGACGGTCGTGATCGTCTTCCACCAAGCAGTCCACGAAGTCGATGCCCCCGGGTTTCTTTGTCGCAGCCGGTTGACGCGCTTGAATATAGATGGGCGTCCAGGCATCCGCGTACATCCGGTTGTTCGCGGTATTCCTCAGCGAGCAGTTGACGAACTTCACGCGCGCCCTGGCCGCGGATTTGTCCTGCACCTTGATGCCGAAGCCCTCCGTGTTCTCCACCAAGCAGTTGCGGAACTCGATGAGACCGTCCACGCCGTCGTCGTGCACTTTCGTCACCCGAATTCCCGTTCCGCGCCGGCTCGACACCCGGCAATTGTCAAACAGTATGGACACGTCGCCGGATTCAGCCTTGAGATGCGCGAGAAAGACCTCGATGCCATCGCCGTAGTTGTCCAGAAACCGGCAGTTACGGAAAACCACGTCCCGCACCCGGTGCTTCGGACTATCCGGCTCGATATCCACGCCCGAGCACGGTGGCGTACCCCAGGTATTGTTGAAGGCGCTGTTTTCGACCAGAAGCCCGTCTACGCTGATGATGCTGATGCCCTGCCGGTAGTGGTTGTCACACAGCACGTCGCGGATGGAGACGTTTCTTGAGTATTCTTGTTTGCCGCCATCGACGTAGATTCCGTCGCCGCCGCTGTCGCGCAGAGTGAGGCCGGAGACCTTTGCATTCTTCACACCACGAAGTGCCAGGGTCATTCGCCATTCCGCTTTCTCGTACTGACCGAACCAGCGGTTCCAACCCAGACGAGCCAGTACATCGCCCACTATGTAGTCTTCTTTTTGCATGCGCACAGTGGCGCCATACCCTCGGATGGTGAGATTCGAGATATCCTGTGCGGTGAAAACGCTGGCCCCTCGAGAGCGGTACTCACCCCGCTTGGCTGTGATCACCACACCGTCCTCCAGGATCAGTTCCTGGTTCCCGGCGAGTTGGATCGGACGCACGATCCAGTCCTTAGTCATATTGGGCACGACCACCCGTTTAGCGCCGGATTTGATGGCCGCCTGCAACGTCTCGGTCGAGTCTTCCTCGTTGAATCCCCACCAGGCTGCATTGGCAACGCTGCGCTTGCCCTCGACAACCTCCTTGATCGCTTGCGGATTCGCGGCGTTTCCCGGCATCTCGCTTCCGGCCTCCCGGGGAGTTGCCGTCATTGCCGAAAGCCCCACGGCAATAAGGGAACCAATCATTCGCTTGTTGGTTTTCATGCTCGGCGCTCCTTCTGGCAGGTGTTGCGGCGTCAGGGCCTGCCCAGTTCCCGGATGGGATAGTCCGGGGATTCCCTGCGTGCGGCGGCCATCACCTTCTCCAATCTCGCGACCACTTCCGGTGCTTGAGCCGCCACATTCCGCGTCTCGCCCGGATCCTCGCGCAGATGGTAAAGTTCCAGCGGCGACCGCGCCCCCACCCGCACCCCTTTCCACTCACCCACCCTCACCGCCTGTTTGTAGGTTTCCCGGACATGGCCGTAGTCCCAGTAGAAGTACTCGTGTGGCGGCTGCGGCTTCCCCGTCAGCGTCGGCAAGATCGAGATCCCGTCGATGCTCTTCGGTGGTGCCAGGCCGACTAGCTCGGCGCTGGTAGGCAACAGGTCGTACAATGCGCAGGCATAGCTGGACACCTTGCCGGCGGCGATCTTTCCAGGCCAGCGTGCCAGCAGCGGAACCCGGATGCCGCCCTCGTAAAGATCCCGTTTCACGCCTCGAAAGGCGCCCGCGCTGCGGAAAAACGCCGGCCGGTGCAGAGCTTCCGCGGAAGGTCCGTTATCGCTGGTGAAGAACACGATGGTGTTTTCGTCCAGGCCCAGCGCTCTAATCGAGGCCATGACGTCGCCCACGTAACGGTCCAACCGCGTGACCATCGCGGCATAATTCTTCTCCACCTCGGGCCAGTTCTGGTTCCCGTAACGGGCGTCGCCGGGGACGTCCAGAGACATGGAGGACTTCAGATCGTAATCCGACCAGTGCGGCAGAATATTTGCCAGGTACAAGAAGAACGGGCGGCGCTGATTCCGGTCCATGAACTCCAGTGCCCGCTTTGTGAACAAGTCCGGTGAATAGGCTTTTCGGGCACCACCCCGGTTAGCGTCGATGATCACTTCGCTGTCGCCATCCCAGAGCGTTTGCGGATAGTAGAAGTGCGCGTGGTCTCCACTGCGGTAACCGAAAAACTCATCGAAACCCTGCAGTAGCGGCGTGCCAAATGTGCCGGAGTCCCCCAGGTGCCACTTGCCGAACAGGCCGGTTCGATACCCCGCCCGCTTCAGGACCTCCGCCATGGTGACGTCGTCCGGTTGCAGTGCCACGCCGTGCGGCAGGTTGTCGCGGAGGCGCCCGTGACCGTTATGAAGTCCGGTCATGAGGCAACACCGCGAAGGAGAGCAGACACTGCTGCCCGCGTATGCCTCGGTGAAGCGCATCCCTTCGGCGGAGAGTTGGTTCAGATGCGGAGTGGCGATTCTCTCCTGACCGTAGCAGCCAAGATCTCCATATCCGAGGTCATCCGCCAAGATCAGGACTATGTTGGGCGTTTGCGCGGCGCCACGAACCAGGCCGGGAACGCTGCCTGCGATCGAAGCCAGCCAGTCTCTACGGGTCATCGCTGGTTCTGCCTCCTTTGCTTAGGGCCGATATGCTCCACCCAAATCGTACGCGATGTGACTTACCTTAGCTACAACACCGGCGCGGCCGAGACCCCATTGGATGTGGGACCCGCGTGCGGCTTGGACCTGATTGGGGCCCAATTCGGCAGACATAGTGGCAAGCAACTTGCCGTCGCGATAGACCTGGACGGCCGTGTCGGGAAGGATGGCCATGCGGTAGGTGTGCGCGGCGCCCGAGTTGTCCAGGCCGTCGGCGACCTTGCGCAGAGCGTTGTCGAACCAGTAGTAGACTGCCGAAGGCGTAATGGTGAGCCAGTACCGACTCAGGTAGCGTGGGCCGCTGATCACATAGGTTTCGAGATCGAATCCCCGGGATCCGCCGTCGCCACCTGATACTTGTACTCGCGCCTCGATGGTCGCGCCCTTGTCCGGGTCGAGCTGGCCGTAGTCCCCTGTCCTGTCGTTGGCCCAGCGTGGCGGCTCGGCGCCTCCCGGAATGAAGTGCCAGTCAGAATGTACGTTCCCCTTGAACTGGCTCGACGGAAAGACCCGGGCCAGCTCCTGCTTGGACGAGAGCGCCGCGGGTTGAGGTTCCAGGGGAATATCCGGTTGCCCCTGTTTCAGCCATGCCAGATTGAACGCATAGTGGTTGATGCTGCTTAACAGGTGAACCACGCCATCCTGACTCTGGCACACGGTGAGATATCCCAGCGGTTCGGATCTGATCGGGCTCATACGGACGCGCCCCTGGTCCATGGTGAATACGGCGTGGTCCGGTTTGTTGTCGCTGATCACACGCCGCACGGGCCAGGTCTCGCCCTCATCGAAACTGACGGCGGCAAACATGTTCGTAACGTAGCGGGACACCTGCCCCTTGGCATCCGGTTCGAAACGGCGCACGTCCTTGGCGAACGACGCGAACAGGATAGGGCCTTCCTTCAGGCGAAGCAGCACCGCGCGCTGTCCTCCGACGATGGGAGGAAACGGGCTGGGGGAGTATTTCCACGACTTGCCCATGTCGTCGGAAATGCTCATGGGCATCCATCCATCGATGGGCGCGGCGCGCCCCAGCGCCATCAACCGTCCATCCTTCAACTCGACCACCGTGGGATGCACCCCGGCCATTCTCCCTTCCGGATAGGACCAGCTTTTCCCTTCATCGCGGCTGATCCAAAGGGTTCCCCCCTGGTCGGCGGGCATGGCGATGGTGCCATCGCGCGTCCGGATAACGGCCTCCACGACACTGCCCCGGAAGCTGAATTCCGGCGTCACGAAGCTGGCCTTCGACCATGTCGCGCCATTGTCTTTCGACGTGCGCATCACGATGGCCAGAGGCGCCCAGAGCGCCGCAAGGCCCAGCCCGTTGAAGTGGTAAATGGTCTCCTTGCCGTCGTGCCACAGAACCGGGCAGTGGTCATTGCGGTCCGGAGCATCCCAGAACAGGCTGGCAGGCTCCCACTCCTGGGCTCCATGACGAAGGCGCGAGACCGCGATGGCCAACTCACGCCCGCGCTCCTGCACACAGGTGTACCAACTCGCCAGCAAGTCGCCGTTGGGACATTCCGTGATGGCCGCGAAATGATTGTGATGGGAGTATAGCGGGCCGTGCGAATCCCTTGGGATCTTGACGAATTTCCGCGGGCCGTTGAAGTACGGCTGATCTGGATCCACATTTGAAGGCGGCGCCGGGCGTTGTGACACGTTCCGCTGGAAGAGTTGCGGCCCTGGGACCGGCAACGGCTTAGTTGACGCCGTCTCTCCGATCACCACACGGAATCCAGTGAGCAAGGTCCTTGTATCCGGCGGCAACCCCAGGCGGTTGGCGGAGCGAAGGAAGTACAACGGAGTGCCGTGGCTCCCCCCGCGGGTTACTTTGAAGTCCCCATCCGCGCGGCCCACCGGATCCGTGCGGTCGGCGGGGTCGTACGGTCCATACCAATCCCCGCACCATTCCTCAACGTTGCCGTGCATGTCAACCAGGCCCCACTGGTTGGCCGGTGTCTTTCCGGTCTCCAGCGAAACCATGTCGGCCGGTTTGTCGAACGTGGTGTTTCTGGCGTTCTTGTGGAACTCGGGCGGCAGCGCATTGCCCGTGGAGTAGAGCGTTGTGGTGCCGGCGCGCGCGGCGTATTCCCACTCGGCCTCGGTCGGCAGGCGATAGGGCAGGCCTTCCTTCTTCGACAACCAGTCGCAAAACGCTTTGGCCTCGTGCCAGCTTACAAAGATGACGGCTTCGTTATCTTGTTTCGAGAAGCCGTTCTTGCCGCGCAGGCGCCGGTGCGTTGGGTCGAACAGCTCGTATTGGGCGTTGGTGACCTCCAGGACACCCACGAACAGGGGCCTGCTGATACGCACCTGGCGCAAAGGCCGCTCGTCGAAATCTCCCCTGCGGGCGTGGTCAATCCAGATCTTGAATCGCGACGGATCTCCGAACGGGAAGCGCTTCTGCAAGGCGGCTCTCGAAAAGTAGGTGAGAGGCTCGGTTAAGTCGTCCGGCACCGGCGTGGCAGTTTCGCCCATCACGAAACTACCCGCCTCTACGCGCACGAAACGCATGCCGATGCTGTTGACATGGGCCTTGCCGGGCGGTGCTCCGAAACTCTGACCGGCCAGGAGTCCGATCATGAAGGCCAAGCACACGCGGCCCACCCTATGGGGTGCAATTGCACGGAGTGGAAGCAGCCGATCACCTCTTGTCATTCGTATTGTTCGGTCCGAACCGGATTTGTGTGGAGGCCTCTGGAACGGTATTATAGCCGAACAGCGCCTGCTTCAACCCCCAGCCAGCGACCGAAATCAGGATAGCCCCGGCGACTCCGGCCGCGATGGTGCGCCGGATCCAGGGAGCATACGGCCCCTCCGGTTGGTCCGGCAACTCGCGCGCCGGGCGCGGTTGAGCGGCCGCCACCATCAGCACTGTGCAGATCGCCGCATTGATGGTTATGAACCACTCCGTGACCAACCGCTGGGGTGCGAACCGCGGGAGGACGTCAGCGAAATTGATGAACGTGGTGGTCCAGAGGAAAGCCAGGTACAGCAACTGGCCTTTGCCCAACCAGGTCTGCGGCACCAGCGGCAACCCTCGCTTGAGGTGCAGCACCAGCAACCAGACCAGCGCCACCAACAGTGCCAGGAAGGCCAGGTCAAACCATCCCAGGAAGCCCCGCGATGGGAGGAAATTCGCGACGCCGTAGATGCCGTACATCTGTTCCGGCATGCTCTTGATGTATTCCAGCCAGTGATCCGGACTTTTCCGGAAGTTCAGATAGGTGAGCAGCCACAGCACGAAGACAACCGAATATGCCTCGGTCCACCTCCGCAGCGGGGGATCATCGCTAACCTTGGGTGCGCGCCGCAAGATCAGCGCCATGGTGATACCCAGGGCCACGCCGTGCAGGAGACCCTGTGTCTGCTCCAGCACGCTGTGCCAGTTAGTATGAAGCCCGGTCGAGATGTTGATCGTTTTGAGCGCCTGCCCGAGGGCGAAGCCGATGCCGCCCAGAAAGCCCGTCCCGAGGGTCGCGAATGCAACTCCGGTCAGATACGTGCCGCCAGCAATACACCAGTAAACCTGCTATCAGTCCCACGCATCCGGCCCAGCCGTCTGCGAGCGGTGGCGTCATGTGAAGCCCGCAGAGGCGCACCAGCAGCAGGAACCCCGCCCACCAGCCCAAACACAGGTGCAGAACCAGCGAGCTACCCATGTCTATCTTCCGCCGCACCGCGCAAACAATGAGCACTGCGATGATCGGGACCGTAATTCCCAGCCCATGTGCGAACCACATCCCGCGCAACGACTCGCGGAACAGGTCGACGACGATGTCGCGCGCCAGCCAGCCGCCAAATACAGCGGACATGGGGATGAAGAACTCGGTGAGCTTTTCCCGGCTCAGATAGGCGGGCAGCGCCGTTCCGGCTCCTCCCGGCGCCGCCCACAAAAAGCCGAGCACAAAGATGTTCGCGTAGCCGTAAAGCACGGTGGCGGGGTCCGGCGAGTGGGCGTAGCCAATCACCTTCATGTAGGACATACTGCCGCCGAAGGACCACCCGATGGCGCCGAAAACGGCAAAGTAGGCAACCCGCCGCCGCCAGTCCTCCCGGCCCGAAAGCAGCGCCACCGCCATCGCCCCAAGGGCTCCGGCGAGCGCTGCGCCGTACTCATGACCGAACTGCCCGCGTACACCCCAACCGATCGACATCGATAGGCCGGTCAGCAAAATGATGGGCCAGAGTGCCCCTATTTTGTTCATCACTGTAACTATCTCCAAGAACCACAAAACACCAGAGAACAACACCCGGAAGTCGAAAATGATGTTCCGGGGCGGATTACCCCTGACTGAGCGTCAACTACCCCATGAACGGGTGGTTGAACGATCAGGAAATTGCTGGCCTCCATGTGCACGAAACGCATCAAGGCGCGATTGACGTAAGTCTTGCCGGGCGGGAGGGTGAAGCTCTGGCCGGCCAGCAGCGCCATCAAAAAGGCGAAGCCCGCGCCGGCGGCTATCAAGCCGACCTTCCGGGGTGCAATGACACCGGGTGGAAGCAGCCGATCACTTCTTGTCATTCGTATTGTTCGGTCCGAACCGGATTTGCATGGAAGAATATGGCACGGTAGTATCACCGAACAGCGCCTGCTTCAACCCCCAGCCCGCGAACGAGATCAGAATGGCTCCGGCGACGCCAGCCGCAATCGCGCGCCGGATCCAGGGACCATACGGCCCCTCCGGTTGGTCCGGCAACTCGCGCGCCGGGCGCGGTTGAGCGGCCGCCACCATCAGCACTGTGCAGATGGCCGCATTGATGGTTATGAACCACTCCGTGACCAACCGCTGGGGTGCGAACCGCGGGAGGACGTCAGCGAAATTGATGAACGTGGTGGTCCAGAGGAAGGCCAGGTACAACAACTGGCCCTTGCCCAGCCAAGTCTCGGGCACCAGCGGCAACCCTCGCTTGAGGTGCAGCACCAGCAACCAGACCAGCGCCACCAACAGTGCCAGGAAGGCCAGGTCAAACCATCCCAGGAAACCCCGCGATGGGAGGAAATTCGCGACGCCGTAGATGCCGTACATCTGTTCCGGCATGCTCTTGATGTAGGCCAGCCAGTTACCCGGACTTTTCCGGAAGTTCAGGAATAGGTGAGCAGCCACAGCACGAAGACAACCGAATATGCCTCAGTCCACCTGCGCAGCAGGAGATCATCGCTAACCTTGGGTGCGCACCAGCAGGATCAGCGCCATGGTGATACCCAGGGCCACGCCGTGCAGGAGACCCTGTGTCTGCTCCAGCACGCTGTGCCAGTTAGTATGAACCCCGGTCGAGATGTTGATCGTTTTGAGCGCCTGCCCGAGGGCGAAGCCGATGCCGCCCAGAAAGCCCGTCCCGAGGGTCGCGAATGCGACTGCCGTAGGATTTGTGCCGCCAGCAATACACCAGCAAACCCGCTATCGGTCCAAGCATCCGGCCCAGCCGTTCATCGCGCGGCGGTGTCATGTGAAGCCCGCAGATTCGCACCAGCGGGCAGGGAACCCCACCCACCAGCCCAAACACAGGTGCAGAACCAGCGAGCTACCCATGTCTATCTTCCGCCCGCACCGCGCGAACAAATGAGCGCTGCAATAATGGAGACCGTAATTCCCAGCCCATGTGCGAACTTCCGCAGTTCCGCACAACGACTCGCGGAACAGGTCGACGACGATGTCGCGCGCCAGCCAGCCGCCAAATCCGGCGGACATGGGGATGAAGAACTCGGTGAGCTTTCCCCGGCTCGGATGGCGCGGCAGCGCCATTCCAGGCCCCACCCGGCGCCGCGCACAGGAAGCCGATCTGTTCACGAAGATGTTGCGCGTAGCCGTAAAGGACCGTGGCGGGATCCGGCGAGTGGGCGAAGGCGAGCACCTTCATATCGGACATACTGCCGCCGAAGGACCACCCGATGGCGCCGAAAACGGCAAAGTAGGCAACCCGCCGCCGCCGTCCTCGCGGCCCGAAAGCAGCGCCACCGCCATCGCCCCGAGAGCGCCGGCAGCGCCGCCCCGTATTCATGCCCGAACTGCCCGCGTACTCCCCAGCCGACCGACATCGATAAGCCTGCCAGTACAATCAATGGCCAGAATGCAACAGTTCTATTCATCGCCATAGTGACCTTCCAACGGCTCATCTCCTGTCGTTCGTGTTGTTCGCCCCGAAGCGGATGTGGTCCATGTAGAGGTAGGGAGCAAAGGCATCTCCGAACAGCGCTCGCTTCAGGGCCGACCCCCCGAAAGTGCATCCCACGGCCGCCAGTAATCCTAACGCAACGGTCCGCCGCAGCCATCCCTGGTCAGGAGAACCGCTGGGGAGAAACCGGCGGGCGTGGGATTCCGGCGCGCACATCACCAGATACGTGCACACCAGCGCGTTGACCGCGAGGCCCCAGTGCATCACCCAGCCTACTGAGTTCAAACCGGCCAGGTCGTGGCTCAAGCTCATGAAGCTGACAAACCAAAGGAACACCAGGTACAAAAGCTGACCCTTCCCCAGCCAACTCTCTGGAACTACCGGCAATGCCCGGCGCAAGTGCCGGACCGACAGCACCAGCAAGATGATCCCAAACGCCAGGTAGAGCAGTTCGAACCAGCCGACGAAACCTTTCGACGGCGTGAAACCCGCCATCAAAGGTATCCCGTACAAGTTCTGAGGAAGCGATTTCAGATGCTTCAGCCACAGCCCGGGACTCTCGCGGAAGTTCAAGTACGGGATCACCCAAAGGATGAAGAATATCGAGAAGATTCCCGTCCAGGCCGGCAGAGCACGGCGATCGAGAATCGGACCTCGGCCGCACCATCTGCCTCATCGCGAGGGCGAGCGCAATCCCGAAGAACAGGCCGTGGATCCACTCCATGACGGCGTGCCAACCCCACTGGGCCTCCGTCGAGATGAACGCCAGCTTGAGCATTTGCCCCAGGCAGAAGCCTGTGGCACCCAGCGACCCCGTAACCAGAGCGGCCATGGCCACGCTGCCGAGCCGGTGGCGCCGGCAGAACACCAACATACCGGCGACAATGCCGACGCACCCCGCCCAGTTGTCGCCCCGCGGCGGATTCAGCCTCAGACCGAGCAGAACGACCAGGCCGGCGAATGCCAGCCACCACCCCACAGCTAGATGAAGGACCAACGAAGCGCCCAGGTCGACGCGTCTGCGAATCAACGCCAGCACGAGCACCGCCGCAATTGCCACGGTGGCCTGCAGCCAGTCGCCGTCAAACCGGGCGAGCCCTCCGGCGTTCTCCACACGGGCTCCAAGCTCGCCTCCGGAGGCCGGCATGAGGCGGATCCAGTCAACGACAATGTCCTGAACGAACCAGGCCCCGAACACCGCCGCCAGGGCGGGGAACAAACTGGCCAGGCGCTCGCTATCCAAGGCCGCCGGTAGCGCGGTCCCGGCTCCTCCCATGACGGCCCAGAGGAAGCCGATCAGAAATATGCCGGCAAATCCGTAAAGCACCGTGCGGGGAGTCCGAAGAGTGGCTGTAGCCAATCACCTTCATGTACGAGATGCTGCCGCCGAAGGCCCAGCCCAGCGCCCCGAGAAGCCCGAAGTAATGGACCCGCCGCCGCCAGTCCTCGCGCCCCGAGAAAACGGCGATCGCCATTGCGCCCAGCGCTCCGGCGATCGCCGCGCCTATCTCATGCCCGAACTGACCTCGTACGCGCCAGCCGAGCGACATGGACAATGCGGCCAGCAGAACCCATTGCCAGGACGCACTTGTCTTGTTCATCGCCGTGACTATCGTCGACAAGCCTCAGAACAACAGCCGGAAATCGAAGTTGATGTTCCGGGATGGATTGCCCTGGCTGATCGCCAACTGTCCGAAATTCGAAGCTGTAACACTCAGGCTCCCCATCGAGGTCAGGTACGGGTGGTTGAACGCATTGATGGCGTTCACACGAATCTGTCCCCTCAGGCGCTCGACGATCGGGATGTCCTTACTGAGGTTCAGGTCCCAGGTATCCAGATCCATGAAACGCACGTCCGGGAACCGCGTTGAGAAGTTGCGCAAGGTGTAAGGCGCCGGCCCGGCCACTTTCGGGAACAGGGACGTGTCGAACCACTTGTAGACGCTACGCTGGTTATCAGGCAGCTTGGCGCTTCTGGCTTGGAGAGGCGCCGCGTTCGGGAAATCAATCGGGAATCCGGATTGGTGGGTGACATTCCAACCCAGCGTCCAGCCGCCGAAAAAGAGGTTCAGTGCATAAGGCATGCCGGAGACGAATTTCCTTCCCTCGCCGAACGGCAGATCGTAGACCCCAATCACCGCCAGCCGTTGCGGGGTGTCGAACGGTGTCAGCCGCTTGTCCAGCCTGCTGGCCGAGTAGTCGGCTAGGTTCAGATCCTGCGCGTTCAAGAGCTGCAACTGCTCCAGCGTCTTGCTGATCGTGTAGTTCACCTGGATCGTGAAGCCGGAACCAAATCTGCGCCGCGCCTGAAATTGCATGGAGTCGTACCGGTTCTTCCCGATGGATACATTGCTCAGGCTGACCGGGAAGTGCGGATATGCATACATGAGCGACTGGCGTGTCACGGTCGCGCCGTTCAAGGAACTGTTGTTGGGCAGCAGTCCCTTGAAGGGATTCGTCACCTGCGCCGTGTAATAGGAGGCGGTCTGGCCCAACTGATTTGCCGGGATAAAGTTCAGGCCGACGCCGACGGGCAACCCCGTGGAATAATTACCCACATAGGACACATCCAGCGTGAAACTAAACGGCAGCTCCCTCTGAAAGCCGGCCGAAACCATGTGTGACTTGGGCAGTCCACGCGGGATGTAGTTAAGCCCCATCCCCAATCCCAGGTTGGTGCTCAGTCCCTGGCTGGATCCGACCGGCTGGAGCAGCGAGCCTCCGGCCAGCGGATTGCTGATCTTGACGTTGGGAATCAGCCCGTCCTGTGACGTGATGATGGGCGTGGCCCGGCTGAAGCCCGTGTTGCCGCCCGCCTCGGAGGCGCTGAGGGCTGTGTAATAGAGTCCATAGCCGCCCCGGAACACGGTCTTCGAATTCAGCGCGTATGCCACGCCGATTCGCGGCTGAAAGTTGTTGCGGTCGGGATCAAATGCCGTTCTGGGCAGCCCACCCACGTTCGCAAACAGGGGCCCGCCCATCAGGTTGGCGCAGGCGGGGCAGTTCTCCACGCCGGGCGCCACTTTAACCTGGGCCGCGATGGGGCTGGCCTGATCGAACGCGAAGCCGCGCAGCATGCGGTCGTAGCGCTCCACGGGCGGGCTCTCGTAGTCCCAGCGAAGTCCCAGGTTCAGCGACAACTTCCTGGTTACCTTCCAATCATCCTGGAAGAACAGCACCCAGTACTTGTAGCGATAGGCGGGCGCAATAGGGATGGCGAATTGGCCTCCGCCCCAACCAAGCAGTTGCGAGGCGATCTGGTCGCCCGAGACCGCGTCTGCCTGCAAAGGGTTTGCCTGCGTCCAGGAAGCAGGGAAGGAAAGTTGGCCGCTGGGGAGTCCAAAGTTCAACTGATTCAGTTGGTAATCTCGAATTTCGCCACCGAACCTCATCACGTGGCTGCGGTAGACCTTGCCGACACTCGGCTGTACGGTGTACGTGTTCGATGCGTTCAAGCTGTCGACGGTGTCGGCACCCATATTCTGGTAGAAGCTGTAGCCGACGTAGGGAAAATGCTTGCCGGCGAACTGGTTCACCAGAGAGGAAGGCCACCCGAGTGTCATAGGATCGAAAGTCTTGCTGCGGGCGCTGCCCGCCGTTTCCTCGAAGCGCGCGAAACCGGCGCGGAGAGTCCAGGTGGTGGTCGGGCTCAGCATGGCCGTCCAGTCGAAGGAGGCCTGCCTGCCGCCATCGCCGCGAAAATCCCGGTCGTTTTCCGCAGGACTGAAGGCGCCGAACCGGTACGCGCCGTCGCGATGCTGGTCGGTTACCGTGAACCGGCCGAAGAAGGAGTGCTTTTCGCTGAGCCGGAAATCCAGCCGTCCCGACCACTGCGCCGTCATGTCCTGTTGGGTTCCCTCGTTCAGGTAGTTCTCGCTCCATTCCCGAGACCCCCCCGCCGGTCACATTGGGATCGGGGAAGTAGCTCAAGAACTTTGCGCCCACCGGATCCACCTGGGTTATGGGAATGATGTTCCCTGTGAACGGGGTCCGCACGTACTTCCCGCTGGAGTCCAGGCGCGTCGTCGTCGGATCATAGATGGTGACGAGGCCGGCCGATCCACGCAACCCACTGAAATCCCGGTTCTTCATAGCTGCTGTTGGGAAATTGGAATATTGGAAGTACTGGGCATTCCGCGGGCTCTTATCCCAGGAGAGCATGAAGAACAGCTTGTCTTTCCCATTGAACAGTTTCGGGATCATCACCGGCCCGTTCACCTGGAAGCCGTAGTTATGCAGCCGGGAGCGGGTCTTGGTCCGGGACAAGTAGTTCTCGACCCAGGTGTTTGCTCTCCATTTGTTGTCGGTGACACGGTCGAAAAGCACCCCGTGATAGGCATTCGTTCCGGACTTCGTAATGATAGAAACCACGCCGCCGCCGGTGTGCCCGTACGCGGCGTCATACATGCTTGTCAGGACTTGAATCTCCTGTACGGTTTCCAGGGCCGGAACATTGACGATTTCCTTGCTGGAGCGATTGTCCGCCAGGCCGTCCACCAGCATCTCGGTGTTCCACGCCCGGCCATTCGTGCCTTGGCTGGAACCGTTGATCTGCGGATTGGCGTTGCCGATGCCGCTTCCAATATCGAAGGAGTTCCCCTGGGCGAATGAAGGCTTGTAGACACCCGGCATGGTGAATACAACCTGGAACATGTTGCGCCCGTTGTTCGGCATGTCCTCCACCAAGCGCTGTTCCACCACCCCTCCGCGCGAGGCCGTCTCGGTTTGCAGGATCGCCGCCTCACCAGTCACCGTCACGCTCTCTCGTCATGGCGCCGACTTCGAGGCTCACATCCAAACCGAGTTTGTCGTTCACTCCCAAAACAATATCTTCCCGAACGAACTTCTTGAAGCCAGCGGCCTCCACGGAGATCATGTAACGGCTGGGCAAGAGGAATGGGACGGAATAGAACCCACCCCGTTCGTCACGCCCTCGGACTTCGTGTTCTTCAGGACATCCGTGACCACCACCTTCGCACCCACCACGGCGGCACCCGTGGGGTCGGCGACCGTGCCACTGATGCTGGCACGGAACTCCTGTGCAAACACTACCCCGGCCACCGTTGCGAGAACCGCGGCCATCCTCACCAAACGCGAATACATCATGGCGCCCTCCCTTAACGAGATTTCAACCTGCATGGCGGATCTGAAGGCAACATTATACATCGGGGAAACTGCGGTTGCAAGATTATCGCAACACCGTTTCATTTTATTTGCGGGAGAGGGGAATCAGGACTTGAGCGCTTCGGAAATCGTGCGGGCCGTGCGCGTGACTGCGGCAATCAGGTTCTCACGGCCACGTTGAAGCAGCCTGGAAAGGGGAGGGGAGACGCTGATGGCGGCGACCACTTCTCCGTCTGGCGCGGTGATCGGTGCGCCAAAACAGACCCCGTGAATCGCGCTCTCCTGATCGTCGATCGAGTAGCCCAGGCTGACGATTCGCTCAAACTCCTGTTTCAGCTTGACCTCATCAACGATGGTGTTCTGCGTCACGCGGACGATCCCATAGCTCCGCAGCAGTCTCTCCCGGCGGTCCTCGCTCTGATAGGCGGCGATGCACTTGCCGAGCGCACTCGCGTGCGGAGGCAAGATGCGGCCCAACGTGTTGCCCAGGCGGATCAGTTCAGGGCTTTCCACCACCGAAACCACCTCGATGTGATTATCGAAAAGAACGCCTAACCCAACCGTCTCCCGGAACTCGCGCACAAGCTGGCGCAACGGCCCATTGGCAACCTGGATGAGTCTCTCAACGAACTGGGCGGAAACCCGGGACGCCCCGTTCTCACAAGTCGCGTAGCGCCCGTCCCGTGTTTTCCGCAAATACCTGCTGACCTCGAGTGTGTGCAGGACACGCAAAGCCGAACTCTTGGTCAGATAGAGGCGCGAGGCCATGTCGCTCAGCGTGAGCGGAGTTGCGCTACGCTTCAGAATCTCCTGAGCTTCGACGGCCTTGCCGACAGCCCGCAGGTAATAAGGGTCCTTCTTCTTGCTGCTCTTTCTCTCGGCGGGTTCAGACCTGATTGCGGATCGGGCATGCCGTTTAATTATCGTTCAACGGAGCTGCGACTGCAATCCTAGCATATACTTGACACATTTGATGCGGAGTAGCACCATTACTAGAATCATGACATGAGTTTCAGATTATGGGCAGGACTGGGTCTGCCTAAGGGGGAGGATACGTTCGAATGAACTGGTTGTTCGGCGGAGTCTTCGTCTCACTTCTGCTCACACGGGCTGCGGCCTGCGCAGCCGAACCGAAGCGCATCGCCGTCATCCCGGCTCCGGCGGCGCTGAGTCTCACTACCGACTCTTTTCAACTCGGCCCCGGCACGGTCATCTTCACCGACGCTGCTTCCCACTCTTCCGCACGGATGCTTTCGCGCACGCTGGCGGCATCGACGGGTTTTGACTTCAAGATTCAGGAGGGCGGAAAGGCGCGGAAGAACGCCATTGTCCTCACGACCGGCGCCGCGCTGGGCGGCCACGGCGACGAAGGCTATGTCCTGGACATAACGCCACGCCGCATCACGATCCGGGCTGCGAAGCCCGCCGGCGTTTTCCATGGCACGCAGTCCTTACTCCAACTCCTGCCGCCGGAGATCTATTCGCCCACAGTGCGCACCGGCGTCGCCTGGCGTGTGCCGTGCCTGCGCATGGAGGATTCCCCTCGCTTCGCCTGGCGCGGCGCCCTGGTCGACGTCGCGCGCCATTTCTTCCCCAAGGCCGATCTGTTCCGCTTTCTCGACTCGATGGCGATCCTCAAGCTGAACGTGCTGCAACTGCACCTCACGGACGACCAGGGCTGGCGCATCGAGATCCGCAAGTATCCGCGCCTGACCAACTGGACGCGCAAAGAAAGCCCTCGCGCGCCTGCGCGAGGACGGGACAGGAAGGGCCGTGATGTGGGGCTGCAGGGCGACTACTACACGCAGGACGACCTGCGCCAGATCGTAGCCTACGCCGCGGAGCGTCATGTCACCGTGGTGCCCGAGATCGAGATGCCGGGCCACGCGAAGGCCGCCATCGAGGCGTGGCCCGAGCTCGGCAACCCGGATACCACGATGACGCCGGCGTCCTGAAGCCCCTGCCCTTGAACGTGCTGAACGCGAACGAAAGCAACATCCGCGTGTTTCAGGACGTCCTCGCCGAGGTCATGGAACTCTTTCCGTCCAAGTTCATCCACGTCGGCGGCGACGAAGTGCGCAAGGACGAATGGAAGGTGAGCGCGGCGGCGCAGGCGCGGATGCGCGAACTCGGCCTGAAGAACGAGGACGAGCTGCAGAGCTACTTCATCCGGCGCATGGACCAGTTCCTGGCATCCCGCGGCCGGCGCCTGGTCGGGTGGGACGAAATCCTGGAAGGCGGCCTGGCACCCGGCGCGACCGTCATGTCCTGGCGCGGAATCCAGGGCGGCATCGCCGCGGCGCGCGCGGGTCACGACGTCGTCATGGCCCACACCATTGCACCTACTTCGACTACTACCAGTCGAAGAACCCCGAAGAACCCCTGGCCATCGGCGGCTACGCCGCTCGAGAAGGTCTACCAGTACGAACCGATCCCGCCCGACCTGAGCGCGCCGACGCCGCCCGCATTCTCGGCACCCAGGGGCAACTGTGGACGGAATACATCGGCACCCCCTTTCAACTCGAGTACATGGCGTTCCCCCGGCTCCGGCGCTGGCCGAAGTGGCCTGGACCCCCGCGGCGCGAAAAGACTACCACCACCTTGACCGGCCGTCTCCGGGTCCAGGAGCAGCGTTGGCGCATACAGGGCGTGAATTCCGCCGCTGAGCGTTGGCCGGCTGCACCGGGAAACGGTGATCCGCCCTCGGCGTTGACGTGAAAAAATTGACGAAGAACGACACCGATACTAAGAATCGGGACATGTCTTTCAGATTCTGGTCGGGACTGCTCATTCTCACCACCGGCACGATTCACGGCGCCATGGTGGATTTCAGCAACGCGACCGTAGTGGCGCCCCCCACCCTTAGCGGGCCGGAGAAGCAGGCCGTCCGGATGTTGATCGAGGAGGTCGAAAAGCGGACGCAACTACGCTGGCGCATCTCGTCCACCTGGCCGCGCCAATATCCCCGTGATCGCGGTCGGCACGGAGGCTTCGCTCCGCAACGTCGCCGGTGCCCGCATTGACGAACTGCGTGCCCAACCCGCCGCCGCGGGAGCCGAAGGATACCGGATTCGCGTACAACGGCAGGGCGGCGGCCCGGCGGCGCTGGTTGTGGGCAATGACGCGCGCGGCGTGCTTTTCGGCGTCGGCAGGCTGCTCCGATCTCTACGCATGGGCAAGGGCAACGCCACGCTTCCGGCGGACCTGAAAATCACCACCGCACCCAAGTACCCCATCCGGGGCCACCAGTTGGGCAACCGGACCCTGAACAACTCCGTGGACGCCTGGACGGTCCCCATGTGGGAGCAGTACTTCCGTGACCTCGCGGTGTTCGGCGCCAACACTGTTGAGCTGCTACCGCCGCAGGCCAACGCCTGGAAGGACAGCCCGCACTCCCCACTCCCGCTGTTGGAGATGATGGCGGAGTGTTCGCGCCTTCTCGACGAGTACGGAATGGACGTCTGGATCTGGTTCCCGGCTCTGGCGAAGGACTATTCAGATCCCGCCACCGTCGAGTCCGAGTTGAAGGACTGGGCCCGGGTCTTCGAGAAGCTGCCTCGCATCGACGCCGTCTTTGTTCCGGGTGGCGACCCTGGACACACCCATCCCAAGTACCTGATGCCCTTTCTGGAGAAACAGGCCCGATCTCTCCGGCGCTTTCATCCGAAGGCGCAGATGTGGGTGTCGCCGCAGGGTTTCGATCAGGAGTGGTTGGGTGAGTTTTTCTCCGCTCTTGAAGCCGGACCGGAGTGGTTGAACGGAGTGATCCACGGGCCGGGGGTGCGCGTGAGTCTTGCCGAACTGCGCGCCAAGGTCCCCAGCCGTTACCCCATTCGGACCTACCCTGATATTACGCACACGGTGCGCTGCTCGTATCCGGTTCCGGATTGGGATCCGGCTTGGACCTTCACGCACGGGCGCGAGCCCATCAATCCTCGCCCCGCCGCCCAGGTGGAGATCTTTCACAGGACCGAGGCCGGCTCCGTGGGCTTCGTCTCTTATTCCGACGGTTCCAACGACGACGTCAACAAGATGATCTGGAGTGCCCTGGGATGGGACCCGGAAACGCCGGTGCTGGCCATTTGAGGGATTACGGACGGTATTTCATCGGAAACTCCTACGCCGATGACTTCGCCCAGGGCGTGCTTGCGCTGGAGAAGAACTGGAAAGGCCCTATCCTGGCGAATCCGGACATTCCCGTCACGCTGCGGCAGTTCCAAACCATGGAGCGTTCCGCCCCGCCGCGAGTGCTGGCGAACTGGAGGTTCCAGCAAGCGCTATACCGGGCTTATTACGACGCTTATGTCCGAAACCGGCTGATCCGGGAAACGGCCCTGGAAGCCCGCGCCATGGAATACCTCGAATCGGCTGGACGCACCGGGTCCCTGGCGGCACTGCGCGCGGCTGAAGACGTTCTCGATGAGGCCGTGACCCGACCGCAGTTTCCAGGACCTGCGCTCGCGCGTATTCGAGTTGGGCGCGGCCCTGTTCCAGAGCATCGGCATGCAATTGAGCGTGGACCTGTACAAAGGGTACAGCAAGGGCCGCGCGGCCACCTTGGACACCGTGGACACGCCGCTGAACGATCGCGTCTGGCTGAAAACAAGATTCGCCGAAGTTCGCGGCCTGCCCAGCGAGGCAGCCCGATTGAAAGAGATCAGGGCAATTATCGACTGGAAAAATCCCGGTCCAGGAGGTTTCTACGACGATGTGGGCAGTCTCACGCAGCAGCCGCACCTGGTGAGGAGAGCCGATGCGGAGCCTGCCTGGGTGCAAGCCCGGGACGACGGGCCGCTGGCGTGGGCGAGCTATGTCATGTCGGGGCGCCGCGAGCCGGTCCGCATGCGCTACACGGGCTTGGATCCGGAAGCGCAATACCGCGTGCGCGTGGTCTATTCCGGAGGGGCCACAAGCCTGGCGCAGGGCATCCGGCTTCTGGCCGACGACAAGTACGAGGTCCATCCGTACATGAAGAAACCCCTGCCGGTGCGGCCGGTCGAATTCGATGTTCCGGTGGAAGCCACGCGCGACGGCGAATTGAATCTGGCCTGGGACCGCGAAGCGCCGCCCAGCGGAAGCAGCCGCGGCGCTGAAGTAGCCGAGGTTTGGCTGATCAAGAAGAGATGAGCGCGAACCTTAGCGCTCGCCGGGATCCCAGATAGTGGCCAGGATTACGCGTTCCGTGTCCGCATGTTCGGCAAAGTAATAAACCGTGACGATCTTGCCGTCGGGCCTCTGGACGGAGCGCGTGTAGCCCACCTCCCAGGTGGCACTGTCATCGCGCAGCACGATCTCACTGCTCCAGGTCTTGCCGCGATCGTCGCTGAGCCGCGCGCGAATGCCGTAAGGGCGGCCGCGGTAGCCGTAGGTGAGTGCGAGGCGTCCGTCTTTCAGGTGGATCAGGCTGGGCGGATTTCCGCCCATGCCGCCGGTGGAGGGCACGGGACGGCTGAGGAATTTCCAGACCGCGCCGTTGTCGCTGGAATGATAGGCGTCGATCCAGTCTTTCGATCCCTCCTTGCAACGCACGGTGGTGAGCAATTCCGTTTTCGACAGGCGAACCGTGGACGGCATGATGGCGAAATCCTTGGGTTCCTCGCCGATCCAGGAAACCAATTTCCAGTTCAGTCCGCCGTCGGTGGTGCGGGCGCACAGAGGCCGTCCTTGCGGCCGTTCTTTTTCGAGGCGGTCAGGAAAACGAAGGCGTCGCGGTTGCCGTCGATAACGTAGTCCGTGCGGGCGGCAATCCCGAGTTGGCCGAGCAACGGAAACTGGTACGGCCCGGCCCACGTCTTGCCACGATCGGTCGAGTAGAACAGACGCGAAGGGCCCTGGTCCGGTGCTGGTGAAGCGGATGGTCATGGCGAACCCCGGGTGCTGGAAGTCCATGGGCTCTTTCAGCGCTCTAACCGCCGCGCCGCCTTGTTCGGGCGGAAGCAGCGAGGGCGGCGCCTCGATGCTCCACGTCCTGCCTCCGTCCAGGCTGCGAGCCAGCCGCGGTTCTTCCGGCTTGCCGGAATTGTACTGGTGCCGGTCGGCGGGCTTCTTCTGAGCGTACGCGGCGCTGAATCCCACGACGATCTCGTTGCCCCAGCGCCAGATGCCGTGATTGGCGGGCCAACCGCCGAAACGCCCCGCTTCCCGGTAGACCAGGATGTGTTCCAACACCTTGGGCGGAGTCGCCGCCTGCATCACGGCACAGGCCGCCGGCATCATGCACGCAATCGCGATCGCGAGTTTCATCTGAATCCTCTTTCCATGCATGCCACCTCAGGATGGCATATCACATTTCCTGATACACTCACGGCGACGCGAGTGAACCATTCCGAGATAGACCTGGAGAAATCTCCATGAAACATATCAAAGCAGCGCTCCTTCTCGCCACTTGCCTGGCACTCCGCCCCGCCGCGGGAGGAGTTCTTGACCTCAAGGAAGCCGTGGTCCTGGCTCCGGGCAGCCTTTCCGCCTCCGAGAAAAAGGCCGTGACCATGTTACTGGACGAGGTCCAGAAGCGCACTCAGATCCGTTGGACGATTGCGACCCAGTGGCCGGCGGATGCGAGGCCGGTTATCGCGGTGGGACAGGCCGCCGCCTTGCGCCCCGTTGCGCGTGGGCTTCTCGACCGGCTGGCGCCGGCGGCGGAAGGCCAGGAAGGGTATCGCGTCCAGACAGTCGACAAGGCCGTGTTGGTGGTGGGCAACGACGAGCGCGGCACGCTATTTGGCATTGGACGCGTGCTCAGAAGCCTGGTGATGGAACGCCAGCGAGTGGAGCTCGCCGATACAATCCGCGTGGCGACGTGCCCGAAGTACCGCATCCGCGGCCACCAGATTGGATATCGCCCCAAGGTGAATACCTACGATGCCTGGACGCCGGCGATGTTCGAGCAATACGTGAAGGACATGGCGGTATTCGGCGTCAATTCGGTAGAGTTGATTCCGCCCAGCTCGGATGACGACGATGACAGCCCGCACTTCCCTCTTCCCAAGGTGGAAATGATGGTTGAAATGTCTCGGATCCTGGCGGACTATGGGCTGGACGTTTGGATCTGGTTCCCGGTCCTAGCGGGGGACTACAAGGACCCGAAGTGGGCCGTGTCCGCCGCCCAGGAGTGGGACGAAGTATTCCGGAAGCTCCCACGTATCGATGCCGTATTTGTGCCCGGCGGCGACCCCGGGGACATGCCGCCTGGGATCTTGATGGCTCTGATCGAGAAGCAGGCCCAGGCACTCCGCCGCCATCATCCCAAAGCCCAGATGTGGGTTTCGCCGCAGAACTTCGACGCCTCCTGGCTAGAGGAGTTCCTGGACATCCTGAGGACGGAGCCGCAGTGGCTCAACGGCGTCGTTTACGGACCCTGGGTCCGGGTCCCCTTGCCGGAATTGCGCGCCAGACTGCCGAAACGATACCCGATCCGGCGCTATCCCGACATCACTCACAGCATCCACTCCGAGTATCCGGTCCCCGGCTGGGATCGTGGCCTACGCGGTGACGGAGGCGCGCGAGACCATCAACCCGCGGCCCGTGGACGAGGCGAAGATCTTTCGGCTGACCAGCCCGGACAGCGTGGGTTTCATCACCTACTCAGAAGGCGTGAACGACGACGTCAACAAATTTGTCTGGAGTGGCCTGGGATGGGATCCCGGCGTGGTGGTCAGCCAGATCCTGCGGGACTACGCCCGATATTTCATCGGCTGGCGCATAGAGGACGGCTTTGCACAAGGATTACTGGCGCTCGAGAATAACTGGCGTGGGCCGCTGATGGCCAACGCCAGTGTGGAGACGACCCTCCAACAATTCCAGGAAATGGAAAGATCCGCCACACCGCAGATGCTTCTGAACTGGCGCTTTCAGCAGGCTCTGTATCGCGCCTACTACGACGCATACGTGCGGCATCGCCTCATCTACGAAACTCTCCTCGAGCAGCAGGCCCGGGCGAAGCTCGCGGGAAGCGGGCCGCCTGGGCTCCCTTTTGGCACTGGAAGAAGCACAGCGAATCCTGAACAAGGCTTTGACACAACCGGTGTCGCAGGACCTGCGCGCGCGCATCTTCGAACTCGCCGAAGCGCTCTATCAGAGCATCCGGATGCAGCTCAGCGTGGACAAGTACAAGGCTGTCGCGGTGAGCCGGGGCGCCAACCTGGATACGGTGGATTTTCCGCTCAACAATCGGGTTTGGCTCGACATGCGTTTCTCAGAAGTGCGCAGGTACGCGAAGGAGCAGGAGTGGCTCCAGGCCATTGGCGAGATTTTGAACCGGACCAATCCCGGGCCGGGAGGTTTCTACGATGATCTCGGCGACGTTGCGCGGCAACCGCACCTGGTTGACGAGGGACCGGGTTACGACAAGGACCCGGGCAGCTACAAATCGGTCCGGTCTGGTTGGGCAGCGTTTTCCGGCGGACTCATAGGGCGAAGTTCGCTGGATGCTATTCGGCCGGACGGGCCGGCGAGGTTCCTCCAAAACCCCATGGAATGGTGGACCTATGCGCAAACCCGGTACGAAACGCCCCTCACCATGCGGTACGGAGGCCTCGATCCCAAGGCAAGCTACAAAGTGCGCGTCGTTTACATGGCTCGGCGTGGGGAGCAGCGTATTCGGTTGGTCGCCAACGGCATGATCGAGGTGCATCCGTTCTTGCCGAAACCGTACCCGATGAAATCGCTGGAATTCGACGTGCCTTCCGAGGCGACGCGAGGTGGCACTCTGAGGCTCACGTGGCACACCGAGCCACGCCAGGGCGGCTTCAGTTCTTCGGTCGATGTTGCAGAAGTATTCCTTCTCCGGAAGTGAAGCGGTTGGTGGGCCGGTCGAAAGAAATGGCGTAGCTGCTCAGGTCGCTTCCCACCAGGAGGATTTCCGCCGAGGGGGCGCGGGGATGACTTGCGCGGCGGGTAATCAGTGGGCGGCATGCCGCGCGGCCGATGCGGCTACGAAGTGTTGAAGTTCGGCACGAACGGGTCGCGGGTGAATGCGCGCGGGCGATGGCGTCAAGCGCGCCGCTGGCGTTCTTGCGGGCCGTTGAGATGTAGCTGCGGCTGCGTCGCGCGCGGCTTCCAGGTATGATTGCCTGTATGCTGCGATTGCTCTTGCCTCTGTTCCTCCTGGCTGGATATTCCGCTTCGGCGGAGGATTGGACCCACCGCTCGGTTCGCGTCGGCGCGAATGAGTTTCCCATCATGGCGTGGAGCGGTTCGCCCGCCGGAGCCGACGGTTTGCGACTGATGAAAGAAGTGGGCCTCAACGCCACGGGGTTCTGCCGCGTCGAGGAACTCGACGCAGTGCGCGACGCGGGGTTGGCCTGCATCGTCTCGCAGACGCCGCTCGCAGCCATGGTCGACAAGCTCGAGACCACCGACGCGGAGATTCGCGACGCGGTGGCGGCGCTGGCGGCGCGCATCGGCTCTAACCCGGCGGCGTTCGGCGTGTACTTGCGCGACGAGCCCAGCGCGAAGCAGATGCCCATGATCGGGCGCCTCGCCGCGGAACTCTTAAAGGCCATGCCCACAAAGTTGCCCTACGTGAACCTGTTCCCCAACTACGCCAACCGCTCGCAGCTTGGCACGGACAACTACGAAGCGCACCTGCGCGCGTATCTTAAGTTCGTGAAGCTTCCCTATCTGAGTTGGGACAACTACTCGCTCACCGACGGCGAAATGCAGCAGAGCTTCTACGACAATCTCGACATCGTGCGCAAGCTGACCATCGAGGCCAGGATTCCGTTCTGGAATTGCATTCTGGCCACGGCGCTGTTCCGCTACATGGAACCGTCGGACGCCACGTTCAACCTGCAGGTCTACGGCACGCTGGCCTATGGCGGTCGCGGCATCCAGTATTTCACCTACTTCACGCCCGACAACGGCAACTACCGCATGGCCGCCGTGGATCACTATGGCAACCGCACCGCGACCTGGGATGCCATGCGGCGCATCAATAACCAGATCCACGCTCTCGCTCCCACCATATTGAAGCTGCACAGCACCGGCGTCTATCACTGGCCGGTTTCGACCGCCGCCGGGACGCCGCTATTGAAAGACATCAAGACCGGCGGCAAGCTTATCGTCGGCGAGTTCGAGGATGCCAGCGGCCGCCCTTACGTGATGCTGGTCAACAAGAGTCTGAAGGAGTCCGTCAGCGTCCGGCCCGAGACCTGGAAGGAGGGCGCCGTTATCTACCGCGTTTCCCCGGCATCGGGTAAAGAAGGCGGCTTCGGCGGCGAATCCGATTGGCTTGCGCCGGGCGGCGGCATACTGCTGCGAATTGGAGATGCCCAGCCGTCGAAATGAAGGGAGGCGCCTTACGGCGCCGGGCACAGCCCTTCGAGATTCGCCTCGAAGGCTTCCATGTGGTTGTAGGATTTCCCGGTCTACTCAATTAGGACGACGGCTTCCAGCGCATCGGCGAGCGACAGCGCGCCTTTCGCTGGGAGGTCCGTATGGAGAGCAGCGAGCTTGGGGAACCTGAATACAACGCGTCCATCGCTCTACACGGGTTCGGTCACGTTGTAGCACGAGAGTACCGTATCGATCGGGCAAGAGCGCCACTGTTCGCTCGACGCGTTGCGATCGAGCGCACCGAGGTTCCAACGCTCGTAAAGGAGCTCGCACACCTTGCGCGCGAACGCAGAGGCCGGCGCCGGGCCTGCGCGGAGCCGGTGTCCACTGCGCGATGGGTAAAGCTGCTCGTCACAAGCATCTGTTCACGGTGGCGCAGAGCCTCGGCAGCGAAGAGTGGTGATGAAATATCCGGCCGCCACCCTGGCGCCTCAATTGAGCCGCTAGACAAGAGTCTGAAGTAGGCGGTGAGAGAACTGGGCCGATCCACCAGGATGGCTTCGGGGTTGCGCGTACCGCTGGTGACGCCGGACCAGGACAGGAACTGGTAGCCGGGGTTGGCCGTGGCGGTGATGAGCATCCAGCCGGGGGAGACATAGCCGTCAGCATCCCTGGGGACGCCCAGGGCGATGGAACCGGCCTCAGGGGGATCGGGCGCCATGGTGAGTTTGTACTTAACGATGAAACCGGCAGTGAGGGTGAGCGCCGTGACCGGCGTGGTGATGGTGTGGGTAGCGGCGCCGGCATCGCTCCAACTCTGGAAGAGATAGCGGGTGTCCGGAGAGGTCGTAATCAACCGCAGCGATGGTGTGCGTGGAGCCGGGCGGCCAGGCGAAGGTGTGCGGCGAGGTGTAGGCCACGCCGTCGACGCTCATCGAAAGGCCGGGCGGACTGGTGGTGACGGTGACGCCCGGGGGACCGCTGAAGTGGGCGGTGAGGGCACTGGGCCGATCCACCAGGATGGCTTCGGGGTTGCGCGTACCGTTGGTGATGCCGGACCAGGTCAGGAACTGATAGCCGGGGTTGGCTGTGGCGGTGATGCCGACCCAACCGGCGATGTACCCCTCGTCCAGGGGAACATTGGTCGAGATGGAGCCGGCCTCGGGCGGATCGGTCGCCATGGTGAGTTTGTACTTGACGATGAAACCGGCAGTGAGGGTGAGCGCCGTGACCGGCGTGGTGATGGTGTGGGTGGCCGCGCCGGCATCGCTCCAGTTCTGGAAGAGATAGCGGGTTCCGGAGAGGTCGTAGCTAACGGCGGCGATGGTGTGCATGGAGCCGGGCGGCCAGGCGAAGGTGTGCGGCGAGAGGTAGGCGACGCCGTCGACGGTGATCGAAAGGCCCGCCGGACTGGTGGTGACGGTGACGCCCGGGGGACCGCTGAAGTGGGCGGTGAGGGAACTGGGCCGATCCACCAGGATGGCTTCGGGGTTGCGCGTACCGCTGGTGACGCCGGACCAGGACAGGAACTGGTAGCCGGGGTTGGCCGTGGCGGTGATGAGCATCCAGCCGGGGGAGACATAGCCGTCAGCATCCCTGGGGACGCCCGGTGGCGATGGAACCGGCCTCGGGGGGATCGACGATCAGCGTGAACTTGTACTTGACAGTGAAACCGGCAGTGAGGGTGAGCGCCGTGACCGGCGTGGTGATGGTGTGGGTAGCGGCTCCGGCATCGCTCCAACTCTGGAAGAGATAGCGGGTTCCGGAGAGGTCGTAGCTAACCGCGGCGATGGTGTGCATGGAGCCGGGCGGCCAGGCGAAGGTGCGCGGCGAGGTGTAGGCGACGCCGTCGACGGTCATCGAGAGGCCCGCCGGATTGGTGGTGACGGTGACGCCCGGGGGACCGCTGAAGTGGGCGGTGACGGTGCGGGGCCGGTCGAGGAGCGTGGCTTCCGGATTACGGGTACTGTTGGTGTC
The DNA here is from genome assembly GCA_963745655.1 of Terriglobales bacterium. Lineage (GTDB taxonomy): Bacteria > Acidobacteriota > Terriglobia > Bryobacterales > Bryobacteraceae > JAJFUV01. The sequence continues at coordinate 146,093 of CAVUYK010000007.1, read as the reverse complement.
GCCGGACCAGGACAGGAACTGGTAGCCGGGGTTGGCCGTGGCGGTGATGCCGATCCAACCGAAGACATAGCCCTGGTCCAAGGGAACATTGGTCGCGATGGAACCGGCCTCGGGGGGATCGACGATCAGCGTGAACTTGTACTTGACGGTGAAACCGGCAGTGAGGGTGAGCGCCGTGACCGGCGTGGTGATGGTGTGGGTGGCGGCGCCGGCATCGCTCCAACTCTGGAAGAGATAGCGGGTTCCGGAGAGGTCGTAGCTAACGGCGGCGATGGTGTGCATGGAGCCGGGCGGCCAGGCGAAGGTGTGCGGCGAGAGTGTAGGCGACGCCGTCGACGCTCATCGAAAGGCCCGCCGGATTGGTGGTGACGGTGACGCCCGGGGGACCGCTGAAGTGGGCGGTGACGGTACTGGGCCGATCGACCAGCGTGGCTTCCGGATTACGGGTACTGTTGGTGACGCCGGACCAGGACAGGAACTGGTAGCCGGGGTTGGCCGTGGCGGTGATGCCGATCCAACCGAAGACATAGCCCTGGTCCATGGGAACATCGGTCGCGATGGAACCGGCCTCGGGGGGATCGACGATCAGCGTGAACTTGTACTTGACGGTGAAACCGGCAGTGAGGGTGAGCGCCGTGACCGGCGTGGTGATGGTGTGGGTGGCGGCGCCGGCATCGCTCCAACTCTGGAAGAGATAGCGGGTGTCGGAGAGGTCGTAACTGGCGGCGGCGATGGTGTGCATGGAGCCGGGCGGCCAGGCGAAGGTGCGCGGCGAAGTGTAGGCGACGCCGTCGACGGTGAGGGAAAGGCCCGCTGGGCGCGGTGGCCAGCGTTACCTCGGAATGTGTCGCGAACCTCTGTGGTCCGGTGGCGGGCCAACTACCCATGGTGTTACCCCATCGACGACGAATTCGATCAGGGGCGTCTGGAACTCGTAGTAGAGATCCGAAGTGATATTGGGCAACGTGAAACTCACGTGCAGCGATCGTACCTGTTGCCGAAGACCTCCTCGCTGGTGAGCACCAGGGCGCCGAACCTACGGTTGGGTAGTGATGTGGAACTGTCGCCGAAACTACCCCGCAGGTTCCGGGCCCCCTGGCCAGACATCGCTCCGCGTTCACTCAAGTCGAATACCAGGTTGACGTTGGTTCCCGGCGCCGCCGCAACGCCGACGCGGGATCCAGGAAGACGTCATAGAGCGACCGAGCCCCAACCCTGGTGGCGGTGCTCCGGCTTCGCTGACGGTAATGCCTTCCAGCTTGCCGCTGACAAGACGCGATTGGAAGCGTCGTGCGCGGCTAAACGTATACGGTAAGGTCCACCAGCCGGAAGGCTGACTGTCGTTGCAGTGAAGGATGTGCCGGAGGCGCAATGGAGGTCAACAATGGTCTCTGGCAATTCACCGCCGTCAATGGCGAGAACGAACCGGGTGATGGCGGTGGATGTCGATATTCAGTGTGATCGCGCCACCGCTGGCCAGCCCTATGGATTGAGGCAGGCCCGCCGGCCAAGTGAGTAGTGGCGTGATGCGTTCATACTGGAGGTCGAACGCATATGCACTCATCCGATAGTAAAGAGCGGTGCCCGTGGCGGGCGCCGTCATTGAAACGCTGCATTTGAATTGTGACCCGCCGACGTTGGTGATGGTCCCGTAACGCCGGCTGGTGAGCGCAGCCGCAGCGGTGCCGTAGTCCATCCAGCATTGCGCGCCGCCGGTTCGAAAAACCAGTCCGGCGTCGCTGAAGTTCGTGACAACGGCGAGAGTGCTTCCGTAGGTTGACACCGGGGGTGTCGACGAATCCACGGAGGCGCTTACATCCGCAAGCGCCATCTCGACCGCGACGCTGCCGCCGGAACTGGTTGTGATACCGGTCGAGGAACCTGTCCGAAGCAGTTGTGAGGAATCCTCATGCGCCACAACACGCACACGGTACGGTCCGCCAGCCGGCACACTCAAAGATATGAGAACCGAGGGCGTCCCAGGGCTGATAGTCTGGGCCGAGACGGATGCTTCGGTAAGGCCTCCTCCATCCACATTCAACACCAGACGCGTGGCCGTCGAGGGTATGTTTGACACCGTTAGATTGATGGTGCTGGCCGCCACCAGGCTCAGGGAGTGCGGCGAACCCGATGGAGAGAGCAGAATAGGCGTGACGCCGTCGTAGGAGAATTCGTAGGCGTATGTTCCAAACCGGTAATAAAGCAGCGGAGCGTTGCCGGGCGTGGCCAGTGCCACGTTGCACTGGTAGTTGGCACCGCTGATATTGCTGAGATTCCCGAACTTCCGGTTGCTCAGGTTTGACGAATCCGTACTCCAATCCACCCAACAACTGCTGGCGACGGGCCGGACCACGTCGCCGGCGTCATAGATATCGAACAGCATGGCCGCCACGCCGCCCGCAACGGCGCTGGTCGGTGTGGAGCCGTTGACCAGCACGGTCACCGGCGACAGCGTCGCAGTAGCGTTCACCGTCGAACCTGACGCTACATTGATCCCCGTAAGTTTCCCACTGCTGAGCAGGTTGGCCCCAGAGCCTTGCGCGAGAATCCTCAAGCGGTACGGACCACCGGCAATCGTTCCAATATCGATTACTGTCGATGCCGTTCCGGTACTGATGTTTATGGCAAAAGGCGCCGGTGAGACAATGCCGCCGCCATCGAGCAGGCCCACCAACCGCGTGGCGGTGGAGGGGATCCCCCCAATGGTGGCGCGAATACTTTGAGCAGCCGGCGCGGCCGATGCCACCAAGCAGCAGCAAGCCCAGCAATGACAGTTGCTTAGGCGCCTGTAGGTGGGGTTTCATTTCCGCTCATCGCCGGGATGCCATCCGCCGCTGCAATACCCTTTCAAGGGCTGTCACTGTGAATAGTGGGCCCCATTCACACAAAGCTCTCGCGCAGTTTTCAAGCCACTCGTTGTGACGGGTTCGCCGTCCCGCCAGCATCACTGTTCGCCTACAGCCTGGGACAAAGCGACAGGCGCGACTTCCGGGGACGGTAGGAGACAGGAGATGGGCGGACCTGGAGGTCCACCGCGGTCCGGGAGGACCGCTCTACTTGGGGGGGACGGTTCGGGTCTGAAGGGGGATCTAGGTTCGTTTGGTAATTTTGTTTTATGGAGCAAAAGGGGGTGTTCATGGCGCGCTGATACATACGGTGGAGGCGGGCCTCGTAGCGATGTAAGAGGGCCAATTGGGGGGATCGGCGAGGGTGGAGAAGGCGGGGCGAGCGGGCGACCTCGCCGCGGGGCTGGGCGGCTTATACCTCCTGCGGCTGGTCTCGATGGCCCAGGCGCGGCGAAGGCGCCAGAACGCGCGGCCATTTCCTCGATCATGCCGAGCTCGACGCCATCGGCGGGGCCGAATCTCCGGATGTGCTGGGCAATCATCCAATGGAAGTTCGCGGAGGCCCCATTGGAGAGGACCACTTGTTTGGCGAGCAGCCCGTGCCGGAGCGCGTTGAGGGAGGAGCGTTGTTTGCCCGCGCTGGTTTGGGGTCCGCGGGAACGGGCGCCATTGGCTCGGGAAGAACGTATGCGAGAGAGCGAAGATCTTAACATACTCGATCACATTGTAACCGCACGGAACCTAGCGAATAGGAGCAAAGTGGCAATGGAATCAATGGTATAAGTGCTGTGAACGGGGAGCGCGGAGGGGGTCCGGGGGCGAATTCCGGCCAGCGGCTGGTATGGTGGGGCATGTGGGACGTAGCGAGGTGAGAGAATCCGGTGTGGAAACCGGCGGAAGAGGAGGACTGCCGGGACGTGGCGGAATGGGTGCGGCTGAAGCTGGGATTCGAGCCGGACGCGAACCAGCGGCGGGTGTTGACGAGCCGGAAGAGCGCGGATTTGAACTGCACGAGGCAGTGGAGCAAATCGATGATCGCGGCGGCGCTAGCGATGCACGAGACGTGGAGCCGGAAAGAGAGCCTGACACTGGTAGTGAGCCCAAGCGGGCGGCAGAGCGGCGAATTCGTGCGCAAGGCAGAGGGGTTCGCGCGGAGGCTGGGGATCGGCGTGAAGGGGGACGGGGACAACGAGATGTCGCTGGTGTTTCCGAACGGCTCGCGGATTATCGGGCTACCGGGGAACGAATCGACCATTCGAGGATTTTCGGCGGTGGCGCTACTGCTGGTGGATGAGGCGGCGCGGGTGAGCGAGGAAGTCTACATGGCGATTCGGCCGATGCTGGCGGTGAGCGAGGGAGGCTGTAGCAAATGAGCACGCCTTGCGGGCAGCGGGGTTTCTTTTACGAAACATGGACCAAGGGGGCGAGGAATGGGAGCGTATCCGGGTACGGGCGGAAGAGTGCCCACGCATATCGGCCAAATTTCTGGAGGAGGAGCGGGAGGCGATGGGGGAACGCTGGTACCGGCAGGAGTACAGGTGCGAATTCGTGGACGCGGTGAGCGGGGTGTTTGAGCGGGAGGTGGTGGAAGTGCGCGATCACGACCGAGTTCGAGCCGCTGGTGATTGCATAAAACAGAGGGCGTAATGAGGCAGCTACTTCGTGGGGCTGGACCTGGGGCAGATCCAGGACTTCACGACGATCGCCGTGGTAGGGCGGGCGGAATTGAAGGGAGAGTGGGACCCGGTGGTCTTCGCGTGGAAGAAGGAAGTGGCGCCGCGGCTGCGGTACCTGGAGCGGGTGCCGCTGGGGACGCCTTACACAGAGGTGTTGGAGCGCGCGGCGCAGGTGACGCGGGCGCCGAAACTGGCGGGGGGCTGCGAACTGGTGGTGGACGCGACGAGGGTGGGCAGGCCGGTGGTGGACCTGTTACGGAAATTGCGGTTGGGAGGGAAGATCGATCCGGTGACCGTCACCGGGGGTACTACGGAAGGATGCACGGACGGGTACTACCAGGTTCCGAGGTGCGATTTGATCACGCGGCTACAAATCCTGCTGCAACGGGGGGCGCTGCAGATCGCGGCCGGGATGGAGTGCGGCCCGGCGCTGGTGAAGGAGATGGGGGACATGCGGGTAAGAGTGACGTGCGGGGGCCACGAGACATTTGAAGCATGGCGGGAGGGGACGCACGACGACCTGGTGTTCGCGGTGGCGCTGGCATGCTGGTGGGCGCGGAAGGCGTTTCCGAACGAGCCGGCGGGGGAGGAGGCGTATTGGCGGCAACCGATCGGGGGGGGATTTGGGTGAGGGGGGACGGGAGGCAGAAGACAGGAGTGGGGAATCCCGCCGATATCGACCGCGGGAGCTGGGCACACCCGTCGCCGATTTCGGTTGCCCTCGGGACATTTTTGTCCGACACTGGGAGTGTGAGGGGCAGCGAGTTTGTGCGGCGCATCCAGGCCCTGGGCAAAGGAGCGCGGTGTGGAAGTCCGCTGGACAGCTCATCGCGGCAAGGGCAGCCACGGACTTCTCTACTACGGTTCGAAGATGACAACCGTGCGCAATCTGAAGGATGAAGTGGACAAACGCGCCTATCACAAGATGCTCAAGCAGCTTTGCCTGTGCGAGAAAGAGTTGGAGTGATGGAGGCAACCGTGCGCACGTTCGTGTATCCAGCGAGGTTTGAGGGTGGGGACAAGCCGGGAGTCCTGGTGATTACGTTCCGGGATATCCCGGAGGCAATCACGCAGGGAAACGGAGAGAAGGATGCGCTCTGGCAGGCGGCGGATTGCCTGGAGGAGGCGATCGCTGGAAGGATTGCCAACGGGCGGGAGATCCCGAAGAGGTCGAGAGAGGCGCGGGGCGAACGGCTGATTCCCGTCCCGGCACCGATGGCTGCGAAAGCGGCCCTCTATCTGGCGATGGGAGAGGCCGGAATGACCAATGTGCAGTTGGCACGAAGACTCGGTTGCGACGAGAAGGAAGTGCGGCGGATGCTGGATCCCAGGCACCCTACGAAACTGCCGCGAATTAAGGAAGCGCTGGAGGTATTTGGAAAGCGCCTGGTGGTGGGCGTGGAGGAGGCGGCGTGAACCCTTCCCCGGCATACCTCCGAAGCAGAAGACAGGAGACAGAAGCCAGGAAGCTCTTCAACGGCGAATTCTCCAGGAAATATCAAGTCATCGAACGGGCCGCCCAGCGGAAACTCACGGTACTCGACGAAGCGGAAACCCTGCAGGACTTTGCCGCGCTTCCCGGCAAGCACCTGGAAGCGCTCAAAGGCGACCGGAAGGGGCAGCACAGCATTCGCATCAACGATCAGTATCGCCTCTGTTTTGTGTGGGCAGATGGCCACGCGACTGACGTGGAAATCGTGGACTATCACTAGTGGAGAACCCAATGCCAAAGCTGCTCGCACCGATTCATCCCGGAGAAATCCTTCGGGAAGACGTGCTCAAGCCACTGAACATGAGCGTAAACCAGCTCGCCAAATCGCTGGCGGTGGACGCCGCCCGACTGAACGAGATCGTGCGCGGCCGGCGGGGATCACCGCCGACACGGCCCTGCGGCTGGCACGATACCTGGGCACCACGGCAGAATTCTGGCTGAAACTCCAGGTGCATTACGAGCTGCGCGTGGCGCGGCAAGCGAAGCTCAAGGACGTGGAGCGCACCGTACGACCGCGATCCGAAGCGGCATAAGGAGACAGGAGACAGAAGGGCAGAGGGCGGCCTTTCCATGAATCTCTCGCTTCTGCGTCGCGCGCGGCTTCCGGGTATGATTGCCTGCATGCCGCGATTGCTCTTGCCCCTGTTCCTCCTGGTGTTCGCGGTGGCGCTGGCATGCTGGCGGGCGCAAAAGGCGTTTCCGAACGAGCCGGCAGGGGAGGAGGCGTATTGGCGGTGTCCGATGCAGGGGGGATACACGTGAGAAGCCAGGAGGCAGCCAGAAAGTCCTGTTGCTCCGGCTCGACGAATCCGTACTCCAATCGACCCAACAACTACTGGCGACGGGCCGGACCACGTCGCCGGCGTCGTAGATATCGAACAGCATGGCCGCCACGCCGCCCGCAACGGTGCTGGTTGGTGTGGAGCCGTTGACCAGCACGGTCACCGGCGACAGCGTCGCAGTAGCGTTCACCGTCGAACCTGACGCTACATTGATCCCCGGGTTTCCCACCGCTGAGCAGGTTGGCGCCAGGGCCTTGCGTGAGAATCCTCAAGCGGTACGGACCACCGGCAATCGTTCCAATATCGATTACTGTCGATGCCGTTCCGGTACTGATGTTTACTGGCAAAAGGCGCCGGTGAGACAATGCCACCGCCATCGAGCAGGCCCACCAACCGCGTGGCTGTAGAGGCGATGCTGCCAATGGTGGCGCGAATGCTTTGGGCAGCCGGCGCGGCCGATGCCACCAAGCAAAGCAGCAAGCCCAGCAATGACAGTTGCTTAGGCGCTTGTAGGTGGGGTTTCATTTCCGCTCATCGCCGGGACGCCATCCGTCGCTACAATACCCTTTCAAGGGTTGCCACTGTGGTTAGTGGCACCAATTCACCAAGGTTCTCGGGCAGTTTTCAGGAGCACGAATTAGGCGACGCATGTTACACTCTCCATTTGGTAATCACCGGCTCAGGATTTGCACAACCTGAGATGGCCCTTTCCGGCGTCACGCTTGGGATCGCCTGCCCCATGGCCAACGAGGCGCAGGATGCCACGCGCTTCGTCGCCGCGGTTCTCGACCAGTGCCGGGGATTCCGGCGCGTGCTTTTTTTTGCCGTTCTGGATAGAGCAACGACCGACAATACGTTGGAGCTATTGCGCGAGTACGCCGTCGCGGAGCCCCGATTGAACGTGGTTTGGGCGCCGGAAAATCGTTGCGTCGTGGATGCCTACATCAAAGGCTACCGGGAAGCGCTGTCCGCCGGTTGCGATTGGATTCTGGAGATTGACGCCGGGTTCAGTCACCAGCCGGAGGATATCCCGAAGTTCTTCGCCGCCATGAGCGAGGGCTACGATGGTGTCTTCGGAACCCGCTTTTCAAAGGACAGTCGCATCAGTGAGAGCTCTCCGAAGCGCTACGCGGTCAGCCGTGGAGGAACCCTCCTGGCGAATCTGCTCCTCGGTACTCGACTGACCGACATGACCAGCGGGTTCGAGTTGTTCTCGCGAAAGGCGCTGGAGCTGGTCCTCCGCCGCGGAATACAGTCGCGCGCGCATTTCTTCCAGACAGAGATCAAAACCTACTGCCGCAACCTTCGTGTCACCGAAGTTCCCATCCATTATCGCGCGCCCAGTGCGCGGCTCGGCTTACGCGCTATCAAGGAAGCTTTCCGCCAGCTCTGGAGATTGCACGTGCTGGTCCGGAAGGGTGAAATTTAAGTCCGGGAGGACGCACTTGCAGCACAAAATGGCACTTGTCGTGACGTCGATATCGGCGCCAAACGCCGCGTTGCGCGAGTTGGCGGAAGGTTGCAGAGGGGCCAGCATACCTTTCCTGGTGATCGGAGATGTGAAGAGCCCTCCCGATTTCAGCCTGGACGGCTGTTCATTCTATAGCATCGAGCGTCAACTACAGACCGGACTCCGCACGGCGGCTATGTGCCCTCAGCGGCATTATGCTCGCAAGAACATCGGCTATTTGATAGCTATCGAGCAGAAGGCACTGGTGATTGTGGAAACCGACGACGACAATTTTCCGCGACAAGGTTTCTGGGCGGAGCGTTGCCGCCGGCAGTTGATCCCTACGCTCGACCATGCCGGGCTGGGTGAACGCCTACGCCTATTTTTCCGACACAAACATTTGGCCGCGCGGCTTGCCCCTGACGCCGTACGCTGTCCGTTACCCCAGTTCGCCGCGTTGGCGGTCGCCGAAAGAGATCGCCCGATCCAGCAGGGTCTGGCCGACGAGAACCCGGATGTTGACGCGATCTACCCGGCTACTGCTTCCGCTGCCGGTCAGTTTCCGGCCAGACCGCCGGCTAGGGCTGGGACGCGGCTCCTGGTGCCCGTTCAATAGTCAAAACACGACGTGGTGGCCTGAAGCTATCCTCTTCTCTACCTACCCGCGTACTGCTCGTTCCGCATGACCGACATCTGGCGTAGTTTCGTGGCGCAACGCATCGGCTGGGAGAACGGATGGTCCATTCTCTTTCACGAGCCGACGGTCCGGCAGGAGCGTAACGATCACAATCTCATGCGGGACTTCCAGGACGAAGTCCCCGGCTATCCGCAAAACCGCGCCATTGCGGCGGCCCTCGCAGGACTTTCGCTCGCGCCCGGACCGGAAAGAATGGCGGACAATCTGCGCATTCGCTATGAAGCGCTGGTGCGTCTGGCCGTGGTGGAAAAACAGGAGCTACCCTTGCTTAACGCATGGCTCGCCGATTTAGTCGCGCTCGGTATCTTGGCGGCTTGTTGAAGCTGCGCGGCACTGGCGTCTATCACTGGCCGGTTTCGGCCGCCGCCGGGACGCCGCTATTGAAAGACATCAGGACCGGCAGCAAGCTTATCGTCCGCGAATTCGCGGATGCCGGCGGCCGCCCCTACGTGATGCTCGTCAACAAGAGTCTGAGGGAGTCCGTCAGCGTCCGGCTCGAGACCTGTAAGGAAGGCGCTGTTATCTACCGCGTTTCGCCAGCATCGGGTAAAGAAGGCGGCTTCGGCGGCGAATCCGATCGGCTTGCGCCGGGCGGCGGCATACTGCTGCGAATTGGATGCGTCTGATTCAGGTCGCCCAGCTCGAAGTGCGCGAGTAGCGGACCGATTGAGCTAAAGTGCCGCCGCTCGCTCGACGCAATGCGATCGAACGCACCGAGATTAGAACGCTCGTACAGGAGCTGGTACGCGTCGCGGGCGAGCTTCTCCTCCTCGCGCATGTAGACCAGCCACTTGGTTTCGTCGTCGGTGGCCGGCTCGACCGAATACGAACGGGATGATCGCGGGTCGGCCGGGTTGCCTCCGGGTCCGCCTCGCGCTGCCAACATGGTCGAAAGGATCAGGGTCGCAGGTCGTGGCCTCAAGCAATCTTCAACAATTATGATATCGTCGAGAATGCTGTTTAGGAGGACCATCAAGTGACCTCGATTCCATCCAGCCCGAGCGGCAGCGCACGTCGTGCAAACCTATTCCCGCCTGATTCGGCGCGGTTGGGTACTGTTACTACTGCTGCGTTCGTTTTCATCGCAGCTCTCATTTGTGGGTTGGCGGCTGGGCAACCCGACCTATCGGGCGACGCTTGGGAGTATTGCTGGGTAACATACAGCATAGCGGAACACGGATCCCCGGTGATCGACGTTCAGCAGAAGGAATCACTGGTCCGCAAGTTCCCCGCGCCAAACTTTACTAAGGGAGTCTGTGCTCCAGCCCCTCGGCGCAGGCCGGTTCGATCCCAACCACTTTTGGATGTACAGTTTGCTTGCATCTCCGTTCTACCTTTTCTGCACCGCAATAGGCTGCTCGTTGCTCTACACATTTCTCCTGTTGCAAGCTTCTCTTCTTGCATTCACCGCCGCGATACTATACAACCTCTTTGGTAAGCGGGGCCCACTAATCTTCTTGACGATCTTCGCGGCTTCACCTCTTCTCTTCTGGCTGAACAAAGCCCACACCGAAATATTCATCTTCTGCTGGCTCACACTCGCGCTGTCATTCATCTCGAAGGACAGAATTGCCATCGCGGTCTGTTGCTTGGGAATGGCCGCAACTCAATATACCCCCTTTCTGCCTTTCGTCCTGTTACTCATTGTCATCGGCCTTTGGCAAAGTCGTTGGTCATGGCCTCCTCGCATGCTGCTGACGCTGGGCATAGGACTTGTGCTCGGAGTGCTGAATCCGGCGTTCTACTATCTTCGCCACGGCACGGCCATCGGCATGCACGGTGTGTCACTTGCGACACTAACGCCTTCAGCAGTGAGCTTCCGCAAAGCGTCGTCGCTCTTCTTCGATCCCGATCTGGGTCTCTTTGCGAATTGGCCGCTGGGGATCATTCTCCTGGCTGCCGCTTTTCTCCTTCACCGCCGCGTGCGCGCTGCGATCGCTGATAACATCCCGCTGGCCGCTTTTTCGGCCGTATTCGTCTTCGTCATGCCGCTGTTCGTGTCGTTTCAGCCCAACTGGAATCATGGCGGCACGAAAGACATATCCCGCTACGCCACATGGTTTATACCGTTCTTCGTGGTGTGGTTGATGGTGGGTACGCAAGACATACGCCTCAGCCTTATTGGTGTCCGGGCGAAAATAGGACTTCTTATTCTCGCGGTACTCGCTCTGCCCTGCATCGGGTATAGCGTAAACAAGTTCTCCCCCGCCTCCGCACAGGATTACTTGAGTAGAACCGCACTCTCCGAGGCGCTCTATCGCTATTTCCCTAACCTTTATGACCCGGTCCATGAGGTGTTCGTTGAGCGGTCCGTCGGAAAGGAGGGAGAGCTAGGCTGGAGCGGTAATTGGGCTAGCTCAAACGCAGCCTGTAACAAGATCTACGTGCCAGTGCTGCCGAATGAACAGCCAGATTTGCCCAAACCTGCTGGTTGTGCGCTGCCGATTGACGGCACGAAACTGCTAGCACTCCTTAAGAGTGGTCAGTTTCGAAGAGACGCAAATGCTTATGTGACCTTACCCATGGAAGAGCTTCAGAACCTGCTTCCCAGCTATAGCATTGGCACTCGGTTGGATTTCTCCCGGCCGCCATCGAGTGTCTATCTGGGTCGGGGGTGGAGCGCACAGGAGCCTAGCGGTCGCTGGTCCGACGGCGACAGCGCCGAGGTAACCGCAAGGGTCACTTCATCGGACGTCGCGGCTGGCCACGTGCTTGTGCTGCGGATTACGGGGGCACCGTACTCCTCCACGGGAGAACACTGCCTGGTCCGCGTAATGCAGAACGGAACCCTGATCGGCAACTTGGACCCGGCCCACCAAGTGGGACCGGAGTCCTACGAACTACGCTTGAAGGAGCCAGTCACTGGAACGCTGAGGTTGATATTCCAGTTTGTAGGCGCTCATGCGCCGCGTCAAGGCACCGACCATCGCCACCTGGGTTTTTATCTGAAGTCCATGGAAATTTTCAGCAGATATACGGGGAAGAACAATGAGCTCCTGCCTGCCTATAAGGAAGGCGGCATTATCGAGTTTGCCCGCCCCGAAAGCGCTTCTTTCTTGGCCGGAGGATGGAGTCAGCAGGAACCGGCCGGCAGGTGGTCAGACGGTCCGACTGCTCTCGTGAAGTTTTACCTGTCTGTTTCGGCAGCGAAGACGCGAGACTATCAGTTTTTGATCGGAGGCTCCCCTTTCGTGCGCGATGGACGAAAGACCCGAGTTGAGGTCTACGTGAATGGGACAAGTGTGGGCATACTGGATGCCATGCACGAGGAGGCCACGGGAACCTACAAGTTGAAGGTTGCCAACCTCAAGCCAGGCCTGTGCGAGATTGAGTTTGTCGTCGACCGTGGTAATCCTCTTCCCGCCGGGGCAGATCCTCGGCGGCTGGGCTTCTACCTGCGTTCCTTGCAGGTTCTAGCTTCGCAACCCTTCCCCAATTACGACTTCGGGACCACCATAGATTTTTCTTCGGCACCCAGTAGTCGATTCTTGGCGAGAGGATGGAGCGTACAAGAGCCCCATGGCCGCTGGTCCGACGCCAAGACCGCCGAGATCAAATTGCGCCTCAGAATGCCGCCCGAAGCCATTAGCTCCCCCAGCATCCTCGTGATACGAGGTGGAAAGTACCAGATGGCCGGGCAGAATACGCAGATTCGATTGTCTTTCAACGGAAAGATTCTGGGTTCATTGGATCGCCAGCATTTGTCCGGTGAAGACGTATACAGCTTCCCCCTCGCCCGTGTTGATGCCGCAAACTGCATTGTGCGTCTGCTTGTGGACAACCCCAAAGCGCCTAGGTCTGCCGGAGACCCGCGACAACTGGGGTTCTATATCCGCAGCTTGAAGATTGGCCCAAACTGAGATTGTACGCAAATCAAGTCTCAGGCAGTCTATCAGCTGGGTCGTCGAAATTGATCCGTTCCTTTTCAATCACGAGCGGACGATTCTGAACGATTGTGTGGATGGAGCCAATGTATTCCCCCAGAATCCCGAGCGCGATCAACTGAACGGACATGAAGAACAGGAGCCCGATGACGACCGGCGCAATACCAACGCTGAATCTATCCCAGTAGACAATCTTGTATATAAGGTAGAACAACGCTGCAAGCAGGCTGACACCGGCGCAAGCGAAGCCGGAGAAGGTGACAACCCGCAATGGCACCTTGGAGAGATTCGTGATGCCCAACATTGCCAGGTCGTAAAGCGTGTAGAAGTTATTCTTGCTGAACCCGCGGCGCCGCTTCTTTTGGTCGTAATAGACACTCGCATAAGGTAGGCCGACCTCGGCCACCATTCCGCGAAAATACGGGTAGGGATCGTGGTATTGGTTCTTGAGAATCTCAACCACCTTGCGGTCATAGAGGCCGAATCCGGTGAAATGTTCAAAGACCCGAACATCCGTAAGACGAGAGACGAGGCGGTAGTAGGCCGTCCGAATGCGGAACATGCCGCACTTCTCTTCGCTGGCACGCTTGATGCCAAGCACCATACAGGAACCCTTTTCCCACTCTGCCACCATATCGGCCAGCAACTCGGGCGGATCCTGCAGATCCGACAGTAGGATTGCAACCGCGTCCCCCCGCGCCTGGTAAAAAGCGTGCATCGGAGAGCGCAAATGGCCAAAATTGCGGCTGTTCACGATGATCTTCACGTTGCGGTCGCTGCGGGCGATCTCCTTCAAAATGGCTACCGTGGCATCCGTCGAGCTGTTGTCTATGAAGATGTGTTCATAGCTATAGGCTGATAACCCGCTCATGACGGATCGGACTCGCCCATATACCTCACGGACGTTACCCGCTTCGTTGTAGCAAGGCGTCACAACGCTTAGCAGACGCTTCGAATTGGATTCAGGCATAAGATAGAGCTGAACGAGATGCCATTATGGCATAATCGTCTCGCTTCGTTTTAGAAAGAGGACGAGGAGACATCGTCGCTACGAGTCCCCGGTCTTCATCGGCGGCACCAAGAGGTTCTTGGCTAGTTCTTCACGATCCAGGAATGGAAACATATCCTCCGGCGGTAGGGAGATGATCCGTCCGTCGGGCAGTTGCCGGGACGCCGCCTTGGGTTCGAAGCCCTGCTTGGGATCGACAACCACCTCAACCACGCAAGGCCCCGGGGTAGCCAGGATGCGACGGATGTCCTGGACAAAATCGGGCCCTTCGACGCGGTAAGAAGGAACACCGTAGGCCTCGCCTACCTTTACCATGTCAGGGAACGAAATGCCGCTTCGCGGACTCTCTCCCATGGTCTCGCCGAAGAAATTCTGTTGAGTCAGGCGTATGGAAAGATAGCCATCGTTGCTCAGAACGAAAATCTTGACTGGAAGCCGGTGATGGATGATGGTCTGCAATTCCTGGATGTTGAGCTGGATACTGCCTTCCCCGGCCATGCAAATTACTCGCTTCCCTTCACGTGCAATGGCGGCGCCGACCGCCGCCGGTAGTTCGTATCCCATGGACATACAGCCATTGTTGAAGAAGATCCTCTGGCCCTTCTTCAGATGCGCTGCTTGGAGGGGCATTATGAAGGCCGAACCGTTGGCGCAGACGACGCAGTCGTCCTCGGCCAGGCATTCGAACAGTTCATGAATAAAATAATAAGGGTTGATGTGTCCGTTAAACTCGCGTTGCCGGGGCTGCAGCGAAGGATAGGCCCTGACACGCTCCTTACACCAAGCAAGCCATTCGGCATTCACGGCCGGAGTGTAGTCGGACGCATCCATCAATCGGTTCATGGTTTCCAAGAAGATCCGCATATCGGCGTGGATCTTCATGTCAGGCTGGACCGTGGGCTTCTGCAGGACGGCCGCATCCACGTCCACCTGAATCTTGTAAGCGCAACGGCCGAACGCCTTCCAGTTGTAGCTCACCAGACGAATCCCCAGGCTACTCCCAAGGACCAAGAGCAGGTCGCTGTTCTGCACGGTGAAGTTCCCGGCGCGATCCGTGTCGATCCCAGGCCGTCCGGCGAACAGTGCGTGGTCGTTCGGGATCAAGTCATGGGCGGAACGCGATGGGACCACCGGCGCACCCACGCTCCGAACGAAGTCCTCCATGAGTGTTTCCGCCTGAGCAAGTCTTACACCGCTGCCGACTAAGACCACGGGCCGCTTCGCGTGCCGGATGCGTTCAAGTACTTCGGCGCACTGCCGCTCGATCCGTGACATATCCCATTGGCTTTGGTCTTCCGTGGCGCAGTCGTAGCCGGGCAGGCTGTTCTCATCGATCTTGCTGCTCTGCACATCCACTGGCAAGTCGAGCCATACGGGCCCCATGCGAGGAGTGAGCGCGATCTGTAAGGCTTTCTCCAGGTGGTAGCGGATCGTGGAGGGATCGTGGATGCTTACCGCATACTTTGTAATCCCTCGCACCATCGGGATGATGTCCACCTCCTGCTCACCGATTTGGCGCAAGCCCGGAATGTTGTAGGTGGACATGCAGGTCTCCCGCTTGACCTGCCCCGACAAAATCAACATAGGGATGGAGTCCGTCCAGGCTCCGAAGACGCCGTTGAGTGCATTGATGCCACCGGGACCGCTGGTCACATTGATTACGGCCAGCCCCCCGGTGACCTTGGAATACCCTTCCGCGGCCATGGCGCACGCCTGTTCGTGGTGGTTGCAGATGTACTGAATGCGCTTTTCTCTGCCGATAGCGTTATTCAAGTGCATGGCGCCACCGCCAGTAAGCAGGAACACGTGCCGGACTCCAAAGTCCGCCAGCTTGCGAGCAATGTAGTCTGCAACTCTGATCACTTAATCCCCTCCATCCGATCTCGATACCAGTTTGTGGTGTTCTCGATCGCTTCCCTCAATGAAATGGTCTGTCGAAGGCCTAGTTCCTCACGTGCACGGGCACAGAGCGGCACGTAGCGCTCGACAACGGTGTCCGGCGCGGGACGCCGGCCAACTTCGATGCGCATAGAGGGCCGCTCCAGGCTCGCCACGGCCCACGCCAAATCAGCGATCGAAAGGTCCTGCTCCGAACCCACGTTGTACGGGCGGCAGGCTTGCCCCCGCAACAGGATGGTCCACAGCCAAACGGCCAAATCGGCGGCGTACAGGTAGGAACGACGCGGCGTGCCGTCTCCTTGCACTCGAATGGGTCCACCACGCAAGCGGTCGCGGATGAAATTCCCGATAGCGAAGTGCGTGTCCAGTGGCAGGTGCGGCCCCACGAAAGCAAAACAGCGGGCGATGACGGTCTCGATGCCGTGCTGATGGTGATAGAGAGAACACAAGTGTTCCGAAGCGCGCTTCCCCTCTCCGTAGGCCGATCGTGGCTGAGACGGGTCCGGGGCGCCGGGATAATCTTCCGGAACGTGGCGCAAGCCGGGCGGTTGTCTGCCATAGACCGCACCTGAACTGGTCAGAAGGAACCGCCTGGCGCCCCGCTGGACGGCGAAATCCAGCACACGCCGCGTGCCCTCGACAATAGTGTCGAAGACCAGCAAAGGTTCCCCGGTGTTGAGTTGAGCACTCGCCTGCGTGGCCGCATGGATTACGTGCGAGAAATCTCCCGGCGGAAACTCGAAAGTACGAACATCTCCCCGGTGCAGACCAACCGCTGGGTGACCAGCCAAGTGCAAGGCCTTGGCGCGGAACGCGTCGGGATCCCGGGTCAACAGCACCGCGTTGCACCCTAGGTCCAGCGTATCGTTCGCCCACAGTAAGCTCTCCAGCAGCCAGCAGCCGAAGAACCCGGTACCGCCACTGATGAACAATCGCGCCCCACGAAGAGCCTCCCAAAGGCTCTTCGTGTGCCCAACGATGTGTGTGAGGTCGCTGCTGAGTCGAGATTGCATCGGCTCTCCGGCGGTCCTGCCTATTCTGCCCAGACTGGAAGTGAGGCGCAGACGATTCTCAATTATAATCATAAGGACTCCTGGGTATCGCCGGGCAAGCTGGCGCACGAGGAGACGACCAAACCAATGAGGCCTATGAAAACCGTCATTCTCTGCGGCGGCCAAGGTACGCGTTTGCGGGAAGAGACGGAGTTTCGTCCCAAGCCGCTCGTTCCGGTGGGGGAGCGCCCCGTCCTTTGGCACATTATGAAGCTGTACTCCCACGCTGGTTTCCACGATTTCGTGTTGTGCCTGGGCTACCGTGGAACCATGATCAAGGAGTACTTCCTGAATTACGAGGCAGTGAATAACGATTTCAGCATTTGTCTCGGCAAGAACCAGCGGATTGAGTACCACAACGCCCACAAGGAGCAGGATTTTCGAGTCACGCTGGTAGACACGGGTCAACAGACCATGACCGGCGGCCGGCTCCAGCGCGTGCGCGACCACGTCGGCGATGGCACGTTCTTGTTGACTTATGGTGACGGGGTGTCTGACGTGGACCTGGGTGCCCTCGTCGAGTTCCACCGTTCGCATGGCAAGATTGCCACTTTGACGACCGTACGTCCCCCTGTCCCGCTTCGGAATGCTGGAGTTGGGCGCCTCTGGCCAGGTCGAACAGTTCGCGGAGAAGCCCCGCATGGAAGGCTGGGCCAGCGCAGGCTTCATGGTGTTGGAGCCGGCGGTTTTCGATTATCTGGGCGGCGACGATTGCATCTTCGAGCAACAGCCCCTGCAACGCCTGGCAGCGGACGGGCAACTGATGGCTTTTCGCCACGAAGGCTTTTTCTTCGCGATGGACACTTACCGTGAGTACCAGATCCTGAATGAACTTTGGGATAGCGGCCACGCCCCCTGGAAAGTGTGGACGGAATGAACGGATTCTGGAAGGATCGATCCACGTTCGTAACCGGCGCAACGGGTCTGGTGGGCGGCTGGCTCGTCCAGCGCCTTCTGGCGGCCGGAGCCGACGTCGTCTGCCTGGTAAGGGACTGGGTACCTCAAAGCAGGATCGTGCGCGAGGGTGATCTGGCCAAGATGAAGGTTGTGCGGGGTGACGTTCGCGACCAGGAACTGCTGGAACGAACCCTGGGCGAATACGAGATCGAGACGGTGCTACACCTAGCCGCGCAGACCATCGTCACGATCGCCAACCGTAATCCCGTGTCGACGTTCCAGAGCAACATCGAAGGAACCTGGACGCTGCTGGAGGCCTGCCGCCGCAGCCCGCGAGTAGGCCAGATCGTGGTGGCCTCCTCCGACAAGGCGTATGGCGACCAGGATGTTCTGCCATACGATGAATCTACGCCACTCGCCGGCCGCCATCCTTACGATGTGAGCAAGTCCTGCGCCGACCTGATCACCCAGGCCTACGCCCACACCTATCGGCTGCCGGTTGTGGTAACGAGGTGCGGCAATTTTTACGGCGGCGGCGATTTGAACTGGAGCCGCATCGTCCCCGGGACGATCCGCTCGGTAGTCCGCGGAGAGCGGCCCATCATTCGATCCGACGGGAGCTACGTCCGGGATTACTTCTATGTTGAGGACGGGGCCGCCGCCTACATGCTGCTGGCGGAAAGTCTGGCCGCGCGCCCGGATCTGGCCGGCAACGCGTTCAATTTCTCCAACGAGATTCAGATCACGGTTCTGGAACTTGTGCGGCAGATCATCGGCTTGATGGAATCCACGCTCGAACCGGATGTGCGATGTGAGGCTTCCAACGAGATCAAGCACCAATATTTGAGCGCAGCCAAAGCGCGTGACGTCCTGGGCTGGAAGCCGTTGTTCACCCTTCAAGAAGGCTTGGTACGAACCATCCAATGGTACAAGGAGTTCCTGCGCTGTGAGTGAACGGGCTGAGCAGTTGCGCCGCGAGATTCTGGGGCTGGTGGCCGATTATTACGCGGAAACACACCGTGCGAAGAAGTTCGAGCCGGGGCAGAGCTGCGGTCCCCGTTTCAGGCCGCGTGTACGACGCCGACCGACATGCAGCAGCTGGTGGATTCGGGCCTGGATTTCTGGCTGACCACAGGGCGTTTCGCGGAACAGTTTGAGCGGGAGTTCGCGCAGTGGTTCGGATTGCGGTCCGCCCTTCTGGTCAACTCCGGCTCTTCGGCCAACCTGCTGGCGCTTTCGTGTCTGACCTCACCGAAGCTGGGCGATCGCCGACTGCGTCCCGGCGACGAAGTGATCACGGTGGCGGCGGGCTTTCCGACCACGGTCAATCCCATCATCCAAAACGGTTTGACGCCCGTCTTCATGGACGTCGATCCACGCACCCTACAAGTCCGCACGGAGCAACTCGAAGAAGCCTATCGGCGAACGCACCAGGGCCGTCATGCTGGCCCACACCTTGGGAATCCCTTATGACCTCGACGAAGTTACCGCTTTCACCCGCAGGCACAATCTCTGGCTCATCGAAGACTGCTGCGATGCGGTGGGAGCGACGTACCAAGGCCGGAAGGTGGGCACCTTCGGCGATCTGGCGACCGTGAGTTTCTATCCGGCGCACCACATCACCATGGGCGAAGGCGGCTGCGTGCTTGACGGACCAACCGCTGCTGAAGACGCTGGTCGAGTCCTTCCGCGACTGGGGCCGGGACTGCTGGTGCAGCCCGGGCAAGGACAAACACGTGCGGAAAGCGCTTCGAATGGCAACTGGGCGATCTGCCCTTCGGATACGATCACAAGTACACCTACTCGCACATCGGGTACAACCTGAAACTGACCGATATGCAGGCGGCCATCGGTGTGAGCCAGTTGCGAAAGCTGCCACAGTTTATCGACGCTCGCAGACGCAACTTTCAACATCTCTATGAAGGACTGAAACCCCTGGAGAGTTTACTGATGCTGCCCGAGGCGGTACCCGGCGCCGAACCGAGTTGGTTCGGATTCCCTTTGGCGGTGCGGCCCGAGGCGCCCTTCAGCCGTGAGCAACTGATATGGCACCTGGAGTCCCGGCATGTCGCGACTCGTCTGCTGTTCGGCGGCAACCTGGTGCGGCAACCCGCCTACCGTGACGCGCCTCACCGGATCGTGGGATCCCTTGAGGGATCGGACTTCGTGATGCGGAATGTGTTCTGGGTGGGAGTGTACCCAGGACTGACTGCGGAGATGTTGGATTTTGTGATTGAGGCACTCCAGGAATTCGCCGCCGGTCTCAAACGACGTTAACGGCAAAGAGGGCGCCGTTGCCGCTCCTGGCCAACCGCCGCCCCTCAGCTCGCGCGGGGCTTTTCGCTACCGAAGCAGTGCCGCGACGCGCGGGGCCAGTTCTTCGTAGCTCATCTGGCCGGGATGATAGAGCCGCACCACGCCCTGGCGGTCGATGAGCACCACGGTCGGCACCGTACTCGAGCCGTACACGCGCAGGTTCTCTTGGCTTACCGGCAGGGGCGCGTCCTCGAAGCCGGGGTACGCTTCGCGCCGAATCTTCTCGATGTAGCGCAATTCCTCGGCGGGCGGAACTTCCTCGCCGCGCTGGGCGTAGCCGTAGAGCACCGTGGGAAGATAGATCGCCAAACCCTCGACGCCGTACTGCGCCTTTAACCGCGCGAGCACGGGAGCCATCGCCTTGCAGTCCGGGCACCAGTGCGCCCAGAAAAACAGGAGGACCCCGCGCCCCTTCATCGCGGCCAGGGGCTTGGGCTTCCGGCCCAGGTACTGGCTCATGTCCAGCGGCGGGGCAGGTTTGCCATCCAGGCTCAGCAGGTTAAGGTTCTTCTGAATCCGGATGCTCAGGGAGGTGGTCCGGTAGGCTTTGAGCTCCCGTTCGAGCAGCGCGATGGCGGCGCTCAGTTCGTTACGCTTCGCCAGCACCTGCGCCTCCACTTCGATGGCGGCGCCGAGCGCGGTAGGCAAGAAGCTATCCGACTCCAGCGGGCGGCTCTTGAGCAACTCCGTGGTGAGCGAGCGTGTGCGAGCCGCGTACCCGGCCGCCTGGTCCAGACGATTGCGCGCCAGCGCGCCGCGTCCCATCCAACTCATCGCCGCCGCCAGTTCACTTGTGGCGCCGTGCGCGGACTGGTAGTCGCGCAGGCGCGTTTCGGCCGCCGCAAAATCGTCGCGGCCGATGAGCGAGCGTATCTGGGTGACCAGCGCGGAAGAGGGCGCTGACGCGGCCATCAGCATGGCCGATAGGAACAACATGGCGAGCGCAAATCTCATACGTTTTTCAATTCGCGGCACCAACGCAGGCTGGCTTCCAGATCCTCGCGCTCACGCGCGGCCGCTTCTTCCTTCGAGGCAGCCGGTACGGGAGCGGGCCGCGGCTTCCCCTTTTCGGCCAGAGCGAGAAAACGCGAGAATTCCCAAGCCGGCGTCTTGCGGTAGGCTTGCCAGAAATTGGGTTCGAGGAAGCGCTGTACCACCGGACCGGTGATAATGACTTCCAGCGAAGCCGACTTACCGGGACACAACACGGCGAACCGGCGGATGTAATCGTCGATGGCGACGTTGCCTTCGCCCAGCCGTACCCATTGAACCGCGCTGCCTTCGCTGGTACGCCACACGGCGCTATCGCGCAGGTGCGAAGTGAGCACGTAGGGCGCCAGCGTTTCAAGCGTGAGGTGCGGGTCCTCGATGGCCCACAGCGGGTTGCCCGAATCGAGACACGCGCCCACGATGTCGGTGCCGGCTTCCTCGATGAGCGTCTTCAATTCGCGCGCCTGCATGTCGCCGGCGTGATTCTCGATGGCGATCTTTAAGCCGCTCGCGAGAATGCGCGACCGCGAAGCGCGCAGCACCTTCACGGTGTTTTCGATGTGCTGGTCGATGGAGAGTTTGCCGCGGCGGTCGCCGCCATGGCCCAGGACAGCCCGCACGATGGGCGAACCGAGAACGCGCGCGGCGTCCAGCATGCGCGCGATCTGCTCTTCCGCGGTGCCTGCCTTGGGATCGAAAGCGTTGGACGTGGGGCAAATCGAGCGCATGCCGATCTCGACCTGGATGGCCAGGCGCGCGGCATGCTCCCGAACCTTCCTGAGGTGAGCTTCCTCGAGACTGCCCAGGAAGCGGATCTCGGAGAAATGCACCACCTGGACCTTCTGCCGCGCGCAGTAATCCAAGTATTCAAACGGCGTCCAGCCTTGGTTGCGAAGGCTGAATAGATCGATCCCGAGTCGTAAAGCGGGTTTGGATTGCATGGCTTGAACCTGCCCCAGGGAAGCGGCGGCTGCCGCGCAAAACGTTCTACGGCGCATTTCCATATTATCCATGCGGCGCCAGTGTCTCACAGCTCGAGCGACTTCAGGTACGCGCGAAACTGGCTGCCCAGATCGGGCCGCCGCAAAGCGAATTCGACCGTGGCCTTCAAGAAACCGAGCTTGTCGCCCGCGTCGTAGCGGGTTCCCTCGAAACGGTACCCGTAGATGGGGTAGCTCGCCAGCAAATGGCGCAGCGCATCGGTGAGCTGAATCTCGCCGCCCGCGCCGGGTTGGACCTGCTCGATCGACTCGAAGATTTCCGGCGTCAGGATGTAGCGCCCAATGATGGCCAGATTCGACGGCGCTTTGCCCGGCGCGGGCTTCTCCACCAGGTCCGTGATGCGATAGAGGCGGCCGGAGGCGCCCTGGAACTCGACCGGCTCGGCGGCCACCACACCGTAAGCGGAGGTTTTGCCGGGCGGAACTTCCAACAGCGCAAGGACCGTGGCGCCGCGCTCGTTGTAGACGTCCAGCAGTTGCTGCAAGCATGGCGTGGGAGCGTCGATCACGTCGTCGCTCAGCACCACCGCGAACGGTTCGTGGCCCACCAGTTCGCGCGCGCGCAACACCGCGTGCCCCAGCCCCAACGCCTCCTTCTGCCGGATATAGGAGACGTCGATCATATCCGAGACGCGCCGGACGCTCGCCAGCAGGTCTGTGCGATGGCGCCGCTCCAGGAGATTCTCGAGCTCGAAGCTCACGTCGAAATGATCTTCAATCGCGCTCTTGCCCCGGCCCGTCACGATGATGATGTTCCGGATGCCGGATTGAATGGATTCTTCGACGCCGTATTGGATCAGCGGCTTGTCGACCAGCGGGAGCATCTCTTTCGGCTGGGCCTTGGTCGCGGGAAGGAATCGCGTGCCCAGGCCCGCAGCAGGGAACACAGCCTTCCTCACTTGGGGGGTCATCATCATTTATTGTATCCGTGCGGCGCGCAAAGGGGACAGACGTTTTCCCGCCAGCTGCGGGCCAACGTCGGGCGCTGTTGACGGGGGCGCGCTCAGGTGCGCAGGCGCGCGAGCAGGTACAGACCGGCCAAGGCGAAGACTACATCCGGCGCCCAGGCGGCCATGGCGGGGGGCAATTGATTCAAGTTGCCCACTTGCTCGAAGAGTTGGCTGACGGCCCAGTAAGCCATGGCCACGCCGAGGCTCACGCCCACCCCGGCCATGGCGCCGCGCGTTCCGGTCATAAAGGAAAACGGAACGGAGATGAGCGCCATGATGACGGCGAACAACGGCACGGCGAACTTCTTGTGGTATTGCACCTGGAGCCGCACGGTGCCCGCCGGGCCAAGCAGGCTGTCGAGCGCTTCGCCGAAACCGGCGCCGGCAATGTCAAACGGCTTCACGGCACCGACCCGCCCGAGTACCGTCTTCGCGTTGGCGACTACCGGGTCCGATTCCACCTGCACGACGAGACTATTCAGGTCTTGCGCGTCCGCAATCGCAAACAAGCCTACCGCTGAGGCGGCGTGGGCCGGCCAACTTCCCCTCGGTTATTGAATGTACCTCTTCTTCTAAGGAACACCCACCCGACACCTTGAATGCGGATCCCGTTCCTTGCCGGTGAACTTCTGCGTGACGGTGGCTTCGCCGCAGGCGTACTCCGCGATCTGCTCGCCGAGCGGCGTGTAGCCGCAACGCATCCTCACCGTGCTGCTCGCTGATCCGCCGTACTCCGCCATCTGGCTTCCCGACCCATCATACACGTAGCAAGTCGTCGTCGTGCTCGTCGTAGACGTGCTCCGGCACCCGCAATCATTGCCTCAGGTGCGCAGGCGCGCGAGCAGGTACAGGCCGGCCAAGGCGAAGACCACGTCCGGCGCCCAGGCGGCCATGGCGGGGGGCAATTGATTCAAGTTGCCCACCTGCTCGAAGAGTTGGCTGACGGCCCAGTAAGCCATGGCGACGCCGAGGCTCACGCCCACGCCGGCCATGGCGCCGCGCGTTCCGGTCATGAAGGAAAACGGAACGGAGATGAGCGCCATGATCACGGCGAACAACGGCACGGCGAACTTCTTGTGGTACTGCACCTGGAGCCGCACCGTGTCGAAGCCGCTCTGCTGCAACTCGCGGATGTAGGCGGCCAGCTCGACGAAGTTCATCTGCTTGTCCTGCTTCACTTCCTTGAGGAAGTAGCTGGGCGGCTCGGTCAATTCGGAAAACGTGGTGGCCGTGAAGGTCTGAAAATTTAGCACGCGCGTGCCCTGGAGATCTCGCCACCAGCCGTTCTGGAAGACCCAGGTCTTCAGGCGCGGTTCCCAGCGCGCGCGCTCGGCCGAAATGTGCCGGCGCAAGCGGAAGGTCTGCGGGTCCAGCTCGTAGACGCTGCACACCCGCCATCACCTTCTCTTCCTGATCGAAGTGCTTGTAGTAGTAGATTCGCGAGCCTTGTCCGCAGAATCCACTTGCGCCCGGGATTCAAGTACGTCTGCGGCGGCCGGCCCTTGATCTCGGCGCGGATGGCGTCCTGGCGGCGGTTGGCCTCGGGAACGTAGTAGTAATCGAAGGCGAACAGGCCGGCGCTGAGCAGCGCGCTGGCCAAAAGCACCGGGACCGCCAAGCGATGCACGCTCACGCCGCAGGCTTTCAGCGCCGTCACTTCGTTCTGTTTGCTGAGCACGCCGAAAGTCACCAGCACGGCCACCAGCACGCTCACCGGCGTGGAGTCGTAGATGAGCTTGGGCGTGAGGAAGAAGTGGTAAATGGCCACGCGGGACATGGGCGTCTTGGTCTTGACGATGTCGCCCAGGAGTTCGAAGAAAGTGAAAATCTTGCGTGATGAGCACGAAACTGGTGAGCAGCAGGACGAAGTAGAAGAGGAAACTCGACAGGATGTAAGTGTCGATCAATTGCGGCACCAACCGCAGACGCCGGCCGCCCGACAACTCGGGCGCTCGCGGCCTTGATGCGCAGGCCGCGCAAGCGCGTCCACCAGTTGGCCGCCACGCGCTTGGCCCAGCCCACTAAATCGCGGTCGCCCGGCGATTCCAGGCGAATGAGCAGGACCATGCCGGCGAGAGTGAACAGGATGTTCGGGATCCACACGGCCAGCGCGGCGGGTAGCGTCCGCTGCCGCGCCAGTCCGATCAGGCTGACCAGGCTCATATAGTAGAGGAACGCCAGAAAAACGGTCAGGACGATGGAGCTGGACTTGCCGGCCTTGCGCGAGCTGACGCCCAGCGCCACGCCCACCACGGCGAGCAGGACGCAAGC
The DNA here is from genome assembly GCA_963745655.1 of Terriglobales bacterium. GTDB lineage: Bacteria > Acidobacteriota > Terriglobia > Bryobacterales > Bryobacteraceae > JAJFUV01. The sequence goes on along the minus strand of CAVUYK010000007.1, from coordinate 120,881 downwards.
CAAAGGCAGCGCCAATCGCTGATGCAACTCGATGCGCGCCTCCACCGAGCGTTGCGCTTCGCGATAGAGCGGTAGGGTGTCCAATTCGCTGAAGGCCCTGGCGCGGCGCTCGTCGGGCGGTTGGGCATCCAGCGCCTGCTGGCCCTTGGGCGAGACCGTGCTCATGTATCGGGTGGTATCCTTTTCGGCTTCGTGCGAGCTGATGTCCACCATGGTTAGCTGGATGCGGTTGTTGGGCGCATCCACCACCGCGACGGCTTCCCGCGCCACCGTGACTCGCGGCCCTTCGCCCGGCTCCTGGGAGCCGCCCTGCCGCTTCCCGGGCTCCGTCAGATCCGCCATGAAGATGTTGCGCCAGCGCACCACCGGCCCGCTGATCACGTCGCCCACGTAGAGAATGGTGTGCGGAAATTGTTCCTCGAACACTCGCGGCTGGATCTCCGCCGTCAGTTGCGAAGCCACCAGCCGGTTCACCACGCGGTAGGTTTCGCGAATCGACCACGGCGTAAGCCACAGCGAGCAGGCCGCCGTGACGAGCATGGCGGAAGTGGCGATCAGCACCACCGGGGTCATGATCCGGCGGCCCGGCACGCCCGCCGCGCGCATGGCGGTGATCTCGCCGTCGCCCGACATGCGGCTCAAGGCGATGAGTACCCCTACCAGCACGCCCATGGGGATGGTGAAGGTGAGCGCGAAGGGAAGCACCAGCGCAAAGAGGTATCCCACCGTCGAGCCCTGCGCGGAACTGCGTACCAGCAACTCGAACAGTTTGCCCACCCTCTGCAGGAACAGCACGAAGGTGAACAGCACGAGGCCCAGCAGCGCGCTGGCGGTGACTTCGCGGAAAATCCTTCGGCTAAGAATACCCATGATCAGCGCAGGAGCGCGTCCGGCGGCGGCACGATCGGCGGCTTGAGCCTTTGGGCATCCATCCGCTCCAGTTCCAGATCGTCTATCAAGACCGACGGAGCGATGACCGAGCTTTCGGCAACGTAGTTACCGATCCCTAGCAGAGCCCACGGCGCGCCGTTGTCAAGGTAGTTGAACAAAGCGCGCTCCTGGGAAGCGGCCTGTATATCCTTCAGCGACCGCACGCCCAGCCCTCGGAATCGCAGTCCCCGGACCAACTCTTCGCGGCCGTCGGGATACGCGCGATAAACCTCGAAGGGCGTACTGACCGGGCGCGCCTCGCCGCCGCCGCGAGCCATGCCGGCGGCCAATCCGCGCAGGTCCGACAGGGAGGCCGAGGATGGGAAATCCATGGCGCGCACGATTAAACCGTACGGCTTGCCCCGGCTCTTGCACAACTCCATGAACTTGCTCCGCAGCGCCGCGAGCGGCACCGCTTCGGAGGCCTCCACGAACAGGTTCGAGGTAGCGGCGGCGCGGGCGCCGAAAGCTCCGGGCAGCCGCGCTCTCCCGTTGGACGTCGCGAAGCCCTTCACCGGTTGCCGTGTGGTGAGGAAGTTCTTCAGAACACCCTTCACGACCAGTTCCACCGGCAGGGGACGTACGCCTTCCATGTCGGCTTCGTAGTGGCCGAGGAGCGGCTGGCCGCGCCACTCGGATCGCGTCGGGTCGTCCACTACGTTCATCCATTCCGGCAGCACACGCGCGCCCAGGCGGTTTTCGAGTTCGCTTCCCGCCACCGGCAGCGGCCTGCCCGGCTCGTTCACCGGCCGGCGCGCCAGGACCACGTTGCGGCCCAGCAATTCCGCGAACAACTGCGCGGCGGCCTGGCCCTCGAACAGCACCGGCCCCACGTAAGCTTCCGCCACACTCGCGCGCGCCAAGGCCCTCAGGCCGCGCGCCACTTCTTCGGTCGAGGCGGCCAGGTCCTGGAGCGAAGGTTCCCTGGCCGGGGCGCGCCAGATGGTAGTGGACGCGTGCCAAAGCTCGGTCCCGTCGGCCGCTCGGGCGCGCGCTCTCACGCGCCAGAAGGAGAGCATTTCCGGCAGCCGCAGTTTCGAGCCTTCGGTGTTGGCGAAATAGTGCGCATTCTGGATGTCCTGGAACTCCACCGTGGAGCTGAACACTTCCGGGTAGGCGCGCATCAGAGCGGACAGCGTGCGCGCGCGCGCTTTCCAGGCCTCCTCGTCCACCTTGTGGTACTTCACCTCCCGCACAAGGTCCACGGGCGGAGCCGGCGAAAAGTCGTCGGGCTGTGGGTCCTCGGTGACGTTCCTCAGCGCGGACCGCTTGCGCGCGATGCCTTCCAAGGCTCTCTTATAGGCGCGATCGGTGGCCAACCAGAAGTGGCGGCGAATGAGCAGCGGCGGCCCGTCCAGCGCCAGGCGTCCCGCGTCGTTGCGGCCGGGCGAGAAGAAATCCGTTCCGGCGTAATTCGTGTTGTCGAATTTGTAGCTGCCCACTCTCACCTGCACGGCGCTGGAGCGCGTGCGGTTCGAATGCGTGTCCAACAGGCCGCCCAGGGACGCCGTGGCGGCGTATGCCGAGGTGTCTTCCAGCGAATATTCGACGTAGTAAGGCGGTTCCAGGTCGCCCAGCTTGAGCGTTCGCGATCGATCGAGCTCCGCGCGCATCGCATCCAGCAGCGCGTCAGACGCCCAAAGCGGTCGCGGGGCCGCGGCCAGCGCCAAGGCCGCGGCTACCAGAGCTAGTGGGAGCCTCATTTGGATTCACCCGGAGCCGCCAGAAGCGGTGGCCGCTCCTGCGATTTATCTTTCTTCTGTACTTCGATCTCCGACACCAGCAGCGCCGGGCTGACCGCGGATACCGGCACATTGCCGGATTCGGCGCCACAAGTGCCGTTAAACACTTCGGAGCGGTCCGAGGTGGCCACGATCTTCGAAAAACTCGCCAGCGGCGTCCCCACAATGTCCACGCCGCGCACCAACTCGTCGGGGCGAGAGTCGGGGTATACGCGATAGACCACCAGCGGAATCACCGTGAAGGCTTGCAGGCCTCGTACCGCCGTGGATGTGTAGCCGCCCGTCACCTGCTCGAAGTACAAGCCGTACGGCTTGTTCTGCCGGCGAATCTCTTCGATCAGCATCTCGCGCAAGCGGCGATCGGAAACTCGCTTGCTGGATTCGACCAACAGATTCGATTGGCGTGAAACCACTTCCGCACCGGGCTGCCGGCGGCCATGTCCATTGGATTGGGGGAAGCCCGGAAGGGGCGAGCGCGACATCAGGAACGTCTTGAGAATTCCCTTTTCCACCACCGGTACGCGGCGCGCCGCGACGCCTTCGTCGTCGTAGAGATACCAGCCGTTGAGTTCGCTCGATTCCGCGTGGTGGAGCGTGGGATCGAACACCACGGAGAGGAAATCCGGCAGCACGGGTTTGCCGACGTCTTTGGCAAACGTCTGCCCCTCGCCGGGATCCTTCTGCCGGTGGCCTTCGACGCGATGTCCGAAAATCTCGTGGAAGAACACCCCGGCGGCGCGCCCGCTGAGGATGGCCGGACCCGCGTAGGGGTCCACCATCGGCGCCTTCCGCAATCGCTCGATGGTATCCGCCACCCGCTCGACGGCCGCCTGGACCACCCCATCTTTGGGCAACTTCGAGGCATCTTCGACGTCCAGGGTTTCCTGTGCCGCAAGATCCATGCCGTCGGCGGCTCTGCCGTGCCCCAGAACGGATAGCTGCAAGAAGACGCGCCCGTGCAACAGGCGCGTGCCTTCGGTGTTGACCAGATACTTGACCTCGCGGCGCGCGGCGACGCTCACCCCCGAGTTCAGCACGTACGGATGACGAGTGAAACCAGACGACCACTTGCGTAGATGTTCGGTCCAATCGTGGACCGGAAACTTCAATTCGGCCGGGGATTGCTCAAACTGGACCGGCGTTTCCTGGGAAAAATCCGCCGAAGAATCCTCGCTGAGCTTCACTTGCGCGGCGCTGCGGATCTTGATCAGCCGCTCGGCGGCGGCGCGATAAACGCGGTCGGTGTCCAACCACACCCAGTGCCGGATGGCGTCGGGGGCGTTATCGATGGGGATGGCGACTCCGTTGGTGAAACGAGGCCGCTCGCCCTGCACGCGATGGTAGTTGTCAAAGCGCGGCGATCCGACGCGGATGCTGACATCCAAATGACGATCTTGGCCACGCTCGGAAGCCAGGATGGCCCCGCCGGTACTGGCGATGGAGAAGCCTTCGCTCTCCGTCACGGCGTAGCTTATGAAGTAAGGCGGGGGATCGCCTTTCTCTTTTAGAATCGAGTAGTTACGGTCCAGTTCCGCCCTCAGGACATCGAGCAACGACGGCGCTTGGGCGAAGGCGGTAACGGAGAGTAGTACCAGCAACCCCGCACGAATAGAGGTAGCCACAACCCTCAGAATAACACGCGTCGAGTAGAGGGCCGCTGCCCGCTACATTTGAGGAAGCGCCAGCAATCCTTTTTCTCGCAAGCCGCTCAGAGCCAGGCCGTAGCGTCCGCGAACCCCCGTTTTTTCAAAGATATGCTTGAGGTGGATCTTTACCGTGCCGGGCCGGATGCCCAGTTCCCGGGCGATCTCCTTGTTCTTGAGACTTTGCTCGACCAGTTCCATCACCTGCTGTTCGCGCGGTGTGAGGTCGGAATGCACGCGGCGCTCCATCCGCTGCGCGCCCCGAAAGACGCTTTCCTCCATCCAGCACGAGCCGGCCAGAACTGATCGCAGGCAAGCCAGCAGACTGGTTGGTTCGGCGCTCTTGGAGACAATGCCCTTGGCGCCCGCCTGCAGGAATCGCAGCGCTTCGGCCTCCGTCAGCGCCCCGCCCCAAACCATGATATTAGGACGTTCCGGTTGGCTTCTGGTGTCGGCAATCCACTCCAATACCGCCTGAATCCCGAAAGCTTTGTCGACAACCATGATGGCGGGAGCCGAATGTCGCGCCAGTTCCTGTCCGAGCGCCAGTGAGTTTGCGGTCCAACTGACCTCCAGATCGGCAGTCGCCTCCAGTAGCTTTCTGAGGCCCTCAGAGGTGACCGGCTGGGTCTCACAGACCCCCACGGCTTTTTTCGCGGTCTGATCCATCATCAGTCCTTACATGAATTCATGCACATCTGCAGTCGTTGGTGGCTCTTAGCGTCGCAAATTCCGCGTTCCTGTCGCTTGGCTTATCGACACGCGTTTCCATAGCTTTAGTACATTCAGCGGCCCGGGAATCTCATGTTTTCCGGTCGGTCTGCCGATGTAGAACGGGTGGTGACCTTCGGGCACCGCGAACGAATGTCAAAACCGTCGACACAACCTTCGCGTTCCATCGGGCTTCGCGCTGTCATCGTTTCGTCCGATCGAAAACTGGCCGACGAGTTGACGCCACTGCTATCGCAGAAGCTGCCACTGGTCCCGGTCACGCACGTACAATCTCATCCTGGACGCGTGAATGCCACCGAGGTGCTGCATCCGCCGGGCACGGCCATCTGTTTTCTGGATCTCTGCTCCGAAGCGGAGAGCGCGCTGGGCCTGGTGCCGGCCCTGCTGGCGCGCGATCCGGCGGTGGCCATTGTGGTTCTGCTGCCGACCAACGACTCGGACATGATCCTGCGCTCACTTCGCCAGGGCGCCAGTGAATTCATGGTCCGGCCGTTCACTGCGGATCAATTGCAAAGGATCGCCGAAAGACTTGCCAGGCAGAATCCAGAGCTCTATCCCCAGCACGAGGGGCTGGGCAAAGTGTATTGTGTGGTGCCGGCCAAGGGCGGCTGCGGAGCCACCACCATCGCTTGCGGTCTGGCTTCCCACCACAAGCGCCTGGGAGCGCCCAAGGCGCTGCTGGTGGACCTGGACCCGCTCACCGGCACCGTGGCCTTCCTGTTGAAACTAAAGTCCAGCTATAGCTTCGTGGATGTATTGGCCCACGCCGACACGCTGGACGCGGATTTATGGAAGGTGATGGTCGTCCGTCACCAGGGAATCGACGTCCTGCTAAGTCCGGAAAACCCGGCCGACGGGATGCAGGAGGGCCACGATGCCACCATCATCGTCGAGTACGGACGCCGGCTCTATGACGCCATCATTGTGGACACTAGCAGTCCCTTCACCCAATTCAGCCTATCGGCTGCTCGGCTGGCTGACACGGTAATTATCGTAACCACCAACGAGTTGCCCGCCTTGCAGGCCGCTCAGCGTGCGATCTCGTATTTGGAATCGAACGGCGTTGCCCGTCCCCGGATGCGCCTGGTGCTGAACCGCTACGCGCGCGAGGTCGGCTTGTCCCAAGACGCCGTTCAGACGGCTCTCAAAATGGACGTCTTCCACACCGTCCCAAGCGACTACGACGTGGTGCAGCGTTCCCTCATGGAGGGCAAGCCGCTAACGTCCAATTCCAGCATCGGCAAGAGCCTTGCGGGCCTCGCCGATGCCCTCAGCGACAAGGAGTACAAGCCCAAGCGTGCTTCCTCGCTCAGTGCGCTTCGATCGCTGTTCTCCAGAACCTGACGATCGTTCCGGCGACGGCCTAGAGCCCGTCGCCCGGCCCTTTCTTACCCTTGGCCTTCCGGCGTAAGATGAGCGCGATCACCAGCAGGACGCAGAGTAAAGCGCTGACAATCTGAACGATTGCGATAGTCATGCTCGCAGCATCTCCTTATGCTGGATTCAGGATGCCATGTTCCTCTTAAGAATGTCGATCAGTTCTTCTACTGAGGCCGCGCTCTTGGCCAGCATGGCTTGCTCGGATTCGCTGAGCTTTACCTCGTAGATCTTCTCGATGCCCGCGGCTCCCAATTTCACGGGCACGCCGGCGAATACGCCGCTGAAACCGTACTCGCCTTCCAGGTAGGCCGCGCAAGGCAGCACCTTCTTCTTGTCCTTGAGGATGGACTCAACCATCTCGATGGCGGCGGCCGAAGGCGCGTAGTAGGCACTGCCCGTCTTAAGATACTTCACGATCTCGGCGCCGCCATTGCGTGTGCGCTGCACCAAAGCGTCGATGGTGGCTGAATCCAGCAACTCGGTGAGCGGAATACCGGCCACGCTGGTCAACCGTACCAGCGGCACCATGGTGTCGCCGTGTCCGCCCAGCACCAGCGCCATGATGCTCTCCACCGAAACGCCCAACTCCTGGGCGATGAAAGTGCGATACCGCGCCGTGTCCAGAATCCCGGCCATGCCCACCACCCGCTGCTTGGGGAAGCCCGACGCCTGGAATGCCGCCCAGCACATGGCATCCAACGGATTGGTCACGATAATCAGAATGGCATTGGGCGAGTACTGAGCGGCCTGCTTGGCGGCGGCGCCCACGATGCCGAAGTTGGCCAGCAGCAGGTCATCGCGGCTCATGCCCGGCTTGCGCGGAAATCCGGCCGTAATCACAACGATGTCGGAGTCCGCGGTGCTCTCGTAACTGTTGGCGCCGGTGACCATCACGTCATAGCCCTGCACGGGCCCAGACTGCAGAATATCGAGACCTTTTCCTTGCGGAACGCCCTCGACAATATCCACCAGAACGACATCGGCCAGTTCCTTGTCGGCAATGCGCAGCGCACAGTTGGCTCCCACATTACCACCACCGACAACGGTTACTTTCTTTCGCATCAAACCACCTCCAGAAATGAATCTACTACAACAGGGGCATTATTGCGACTCGCGCGGGGCGCGAGTTAGTCGAGCGCCTTCTCGAACGGCAGCGCCCGGAACCACTTCTTGGTCGCGCGGTAGAGCGCCGCGCCGATGGCCGGCGCCACCACCGTGATGGGCGATTCGCCGGCGCCGGCGGGGGTGATCTCGCGGCGGTCGATCAGAATCACCTCGATGGGCGGTACGTCGGAGAACCGCGGCACACGGTAGGCGCTGAAACGGTTGTTCACTACCTTTTGATCGTCGTAATGCAACTCCTCGAACAACGCGCCGCCCAGGCCCATGATGGTCGCGCCGGTGATCTGATTGCGCAGATTATCCGGATTCAGCACCGCGCCACAATCGAAGGCCACCACCATGCGTGTGAGCTTCACGCGGCCGCGCGCGATCTCCAGCGCGACGAAGAGCGCCAGGTGCGCGTCTTTCTCGATATTACAGGCCATGCCCGCGGCCTCGCGCCTCTTACCCCAACCGAAGCGCTCCGCCGCGCGCGTGACGGCTTCGCGCAAACGCGCGTTCGAGATGTTGCGCAGACGGAACTCCACCGGGTCGCGGCCTCCCAACGACGCCAGTTCCTCGACGTGCGTTTCGCGCGCGAAAGTGTTGGCGACGGCCGCCAGCGACCGGTACGCGCCCTGCCGTAAAGGCGAGGCGGCGCGATGATACGCGCAGCGGTAGTTCGCAATGTCGTAAGGCGCCGCCAGTGACGCCGCGCCGCTATTGTAGTTGCGGAAATCCCAGGCCAGGATTTTACCGCCGGCCGAGAGTCCCCCGCGAACCTCCACCAGTGCGGCCGGACGGCAGTACGACCGCACGAATTCTTCTTCCCTGCTCCAGGCCACGCGCACGGGTTGGCCCGCCGCCTTGGCCAACCGCGCGGCTTCCAGCATCACTTCCGGGCCGTGCTTGCCGCCGAATCCCGTGCCCACCTCGGAGGCGATCAAGCGGACTTTATGCTCCGCGATTCCAAAAGCGTTGGCCAGTTGATTGCGCACCGCGAAGGGGACTTGCGAGCCGCCCCACACGGTCAACCCGTTTTCGTCCCACCAGGCGACGGCCGCGCGCGGCTCCATGGGCGCGTGCGCGATGAATGGGAGCGTATAGGCGGCTTCGTGCCGAGTGGCGGATTCGGCCAGGCCTGCTTCGACGTCGCCTTTCTGAAGCAGCGGCGGATAGCGCGTCGCGAAGTTCGCCACCGGCGCGACCGACGTCTTCTTGAAATGCGCGGGCAACTCCGGCGCGGGGATCAACTTCGCGGCACGCCACTCGGCGCGGACCGAGCGATGCGGCGCGCTCGGCCGCCGCGTCATCCGGGGCGGCCACGCCCAGGAAGTCTCCCTCGCGGACCACCATCACGTTCGCGAGTTTCCCGGCCGCGGCCGCGTCGAAACTGACCAGCGCCGCCTGATACGCTTCGGGCCGCACTACCTTGCCCGCCAACATGCCGGGCAGTTTCTGGTCGGTCGAATATTTCAGCGCCCCGGTGACAATGGCGCGAGCGTTTACGTTCGCGAGCGGCGTCCCGAGCACCTTCCATTTCCCGGGCGGCGTGAGATCCACCTCGATGGGGATCTCGCGCTCCATGGCCTCACCGGGCTGCATGGTTTGAAGCATGCGCCGGGCCGCCGCCGCCCCGCGGCGCACCACGGGAACCGTGAGCGGCGTGGTGAGGCTGGCGTACGTGCCGCCGTCATCCGGCACCTGTGCCGTGTCGCCCATGATCACGCTCACCTTCGCCGGCGCCACGCGGAGTTCCTCCGCCACGCACTGTGTGAGAAGCGTGCGCGCGCCTTGTCCCAGTTCCACCTTGCCGGTGAGCAGCGTGACCGCGCCATCGTCCGCGATATGCAATCGCGCGCCCAAACGCATGCCCGCGGCACCCTGGGCGACGAATTGAAACACCACCCCGCCGCCGAGCGTTTGGAGTGCCTGGCGGCGGGTGGGGCGCGCGCGCCTAGCCACGGCGTCCACCTTTGGCCGCCAGCCGCACGGCTTGGACGATGCGCGGATAGGTGCCGCAGCGGCAGATATGCCCTTCCAGTCCCCGCTTGATGACGCCATCGCCCGGCTGGGGCTCGCGCCCGAGCAGCGCCACCGCTTCCAGAATCATTCCGGGCGTGCAATAACCGCATTGAAACGCCGCCGCATCCAGGAAGGCCTGTTGCACCGGATGCAGTTTGCCGCGGCGCTCCAATCCTTCGATGGTCACTACCGGCTGGTTCTTGACTTCCTCGATCGCCGTTATGCACGCGCGCACGGCCTGGCCGCCCAAGAGCACCGTACACGTTCCGCACTGCCCTTCGCCGCATCCCAACTTCGCGCCCGTCAGGCCGAGCGTGTCGCGCAGCACGCTCACGAGCGTTGTCCCCGGCGCGGCGTCCACCACGCGGCGGCGTCCATTTACGATCAACTTGAAGCGCGCCATGGCCCTCATCCAGCGCCGAATTCCCTACCCGCCTCGGCGAAGGCTTGGATGTTGGCGTAGGGCGTTTCATCGAAGAAGAAATCCGTCGTCGACAAGATCCAGTTGCCGCGCGGCCGCACTTTCGCAAGCAGATCGCGGACGCGCGCGCGGATCTCGGCCGGCGTGGCTTTCACCAGGAACTCCACCTGGTCGACGTTGCCGCGCAAGACCAGGTCGGGACGGATGACGGCCAGGGCCTGATCCAGATCGACATCGCCGAAGGGGCGGGGCGTGAGGTAGCCCCACACATCGATGTCCAGGCGATTATACAGGTGCATGATCTTGGCCGCGTCGCCGCAGTTGTGATAGACCACAAACGCGCCCGCCTCGCGCGCGTCCCGCGCCAACCGGTTCTCGTAGTCCAGCACGAATTTCTCGAAAAACCGGGGGCCCACGGCGCTGGTGGCCATGTTGCCGCTCATTTCGATGGCGTCCGCGCCGGCGGCCACCATCTTGCGCTGTTGCCGCTTCAGGCGATCGACGGCGAACTCCATCATGGCGCGATAGAAGCCCTCGTCGGTAAGCGGATCCGCCATCAGGTCGTCCAGCTTCCGGAACATGTTCAGCGAATTGAACGCGCCGTGCGTGCAGGCAACCGCCAGGCCGCTTTCTCCAACCGCCGACCGCGCGCGGGTCACCAGGCGGCAATCGATGGCCTCGGCCGGCGGGGCGAATCGTGAAAGGATCTCGAAGTCGGCGGGCGTCTTCACCAGGTACTCATCGATGGCCGACACGATGAGGTAAGTGGAACTGCGGCGGAAGTTCTCGGCCTGCCGCAGCGTTCCGGCCGGCGTGCGAATGGTGAACGCACGGCGGATCTCGTCGCCCTCGCCGGCGGTCTCCACCTGGACGTCCCAATTCTCGGCGGACTGGTCCAATCGGTAGGCGTCCCAGGCGCTCCCCAGCGTATGCATGCAGTCGAAGCCGAAACGCTCGCAGTATTCGACGAACGCGGGGAACGGATCGAAATCCTCCGGGTCGAAGAAGGCGCCCATTCGCGGGACGTAGCGAAACATCTCGTAAACGTTGTTGTAGTAGAGAAAGGGCGCCACCGGCACACGGCCGGTGCTCTCCCGGCGCAGGCACTTCAATAGGCGTTCACGCGAGGTCAATACAGTTCTCCCTGCCGGTCCTTGTGTATCGTATCAAAACGTTCCGCGCCGGGATTGCCGTCATAATGGTGATCGGATATGCGACCCACCATCCTCATCCTGTTCGCCGCCGGCCTGCTTTCCGCCGCCGGGCCATGGCCGCTCGATTTCGAGCGCATCGACGCGCACGTGCATGCGTTTCAGCCTTCGCCCGCCTACTATCGCCTGCTGGACCAGTTGCATCTGCGCGTAATCAACATCTGCGTGCTCGACAAGTACGATCCGGGGTTTGAAACCGTCGCGCCACAACAGGCCATGGCCCGGCGCGTGTATCGCGAAAGCCGGCACAAGGCGGCCTGGTGCTCGACGTTCGATCCAGGCGATTGGGAGTCGCCCGGTTTCGCCGATGCCACCGTGCGCTCGCTCGACGAGAGTTTCCGTCAAGGCGCGGTGGCCGTGAAGATCTACAAGAGCGTGGGCATGGAATTGAAGTCGCGCTCCGGGAAGTACCTGATGCCGGACGATCCCGCGTTCGCGCCCATCTGGCGCTTCCTGGCCCAGCGCAACCGCACGCTCTACGCGCACCTGGCCGAGCCCACCGCCGCCTGGCGCCCGCTGGATCCGGCCAGCCCGCACTACGGCTACTACAAAGCCAACCCCGACTGGCACATGTTCCGGCACCCGGAGCGGCCTTCGAAAGAAACCATCCTGGCCGCGCGCGATCGCGTGCTCGCGGCCAATCCGAACCTGCGTGTGGTGGGCTGCCACCTGGGCAGCATGGAAGACGACGTGGACGCCATCGCCGGGCGCCTGGACCGCTATCCGAATTTCGCCGTCGACACGGCCGCGCGTGTGAAGGACCTGAAGGCACAGCCTCGCGACAAAGTCCGCGCCTTTCTCATCCGCTATCAGGACCGCGTGCTTTACGGGACCGATCTGCAATTGCCCGCCCAGGGTGACGTCAACAAGGCCATCCAATCCATGCGCTCCGTCTACGCGCTCGACTGGAAGTATTTTGCGACCGGCGAGTGGATCGAGGCGCGCGGCGGCCGCGTGCAAGGCCTGGCGCTGCCGCCCGCCGTGTTGCGCAAGATCTTTCGCGAAAACGCGCTGCGCTGGGTGCCCGGCGCGGATCGTTGAAATGTCCCGCTGCGCGCTCTGGCATCGGCGCCGTCGCGTATGTACAATCACTGGAGGCGATCAATGCGTACACTACTCGTTCCCACATCGGTTACTCGTGCTCTTTTCGACCATGGCCGTGGCCCAAGCCACCAATCCAGCCATGGCAAGACGCATCGACACATGTAAACTCGTCACCAAGGCGGAGGTCCAACTAGCGGTTGGCTTACCCGTCGCCGACCCCAAGCCCAACGCGGGCAACCCCGCCCTCTGCGACTTCAAAGTCGGTGACTACGGCGTAGTCGGATTCGCGGTCCAACCAAGCCGTCCCGGGGAAACGCCGGACAGGATATTCAGCGAAACCGCTAAGCGGAAGATGCAGCCGGTGGAAGCGCCAGGGATCGGAGACCGCTCGTTTTTCACCAGCCCCGGTTACGGGATGGTCCAACTCAACACGTTCAAGGGTTCGAACTACGTCATCCTGACTCTGCTTGTCCCGGGCGCTTCCCCGCAAAAAGTGAAGGCCGCGGCTGAGCAGTTGATGAAGAAGGCGCTTTTGAAACTGTAGGCGGCGCGCGCTACTTCGCCAGCTCGCCGCGCCTGGCCCAGACTTTCTCGAACGCCTTCACATATTGTTCGATCACGTCGTCGGCCTCGCCGTAAAACAGCGGCATGCGCGCGGCCGTGCGATTCACTTGCGCGGTGCCGGGCAGCTCCGCCGGAATCTCCACCGGGTGGTGCCACCACTTGGCTTCCGCGTAGAGTTTGTACTTGTGCTGCTCGTCGTAGCTGCCATTTGAAATCGGCACGCCTTCGGCGCGCAGCGCTTTCATGAGCGCGTCTTTCGAGCAAGCCGGCCTTGCCTTCGTCGAGGAACAACAGGTGCGAGCCCCAGTAGACGCGCTTGGCGTCGGGCCGGCAATAGGGCACCGCGATGCCCGGCAGGTGGACCAGCCGATCTGTGAGCTTTCGGACGTTCGCATCCACCATAGCGTTGCGCGCGTCCATCCCGCGCAACTGCCGCCGCGCGATGGCCGCCGCCAGCGGGTGTATGCGCAGCTTGGGACCCATGCCGGTCCCCTGGTAGACGCGATAGGGGCTGTCTTCGGGGAACGTCCGGGCCAGCTCGTAATTGCCGAACACGGTGGCGCGCTCGTAGTATTCGCGCGTCTGGTAGACTCCCGAGCCGCCTTCGATCGCGGGCAGGATCTTGGAGGCCTGCATGCTGAATTCGCCGATGGAGCCCCAGGTGCCCACCGGTTTGCCCTTGCAGCGACGCGCCTTGCGCCTGCGCGGCGTCCTCCACCACCACCAGGCCGCGCTCCTTGGCGAAGGCACAGATCTGATCCATGTCGCACGGGTTGCCGAAGGAATGCATGGGCAGCAGCGCGCGCGTGCGCGGCGTCAGGCGCTTCGCGGCGTCGGCCAGATCGAAGGTCATCGTGCGCGGGTTGATGTCCACGAACCGCGGCACGTAGCCGAACAGATGCATGGGCGCCGTGGTGGCCCACGCGGTGTAGGAAGGCGCCATGATTTCGCTGCCGCGCGGCAGATCGAGCGCGAAGAACATGGACATCAGCGCGCTGGTTCCATTGGCGTGCGCCTTCACGTAGGGAGCTTTCAAATGCTCCTTCAGTTCCTTTTCGAACAACGGGATCTCTTGGTAGAAATTGCCGTTGCCGAGCAACTCGACCATGGCCTTCTTCTCTTCGTCGCCGAAACGCGGGTAGCGCGTAAGCTCGGCCAACCGCGTGGCGGGAATGGTGACGGCCTTGGGCCCGCCGTTCAGAGCCAGCGTTTCCGCGGCGCGCGCCGCCGTAACGCTTCCCACCACCACGGCGCCTGCCTCCAGGAAGGACCGCCGTGTGCCACCCGTATTGCTGTTATCCATGTTGTTGGGCATGAGAGCACCTCTGGACAGAGTAGAACAGAGTGCGCCCATCAAGCGAATCGCACCCGGTAGCGCCGGCGAGCTTTACGCGCTTGCCCGCGACGCTACGCGGCGGCAGGCGGTCCATTATGGCTCCGCCGCTCATACGTGGGATCATGGAAGTAACCTTGCTTTCCATTTACAACCTCTCCATGCGCTTCGGCGCCAGAATTCTGTTTGATGACGCCACGTGTACGTTTCTCGCGGGACGGCGCTACGCGATTACGGGTCCCAACGGCTCCGGCAAATCGACCTTGATGAAGATCCTGACCGGCGAGATTGAGCCCACCAGGGGGTCGGCCACGCGTCCGAAGAAGTTCGGCGTGCTGCGGCAGGACCAGTTCGCGTTCGACGCGTTTCGTGCCATCGATACCGTGGTCATGGGCAATGCGCCGCTGTGGAAGGCCATGGAAGAGCGGGACATCCTCTACGCCAAACCGCACGAAGAGCATACCGACGAAGACGGCATGCGGTTGGGCGAACTGGAAGGAATCGTCGGCGAAGAGGGCGGCTACTCGGCGGAAGCCGACGCGGCCGTGCTGCTGGACGGGCTGGGCGTGGACGCTTCGCTGCACGAGCGGCGGATGGGCGAATTGCAGGGCGGGCAGAAGATGCGCGTGCTGCTGGCGCAGGCCCTGTTCGGCTCCGCGCCGGCGCTGCTGTTGGACGAGCCCACCAACCACCTGGACCTCGATTCAGTGCATTGGCTGCAAAATTATCTGCGCAACTACCAGGGCGTGCTGATCGTGATTTCGCACGACCGGCACTTTCTCAACAGCGTGTGCACGCACGTGGCGGATATCGACTACCAGACGGTGATTCTCTACACCGGCGGGTACGACGACATGGTGCTCGCCAAAACGCAGATCCGCTCCCGGATCGAAGCGGAAAACGCCCAGCGCGAAAAGAAGATCGAGCAGCTCAATGAGTTCATCGCCCGGTTTTCCGCGGGCACACGGTCGAGCCAGGTGACGTCGCGGAAAAAGGAAGTGGAGCGGCTGCAAACGTCGGAACTGGCCAAGTCGAATATTCAGCGGCCGTACATCCGGTTCGAAATGAAGCGGCCGTCGGGGCGGCATCCGCTGGAGTGCCAGGGCCTGGCAAAGTTCTACGAAGAACTTAAGGTGATCGACGGTTTCACGGCCAGCGTGTCGCGCGGGGAGAAGATCGCGCTGATGGGGCGCAACGGGGCCGGCAAAACCACGCTGCTCAAGTCGCTGATTCGCAACGCGACCGGGTTCATCGACGATGCGGACCGGCTCTTCGAGGTCAACGGCGGCACGGTAGAGTGGGGGCATGAAGTGGCGGTAGGTTACTTCCCGCAGGACTATGCGAGTTCCATCCCGCAGGACACCACCGTGATCGAGTGGCTGCATGAGTTCGATCCGCAAGCTTCGCAGGAGGAGTTGCGGGGACTGCTGGGGCGGATGCTGTTCAGCCGGGACGATGCGTTGAAGCCCACCAAGGCGCTCTCGGGCGGCGAAGCGGCGCGGCTGATCTTCTGCCGGCTGATGCTGCAGCGTCCCAATTTCCTGGTGCTCGATGAACCCACTAATCACCTGGACCTGGAAGCCATTAACGCGCTGAATTTCGCCCTTCAAAAATATCCCGGAACCGTGTTGCTGGTGACCCACGATCACGATCTGATCGATGAAGTGGCCACCCGGATCTGGCATTTCGACGGCGGGCGGATCGAGGACTTCAAGGGGCCGTACGAGGAGTACGCGGCCTGCGCGCAGGCTTAGAGCCTGTATTGATACTGAAGGGGTAGTCTGGTCGGGCCGCCGAGATTTGAACTCGGGACCTCTTGCACCCCAAGCAAGCGCGCTAGCCAGGCTGCGCCACGGCCCGATGACCAACACTATTCTAGCGCATTGGGCGGGCGGGGCAAAATGGACCCCCAGATTGCGCAAACCCAAATCATCGCGCACACGCTACAATGAAATCGGCGGACTCGGCGGAGGCCGCCAATCGCGACATCCCAGCCGCCGGACAGAAGGAGTGAGCGTGCGACGGAGGTGTTCTCCGCCAAAGCGCCCCAGGCAAGCGGGCGCGGACACCGTCGCTCGAACGGGATCGTCGCTATTCGAGGAATGGATTCTCATCCGGTAGAGGGCGCTTCTCAAGACCCCGCGGAGGTATCGCGCGGTGGGCGGGAGCGCGTCGGCAAAGAAGAGAGGAAGGCGATGCAAGAGAAACTCAACATCGCGGTATTAGTCGACTACGACAATATCGAAATCGGCGTGAAATCGACTCTGCGCCGTGAATTCGACGTTTCGCTGGCGCTCGACGCCCTCAAGGAACGCGGCGACATCGTGGCCAAATTCGCTTACGCCAACTGGGGCCGCTGCGAACCGGCCACGCGGAGCATGGCCGAAAACGCCGTGCAGATGGTGCAGCGGATTCCGTCGCCCCGCGGCGACAAGAACGGCGCCGACATCAACCTGGCGCTGGACGCACTGGAGATGGCCTTCACGCACGCCAACATCACGGCCTTCGCCATCGTCAGCGGCGACAGCGACTTCATTCCGCTGGTGAACAAATTGAAGGCTTACGGCAAGACCGTGTTCGTGGTGGGCGGCAAGGCCTTCACCAGCACCATCCTGCAGCAGAACTGCCACGAGTTCATCAGCTACGAATCGCTGCTGGACGACGATGTTCCCGTTCCGCAGCGCAGAAGCGGCCGCGGCGGTCTCGCAATCGCAGTCGCAATCGCAGTCGCAATCGCATCAGCAACCGCAGCAGCAATCGCAGCGCACGCCGCGGCAAAAGCCGGCGCCGCTCGACCTGGCGCAGGCCATGCCGCTGGTGGAACGCGCGCTGCAGGTACTGGAGCGCCGTTCGGTGCAGCCGCAGCTTGGGTTGCTGAAGTCAACCATGCTGCAACTGGACTCACGGTTCAGCGAAAAGGCGTTTGGCGCGGGGAGTTTCTCGGATTTCGTCGAGAAGATGCGAAACGCCGGCTACATCGAACTGAGCGGCGGGGAAGGCCGCTACCTCATTCGCCGGAAGCCGTCGGCGCAGGTGGAGACGCCCGCCACGGATCCCGCGACCGCTCTGCCGGTACTCAGAGACGTGCTGGAGACGCATCGCATCGAGATGGATAGCGGCGTTCTGGCGGACGATCTGGCGGCGTGGGTGCGGGAGATTAATCCGCAATTCGAGTCGACGCGGTTCGGGTTCCAGGAATTCGCCGAGTTGCTCAACTTCGCTCAGGACAAATTGCTGGTGCGCATTGAGCCGGACGAAGAAAAGGGCCTGTTAGTCCATTTGGGCGCGGAGTTTTATCCTCCGGCGTTGGCGGAATTACCGGCCGAAACGGTGGACGAAGTTCCGGTGGACGAGCCGCAACCGATTGTGGCAGGCCAGCCCACGGCCATTCCGGTCGACGAACCGCCGAAGCCGCGCAAGAAGGTGACGCGCCGCAAGCCCGGCGCCAAATCCGAAGGCACTACGGCCGCCAAGCGCGCCCCTCGACCGCGGCGCAAGACAACTCCGACGCGCATCGGCCCGATGGTTTAGCCGCTTCCACAGCCGGCGGCATCGGGTGGTTAGGGCGACGGGATTGGTGTATCCCGATGCCGCGTGGCGGCACTGCGCCGAATCCCCGCGCTGGCTGCTGCCCGGCGGTGGAAAGCAGACGACGGGCCAGATGCGACTACAAACCATGAAACGGAGAATCTTCCTTCAGTCGTTGGCAGCATCCACCGCCGCCAGCGCCGCTCGAAAGCACTCCCCGGCCCGGGGCTTTCTGTTTAAGGCACGCGGCTCCGCGGGTCTGTTCGGTGGCGGCGAGAAGCTGGCTTACATGAACACCGATGGAAGCGGCTTCCGGGTCTTCGATTTCGGCCGGCCCAACCAAATGGGCTGGGGCGTTTACGATTTCTTCAAAGATGGCCGCCGCGCCCTGCTGCTCAGCATCGAAATGGACCAGGACTGGAAGACCCAACCCTTCTCCGTTTACTATCCCAAGAGCCGCACCCGCATCTGGATTTGCGACTTGGAGACCGCCGCGCTCACCGAGATTGCCACCCAGGAGCGCATGGCGCCCTTCTATGCGCCCTGCGCCTTGCTGCCCGGAGAAGAACGCATGCTGGTGGGTGTCCAGATGGGGGCGCGCCAACAAATGTTCAGCATGGACCTCGACGGCACGCGCGCGCGCCGGATCACCACTCCGGATGAGTTCGTCTATGGGGTGAGCCTGAGCCACGACGGGAAGCGCATTGCGTTCCACGCCGACTACCGGATATACACCGCCAACATCGATGGGTCCGACCGTAAGAGCGTAGCCGGACGCGAGGGTGATATCTACTTCGGTACCAGTTGGTCCCCGGACGACCAATGGGTGCTCTACGTGGTCTGCCATCCCAAGACCGACCCCGGCCACGATTGGTGCGACGTCTGGATCGGGCGTCCGGACGGTTCTGAGAACGTGGCGCTCACCCAGGGCCAAGCCGCGTGGTTCGCGGCGTCTTACGGACCGAAAGACAATCCCGGCAGCGGTTCTATCATGCCGCGCTGGGCGCCGGATGGTTCCGGCATTCTGTATGCCCGCCGACTGCCGGATTCCAAAGTGCCTTGGGACTTCCAACCGCAGCGTACCGATACAAATCATTTCAACCGCGACTTCAAGCCGGAACTCGCGCGCGGTGGCGCGGAGATCAGTTTCGTGGACCCGAAAACGAAGAAATCGACACCACTGACGCATCTGCGCCCGGCCCAATGGGAGTTCCGCCCGGCATGGTCGCCCGACAGTAAGCAGATTCTGTTCTGCCGCGCCGGCGTGGGCCAAAACCCGGCCATCTGGGTAATGGATCGCCACGGCAAAAACCAGCGCATGCTCACCAATGGAATAGGGCACGGGGCGGATTTCCCGGGCTTTCTGCCGGTGCGTAGCTGAGCTGCTGCGAGCGCCGCAGCCGCGATGCGCGGACCACCACGTGAGCCGTGTTGAACTACGCGGGCGGCAAGACCCTTGAAATGGCCTTTCGGCTGACGTGAGGACGGTCCGCTTGCGGTTTGCGGCTGGAAATGCCAGCATATACGCGTTTGGGACAAAGAAGCGGCGTATGCAAACATTGAACCGGCGCGAATTCTTCGCGGCCGCCGGGCTGGCGGCGGCCGCGCCGGCTGGCTTTCGCGTGATCCGGGGACAACGGCAACTGTTCCTTGATGATCAAGGCGTGGCGAGAATCGAGAATCTGCGGCGGACCATGCAGCGGCCGGTGAAGAAGGGTGCGGTGATCCGGCCGACGGGCCCACTGGAGACGGTCTTGCAGACCCGCAGCGCCCCCGCGTGGAACCCCGAGAGGAAGCTTTTCCAGCTCTGGATGTTGACCAGCACGAGCCTGCCGGGTATCGCCGGAACGACCTACGCAGAGAGTCCCGACGGCCTGCATTGGGTGAAACCGATCCTGGGCCAGAAGGAGATAGGCGGCTCCCTTCGCAACAACTTCGTGACCGTGGATCCGAAGTTGGAGTGGCCTGCCAACGCCATGGAAAACGTCGTCTACGATCCAGACGACCCGGATCCATCGCAGCGGTACAAGGGATTCGGTCACTGTTACGGGCGGGAGCCCATGGTCAGTCCTGATGGCATCACCTGGAAGCGGTTGAATGTTCCCAAGATCCCCTCCTCAGACGAGTCGAACCTGAGCTATGACCGGGAGAGCCACACCTTCCTCGCCACCGTCAAGCACGCCGGCCCCCACGGCCGGTCCGTGTTTCTATCGACTAGCGCGGATTTCCGCTTGTGGACGAAGCCTGAGTTGACTTTCCACGCCGACGATCAGGATCAGGCGCTGGGCAGGACATGGATCCAGCGCCGGTTCGCCGATGCCACCCTGCAACAACCAGTGTTGAACATTCCCAGTGCTTACAACGTGGACGTCTACAACATGGGCGTGTTCCGCTACGAAGGGGTGTATCTGGGCATGCCGTCGATGTTCCATCAGACCGGCAAGGTGGGCGGCGATTGGCCGGGATTTGCCGGCTGGGACACCACGCCCGAGGAACTGGAAACCTACCGCAAGCAAGGCGATTGGGCCGGTTTTCACCACGTGCAACTGGCCTTGAGCCGGGATCTCGGTCGCTGGCAGAGGTTGGGCGATCGAGAGCCGTTCCTGGATCTGTCCCGTCTGGACTCCGGCGCTTACGACCTGGCTACCATCATCGGCCCGTCCTTCCCGATCGTCCAAGGCAATGAGCTGTGGTTCTACTATACGGGCCTGAAGCGCTATGGCGGACCTTCTGTTTTCCGCGGTGTGGATCGCGACCAGGGCGCGATCTGTCTGGCCGTGCTGCGCCGGGACGGCTTCATGCCCCTGGAAGCGGGAGAAGAGGAAGGCTTTCTGCTGACGCAGCCGTTCCTGTTGCCGGACGGCGAACTGCATTTGAACGTGGACGCATGGAAGGGATCGGCGCTCGTCCAGGTCTGCGATGAACGAGGCGGAGCTTTAGCGGGCTTTGAAGCTTCGGAGGCGATTCGCTCAGACCAACCTGACGCCGTGGTCCGCTGGGCGAAGCGGTCGCTGAGAGAGTTGGCCGGGAAAGCGCTGTGCCTGCGGATCCGGCTGAGCCGGGCAAGGATTTTCTCTTACTGGGTGGGCTAGCAAGCCGGCGACCGGAAGCCGGGAGATCAAGGTACAGTAGGAAGTCGGCAAACCAGGCCTTCTCGACTTGTGGCGCAAGTTCCCCGCCCCCTGGGCACGGTGGCCTTGCGATTTGCTTGACCGGGAAATTCGGACTGGAACCTGAGATGGAGGCAAAAACTAATTCATGACCAATCGAAGGCAATTCTTTCGGAAGATGACCGCCCCGGCCGCTGCGGCCACCGGTTTTCCCATGCTCGTGAAGGCCTCGGTGCTGGGACTGAACGGCGCCGTGGCTCCGAGCAACCGGGTGACCATGGCCACGCTCGGTGTCGGCGGGATGGGCACGGGGCACATCAAGGAATTCGGCAAGGTGCCGGAGGCCCAGATCATCGCGGTGTGCGACGTGGACGCGGAGAAGCTATCAGCCGCCAAAGCATTTGTTGACAAGACCTACGGCAACCAGGACTGCGCCACGTATCGCGCCTTCGAGGAAGTCCTGGCGCGCACGGATGTCGATGCCGTCAGCGTCACACTCCCGGACCACTGGCACGGCATCGCCGCGGTTTGCGCCGCCCGGGCCGGAAAGGACATTTACGGCGAGAAGCCGTTGGCGCATAACTTCACGGAAGGGTTGGTCATCTGCGAGACGGTGCGGAAGTACGGCCGCATCTGGCAGACCGGAAGCTGGCAGCGGTCCCGGGAGAATTTCCGGCGCGCTTGCGAGTTGGTCCGGAACGGACGGATCGGGAAAGTACGGCGGGTGGAGGTGGGTCTTCCCAGCGGACCGTTCGGTTACGGCAAGCTGGCGGACAAGATCGAGCCCGCCACTCCGCCCAAGGGCTTTCAATACGATCGCTGGCTGGGACCGGCCCCCGAGGCGCCTTACTGCGCGGCGCGCTGTCATGGAAACTGGCGCTGGAACCTGGACTACGGCGGTGGACAACTGATGGACTGGATCGGCCACCACGGCGACATCGCGCACTGGGGCCTGGGCTACGACAGCACGGGTCCGGTGGAAGTGGAGGGGCAGGGCGAATATCCACCTGCCACGGAACTCTGGAACTCGGCCCAGCGATACCGGATTACCGCCAGATATGCGGACGGGGTCATCATGACCATCGCCGGCGGCTACCCGGAAATCCGCAGCGGCACCAAGTGGATTGGAGACGAAGGTTGGATCTACGTGGAACGGGGCAATAAACTGGAAGCGGAACCCGCCGGCCTGCTGACCTCCGAGATCAAGCCGGATGAGATCCAGCTTCCCAAGTCGCCGGGGCACTATCAGCAGTTCATCGACTGCGTCAAATCGCGCGCCACCACGCTCACACCGGCGGACGTGGCGCTGCGCTCGGCCACGCCCGGCTGGTTAGGCCAGATCGCTATGCTGACGGGCCGGAAAATCTATTGGGATCCGGTCAATATGCGGATCCTCAACGACCCGGAAGCCGCCAAGATGCTGTCGCGCCACATGCGCATCCCCTGGCGGCTGTAAATTCGACGTCACAGCAGGCGAGGAGACCATGACTCGTAGAGATTTCTGGCGATCCATCGCGGCCGTTCCGGCGGCGGCCGCCGAGGTGTACGCGCAGCGCACTCGCGCCCTGCCTCCGCTCACCATCAAGGAAGTGAAGGTGATCGGAACCAGTGCGAATGTTTTTCCGTGGGTATTCGTCAAGGTGACCACCAGCGAGCCGGGCCTTTACGGGATCGGCTCGGCGAACAACCTGATGCACCCGTTCGCCGTCGTCGATGTGATCGAAAAGAACTTCGGCCCGTTCTGGGTGGGTAAGAACGTGGACCGTGTGGAGGACATGTGGCAGGCCACCAATGTCCATTCCTACTTCCGCAACGGGATGCTCCTCAATGCCGCCATGAGCGCCATGGACATGGCGCTCTGGGACATCAAGGGCAAGCGGGCGGGCATGCCGGTCTATGAGTTGCTGGGCGGAAAGGTTCGGGACGCTGTTTCACTCTATGTCCATGCCGATGGACGGGACCTCCAGAGCCTGGAGCAGAGCGTGCGCAAGCAAATGGAGGCGGGCTACCGCCACGTGCGCGCACAATTTGGGGGCTACGGTGGCGGCGGCATGATCCCGCCGGGACAGGGCAGCCGGGTCGAAGGGGGTTACGCCGGCCCGGCATTTGACGATGATCTGTTCGTCGATACCATCCCCAAGGTGTTCGAGCACTTGCGCGGTAAGCTGGGCAACACGGTCAAGCTGATCTACGACGTGCACGAGAAGCTCAGTCCGAACATGGCCATGGAATTCGCCAAGCGCATGGAGCCGTACCGGTTGTATTTCCTGGAGGACCTTCTGCCGCCGGAGCAAATCGGCTGGTTCGAAAAGGTGCGGCAGGTGACCACCACCAGGCTGGCCATCGGCGAGATATTCACGCACCCGCTCGAATACGTCCCCCTGGTCACGGGGCGCTTGATCGACTTCGTGAGGTGCCGGCTGTGCGCCATCGGGGGCATCACACCATTGAAGAAGCTTGCGGGCCTCTGCGAAACCTTCGGGGTACGCACGGCATTCCAGGAAGGCGGCGAGCCCGATCCGGTGCACCAGATGGCCACCTACCACGTGGAGATCTCCAGCCCCGCCTTCGGTGTGCACGAGCAATGCCGCTTTCCGGAACTGGTTCACGAGATGATGCCCGGGACCGCCGAAATCAAAGGAGGGTACCTGTACGGCAACGACCGGCCGGGGCTGGGCGTGGACATCAACGCGGAGCTGGCGGCCAAATATCCGTTGAAGCCCTATCCCTATCCGCTCGACTGGCTGAAAGTGTATTCGATCGATGGCGCCGTCGGAAAACCCTGAGCGGGAAGGGCAGGCTGGCGGGCGCCCGGAACTGCAATCCGTTCTTGAAATCTGTTTCCCAGGGACACATAATCAGGGGGACGTGGAGGCATCGCATTATGATGCGAAGCATTCTGGCGCGAGCAATAGTAGTCCTCGTGGCAGCACAAACGATGCCAGCCGCCCCGCCCGCTGCGGTGCGTACAGGACTGGAAAGGGTTTCAGGAACAGGTAGCCCAACGGAAACTGAAGAATCGCAGAGTGTGGATCTCTGTGAATTCCGGTGGCGAGATCAAGGCCACTTTTCTCAGGGTGGCGGAGAATGGCCTCGTAGTCATGCCAAACGGGGCGACCAAACAGTGGACTTCGGGTAAGGAAGAAGCCACAGTACCCCGGGATGTGATCGGGATGGTCCGGTTTGGCGGGAAGGTCGGTAGAGGTGGACTGATCGGCGGTCTGGCGGGGCTGGGGGCCGGAGCAGCCATTGCCGGAGGAACGGCGGCCAGTATGAGCGGCGGCCAATGTGAAGGGAGTGCCTGCGGAGCCGTGCTCATCGTGATTCCCTTGCTTGCCGTCGCTGGTTACTTCATCGGGCACGCTTTGGACAAGCCCGCGCCTATCTTCGTCCTGGAACACTGAGCCGGACAACGCCACAAAGATCCGCCCCACCGCGCATAGAATCATTGGTTGCGGAAGGAGAGTCACAGTGAGTGCAACACGGAGAGAGTTCCTGGGGAGTGCGGCAACCGTTGCGGTGGTCCTGGCTGAGCCTGCGCTCGAAGATGGGCCGAAGAGTGACAGTTTTGCGCCGCTGCCGATACAGGGAAACGCCGGCTTTGAGGACCTGAGCCTGGAGGATGTGTCCTCGGCGCCGCGCGGGGGGTGCGTCTCGTGGGGAATCCCCTTTCGCATCGAACGGCCTGTGGTTCTCAAGGACGCCACGGTGACCGAGCCGGTGCAGCGTCTCAAGGCTGAGTGGTTGGTGTTCCTGCATACCAGCGATGTGCGTCCGCTGGAACGTGACGAACACGGATTCGTCAAGCCGCCCCTCACTGGGCACGGTCACCTGGGCGAACACGCCGCGGACTACATTCTGGTCTATGCGGACGGCACGGAAGTGAAGAGCGAAATCCGGCGGCGGCACCAGTTGGGGGCGTACCGCCGCGGCTGGGGCGAAAATTGCTTTCAAGCCGTCGCGCACCGCAAGCCGCATGCTCTGCGCGCGGTGCAGGAACAGCCCTCCATACTGGTTGATGCGCCGGGAACGGGGTGGGGCACCACCCAAACCCGGGTTTACACGGCCGACGGAGGCCGCTGGGTGAACTGGCTTTGGGCCTGGCAGAATCCGCATCCGGAAAAGGAAATCGTGGCCCTGCGATTTGTGCCGAAATCCGGTCTCGTGGTGGTCTCCGCGGTGTCGGCGGGTCGCGCTACCTCGCAACCGCTGCGATGGGAGCCGCGCAAGAAGGCCATCCTGAAATTGCCGGACGGCGTCACTTTCGATTACAAGGTGGACCGGCAGGGGCAATGGCGGCAGATCCAGCTCGACATGGGGCAGGTGATCTCCGCGGAACCGCGCAAGATTTATCCCCACTCCGAATGGGACGCCACCTACAACAATCTGGTGCCGGAGATGAGCCCGAACGAAGTGCTGATCGAGTACACCGCGCACCAGGATGCGGGGTTCCATCTGGAGAACGGCACCAGGATTCCGGTGGCGGCGCTGGGCGGCGGGCTGGAGCCGGTGGCTCCGGCAACGCAGCGTGTGCGCATCCGCGTCTATGAAAGGACCAGCGGGAAATCCGTTGCGGCGAAGCTGCACATCCATGGCGAAAGTGGAGAGTATCTGCCGCCTGTGGATCGGCAACGCATCCCCAACGGGGCGTGGTTCGAAGATTACGCGCCGGAGTTCCAGCACCGGGGCAGGCATTACTGTACTTATATTCCAGGCGAAACGCTGGTCCACCTGCCGCTGGGCAATGTATACGTGGAGGTGAGCAAGGGTTTCGAGATCCGCCCCGTGCGGAAGATGGTGCGCGTGGAGCGGTCCACGGAGTCGATCGAAATCCCCATCGAGCGGGTGCTGGGGTGGCGCGAGCGCGGCTGGGTGACGGCGGATACACACGTCCATTTTCTGTCGCCGGCGACGGCGCAACTGGAGGGCGCGGGCGAGGGCGTGAACGTGGTGAACCTGCTGGCCAGCCAGTGGGGCGAGTTGATGACCAATGTGGGCGACTTCGACGGCAAGACCACCTTCGGGTCGAAGGAGGCCGGCGGAGACGGCGAGTGGTTGGTGCGCGTGGGAACGGAGAACCGGCAGCATGTGCTGGGGCACATTTCGCTGCTGGGCTACCGGGGCGACATCATCGCCCCCATGTGCTCCGGCGGACCGGACGAAGCGGCTCTGGGCGATCCCATCAGCACGCTGTTGATGGAGTGGGCGGAGCGCTGCAAAGTACAAGGCGGCGTGGTGGTGTTGCCGCATTTCCCGGATCCACGCGCCGAGCACGCGGCCGGCCTCATGGAAGGATCCATCGACGCGGTGGAGATGACCTCGTGGGGAAACCTGTACAGGGGAATCGATCCCTACTCGCTCTCGGACTACTACCGCTACCTCAACTGCGGCCGTTTCGTAGCCGCGGTGGGCGGTACGGACAAGATGACGGCAACTACCGCGGTGGGAACCGTTCGCACGTACGCGAAAATCCCGGGGAATCGTGAGTTCACCTACGACGCGTGGCTGGACGCGGTCCGTGCGGGCCACACCTTCGTCACCTACGGACCGCTGTTGGAGTTCGCCGTGGATGGGCATCCGCCGGGAAGCCGGATCCCCATGAAGGCCGGCGGCGGAACCGTGGAGGTGACCTGGGAAACCGCCAGCGTGACCGTTCCGGTGAGCAAAGTGGAACTCATCGTCAATGGAGAGGTGCGGGAAAGCCGCACGGCGCAACCGGAGAAGGATGCCGGGCGGTGGTCTGTACGCGTGGATCGCAGTTCGTGGGTGGCGCTGCTGGTGAGGGGGCACTATCCGGACCAGCCCGAGATCATTGTGGCGCACACCTCTCCGGTGATGATTCAGGTGGAGGGTTCACCCTTCTTTTCGGCGTTGGACGCGGTGACCATTCTCGACCAGATCGAAGGCGCACTGGCCTACCTGGACACCGTGGGGACGCGGGCGGAGGACGCCATCTACAAGAGATTGCGTCTGAAACTGACCTCGGCCCACCGGAAGTTGCACAATGAACTGCACCAGCGAGGACACTTCCACGAGCACGAGTAGCAAAACCGGGACAGTCAGCAATTTCACCTTTTCCGCCGTCGCGCCGCCCGCAGAGATGTAGAGAGGCTGTCCTGGCGGAAAAGGTGAAATTGCTGACTGTCCCGGTTTTCGGCCGCGGGTGTATACTGGCAGTTTCCCCGGCGTCGCAACCAGATCTGCCGGCCGCGAGGAGGGAAATCCCGTATGAGTGAAACCAAGAACAGCCGACGTGACTTCTTGAAAGCCGCCTCCGCGGCGCCACTGACATTGCCGGCCCTAGCCAAACCCAGCCCGAAGATTCTCAACTATAACTCTCAAATGGGCTACCGGCCGCTGGGCAGGACGGGGTTCATGATTTCCGAGATTGCGCTGGGCGGACATGGCGCCGCGAAAGGCGAGGACCCGGTCCAGAACCGCCGCGCGGTGCTCGAGCGGGCCGTCGAGTTGGGCATGAACTATGTCGACAACAACATCGTCGAGGAATGCAATCTCTACGGCAAGGCCATGGCCGGCTCCCAGTCGGCCGGACGGGACAAATGGTTCATCGGGTTCGGTTCCTGGCCGGAGAAGCTCACCGAGGAGTATGAGACGCAGCTCACCCCCGACTTAATGATGCGGAACATCGAGGACCGGCTGCGCTCGTACAATACGGACATGCTGGACATGTGGCGGCCGGTGGGAGCGACCTGGGGCAAAGGGCAGACCAACATCGCCACGCTGCTGATGGTCACGCCCAAAGTGCTGGACATGGTGGTGGAAGTGTTCGAGAAGGCCAAGAAACAGGGCAAGGTCCGCTTCCTGGGCATATCCGCCCACAACCCCAAAGTGTTCCGCCGGGTGTTGCAAGACTACCCGCAATTCCAGGTGATCATCTTCCCTTACCTGTTCCTGACCAAGGAACTGGACGGCGACAGCCTGCTGAAACTGGCCGCCAAGAAACACGTCGGCGTCATCGGGCTCAAACCTTTCGGCGCGGGGACCACCTTCAACCTGAAGCCCCGCCAGATCACCGGCCGCGTGGACCCGCGCGCGCCCATTCTGTTGCGGGAGATGCTCCGGGAAAAGCGCGTCTCCGCGGTCATCCCGGGTGTGAACTTCCCCGATCAACTGGCGGAAAACGTGAAGGGTTCCTACGAAAGACACAACGCGAAAACCGCGCACGAAGAGCGCGCGCTGCTGAGTTGCCGCGCCAACTTCCACGCCAACCTGACCCCGGAATACCAGTGGCTGCATCACTGGGAAGAGGTCTAGTCATGCCCGCGAAAATTCGCACCCTCCTGGCGGCCGTGCTGCTGCTCGCATCCTGCGCCGCCGCCGCCGAGTGGCCTTTCTTCGCTCTCTGCATGGACACGCACGATGCCCGGAAACGGAATCTGCGAGAGCAGGCCGAAATGCTCAAGGAGTTGGGATACGCGGGCGCGGGCCACTTGTGGCTGCCCGGCGTGGCGGAACGCTTGGCCACGCTGGATGCGGCCGGCCTTAAGCTGTTCCAGATTTATCTGTCGCTGAATATCGCTCCCGACGCCAAGCAACCTTACGATCCCCAATTGAAGGACGTCCTGCCGCTGCTCAAGAACCGCGACGTCATGTTGGCGATCCTGGTCACCGGCGGCAAACCGTCGGATGAGACCGGCGATCCGCGGGCCGTGGCGCTGCTCGGCGAGATCGCGGACATGGCCCGGCCATACGGTGTGCGGGTGGTTCTTTACCCCCACGTCCACAACTGGCTGGAGCGCGTGGAGGACGGCATCCGCCTCACCCGGAAAATCCAGCGCCCCAACGTCGGAGTCATGTTCAATCTCTGTCATTGGCTGAAGCTGGACGACGACTCCAAGCTCAAACCGCTGCTCCAGGCGGCCCTGCCGTACCTGATGGCGGTCAGCATCAACGGCACCGACACCGGCGCCGCCATCCGGTCCGGCAAGGGCAACTGGATTCAGCCTCTGGACAGCGGCTCCTACCAGATTTCCGGCCTGCTCCAAACGCTCCGGGACTTGGGCTACCACGGCCCCATCGGGCTGCAATGTTACGGCATCCCCGGCGACGCCCGCGACCACCTGGCCCGCTCCATGGCCGCCTGGCGCAAATTGACCGACCGGCCTTGACGCGCGCATCGGATGGAGATGATATGCGGATCGCACCCACTGGACTCCTCTTCCCACTGCTCCTGTTCGTCCTGACCGGACTGCCCGCCATGGCGGCGGGCAGCGGTCCAACCGCCACCGAGTTCGCCCTGCGCGCCCTGGCGGCCCTGCCCGTCGAGCAACCGCACGACTTCCGCAAGGCGCTGAGCGAAGGTCCGCTGGAAACCTTGCGCCGCGATCCGCGGGCGCGGCCGGCACCTGCCGAGATGGCCATCCCCGCCCAAGGCTGGTCCCTGGTGGTGCCGGTGGGTGCCGGTCCGATTCTACGGCAGGCCGCCCAGGATTTCCGCGATTACCTCGACGTCGCCATGCGGGTGCGGGTCGCGCTCGACGCGAAGGGGCCGCTGCAGGACTGGGCCCACCGTTCCAGCGCCATCGTCGTGGGCACGCGCGACCAGATGCCCGGTTGCGGCGAGAATCTGAAGGGCCGGAAAGACTACCAGATTCTGGTCACGCCCGGCCGCGTGGCGGTCTGCGGCTACGACGAGCGCGGCGCCATGTACGGGCTGTTTAACCTGGAAGCGCGCATGAACCTGCGGGAGGCGCCGTTCCTGCCTCGCGACCTCAACACCGTGCGCCACAGCCTCTACCAGGCCCGCATGACCCTTTCGGGCCTGGGCTGGGAGGAGTGGCCGGACAAATATCTCGCCACCATCGCGCATTACGGCTTCGATTCCATCTACGCTTCGGTGTACGCTAACCCGAACGGATTCGCCGGCACCGCCCGCGACTACCAGAACATGCGGAAACAGGACCCCCGGCGCATGCGCGACCTGATCCGGCGCGCGGGGCGCTGGGGCATCGACCTCTATTGCCCCATCATCTGGCACCTCAACGGCGAGCCCTCCAACGAGGAGGGCCTGCGCAAGCTGATTCGCGACATCGTCCGGGAGTTCCCCGAGATCCGCGGGTATGTCCTGCTCATCGAAGGCTTTCTCTACAAGGACTATCCCGGTTACAGCCGCGGTCCGGAATTCCTGCGCGAATGGATCCGGAACTGGACCCGTGGGGTCGGGGTCGCCACCGAAGAGTTCCACCGTCTGAACCCGGCCATCGAAGTGCTTCCCTGGGACTACAACGTGAATTTCCGGCCCGAAATGGTGGAAGTGAAGCGGTACGTGATCCAGCAGTACCCCCAGAACGTCATCCCGCTGCTTACCTTCGAGAACGGCAAGGGCTTCGAGCGGGACGGCGAACGCGGCTACCTGCAGGACTACGCCATCAATGAGGTCGGTCCGGCGGAAGTGACCGCCGCGCAAATCGATGAAGCGCGCCGGCGCGGCATGCAGGCGGTCTATGCCAAGGCCGACACGTTTGCGAGCTGGCAGTTCGGCACGTTCCCCTATCTGCCGTTTCCCTACCAGTGGCACGCCCGCTATCAACAACTGGAGAAGTACCGCGTCGCCGGCACCATGGAAAGCTGGAGCTACGGTTTCAAGCCCAACTGGGTGGCCGAGATGCGCGCCTGGTACAGTTGGAGCGACGCGCCGCCGCTGGACGATCTGCTTCGCGCCGTGGCTCGCCGCGAGTTCAGCGCGGGTACGGAGAAACTGGCGCTGGATGCCTGGGACCACTTCTCGCGCGCCATCCGGCTGGTGCCCGACACCGGGCCGAACATGGGCACCACCAACGCCATCGGGGCGGCCTTCTTTTTCGAAAAACCTCAGCCGCGCGCCATGACTGTGGAGCACTCCTGGACGGACCAGCAGCGCTGGATCGCGGGGTCCGACATCAATCCGTACTGGCCCTATGCCCCCACGCGCGTCATCCTCTGGCCCGACTTTACCAACCAGGTGAACGTGGCGGCGCGCTACGCGCGGCCCTTCAGCCTGCCGGTCTTCAACAAGTACCTGCTGCTGGCGGCGGACGAAATGGAAGCGGGGCTGAGGAGTTACCGCCAGGCCGCGCTTAGCGCTCCGCCTGCCAAGAAGGCCGGCGCCTACCGCGAAGTGCTGCTGGCCGAACAGTTGCAGCGCATGATGCGCAGCGACCAGGCCATCCTGGAGTTTGAGGATCTGCGCTTCAACCTCGACAAAACTTCCGGCCGCGCCGCCCGGGCGCGCATGCTCGACCGCATGAGCGCCATTCTAAAGGATGAGATCGCGCGCACCCGGGCCTCGCTCGAAACGCAGCGGCGCGACTCGCGCCTGGGCTACGAGTGGGAGCAGGATTACTTCTACACCCCGTACGTGCTCGAGGAGAAGCTCAAGCTGCTGCGCGTCACCCTGGTCCAGCAGATTCCGGCCTACCGCCAGCGCCACGGGCTGTAGCCGCAAAATGGGGACTGGGACGAATTTCGCCGTCTTTGCGAAATCTCGTGCCTGTACCCATTTTGTCTTACTTGGTCGACGTGACACTCTTCGCGATACCGAGCATGGTGGCTTCCGGAACCGCTGTCTTGAAGCTGATTCCGGCGTGGCAGCGGCCTCGCTCCAGCGGCAGATAGACATGAATCGTTCGATAGCCAGAACTGGTCGCATGGGGCTCTTTTTCCACAATCTGGCGGGTGGGCGAATTCTCGAACGCCTTGGAATAGTGCCACTGCTTCAGTTCCGCATCCGTCAGCACCTTGTAACGGTCCGAGTCGGGACGGTGGCTTCGGCCGGGACCGCCGCCTGCCGGCACGCGCGTGAATAGTTCAGGCCGGTCGCCGGTCGCCCAAATGG
The DNA here is from genome assembly GCA_963745655.1 of Terriglobales bacterium. Taxonomy (GTDB): domain Bacteria; phylum Acidobacteriota; class Terriglobia; order Bryobacterales; family Bryobacteraceae; genus JAJFUV01. The sequence continues at coordinate 89,283 of CAVUYK010000007.1, read as the reverse complement.
CGAATCAAAGCGATGGCCTCGGGTGGCGGCTGGCGTTCGACGCGACGGTACTCGCGCCCGTCCACGGTCCTGGAAACCATGTGCGCTTCACACAGGAGCCGCCGCAGCAGAGCGTGGTCCCGGAACAGGTGGTTGGCCTGGAGATTCCGATTGATTTCATCCTCGGTGAGGATCTGCCGGGGCGGAAGTTTGGACCAAAGAACCCATAAACACGGTTCCCGGTGACTGAACTTGCCCGGCCAACGTGCCAGGCGCCCGCGCGAATCGAAGTAACGCGCCAAGCGCTGGAGCTGAACGTAATCGATGGGCGCCGGCTCGGGTGGCGGATTGTCGAGCCGGTCGCGGGCGGCCAGTTGCGCGCGAAGACTCTGGAAGTTACGGAGCCCCGTCGATCGAGCGAGCATATTCAACATCTCGACGTGGCTGGGTGGATGATCGCAATCGGCGAGCTGGTGGCACAAAGCACGCGCGAAGGCGGAAATATCGTCAGTGTGTAATGGAAAATTTGTTCTGGACATCGCTTATCCTCTCGGACGCGCCGATCCAGATGCTGGATTGCCGGTGGTCGCCGTCTTCCGACTCGGCACGGGATAAGGTGTCAGTCGAGTGTGCATCTTGGCAGGTTTAGCTCCCCTCATGGGGCGGCGACGCCTAGGTGAACTGCCGACCAGATGTCATAATACCGAATCACGATCCCTTCCGGCAAGCCATGGCGATTTCCCGTGTCGTTTTCCCGTCTACTGGCGTAGACTCGGCGCGGGCTACGGCAACCACTTGGGGGCGATTTGATCGGTCTCGTCCGCCACAATCATCCAGTCCAGGAGCGCTGCCTTAAGATCGCGGATGGTATTAGAGTCCTCCGGATCTGAATAGAGGTTGTGCGTCTCGCCGGGATCGTTCTTCAGGTCGTACAACTCGCCGCCGTGTCCCGGATAGTGGGTGAGTTTCCAGCGCGCCGTGCGAACCATTTTCGCGTCGGGGTGGCGGATGCCCGCCACGCCTTTGCCCGGCGCATACGCGTACTCCATGCTGCTGCCGGTGATCACTTCGGGAATCGAGTTTTCGGCGAAGACCATCTCCCGGGCGTTGTAAGGCGCTCCCGCGAGCAGCGGCGCGAAGCTGCGTCCCTGCACGCGGTCCGGCACCGCGAGGCCGCATAGCTCAAGCAGCGTGGGCACCAGGTCCACCGTCTCAATCAGTTCACTGCGGCGGGCGGGCGCGGCACGGCCGGGCCAGCGCACCAGAAACGGAATGTGGATGGACGATTCGAAGAAGACGTTCTTGCCCACCAGCCCGTGCTCGAGCAATTGATCGCCGTGGTCGGAGGCGAACACCACGATGGTGTTGCCGGCTTTCCCCGAGCGTTCGAGTTCGTCCAGGATGCCGCCCACCTCGCGGTCCACCATCGAGACCATGGCGTAGTAGGTTCGATAGATCCACTGCAGGCGCGCGCGGTCCATGCCGTATTCGGGCTTGAAGCGCAGGATCTGTTTTTGCAGCGGCAGGGGGAGCTTACGGATGTCGTCGAGCGACACCTCGCGCGGCAAGGGCAGTTCGATATCGTCGTACATCGAATCGAAGGGTTGCGGCGCGAGATGGGGGCTGTGCGGATCGAAGAAAGAGGAAAACAGAAAGAAGGGTTTCGAATCCGCCGCGAACTCACGCGAGCACCTGGCGCGTGTAGAGGCCGGTCCAGGCCGCGTGCGTGTACTCATAGGGAAGCGCGGCCCGGAAGGGATTGCGCGCGGGCGCCGGCGTGTTGTAGCTCAAGGCCGCGTTGGGATCGTGCGCCTTGCGCCACTTGACGTAGTCCGAGTAGGCGTCGGTGCGCGGTACGCCGTCGTCCAGGTACACCGTGTCCCAACCGGTGGAGCGCGCATGATCGGCGGTCGGTGGATAGTAGTGCAGCTTGCCGACGGAGCCCGTGCGGTATCCGGCACCCGAGAGCATCTTCTGGAGAAACACTTCGCGATCGTCGCAAGGCGTGTAATTGACGCGGTTCTTGTGGCTGTGCGGATAGCGCCCGGTGAAGTAACTCACCCGCGAGGGCACGCATACCGGCGCTTGCACGAAGGCGTTTTGAAAATTGACCGACTGCGCGGCGAACCGGTCCAGGTTCGGCGTTCGAATGTTGGCGTTCCCATTCGCTCCCAGGCAATCGAAGCGCTGCTGGTCGGTCATCACGAACAGGACGTTGGGCCGATTGCCGGCGCCTGAGAGCGGCGCGGCCACAGCGGATTGGAGCAGGTTCCGGCGCGTCAGATCCATAGAGGTCCTCCCAGCCATTCTCCTTCAAAACGGCTGGCTCGCGGCTTCCGTTTTCAACCTGTTGTTAGACTGGTTGGGAGAAGGCCGATCCGGCCACAGAGAGGCTGCCTTGCATCGAATGGAACCGTCTTCCGGGCCTCCGGCGACCAGTGTCGCCATCGTGGGCGCGGGCGCCGTGGGATCCACCATCGCTTACGCCGCCATGCTGCAGGGACTGGCGCACAAGATCGTGCTGACCGATCTGAACGCGTCGAAAGCCGAAGCCGAGGCCAAGGACCTGACGCACGGTTCGATGTTCGTGCCCTCGGTGGAGGTGAAGGCGGGGCCGCTGGAAGATTGCGGCGAAGCCGGCATCGTGGTGATCACGGCGGGCGCCAAGCAGCGGCCTGGCCAGACCCGCCTGCAACTGGCCGGCGCCAACGCGGCCATCTTTCGCGAAATGATCCCGCGCATCGTCTCCCACGCGCCCCACGCCTTGCTGCTCATCGTCTCGAATCCGGTGGACGTGCTCACCTACGCGGCCTGGAAACTCTCCGGGTTGCCCGCATCGCGGGTATTCGGGTCCGGAACGGTCCTTGATACCTCGCGCTTTCGCGCGCTGCTCGCCGCCGAGCTCGGCGTGGCCGTGGCCAACGTGCACGCTTACGTGATCGGCGAGCACGGCGACAGCGAAGTGCCGCTGTGGTCCGGCGCGCAAATCGCCAACATTCCGCTGGACGCGTTCCGCACACCCGGCCGCGCGCCGCTGAGCGCGCCCGAGCGCGAGAAGATCTTCCACGGCGTGCGCGACGCGGCCGCGCAGGTGATCGCCGCCAAGGGCGCCACGAATTGGGCGGTGGGACTGGCCGTCGCGCGCATTCTCGAAGCCATCCAGCGGGACGAACACGCCGTGCTCACCGTCAGCCGGCTGCTCGAGGACTTCCACGGCTTCGACGACGTCTGTCTGGCCATGCCGTCGCTGGTGGGTATCGACGGCGTGGGACCCGCGCTGCCCGTGCATCTGAGCCCGGACGAACTGGACGCCCTGCGCCGTTCGGCGGCCGTCCTGCGCGGCGCCACGCGCGAGCTCGGTTTCTAGACGCCGCGCCCGAATTCATTGCGAATCTCTGAAACCGCTCCCTCACGGTCGCGGCTCGGAAACTTGAAGTTGAAGCGGTTCAATCGCCGATTGTTTCACAGCTTCCTGTACCCGTTCTCTGCCTCAGTTTCCGCGCTTCCCGTGAATCTCTTGAAGGCTCCACACGCGGATGGGATCGCGGCGGCGCGAGAGGACGGCTTCGGCCGCGGCCTTGGCGCCGCTCAGCGTCGTGATGCACGGCACGCGATAGAAGACCGCCGTGCGGCGGATGGCCTTCTCGTCGGTGAACGAGTGCGCGCCCGTCGCCGTGTAAATGACGAGTTGCACGGAACCGCCCTTGATGAGATCCACGGCGTTGGGCCGCCCTTCGTTCACCTTCAGCACAATCTTGGCTTCCAGACCCGCGGCCCGCAAAGCGGCGGCGGTACCGCGTGTGGCGGCCAGTTGATAGCCGAGTTCGGCGAACCGGCGCGCCACTTCGACGGCTTCGCCTTTGTGGCGGTCGTTCACGCTCAAGAACACGCGGCCCTTGTCGGGCAGCGGCGTGCCGGCGCTCAACTGCGCCTTGGCGAAGGCTTCGCCGAAGTTTTCGCCAACGCCCATCACTTCGCCGGTGGAACGCATCTCGGGTCCCAGCGCCGGATCGACACCCGGGAATTTGTTGAACGGGAACACGGGCGACTTGACGAAGAACTGCGGTACGGGCAATACACCGCTGGTGATGCCGCCGGTGAGATGGGTGAATTCCTTCAGGCTCTTGCCGAGCATCAGGCCGACGGCAATCTTCGGCAGCGGCACGCCAGTGGCCTTGCTCACATAAGGAACCGTGCGCGAGGCGCGTGGATTCACTTCGAGTACATAGACGGTACCGTCCTTGATGGCGTACTGCACGTTCATCAGGCCGATCACCTGCAGCGCGCGCGCGAGCCTGGCGGTGTAATCCTCTATGACCGCGATCTCCCCGGCGCGAATTCCAATCGCCGGCAACACGCAGGAGCTATCTCCGGAGTGCACGCCGGCTTCCTCGATGTGCTCCATGATGCCGGCGATCAGAACGTCCTCGCCGTCCGACAATGCGTCGACATCCACTTCGGTGGCGTCTTCCAGGAACCGGTCGATGAGCACCGGGCGCTCCTGCGAGAAGACCACCGCTTCGCGCATGTAACGCCGCACGGTTTCTTCGTCGTAAGCGATCACCATGGCGCGCCCGCCCAGTACATAACTGGGACGCACCAGCACGGGATAGCCCAGCCGCCGCGCGACGTCGCAGGCCTGTTCGACGCTGGTGGCCGTGCCGTTCGCGGGCGAAGGAATCTTCAGTTTGTCGAGCAGCGCGCCAAAGAGCTTGCGGTCCTCGGCCAGGTCGATGTTCGCGGGATCGGTGCCGATGATGGGCACGCCCTGGCGCTTGAGCGGGAGCGAGAGATTCAGCGGAGTCTGTCCGCCGAACTGCACAATGACACCATCGGGGCGCTCGGTGTCGTGGATGTTGAGCACTTCTTCGAGCGTGAGCGGCTCGAAGTAGAGACGATCGCTGGTGTCGTAGTCGGTCGAGACGGTCTCGGGGTTGCAGTTGACCATGATCGACTCGACGCCGAACTCCTGCAGCGCGAACGAAGCGTGGCAGCAGCAGTAGTCGAACTCGATGCCCTGCCCGATACGGTTCGGCCCGCTACCCAGAATCATGACCTTCTTGCGATCCGATGGCGCGGCCTCGCATTCGGACTCGAAACTCGAATACAGGTACGGCGTGAAGCTCTCGAACTCCGCCGCGCAAGTATCCACGCGGTTGAAGACCGCGCGGATGTCCCAATCGATGCGCTTCTGGCGCACCGCGAGTTGATCCACACCCCAGGCGCGTCCCAGGCGCGCGTCCGACACGCCTTCCCGCTTGGCCTCGAGCATGCGCTCGCGGGAAATCGTCTCGAACGTCTCGCGAGCCAGCTCCTTCTCCGAAAGTACGGCCGTGCGCACGCGTTCCAGGAACCATGGGTCGATCGACGTCATTTCGCGCACCTGCTCCACGGTGTAGCCGCGATCGAAGGCGAAGCGGATATAGGAGAGCCGGTCCGGATTGGGCGTGATGAGCCGCTGCGGGATCAGCGCTTCGTCGTAGACGTCGGCCGTAGAAGATTTGCCGGTTTCGAGCGCGCGCATACCCTTGGCCAGCGCCTGCTGGAAAGTACGCCCGATGGTCATCACCTCACCCACCGATTTCATCTGCGTGCCGAGAACGGGTTCGGCGCCGGGGAATTTCTCGAACTGCCAGCGCGGAATTTTCACCACCACGTAATCGAGGGTCGGCTCGAAACAGGCCGGGGTCTTGCGCGTGATGTCGTTGGCGATCTCATCCAGGCGATAGCCCACGGCAAGCTTGGCGGCAATCTTGGCGATGGGGAAGCCGGTGGCCTTGGAGGCGAGCGCGGAGCTGCGGCTCACGCGCGGGTTCATCTCGATGATCACCATGCGGCCCGTTTCCGGATGGATAGCGAACTGCACGTTCGATCCGCCGGTGTCCACGCCGATTTCGCGCAGGCAACTCAGGGCGCCGTCGCGCATCATCTGGTACTCGCGGTCGGTGAGCGTCTGCGCGGGGGCCACCGTAATGGAGTCACCCGTGTGCACACCCATGGCGTCGAAGTTTTCGATGGAGCAGACGATGATGGCGTTGTCGGCCAGATCGCGCATCACTTCGAGCTCAAATTCTTTCCACCCCAGCGCGCTTTCCTCGATGAGCACTTCGTGCACGGGCGAGAGGTCCAGCCCGCGATCGAGAATTTCTTCCAGATCCTCGCGGTTGTAAGCGATGCCGCCGCCACTGCCGCCGAGGGTGAAACTGGGACGCAGGATAACGGGATAGCCGATACGCTCGCTGAATTGGATGCCGCTTTCGACGTTGTTGATCAAGGCCGACTGCGGGGTCTCGAGACCGATCTTCCGCATGGCGTCCTTGAACAGCAGGCGGTCTTCGGCTTTCTTGATGGCGTCCAGTTTGGCGCCGATCAGTTCCACGCCATACTTGTCGAGAACGCCGGCTTCGGCCAGATCCACCGAGAGGTTGAGACCGGTTTGCCCGCCCACGGTGGAAAGCAGCGCGTCGGGCCGCTCGCGGCGGATCACTTCTTCCACGAACGGCACGCTGAGCGGCTCGACGTAGGTGCGATCGGCGAGATCCGGGTCCGTCATGATGGTGGCCGGATTCGAATTCACCAGCACCACTTCGAAACCGTCGGCCTTAAGGGCCTTGCAGGCTTGCGTGCCGGAATAGTCGAACTCGCAGGCCTGGCCGATGATGATGGGGCCGGAGCCGATGATCAGGATGCGGTGAAGGTCGGTGCGTCGCGGCATCGGCTAGTGGCCTCCCTTCCATTCGCGCATGAGGCGGATGAAATCGTCGAACAAATAGCGCGAATCGTGCGGTCCGGGCGCCGCTTCGGGGTGATACTGCACGCAGAAGACCGGCTCGCTGCGATGCCGGAACCCTTCCAGCGTCTGGTCGTTCAGGTTCACATGCGTCAGTTCGATGTCGTTGGCGTTGAGCGAATCGGGATCGACCGCGAAGCCATGGTTGTGCGAGGTGATCTCGACGCGTCCCGTCACGCGGTTCAACACGGGGTGGTTGGCGCCGCGGTGTCCGAACTTCAGTTTGTAGGTCTTGCCGCCCAGGGCCAGCCCCAGGATCTGCTGGCCCAGGCAGATGCCGAACACCGGCTTCTTGCCGATGAGTTTGCGTACTTGCGCGGTTTGAAATTCGAGCGGTTCGGGATCGCCGGGTCCGTTGCTGAGAAACACGCCGTCGGGCTTGAGCGCGAGCACGTCTTCGGCGGTGGTGCCGGCCGGCACCACGCGCACCGCGCAGCCCACATGCACCAGCCGGCGCAAAATGTTGTGCTTGATGCCGAAGTCGTACGCCACCACCTGATACTTCGGTGCGGCATCGGTGCCGGTGTGCTCCGATGGCGAGCACGCCTCGACGCCCTGGGTCCAATCGTAGGCGGACGCCGTGGAGACGCGCGTGGCCAGATCCAGCCCCGTCATCGAGGGGACCTGGCGCGCTTTCTCGACCAGGCTGGCCGGATCGCCCGCAAAACCTCCCGAGAGCACTCCGCGCATCACCCCGCGTGTACGCAGATGCCGCACCAGGCGCCGCGTGTCGATGCCGGAAACGATGGGGATGCCGTGCCGCGCCAGGAAGTCGTCGGCCCGTTCCTGGCTGCGCCAGTTGCTCACCAGAGGCGAGAATTCGCGCACCACCAGTCCTTCGATATAGGGCCGCGCGGATTCGTCGTCCCCGCGGTTCGAGCCGTAGTTGCCAATCTGCGGGTAAGTGAGAATGACGATCTGGCCTGAGTAGCTCGGGTCGGTGAAGACTTCCTGATAGCCGGTGATGGCGGTATTGAAGACTACCTCGCCCGAGCGCTCGGAGCGCGCACCAAAGCACGTGCCCTCGAAGATGCACCCATCTTCCAGAGCCAGCACTGCCTTATCCAAACGATTGTCCTCCAGGAAGGTGTAACCTGTATTGTAGCGCAGCAGGCCCGGGGCCTTTCTGTGCCCCCGAAGGTTTTCCGGCATGACGGTGGAAACAAAACTGGTTCGTTTCGACGGTATCGATCTCGACAGCGGTTCGCGCATCGCTCCGGTCGAAGTAGCCTACCAGACCTACGGGGAACTGAACGCCGCGCGCGACAACGCCGTCCTGATCCTGCACGCCTTTTCCGGCGATGCGCACGCCGCGGGGATCTGCTCCGAGACCGGCAAGCCGGGGTGGTGGGATAACATGATCGGTCCCGGCAAGGCCTTTGACACCAACAAGTACTTCATGGTGTGTTCGAACGTGTTGGGCGGCTGCCGCGGCACCACCGGGCCGGCTTCGACGAATCCGGCCACCGGCAAACCCTACGCGCTGGCCTTTCCTGGGATCACCATCGCCGACATGGTGCGCTTGCAGCGGATGCTGGTGGAGCACCTGGGCATCCACCGTCTGCTCAGCGTCTCCGGGGGCTCCATGGGCGGCATGCAGGCGCTCCAATGGGCCGTGGCGTATCCCGAAATGGTCGCTTCCGCCATCCCCATCGCCACCACCGCGCGGCACAGCGCCCAGCAGATCGCCTTCAACGAAGTGGGCCGGCAAGCCATCATGGCCGACTTGGATTGGAACGCCGGCGATTACTATGGCGGCAATCCGCCCGCGCGCGGTCTGGCGGTGGCGCGCATGGTCGGACACATCACCTACATGAGCGACGACTCGATGAAGCAGAAGTTCGGCCGCCGTTTGCGCGACAAGGACACCTTCAGCTTCGATTTCTCGGTGGATTTCGAGGTCGAAAGTTACCTGCGCTATCGAGGCTCGCAGTTTGTCGGCCGCTTCGACGCCAACTCGTATCTCTACATCACCAAGGCCCTGGATTACTTCGACCTGGCCAATGGACACGGTTCGCTCGCCGGCGCGTTCGAGAAAAGCAGAGCGCGGTTTCTGGTTATCAGCTTCACATCCGACTGGCTGTATCCGAGCTACCAATCGCTCGAAGTGGTCAGCGCGTTGCGCGGCCTCAACAAGAACGTGGCTTACTGCGAACTCCAGTCCAACTACGGCCACGACGCCTTCCTGGTAGACATCGGCGCTCAAACGGAAGTCGTTCGAGGTTTTCTCGCCAGCGCGTACCGGGAGGTTTCGCAATCGTGACTTCCTTGGCCGCCGGCGCGCCACAAACCCTTTGTAGGTGAGGTCCTCGGACGCAGCGATTACGCCATCATCGGTGAGTTGATCGAGCCGAACACGCGCGTGCTCGACCTGGGCTGCGGCGAAGGCGAATTACTGGATTGGCTCTCCACCAACAAGAACGCAACGGGGCGCGGCGTGGAACTTGATAGTACCCGCGTACAGCGCGCCATCGCGCGCGGCGTCTCGGCTTATCAGGGCGATATCGACCAGGGGTTGGCCGATTACCCTCCCGACAGCTTCGACTACGCCATTCTCAGCCAGACGTTGCAGGAAACGCGCCGCCCCGTGGCGGTGCTGCGCGAAATGCTGCGAGTCGCCAAAAGCGCCATCGTGACTTTCCCCAATTTCGGACATTGGTCGGTACGCCTCTCGCATCTGGTGAGCGGCCGCGCGCCTAAAACCCGAATCTTTCCGCACGACGGGCTCGAATCGCCCAATATCCACTTCTTCACGGTGCTCGATTTCGAGGACCTGGTGGCGCGCGAAGGCTGGACCGTCGAGCGCCGCTACTTCCTTGCCGGCCACCGCCTGGGGCGCCTCCTGCCCAACCTGATGGCGGAAGTGGCCGTGTATCTGGTGCGCCGCTAGCGCGTTCCTGATTCCGAAGTGTCCTGACCGGCTCCCTTACGGTCGTGGCTCCGCAACTGAATCGCGCGCGTCAGCAAGCGGCAAAAGCACTTCCGAGACATGACGCGCGCCGCTCCTCTCACACCTTGCCCGGATAGTTCGGCGAATAGAGTTGGCGCTCGGGACGCGCTAGCAATTTGCCACCCTTCACCCATTTTTCACCGCGCACGCTGAGGTGTTCGACCATGCGGCCGCGCCACTCGGCAAGGAGCGCCGCGTGGGCCGCGTCACCCGCGAGATCGCGCGTTTCGTGCGGATCGGCGGTAAGGTCGAACAACTGCTCGCTCGCGTCGGGGGCGTGGAAAATGTATTTCGTGCGGCCGTCGGTGAGCGCGTTCCAGTGGTTCGATGCGTCATAGCAGACGTCGTGCTCCAAGTCGATCCACTGGCGCCATCCGTCCGTGTTTCCGCGCGCGAGCGGCAGCATGCTTTGCGCCATCCACTTCCGCCGGCACCTTCGCGCCGGCGGCTTCGGCCAGCGTTGGTAGCACGTCGCGCAGTTCGACGGGTTGATCCAGCACCTGGCCGCGCCGCCCGGCGACCAGGCCCGTCGGCCAACGCATCAACATGGGAATGCGCGCCGACGGTTCGTAGGCGTAGGACTTGCGCCACAAGTTATGGTCGCCGGTCATGTCGCCGTGATCCGCCGTGCACACGATGAGGGTCTCGTCGAACCAGCCGCGCTTTTCGAGCGCTTCGAAAATGCGGCCGAGTTGATCGTCGATCTGCGACACCGAACCGTAGTAACCCTGGCGCGCCGTGCGCACGGCCTCCGCGCCCAGATCCCCGTGCCAGATCGAGCGGCCGCCGTCGCTGCGCGGCGCGTATTTGGCGGCCCACGGGCCCACCACCGCCTTCGGCAACTCCGCGTTCTCGTACCTCTTCCAGAAGCGCGGCGCCGGATCGTACGGACTGTGCGGGCGCACGAAAGAGACTTTCAGGAAGAACGGTTCGGGACGGTTGTAGCTCTCGATGAAATTCACCGCCGTTCTGCGCCGTCCAGTTCGTGGGATGCAGATGCTCGGGGAGCGCGTAGGGGCGCGCCTCGTACCCGTTCCAGTCCAGGCCCGTGGCGGCGAAATCCAAATTCGGGGCCACGCTGTTGAACCATCCCAGATAATCGGAACGGAAATCCGGCGTGAGCTGCATGGCTTGCTCGTCGAGGATGGTGCGGTGAAAGCCGTGCAGGTTGCGCTGCGGATACCAGTGCATTTTGCCAATGCCCAAACCGTAGTAGCCCGCCTCGCGAATCACTTGCGGCAACTCGACCGGGTACTTCTCGGCCACACGCCCGTAGCCGAGCATGCCGTGACGCCAGGGCGATTGGCCCGTGAGCAACGCGGCGCGCGCCGGCGTACAGGTGGGTGTCGACGAGTAGGCGTGGCGAAACCGCACGCCCTCTTGCGCGATGCGGTCGAAGTTCGGCGTGTGGATGGCGCGGTTGCCGTCCGAGCCCAAGCAATCGCCGCGATGCTGATCCGTCATGATCAGCAGAAGGTTGGGGCGGCTGCGCGAACTCCCCCGCAAGAAAGCCGGTGCGGCGGATGTGCCGAGGAATGTGCGACGCGTCATGCCCTACAGCATATCAGCGTCGCCGGCGGGCTATTTCTCCGCGGCCAGCCGCGCGGCGAAGGTCCGCCACGCGGCGTATGACCGCGTAAGGTTGGCTTCCGGCTCGCCGGGAATGTTGTAGCACTGCAATCCGACGGGAACGTCCAGCCCGCGCGCCTTCAGCAGCGCGAGCAAGCGATAGACGTCGAACTGGCCGCGGTCCAGCGTCTGAATCAGACGATCCCATCCACCTTCGTAATCGGCGCCGTTGATGACGATGGTGCGCAATCGGCGCAGACGGCGAACGACGTTCTCCACCGGTTCCTTCCCACCGTTTTCGCGCAGCCAGTGGCAGAGGTTGAAGGAGATGCCGACCTCGGGCGAGTCGTACTTATCGGCCAGCCGTAGCGCATCGTCCACGCTGGCAATGTGGAAACCGTAATGCGGATAGAGCGCTACCGTGAGACCGGAGGCCGAAGCCATCGCGTGCACCTGGCGTATCACGTCCAGGGCCAGCTTGTCGCCATCGGGCGCTTTTCCGTTGATGCCCAGCAGCACGATGGCCGAGCGTCCCTTCAGCGCTTTAATCGCCGGCCCGACTTCCGCGTCGATGCGCGCGCCTTCGGCGGAAATGTTCGCCACAGTGTATAGAGCGCGGACCTGGACGCCGCTTGCCTCGAACGCCTCGAGCGCCGCCGGAAGTTCCCCCGGGCGCGTCGAGCCGATGCCACGGATGCCGATTTTCTTCAGCAGCGCGGCTTGCTCGGAGCAGGTGAAGCGCCCGCGGCCCGCGCAGTTGTCCAGCACGTAGAAGTCGCCCGCCAGTCCCATGCCGGAGGCGAGCAGGACGCGAGAACGAAACTACGCGCGCTTGGGCGCATGAATGGGTTTGGCAATATACGCATTGGCGGCATCGTTGTTGGTGAAGCGTTCGCGTGCGGGATCCCACTCCAGGCGCTTGCCCATCTGGATGGCGATGTGCCCCAGGTGGCACAACGAAGTCGTGCGGTGGCCCACCTCGGCGTCTTCGAGCGTCTGTCCGCGCGTCTTCACGGCGTCGATGAAATCCTGCTTGTCGCTCTTGAGCGGGAAGCGGATGGCCTGGGGGCCGAGCTGCGCCTTCAGAATGGAGGCCGGTTCGGCCAAGAGCGGTTTGCCGTACTCGGCGTGTATCCAACCCTCGCTGCCTTCGAAGCGCACATAGGGCTGGTCGATTTTGTAGTACAGGCGCACGCCGTTCGCGTAGCGGTACTGGATTTCGAAGCTGAGCAGCACGTTCCAGAAGCTGTCCGGCGCCGGATACACGCCGCGGCCCTCCACTTCCACGGGTCCCGTGCGATCCGTGCCGTTGCCCCACTGCGCCAGGTCGTTCAGGTGCGTGCCCCAGTTGGTGACCATGCCGTCGCAGTAGTAAAGGTGGCGCATCCAGCCGGGCCGGTCGTAGGACTTCGGTTTGTGCACACGCTTCTCGGTGTAGGGCGCGCGCGGAGCCGTCCCCTGCCAGCGCTCGTAGTCGAGTTCGGGCGGCACGGGCATCTCCGGCTGCGGCGGACAACCTTCGTCGCCCGCGGGCACTCCCGTGCGCAAGGTGTGGAGCTTGCCGACGAAGCCGTTGCGGACCAGCTCCACCGCATGGTGGAAATAGGCGAGAGAGCGGAATTCGCTGTCGGTGCGGAATACGCGCTTGTGCCGGGCCACGGCGCTCGCCAGCGCGCGGCCTTCGGCGATGCTGCGCGTCAGCGGCTTCTCGCAGCTCACGTCCTTGCCGGCCTTCACCGCATCCAGCGACATGGGCACGTGTGAGTGATCCGGCGTCGCGATCATCACGGAGTCGATGCTCTTGTCGGCGAGCAACTCGCGGTAGTCGCGTACGGCTCGGCAGCCGCGATAGGCGCCCGAGGGGCGGCTCTTGCCGTAGTGCGCTTCGACGGTGGCTTTGGCTTGCTCCAACCGCCAGGCGTCCACATCGCAGACGGCCACCACATCCACGTCGGCCATGGCGAGCAACTGCTTCAGGTTTACTTGGACGGTCTGCCGTCCCACGCCGAGCATGCCGATCGTAATGCGATTGCCGGGCGACGGCTTGCCGAACCCGAGGACGGATGCGGGCACGATGAGCGGCGCGGCGCCGGCGGCGAGCAGCGCTCGCCGCCCCATCTGACCACCGGATGCTTGTGGCATGATCGCTACTTCTTCGCGGGAAGTGTGCGCATCATCAGATTGCGGTAGCGCACCGATCCGCCTGGATCGTGATGCTGCAACGCCAGGTAGCCCTTCGTGAAGGTGTTCTTCTGGTCGACGAAGTCCACCACCACCTTGTCGTTTACCTTGATGATGATGTGATTGCCGTCAGCGATGATGTCCTGGGTGAACCAGACATTGTCCTGCGCCAACTGGTCGAAAATTTTCACGAAGTTGTACAGGCTGCCCGTGCGCACGGGATCGCCGCCGCTATTGTTGACCTGCGCTTCGTAACCTTTGGGAAAGCCGGGACCGAACGCCGTCCGGAAATACATCCCCGAGTTGGTCTTCGGCTTGGTCATCACCTCGGCCTTGAATTCGCAGTTCTCGCACTCCTGCTTCATCCAGAACAGATGACTGCGCTTTCCGGAACTGACGATGGCGCCGTCTTCCACTTTCCAGGATTCCGGGTTGTCGTTCGCCTTCCAGTTCTTGAGCGTCTTGCCGTCGAACATCTTGATCCACTTGCCGGGCTTCGGCGCGCCGTAGGACGCCACCGACACGAGCGGCAAACATACACACACTAGAGCCAATACTCTGAAGATCTTCATGTAGTCGATTGTAGCGAATACCGCCTGCATGTGAGGGTGGGTGCGTGAATGTTCCAGGGACCGCAACGGAAATCAATCGGATCCCGGCAGTTGAGAACCAAGGCATCCCTACGGTCTACGAAAGTTTTCGTTGACATTACGAAGAGTTTCGTTTATCCTGCTTGCATGACTGTTCCCAAACCCACCCAGGCCGAACTCGAGATCCTCCGTGCGCTCTGGGACCTCGGCCCGGCAACGGTGCGGCATGTCCTTCAGTACATCCGGGAGCAAAAACCCTCGGCCGGCTACACGACCGTGCTGAAGCTCATGCAGATCATGACGGAGAAGGGTCTGCTAGCTCGCGACGAGAAGGAGCGGACGCACGTCTACCGCCCGGCGGTCCGTAAGGAGCAGACGCAGCGCCAACTGGCCGGCGAGTTGCTCGACAAAGTCTTCGGCGGTTCGGCAGCCGCGCTGTTGTTGCAAGCCCTCTCGTCCAAGCGCGCGTCGAAGCGGGAATTGGCGGAGATTCGCCAGTTGCTTGATGAAATGGAAGGAGGCAAGAAATGAGTTCGTGGCCGGGCTGGCTGGCATCTCCGATTTGGGAGCCCGCCGCCAAGGCGTTGCTGCATTTCTTGTGGCAGGGGGCTGCGGTCGGTATTCTGGCTGCATTGTACTTTCGTCGTGCGGGGCGGGAATCAGCCGACCGCCGGTACGGCGTCGCCTGTCTCTGCCTCGCCGCCATGGCCATCGCGCCGGTCTTGACCTTCGCATGGTTCTGGTTCGTGGCGTCATCCAGCGCCGGGGCGGAACATCGGGAAGTTGGAGCCGACCCTCCTTCAGGACCTGCCGTGGCAGCCCGCCGGGGAAGGCGCCACGGGGGCCAGCCTGGATGAACTTCGTGGTACTCGCCTGGCTTTTGGGAGTGTTCGTGCTGACCCTCCGCGTGGCCGGGGGATGGACCTGGGTCCGCGTGCGGATCCGGAGGCACTCCGGCCCGCTATCGGAACAACTCTGCCGGCGGGGTCACGAAATCGCGGACCGGCTCGGCATCACACGCAGCGTGCGCTTCGTGCGCGCCCTGCATATCGATACACCCTGCACGTACGGGTGGTGGAAGCCGGTAGTGGTTCTACCGCTAAGCGCGCTGACGAATCTGCCTCCCGCTCAGGTGGAGGCCATCCTGGCGCATGAACTGGCCCACATTGCCCGGTACGACTATCTGGTGAACCTCCTGCAAACGCTGATCGAGACGCTGCTGTTCTATCACCCCGCGGTGTGGTGGCTGTCTTCCCGCATCCGCCAGGAGCGGGAAGTCTGCTCGGATGTCATGGCGGTGGAGCTGTGCGGGGACAGGATTCAGTACTCCCGGGCTCTACTGGCATTGGAGGAAAGCCGCGCGTCCCTGGCGCCGGCGGCCGGCGGAGGCTCCTTGAAGGATCGCATCCACCTGCTTCTCGATCCGCGGCACGCCCCGGCGAACGGCTGGCCGGCTGCGCTGCTCCTGCTGCCGTTGATCGCCCTGGGCGGCCTGCTGCTGGCGCCGACGGCGGCCCAGAGCGAGGAGAAACTCAGGAAGGAACTGTCGTCGCCATACTCCAAGTGGCTGCGCGAGGATGCGGTCTACATCATCACGGACAAGGAGCGGAAGACGTTCGAGCGGCTGTCCACCGATGAAGATCGGGAGCAGTTCATCGAGCAGTTCTGGCTGCGCCGCGACCCGACGCCCGGCACCGCGGTAAACGAATTCAAGCAAGAACACTACCGCCGGATCGCTTACGCGAACGAACGGTTCACCACGGGCATACCCGGTTGGCGCACCTCGCGCGGCCGCATCTACATCCAGGAGGGGCCACCGGATGAAGTCGAGGCTCATCCGGACATACATCATGAGATCTGGCGCTACAACGACCCGAGCCAAGCGCGAAACTATCAGCACTTACGAGTTCCGGGGTGAGGACTACCGGCTGGTGAGAGTGAGACAGGACAAGCGGCCATAAGACGGCTTGCAGGGGGTTCGCCTACTCGGCCTTCGTGCAGACCCGGCGCTGGTCCGTCCCGCGGCGGGCGCAATCAGGGTTTCGCTTTTGGTTCTGATTTCCGGGCTACGTCCTGAGGTTCGGCGAGCTGCAGTAGGCGCACCTTGTCTTGCCCCACGTAGACGATCACGTGCGGACCTTGAGAACCCATGATCAAGTGTGGACCACCAGCCACAGGGTCTTTCTTTGCGACCTTGTACCAGCAATTCCGCGCACGGTCCAGCACGAAAATGTCACTCGCACGGCCCAATGGGGCTTCCTTCGAGGGATAGGCCACACTAAGAAGAACGGACCCATCCTCGGTCATCGCCAGCCCCGAGTAGTTCGCTTCCGGCGGGACATCCACCCCCTTATACCGCCCCAGTTGCTTCCCATCGAGTGAGTACTCAAGATAAAGCTCCGAGATAGCGCAGTACCACCCGACGCGGTCTCGTCCAACGGCGAACCAGGATTGGGTTGCTTGGTGGCTGCGGGGCCTGGGCGCCCTGATCTCGTATCGCGGCGCCAGGCTCCCAATCAGCTTGCCGGAGGCGTCCCAGCGCCGGATAACCGCGTGGTTGGTGTTCAATACCTCCACTCCATCCGTTTCACCGCCTGCAGTCCAGAGAACTCCATCGGGAGCGAAGGCCATTTCTCCCACCCAGTAAGGGAACGGGCGAACCGCGATTTGCTGGTGTCCGTCATTGGAGATGAGGCCGAAGTAGCTCGTGGATCTGTTGACGCTGACGGTCAAATCCCGTTCCATGGACGGCAAGCCGGCCATCCGGCGCATCCACTACGCCCATCAATGACAGGATGTCGATGCCGGGGAGGGATACAGAAACGTCCCGCAGACGGGACCCGGTTCGGTCGAACCGGTAAAGCACAGGCATAGCAGCCCGGGAACCACTGATGCACACGAAGGAACTGCCTGCCCACAGGGGAATGTGCTCGTGCGGGACGGACGTAAACTGAATGTCCAAATCTTCCGCAATCCGGAGTTCCGGCACGTGATGCTCCCTGGACGATACTGCACAGGAGCGTGAACAACAGAGATGCCGCGCTGAATAATCGAGACACTGCAGTCATCCTCCTGATAGAGAGACGAACCGCCCTCCACAACCGTTGAGACGGAAATCTGCCTGTATTCTGTTCCAGCCAGTCGTATACGTCAAGAACTTTCTCCGGAATCCACATTTGCGCTTGCACGTAGTCCTGCGCCACCCCTTGGCCTTTGTTGTGGATGATGCCGAGGCGGGACTGGGCGGCAGCATCACCCTGGCCGGCGGCCTTACCATCCCGCAAGCTGTCTCTTCTAGCGGGAAACTTTTAGAACGCCTGATCGAATGCGCAACTGCTCCTGTGCCTCCGGTATTTCTGAGATCGTCCCCACGACGTGCCGCGAGGCACTTGCTTGCGCGTATGGTCCCGATCTCGAGCGCATGGAGGCTTTCATCGAGCGCTCCCTCTGCCACCAGGATGCTGGCTCTAGCCTGCGCTGGATTCCGACCTGAGCGGCCTCCTCGCAGGAGAATCGCCCCCTTTACCGCGCGATCTCGCGAATCTAAGCCTGTCCTCGTTCTAGCGGGAAACCATCAGGAACGCCTGATCGAATGCGCAACTGCTCGCGGTGCCTCCCGGTGTTTCTGGAGATGGCGGCCTCCCCGGCGGCCGCCCAGGCGACGCCTGGGCCGGTGTGGAGCCGGGGACGTTACGGGGCACTCGGCCCTGCGTACACATCTTAGCGCGCTTTCGCCTACGGCCGCTTATCAGTGCGCCCGCCGCGCCGTTCCATATCGGCCTCCCCGACGTTGGGCTCGGTGCGGCATCCTCTGGCGCCGAGGGCAGGCCAGATTCCGCGCCAGGGACCCAGGACCCTGCCTCTGGGATGTTGCTACCCGCGGGCGGGTTGGACACGGTGCCGTCCTGGGCCGGTGCGAGGCGGTAGAGACCACCAGCCCCGCGAACCAACACGACAGCGGCGTTCCGAAGTCGTTGGTCGTCCTCTTGAATTGTGCCGGCGAGCGTCCCCGATTGGTCCGACAGCCAGATCTCAAGAGTCGGATTGCCGCTCTCACTGACCATCAGTGGCATGCTGGTCTGAGAGCCAAATTGGAGCTTGGCGACATAGAGACGGTAGCGGAGAGCGTTCGAATCGATACGCACCAACCCGCCGGCTTGCACATTGAGCCACCAACGGCCCGGGGGAACGTCGTCAAGGTGGAAGCTGCCGTCCGCGCCCACGCGCACTTCCAGGGACGTGCCCGCGAAGACGATGGTCACCGCTTCAGTGTCGAGCCCATGGACCTTGCCGTCGATGCGTTGGGACGGAGGTACGGCGATGCGCAGATCCGGCTCCCCGGCAACGCCTAGGTCGAGTGGAACAACGTAGGGCAAGGTTGTGCGGGCCGAGTCCCGGTAGACCAGGACAGAGTAGCGGCCGGGTTGAATCAGTTCGAAAGAGAACGCGGCGCGCGGGCCACGGACAGTGCGCCGGGAATAGGTTTCATCGGTGAGGCCCCCGGACGCAGGCTCGAGTTCTACCTCGGCATCGGCCAGGGGCTCTTGCGTCACTCCGTCAACGAGGCGGCCGGTGAGTCCGACCAGTAGGCTGCGCTGGAGGCGGATATGCAAGTCGCGTAAGTGGGTACCAGCCGGGAGCGGGAGCGGCGCGGCGAGCGCGGCGTCATTGACACCTGGGTAGAACTGGCTGTTGGCGTAGCCGAGTAACTCGCCGGTTTCTGTGCGCTTCAGAAACCGTTTGCGCAGGGAGTGAGGGACCCGCACTTCGAGCGTGTAGTCGCCGGGGCGGAGATACTCGAGGACGAAGCGGCCTCCGTTTTCGGTGGTGGCGAGCAGGGGCAGCCCACCCGCGCGACGCTGCGCGTAGAGGTGGACGCCGTCGAGGGGCCGTTTTTCCTCGTCGAGCAGGAGACCATCGACGGTCGCAGTGGGCGGCAGATGAAAGGTGACGCGTTCGGGAGTGACGTCGGACTTCAGGTTGACCTGCACCACTTGACGTGGGTCGTAATCTGATCCGACGTAGCCGAGCTTGGAAGCTCCAAGCTCATACCGGCCGGCGGGAAGGTGCTCGAACCTGAACGAGCCGGCCGGGTCGGTCTTGGTTCCCTTGTGGATTTGCTGGCCATGGAGCGAGACGGCCACGCCAGCGACGGGCAAGCTGGAGAGGGCGTCGTGGACGGAACCCGCGATGACGCCCTGGGGTGGTTCGTCCTGGGCCATGACGAGAGGGGTGGTGCCGGCGAGCATGCAGCCGAGAACGGCGAACATGATCGCCGTGATCCACCACAGCCGCGACCTGCGAGGGTGTGCCGTTCACGCCAGTGCTCGAGACGCTCCTCAATCTATTAGACACCACTACGGCCCGCGCGACCGGCGTTGAGGGCGAAGAGTAGGAAATATCGCGCTCCTCAAGCACGCCGCGTCGAGAGTCGTCCCGCTGCCAAGGAACGGCTCCTAAAGCAACTCCCTCCGCCTGATGTGGTTCAGAATCGGCCGACGCATCAACTCAACAGGCTTCTGGGTAGGATGGTCGAACTTCTCTTCGTCCGCGCCGCCTATGATGAACTTGGGCGACGGCAAATCCCAGATGGTGGAATTCCCGCAGGCTTTCCCGAACCAGGGGGCCCATTCGCCTTGGTCCGGAATCCGCAGCCAGAACTGCAAACTAATCGGCGGGAGCCTGCCCTCGTCGTCCTTCCGGTGTGGCCTGCACGCCTTCGCTGTCTCGACAAACGGCAACGCCGAAGTGAGCGCATCCCAAAGGGTTGGAACAACTCCGTATTACCCCGCGTTGGTAATACGATGACCGGCTCGCAACCCATTCCGAAAACAACTACTTATACTTCTGTTCCCGCCCTTCACAGCAAACTCCCGTAGCGATATTGCCGGATACTGCCGCGGTGCTGAGCCGTATCATGGCCACCGCGAAGTGGCATCGCATCGAGCCATTCGCCTAACCGGGCGACGTCCTCGAGCGCATCAGCGCCCACGCCAAGAATCGGCTCCAGGAACTTCGGCGCGACAAATGGCTGGCCGTCTGGGCAGCGGCTGCCTCCTGAGCCCGATCTTCCTCGGTGGCGGCTGGCGCGAACGCCTGCGCATGGGTCCGCCGGATGGATGCACTCAACTTCATGACTTCGTAATAGTCCGGGACGCCCTGGTCGCTCGATTCCCATGCGGCAAAAGCTCTCCTCGGGGTATCCTCCGCCAACGCGGTTTCCAGGTATACCCCGGCAAAGAACCAACCGTTCCGCTCGGTCGAACACCATCGGACAAGAGCCTTGCGGCCAGTCAACCGTGCTGGAGAACCGGTGCCACTCTCGTCCCGGATCGAAATGGGTGTGCCCGGCGGCAAGTGCACGGGCGAGGCGATACCGAGGCCCGAGTCACTTTCGTCGATGAGCCTCACTGTAACGGTCTGAATGATGAGTCCACCGTCGGCGAAGGAGAGCCTTAGTGTCGCACCGTCGGCGACCTTCCTCCGCGGACTCCGTCTACGTTCCACCGAAAAATGTCCCGGTCAGGATATCGGCAGAATTCGCTGTAGCTTTAGCCCAAACCGCAGAAGTGGCGCCCGCTGGGGAACACGGCGCTGGAGCCGGGGGGTGCGTGGCGCTAACTCTTACGGGTCGAGACGCGAATTGCGTCCGCGGGGATACGCTTCTGGTAGTCCAACCCCTGCAGGTACGCGGCGTCGTGGATCAGCGGCCCAGCCGGGATCGTGCGGCGGCGGTAGAGGTTCATGCGGTGTTCCCACTTGCCAGTCTTCCAGTTCCAGTGGCGCTTGGGGATAAACTCCGCGATGTTCCACGCGCCCTTGAGCGACTCATGCCTACCGGCATCGGGTTTTGCCGGCACGTACCGGCCAGTCCCCGTGAGACCGAGCACCTCCGCCTGCTTATCCGGATCGAC
Organism: Terriglobales bacterium; assembly: GCA_963745655.1. GTDB lineage: Bacteria > Acidobacteriota > Terriglobia > Bryobacterales > Bryobacteraceae > JAJFUV01. Next base: position 68,310 of record CAVUYK010000007.1, on the reverse strand, counting down.
GAGCAGGCCGGCGGCCTTGGCTTCCTCGATCATCCATTCGAGTGCGTACTTGGAAAGCCCGCAGGTCTCCTCCGGGTAGCCACCCCCAACATCGCAGTGGACGCCCGGAAACCACACCTGCTGGAGGTCCCGGGGGCCGCGGGCCGCAGCCGGGTCCTTGGGCAACTGCCAGAGATGCGAGCGGAAGAACGCCCGGCGCTCGTCCATCGATACGGCGTGGCGGCCGATTTCGATATCGGGATTGTTGGCCTCATAAGGCAGATGCAACGGATTCTCGATCCAACCCACCGAACTGACGGTGTCCCAGACTCCGACGAATCGAATCGGGGGGTTCGCGCAGGACATGGTGCGCTTGAACTCGCTTGCCAGTTCGAAATAGGCGGCGGCGGAGGCGCGGTTGTTGCCGGCGCGCTGGATTCCCATCAGCATGCGGATGGCATACGGAACCAGCGCCTCATTGCCCCTCCGGATCATGCCATACATGCGGATGAGCGACGCCACGGCGCGCACCGTGAACGCCCCGCGGCTGAATCCGAATAGGAAAATGTTGTCGTCCGGCTGGAACATCTGCATGAGGAATACGTAGGCGTCGCGGATGTCGTTCTCAAGGCCATAGCCGACCGCCATGCCGAGGACGCGTGCGAACGTGCGGGTGATCGGGCTCAAAGCGCCAAACGGCTCCATCGTGCCGATTCCCGGATGGTAGTAGGCGGTTTGCCGATTCGTGTCGTGCACCAGCGTGGAATAGAGCTTGATGACATTGGTGCGGGCTTCCGCGAACTCATTGGCGGTCCCGTCGCAGCACACCACGATGTTCTTAGGCATAAAGGACGACTCTATAATTACGGAACAGCCGAAGCAAGCACCCGGCGGCCTCCATCGCGGTAGCGGTAGATCCGTTCCATCGCCTGAAGAATCTCCTCCCGAGGGCGCAGAAAGGAGCTCATGGTGATCGCCGGTCAGTCGCCCTGCATGTAGACCACATGCGTCTGCGTGAATTCGTAGAGGCCATGCTTTCCGTCCGCTCCGCCGATGCCGCTCTTGCGCCAACCGGCATGGAAGCCCTGCATGGCTTCGAAGTTCTCGCGGTTGATATAGGTCTCGCCAAAACGGATTTCCCGACAGGCTCGCAAAGCCACGTTCAGGTCGCGCGTGTAGATCGAAGAGGTCAAGCCATAGTCGGAATCGTTGGCGAACGCGATGGCTTCCTCCAGATCGTCGAACCGGATCACGGGGATCACCGGACCGAAGATTTCGCGACGCACAATCTCCATGTCCTGTCGGCAGCCGGCCAGTACGGTCGGCTCATAGTAGTAGCCGCCTTCTCCGGGCGCCCGCTGGCCGCCGGTCACCAGGGTGGCCCCCGCGGCTACCGCGCTCCGCACCAACCCGTCCACCTTCCTATATCCCGATTCATTGATGAGCGGCCCGTATTCGACCGTCCGCATCGATCAGAGGATTGCCGAACTTCGTCGCCTTCATCGCTTTCGCCAATTCCGCCACGAATTGATCCGCCACGGCCGCCTGCACATATACTCGCTCCGCGCAGTTGCAGACCTGGCCGCTGTTGATGACGCGCGACGTCTTGATGGCCCTGATGGCCAGTTCGAGGTCGGCGTCGCCCATCACAATGGCGGGCGCCTTGCCCCCGAGTTCGAGGTTCACCTTGGTGATATTGGCGGCTGCCGCGGACATAATGGCCGAACCGGTTTCGACGCTGCCGGTGAAACTGATCATGCCGACATGCGGCGACGAGGCCAGCGCTTTGCCGGCGCTTGCCCCGCGCCCATGCACCATGTTGATCACGCCCGGAGGCAACTCCGTCTGGGCCATCAGTTCACAGAACTTCACCGCATTGTGCGGTGTCTCTTCGCTGGGCTTGATGACAATCGTGTTGCCGGTGACCAGCGCGGGCGCGGCCTTGCGCGCGATCAGGAAGAACGGGAAGTTCCAGGGCAGAATGCCCCCGATCACCCCGATCGGCTGCCGGAACAGGAAGATGGTCTCCCCCGGCCGATCGCTTTGGAGGATCTCGCCCTCGATGCGGCGCGCCCACTCCGCCATGTAGTCGAAATAGTCGGCGGTGAACGCAACTTCGACGCGCGCCAGATCGAGAATCTTGCCTTGCTCTTCCGTGATGACGCGCGCGAGCGGCTCCACCTGTTCGCGGATTTTGGCCGCGATCGCCCGTAGCGCCTGTGCTCGTTGAATGGCGGGGCGTTTCCCCCAATCTCGTTGCGCCGCGGCGGCCACGGCCAAGGCTTCTTCGACATCGTCGGCGTTGCTATCGGGCACCGTACAGATGGCTTGGCCGTCTGACGGATTTACCACCGTGATGCGGGCCTGGCTCTTCGAGCTTGTGAATCTGCCGTTAACGAAGTTGTCGTAGTCGCGCACGACGTGCTCCCTTTCTGTGATCCGGACGGACGGCGTCTTGCGGGAACGCCATAGCCATTATGGGGCAAAGCGGCCAGTGCCGGTGCGCTAGGGCTCCGGGGTCGGCATCCGCCAGTAGTACCGCGCGCGCTTGATCATACGACCGCCGGGCTTCACCAGCCGCCGCTACAAACTGGTAAACGACCAGTGCTCGATCCTCTTCGGCAACACCGGGCCCAAAGGGCACCCCCGCCACAGGTTTCCCAGGTTGTACGCGAGCACGCTCAGCCAAAGCCGCACCTCGGTGGACCGGAACCGATGGCGGGCGAGCCTGGTCATCTTGACCGCCTGCTCGCCTTCTTTGATCCACGGTGCCGCCGTCCACAGGATACTGATTCGGACGTTTTGGTACTAACACCGCATGCATTGGACACATAGTACTCTTTCCAATACCGGGGCGGCTTCCTAAAATGAGGCCATATGTCACGCATCATCGTCATCTGGCCCGCCGGGGAAGCTCGAAACCGTCTCGCGGAAACGCTGCGAGCTCACCCCTCAGTTGATTTTGTCAAATTGCTAGACGCGTTTCCGTCGAAGGATGCAATCCGGCGTTTGATGCGGATCCATTCCCCGAACGTCGTGCTCGTCGACATGGCGGATCCGGGCGCCGCAAGCCTTCTCAGCCAGGTGCTCCGTAGCGAATTCAAAGGAATTCACTACATCGGACTCACCGAGGTGCAGGACGAGAACACGCTGCGAAAGGGTATGCGTATGGGGATGCGGGACTTGTTGACGGTTCCCCTGAACCCACAGAGGTGGATCCGCTGTTGGCAAGCATCGCCGCCGATGTTGAGTGCAACCCGGTGGAACCGGTTACGCCCAACGGCTTGCTGGCGTTCTTTCCCGCCAAGCCTGGCGCAGGAGCTTCCACCATCGCCTCGAATACGGCGTGGGTATTGTCCGAGAAAGAGGGCATACGCGTGCTGTTAGCTGACTGCGACCCGTATTCAGGCGTTCTCGGATTCCAATTCAAAGTCGAGAGTGGATACACGCTAAGCGACGCTGCGTTGCAGTCCCACCAGTTGGATGATCAAATGTGGGCCACCGTGGTCCAGCAAGTGGGCAAGCTGGAACTGCTCACCTCGGGGGGCCCGTTACTGTCTCCTGAGCTAAACGAACTTAAGGTCGGGCGTCTGCTTGAGTTCGCCAAACAGCGCTACGATTTCGTCTGCGCCGATCTTCCGGGCACGTTTGACGATCTTTCGGTCAAAGCTCTCAGAGAAGCCAAACAGATCTTCTTGATCACCACACCTGAAATGGCGTCACTCCGGCTAGCCAGGACAAAAGCCCGCTTGTTAGAAACGCTGGAGCTTGGCGATTGTGTTTCGTTGGTGGTCAATCGATTCAGCCGCCGCTGCAAGCTGACCCTCGATGAGATTCAGAACCTCGTAGGCCTGCCCGTCGCAGCGAATTTCCCGTGCGACTATGCCGCCGTCAATATGGCTATGTGGAAGGGCGGCCCAGTGAAGGAACTGAAGCCGTCGGTGGAGCGATTAATCAACGAGTTCGTTCACGTCAAGTCCCGACAGCCGAAGAAGGCGCGCTTTGTCGACTTTTTCGCCACAACCCCGCTGCTCTATGGATTCCGGAAAACTCGGGCTGTTAGTACTACCGTGTTATAAAACAGGGTGCCACAGAAAGAGCAGCCGGAAAGCTGCCGGAGCAGACGGCGGGCCATGGTGACGCGAAGCATGACGATTGAGCATGGGTTATGCCGCTCGGGACGAACACGGTGAGCCTCGCGGCCGGAAGTCCCTCGGCGGCTCCAGGGCGGGTAGTCCAAGATTGCCGACACGAGCGGAGGGGCAAAAACGGCTTCGCTCGGCAACCAGGAACCCATAGACCGCGATGAACAGCCGGTAGGTTGAGCCCCAGCCATTGGCGCTCCTGGCCTGCAACCGGAGAATCCAGGTCATCCGCGGCCGAAAGCTCTCTTGCGGATGTGCAACTCCTTTGAGCACCTGGGATGCTGTGCGGTGCCGCTATCGCGCGGTAGTCTTCGTCATAGAAGACAGTGGACGACCCACCGCCCCTTGCGTAGCCTCGCGCTACGGCCGAAAAGAGTCGAGCGGCGGCACCGGTTCACCCGGCTTGTAAGCACGGACTAAACCCTTCGATGCGCGTCTGCAGTTTGCGCCAGTACTGGTATTCCATGTCCCAACGGCCGGTGGCGGCGCCCAGGCGATACATGGTGTACTCGGCCAGCCAGTTGCGGCGGAACTCTTCCTTGAGTCCCATGGTGGTGTCGGCCAGGTCGGCCAGGAGGCTGTGGCACTGAGCGACGGTTTCGGTGCCCAGCAGCAAATGCACCAGGGCGGAATCGTTCGTCGCGCGCGAGCGCTCGAAGTAGTCCGCGATCTGCAGCACGAACAGTGGCTTCATGCCGGCGTAGTCGAGCGTGCGCGCGCCCAGCAGCAGGCTGTCGAGGGTCGCGGGGTCGCCGCCTTGGGCGACCGCCTGTAGCAGGTTCTCCTGCGCCTCTTCGGCGCGAATGCGGCCCTCGCGCAATTGCTCGCGATGCTCGGCGTAGAACTTCAGGCGCTTCGGGTCGAGCGGGTCGGTCCACATCTGGTGGCGGGTGCGTCCACCCAGGCCGGCAAAGAGCAACTCGTCCGATTTTTGCAGCGCCACGAGCGCGGCCGCCACGTGGGCGGCAGCCGGAGGCGGGTACATCAACTTGGCGTAGTCGGCGAAGAAGTTGGCGCGGTCGACCGGCGCGGCCTGCCAGGGCGCGATGACGCCGTAGGCCACCGCCGGGAAGGCCGGACGGAAGAGCACCTGCGAGTCGTCGGTCCAGCCGGTGTGCAGCATGCCCAGCACGCCGTACTTGCGGCCGGCGGCCAGGAACTGGTCCACGTTGTCGAAGGTGCGCGTGAACTTCGGCGTGATGTCTTCCCAGTTGGTGACGGCCGTGGCGATGAACGTGGGGACGTTCGAGGCGGCGAACGGCGCCACGTGACGCGTGTAGTCTTTGTCGGGTCCGTAGGCCCAGGGCATGGCGATGGTGCCGCCCTTCAACTCGGGAATCACCTCGGGATATTTCGTCAGAATGTCGGCCCAGATGATGGGCCGTTTGCCGTGGCTTTGGACGATGCGCGCCACCCGTTTGAAGTGGTCGATGTAGAGGCGCCCGGGCGTCACGCCGGCCGTGGCGCCGACGACTTTCTCGAGCTCATACGTCTCGTCCATGCCGATGTGGAAGAACGGGCTGGGGAACAGCTTCACCAGTTGTTGCACCCAATCGCGAATCAGCATCAGCACGGCCGGGTTGCGCGGATCGAATTCGCCGCCGTAGCGCAGCGGCGAGAGATCGGCATACTTCTCCAGGCGGAACAGGTCGTGCAGATGGCCGTAGAGTTCCACGCAGGGAACCACGTCGATGTGCCGCTCGCGGCCGTAGGCGACGATGCGCCGCACCTGCTCCTGCGAGAAACGCGCCGTGGGGTTGAGCAGCGGATAACCTTTGAACTCGATGCTCGCTTCCGAGTAGAAGTAGTACTGGTTGGCCTTCCAGCGCGTTAGAAAATCGATCTGGCGCTTCACTTCCTCTTCGGTGGGCAGGCCGCCGTGGCTCATGTCCATCATGAAACCGCGATAGGCCAGCGAAGGCCAGTCCTCGATCTCGACCACGGGAAGCGCGGCCGCGGCGCCGGAGCCTTCCACCAATTGCAGCAGCGTCTGCGCGGCGTAGAACAAGCCCGCGCTGGAGTTGGCGCGGACCTCGGCGCCGTCGCTCGTAATCTTGATCGAATAAGCCTCGCGTGAATCCGGGCCGGTCTTCTCGTCGAGACCTGGAACTGCCGCGCCATTCCCGGTACGGTGCATGGTGAGCGCCTTGGCACCGCCTGTGGCCAGCTTCAGCCGCTCTTCGAGCCACCTCTGGACGAAGCGGTCCTCCTCATTGGCGGCGGAGGCGAATCGAATGGAGAGTTGCGCGACCGGAAGCGCCCCATCGCCATAGCGGACCTTCACCGGGCGCGGCAGCAGCGGATTGTGCGCCGCCCAGGCAAAGCTCGAAACCGCCGCGAGCAGCAGAACGGTTCGTCGAAGCATGGAACTCTCCTTACGTTTTTTCGCGTCGCGGCCACATTTTGGTGCCCGGTGGGATCGCGTCGAGGAAGTTGGCCGGCGGAATCGCCTCGGGATACCGCGCCAGCAAGTAGTCCTTCAGGCGCATCTGCAGATCCTTCGGCACGGGGATGCCGGGAGGACGCGGCGGGCCGGCTTTGATAAAGCCGAACACGTCGTTCAGCGCCTTGCCGCGGGCCGCTCCGCCGTATTCTTCCCATCCCTTCATTTCGGGAGGCGCGAGGTAGGGCCTTCCGGCCCCCGCCCGCACTCGGCCGACCACTTCGGTGAACAGCGACCACACGCGTTCGGCATCCTCGTACTTGCCTTCGCCGCAGAGCTTCAACGCCTTCTGCTCGAGGTGAGGCATCAGGGTCAGGCTGACGCTGCCCACGCCAGGTGCGCCCAGCCGGTGCATCTCCACAAGCCAACCGGCGTCGGTGGCGCTCATGTGCACCAACCCCGTCGCGCCTTGCAGCGCGCGCCAGCCTCTAAAATCGTAATGCGCCTCTTTGCTGCCCACAATGTTCGGCAGGCGCGAGAGTTGACGGAACGTTTCCGCGGTGTACTCCTGCCGCACCCAATCGAAGTGGTAGATGATGATGCCGATGTCGGGACAGGCTTTGGAAAACTGCTCCCAGAAGAGCATCAATTCGCGCTTCTTGAGCGTGCTGTAAAACGGCTGCATGGCCAGCACGGCTTCGCAGCCCGCCTCCATGGCCGCCCGGCCGCGCTCGATTATTTCCTTGGGATTCAGACCCTGCGCTCCGATCACGCTCACCACGCCGGTCGAGCGCGTCTCTTCGGCCAGTATCTCGGCGATGCGGCGGTGCTCGGCGTCGGTCAGCGTATAGAATTCGCCGGTCGAACCCGCCAGCACGATGCCCTCCACACCCAGGCGCACCAGTTTGCGGATATTGGAGCGCAGCGTCGGCTCGTCCAGGGACAAGTCGGCGGCGAACGGGGTGGGCGGGTACGCGAACACGCCGCGGTAGCGTTCGCGCGTCAGACCCTTGCGTGCCGGAGCCGCTGTCTCACTGCTCGCGGCCACCTTGTGGGCCTGTCCAGCCACACCCATGGTTCCTAAAAAATTGCGTCGGTTCAAGTTACCTCCCGAAAGAGTACGGATTGCTCCAATATAGCGCGAAGGGAGGGTGGATCGAAGGCTGGGGTGCCCGCCCGGCCTAGTCCTTCGGAATCAACTTCAGCGCAACGCCCTTGCGGTCGTTTTCCTTAAGCGTGAGCCTCTCGCCCTTGCTCTCGTAGAGCTTCATGAACTCCGGATCGAAGTAGGCGCCCATTTCGCTGTCTTCCACCGTGAGCAGCAGGTAGTCGTCCGGAGTGACATTCTTAATGGTGAATGCGCCCTTCTGGTCAGCCGCGGAGAACTGATACAGGAGGTAGTTCTTCGATTTCGGGATCAGTGCCACACTGCTGCCCGATACCGGCTTGCCTTCGGCATCCTGCACCGTGCCTTCCACCTGCGCCGCGCCCGGCCGCAGCTTGATCTCCAGTTTCGACGTGCCCGCCGCGGAGATCTCCAGCCCGTCCTCTCCCATCCTCTGGTCGCCGAGCGTGACCGAACTCACGTAGGTGCCCTCGGGCACGGGCATCATGCGCACGAAGTACTTGCCCGGGGAGACGCCCTTCAACTGGAACGTGCCGTCTTGGGCCGCATTGGCCATGGACGGCATCGCCCCTCCGTCGATCGCTTCCAACATGATGCGCTGCGCCTGGGAAGAGCGGCTTCTGGCTCGCTTCCCCGTCGAAAACAATCTCACCGCTCAGGTCCGGAGGCGTCACGAAATCCACCGTCACGCCGGTGAGCGGTTTGTCGCCCACTTCCAGCGGAACGCTCACTCCGCCAGACCGAAAAGCTGCCATGTCCATCACGCGCAGCACATAGGAGCCCGGCGTCACAGCGGTAATCTCGAAGCTCCCGTCGGCGGGCTTGACCACTCCACCACGCGCCGACATCATCTCCAGCATGCCGGCGTTCTTCTGGAACAACCGGACCGAGAGCCTCTGGCCGGCGGTCATGCCCAGCACCTTGCCCTTCACCCGTACCGCCTTCGTCTTTATGAGCCGGATGTCCGTGCCGCTCGCTTCTGTCCCGGCCACCACTGTGACCGGCGCGGCGCCGTTCGCATCCGGTGAATTCGGATAGTAGGTGGGCAGATACGCGGGCTCAGTTCCGTCTTCGGCCAGTTTGCCTCCGCCCTGCTTCAATAGAACCGCGACTACCAGGTGCTTGCCACCGGCGACGCCGCTGAGGCGAAACTCGCCCAGGTCGTTGGTGGCCGCCGACGGGCCTGTCGGCGCATATTGCCGCCGGCCGTACCGAAAGACAGGCTGCAGCGTAGATACCATGACGTCTTTGAGCGGTTCGCCCTCTTCGTCCACCACTTTGCCCGAGATCACCGCATTCGGTTGCAGTTTGAAGTCGATTCCCTTGAGCGCCTGTCCGGCGGCCAGGCTCAATGGTGTTCCCCGCATCTGAGCGCCACGCGCGCCATACGCCTGGTTGACATGGCGCGGGTGCATGGCGAACAGGATGTAGGTGCCGGCCTCCAGGTCCTTGAGGAGGAAGTGTCCGGCTTCATCCGTGGTGGCGCCGCCGCGGGATCCGGAGGGAGTGCGTATCGACATCAGGTTGACGCCCTTCAGCGGCGCTCCAGAGGCTGCGTCCACCACCGTTCCTTCGATGGACGCCTTCTTTTCCTCGACCGCGGGCTTGGTCTGCACGTCGGCCCTGTTCTGGAACGCGCCCGCAAGCAGCGCGGCCGAAATTAGAACCACCAGGCATTTCATCGGAGCACCTCACTCCTTCGTGATCGGAATGACTTTCAACGTCACTTCCCCACGGCCGTTCTCTTCGAGCACGACCCGCGCGGCGCGGTCTTCAACGGGCTTCACCACCTCGGCGTCCCGGTAAGCATCCGGCTCCAGGTCCTCCCAGGCCAGCGCCTTGTAGCGGCCAGGCGCAACGCCCTTGACGAGGAACGTGCCATCGTGATCGGAGGTGGCCGTGCGGTAGAGCGAGTCACGGCCGGACTCAGGAATCAATACCACGGTGGCGCCGGCAAACGGTTTCTCGTCCGCCCCCAGCACGACACCCTTCAACTCGGCCGACGCTTTCCCCAGCAGGATTTCAAGCTTCGCGCCTTGTGAAAGGTTCATGCTCTCCGGGTCCACCGCTTGCCCGGCCAGCTTCACCGCCTTCAAGTAAGTGTTCCCGGGCAGATTCGCTACACGCAGGCGGAACTGGACGGGGAAAACGCCCTTCAACTTGAATTCACCGGCTTCATTCGCCGTGGCCATGAGCGCGCCCATCCCGGCGGACTCCGGGATTTCGAGCCGCACCGACGTGCCTTTGGCGTTGCCATCGAACAAAACCCGGCCGGCGACCTCGCCGCCTTCGCTCAACGGAAGCTCCACACCATCGATGTGCTGTTCGCCAACCTCGATGGGAAAGGGCACGCTTCACAGCCGAGGCTCACCCATGGCTGACGCCACCAGGACGTAGGATCCCGGTCTCACGCCTTTGATCTCGAATGTCCGATCGCCCGGCTCTACCATCGCACCTGCACCGGCCATCGATAGTCCTCGCAAAACGGTCCTGGGGCAGGAGGCTCACACATTAAGCCTTGTGCTCACCGCCGCGCCCGCAATCCGCCCGCGAACGCGCACGGCAGTACCCTTGATCAACTGAATGTCGACGCCGCGGCGGTCCTCCCCGCGCGCGATGGCCACCGGCTCGGCGCGCTCCAGTTCCGTCGTGCCCGGGTAGTATGTGGTGGCGTTGAGCCGGTCGGGCGCTTCCGGCAAAGGACCCTGTGCTCGGTGGCGAGCATCGGCAATCCGGCGTTGAAATCAATCGCACACACGAGGTAACGCCCGGCACGCAGGCCGCTCAGTCGGTATTCGCCGCGATCGTTTGTCCCACCGCTTCGCGCGACGTACCAGTCTCGCCTGCCGTTATGATACTCGCGCCGGTAACCGCGCACGGCGACATTCGGCATCGGCTCGCCGTCCGAATCCAGCACGCGTCCGGAGAGGGCGGCGTTGGGAAACAGACGGAAGACCAGCCCGGTGATGGGTTGCCCATTCCTTAACCGGCAGCACGGTGCCGGTGTTCGGGATTCGAGCGCGAGCCGTGGATCTGCCGGTCGAAATTGTTGCGCTCGCCCGAAAGAAGGTATCCGCCGGGAGCGAGATCGCGGAAAACGAATCGCCCGAACTCATCCACCTCAGTGGTGACCGGCTCGCCCGTGCCATCGACGCGCGTGGCTGTCAGCGTCACCCGCCGCAGGGAATTGCCGGTGAGGGCGTGCACTACCTGCCCGGCGATGGACTCGGCCGCTAACCCGGGAAACGAAACCCCAAGAAGAACCGCGACCGCTACGACGCGCTTCCACCGCAGTGGGTTCATCCCATCCTCCCACAACACTATAGCAATGCCGGAATTTCGGATCTAAGTATTTACTCGTAGCGCAGCGCGTCCACCGGGTCCAGGCGCGCGGCTTTGTTGGCCGGCCAGATGCCGAAGAACAATCCGATGCCCACCGACACCACCACGCCCATCACCGCCGCCCACACGGGAACGGAGGTGGGGAGGGCGGGGAAAACCAGGCGCGCCACGGTGGCAATCAGCCAGCCGATGAAGATGCCCACCAGGCCTCCCGCGCCGGTGAGCACGGTCGCCTCGGTGAGGAACTGCAGCACAATATCGGCCCGGCGCGCGCCCACGGCCTTGCGGATGCCGATCTCGCGGGTCCGCTCGGTCACCGAAACCAGCATGATGTTCATCACGCCAATGCCGCCCACCAGCAGGCCGATGCTGCTGAGAACCACCATCACGATGGCCACCACGGACGTGGTTTTGCGAAAATCTTCCACCATCTGTTCGGCGGTGGAGATCCAGAAGGTGTCGGGCTTGTTCTGGGGTACGCGGCGCTCCTGGCGCAGGACCCCGTGCACTTCGTCCATGGCCTGGGCCAGTTTGCCCTCCTCGGCCACGATCACCAGCATGTGCTCCTTGGAAGCGGGAAACATCTTACGCATGGTCCAGTAAGGAATCAGGACGCGGATGTCGTCCTGTGCCGCCATCATCACCGAAGGCCGCACCATGCTCCCGACCACTTCGAACTGCTGGCCGTTCACATCGATCCATTTGCCCACCGGATCCACGTTCGGAAAGAAGGTTTTCTGAATGTCCTCGCCAATGACCACCACGTTCATGCGGTGCCGGCTCTCCATGTCCGTGAAGAAGCGCCCGTACTTCATTTCCACCAATCCTCCGGAGGCGTAGCTCTCAGTGGTACCGGCAAAGCGTATCTGATAGACCTCATTGCCCTTGTACTTGGCGCGGTTGCCCGTCCGGAAGTCGAAGGAAGGGAACAGGTACGGGCTGACGTGGGCCACCGATGGGCAGCGTTCGCGGATGGCCATGGCGTTCTCGTAGGTGAGCGGTTTGCGTTGGCGTTCCTCGGGTGTGAGATCGCCCACGCGCATGGTGCCGCGGATCTTGAACACGATGAGAGTGTTCGGCCCGAAACTGCGGATGATGTCGGTGATAGCTCCGTCCAGCCCCGCGATGATGGAGCCCACCCCGATGATGGTGCTGGTTCCGATGATGACACCCAGTACGGTCAGAAACGTCCGCATCTTGTGCGCGCGGATGGTACTGAGCGCCAGCCACGTGCTGGACCTGAAAGTGAACCAGTTCATCGCTCCACCCGTAATGCGGCGATGGGATCCAGGCGCGCCGCGCGTTGCGCCGGGTAGATGCCGAAGAACAGCCCCACCGCGGTGGACAACACCAGCGAGATCACCACCGCCGACATCGGCATGGACATCGGCACGGGCGTCAACTTGCTGACCAGGATGCCGATAATCCAGGCGATAATCACGCCCACCAGGCCGCCCAAGGCTGCCAGCAGGCTCGATTCCACCAAAAACTGGTTCAGAATGTCGCTCTTGCGGGCGCCGACGGATTTGCGGACCCCAATTTCGTGCGTGCGTTCGGTGACCACTGCCAGCATGATGTTCATGATCACCACCCCGCCCACCACCATAAAAACCGAGACCACCGCGATGGCCGTGGCGGCGATGGCGCCGGTGAGTTGGCCCCAGGCCGAGACCAGCGAATCCGAACTGGCCAGCCCGAAGTTATCCTCCTGGCCGGGCCGCATGTGGCGATAAGGCGCGCAGGAGCATGCGGACTTCGTCCTGCGCTTGAAACAGGTGCAACTGGTCGAGGGCCACGCCGCAAAAGCCGACGCCGTTGCGGCTCCCGTACATCTTGAAGAACGTCTGTATGGGGATGACGGCGTAGTTGTCCAGAGACTCTCCGAACACGCTGCCTTGCTCCCTGCCCACGCCGATGACGCGGAACGGCCGGCCTTGAATCTCGACCGACTTGCCGATGGGATCCACGCCCGTGAAGCAGCGCTCGCGGATGTCGTTGCCGATGAAGGCCACCGCTTGCCGCCGCTGGTCGTCGGAGTCGGCCAGAAATCGTCCGTTCACGGCCTGAATGTTCTGAATGACGCCGACGTTCGCCGTGGCCCCCTGCAACGTCACGCCCTCCATGCGCTCGTGCGCGCAAGTGACGGCCGCCGAGCGATAGGCCTCCATGCCGAATTCGCGCACCATGGTCGAGCGCTGGCGGATAAAGTCGTATTCCTCCTGGGTGAGCTGCGGATTGCGCTTCTGCATCTCCATATACTTCTTGGGGTTAAACTGCCCGATCATGACGATGCGGCGGATCTTGAAACCCTCCGATCCCATGTCGGAGAGGTTCTGGGCGATGAAGACGTCCATGCCGTGGATCACGCTCATCACGGTGATGAGGGTAGTAGTGGCCAGGATGATACCGAGCAATGTGAGGAAACTGCGCAACTTGCTCGAGCGCAAGGAGGCCACCGCCACGCTGGCGGCTTCGGCGAAAGAAGCTCCGGACTTCATCCTTAGTACTGACGAGGGGCGGTCGGAATTTGTTCCCCACCCCAGCCGCTGCCAATCTCCTATGGTAACGCGACGCTTCACCCCCTTGTCCCAAGGGTCAGCGAATGCGCGGAGGTGAAAGGCGGGTGCGTGTGTTAGCATGGGCGCTAAACGCAACCGCACAGGCCAGTCATTTGGGAAGCTCGCATGTCGCGAGTGGTGTTGTCGTGAGCGCCAAACCGAAAATCGTGGTCACCATGCCGGCGTACAACGCCTGACGGACTCTACACAAGACGTCCATTCGAATCGCCCGTGAACTGAGCCTGCAGCGGCGCTACCAGCCGGAAGCCGCCCAGAGCGGTTCGGTGGGTGAATCGCGCTGACTTTTGCCGCGCCGTGCATTCCCGTGTCCCCGATCGTTGGATAATGGTCTCAGCGATGTTCCGAGCCATCAAAGAGCAGATTGATACGATATTCCGGGAAGATCCGGCGGCGCGCGGCGTGCTGGAGATTTTTTTCTGTTATCCGGGGTTCCATGCCATTTTGCTGCACCGGTTGGCTCACAAGCTCTACAAGATGGGTCTGCTGCTCCCGGCGCGCATGATCTCGCAATTCAGCCGGACGCTCACGGGCATCGAAATCCACCCGGGCGCCACCATCGGCCGGCGATTTTTCATCGATCACGGCATGGGTGTGGTGATCGGCGAGACGGCCGAGATCGGCGACGATGTTCTGCTCTATCAAGGGGTGACGCTGGGCGGCACGGGCAAGGAGAAAGGCAAGCGCCATCCCACGCTCGGCAACCACGTGGTGGTTGGCACGGGCGCCAAGGTGCTGGGCAACATTCTCATCGGCGATCACGTGAAGATCGGCGCCGGCTCGGTGGTGATCCATTCCGTACCGGACGACTCGACCGTGGTGGGCATCCCGGGCCGCGTCGTGCGCACCAAGGGAGAAGCCGTCGGGGAACTGGAGCACGGGCAACTGCCCGACCCCGAAGCCCTGGAGATTGAGCAACTCACCGCGCGCGTCGAGCAACTCGAAGAGCTTGTCCGCGAACTGCTCGAACGGCGCGACCGCACCTCAGCGTGATACGGCCAGCTTCACCGTCTCACCCGCGGCCAGCTTAACCGGGAAACCTTCTTTCAACTCGCTGCCCAGCAGCACGCGCTCCTGGCCCGCGGCGTCCTTCACCTTGTAGAGCGTGTCCTCGTCGACGGTGAACCACTCGGGCCATTCGTTGAGCCGCACGTAGTTCTTACGGAAGTTCAGTTCGCGGCGGTGCCGCGCGTAGTCGAACGCGAGCTTGCCGGCCCAGGGCCTGGAACTGCGGAGCGAAACGTACAACTTACCGTCCTGTTGGGCGGCGCCCAACTCTACGCCGGGCGCCCAGGATTTCAGATAGCACCCTTGGGTCTTCATCATGGCGTAGAGCAGCGCCGTGCGGTTCCAGTTGCCGTCTCCGTACCAGCGTTCGATGGGACCGTCGCGGCTGCTGATAGGCCAGCATGATCTTGATTTCGGATTCGATCCAGCTTTGCGCTTCCTCGACCGGCTCGCGCGCCACCAGGTAGATGGCGCTCTCGATCGAGTCGGCGTAGCCGTCCATGCTCCCGGCCTCCCAATCGTAGCCGCGATACTTGGGCAGGTTGCGAAGCACCTTCCGCACCGCCTGGCGGTATTTCTCCTCGCCGGTGGTCTGGTAGAAGGTGTAGACCGCGCCGTAGACGTAGCCCCAGTTGTCGGAGAGTTTGGTGTCGCGCGGCGATAAATCGGAATTTACGATGGTGTTGTACAGCATCCCGTCCGAATTGGCCGACGCCAGCACATGGTCCAGCATCTTGCGAATCGCCGGGCGCGTCTTCTCCGCGCGCGCCAAGCCCAGATCGGTTTCGAGCGCGTGCAGCAGCGCGAGGCCGACGATCATTTCGTTGCCGTGGTCGCGCAGACGCGTGGTGCCGCTGTCGGTCTTCTTATCGAAATCGTAGCGGTAGCCGGGCAGGTAGTTGTTGGCGGGCAGAATCTCCTGGATGTAGGCGTCGCCGATGCGCGTGGCCCAATCGCAGGAACCGCGGATCGCCGGTCATGGGAATCAGGCGTGCCAACGTCTGCAACACGTCGCCGTTCAACTCGGCGCCGGTGTCGGGCAAATTGCCCCAACGCGTCTTTACGGGAGCCCGCCGCATGTAGTCTTCCGTAATGTCGACCATGCGGTAGTACCAGGGCGTGCGGCCGAGCAGTTCGGTGACCGACAGCAAGCCGTCCTTGCAGTACTCGCCGGCGCCGAAGAAACTCGCCGGGCCGAGTTTACGGGTCTGGAAATCGAGATTGCCCGGAATGGCGCCTTCCACATTGGTGTAGCGAATCTCGTTGCGCAGCATGTCCATCATGCGGCCGTGGTAAAGCGCGGGATCGGTGAACCAGCTCGTGATGATGAGGTAAGGATAGTTGTCGGCGCCGGAGTTCTGCGGCGTGTAGAGAAGCCGCGTGTTCGGCTTGCCGCGGATCAGCCCGGGAAGACGGTCGGGCAGCAGCAGCGTCTCCTTGTCGGCGTAAGAGAGCCAGCCGTGAACCATCTTGCGCGTGCGGGCGAAGATGTCGTTCACCACGACGCCGTTGGCGGAGGCTTGCTTCCAGAGCCCGTCCGGTTCCGCGGCATAGAATAGAGAAGGTAGACAACCAAACAACAACGCCAGACACGACCACCGACGATGCGACATGGAAGTAAGATTACCGGATTTGTTCTGATCGCGCTAGCCTGCGCCGCGGCGGACAAAGGGGACAGACAGCCTTTTTCGCCGGTACAGATTGGCGCGATGGGAACAAGGCTCCACGGCGAAAAAGGTGTCAGTCCCCTTCTTCCGAAGAAGCCCGCGGTCGTCTGGTTGGAAAAGATTTGGTCCAGCGCGCCGCACAACGGCTTCACGGATCTGATTCGCTACAAGAATCGCTGGTATTGCGCGTTGCGCGAAGGGCAGGCGCACACCTCCGGCGATGGGACTATTCGGATCCTCACCTCGCTCGACGGCGAAGTCTGGAGACCGGCGGCGCGCATCTCCTCGCCCGGGGGCGACCTGCGCTATCCCAAGCTCGGCGCCACTAGCGACGGCCGCCTGATACTTGTGGCGGTCGAAGAGCGCCAGGGAATTGTGTGGGAGCGCCACCAGTCCGCCATCTGGATTTCTCCCGATGGGCGCACCTGGGGCGCGCCCATCAGCGTGTGCGAACCGAACGTCCAACTCGGGCGCCTGGCCTGGCACAACGGGATGGCGTTCGGCGCCGGCCACGACAATGTCCGGGAAAACTATCTGCGGGTGTACGCGGCGCGTCATCTTGACCGGTTCGAGGCGCTGACGCCGAAACTTCTCACCGACAAGTCGCCCGGCGAAGCGTCGCTATTGTTTCTGGAGGACGCGAGCGCATTGTGTCTGGCGCAGCGCGACGCCCGGGGCGCCACGGCCATGCTGGGCCGGGCCAAACCGCCTTACCGCGGCTGGACGTGGAACGACCTCAACATGAATCTGGAAAGTCCGAACATGCTCATGCTGCCGGACTCCAGGATCGTCGCCGCGGGAGGCGTGACCAGCCAAGGCAAGTCGCGGATCGCGCTCGCGTGGCTCGACCCGGAGGACAACCAACTGCGCGAGTTCCTGGCGCTCCCAGCCGGCGGTGACGCGGGCTATCCGGGTCTGGTCTGGCACGATGGATTACTGTGGGTAAGTTACTATTCCTCGCACGACGGCAAAGCGGGCATCTACGTGGCCAAGGTGCGAACAGGAGACCAGTGAGATGGGAAATGCAAACCTGACCAGGCGCGGCTTCCTCAGTTGCGCAGCCGGCGCCGCCGCCGGCCGCGCGGCCACGCGGCCGCTTAATTTCGTTTTCATTCTGGCCGACGATATGGGTTGGGCCGACAGTGGCTGTTACGGCGCCGACTTGCACGAAACGCCCAACATCGACCGGTTGGCGCGCATGGGCGTGCGCTTCACCGACGCGTATGCCGCGGCGCCCGTCTGCAGCCCGACGCGTGCGTCCATTCTCACCGGCAAGCATCCGGCGCGCCTGCACATGACCACCTGGTTGGAAAATTCCGGAACGCCGGAGAAGAACCGTAAACTCGTTCCGCCGGTCACGGTGGGCAACCTGCCGCTTGCGGAGGTAACGCTGGCCGAGGCGCTCAAGGAGCGCGACTACCTGACCGCGCTGGTCGGCAAGTGGCATCTTGGCGAGGCCGGCTACTACCCGGAAACGCAGGGCTTCGACGTGAACATCGGCGGCACGCATTGGGGTGCGCCGCAGTCGTTCTTCTATCCCTATCGCGGCAGCCGGCACTTTGGCGGCGAGTTTCGCTACGTGCCGCATCTCGAATTCGGCGAGCCCGGCGAGTACCTGACCGATCGGCTCACCGACGAAGCTCTGCACGTGATCGACAAGGCGGGCGAGCGGCCGTTCTTCCTCTATCTAGCGCACCACGCCGTGCACACGCCCATCGAGGCCAAGCCCGCCGACGTGGACCGCTTCACCGCCCGCCTCAAGCCCGCCATGCATCACAGTAATCCCACTTACGCCGCCATGACCTGGAGCCTGGACCAGAGCGTGGGGCGCGTCATGCGGAAACTGGAAGAGCGCGGCATCGCCGATCGCACGGCCATCGTTTTCCTTTCCGACAATGGCGGGGCATTACGCAACGTCGCGTCAAGTGGTGATAACCGACAACTCGCCGCTGCGCTCGGGCAAAGGCGCGCTTTATGAAGGCGGTGTGCGAGTGCCGCTCATGGTCTATTGGCCGGGTGTAACGCCGCGAGGCGCGGTGTCGAGCACGCCGGTGGTATCCACGGATCTTTACGCGACGCTGCTCGACATGGCGGGTCTGGGGGCCAGCGACGCGCGGCGGCGAGGCGTGGACTCCCTCAGCATCGCGCCGCTGCTGCGCGACCCCGCGGCCAAACTCGGCCGCGAGGAGCTCTACTTTCACTATCCCCACTACTACCCCACCACCACGCCGGTGAGCGCCATGCGCAGCGGGCAGTGGAAGCTGCTGGAGTTTCTCGAAGACCACCACGTGGAACTATACGATCTTGCCAAGGACATCGGCGAAAAGGACGACCTGGCCGCGCGCATGCCACAAAAAGCCCATGAGCTGCGGCGGCGCCTGCACGCCTGGCGCGAATCCGTGGGAGCGCAGATGCCCCAGCCGAACCCGAACTACGGCTTGAGCCGGTGATAGAGATCCGCGAACTCGTCGATGGTGAGTTGCTCGGCGCGCAGGCCGGCTTCGGGGCACGCATCGATCGCCTCGCGCGAAAACGCGCCGGCCAGGTTGTTGCGGATGGTTTTGCGCTTGTGCCGGAAGCACAGGCCCACGAACTCTAGAAAGCGCCCGGCGTCGCCCACCGGCAGGGCTTCGTCCGGAGCGCGCGGGTCGAGCTGCACCACGGCGGACTCCACCTTGGGCGGCGGAGAAAACGCGGAAGGCGGCACGCGGAACAGGGTGCGCGCCCAGGCGCGGAATCCGGTGCGAACGGTCAAAAAACCGTAGTCGCGGCTGCCGGGTTGCGCGCTCAACCGGTCGGCCACTTCTTTTTGCATCAGGAACACCGCGCGCAGGAGGTCCGGCCCCATGGCCAGCACCCGGTCCAGAATCGGCGAGGTGATGTAGTAGGGCAGATTTCCCACCACCACCGCCGGACCCCATTGCGACAGATGCACGTCCAGAATGTCGGCGTGAATCACCTCGAAATGGCGATGGCCGGCGAAGCGCGCGCGCAGCCTTTCGGCCAGCGCCGGGTCCACTTCGATGGCCACCAGGCGCTCGGCGCGCTCCATCAGGTGAACTGTGAGCGAGCCCTCCCCTGGTCCAATTTCAATGACCAGAGGCTGGGGGCGCGGGCAGGCGGCGGCCGCGATGCGCTCCAGAATGGAGGCGCGGTTCAGGAAGTGCTGCCCCAAGGGTGGGCGTTTCACTGGATATAAAGGTCCGTTACCCCTTCACGTCGATCTGGCTGCGGCGGATGGTGAGCCGCACACGCGTCGAGGCCGGCTGGCCGAACATCGTGCTGGGCGTGAAGTTGGTGAACAGCAGCGCGTTTTCCAGTCTCCGGCGCAGCGGCGCGTTCCGCATCCAGTCCTGGCCGTGGGGCTCCGAATAGTCCACAATGCGTCCCTGGCCGTCCACCACCAGGTCCACCAGGACCTCGTCCTCGTTCATGTCGAAGTCCGGTACGCTGCTGACCGTGGCCTCAGTATAAAGCATGGTGGGAACGTCCTGAATCAGGCTCTTTCCGGGGACCGCGAACATGGGCACGAACAGGGCGAACACCAGAATGGCCGATACCAGACCGCCGGCAAGCGGCAGCGCCATGGGCCGCATAAGTCCGTCCAGGCGGAACTGATAACCTTCCGCCCACCGGGCGAACCGTGCCACGAGTCCCTGGCCCCCGCGGCGACGCGCGATCTCGCGCGCGGCCATGGAGCGCAGGGCGAACTGCAGGCTGGCCGGAGGGACACGCGCCGGGAGCATGCCGAGAGAAGTCTTAATCCTGACCTGTTGCTCGGAAATCGCAAAGCAGTCTGCGCAATGCGCCAGATGCTCGAGCACCTGGCGCCGCACGGGTTTCGCGAGTTGCCCGTCCATGTAAGCCGATAGCGCTCGCTGGACTAATTGGCAATTCATAACATCACTCGGCCGGTTGTGGCGTCCAATCCAGGGCCGGTCCCGGCTCAAGCCGGCCCGCCAGAGTCCTCCGCAATGCTTCTCGGCCACGCAGAATTCGAGATTTCACCGTGCCCAGCGAGATCCCTTCGATTTCGGCGATCTCGTCGTAACTTAAGTCCTCGATATCCCGCAAAACCACGCAGATCCGGAATTTCGGATTCAATCGCGTCAGAGCCTCTTCGATCAAGACCTGTTCTTCTTGTCCCAGGGCCACATCGAATGGAGACCTGGCCGGATCCGGAAGCCGGTCATGATAGCTGGTTCCGGCTTCGCTCTCCTGCTCCAAGCCCACTTCGGGGCGCCGGTGACGAGCGAACCACCGTCTGTGGTTGTACGCCTCGTTCACCGCGATTCTGTAAACCCAGGTCTTCAAGCTGCTCTCGCCACGGAACGATCCAACGTTCCGGAAAACCTTTAAGAACACTTCCTGGACCACGTCGCTGGCGTCGTCCGATTGGTTCAGCAACCGGCTCACCAGGTTGTAAACCGGCTGCTGGAACCGGGCTATCAATTTCTCGTAAGCTGCGTCGTCTCCGGACTGGAGACGCTCTACCAGATGACGGTCGTCTTCAAAGCAAACTTCTCTCTCATCGGGAAGAGCTTCCAGTTCCTCCACCGCATGTTCGAGTTCGATATCGACGATTGGCTCTGCCATGGCAGCGCCTTCGGGGGTACTCCCCCTTCAACCTACCAGATATCCAACCGCCCCGCACAAGATTGGACACCACCATGCGCCGGAAAGTTCCTTCGCCCGGCCGCGACACGCTGGATGTGCCCCTAAGGCCACTCTGCGTCAACGGATTACGGCTGGTCGTAGCCTCTCAGGGGGCGGACCCAAATGTTGCGGTAGCGCACCGGAACCTCGTGATCCTGCAGCGAGAGGGGTTCCACCGCGCCGTGCGCATGGTAGACGCCCACCTGCCGGTGCGCCATCCGGCCGATGATCCGCTGGTGATTCTGGACCAGCACTCCATTCAGGAAGACCGTGACGTAGGCCGGCTTCACTAATTTCTCCCCGTTGAACACCGGCGCCTCGAAGGCGATGTCGTACATCTGCCATTGGCCGCGTGCGCGTGCCGGATTCACCAGCGGCGGCCATTGGCCATAGATCGATCCGGCCATGCCGTCGGCATAAGTCGGGTTGTTATCGTTGTCGAGGACCTGGATCTCGTAATTGCTCATGAGCAGCACACCGCTGTTGCCTCTCCATTGGCTGGTGCCGCAAGGCTTTGCCGGTGCCGCCCACTCAATGTGATACTGCGCGTCCCCAAATTTCTCTTTCGAAACCAGGTCGCCCGCGTAGGGAACCACTTCCATGTAATCCTTTTCGACTTTCCACGTAAGGTTGCCGCGGCTGCGTTTCTTGGGGTGGTTGGTCCACTTCGACAGATCCTTGCCGTCGAAGAGCACTACGGCGTCGCTGGGCGCGCGGCCGGCGCGCTCCTGGCTGCTCTCGGTGCCGGGCACAATGGTACGAGGCTGCGGGCGCTTGATGTCGTGCACGCGCCAGGGTTGCTCCGGGAGCATGGGTGTGTCGTCGTAGCCCAGGCCCGCGGTGCGCGCGCATGGGTTGTCGGCCGCCTTCTCCTTCTGCGCCTTTACTCGAACCAGCGTGTACGTGGCCCCTACCGCGACCACGACCACCAGCAATATCCAGAATCGTTTCATGATGAGAACCTCTCCAGGTGGGCCGGGAGCCCTGAATCGTGTAAGATACCATGGCGAGGAGGTTCTGGAGCGATGCATGATAACCGGAGGCGATTTTTTCAGGCGGCTGCGACGGCCGCCGCGAGCGGCAGGGTCTGGGGTGCGAACGATCGTATTCGCATCGCGCTGCTGGGCTCCGGAGGCCGCGGCCGCTACGTCACCGGCCTGGCGCTCAAAACCGGCCGTACCGAACTGGTGGCGATTTGCGACGTCTACGAACCGCGCCGCGAGCAGGCGCAAAAGGAACTCGCCCCCGCGGCGCAACTCTACGTGGATCACCGGCAGGTGCTCGAGCGTGGCGACATCGATGCCGTGGTGGTAGGCTCGCCCGATCACTGGCACACGCCCATGACCATGGATGCCGTGCGCGCCGGCAAGGACGTCTACGTCGAGAAACCCGTCACGCACAACATCCCGGAAGGCGACGACCTGATCAAAGCCGTGCGCTCGACGAGCCGCGTCGTGCAGATCGGCTATCAACAGCGCTCCTGGGAGCACTTCCGTATGGGACACGAGATCATCGCCCAGGGAACCCTCGGCAAAATCTCGCTGGTGCTGGCGAGTTGGTATCAGAATTACATGGCGCGGATGAACGCGCCCGCCATAGCCGACGAGTCGAAACTCGACTGGCGGCGTTTCCAGGGCAACGCGCCGCTACGGCCCTTCGAGGCGGTGCGCTTCCTGCGCTGGCGCATGTTTTTCGATTACGGAGGCGGCCACTTGACCGACCTCTACTCGCATTACGGCGACGTTATCCAATGGTACATGGCCGCCGACACTCCCAACTCCGTGCAGGCCGTCGGCGGCCGGTATTTCCTCAACTATGGCGATTGTCCGGACACCATCACCGCCGCTTACGACTATCCGGGGTTCGGCGTCACTTACACAGGCACCTTGAACGGCTCGCTGAACGGGGGATGCATCATTTTCCGCGGAAGCCGCGCCCTGATGCGCGTGACGCGCGATGGCCTGGAGGTGTATCCCGAGGGCGTGATCCCGGCCGAGAAGACGAACTATCCCGAACCGTCCATTCAACTGCGCTCGCAGGCCGACGGCACGCTTGCGCACGTCGCCAATTGGCTGGATGCGATGCGCGCGCGCAAGGACCCCAACTGCCCGGTGGAGCCGGCCGTCGCCGCCGCCCGCGCCGCGCACCTGGGCAACCTGGCCTACCGCCGCGGCGCCGCCGTGAAGTTATGGGGCGCCAAGGGGTCAGCCTGATATGGCACCCTTTTTTCTTCGCGGGAAACCGGGACAGTCAGCAATTTCACCTTTTCCGCCGTCGGGCGCCCGCGACGATGGATAGATGTTGTCTTGACGGAAAAGGTGCCGGCCCCAGGCTTTCGCCCCTCACTTGCCCGCGATGCGCACGCGCTTGTGCGAGCTGGTTTCGCCGCTCAGGATTTCGACGTCGCGCGCCGGAACGCCGAAGTGCTTGGCCAGGAAGCGGCAGAGCGCGGCGTTGGCTTTGCCCTTCTCGGGCACCGCGGCGATCTTCACTTTGAGCGTGCCGTCGGCCATGTAGCCGGCTACCTCGTTCTTGGAACTCTTGGGGATCACCTTGACGCGCAGATCCATGGTCAGCGAACCGGGAACTCGACCATCTTGCCCGCCTCCGGCAGCGGCCCGACTTTGGACGGCGCCATCAGGCCGCCAGCGTACGTGCCACCTTCCTCGTTCGTGAAGAGGACGGTGTACGGGAGCAAGGGCGCGCCGTGGCCGGCGGCGCTCGCGCATGGCGCGAAGCACAAAAGTGCGGCAAACATCCACACGTTGAGCTTCGCCGCTATCGCCAGAAGCCCACTCGTGCGTGCGGGTTTGCCGATGATCGCATCCACCAGACCGGTTTCCGGTAAGTGCTCAAGATCCGCAGTCCACCCGCTCAACACTACGATGCGAACGCCTGACGCGCGCTGGCGCATCGCGCGGATGAGGGCGAGCCCATCTTCGGCCTTGGGAAGGCACAGGTCGGTGACCACCAGTTGCGGTGCGGCGCGGCCGAATAGTTCGAGAGCCGTCCCGGCGTCCATCGCCGTGTACACTTCGTGGCCGGCCTGCTGGAACAACATACGGCGCATCTCGAGTTGGTCCGGATCGTCGTCCACCAGGAGTACGCGAGCCATGGGAATGGTTCAGCCAAACTTAATTTGCGCAATCACGAGCTGCGGCATGCCGTGGTTCCAGCTCTCGGGCAGGTTATCAAACGGCAGGCGGAACTTGCGGAGTTCGCCGGGCTGAAGCCCGGTGTTCGGCCGCACGATAGCGACGCGTTGGCGCAGCACCACCTGAGAGTAGTGATCGTAAAAAACACAGTTCAGCTCGACGGCGCGCACCGAACGGTTGCCGTTGTTGGCGATCAAGCCGGTGATTTCAACCACGGTCTGCTTCATGTAGCTTTCCGTGGCTTTCATTTCGACGCCGCTGAGCTTCAGGTAACGAACATATTCCCGGGCCTCGGCCGAGAGCGCGGGCCCGGCCGGCGCCGGTTGTTTGGCCAGGCGCTCGAGATACCAGAACGCGCCACCGCCCACAACCAGCAGTCCAAGAATGGAGGCGATCAGCGCTTTCGATGGGCCGCCGCGCTGAAATCCGGTGTTAGCTGCCACTGATGGTCATCTCCCCGACCAGAAGCGTGGGCGCAGCCGTGGAACCGCGAAACTCCAAATCGCTCGCAATCATCTCGATGGATGCGAACATTTCAGCCAGATTGCCGGCAATCGTGACCTCCGAAACCGGATAGGTGAACTCTCCATTCTCGATCCAGATTCCGGCCGCGCCGCGGGAGTAATCTCCCGTAACAATATTGACACCAAAACCGATGAGTTCAGTCACAAAAAATCCACGGCGGACGCTTTTGACGATTTCCTCGGGCGCGATCGCGCCGGCTTCGGCGAACAGATTGCCATGACTGATGCCGGCGTTTCCGGAGAGGCCGCGGCTGGCGTTGCCGGTGGTTTTGAGGCCCAATTTCCGCGCCGTGTAGGTATTGAGCAGGTAGCTGGAGAGCACGCCTCGTTCGATGACCGGAGTGCGGCGCGTGGGCACGCCCTCGTCGTCGAATGGAGACGACCCGAACAGGCCCGGGAGCGTTGCGTCGTCGATCACGGTCAGGCGTTCGGAAGCGATCTTCTGACCCAACTTACCGGCCAGAAAGGAGGCTCGACGGTAAATGGACTCGCCGTGCACGGCCTCGAAAACGTGCTCGATGAGCGTGCGCGCCGTGCGCGGTTCGAAGACCACGGGAGCCTTTTGGGTGGGCACTTTGCGGGCGCCCAGGCGGCGCAGCACGCGCGCTCGCCGCCGTACGGCCGATGTGCGCCGGTTCTTCGAGCGCGGCGAAACTGCGCGCGGCGCTGTACCAGTAGTCGCGCTCCATGGAGTCGCCCTGGCGCGCCACGGGCACGGTGGAAAGCGAGCACTGGCTGGCCCGGTACGAACCCAGGAAGCCGCGCGAGTTGGCGAAGACGCGAAGGCCCACGTGCGAATCGAACGAGGCGCCCTCGGAGTTGTCGATGCGCGCGTCGAAGTCGAGCGCCGCCCGTTCGGTTTCTCTCGCCAGTTCGATCTTGCGGCTGGTTTCGAGCGCCATGACATCTTCGTGATAAAGCTTCAAGTCCACGTCGAGTTGGCCGAGTTCTTCCGGCTCCGGCAGTCCCGCGTGCGGATCCTCACCCGTGATGGCAGCCAGATCGATGGCCGATTGCACCATGCGGCGGAGCCCCTCGCCCGATAGATCCGACGTGTAAGAGGAGCCCGCGTGACGGCCCTTGAGAACCCGGATACCGGCGCCGCGCGAACCGGATTCTTTCAGGCTCTCCACTTCGCCCATGCGCACGCTGGTGGTGAATTCGTCGCCCGCCGCCAGGGTGCACTCGGCATCGGTCGCGCCGCGATCCTGTGCCAGGCGGACCGCCTCGGCGGCAAGTTCTTCGAGATGATTAGCGCTTCGGTTCATTTGGTTCCGCCCACGGTCATGCGGTCGATTCTGGTGGTCGGCATGCCTACGCCGACGGGCACGCTCTGGCCTTCCTTGCTGCAGATGCCGATGCCTTCGTCCAGCGCCAGGTCGTTGCCCACCATGCTCACCTGGCGCAGCGCCTCCGGCCCGTTACCGATGAGCGTGGCGTCGCGCACGGGCCGCGTGATCCGTCCGTCCTCGATCAAATAGCTTTCCGAGGCCGAGAACACGAAACTGCCGTTGGTGATGTCCACCTGCCCGCTGCCGAAGGTCGCGCAATAAAGGCCGCGCGAGACCGAACGAACGATATCTTGCGGATCACTCTCCCCGGCCAGCATGAACGTGTTGGTCATGCGCGGCATGGGAATGTGCTGGTAGCTTTCGCGGCGGCCGTTGCCGGTGGCCGGCGCGCCCATGATGCGGCTGGAGAGTTTGTCCTGCAAATATGCGCGCAGCACGCCGTTCTCGATGAGCACCATGCGGCTGGTGGGCAGCGCCTTCGTCGTCGACGTTGAGAGAGCCGCGACGGCTGGGAATGGTGCCGTCGTCCACCACCGTGCAGAGCGGGCTGGCCACCAGTTCTCCGATGCGCCCGGCAAACGCCGAGACGCCCTTGCGATTGAAGTCGGCCTCCAGACCATGGCCCACGGCTTCGTGCAGCAGAATGCCCGGCCAACCCGGACCCAGCACCACGGTGGTTTCGCCCGCCGGCGCCTCGACGGCGGCCAGTTGCACAATGGCCTGACGCGCGGCTTCGCGCGCGTAGCGTTCCGGGGTCTTATCGGTCAAAAAACAATCCAGCGCCACGCGGCCGCCGCCGCCCGAGTAACCGCGTTGGGGCGTGCCGGAACCCTCGCGGGCGAGCACGGCCACGCTGAGGCGCGCCAGCGGTTGCCGGTCGAAACTGAGCGCGCCGTCGCTGGTGGCGACCATCACATGACGCACGCTGTCGGCATAGGAGGCCTGCACTTGAAACACGCGCGCGTCGTAAGCGCGGGCGGCTTGGTCGGCCCGCTCGACCAATGCCGCGCGCTCGCGGAAAGAAGTCTCGGTGGGCGCCACCGGCACTTCGTAGAGCCGGTGCGCGTTGACGCGACCCAGGCCGATCTTCTCCACCTTGGCCGGGGCGTCGGCGATACAGGCGGCCACGCGGGCGGCTTCGCGAATCTTCCCGGGCGTCAAATCGTCGGTGTAGGCATAGCCGGTGCGTTCGCCCGAGACCACGCGCACACCCACGCCCAGCGAGACACCTTCGGTGGCGCCTTTAATAATGGACTCGTCCAGCGAGATCTGACTGGTCGCCAGGTACTCGAAGTACAGGTCGGCATAGTCGCCCCCGCGTGAGAGCGCTTCCGAGAGAAACCCGTCGAGATCGCGCTCGGTGACGCCATAGCGCCGTGCGAAAAAGGACTCCGCGAACCCCATTCTTCGAGCGTAGCACGCGCGGACCAACGCCCCACTCCGGTGCGGCGCCGTGCGCTGCTATAAGATTGTTTCGGAGGTGCTGCGTCGATGAATCAGTTGAGCCGCAGGGAAGTGCTGAGCCTGGCCGCGGCGGCGGGCGTGGCTCGTGGCGCTCGTCGCAACCGGCCCAACATCCTCTACATCATGGCGGACGATCACGCCGCGCACGCCATCTCGCGCCTACGGCAGCCGCATCAACCAGACGCCCAACATCGACCGCATCGCCGCGGGCGGCATGCGCATCGACAACTGCTTCTGCACCAACTCCATCTGCACGCCCAGCCGCGCCGCCATCCTCACCGGCCAGTACAGCCACAAGAACGGCGTCTACACGCTGGCCGATCGGCTCGACCCGGAGCGCAACCACGTCGCCAAGGAGCTGCAGAGGCGCCGGCTACCAGACCGCCATGATCGGCAAGTGGCACCTGGTCACCGAACCCACCGGGCTTCGACTACTGGAACATCCTGCCCGGGCCAGGGCGTCTACTACGACCCGGTCTTCATCGATCGCGGCGAGAAGAAGAAGCATCGACGGCTACTGCACCGACCTGATCGCCGACTTCAGCCTGGACTGGCTCAAGAAGCGCGACCGCCGCGAAACCGTTCTTCCTGATGTGCCACCACAAGGCGCCGCACCGGCCCTGGGAGCCCGCGCCCAAGTACGCCAAGCTGTTCGACGGCCAGACCATTCCCGAGCCCGACAACCTCTACGACCATTACGAGGGCACGCCCGGCGAGCGTCGCGGCGGTGCAAGATGCGGGTCGGCGAGAACAGCACCGAAGCGCGACCTGAAGCGTCGATATCCCGCCGGACTCTCACGGGCGACGCGCTGCGCAAGTGGGCCTATCAGTACTACATCAAGGACTACCTGCGCTGCATGCAGAGCGTGGACGACAACGTGGGCCGCATGCTCGACTATCTCGACGCGGACGGCCTCGCCGACGACACCATCGTCATCTACACCTCCGACCAGGGCTTCTTCCTCGGCGACCACGGCTGGTACGACAAGCGCTTGATGTACGAGGAGTCGCTGCGCATGCCGTTCCTGATTCGCTATCCGGGCGCGATCCGCCCGGGCACGGTGAACGAGCGACATGGTGCTGAACGTCGACTTCGCGCCCATCTTTCTCGACTACGCGCGGCGGCGAAGCGCCGGCCGAAATGCAGGGCCGCAGCTTCCGCGCGAATCTGGAAGGCCACACGCCCAAGGACTGGCGCACGTCGATGTACTACCGCTACTGGATGCACAACGACGAACGACCACCACGTGCCGGCGCACTACGGCGTGCGCACGCACCGGTACAAGCTGATCTACTACTACGGCAAGCCGCTCGGCATGAGCGGCGCCCATCCGCCGGCCACGGAGCCCGACTGGGAACTGTACGACCTGGAGAAAGACCCGCGCGAGATGCAGAATCTCTATCACGACCCGGCGCTACGCGGGCGTGGTGAAGGAGCTGAAAGCGGAACTCGACCGGCTGCAGCGCGCAGTGGGCGACACGCCGGCGTAGCGCGCAATACTGTTCACTTAGTCTTCGTGGCGCGGACCCCAGGTCCGCGCGCTCGACGCCCTCGTCGGCCCTCCCACGTCGCCGGCAGCGGCCGGACCAAGGGGTCCGGCGCGGTCCAGGGGGACCACCCTACAAATCCGTGCCAGTGGCAACCTTCGCGGTAAGTGAACAGTATTGGGCCTAGCGGGTGTGCCGGGCGACATGCGGAATTATCTCCACGCCATGACGCGCGCAACTCCCTCCACCATTCTCAGGCGGGTTTGCGCGCCACCACTACCAGCGTCAGGCCGGGCCAGGGCAGCAACGCGTCGATCAGACGCCAGAGCCAGACGGTCTTGTCGAACAGCTTGAGCGTGACCTTGTTGATGCTCTTGCGATGCAGCACACGGCCGTAGAGCGCCCACGCGGGCACCCCGGCGCGGTTCAACTGATAGAACTTCTCCACCTTGAATCCAGCTTGTTCGAGCAACTCCCGCAACTGGCGGCGCGAGAAACGGCGGCGATGGCCGAGCGTGCGGTCGATGCTGCCGAACAGCCAATTCCCCTGCGGCACCAGCGCCAGGAGCGTGCCGCCCGGCTGCAAGGCGCCAAAGAGCGAACGCAACGTCAAGGCCGGATCGTCCAGATACTCCAGGACGTTCACCGAAAGCGCCGTGTCGAAGGCGCCCTGCAAATCGTCGTAATCGGCGGGCACGCGCCGGATCCAACCGCCGCACTTCGACGTTGGGCGTGCGCAGGAAGCGGTTGCTCAACGCGTGCAGATAGAGCGGGTCCTTTTCCGTGGCAACGTAGCGGAGCCGCCGGCTCATCAGGCGCGCGCTCAGGTGGCCGATGCCGGCGCCGATCTCGAGAACTGCTATCGCCCACGTGGCGGCGCAGCAGGCGCGCCAGCCAATTCAGATACTGCGGCGTGCCGGTGAGGTTGTTCAGCATCCCGCGCCCGTAAGGCTCCGTGTACAGATCGTCCACGGCCCAAAAATAGAGGATGACGCCGAAGGCTTTCAGCCCGTCCTTCCAGCCGATCTTCTTGCCTTCCTCGAAAGTGCGCCCGTGATAGCTGATGGGAACCTCGTAGACGCGGAACTTGCGCTTGGCGCACTTCATGACGATCTCGGGCTCGAATCCGAAACGGTTGCTGCGGATGGGCACGCTCTTGAGCAGATCCGTGCGGAAGACTTTGTAGCAGGTCTCCATGTCCGTGAGGTTCAGGTTCGAGAACATATTGGAGGCCAGCGTGAGCGCCTTGTTGATCATCGAGTGCCAGAACAAGAGCACGCGCGACTGCTCGCCGGCCAGGTAGCGCGAGCCGAAGACGGCGTCGGCGCGGCCGTCCAGCAAGGGGCGCAACAGGTGAGGATACTCGCTGGGGTCGTATTCGAGATCGGCATCCTGCACCAAAGCAAAGTCGCCCGTGGCTTGCTGGATGGCGGTGCGCACGGCGGCGCCTTTGCCCTGGTTCACGCTGTGGCGAAACAGTTGAATAGCGGGCTCGCGAGCGGCGAGGCGCTGGAGAATGGGCCAGGTGCCATCGGTCGAGCAGTCGTCGACGATGACCAACTCGCGATCCATATTCTCCGGCAAGGGCGCGGCCAGCACCTGCGCCAGACTGCGTTCAACCACTACACGCTCGTTGTAGACGGGGATCAGGATCGAGAGCTTCATGGTTCTTACTCAGTATAATGAACGCTGGCTGGACTTACCGGAACAAATTCATGCCGCTAACCCGAACCGAATTTCTGCACGCCGCCGCCGGCGCTTCTTTCTCTTTGGCCGGCCGCGCCGCGCCGCGCCCCTGGGCCAAGATCAAGGACCTGATTATCTATAAGGACCCGCACTTTTACAGCGCCTTCCCCTCCATCGTCCGCCGGCCGGCCGGCGAATTGATAGTAGCCTTCCGGCGCGCGCCGGACCGCCGCCGTGTGGGAGCGAAAGGCATCACGCACACCGACCCGAACAGTAACTTGTGCTGGTCCGCTCGCGCGACAACGGCGAGACCTGGACCCAGCAGCCGGAGTTGATCCACGCTCACCCGGAGGCCGGTTCGCAGGATCCCTGCATGGTGCAACTTCGCGACGGAACGCTGGTCTGCGCGAGCTACGCCTGGTATTGGGTGCCACCCAGCGCGCAGATGCCGGAAAACCAACAGGCTCCCTACAAATTCCTGGGCGGCTACATCGTGCGCTCCACCGACGGCGGTAAAACCTGGCAAGGACCGTACATTCCTCCGCCCGTGCCGGGACGCAACTTGAAGGATCCGTTCGGACAACCGCTGCCCGCTTACAATCGCGGCGCCATGTGCCAGGGCCGCGACGGGCGCTTGTATTGGGTGGTGGCGTACGGATGGGAAAAGCTGTATCCCTCGGATCTGCACCTGCTGATCTCAGCCGACGGAGGGCGTACCTGGAAATACTCGTGCCGGGTGGCCTGGGACGACAAGGTGGAATTCAACGAAACCTCGCTCTACGAAACGCCCAAAGGCGACCTGGTGGCTTTCATCCGCACGGCGAAGTTCGACGATCACACCGTAATCGCGCGATCGACCGACGGCGGCAAGAGCTTTGCAGCGCTGGCAGGACGCGGGATTCCAGGGCCATCCGCATCATGCGCTGCGGTTGCCGGACAACCGGGTCTGGCTGGTGTACGGCTACCGGCACAAGCCCTACGGAATTCGCGCGCGCATATCTGGACGCCGAATGCACCAACGCTTCCACGGCAGCGGAGATTGTGCTGCGCGAAGACGGCGGCTCCGGCGACCTCGGCTATCCCTGGAGTGCGCCGCTTCCGGGTGGACGCGTCCTCACGGTCTACTATTTCAATACCGATCCCGGCGGTCCGCGGTGGATCGCGGGCACTATTTGCGGCTGAGGGAGATGAGATGAGCAATTCGATTTGGAGCCGTCGCGAGTTGGCCGCCTTGGCCGCGGGGGCTGCCATGTCGCGCGGCGCGACCGCCGCCGCCCAGCTCAAGATTGTCGCCAGAGGCATGGTACACGACGCGTCGACGGCCGCCATCGGCGGCGCCTGCCGGTGCCTGAATGGCCATCTGCTCGCCACGTTCAATACCGGTGGCGACCTGGGCGCCGGGCAGCGCACCGGCGTGGTCCGTTCGACCGACGGCGGCATGACCTGGAGCGCGCCGGAGACGTTCTTCGAATCCGTATTTCGCAAGGGCGGCATCGAAGCCGGCTGCACGCTCACGCGCCTCAAGTCGGGACGCGTACTGTTGCCTTACGCCGACGGCTTTTATCTGCAGCCGAAAAGCAAGAACTACGACCGCAACGCGCTGCTGTTTTGCCCCCTTTCCGACGACCACGGCAAAACATGGACCAACCGCAAGGCGCAGAGTTTTCCGGGATATGAACCATTCGCGTTCGGGCGCGTTGTGGAACTCCCCAGCGGCACGCTGCTCATGCCCTTGTGGGGCGCTTACGAGAAGCGCGGGGCGTGGACTTGCGGTCTGCTCAAGTCCACCGACAACGGCGAGACATGGGGCGACTATCGTCGCATCGATCAGGCCGAGAGCAACGAGACGCCTATCATCCTTCTACCGGACGCCCGCGTGCTTGCGCTCATTCGGGGGCACGCGGATGACGCCACCCGCCCATTCCACGTGGCGCATTCCTCCGACGGCGGAGACACCTGGACCGCGCCCGTGCGCGTCAACCTCTGCGGCACTTCCCCGTCCCTGCACATTTCTCCGAAGGGCCGGCTGCTGGCCGGCTACCGCGGCGCGTTCGAAGACGGGCGCTGCCGGGTCGCCTCCAGCACGGACGGCGGACTCACGTGGCAGTTCCAACTGGAATTGGACCCCATCAAAGGTCCGTGGCACTACGGCGGCTATCCGGTCCTCACAAACCTCGCCGATGGGCGCATGCTAGCCACGTTCCACAACGCGGCGCCCAGGCTCTACGAAGCCTACAACATATTGGAGGAGTCCTAAGCACCGGTACAGCGCGCAAAATCGTCCCACTCGGCTCGCCGTGAGTTGTACCAGTGGAGTGCGGCGCAAATCCTGATGAGTAAGATTCCCGGTGGGCAGGCATACTCGCAGAGCGCGCGCCCAGTCCCATTGCGCGCGCAGCCACTCCCCACCTAGCGCCCAGTATCCGCACGGTCCAAGCGCCTGGCGCGGCGGCCGTTTGGCCACCAGCAGAATGCGATACACGCGCTCGCCCCAGACGCTCTTCAAGTGAGCGTCGGCGATAGAGACCTCTTCCACGTTGGGCACGAGCCTGGCGCTTTCGAAAAGTACGCGGGCCCTGCCGAAGCCCGCCTCGCGGCCGTCCAGGTCCAACTCGCCCGGAGCCGCCACACGCACCTTACAGGGCGTCATAAGCGTCAGCGTGATTTGCGCCGCGTCCCGCGTGAGCCCGCAAGCGTCGGCAATGGAGATCTCGTCCTTGGCGCGGTCCAGGCGCAGGGTGCGCCGCCAGGATTCCAGGCCCGCTTCCGGCGGATAGGCTTTCGCGACATCCAGACTCAACTCCGCGGCGCCGGAGTCCGCGCGGTAGTGCACATCGCGCGCTTCGAACTTGCGGCCGTCGTGCTGCATGACGCCGTCGATGGTGGGCAGATTGTGATAGGCCGACTGCATGGTCCAGATCTCGTAACGCTGGCTACTGAAGGTCTTGGCGGTGTAGGACTCGACGCCCACATCGATGATGACCGGCTTGCCGTCGTGGTAGACCACGAAGTTGCCGACGTCGTTGTGGTTGTGGCTTTCGTCGTTGTGGCCGCCTTTCGCCGCCAGGTAGAGGCCTGCGGGCGATCCTTCCTTGCGCCGCGCCGCCATCACTTGAATGCCGCTCAGCCACACGTCGCCCAGAAGCGGCGCCTGGGCGTGCGCCTGGCTGAGCGTCGCATAGTTGAAGATGGCCGGGACCTGGCGCCCCAGGCTGTCGCGCCGCAGTTTGCCGCCGCCTAACTCGGCGGCGCAGAAGGCTCCGAACGCCTGCATGCGTTCGTCCGCGATGCGGCGGGCGTTGCGGAACACCAGGTCCCCGGAAGGAGCGCCGTGCGCGGAAGCGTCCGCAAAATTGATAAACCAGCCGCCGGCTATATGTGCGCGCATGATGTAGCGGCCGATCTCGCGGATGAGCGGCACCGCATAGACGTTGAGGCCGCCGCCGGTGGCCGAATAGAGCAACTCCAGGCAATCGAACAGCGAACCGCCCGCCCGCGACCAATAGCCGGGGCCTTCGTCGCAGCCGCCGTCGTCGTAGTACGGGTTGATGAAGTTATCCAGACTGCGCAGAATCCGGTGCACCGCATCCACGCGCCGCTTTTCGTTCCCCTCCATCAGCAACGTCGAGGTGAGCCAGTTCGAATTGATCCACGGATTCCAGTTGTTCACCGGCCTGGCGCGGGCGCCGAAGCCCATCCACCCGAACTCGCGATCGAGGCAGGGTGTCAACACGCGGCGGTCCACCTCCATGCGGATGCGCGGCCGGATGAGCGGCGAGACGGTGTCGAGCCGCGCGCCCAGCAGGTAGTCGGTCCACGAGAGCAGGCTGGAGGTTTCGGCGGCGAACAGATCGACGACCGGCTCGGTGATGTCCGGCAAGCCACGTCCCGCGCGTTGCATGTTCACGTGCGCGGGCACGCCCCACCAGGTTTCTTCCACCGTGAGCCAGATGCCGTTGGCGATCTCGTCGAGGAAGCGGCCCTGGGCCTCCACGCACTCGCCGATGACTAAATCGCCCAGGCGGGTTCGCCGCGAACTGCGGACACTCTCGAAACGCGAACGGTTGCCATTGCGCGCGAACTCGAGAAACGAATTGGCCAGCAGCGACGGCCACGGCGCGCCGAGTTGCGCTTCGGCGGCGGCCACCAGTTGCTGGCGCAAATCGGCCCGTAAGCCTTCCCAGGCGCCGCGGTCGGCCGACGTGGGAAACGGCTTCCAACTGGCCCGCGCCAGCAGCGCGCCCTCCAGCCTGGCTCGCGTCCAATCGCCGGACATGATGTTTCGCGGCTTTTCGCCGCTAAGTTGGCCGGCGGTCGAGAGCCGGGGCATCGCGAGAGCGCCGCTCGTCGCGGCCAGCCAGGTCCTGCGGTTAGTCTTCGGCATGCCTTCCATACTGTCACAACCGGCGCGCGGGTTTTGTGATGAAAGCCACAAGGGTGGATCGGCGTTTTCGCTATCCTGGTTCTGACCGACGGCGAGGCGGCCATACGGAGGGCGCCCGGCGGATCGGAAGCTCTTCGTGATGCACACCTGGCGCACCGCATGCGCAGCTTCCAGGGTGCCTTCCGGCCAACCCGGAGTACGCGCTCTGGTACGGCTGGAGCGAATGGAAGCGCGACCTCGCTGAGGTCAAGCACATGGCCAGCGACCTGCGCGCCAATATGGACCTCGCTGATGCCGTTACGGGCCGGCCGCGCGAGGGCGATCCAACGCGATCGGTCCTTGCGCCTCGGCCCTGCAACGTCTAAACTGGAGATAGTTCGGGGCGTGGCTCAGCCTGGCTAGAGCGCCTGGTTCGGGACCAGGAGGTCGGTGGTTCAAATCCACTCGCCCCGACCAAATCCCTCAAAGACTCACAGGCACTAACCAACCAAATCAGGGTCCAAGAATGGGTCCGCCATGGACCCTGCGCCGAGCAGACACTCTCACCTAAAGGCTGGGCTCTACAGACACTCCGACCTGAAACCAGGGTCCAAACAGGGTCCAAAACCGAATCCCACCAAAAACGGGTCCGCAAGTGGCCTTCGTATGTTCTTCTGACAAACATCATTGACAATATGGAAAGCAAGCTTTACAGTTGAAACGGAGGCCGCATGATGAACATCAACCCACCACAAGAGTCACCTGCCGACGATGATTCTCGCTGGCCGACAACACCAATATTGGCTTACGGCACATTCGGCACGCGAACTCCGGCAGGACGTCGATATCATTTCCGCAGCGGCATTGCTCTCGCGGCGATGGTGGCCTGCATGCTGGTAGGTGCTCTGCTCCGCCACTCGGTTCCGGGCGGCATTCTCAAGATCGTCATAGCCTTAGCTCCGGGGGGCACGTTCATTTACATCGCGTGGGAGTTTCGCCGGTACCTTTCTGCCCTGGATGAGCTTGCACGCCGGATTCAATTCGAGTCAATCGCTTGGACCTATCTATCCGGTTTGGCGCTAGCGATGCTTCTCGGAGGCGTAGGGCTTGTTTACAACTGGCGCTTCAATCCAGCCTGGTTTATCGTGCTCGAACCGGTACGGGCAGGTTGGCTCTACCTCGTATCACGGCGGTATCAGTGACGAACGAACTACGTGTTCTCCGTGCTCGGCACGACTTGTCGCAGGCCGAGTTGGCCGAAAAATTAGGCGTCTCTCGCCAAACTGTCAACGCCATTGAGACGGGCAGGTATGATCCTAGCCTTTCACTCGCATTCAAGATAGCCGCGCTCTTCGGGCATCCTATCGAAGAAATATTCACTTCCGAGGACGGATCACAAGCGGCGGGCAAGCTGTAGCGTGGATTACCGACGTGGAAAGCAGGGTCCGGTTCGCCACAGCTTCGCCGTTTAGGGTCCAAATAGGGTCCAAACGGGCGGCGCATAAGTCTTGTGTTTTCAATGAACCATGCCCGTAAGCCATTGATATTTCCTACTTCGGAACCAGGAGGTCGGTGGTTCAAATCCACTCGCCCCGACCGAACGTCTCTTTCGGCATCATTGAATTGCGGGCTATACGCCAACAACGGGGGCAAGAGCCCAAGGCGTTCCGCCCCCCCTTCACTTAAACCCGCCGAACTGGCAGTGTGCCCGATTCCGTACCCACCCCCGATGAAGGTCTGGAGGCCTTTGGCGCTAGGGCCGAAGGAGTCGGAAACCACTGTGGGTCTGCCTCTGCGCTCCGCCCTCAACGCTCGGCCTTCGGCCTCGCGGTGCTTTGCTTCAGGGCAGAACCAGAGCGATTAAACGGAAGCCAACCAAAGGGGACACTTCTAATGAGGGTTGACAATCCGGAAGTTGGGGCGCAGTGGGGTCAGCCTGGTATGGCACCTCTTTCTTCGGTGTGATACGCGCGAAAACGTAAAATTGCTGACTGTCCCGGTTTCCGGTTTCGCGACCCCAGGCAGTCTGCACGATTTCGGCCCCCGGCGCGTCATTCTACAATAGGTAGTTGTGGGTGTCCCCACAGGAGGTGACCATGCAAAGGAAACGACGGGGCTTCTCGCTGATGGAGTTGCTCATCGTCATCGCCATTATTTTAATCATCGCGGCGATTGCGCTGCCCAAGCTGGACAAGGCGCGCATGTACTCGCTCGAGATGGCGGCCATTCGCATGATCGGAACCGTGCACACGATGCAGACGCAGTACTATTCCCAGTACGGACGTTTCGCCGTCAACATGGCCGAACTGGGCCCGCCGGCCAGCGGCCAGGCCGGGCCGACCGCGGCGGACCTGATTCCAGGCGACCTCGCCAGCGGCACCAAGAGCGGCTTCAACTTCGTCCTGGTGGGCGGACCGAACGGGTACACGCTCACCGTGACTCCCCAGGTGTATAACAGCACCGGACGGCGCAGCTTCTTCTCCGACCAGACCATGGTGATCCGCGAGAGCTGGGGATCGGAGCCGGCCACCGCCGCCAGCAAGGAAATCAAGTAGTTCCCCTTGCCGCCGTGCGCCGGAACATTGCGGTTCTCTTCGCGACGGCCGTGGTGGCGTTT
Source organism: Terriglobales bacterium (assembly GCA_963745655.1). Taxonomy (GTDB): domain Bacteria; phylum Acidobacteriota; class Terriglobia; order Bryobacterales; family Bryobacteraceae; genus JAJFUV01. The sequence continues at coordinate 30,839 of CAVUYK010000007.1, read as the reverse complement.
TTCGCCGCGCGCTGGTGGATGCGACGACCGCCGGCCGAGCCGCTCACCGATCGCGCTACCTTCACCGAATGGTCCGTGGACCCTGCGCTTTGGGCCAAGAGCTTTCCCTTCGAATATGCCGGATACCGTCGCGGCGTTCTCGCGCCGGAATTCGGCGAAATGCGCGGCCACGCCTATTCGCTGAAGGATCGGGAAGAAACCGATCGCATCGCCGATGCGCGCCTGGCGCGCTTATTTTCAGGCCGCCCCAAGGAGCGCCCGCAGCCGGCCGCCTGCCTGGCCTGCCATGGCGCCGCGATGAACTTTTTCCGGCGCATGGGCGCCGCCGCCTGGAGTATGCCGTTCTTCGAGGCCCGCCGCGAAGTGCGCCAGCCGGTCGGTTGCCTGGATTGCCACGATCCCGCTTCCATGCGCCTGCGCCTCACGCGGAGCGCCTTTCTCAAGGCCCGGCCCTCGGCGGCTGCCGCGACAGCACAGGATTTGCGCGCCCTGGTCTGCGCGCAATGCCACGCCGAATACTATCTGGCCGGCCCCGAACGCATCGTCACGCATCCCTGGACCAAGGGATTGAAAGCCGAAGAGATCGAGCAATACTACGACCAGGCGGGTTTCCGCGATTGGGACCACGCCGAAACCGGCGCCCCGGTTCTCAAAGCGCAACACCCCCAATTCGAGATGTGGAGCCAGGGTGTGCATGCGCGCAGCGGCGCGACCTGCACCGATTGCCACATGCCGCGCGAGCGCCGCGGCGCCATCCATCTCACCGTGCACGCGACCGGGAGCCCGCGCGAGAATACCGGGCGCGCCTGCCTGCCTTGCCACCGCTCGGGCGCTGGCGAGATGCGCGCGCGCATCGATACTATTCAACAACGCACCAAGAGACTGTCCGAGCGTGCCCTCACGGCCCTGATTGCGCTGCTGGATGAAATCCACCGCTCCCGCGCCGCGGGCGCTTCCCATGCGCAACTACGCGCGGCGCGCCAGTTGCAGCGCCAGGCGCAGTGGCGTTTCGATTTCGTTCGCGCGGACGCATCCAACGGCTTCCACGCCCCGCAAGAGGCGGCTCGTCTGCTGGCCGAAGCGATCGATTACGCGCGCCAGGGCCAGCTCGCCGCCCGGAAGGTGAACCCGAATTCGCGGCAGCGCTTCTGAATCGCCGTCAGCGCACCATCACCTGTCGAATGGCGTCTTTTATGCGGGCTTCCGAACCGGGGCCGCCGTGCGCCTCGGTGGGCTCGTAGCCGCCTTCATCGAAGTGCTTGTCGGCAACCATATAGCCGGGCGCGCAGTCGCCATAACCGGCCACGGCCACGAACTTGTTCTTGAGCAATTTCTGCGCGTAGAACTGGTACTCCAGGCTCGGCTCTCCGGGTAGGTGCAGGATGTGAATCCGGCCGATCTGCAAGGAACTCACCTCCAGCGGCCTGGTGCGCGCGTCCCAGGCCAGAATGATGGCGGCCTTGTAGATGTCCTGCGCGGTGCTCTTCCCCGGATTCTCGATGCGGGCGCGGCTTTGTGCGACCATGGCCGCCAGGTCGGGCCGTTTGACAAGCGTGAGCGGGGCGCTGCGCCACACGATCTTGCCGGGGCGCTCATAACGCGTGGCGGCACAGGAGGCCTCCAGTCCGGCCTGGAAGCGCACGGCCAGACCTTCGCGGGCGGCCAGCGATTTGTCGTTGTACTTGCCCACCGTGACGTCGCCGCCGCAACCGGTGAAGTAGATCTGGAAAACGCCTTCCTTCTTCTCCACGGCTTCGCGCGCGATTCCCACGAAGTCCGCGGTCACCGTGCCGTCACAGCAGAACGTCTGGGGATGGCTGGCGTAGTAATGTATGCGCACCAGGGGCTGCGTGCCGCGGGCGAAGGTGATGGTTCTGACGAAGGGATCAATGTTGCCCTCGGGCGCTTCCTGGAGTTGGCGATTGCCGCCGTTGGAACTCCAGCGCACCGTGATCTTGCCGTCGGGCCCCTTCAGGCGGCGGGAGCCGGCGACGCGCTCGACGCGGGCCTGGCCCGTGCCCATCCGATCAAACGGCTCCAGCCCGGCCGTCGCGGCTTTGACCGCCGCGGCCAACCTGCCGGTGAGGTCGTTGAGAAACTTGTCGCTCATGGAAAGCGGCGGCGCGGCGAGCTTCCTCACGATCTGGTTGGCGTCGCCGTCGATGTATGGCGCGGTGTGTTGGTGGACGGTCTGCACGGCCACGCGGCTCACATCGGTACCGGCGGCGGCGGCCATCTTCCGGCGGAACAGTTCGTGCGTCGAATTGGAGATGGCGCACCAATCCAGCGCGCAGAGGACGTAGCGGTTTGCGCCGTCTTCGATGACCACGCCCTTGGCCAGCAGCGGATCCAGGATCTTCGCGGTGGGGGCCACCCAAATCAGGGGTTCGCCCATCCACGGGGTGGCGTCCACCTTGAACGTGGCGACGCGGGGGCCGGACCGGGGCGCGGCGGACATCAAAACCGCCGATGCCGCCAGGGCCAGCGAAACCAGAAGGGAACGGCTTGGTTGTAGGCGCATTATCTCCTGTCAATTATCCCCCGTCGCGAGGCTCCACCGGTACTCCCGCGTCCCCACTCGATTGACGCTCCCCTGGCGGGCCGCTATGATGAAAGAGAGTTAGCAACCGTTTGGAGGTTCATCGATGGGTCCCCTAGGCTGGCAGGAGACGGTGTTCATCTTTCTGCTCGCCTTGCTGATTTTCGGGCCAAAGAAGTTGCCCGAACTTGGCAAGACGATCGGGAAGGCGCTCACCGAATTCCGCCGCGCTTCCAGTGAGTTGAAGTCCACCTGGGATCGCGAAATGGTAAACCTCGAGCGGGAAAACGAATCGTTGAAGGACGTTACGAACAGCTACCAGAACGAAATCAGTAGCGCGACTTACGATTCCTCTTACGATTCTTCCTATTACGACTCGGGCTATAACGGCAACGAGTCGTATGAATCTACCGCCTCGAACTCGTCCACTGTAAGCGCATCCGCACCTCAGGGCGCTGAATCGACAACCGAACCTACGCTGCCGGAAGGCACCGCGACCGTCGCCACCAGCACTACCGGGGCGGCGCCCGCGGAGCACACCGAACCCGCGCCACCCTGTGGTGGCCGCGGCCGGCGAGACTGCAGCGGCGCTTCCATCGGAAGCCGCGAAAACATAGAGCCGCCCTTAACGAGCATGCCAGCGCCAGACGATCCCACCGGGGCACAGCCCCCTGACAGTAAAGCTCCGTCGGCTAACGAGCCGTCCGACACGCCCGAGACGTCCTACGAGTACGACTCGTACTATCCGCATAACAACGAGGACCCGTACAGCTCCGGTGGGGAGATGGCGCCGGCTGCTCCGGCGGCTGAAGAGAACCCGCCCGCAACGCAAGCCGCCGCGGGTGGCGGCGGCTCAGAACCGCCCGGCAAACCGCCCGAGCCCGTCGAGGAACCCGAGCCCGAAGAGGATGATGGCATGCTGCGCATGTCCTTCCTCGATCACCTCGATGAGCTGCGATCCAGGATCATCCGCGCCCTGGCCGGCGTGGGCGTAGCCTTCGCTCTCAGCCTCACTTTCGCCAACCAGCTTTGGCTGATCGTAAGCGCACCGGCCATGGACGCCCTCCGGCAGTTGGGAATGGTGCCCCCGCGCCTGGCCCAGATTGCGCCCATGGAAGTATTCAACATCGTTTGGATCAAGCTGCCCATCCTCTCGGCTATTTTCCTGGCGTCTCCATGGGTGCTGTACCAGGTCTGGGGATTCATCGCGCCCGGATTGTACAGGAAGGAGCGGCGCTGGGCCGCGCCATTCGTGATTAGTTCCGCCGGACTGTTCATACTCGGCGGTTTTTTCGCCTATTTCGTGGCCTTCCGCTTTGGCTTGGTCTTCCTGCTCGGCATTGGCCGCGACATCCAAATCATGCCGGTGGTTTCCGTCACCGAGTATTTCGATTTGTTCGTCAATGTGACGCTCGGCGTCGCGGTGGTTTTCGAGCTGCCGATTCTGATTTTCTTTCTGACGCTGCTGCGCATCGTCACGCCGGGCTTCCTGCTGCGCAATTCGCGCTACGCCATTCTGATCATCGTGATCATCGCGGCCATTGTCACGCCCACTCCCGACGTCTTCAACCTGATGCTGTTCGCGGTGCCCATGTGCCTGCTGTTCTTCGTGGGCATTTTCGCCGGCTACCTGCTGGTTCTGAGCCGCGAAGGAAAGCGCTTCCCCTGGCGCGCCACGCTCTACGTGCTGTTGGTAACGCTGGCCGTGCTAGCGGGCGCCACGTACCTGGCCATTACGAAATACGGATATAAACTAGTACTTTCCTGGCCGTTTTTGACCAGATAAGGACCCTCTTTCTCATTGGTCTCCGCCATGGGACAAGCTACCATGCAGATGGTTAGCTGTCTGGTTGTGAGGGCGGAGCGCGTTTCATGGATTTATTGAAGACCATCCAGGAGTTGTATGAGGAAAGGAAGCGCTTGGACAGCGCCATTGCGGCGCTCGAAAGTGTCATCGAGGCCCATGCAAATTCGCCCAACGGCGATTCGCCGGGACGCCGCGGCCGCAAATCGATGAGCCGCGAAGAACGGCTCGAAGTGTCCGAGCGTATGCGCAAATATTGGGCGGCGCGGCGAAAGAAGGCCGCCATGGCAGCGCGCGGCTGAAATCCCCCGCAGGCCGCTGCAGCGGAGTGCCGCGAGGCGCCTGCGCCCTTCGGCTTGACACTGCTCGCCGCGACCCGCTACAGTGAAATTGCCCACCCAAAGCGCCCGTAGCTCAGTTGGATAGAGCGTCTGGCTACGAACCAGAAGGTCGGCAGTTCGAATCTGTCCGGGCGCACCATAAATTCAATCCATTACGAACCATTCCAGCCTGCGGTTCGACATTTGAGTTACCAAAAAGTTACCACGCCTACCCCTAAAAGCCTGCGGTCATTGGCCGTTGGGATGCCCCGAGAAATGGAGCTACGCCGGGCATCTTTGGCGCAAGCCGCCCAGAAGATGGGGCAACCCTGGGAGGCCGGTGGACTGATCGCTTCAATTGCCGGATTCAGCGCCAGACTGTGCGCGAGTCCGCCGGCGACCGCCGCGACCTCTGCCAGACCGTCCCGTCTCGCTTCCCCGCCAAGTTCTGGCCCAAAGATACGGACGTCGCCTGTAGGTCGGCGAGTCCGGCCATAGGGTAGTATATCGTTTCATCAAATAGCATCCATTGCAGCCGGGGACCATGGCTCGAATTTCTTCCATCGATGAACGATCGGTGCGACGTTGATCTCCGCGATTCCGGTGAGAATCCCGTTGACGGCGTGCGACGGTCGATGTTTGTGCAGGACGAGCTTATGATCAGCCGGTTCCACACCATGCTGGATCTGACCTGCCGCACGAGCCCGGCGCGTTGTTCACGCTTCGCTACAGCGCACACCTCGCGCTTATGGACAGTGTTCCATCAGATACTGAGCGTCGGCGATCATGACTGCCGCCGAGGTTCTGCTCACCTTCTTGCCGCTCTGAGCCTTGAGCTCGTTGATGAAGGCCTGGTAGACATCGTTCGCGTCTTTGCAGTCGCCGGCCGCGCGGTAGGCCGCCGCCGCTTTCAGCTTCTGGAGGAGCGAGTTTCCCCCGTTGTTGACATTGACATCGCCGGTCGAGAGGTAGTAGCGGACGTCGTCCATGATACTGGCCGCCGTAACGACGATCGAGAACGTTACCGACGGCGAGGCCACGTTTCCGGCGTTGTCGACCGCCAAGACCTTGAACGTGTGGTCGCCAACCGTCAGCTCGGTGAGGAGGTTGATCGGCTGGCCGGTCGCAAGCCCGTGGCCACCCACCGTGGTATTCCCGTCGAGCGTCGCTGCGTCGGGGGACTTGACGCCGGATTCGTCGTCTGTCGCCGCCGAGTAGTTGAGCGTCAGCATCCCGCTGTGCGGGTAAGTCGTCGCCGCGGGCTGCGCGATCGTGACCGCCGGCGGCGTTTTATCGACGTCCTCAATAAACTGGCGAATGAGGCCGGCTGTCGATTTGATGGCATTGTCGAGTGCCAAGGCAGTGAAGACCCCCATCGAAGGCCAATTGTGATCCGCCTCGGTGTCGATGCACTCGATGTAAGGAATGTATCTGTGCGCGATCTCCGCCACGCTTCGGGTATATGCGTGCGCCACCCCCTCGCCTTGCGGCAAGCTGTCGGCCCACCAGTTAACCTTGTAATAACCGGTTGGGTCCGGCACACCGCAAGTACCCCCGTTACTTGGAGCCGCCGGCGGGAAATCGTACAGCGCCCGGAAGTCGTCCTTGCTCAGTGCCGGGAGCAAGTTCTCGACGACGCCCGCGCTGACCGCAACCGGATTAACGGCCCTAAGGACAGCATCGGCCATACTCTCGATATCATTGTGGCGTTCAAACGCTTCGTAGGAGCCGTTGACCGTGTGAACTGGCGTCGTATTATCCTCGAGCAGATGGATTGCCCAGCCAAGCTGGAAGAACGCGTGGGCCTTGGAACCCACGGGCAGGCGAACGACCATGGGAGCCGCGCAGTCGGAGCCGCCATTGCAATGGCCACCGGCGTCAAGGGTCCAGTTCGCGTACCACGCGTAATCGTGCCCATCCCAGCCATTGTAGGCCTCAAGCGGGTCCGCGTTACCGAAGCGGTGGTCGAACCAATTTGGTGCGTAGCTGAATACTTCATCGGTTGGAACGTAAATTCTCGAAAGCGTGTCGTCACTCAGGTCCTGCTCCGGAAACACTTCGAAATTCGTATGGTTCAGGAAGAGGTCCTGCAGCGCCATGGCGGGCGTCTGTCCGTTACCGAACCTCGACTGCTGTCCGCCAGGGGACGTGGCATTGTCGATCGAGGCTCCTGATGCCCATCTCCCGTCGAAGGGGTCGTCTTGGCCTAAAAGTGTGTCACTCACCCAGCCGGCCATCTTGTCGCGCGGGTCAGCGCCCCAGTTGCCGAGATAGATCCGCTTGCCGTAGTCGTAGCGGAACTGCGCATGCTCGGCGGCGTTCCCGTAACCGTAGAGCGGATGCGTCTTGAAATCTGTCGTGCAGTTCTTGTACGGGGCGAAAACGAAACCGTCAAGAACGCAGCCGTATCCATGGTTCGGCGCGGAAGAATCCGGGTCGTAATAGTCGAGCACGGATCCGCCCGCAAGGTCAGCGTCGCCCCAGACGTCATTGAATGTGACGCCTTCGAGCATGGGCAGGAGGTACTTCTGCGCCAAGTCCGCCTCGGCCTGGAGACCGTTCGTCCGCAGCAGCGCAATGGCCTTCGGGATCACCCAGGAATGTGGGGAAAAGGGTACTTGCTCCTGGAAGACGATCTTGCCCGGGGTGACGACGGTACACGATGGTGGGATTTGAAACAGGTTGCAGGTGAACTTTAACGGCTGGTACGTGTTCGGCTTCGTGTAGGCGAAGCTGGTCGAGACAGAAGCAACCAAGACAACTAACGTGCCCATCACTCGTTTCATGTTTGTCCTCCTTGCGCGCCCTTGAAATCGCGAATTCCCAACCTTGGCAGGAATTTCCATTGGGGCTCTCAACACGCCAGATCCCGCGTAGTCTGAGCCAGCATCCTTTTGACGGTTCGATGCAGAGGAACCGCCCTGGGTCGCAGAAAATATTACTCGGCGTCTACTGGTTCGGAGGAGCGGATATCCAGAAGGTCGCGAGACGAAGCCGGGCACCGTCGACAACCTTTTCCTTGTCCGGCGGCCAGTCCCCCATGTCGTGGCTGCGGGAAACAACGCGGGTCCCGGGCTATAACTCCTTGAGTAGCTTGGGCCGGAGCTTCATGTTGACCGAGGGCCACAGGAACAGGATCACAACCGTGGCGTCGCTGATGTTGACCTCGAAAAGGTCTTCTTCCTCGAACCGGGCCCGGTTTGTCACGCCGGCCTTCTTGGCGTTTTCATTCGACTCGGCAACCGGATGCGCAGAGTTGCGGATTAGCGAACGAACCGGCTGTACGGAGGAGCTGATCGGCGACAATTCGAACTTCCCGGCCGACGACAATTAAAATTCCCTATCGACGACAACCATCAACGACCATCAAAGATCGCGCCTCCCGGCGCCCCGGAGATGGTCACCGACGCACAAGTCAGGAGGTTGAAAAGGTTGTCCAAAACAGAGAAGACAAAAGAACTGGCGGCCGCGAAGGCCGGCATGGATGTAAGGACCGCCAGGAGGTGCCTGGCCGACGGCAGGTTGCCCAGCGAGAGGTTGCCGGAACGGACGTGGCGAACGCGCCCCGATCCGTTCGACCGGGTCTGGGAAGAAGTCCGCGAGCAGATCGATGCGAACCCGGGGCTGGAAGCCAAGACGCTGTTTGAGGCGCTGCAGCGCAAGAACCCTGGCGAATTCGCGGACGGGCAACTGCGGACGCTGCAACGGCGGATCAAAAGCTGGCGCGCCACCGCGGGCCCCGGGCGCGAAGTGTTCTTTGCACAGAAGCATGTGCCCGGCCGGTTGGGCCAGTCCGACTTCACGTACATGAACGAGTTGGGGATCACGATTGGCGGGCAGAGTTTTTCGCACATGCTCTACCACTTCGTGCTGACGTACTCGAATTGGGAAGACGCCACGCTGTGCTACTCGGAGAGCTTTGAGAGCCTGAGCGAAGGGTTGCAGAACGCGGTGTGGGAACTCGGTGGCGTGCCGCTGGAACACCGCACGGATCGGCTCTCCACGGCGGTGAACAACATGAGTGACGAGAAGGAGTTCACCTCGCGCTACGAGGCGCTGCTGCGGCATTACCGGCTGGAGGGCCAAAAGATCCAAGCGGGCAAAGCCAATGAGAACGGCGACGTCGAGCAACGCCACCACCGTTTGAAACGCGCCGTCGAGCAAACCCTGTTGCTGCGCGGGAGCCGTGACTTCGCCTGCGTGGCGGACTACCAGAAGTTCCTGCGGTTGCTCTTGGCCCAGTTGAACGCCGGGCGGCGCGAGCGCCTGGCGGTCGAATGCAGTACCTGCGGGCGCTGCCGGAGCGGCGGCTGGAGAGCGCCAAGCGAGTCAAGGTCAAGGTCGACTCCGGCAGCATCATCTATGTGGACCGCAACGCCTACTCGGTGAACAGCCGCCTGATCGGCGAGCAGGTGGAAGCGCGCCTGAGCGCGGAAACTGTTGCGGTCTTCTATGCCGGCCGCAAGGTGGAGGAGATGCCGCGGCTGCGCGGCCGGGGCAAGCATCGCGTGGATTACCGGCACATCATCGATTGGCTGGTGCGCAAACCGGGCGCCTTCGAGAACTACCGCTATCGCGAGGAACTGTTTCCCACCAGCCGGTTCCGTATGGTCTGGGATGCGTTGCGGGAAGTAACCCCGCTGCGTGCCAACAAGCGCTACCTGGAGATCCTGCAACTGGCGGCGCGGGAGGGGGAGGTTGGCGTGGATCAGGCGCTGCGGAGTTTGCTCGAAGAGGGCGAGATCGGCGAAGGCAAGCTACATGCGGACGCGGTTCGCGCGATGCTGAGCCAGGCCGCCGGCGTGCTCCCGGTTACTTCCATTGCGGTCGCCGAGGTGGCCTTGGCCAGCTTCGATGAGTTGCTCGGCGGCGGCGCCGAAATGGGGGTCGTCCAGTGAGCCAACCCCGCGACGTGAAGAAGGAACTGGCCGAGTACCTTCGGGAACTCCACCTGCCCGCGATCGGCCGGTGCTTTGAAGACCAGGCGCGACAAGCCGAGCGGGAAACGCTGGGCTATGAGCAGTACCTGCTGGAGTTGGTCGAGCGCGAGTGCCAGGAACGGCGGGAGAAGCGCATCGTGCGTCTGTTGCAGGACTCCAAACTGCCGCTGGAAAAGACGCTGGAGAACTTCGATCTGAAGCGGCTGCCTCAAAAAGCCGCGCGCCAGGTGAAGGCCTTGCTGGACGGTACCTTTCTGGACCGGCGTGAAAACGTCCTCGCTTTCGGCAATCCCGGCAGCGGCAAGACGCACTTGCTGTCAGCCCTGGGCCAAGAGCTCATCCGGCAAGGCCGCCGCGTGGCGTTCAGCACCTGCGTACGGTTGGTTCAGGATCTACTGCGCGCCAAGAAAGACCTGCGGCTCAGCCGCGCCATCAAGAAGCTGGCCTACTACGAGGCGCTGGTGATTGACGACATCGGCTACGTGCAGCAGAGCCGCGAGGAGATGGAGGTGCTGTTCACGCTGCTGGCCGAGCGCTACGAACGCGGCAGCGTGCTGATTACCTCCAACCTGCCGTTCTCCAAGTGGGAGGCGATCTTCAAGGACCCCATGACCACCGCGTCGGCCATCGACCGGCTGGTTCACCACAGCGTGATCCTCGAACTGAACATCGCCAGCTATCGTATGGAGCAGGCCAAGAAAGAAAGCGGAGGACGAGGAATGATCGCGAGACGAACAAGGAAAATGTCTATTCCTGATCTGGAGGCTCCGCCTCCAGACCTCCGGGATCTACCGCGATCCTGCCATCCCAGGCTGCTGATCGGAACCGGCGGGGCGGGTCAAGCCCGCCCCGGCCTGGTCTGGCCCCGGAGGCAGCGCTCAGGTTGCATCCCTGCAGAGCCTTATCCTCTGCTCCGGTCAGCACCAGTGTAGAGAAGAAACGCTGCTACGCAAAGCTCGTAGTTGTCGCCGATAGGGAGAAATAGTTGTCGCTGACCGGAAAGAATAGTTGACGCCGGACAGGAGCGATTCGCGAACCGAAAACGTCGTGTAAGAAGGGTCATCATCGCTGCGGCCGAAGTTCAGGTCCCGCGCGGAGTTAGCGCCTCGGGGGTACCAACTTGGTAGCTGAGGTTAACTGGAGATGGGATGGCTGCTCTGCCCCGGTTGTTGGCGTAGAGCCTTGAAAAGGCTTGGTGGACCTGGTGAGATTCGAACTCACGACCTCTTCCATGCCATGGAAGCGCGCTCCCAACTGCGCCACAGGCCCACTCTGAATTCTTTTTCAATGTAACACAGTCATCGGCTCTTGGCTATGATGGCTGTATATGACGCGCGAACAAGCCTGGTCGATCCTTTGCGAGTACACCAAGAGCGAAAACCTGCGCAAACATGCCCTCGCCGTGGAGGCCTGCGTGGTGGCCTATGCACGCAAGTTCGGCGGCGAGGAAGAGCAGTGGTCGGTAACCGCGCTGCTGCACGATTTCGATTACGAGATCTACCCGCAAGTTCCGGACCACGCCGTCAAGGGCGAGGCGATCCTCATCGAGAAAGGCGTCGGGGCGGAGATCCGCCGCGCGATCCTTTCTCACGCTTCCTATAGCGGCGTCCCGCGCGAGTCGCCGCTTGAGAAGACCCTATTCGCCTGCGACGAACTGGCTGGATTCCTCACCGCCGTGGCGCTGGTGAAGCCCACCAGGAGCATCTTTGAAGTGGACGCCAAAAGCGTGCGCAAGAAGATGAAGGACAAAGCCTTCGCGCGCTCGGTGAATCGCGAAGACATCCTTCAGGGCGCCGCCGAACTGGGCGTGGACCTGGACGAGCACATCGGGTTCTGCGCCCGCGCCATGCAGGACCGCGCCGGCGAACTTGGCCTGCGGGGTACTTTTGGCGCCGCGCCCGACGCCACAAGTTAGCGCCTGTGGACGTGCCGGATCCCGGCTACCCTTCTTCCACCATGCGGAAGCCGGTGAGCGCGGCGAAGTCCGCCACCAGGCGCCGGTAGTCGCCGTAGAACGTCACGCGATGCCAGCCCCAGCGGTCCCATTCGCCGAGCAGTTTGTCGATGTCTTTCACTTCGGCGGCGATCTTCGTGCGGCAGGCCTTGTCTTCCTCGATGTTGGCCACCGTCTTGGCCGTATGGATGACAATTTCCTGCGTGACAGGATTGGTTTCGATGGTGGTCACGATTTCGCCGATGGGCATGAGCGAGCGCACGGCCGCGCCCTTGCGGTCCTCGGAGTGATCGCGAATGTGATACGGGTTGCTCTTGCCGTTGGGGCCGTATACCTTGCTGGGCGCCACGCAGTGCGCATAGATGATCTGGTTCTTGGATGTATCGATCACCGGATCGGAGATGTAGCCGGGGCGTCCCACCAGGTGTCCCATCGCCAACATGGAAATGGTGGAGCGCAAGTCGGCCTCGCAGGCGCCCACTTTGCCTTCATTGTTCAAGTGGAAGAAGCCCAGGCACGGATACGCGCTCAGCTTGCCGGAGTAGAACAGACCGAGGCAGTCCATGGTGATGGCTTTGGATTTGTACTGGTCCATGAGGTTCCGCATGGCCACGTACATACGCCGGATTTTTCGATTTCCTCTACCTTCGGCTCGACGACTTTCTGCGCACCCTTAATCCAGAGCTGGGCCATCTTCTTGCCCTCGGCCACGTCGGCCTTCTGGTAAGCTTCGTTGATCTCGTCGCCGGTGACCTGCTGGACCTTGGTGCCGAACACGTCCTGAATGGCGCGCCCCGTGACGCCGGGATCGCGATTCAGCACGTCGAGAATGACGTCGGATCGCAGGGCCTGAATGGTCTCGAAGATCTTGACCGCCTGGGCCACGTCCTGGAAGCGCGTCGAGGACACGCCCACCACCTTCTGTCCCTTGCGCCGCGCGGCCGCGTAACAGCCCAGGAACTCGCCCGTCCCACCATAAAGATCGTCCACGAAGATGCAGCGCTTGCCGGCGTCGGCAAGAATGCGCCCCACGCCCGTCCACAGACCCAACATGTAGACAACGTAGCCGTCCACTTCACCGTCCTGGTCGAGCAGCTTCCTGCCTTCCTCGGCGTTCATGGCTGTCGCGGGCAGGAACTCCACGTTGGGGCAAGCCTCGCGCAGTTTTGCGGTGAGAACCTTCTTGCGTCCCTCGTAGTCGAACCCGACGTTCGGCCAGGTAGGCTTCTCGGCCGGGATATGAGTGAACACCAGGCGCAGTTTCACCTTGTCGCCGGAGGCGGCGCTCGCGGGAAGGACGCCCGCGGCGGCGCAGCTCGCGGCGGCGGCGCAAGCGGAGCAGCGGGAGAGAAAACTCCTCCGGCTGACGTTGCCGACTACTTCCAGTTCCGGATGATTAGGACTTCTTAGACATAATCTACCTCTTTATAGATTCTGGTTCTTCCGGCGGTCCACCACGAGCGCTTTGGCCTGGCGGACGGCCGATCTTAAGTTCCGAACAATCATATCCTCGAACTCCGGCTCCGGGCAAGAAACAAACGTGCTAGCATCGGCTGGAACATCCACACGGGAGGCATCCATGCCGGAGGCGACCATGCCACGGACAGACTTCTTGCGACGGGACATACTCGGTGGCTTGTTGGCAGCGCTGCCTCTTCCCGCGTTCGACTGGGACGCGCTGCCCGATGCCAAGCGGAGCGCGAAAGATCCGGACCAGTTCGACGCCGTCATCGTGGGGTCCGGTTTGGGCGGTTTAAGTTGCGCCGCGGCCTTCGCGCGGAAGGGCTACCGGGCGCTGGTGGTCGAGCAGCACGACAAGCCGGGAGGTTACGCCACGGCCTTTCGCAGGCCCGGAGGCTTCACCTTCGACGTTTCGCTGCATTCGACCTCGGTGGGCGAGCGAAACGGAATTCGGAACCTGATCGACGGGTTTCCCGAAATCTCCGACGTGGAGTTCGTGCCGCATCCGCACCTGTACCGCGCCATTTTTCCCCAGCACGACATCCGTGTGAAGCAGCGCGACGTAGCGGGCTACCAGGCGATGCTCGCGGGCCTGTTTCCGGCCGAAGCCACCGGCATCCAGGCGCTGGTCGGCGACATGCAAGCCCTCTCGAACGATGTCAACCGGATTTCCAGCGCCCGCGCTCCGCTGGACATGAGCCGCTTTGCGGCGGATTTCCCCACGCTCTCCCGTTGCGCGAATCAAACCTGGGGCGCCATGGTGGATTACCGGATTCGCGACCCGAAATTGAAAGCCCTGGTGAGTGTGATGTGGGCGTACTACGGATTGCCGCCGTCGCGGCTGGCCACCTTCTACTACGCGCTGCCCACGCTGGGGTATCTGGAAGCTGGCGGCTATTATCCGAAGGGCCGTTCGCAGACCATTTCCGACGCGCTCGTGAAACTGATCGAAGCGCGCGGCGGCAAGGTGCTGCTGGGGTCCCGCGTGGAGCGCATCCTGGTGAAAGATGGCGCGGCATATGGTGTGCGCTGCGCGGGCGGCAGGGAACTGCGCGGCCGGGCGGTGGTGTCGAACGCAAGCGCCTGGACCACCTTCCATCAATTGATCCAAGCGAGCAAAGAAGTGGAAGAATACAAAGCGCGCATGGCCGCCTACAGCGTGAGCCTCTCCTGCTTCCAGGTCTTTCTGGGGCTGAAGAAAGATCTGTCCGGCGAACTCGCCGGCCAGGATTCGGAGATCTTCGTGGAACCCGGTTACGATCTGGAAGCCAGCTACGAAGCCGCGCGCCAAGCCGACGTTGCCAATTGCGGCATGGGCGTGACGCTCTACGACAACCTCTTCCCCGGCTATTCGCCGAAAGGGAAGAACACGGTGAACATCCTGGCGCTGCAAGGCTTCGATCACTGGGAAAAGTTCGCCAGCGATTACTGGAAGGGCGAAAAGACTGCCTACCGCGCGGAAAAGGAAAGGATGGCGAAGATCCTGATTCGCCGCGCCGAGCGCGCCGTTTTGCCGGGCTTGTCCAAAGCCATCGAAGTCCAGGCCATCGGCACGCCGCTCACCAACATGCGTTACACGGGGCACTACCGCGGCGCCATATACGGATGGGATCAGACCCTGAACAATTCCGGCAGCCGGCGCGTGGGGCACGCGACGACGGTGAAGGGCCTGTACCTGGCGGGCGCATGGTCGCGGCCCGGGCACGGTTATGGCGGAGTGATCCCCAGCGGACTCGAGTGCTTCGCGGAAATCGTCCGCAGTTGGAGTTAGGCTGCGGCGCCTTCGCCTTGCCCGCGTGTGTCCAACACTGCGAGAATAGGGGCGAATGGTCGTAGACGGGATCTACTACGGGCTGGCCTTTGCCGCCGCCGGCGGCTTTGTCACGTACCTGACAAAGCCCGTTTTTGGATTGCCGTTGTTCGTTCTGGCCGCCTTCTGCCTGTACTTTTTTCGAGATCCGGACCGTGAGATCCCTTCCGGACCCGTGGCCGTCTCTCCGGCCGACGGCAAGGTGGTCTCGATCGTGAAATTGAACGGAACCGAAACGCGCATCAGCATCTTCTTGAATGTGTTCGACGTGCACGTGAACCGCACGCCGGTGGCCGGCACCATTACATCGGTGGTCTACCAGCCCGGCCAATTTCTGGTGGCCAGCCGGGAGGAAGCTTCCCAGGTGAACGAACAGAACACCATCACGGTGGAGGGCGAGGGCACGCGCGTGGTCTACAAGCAGATCGCCGGTCTCATCGCGCGCCGCGTGGTGTGCTGGAAGAAGGCCGGCGACCAGGTTGCGCTCGGCGAACGCATTGGTCTCATTAAATTCGGTTCGCGCATGGACGTGATTCTGGGGCCCGAATGGGACATCACGATCCGCGTTGGGGAGCGCGTCGCGGGCGGATCGAGCGTCATTGCCAGAAGGCGCGCCGGATGAAAAGCTTCAACTTTACCGAACGCCTGGTCGATCCGCGCTCACCGGACCGGCGCCCCCGCCGGGCGGCCTACGCCTTGCCCACCATCTTCACCGCGGGCAACATCTTCCTCGGTTTTCTCGCCACCATGCGCGCGTTTCAGGGCGCCATGCTGGCATCCAGCGGCGCCTACGGACATAACCCGCACTTCGAAGCCGCGGCGGTCATGATCGGCATCGCGGTCTTCCTGGACGGCCTCGATGGACGCATTGCCCGCATGACCAATACGACCTCCGAGTTCGGCCGCGAAATGGACTCGCTGGCCGACGCCATCAGCTTCGGCATCGCGCCGGCCGTGCTGGCCTTCGCCTGGGGCTTCCAGTTCGTGGACGGCAGTTGGCAGGGGGTGATGCGGGAACATATTCAGCGCGCGGGTTACTTCTTCACCTTCCTGTTCCTGTTGTGCGGCGCCGCGCGGCTGGCCCGATTCAACGTGCAGAACAATCCCGTGCCGAAGAATCCCGGCCGGGCGGACCGCAAGTATTTCGTCGGCCTTCCGATTCCCGCCGCGGCCGGTTTCGTGGCCGCCGTGGTGTACGCCGCCGGTTCGGCGCCTTTGCGCTTCTGGCCGCTCTCGCTGGGATGGCTGGCGTTGATCGCGCTGCTGAGTTTTCTGATGGTCAGCACGTGGCGTTACCGCAGCTTTAAGGACATGAATCTCACGCGGCCACGCTCTCCGCTCATCGTGATTGTGATCGGCGCGCTCATCTACCTGATCTGGAACTACCCGCAGCCGGTGCTGGTGGCCATGGCCATCACGTACGTCGCCAGCGGCATCGTGATCCGTGCCGGCGGCTTGCTGCGCCGCCGTTTCCGTTCCGGCCCCGCCGAGCCGCGGTAGCCTTGAGGAGTATTGAATGTCGAAGCCTTACGTGGCCATCGTGAGTGGACAATCGCTCGCGGGACGCGAGATACGAAGCCTGCTCAGCGAGCGGCATTTTCCCGCGCAGGTGCGCCTGATTGGAGCCGATGTAGAAGAGGTCGGCACCGTCACCGAGCAGGACGGGGAACCCGTGGTGGTCAGTTCGCTCGATGAAGACAACCTCACCGGAGCGCGGGTGGTGTTTCTGGCCGGCTCGCCGGAGGCCAGCCGCAAGGCTTTCGAGCTTCTTTCGCGCGCCACGCCCACGCCGGCCATGATCGATCTTACGGGCGGTCTGGAAGATTTACCCCATGCGCGTTTGCGCGCGCCGTTCGTCGAGCCGGCGCTCTACAGCGTGCCCGCAGCCGCCATCCACGTGGTGGCGCACGCGGGCGCCATCGCCCTGGCGATGCTGCTCACACGGCTGCACGCGGCCCATCCCATCCGTTCTTCGGTGGTTCAGATGTTCGAGCCGGCCAGCGAGCGCGGCCAGCGCGGCATCGAGGAACTGCAGCAGCAGACCGTCAATCTGCTGTCGTTCAAGGCGCTGCCAAAGAAGGTTTACGACGCGCAACTCGGCTTCAACATCCTGGCTCGCTACGGCGAGGAAGCGCCGCAGGCGCTGGCGGACGCCGAACTCCGCATCGAGCGTCATCTGGCCTCGCTGCTCGCCATCGGCGGCAGCGTGCCGCCGCCTTCCCTGCGCTTGATTCAGGCGCCCGTGTTCCACGGCTACAGCGCCTCCCTCTGGGTGGAATTCGAATCCAACCCCAGCGTAAAGGCGATCGAGAAAGCGCTGGCTTCGGACCGGATCGACGTGCGCGGCGCGAGCTTCGATCCGCCTTCCAACGTCGGCATGGCCGGAGTTGGCGGCATCGGCGTCGGAGCCGTCGAGGTGGACCGGAATCATCCGCGCGCCGCCTGGCTGTTTTTGGCCGCCGACAACTTCACCCTGCAGGCCGAAAACGCCATGGCCATCGCGGGTTCGCTTATGGGGGAGACCGCATGAGGAGGGCGGTGGCGCGGATTTGCGCCGGATGCCTGTTTCTGGCCGCGCTCTCGGGCTGCGGCTATCACACGGCCGGCCACGCGGATCTGCTGCCGAAGCGCATCAAGACCATCGCGGTGCCCGCCTTCGCGAACGACACTACGCGCTACCGGCTCACCGGTCTTCTCGCCAAGGCTATCGAGCGCGAGTTCATCAGCCGGACGCGTTACCAGGTGGTAGCGGATGCCGACCAGGCCGATGCCGTCCTGCGCGGCGCCGTGCTTACCTATTCTTCCTACACGACCCTCTACGATCCAGCCAGCGGACGCGCCAGCGGGCTCGAGATGGTGGTCACCCTGAGAATCACGCTCACCGACCGGTCCACGGGGCAGGTTCTGTTTACGCGTCCCGACATGCTAGTGCGCGAGCGCTACGAAGTGTCCTCGGACCAGCGCGCCTATTTCGAGGAGAGCGACATCGCGCTGGAGCGCATGAGCCGCGGCGTTTCGCGCTCGGTGGTCAGCGCCGTGTTGGAGAACTTCTGAACGCGATGACGGTAGAACAGTTCATCGCCGGTCTTCGTGGCGGCCGTCCCGTTCCGGTCTGTTTATTTCTGGGCCCCGAGCCTTATCAGCGGGATCGCGCGCGGCGCGCGCTGGTCGAAAGCGTGCTGGCGGAGGAAGAGCGCGAGGCCGGGTTGGTTCGCCACGATCTTGAGGAGACCTCGCTCGCCGCGGTGCTCGACGACGCGCGATCGCTTTCGTTGTTCAGCCCCCGGCGCGTGATCCTGGTTTCGCGCGCCGAGGCGGCTCTGCCGCGCGGCAAAGCCGCCGCCGCGAGCGACGACGACTCCGCGCCGGGCGGTTCCGCCGTCCAGCAGTTGGCCGCCTACATGGCCGATCCGACACCCGGCGTGACGGTAGTGTTCGACGTGGCGCGCTACGAATTCGAGGGCGAGGACAAAGCCAAGATCGAACGCGTGCGAAAGTTCTACGCGGCCGTAGCGGCGGTAGTGGAATTTCCGCGGCTGGATGCACGCTCGGCCATGGCGCTGGCCCAGGAGTTGGCGCGCCAGGCCGCCCTACCCATGGGCCGCGACGCGCTGCAGTTTCTGGTGGAGGCGCTGGGCGCGGACGCCGCGCGCATCGCCGCTGAAATTGAGAAGCTGCGTTTGTTCGCCACCGGCCGCGACAAGATCACCGTGGAAGACATCGTCGAGATGGTGCCCGACGCGCGCGCCTCCAACATCTTTGCGCTGGTGAACGCTTTGGCCGGCGGCGATCGCACCCGCGCGCTCGAGGTCCTCGACACGCTGGTGCGGCAGGGCGAGTATCTGCCGCTGGCGCTGGCTTTCCTGGCCACGCAATTCCGCCTCGCGCTGGTCGCCCGCGAGGCCGGCTTGCGCAACGCGCAGCAGATCCAAGCGCACTTTTCCTCCAGCGGCACTCCCATGTGGCGCTCGCGCGCCGAACAGGTTCAACAGACCGTCGCGGCTTTCTCCAAAACGCAACTGGAAGCCGGCCTGCTTGCCATTTTCGAAACCGACAAGAACTTGCGCGACGCGCGCCCCGACGACCGCGTCATTGTCGAGGATTTCATTTTCCGCCTGACGGCGCGTAAACGTACTTCCGCCCCTTCGCGATTGGTTTGAACTCTTGCCAGAGCGGTTTCGGCGACGTCACCTCCACCGCGCCCAGGCTCTGTCCATCGGCATCGTAAGCCGTGAGCACGCCGCCGGGCGCGGCCCGAAACGCCATGCGTTGGTTGCCGTAAAGGTCGATGAGTTCGAGCACGTCCTCGCCGCGGCGCCGCATCACGACGCTTCCGGATGACGCCAGGTTGCCGTGCTCGGTCCAGGCGCCGCGTCCGTCCAGGAATTCGTACTCGGGCGCCTTGACGTAATCGATCCGGCGGCCGTCCAGCAGCGCGGAAAACTCCCGGAACTTAGCCGCGCGATGGAACACCAGCCAGCCGGAAACGGGAAGCTCGACCGGGGCGCCGTTTTCGTCCTTCACCGTCCAGGGCTTCTCCGGATTGCGATTGACGTACACCTCGGCGCCGTTCCCGTAGACTACGTGCAGGCGCCCTTGGGCCAGAGCGCCGGTCGCGTGCGCCGCGCTCGCCGGCATCATGCGGCCGTCCGGGCCCGCATACTCGATCATTCTCGGCCGCTCAAACGCGTACTGCTGTTGCGCCTGCTGCATCATGTAGTAGGAACGCGTGAGCGCCTCGATGCCGAAAGCGTCCTGGCCGAATTCCTTCACCAGCCAGCCCATGTTTCCGTAGGCGATGGAAGTGGCCAGGAACAGGTCCAGGTATTCGCGGCGGCGGGGCGACTTGGCCCACTGCTTATCGATTTGCTCGAGATAGTAGAAGGTGTAGCCCATGCCGTAGCCGGCTTCGAGCGGCACCAGTTTCATCAGTTTGAAGGCCACGTCCGGCGGATGCGTCAACAGGTTCACATCCGTGTAGACCCAGCCGTAGCTGCCCGATTCCAGGCCCGCGTAGAGCCACTGATAGGTCGCCTCGCTTTGGGTGGGGCCGTACACGCGCTGATCGTTGAGCAGCAACTGGCCGTAAGCGTAGAAGGTCGCCGCCATGGTGCCGGCGCCGGGGACGCGCGCGTCGTAGTCGCAATACTGCCACGGTCCCACGGCCGAGTGCACGTCGGTATAGGACATCTTAGTCCCAAATTTCGCTTTGATGCGCTGCGCGTAGTATTCGTCGAACTCGACGGCCTTGGCGGGTTTGAGCGCGTAGTTGCGCGCCCAGGCGCGGCGCCACTCGCCGTCGGAAAGGCGCTGCACGTAATCCGGATTCCAGTTGCTGTTCACGGTGGCGAAATCCGTGTAGTTGGTGTAGGCGCCTTGCAGCCAACCGAGAGCGTTCTGCGCCGCCACGTACCATTGCAGTTTGGCGTCGCCGCCTTTCTGCGGCGCGGCCATCAAGCGCATGGTGGTGCTGTCGCCCTCGTCGCGCCAGGTCACCTCGTGGCTATGTTGCATGACGTGGTCGATGCCGTAAGAGACGATTTGCCGCGTGGTCTCGTAATCTTTCGTCCAGGAAGCCGGCGCAGTGACAGTCCAGAGCACTTCGCGCCCCTCCCTCTGCCGCAGCGAAGGCGGATTGGCGATGGTCGGCAGGGTTTCCTCGTAGGTGGGCGAAATCGTCACGAACAATCGCTCGTAGAGCGGGTTGCGCGAACCGTCGGTCTTGGCGAGGTAACGCACACCGCCGCTCACCTCCACGCTGGCCGGCGTGGCTTGCGGTTCTTTCGGCGAATAAGGTTCGGAACCGTTCGAGCGATACCAATCGAACCAGACGGAAGCAAACAGCGGCCGCGTGCCGGCCGACATCGCCACGCCGGGATTCTGGCGGCGCCCGAAGGTGATGTACGGAATGGTGATGCGCTTCGCGTTCGTCAAGCCGGCTACGCGGCCGAACTTCAACTCGACAGCCTCGCCGCCTTCGCACCACGCATCCACGACTAAGGACTTCTGCCAGATCCGGAGCTGGTACTCGACCATGCGCGAGCCCAAGCGGAAGCGCGCCGTGACGGCGTCGTCCATGACCCGCGCCGACACCAATGCGCCTTCGGCCACGGCGTTTTCCGCCGTGTCGGCAAAACGTACGCCGCCGCCCGCGAGCGGTGTGATGGCGGGCGCGCCGTCCATCGTCGCGGTGATTTCACCCAGCGTGCCTTTGTCTGGAGAGTAGAGGTAGCGCAGGGTGCCATCGGGCCCCTGGTAGCGCAGCTCGAAACGGTTGCGTCCGGTCGCCGCGACCGTGGTCTTGAACTCCTTTTCGAAGTTCGAGGGCAGGATGGTTTCTTCGCGCGTGGGGAACGGCAGCGTCCCCTCGCCGGTATTGAGCCCCACAATCTGGCCGCGATACGGTTTCAGATTCCGTTTCGGCTGCGGCTTGAAAGAGAGCGGTTTCAATTCTTCCTGGAAGAGCGCGAGCGAATCGCAGAAGAAGTAGCGCGGCTGGGTGTTGGCGATCTTAGAAATCTCAATGCCGGAGATGCTGGCGGGCGCCACCATATCTTGCGCCGTCTTGGCGGGAAGCTTGCGGTGGATCAGCCACCACTGTTTCCAGTTGACGTCGGCCAGCGCGATGCGGTGTTCCTTACCGCGTGCGTCGACCACGAGCACCGCAACGGCGAGCGCCGGCGTGGTCTTGTCGGTCATCCAACCCCAGCGGTTGCCGTAGCCCCACATCTCCACCGAGTCGAACGCGCCGGGAATCGGGATGGGTTTGGCGGGACGCGCTACCACGCGGCTCTGTTCGCCCGTTCCCGAGACCACGAATTCCCCGGTGTGCTCGCCCCACATCTGCTGCTGGCGGCTGCGCCGGAACTCGCCCTTGGCTCCGGCGTAACACTCGAGCTTCCAGCCCGAGAGGTCTTCGAAGTCCACCAGCGTGGCGGGATGCTCGGCGCGCGCCGTCCAGGTGAATTCATAGGGCTGTTGCCCCACCTGCTCCCACTGCGCCACCTCGTTGATGGCGTCGGTTACGTGGTCGGGGGCTTGAGCCGCGGCGAGCGAGGCGCACAAAAAAAGAAATCCGGCTGAGATCCGCATATTGCTGATGATATGCGCAACCTCGGCCGGAGTGAAAGCAGGTGCAGAGAGACTCGACTACGCGGCGGCGAGGATCTTGAGTCGCATGGTCAGCCGGCTCTTATACCGGGCAGCCGTGTTCTTCTTGATGATTCCCCACTTCGCGGCGCGATCGATCATGGAGAAAGTCTTCGGTATTTCGGTCTGGGCGCCCTTAGCGTCCTTCTGCTCGAGCAAACGGCGGAAAGCTCGCACCTGGTGCCTGAGGCGGCTCTTGCGCATCTGGTTTACTTCCGTGCGGCGCTGTTCCTGACGGGTCCGCTTGATCGCGGAGATTGTGTTAGCCATCTAAACTGAAGTCCAATCTTTCGAAAGTGTTCTTAATGCACAGGATAGCGTAGCTCAGCCACCCGGGTCAAACGCCCCTTCCCAGGAGGGCCACCGCGCATAGGCCCGCGCCGAACATCGCGACGAAGCCCGCGGCCACCCGCCAACCAAAGCGAGCGCCTCCGCCGAAGAAAGCGATGGAGGTCTTGAGAACGGCATTCGTGCCCAGCGCGAGCATCACGGCGGTGAACGCCACGGGCAGGGTAGCCTTGCCGCCGGAGAGCAGATCCGCCACCGACACCGACACCGAATCAGCGTCCAGGGAACCGCCCAGCGCGCTGGCCCAGTACACCGCGTTGCCGCCCACTTCGATGGCGGCGACTTTCGTCGCGAACAGAATGGCGGTAAAAAGGGCGCCGAACTTTAGCGCCGGCAGTACGCGGAACGGATTGCCGATACGCAACCCGTCGGCGTCCGCCTCCGGCGCCGCGCGCGTGGCCAGAAGTCCGCACGCCAGCCCCGCCACCGTCATCACCGCCAGCGGCACGACGCTGGCGGCGGCCAGCGGCGCATTGACGACATAGAGCAGCGCCAGGATGCGCGGAAATTGGATGGCGTTGGCGATCACCGCCGCCTGAGCGTAAAGTTTTAGCTTCTGGGGTTCGTCGGCCGCACAGCGCGCGAAAGCGGCCGTGGCCGCCGTAGTGGACGCCAGTCCTCCCAGGACGCTGGTGAACTTCAGGCTCTTGGCGGTCCCCATGAACTTCTCCAGAAAATACCCCACGTAGGAGATGGAACTCACCAGAATGACGAACAGCCAGATTTTGCGAGGCTCGAAGAATCCATAGGGCCCGAACTGTCCTTCGGGAAGCACCGGGAAGATGACGAACACCACGGCCAGGAAGCTGAGGGTGTCGTTGAACTCGCGCTCGGTGATGGTCTCGCGCACCAGTTTGTGCAAGGAAGCCTTGGCTTCCAGGAACACCACCACGACAATGGTGGCGCCGATGGCCAGCGGCGCGCCCAACGGCAAGCCCGGTGTGGCCGTCAGGTAGCCCAGTGCGAAGGCGGCCACCGCGGCCATCTCGGTGGTGATCCCGGTGCGCGTTTTCACCTGGTAGTGGAACACCGCGAGAAGCAGCGCGATGGATAGCAGCGCGGCGGCCGTCAGCCAGGCTTGTCCCAGCACTCCGCACACGCCCCCGGTGAGCGCCACCAGGATGAAGTCGCGCACCCCGGCCTGCGGTTCGTCCGAGTGCGCTTCGCGCTGCGCGCCGATGAGCAACCCGATCAGCAGGGCTTCCCCCAGCGACGTGAACGCCTGAGGAAGCGGGAGTGCGGGCGCCGGCATGGGTTCAGCGGATGGGCGAAAACGGCAGCGGCCGCAAGATGGAATTACTGACGTTCGAGACGATCTCGGCGTCGGAATATTCCGGAATGGCGCGGAGCTTCTTCCACTCCGGATCGCCGCCGAACGTGCGCCAGGCTTTCTCCCTCGCGGCCAGATCGTCGTAGGCCACCATGTAGGTCAGGTTCGGCATGTCGCGGCCCACGATGGTCTCGCCGAAAAACACCGGCAGTATGCCACAGCGGCGGAAAATGGCGATCTCGGCGTCGTTGAACATTTTGACTTTCCGCTTCAGCGTCTTGCCGTTGTTGGATTCGTAGGTGCGCAACTCAAAGACGCGATGGGGGCGTTTCGCGTCTTGCGGAGGAATCTCGATGTTCGGCATGCCATCGAAGGCGTACAGGAGCGAGCCTTCCATGCGCATGAAATTGAGGCCGGGAAGCGAGTTGAAAGCCGAAAGCCCTTTCTGAAACTCGCGGTCCGCGTGCAATTTCTTGTACGCCACATCCATGGCGCTCAGGGATGCATAGCTGATCACAGTCAGCATAAGGGGCTGCCGGCGCCAATCATGGACGAGAAGAATCCTACCGGTCCGATGCCGGCGCGCTGGAGCGCCGGGAGAAGGTGCTGGCCGGTGAATTCGGTGTTGCGCTGCATCTGGTTGTCGGCGCTATTACGCATGCGTAAGTAGCGCATCTCGAGGATGGCGTTGTTGCCCAAGGCCATCAGGCGGGGCGCGGCCAAAGCGGCGCCCGCGGAAGTTATCAGGAAATTACGGCGGTTCATACCATCCGTAATGTACCGCAACCAGCGGCGGATGGGGTGGGGGCCGCGCTTATGGCGCGCGCATGGCGCGGATCAGCGCTTCCATATGGGCCAGGTACTTCTGGAGCGCGCGCCGCCCCGAGGCGGTGAGCCGGTAGGTGGTTTTCGGAACGCGGCCCTCGAACGATTTCTCGCACGCGATGTAGCCGGCGTCCTCCAACTTTCTGGCGTGCACGCTCAGATTGCCGTCGGTCGCCTCGAAAGTCTTCTTCAACTCGCTGAAGGTCAGCGATTCGTTGGCCGCCAGCGCGCTCACGATTCCCAACCGGAGGCGCTCGTGGATCACACGGTCGAATTCGTGCGGCTTGACATCCATGGCGCCACCTTTGATGGCCTTCAGGCCGTCCCCTCGCGAGGACTCCACTTCCCGCTCCCGCTGACGTACCACTGAGGATCTAGCCACCATGCCTCCGCGCAATCCAATATCCGAACACCAGGTGCAACGCGCCGAAACCGCCGGCCAGCAAGCCGTCGCCCCAGGCGGCCGGCGCGAACAGCGCCACCGCGCCGAAGCCCCACAAGCACGCGCCCAACACCGGCACGATCCGCACCGAGAACGCTCCGCCCGCCACCACCGCCGTGCCGTAGAGCAACAGCCACACCGCGGGCAGCAGAGCCATCTCTCCGGAGCGCCAAAGCGCCCCGGTAAGCAATGCGCCCGTGATCAGCGCCGGCAGAAATGCCATGGCGAATTTTCTTCCCGGCCCTGTCCCCAGCGGCGAGCCCTCCCGGCGGGCCTTGCGCGCCATGGCGACGCCGCCAATGCTCGCGGCGACGGCCGCTTCCACCAGCCACGTGGCCAGCCACCGGTCCGGTTCGGGCTGCCGCGACGCTACCGCGGCCGCCGCCAGCGCCGTGGCGCCCATCGCGACGCCGCCCCAACCGGGCACCGCGGTGAACGCTCCGGCGCGCTCCATGGCGCCGCGAATGAAGCGGAGGTCGGCCATGGCGTGGTCGTGTAGTCCCGAGGGCGCGGAGCGTGGCGCGGGAGCGGCGTTCGCCATGGCTTCATTCTGCGCCCGGAGACCGGAAAACGTCAAGTACTTTTCGTTCCAAAGCCCGGCGACGCAACCCCAGCCGGTACGGTATACTCACCTGCGGTGAATCTATGACTCCTCGCGAACGAGTGCTGGCGGCGGTGAATCACAAAGCGCCCGACCGCGTCCCGGTGAACTACCTGGGGACGCCGGAGATCGACGAAAGACTGCGCCGGCGCCTGAACCTGCCCGATCCTCCCAAGTCCGCGCCCGGCTACATGGTGGACTACGATTGGGACATCGTCGAGAAGCTCGGCGTGGATATTCGCGCCTTGCGCCTGCGCTACACCGGGCCTGCGCTGCCTACCTTCGACGACGGCAGACTGCAGAACTACTGGGGCGTCATCTACAGGCCCGTCAGCAACCAGGTGGGCACTTACATGGAGAGCTGCTACCTGCCGTACGCCAACTTCGAAACGCTGGCCGATCTCGCGAACTATCCCTGGCCGAGCCCCGACTGGTTCGCTTACGAGGAACTCCCCGAGCAGTGCCGCCAGTTGGGCGATTGCGCCATCGTCTACGGCTGGCCCGGCAACATGGACCTGATCAACGGCACGGCCTTCGGACGCGGTTTCGAACAGACCATCTTCGATCTGGCCACCGAGAATCCGGCCGGGTTGGGCGTCATCGAGAAACGCTTCGAGTTTCACCTGGAGCAGACGCGCCGCGCGCTGGAAGCCTGCCGGGGGCGCATCGACATCGTCTGGATCGGAGACGATTACGGCACGCAGCGCGGCCTGCTGCTCAGGCCCGAGAAGTGGCGCAAGCTGTTCAAGGGCAAGCTGCGCGCCTGGGCCGACCTGGCGCACCGGCACGGCGCCAAGCTCATGCTGCACTCCTGCGGCTCGACGCGGGCCCTCTGGCCGGACTTTGTGGATGTGGGCCTGGACATCTACGATACGATTCAACCCGAAGCCGTAGGCATGGCGCCGAACGAATTGGCGGCGGAGTTCGGCCAGGACATTTGCCTGCACGGCACCGTCAGCACACAGCGTCTCATGCCGTTCGGAACACCGGCAGAAGTCGCGCTATTGATTCGCGATCGCATCGAAACCATCGGCGCCGCGGGCGGCCTGATCCTGGCGCCCTCGCACAACTTCCAGCCCGACACGCCCATCGACAACATCCTGGCCATGTACCGCGCCGCCGGCAGCATGGAGTAAGCGGGTGCCGCCAGACGAGGCCGCACACAGCCACCAGGTGACCGGTGAGCGGCTGTCGAATCTCCGGCGGAAACGCCCGCCCGTCGGCCGTCCGAGGCAGCGCAAAGCGGTCTACAATAGAAGGCGAGGACACACCCGGTGCCACGCCAGTTCGATGTTGTCATTGAGCGCGACGCGGAGGGCTATTACGTAGCCTCAGTACCGCAGATACCCGCGTGCCATACGCAAGCGCGATCCCTCGACGAGGTCACCGACCGCATCCGCGAAGCCATAAAGCTGTGTCTGGAAGTCGAGGGTGCGCCGGAACAGGATTTGGAGTTTGTGGGCATCCAGCGCGTGACCATCGCGGCATGAGCCGGATTCCCCGCGTCACTGGTCCTGACCTCATTGCTGCCCTCAAAAAGGGAGGCTTTCGCGTTCTTCGCGTCAAGGGCAGCCACCACTTCTTGCGTCACGAGGATGGCCGCAGCACGGTTGTGCCCGCGCACTCCGGCGAAACCATCGGCCCCGGCCTCCTTCACAAAATCCTCCGAGATTGCCAACTGACCGTCGACCAACTCGGGGAGCTGCTGTAAAGCGATAGATCGCGCTAAACGCTTTGCGACCGGGGATCCCCGTGCCCCGTGGACATGTCGTTGCCCTCCCGGACTTCTGCCGTTCGCGGTCCAGATGCCGTTCTGGGAGAGTCCAGTACCTGCCTGTCCCCGGGGAGGAAAGCCAGGAAAGCAAACGCTGGCCGCCCGGTTCACGTTCACAACTCCGCATACTTTTTTAGTAGCTTGATTCTATTGCTCCTCCCGGCCTTTGCCGTCGTCTCCCGTCGGGGCCTCCCGCAACCCTCGTGCAAACATGTAGACGGAGGTGCGAGAACCTTTGGCCAGGCGGGGATTTGCTTCGATCGGTTCGCCCCCTTCCCCGCCTGGACCCACGCGGCCGTCGCGCCGGAAGTCCTTCAGGTTCAATAGCGCCGGCCGCGCAAACCGCTTGGGTCCAAGCGGTCGTCAGGAAACGATATGGATGATCGAACCACCACCGATGTGGCCGCCAATCCGCTCTCCACATTCGACTTGGGGGCCTGGATCGGTCGGGGACAAGCCTTCAGCTTCGTTGCGAACCACTGCTCGGCGGCCCAGGCCGAGTGCCTGACCCGCATCCGCAGGGCCTCATCCGTTACACCTTCAACAAGATCAAGCGCATGGCCCGGAAAGGTTGAAGGCCTGTCCCACCGATCCTCCGTTTACCGGGCCGCTCGCCGTGAGAGAGCGGTTTCACCCGTCTGCCTCGTAACCGGCGCCCCTGAAGACGATTGGGGCCGGGAAGCCGCCCAGCGTGGTTTTCAAGCTCCCGGCGGGCGGCGCGGGCGGCGTGTGGTACAAAGGAGTTAGGCCCCCACATCACCTGGCATGCCAAATTTCACTGAAGTACCTCCTGGAATTCGGCGTACAACGCTGGATAACGGCATCCGAATCGTTTCCGAGCAAATGCCGCATGTGCGCAGCGTTTCCGTAGGCGTGTGGGTAGGCGCCGGCTCGCGCCGCGAAAACACCGGGGAGAACGGCATCTGCCATTTCCTCGAGCACATGCTGTTCAAGGGGACTCACCACCGCTCGGCCGAGGACATTGCGCGCGGCGTGGACTCGATCGGCGGAAACCTGGACGCCTTCACCGCCAAGGAACTGGTCAGTTTCAACACCAAAGTGCTCGACGAGCACTTGCCCATCGCCTTCGACATTCTCGCGGACCTGGTGCTGAACCCGCTGTTCCAGCCCGAGGACATCCAGAAAGAAAAAGGCGTGATCCTCGAAGAGCTGAAGATGGAGGAGGACAACCCGGAGTACCTGGTTCACGAGATTTTCTCCTCGAATTTCTGGACCGGCCATCCGCTGGGCAAGTCCATCCTGGGGACCAAGGATTCCATCGCGCGTTTCGACCGGAGCATGGTGGAGGATTTCTGGCGCCGCCACTACGTGCCCGGCAACATCGCGATTACCGCCGCCGGCAACCTGGAGCACGCGCAATTGGTCGAGTTGGTGGCAAAGTACTTCGCCTCTCTGCCCACGGCCGATGCCGCGGCCCCCGAATCGGCGCCGGCCACGCATGCGCGGCTCACCATCCGCAACAAACGGTCGCTCGAGCAGGTGCACGTGTGCCTGGGCGTGCCGTCCTATCCGCTCACGCACGAGAACCGGTTTACCTGCTACGTGCTGAACGTGCTGCTGGGTGGGGGCATGAGCTCGCGCTTGTTTCAGAAGATCCGCGAGCGGCTCGGACTGGCCTACGCGGTGTTCTCCGAATTGAGTCTCTACCGGGACACCGGCTGCCTGGTGGTGTATGCCGGAACCTCGGCCAAGACGCTGCGCCGGGTGGTGGAATGCACGCTCGAAGAATTTCGCGCCCTCAAGGGCGGACGAAATTCCCGAAGAGGAGTTGCGGCGCGCCAAGGACCATCTGAAGGGCTCGTTGATGCTCAGCCTGGAATCCACTTCCAGCCGCATGGCGAACCTGGCCCGGCAGGAACTCTACTTCGGCCGGTTCTTCGGACTGGACGAGATGCTGGAAGGCATCGAGCGCGTCACCGCGGCCGACGTGGCGCGCGTGGCTCGGGAGTTGTTCGACTCGCGCCGCATCGCGCTGACCGTGCTGGGCAACCTGACCGGAGTGAAGATCGGCCGGGAAGAACTCTCGTGCTAGAAAACCGGGACAGTCAGCAATTTCACCTTTTCCGCCACCGAGCGCCTGCAGGAGCGGATCGAAATTGCACTGGCGGAAATGGTGAAATTGCTGACTGTCCCGGTTTCGCGGTAGTACACTGTGGATTACTCCATGCGGTTTCTGCTTAGGCTGCTCTTTGTCGCGCTGGCGCTGGTTTCCGCGGCGCTGCCGGTGGATTTCGCCGCGCTCAAACCGGAAGGCTACGTAAGCGACTTCGCGCGCGTGGTCGACCCAGCCAGCCGCGTCCAACTGGAACGGTATTGCCGCGGCGTCGAGGATTCCACCGGGGCGCAGATGGCACTGGTGACGCTGGACACGCTGGCCGGCGAACCAATCGAGGATGTCGCCAACTCCATCTACCGCCGTTGGGGTGTTGGCAAGAAGGGCAAGGACGAAGGCGTACTGCTGCTGGTGGTGGTCAAGGATCGCCGGACGCGCCTGGAAGTGGGCTACGGCCTGGAGCCGATTCTTCCGGACGGATTCGACGGCAGCGTCCTGCGCGAGATGGCTCCCGCCCTGCGCGAGAAACGTTACGGAGAAGCGTTGATGGCGGCGGCGCAAGTCATCGGCGCGCGCGTCGCCTCCGCCAAGGGCGTGGAACTGAAAACGGTTCCCTTGCGGCGGCGCGCATTGCAGCGCGAACAGCACTTTCCCTGGTGGATGGTGTTGGGCGGCATCGCGGTGCTCATCTGGCTATTGAGCGCGGGAGGCTCAGGCCGCGGCGGCGGTGGGTTCGGTGGACTGCTCGCCGGCATGCTGCTCGGCAACATGATGGGGCGCGGGCTCGGCGGCGGCGGTGGTGGGTTTGGTGGTTACGATTCGGGCGATAGCTTTGGCGGATTTGGGGGAGGCGACTCCGGCGGCGGAGGCGCATCGGGCAGTTGGTGAGGCGCACTAAATGGAACGCGATTTGAATCAACTGGTGGAGAAACTTCAAAAGACTTTCGGCGACCGCCTGACGGCGGTAGTGCTGTACGGCTCGGCCGCGGCGGGAGATCACCAGGCCAAATTTTCCGACTTAAACATTCTCTGCGTTTTTTCGCAGGTGACCCCCCGGGAACTAGGTGAAGCCGAGCCGATTTTCCATTGGTGGCGCGGGCGCGGGAATCCCTCTCCGCTGCTTCTGAGCGAACACGAGGTCCGCACCTCGACCGACTGCTTCGCCATCGAGTTTCACGACATCAAGGAACGCAACCGGCTGCTGGCCGGCCGCGACGTGGTGAGCGATCTGGTATTGGACGATTCGTTCCACCGCGCGCAAGTCGAACACGAACTGAGAGCCAAGCTTTTGCGATTGCGCCAGAAGGCCGCCGGCGTGCTTTCGGACAAGGATCTGCTGCGGCGGTTGCTGGCCGACTCGCTATCCACCTTCTGCGTGCTGTTCCGGCACGCGTTGCTGCTTTCGGGCGTGGAGGCGAAGTTCGCCAAACGCGAAGTGATCGAACAAATCAAGGACGCCTTCGGCGCGGACCCAGAGCCATTTTTGGCTTTGCTCGACTTGCGGGAAGGGCAGCGCAAGCCCAGGGAC